>NZ_PVTG01000007.1 GCF_003002915.1 Geodermatophilus tzadiensis | reverse complement strand
CCCCGCCCAGACCAGCGGGTTGATAGGCCGGAAGTGGAAGCACCGCGAGGTGTGGAGCTGACCGGTACTAACAGGCCGAGGGCTTGACCACACACACCGTCAAGCCATCAAGACGATCGACAGCTCGCGTCCACTGTGCGGTTCTGAACGCACCCAACCCACCCCCGCCCCTCGGGCGGGGGGCCGGCAGTTGGGACATGTTCACAGTGTTACGGCGGTCATGGCGAGAGGGAAACGCCCGGTCCCATTCCGAACCCGGAAGCTAAGCCTCTCAGCGCCGATGGTACTGCCCTGGAGACGGGGTGGGAGAGTAGGACACCGCCGGACAACCATTCACGAGACGGGGGTCGGAGCCATTGGCTCCGGCCCCCGTCTCGCGTGTGTCCGGAAACGTCCACGGCGCTCGTCCGAGTGCCGCCCACCGTCCAGAGGTACAGACGACGACATGACATCTCCCCGACGCGGGTCCGCCGGACGTGGTCGACCGGATGGTCCGCAGTCCCGCCGGCAGGGCCGTGACGACCGGCAGGGGCCGCGAGGCGCCGGTGGGACCGCCGGCCGCGGCGCCCAGCGGGGCAACCGGGACGAGCGGCCGGGGCGGGCCGGCGGTGCGGCCGGACGCGGGGAGCACGGCACGGGGCGGCGCGACGTCGGAGCCGGTGGCTGGTCCGCCGGTGCTCGGCCGGGCCGGTCCGACGACCGCAGGCAGGGGCGCCCGTCGGGCTCCGGCGCGGGGGGTGCCGGGTGGCGGGACCGTCGTCCGGACGGCGACCGCCCCCAAGGCGACTGGCGGGACCGTCGTCCCGGGAGCGATCGCGGCGCTGGGGAGTGGCGCGACCGCCGTCCTGGCACCGACAGCCCGCAGGGTGACCGGCGCGACCGCCGTCCCGGGACCGACCGTGCCGCCGGGGACTGGCGAGACCGCCGTCCCGGGACCGACCGTGCCGCCGGGGACTGGCGAGACCGCCGTCCCGGGACCGACCGTGCCGCCGGGGACTGGCGAGACCGCCGTCCCGGGACCGACCGTGCCGCCGGGGACTGGCGAGACCGCCGTCCCGGGACCGACCGTGCCGCCGGGGACTGGCGAGACCGCCGTCCCGGGGCCGACCGCACGTCGGCGGACCGCGGCGACCGACGCCCCACGACGGGCCGCGTGGCAGGTGAGCGCTCCGACCGCCGGCCTGCTGCCGACCGCGACACGGGCGGGCAGGGCGACCGTCGTCCCACGGGGGGCCGCGGAGCCGGGGAGTGGCGCGACCGCGGGCCGTCCGGCGGCGACCGGACCCAGGGTGGGCGCGCCGACCGCGGCACCGACGGTGGCCGCTCCGGGGACTGGCGGGACCGGCGCCCTGCTGCCGAGCGACCTGCTCGACCGGCTCCCCGGCGTGACGACGCGCCCGCGCCGCGCGGCGACCGGGCCTGGCAGGACCGGCGTCCGGACCGGGGCGCCGGCGACCGGCGCCCGGCACGCGGTGAGTGGCGCGAGCGGCGGCCGGAGCGCGACCGTCCCGCTCGCAGCGGCGGTCAGGGCCCCGAGTGGCGGGACCGCCGTCCGGCGCCGGACCGCACGCCGCCCGTGGCGCCGGGGCCGGACCTCCCGGACTGGGCCGACCCGCGCGACCTCGACCCCTCCGTGCGGTCCGCCCTGCGCGGGCTCGAGTCGCGCAACGCCGACCGCGTGGCCCGCCACCTGGTGACGGCCGGCACCCTCGTCGACGAGGACCCGGACCTGGCCCTGGCGCACGCCCGGGCCGCGCGGGACCGGGCGTCCCGCATCGCCGTCGTCCGCGAGGCCGTCGGCGTCACCGCCTACCACGCCGGCGACTACGCCGAGGCCTCCCGCGAGCTGCGCGCTTACCGGCGGATGAGCGGCGATGAGAGCTACCGGGCCGTGCTGGCCGACTGCGAGCGCGCCCTGGGGCGGGCCGAGGTGGCGCTGCGGCTGGTCCGCGAGGCGCTGGCCGAGGGTCCGGACCCGGCGGAGACCGTCGAGCTGCAGCTGGTGGAGGCCGGCGCCCGGCAGGACCTCGGCGAGGCCCCTGCGGCCCGCCTGGTGCTCGAGGGCGCCCTGGGCGGGCGGCCCACGCCGTCCGGCGTCGACCTGACCGACGAGGGCACGCTGCGGCTGGCCTCGGCCTACGCCGACCTGCTCGCGGCGGCCGGCGACCCGGCGGCCGACGACTGGCGTGCCGCGGTCACCGCTGCCACGCCCGACGATGACGACGACGTGGCCTTCGGCGAGGAGGAGCTGCCCGAGGTCCCCGGCGAGCCGGACGCACCCGCGGAGGCGACCGCCGAGGAGGCAGCCGACGAGTCGGGCGAGGTCGACGAGGTCGACGAGGAGGACGGGCTCGACTTCGACGCCGACGTCGAGCGCGAGGTCGCCGAGCTCCTCGGTGAGGTCGACCCGCCGGAGGACGACACCCCGCACTGACCACCGACACCGGCGGCCCGCACCGTCCACACCGCCCTGTCCGGTCCACAACCGGCCGGCGGAGGCACCGGGCGGCGCGGCGCCGGGTCAGGCTGCCGTCATGAGCCTGGCAGTGATCGACCGGAACGACGTGGTGCTGCGCGGGCGGCTCTCGGAGGCCGCGCAGTCCAAGGTGCTCCCCAGCGGGGACACGCTGGTGACCTGGCGGCTGGTCGTGCGCCGGCCCGAACCGAGGGCGCGCGGCCAGTCGGTCGACGTGCTGGCCTGCGTCACCTACGACAAGGCGCTGCAGAAGCGGGTGGCCGCCTGGGTGGCCGGTGACGTGGTGGAGGTGGAGGGCGCCCTGCAGCGGCGGTTCTGGCGCACCCCCACCGGCCGCACCTCGGTGTGCGAGGTGAACTGCCGTCGCGGGCGCAAGGTGCCGCGCTCGTCACCCAACGGCTCGGCGCGGACCGCCTGAGCGGCCCGGTGCGGTCAGTCGCGGTGCGGGCGCAGCACCAGGCCGGTGCGCGGCTTGGGGACGAACAGCGTCGACTTGCGCGGCATCCGGGCACCGGCGCGGGCCACCGCGGCGACGTCGGCGGGGGAGGGCGGGCGCAGCAGCAGGGCGACGCCCGCACGTTCCCGCGCCAGGCGCAGGGCCTCGGGGACGTCGTGGGCCACGAGCAGGGACTCCGGGTCGTCGGGCCGGCCCCACAGGGCACCGACGAGTCCGGTGGTCGCCAGGACCACGTCGAGACGGCGCCAGGCGTCGGGCGCCTCGGCCGGGACGGTGGCCCGGACCTCGGGCGAGGGGTCGGTCAGCTGCAGCAGCCGGTGCCCGTCGGTGAGCAGGTAGCCCCCGGACGAGCCGCCCTGCAGCCCGGCGAGGATGGCCGCGACCCCGCCGGCCTGCCCGGGCACGGGCACCTCGGTCACGGCGAAGCCCCGGCGTGCGGATGCGGCGGCACGGTCCAGCGGGAGGTCCGGCACCACCCGGTGGATCGCCTCGACGCGCAGTCCGCCGGTGCCCATGGGGGTCAGCAGGGCGAGCACCCGGCAGTCGCCGCCGGGATGGGTGCGGTGCAGCGCCTGTGCCGCGGCGAAGCGGTGGTGCCCGTCGGCGATGACGGCCCCGGTGCGCCCCAGTGCCGCCGACAGCCGCCGCAGCGTCTCCTCCGCGGTCACCCGCCACAGCCGGTGCCGCACGCCGTCGGCGTCGGTCACCTCCATGGCGGGTGGGCCGGTCCGGGCCGCCTGCGTCAGCTCGGCGACCTCCGGCTCGGGGTCGTGGGCGAGCACGATCGGCTCGAGGTCGGTGGCGGTGGCGGCCAGCAGCGCGCGGCGGCCCTCCACCGCGGCCGGGAACGTGTCCTCGTGCGGCAGCACCGCCCGCCGGGCGCCGTCCACCGACACCGCACCCAGCCAGCCGACGGTCGCCGGTCCCCGGGCCGGGGCGAGCTCGTAGAGCCACAGCGCCGCGGTGTCGTCCCGGACCAGGACGCCCTCGGCCTCCCACGCGCGCAGCAGGTGCGCCGCGCGCTCGGCCGGGCCACCCGCGTCGCGGCCGGCCGGGACGCCGGTGGTCGGCGCGCCCGCACTGCCCGCGGCGGGGGTGCCGCCCGGCAGGATGAGACGGACGACGTTGTGCGGGTCCGTCGCGGCCAGCCGGGCGCGGCCGTCCGGCGTCACCAGGTCGTAGGCTGGCGAGCTGACCCGGGCCAGGTGCCCGGGGTCGCGGTGCGAGTAGGTCAGGGCGCGGAAGGACCGGACGTCCAGCCCCGTCGGGACGGGATGCGGGGCTCCCGCCGACGACGCGTGCACGACCGGATCGTAGGAGCCCCGCGGTGCGGCCCGCCGTCGCCACCGGCCCGGCGTCGCGGTCCGGCGCCGTCGGGAGGTGACGAGGGCCGGAGGAGCAGGAGGGCAGCGGTGTCGACAGCAGCAACGCCGTCGGGCGGAGCCCCGGACGAGCGGGCGCCCGGCGGCGGCGTGTACGAGTGGTACCGGCGGGGTCTGGACCTGCTGGCCAGTGGCGACCCCGCGGCGGCCGCGACGCTGCTGGCCCGGGCGGCGGACGCCGAGCCGGGCTCCCGCAGCGTGCTGGAGGCGCTCGCCCGCGCCCAGTACGACGCCGGCCGCTACCGTGAGGCGATCGAGAGCTTCAGCGCCCTCACCGCGGTCAACCCCACCGACGACTACGCGCAGTTCGGCCTCGGCCTGGCGGCCAGCCGGGCCGGCGAGCTGGACGTGGCCGCCGAGCACCTGGCCCTGGCGGTCGCCATGCGCCCCGACCTGGGCCACTACGCCCGGGCGCTGCGCGGCGTCCGGGCCCGGCGCGCGGCCGGACCGGGGCCGGCGTGAGCGCCGCGCCGGGGCCGTCCGCCGCGGACGAGCGGCCGCGCCTGGCCGCCGGCTGTGCCCGCCCGCCCGCCGAGGTGTACGACGTCGCCCTGCTCGACCTCGACGGCGTGGTCTACGTCGGCCCCGACGCGGTGCCCGGCGTCCCGGACGCGCTGGCCGCCGCCCGCGCGGCCGGCATGCGGCTGGGGTTCGTCACCAACAACGCCGCCCGCCCGCCCGCCGAGGTGGCCGCCCACCTCACCGAGCTGGGCGTGCCCGCCGACGCCGACGAGGTCATCACCAGCTCGCAGGCGGCGGCGTCGGTCGTGGCCGGGCTGCTCGGCCGCGGGGCGCGGGTGCTGCCGGTGGGCGGGCCCGGCGTGGCCACCGCCCTGCGCGCGGCGGGTCTGACTGTCGTCGACCGCGCCGAGGACGACCCCGCGGCGGTGGTGCAGGGCTACGGGCGGGAGGTCGGCTGGGCGCAGCTGGCCGAGGCGGTGGTCGCCGTGCGCAACGGCGCCCGGCACGTGGCCACCAACGCCGACGCCACCATCCCCTCGCCCCGCGGGGCGCTACCGGGCAACGGCGCGATGGTCGGCGTGGTCCGCGACGTCACCGGCCGCGAGCCGCTGGTCACCGGCAAACCCGACCCGGCGATGCACGCCGAGTGCGTGCGCCGCACCGGGGCCGTCGACCCGCTGGTCGTCGGCGACCGGCTCGACACCGACATCGAGGGCGGTCACCGCGCCGGCGCCGCGAGCCTGCTGGTGTTCAGCGGCGTCACCGACCCGGCCGGCCTGCTGGCCGCCGGGCCGCTGCACCGCCCCGACCTGCTCGCCGCCGACGCCGCCGGCCTGCTGGTGGCGCACCCGCCGGTGACGCCCGAGGACGGCGGCTGGCGCTGCGGGCGCTGGCGCGCGGTCAGCGGCGACGCGGCGCTGGAGCTGCACGCCGTCGGTGGCGGTCCGCAGGGGGCACCCGCCGACGACGGCCTCGACGGGCTGCGGGCGCTGTGCCTGGCCGCGTGGACGGGCCCGACGGGAGCGGGGCCGGTGCGCCCCGGCGACGAGCCGGCCCGCCGGGCGCTGGCCGGGTGGGGGCTGGCGTCGTGGTGAAGCGGCCCTGCACCAGCCCGCCGTGCAGGACCTGGCCGAGGCCGGTCAGCCGGCACGACAGCGTGCGGTCCAGCTCCCGAGCGGCGGGCTGCGCGGCCGGCCCGCCCACCACCTGCTCGAGGGCCGACCCGCACCGCTCCGGCGACGCCACGGGGGCGGGCGTCCTCGGGGTCGGCACAGACGCCGGCCGGGGGGTGCGCCGGCCGGCCCGCGGGACGCCACCGGTGCCTCCGCGGACCGGGTCCCGTCGTCCCCGGCCGGTACCGTGGCCCGGCGGAGGGGACGCGCCCCGGCGCCGTCCGCCGGGTGTCCGGTCCCCGCGCCCCCGCCCGTCCCGCCCACCCTCCGAGAGGTCCGCGCCATGACCGAGCCGAGCCGACCGCGTCCGGTCCCCGGCCCGCCGCGGCCGGGCCCCGCCGGCGGGCCGGTTCCCGGTCCGGCGCACCCGGCTCCGCCCGCCGCGGGTGGCACCCCGCGCGAGGAGGCGACCGGCGAGCGCTTCGCGGACCTCGCGGGGCGCCCGGTGGCCGAGCACGTCGCCGTCTTCGAGGCCGAGCACGAGCGCCTGCAGCGCGAGCTCGCCACGATCGACCAGCTCTGATGGCCCGTCGCAGCCGGCTCGACGCCGAGCTCGTGCGCCGCGGCCTGGCCCGCTCCCGCGAGCACGCCGTCGAGCTGATCAGCGAGGGCCGGGTCGCGGTCGCGGGGCAGGCGGCCACCAAGCCGGCCACCGGGGTCGACGCCGGCACGCCCGTCGTCGTGCGCACCGACCCCGACGAGCAGCGCTGGGTGTCTCGCGGCGCGCACAAGCTCCTGGGCGCCCTCGAGGCCTTCCCGGTGGCCGTCGAGGGCCGCCGCGCCCTCGACGCCGGCGCCTCCACCGGCGGGTTCACCGAGGTGCTGCTGTCCCGCGGCGCCCGCGAGGTGGTGGCCGTCGACGTCGGCTACGGCGAGCTGGCCTGGTCGCTGCGCACCGACGAGCGGGTCCGGTTGCTCGAGCGCACCAACGTCCGCACGCTGACCCCCGAGCAGGTCGACGGCCCGGCCGAGCTGGTGGTCGCCGACCTGTCGTTCATCTCGCTGCGGCTGGTGCTGCCCGCGCTCACCGCCTGCGCCGCCACCGACGCCGACCTGCTGCCGATGGTCAAGCCGCAGTTCGAGGTCGGCCGCGAGCGGCTGGGCTCCGGCGGCGTCGTCCGCGACCCCGCGGCCCGCGCCGGCGCTGTCCTCGACGTGGCCCGGGCCGCCGCCGACCTCGGGTGGGGCACTGCCGGCGTCGTCGCCAGCCCGCTGCCCGGCCCGGCCGGCAACGTCGAGTTCTTCCTCTGGCTGCGCCGCGACGCCGAGCCCCCGCTGGAGGCCGACGTGCTGCGCGCGGTCGAGGAGGGTCCGCGGTGAGGCCGCCCGGCCCCGCCCCGGCGCCGGAGCCGCCGCAGGGGCACGCTGGGGAGCGACGGTGCAGCACGGGCACGAGCGAGGAGGACCGATGAGCGAGGCCGGCCAGGGCGGTTGGCGCCCCGGCGGCGGGCGGCACGTGCTGCTGGCCGCGCACACCGGACGGCACGACATCGTCGACCTGGCCCGCAGCTCCGCTGCGCGCCTGGCGCGCGCCGGCATCACCGTGCGCGTGCTCGCCGACGAGGCCGCCGAGCTGCAGATCGAGGGCGCCGAGGTGGTCGCCGCCGACGCCGAGGCCGCGCGCGGCGCGGAGATCGTGATGGTCTTCGGCGGGGACGGCACCTTCCTGCGCGCCGCCGAGCTCGCGCGCTACAGCCACGCCGCGCTCATGGGCGTCAACCTCGGCCGGGTCGGCTTCCTCGCCGAGACCGAGCCCGAGGCGGTCGAGGAGACCCTGACGGCCATCGAGCAGTGCGAGTACTCGGTGGAGAAGCGGCTGGCCATCGAGGTCGACGTCCTCGACGCGAGCGGGGCGGTCGTCGACGGCACGTGGGCGCTCAACGAGGTGTCGGTCGAGAAGGCCGAGCGCTCCCGCGTGCTCGACGTCGTCATCGCCATCGACGGCCGCCCGCTGACCAGCTTCGGCTGCGACGGGGTGCTGTTCGCCACCCCCACCGGGTCGACCGCCTACGCCTTCTCCGCCGGCGGCCCGGTGGTGTGGCCCGACCTCGAGGCGATCCTGCTGGTGCCGAGCAACGCGCACGCGCTGTTCGCCCGCCCGCTGGTCACCTCGCCGGACTCGGTGCTCAGCGTCGCCGTCCCGCCCGACGGCAACCGGGCCCGCGTCTCCGCCGACGGCCGGCGCGCCCTCGACGTGCCCGACGGCGGCCGGGTCGACGTGCGCCGCGCCGCCCGCCCGGTCCGCGTCGCCCGCGTGCACCCCGGCTCCTTCGGCGACCGGCTGGTGGCCAAGTTCGGCCTGCCGGTGCGCGGTTTCCGCGACGCCCGCCGGCACGACCCCGGCCAGGAGCTGCGGCCCTCCCGCAACGTGCTGATGCGCGACGTCGTCTCGCTGCCCGGCGACCGGCCCGGCGACGGCGGGGCGGGCCCGGCCCGGGAGGAGGTGCGCGGTGGCACCGCGGACCCCGACGCGTGAGCGCGGCGGCCGCCGCCGCGCCGCGCCCGCCGCCGAGGAGGTGCCCGCCGCCCCCGCGGCTGCAGTCGTGGCGGACGGCGTCCCCGGCGGCGTCCCCGGTGGCGCTCCGGCCGGGGACGGGCGGGGCCGGCTGACCGAGCTGCGCATCCGCGGGTTGGGCGCCATCGACGACGTCACCCTGGAGCTCGGCCGCGGGCTGACCGTGGTCACCGGCGAGACCGGCGCCGGCAAGACCATGGTCGTCACCGGGCTGACCCTGCTCTTCGGCGGCCGCGCCGATCCTGGCCGCGTGCGTGCCACCGGCCGCGCCGGGGTGGAGGGCCGCCTCGAGCTGCCGCCGGACTCTCCGGTGTGGGCGCGGGCCGCCGACGCCGGCGCCGAGGCCGACGACGACGGCAGCCTGATCCTCGCCCGCACCGTCAGCGCCGAGGGCCGCTCGCGGGCGCACCTGGGCGGGCGGGCGGTGCCGGTCGGGGTGGTCGCCGAGCTGTCCGAGGGACTGCTGGCGGTGCACGGCCAGAGCGACCAGCTGCGGCTGTCCCGCCCCGCCGAGCAGCGCGCCGCGCTCGACCGCTACGCCGGCCCGGCGCACCTGCGGCTGCTGGAGGACTACCGCGCCGCCCACGCCCGCTGGCGGGAGCTGGCCGCCGACCTCGACCGCCGCCGCGGCCAGGCACGCGAGCTGGCGCAGGCCGCCGAGGTGCTCCGGCACGGCCTGGAGGAGATCGAGGCGCTCGCGCCCGAGCCCGGCGAGGACGAGGCCCTCGACGCGCAGGCCAAGCGGCTCGGCGACGCCGACGCACTGCGCGCCGCCGTCGACGAGGCGCGGGTGGCGCTGGTCGGCGACGTCACCGGCGACCTGGGCGCCGAGGGGCTGCCGCAGGACGCCACCGCGGCGCTGGCCACCGCCGAGCGGGCGCTGGCCGGCACCGACGACCCCGCGCTGGTGCTGCTCGCCCGCGACCTCGCCGACGCCGTCGCCGTCGTCTCCGACGTGTCGGTGCAGCTGGCCGGCTACGTGGCCGACCTCGACGCCGACCCCGCGCGGCTGGCCGAGGTGCTCGACCGGCGGGCGGCGCTCACCGCCCTGGTGCGCAAGTACGCCGACCCGGGGGAGGGCCTGGCCGGGGTGCTCGCCTGGGCCGACGACGCCCGCCGCAAGCTGTCCGAGCTCGACGTCTCCGACGAGGCGCTCGAGGCGCTGCAGGGGGCGCGCGACGCCGCCCGCGCCGAGGTCGACGAGCTGAGCGCGCGGGTCTCGGCCGGCCGCCGCGCCGCGGCCGACGGCTTCGCCGCCGAGGTGGGCCGCGAGCTGGCCGGCCTGGCGATGAAGAGCGCCCGGGTGTCGTTCTCGATCGACAGCCACCCCGGTGAGCCCGGTCCCGACGGCGTCGACGAGGTCGCGCTGCTCATGGCCGCCCACCCCGGCGCCCCGCCGCGGCCGGTGCACCGCGGCGCGTCCGGCGGTGAGCTGTCCCGCGTCATGCTGGCCATCGAGGTGGTGTTCGCCGGCGCGGACCCGGTGCCGGTGATGGTCTTCGACGAGGTCGACGCCGGCGTCGGCGGGCAGGCGGCCGGGGAGATCGGCCGGCGGCTGGCCCGGCTGGCCCGGGAGCACCAGGTCGTCGTCGTCACCCACCTGGCCCAGGTGGCCGCGTTCGCCGACACCCACCTGGTCGTCGACAAGTCCCCGGACACCGCGGCCGGCGTGACGGCCACCGACATCCGCGCCGTCGACGGCGAGGACCGGGTGCGCGAGCTGGCCCGGATGCTCTCCGGCCTGACCGACAGCGACACCGGGCAGGCGCACGCGCGCGAGCTGCTGGCGGTCGCCGCGGAGGCCCGGGAGGGCTGAGGCGGATCGGTCGGGCACGATCGGGTGGCGGAACGCAGGAGTGTGGATCACCGCGGGCGGGTAGGCCGAGCCCCGTGCGCCTGCCGACCTCGCGTCCGACCCCCGTCCTCCCGGCTCCGGCCGCCGTCGTCTGGAGTGGGCGATGAGCTGCTTCAGCTCGGCCGACGAGTCGGCGCACTACGGGTTCTCCGTGTGCATGCTGCTGCAGCAGTACCGCGAGCAGCTGGGCTGGGAGTCCGCTCCCGTCGTCGAGCTGGGTACCGGTGACGCCTCGGCGATCGCCGACGTGGTCGCGGGCCTGCCGGGGCTGCGCATCCACAGCTTCGACATCAGCGCCGACTCGGTGCAGCGGGCGCGGGCCAACATCGCCGAGCGCGGCGTGGCCGACCGCTACACCGTGGAGCTCGGCGACTTCTTCGACCAGGCCGACGCGGCCGGCGGCGAGCCGGTGACCACGGCGATCGCCAACCCGCCCTACATCCCCGCGCCCGACCGGGACATCCTCATGCCCGAGCTGTGGGGCGGCGTCCGCGGCAACGACCTCACGCTGCAGCTGCTCAAGGCCGGCTACGACAACGTGGTGACCGCCGTCGCCAGCTATGCCGACCCGGTCACCACCCTGTCCACGGCGGCCGACCTCGGCTACCGGGTGGTCAACTTCCTGGCCATGGGCCTGGACTACGGCCCCTACAGCAGCGAGCCCAAGGTGCGCGAGCACATCCGGCGGATCGTCGCAGAGGGCCGCGGGTGGGCCGGCGACGACGAGTACATGGTCGCCGTGGCCCTGTTCACCCGGGACCCGCGGATCCCCGGCGACCGCGCCGACCAGCTGCACCGCGCCCTCCAGCTCTGACGGTGCTGACCGGCCCCGCTGCAGGGGCCCGCGTCGAGCGGAGGGAGGTGCGGGGGGCAGCGGGGTCCATCACCAGCGGCGCTTGGCGTACCCGGCCAGCCCGAACTGCAGCAGCGACAGCCCGCGCCGCCCGGCGGTCCGCAGCTCCGCGGCCAGCTCCGGGCCGGTGACCCCGGCCAGCACCCGGTCGCGGGCGAGCTCGAGCAGCCGCCCGTAGAGCGCGGTCACCGCCGAGGCGGTCAGCTCGGGCTCCACCGCCCCGGCCGGCGCGCCGGTCTCCTCCCGGATCTGCGCGGCCAGCGCCGCGGTGAGCTCGCCGAGGATCTCCCGCTCGCGCACCTGCAGCGTCCGCGAGCCGCGCACCACCCGCGCCATCGCCGCCACGCCCTCGGCGGCCTCCGGCGCGCCCAACTGCGCCATGGCGCCGACCACGAAGGTCCCCGCGGCCGCGGCGGCGGACTCGCCGGCCGGGCGGCGGGCGACCGCGTCGAGCAGCGCCGCGCGCACCGGCGGGTCGGTGGACAGCACCAGCCCCTCCTTGACGGGGAAGTGGTTGAACACCGTCTTCTCCACCACCCCGGCGCGCTGGGCGATCTCGACCACGCTGACGGCGTCGAAGCCGCGCTCGGCGAACAGCTCGGCGGCCGTCTCGACGATCCGGTCGCGGGTCTCCAGCCGCCGCTGCTCGCGGACGCCGGCGCCGCGGCGCCGGCGGGGGGCCTTGGCCGCCGGGGCGGGCACGGCGCGCATGACCGGCGGGGCCGCCGGGACCGCCGCCCGCTCCCCGTCGGCGGCCCCGGGGGCGCTCGCCGGGACGCTGGCAGCTTCGGCCCCACGTGTCACGGCAGCGACGCTAGACAGCCCGCGTGGGTCCTCCGGCAGGACGGGTGGGGCAGGCGCGATCGGCGTGTCGCGCCGTCCGTGGTGTCGGACACCCTCCGTGACCAGCTCGTCGCCGATGCGCGTCGGAGGACGGACCGTCCCGCCCCGCGTGGGAGCATGCACCAATGCGCATCGGCACCCTGCGACGGAGCCGGGCCCAGGAGACCGAACCGGGGGTGAGCGGCACCGTCCGGCTGGACCGCCGCACCAAGAACCTCACCAAACGCCTGCGCCCCGGCGACATCGCCGTCATCGACCACGTCGACATCGACCGGGTCAGCGCCGACTCGCTGGTGGCCGCCCGGGTCGGCGCCGTGGTGAACGCGGCGCCGAGCATCTCCGGCCGCTACCCCAACCTCGGCCCCGAGATCCTCACCGCCGCCGGCATCCCGCTCGTCGACGGCGTGGGCAAGGAGGTGTTCGCCGCCCTCAAGGAGGGCGCGCACGTCCGGGTCGAGGGCGCCACCCTCTACGGCCCCGACGGCCGGGCGGTCGCCGAGGGCACCGAGCAGACGCCCGACACCGTTGCCGCCGCCATGGCCGAGGCCAAGGCCGGGCTGTCCACGCAGTTGGAGGCCTTCGCCACCAACACGATGGAGTACATGAAGCGCGAGCGCGCGCTGCTGCTCGACGGCGTCGGCGTCCCCGACGTGCAGACGCGGATCGAGGGCCGGCACGTGCTGGTCGTCGTCCGCGGGTACGACTACAAGGAGGACCTGCAGGCGCTGCGGTCCTACATCCGCGACTACCGGCCGGTGCTCGTCGGTGTCGACGGCGGCGCCGACGCGCTCGTGGAGGCCGGCTACTCGCCGGACATGATCATCGGTGACATGGACTCGGTCAGCGACCACGTCCTCAAGAGCGGCGCCGAGGTCGTCGTGCACGCCTACGCCGACGGCCGCGCGCCGGGGCTCAAGCGGGTGCAGGACCTCGGCGTGGACGCCATCACCTTCCCGGCCGCGGCCACCAGCGAGGACATCGCGATGCTGCTGGCCGACGAGAAGGGCGCCAAGCTCATCGTCGCCGTCGGCACGCACGCCACGCTGGTGGAGTTCCTCGACAAGGGCCGCGGCGGCATGGCCTCGACCTTCCTCACCCGGCTGCGGCTGGGCGGCAAGCTCGTCGACGCCAAGGGCGTCAGCCGGCTCTACCGCAGCCGCATCTCCGGCGTCGCGCTGGTCGTGCTCGTGATCGCGGCGCTGCTGGCCATCGTCGCCGCCGTGGCCGTCACCGCCGCCGGGCGCATCTACCTCGACCTGCTGGTCGACCAATGGGACAGCTTCGTGTTCTGGCTGGAGAACCTCTTCACGTGATCGACTTCCGCTACCACCTGGTCTCGCTGATCGCGGTCTTCCTCGCCATCGCCCTGGGCCTGGTGATCGGCGCGACGCAGCTGTCCGGGCCGCTGCTGGACAACCTGCAGGGCCAGGTCGCCTCGCTGCAGGAGGACAAGCGCGCGCTGGAGGACCAGACGCAGGGCCTGCAGGCGCAGGCCGACACCAGCAACGCCTTCGAGGCCGCCGTCGCCCCGGCCCTGGTCGCCGGCACGCTGACCGACCGCGAGGTGCTGCTGGTGCGCGCCTCCGAGGACGTCACCACCGACACCGTCGAGGAGGTCACCGCGATGGTGACCGCGGCCGGCGGCACGGTGAGCGGCCAGGTCACCGTCGAGCCCGAGTACGGCGACCCGGCCAGCGAGCCGGGGCTGCAGAGCTACGTCACCGGCCCGGGCCGCCCGACCGGCGTCACGCTGCCCGAGACCGACGACACCGGCCAGCTGGTCGGCGCGCTGCTGGCGCAGGTGCTCATGGTCCCCGCCGACCCGGCCGCGCCCGCGCCCGACACCGCCGCCGTCTCGACGGTGTTCGCCGGGCTGACCGCCCTCGACGTGCTGTCGCAGGACTCCGCGTCGGTGACCCCGGCCGACTTCGCCGTCGTGCTCACCGCGGGCGCACCGGACGGCGAGGACGCCGCCGACCGCACCGACACCCTGCTCGACCTGGTCACCGCCCTGGACGCCGCCGGCTCGGGGGCGGTCGTCGCCGGGGACCCCGCGTCGGCGGGGGAGAGCGGCCTCGTCGGCGTCATCCGCGCCGACCCCGAGGTGTCGGCGGCGGTCTCCACCGTGGACAACGTGGGCAGCCCGGCCGGCCAGATCAGCACCGTCCTGGCCCTGGGCCGCGAGGGCGAGGGCACCTCCGGCAAGTACGGCTCCGGCGAGGACACCCAGCCGGTGCCGCCGGTGCCCACCGCCACCCCGTGACCGCGCGTCCGGCCCTGCTCGCGCTGGCCGGGGCGGCGGCCGCCCGCGCCGGCCTGGCCGCGGCGGCCGCGCTCGACGCCCGCCCGGCCGGCGCGCCGTGGCGGCGGACCAACTACGCTGGCCGGCCGGTCACCCTGCTCGGCGGCCCGGCGCTGGCCGTCGCCGCCACCGCCGGTGCCGCGCTCGGCGCGCCGGCCGGCACCCGGGCCGCGGCCGTGGTCGCCGGCACGGTGTCGGGGCTGGTCGGCGGCTACGACGACCTCGCCGGAGCCCGGCCCGAGCAGGCCCGCGACAAGGGCCTGGCCGGGCACCTGGCGGCCCTGCGCGCGGGGCGGGTCTCGGCCGGCGCGGTGAAGGTCGCCGGCATCGGGGCCGCGGCCGCGGTCGCCGCCGTGCTCGTGGAGGACCCCGCTGCCCCCCACGCCTCGCGCCGCTCGGCCCGGGGCCCTGCAGTGGGGCCGTTCCATCGCCTCACCGTCGCCGACGCCGTGCTCACCACCGGCCTGGTCGCCGGCACCGCCAACCTGGTCAACCTGCTCGACCTGCGCCCCGGCCGCGCCGCCAAGGCCGGTGCCCTCGCCGCCGCGCTGACCGCGCGAGGCCCCGCGAGCGGCCTGGTCGCCGGGCCGCTGGGCGCCGCGCTCGCCGTGCTGCCCGACGACCTCGGCGAGCGGGTGATGCTCGGCGACGCAGGCGCCAACGCCCTCGGCGCGCTGCTGGGGCTGCGGCTGGCCGCCGTCGGCTCCCGCCCGGTCCGGACCGGGCTGCTGGCCGCGGTCACCGCGCTCACCCTGGCCAGCGAGCGGGTCAGCTTCACCCGCGTCATCGAGGCCACCCCGGGCCTGCGCGAGCTCGACCGGCTCGGCCGCCGCCCGGCGTGACCTCCGCGGGGCCGACCGTGTCGGGACGCCGGGTGGCCCAGGGCGTGGCCGGCGCCGCGGCGCTGATCGCCGTCCTCACCGTGCTGGCCCGCCTGGCCGGGTTCGGCCGCACGCTGGTATTCACCAACGCCGTCGGCGCCGACAGCACCGGTGACACCTACACCGCGGCCAACACCGTGCCCAACATCGTCTTCGAGGTGGTGGCCGGAGGGGCGCTGGCCTCGTTGGTGGTGCCGATGCTGGCCGGCGGCATCGCCGCCGGCGACCGCGAGCAGGTGCGCCGGACGGCGTCGGCGCTGCTGGGCTGGACGCTGCTGCTGCTCGTGCCGCTCGCGGTGCTGGTCGCCGTCCTCGCCGGGCCGATCGCGCGGCTGCTGCTGGGCGGTGGCGGCGAGGCCGAGGTCGACCTCGCCGCCCGCTTCCTGCTCGTCTTCGCGCCGCAGGTGGTCCTCTACGGCGTCGGCATCGTCCTCACCGGCATCCTGCAGGCGCACCGCCGCTTCGCCGGGCCCGCGATCGCGCCGCTGCTGTCCAGCCTCGTCGTGGCCGGCGCCTACGCGGCGTTCGCGCTGCTGGACGGCGCCCGCTCGGCCGCGGACCTCTCGACGCCGGCCGAGCTGGTCCTCGGGGTGGGCACGACGCTCGGGGTGGCCGCGCTGAGCCTGTCGCTGCTGGTGCCGCTGCGCCGGCTGCGGCTGGGCCTGCGCCCCTCGCTGCGCTTCCCGGTGGGCGCCGCGCCGCGAGTGCGCCGCCTCGCGCTCGCCGGGGTGCTCACGCTGGCCGGGCAGCAGCTGGTGGCCGCCGTGGCGATCCGGCTGGCCAGCTCCGGCGGCGCGCCCGACGGCACCCAGGTCGTCTACACCGCCGGGCTGACGCTGTTCCTCGTGCCGTGGGCCGCGCTCGCCGTGCCGCTGGCCACCTCGGCCTACCCGCTGCTCACCGAGCGGGCGGCCACCGGCGACGCGGCCGGCTACCGGCGGGCGCTGGCGCCGGTGACCGTGCTCGTCGTGGTCGCGAGCCTGGGAGCGGCCGCGGTGCTGGCCGCCGTCGCCGGGCCCATGGCGCGGGTGTTCCTGCTCGACGGCAGCGCGGCCGACGTCGCGGCGCTGCGCGACACGATCCTGGCCTTCGCGCCCGGGCTGGCGGGTTACGGGCTGGTCGCCGTCCTCACCCGGGCGCTGTACGCGCGCGGGCTGTGGCGGGCGCCGACGGCGTGCGTGCTCGGCGGCTGGCTGCTCGCCGTCGCCGCCGACGTGGCGCTGGCGGCGCTGGCACCCCCGGCCGACCGGGCGGCGGCCCTGGCCGCGGGGCACAGCCTCGGCGTGACCGTCGCGGGCCTGGCGCTGGTGGCGGTGACCGCCCGGGTGGCCGGCGCCGGCGGGCTGGCCGGGCTGGTGCGCTGCGGGCTGCCCGCGGTGCTCGCCGCAGCGCTCGGCGGGGCCGCCGGCCTGCTCGCCGCCCGTGCCCTGGACGCCGACCCGGTGCCCACCGGGTCGCTGCCCGCCACCGTGGGCAGCGGCCTGCTCGCCGCGGCGGCCGTGACCGCCGTGGCGGCGGCGGTCATGATGGTCACGGCGCGCCGGCCCCTGGCCGCGGCGGTGCGCGCCCTGCGGGCACCCGGCCGGACGGAGGTGGAGCGTGGCTGAGCCCCCCGCCGGGCCCGCGCCCCTGGCCGGCCGCCGGCTCGCGGAGGTGCTGGCCACCAGCACCGGCGGCGTCGGCACCCACCTGCGCTCGGTGCTGCCCGCCCTCGCCGACGCCGGCGCCGCGGTGACCGTCTGCGGTCCCGCCGCCACCGACGCTCTGTTCAGGTTCGCCGCGGCGGCCGCCTTCCGGCCGGTCGAGATCTCCGCCGGCCTCGACCCGGTCGCCGACGCCCGCGCCGTGCCGGCCCTGCGCCGGGCCACCGCCGGCGCCGACCTGGTGCACGCCCACGGCCTGCGCGCCGGGCTGGTCGCCGCCCTCGCGGTGCGCGCCGTCACCCGCCGGGCACCCCGCCGTCCGCTGGTGGTCACCCTGCACAACGCGCTGCCCGAGCGCTCCGGCCCGCTGCGCCGGCTGCTCGCGCAGGCCGAGCGGGCCACCGTCCGCGCCGCCGACGTCGTACTGGCCGCCTCCGGCGACCTCGCCGACAACGCCCGCCGCCTCGGCGCCCGCGACGTGCGGACGGCCCCGGTGTCGGCCCCCGCCCTGCCGCCCGCCCGGCGCGGCCGCGACGAGGTCCGCGCCGAGCTGGGGCTCCCCGACGGGCGGCCGCTGGTGCTCGCCGTCGGCCGGCTGCACCCGCAGAAGGGCTACGACGTCCTGCTCGACGCGGCGGAGACCTGGGCCACCGGGCCGCGGCCGCCCCTGGTCGCCATCGCCGGCGACGGCCCCCTGCAGGCCGACCTGGCCGCCCGCGTGCGCGACCGGCGGCTGCCCGTGGCGCTGCTCGGCCGCCGGACCGACGTCGCCGACCTGCTCGCCGCCGCCGACCTCGCCGTCCTGCCCTCGCGGTGGGAGGCCCGCTCGCTCACCGCGCAGGAGGCGCTGCGCACCGGCACGCCGCTGGTGGCCACCCGCACCGGCGGGCTGCCCGAGCTGCTCGGCGACGCCGCCGAGCTGGTCCCGCCCGGCGACGCCGCGGCCCTGGCCCGGGCGGTCGACGCGCTGCTGGCCGACCCCGCCCGCGCCGCCGCGCTGGCCGCCGCCGGACGCGAGCGGGCGGCCGGCTGGCCCGACGAGGCGGCCACCGCCCGCGCCCTCGTCGCCCTCTACCGCGAGCTGCTCGGCCCGCCGGGGACCCCGGCGCCATGAGGCGGGCCGTCCTGCTGCTGCTCGCCGTCCTGGCGCTGCTGGTCCCCGGCCTGCCCGGCGCCGCAGCCGCCGACGACGCGGCGGCGGACTGGCGGGCCGACCGGGTGCTCGTCGTCGGCGTGCCGGGCCTGCTGTGGAGCGACCTGGAGGCCGGGCGCACCCCGGCGCTGTGGGACCTGGCCGAGACCTCCCCGATGGGCGCGGTGTCGGTGCGGGCCGCCCGCTCCACCACCTGCCTGCTCGACGGCTGGGCCACCCTCGGCGCGGGCAACCGCGCCCGCTTCCCGTCGCCGGCCGAGGCGCTGCCGCAGGTGCCGGTGCCCACCGTCCCGCTGCCCGGCGAGGAGCCCGGCGGGGCCGAGGGGACCCCGACGCCGCAACCCGTCCCGGCCGGGCCGCCGGCCAGCCCCGAGCTGTCCTTCTGCGGGCTGCAGGAGCGGCTGGCCGAGGCCGGGCTGGCCGACCCGCTCACCGCGGTGCGCGCCGTCGCGGAGGACCGCGCCACGGCCCGCTTCGGCGCCGAGCCCGCCGTGCTCGGGGAGGCCGTCGGGTGCGCCACCGTCGTCGGCCGCGCCCCGGTGGTGGCCGCGGCCGCGCCGGGCGTGGGCCTGAACCGGCAGGAGCAGCTGCCGGGCGACCCGGCGGCGGTCGCCGCGCTGCTCGAGCCCTGCCCGCTGACGCTGGTCTCCCTCGACGGCCTGGTGGACGCCGGCGTGCCGGCCGACGGCAGCGAGACCGGCACCGAGCCGCGGTCGCGGGAGGCCGCCCTCGTCGACGTCGACGCCGCGGTGGGCGTGCTGCGCGCCGCGGTCGCCACGCTGCCCGGCGACACCCTGCTGCTCCTGCAGGGCGTCTCCGAGGTCAACGACGGCCGCCCCCAGCTGCACGTGGGCCTGGCCTCCGGCCCGGGCTTCACCGGGCCGGGCTGGCTGACGTCGGCCAGCACCGGCCGGGCGCCCTACACCCAGCTCATCGACGTCGCGCCCACCGCGCTGCGCGCGCTGGGCCTCGAGCGGCCGGCCTCGGTCAACGGCCAGCCGCTGACGGTCACCGGCGAGCACCCCGGCACCGCCGAGGCCGTGGCCGCCCTGGTGCGCGCCAACACCGCCGCGGTCACCCACCACCGCAGCACCGGCACGTTCTTCGCCGCGCTGGTGGCCGTCGACGCCGCCGTCGTCGCGTTCGGCCTGCTCGTCCTCGGCTTCCGCCGCGGGGCGCCGGTGCGGCCCTCCCGCGCGCGGCTGCGCCCCGTGCTGCACCTCGCCGCGCTGGCCGCCGCCGCGCTGCCGGTGGCCACCTACCTCGCCGGGCTGGTGCCCTGGGAGCGCGCCGGGTCGCCCCGGTGGGCGCTGGCCGGCGCGGTGCTGCTGGCCGACGCCGCGGTGCTCGCGCCGGCGGTGCTGGGGCCCTGGCGGGGCCGGCGGCTGGGTCCGCTGCTCGCCGTCCTCGGGGTCACGGTGGCCACCCTGGCCGGCGACGTGCTCACCGGCTCCCGGCTGGAGCTCGACGGCCTGCTCGGCTACGACCCGATCGTCGCCGGCCGGTTCACCGGGTACGGCAACCTCACCGCGGGCCTGCTGGCCGGCGCGGCGCTGCCGGCCACCGCCGCGCTGGCCACCGCCGCGGGGCGGCGCGCCGGGCGGGGGAGGGACGACGGCGGACGGCGGCAGCGGCGGACCACCGGGGCCGTCGTCCTGGCCGCGGGCGCGGTGACCGTCGTGCTGGTCGGCACGCCGGGCCTGGGCCGCGACTTCGGCGGGGTGCTGGCCCTGCTGCCCGGGTTCCTGCTGCTGGCCATGCTGCTCACCGGGGTGCGGGTGACCGTGGTGCGGATGGGCGCGGTGCTGGCGGCGGGGGTGCTCACCGTCGGCACGCTCGCCGTCCTCGACTGGCTGCGCCCCGCCGACGAGCGCAGCCACCTGGGCCGCTTCGTCGAGCAGCTGCTCACCGGCGAGGCGTGGACGGTGGTCAGCCGCAAGGCGCAGGCCAACGTCGACATCCTGCTCGGCAGCTCGCTGTCGTGGGTGCTGCCGGTGGCGCTGGTGGCCGCCGTGTGGCTGGTCCGCCGCGGTGGCTCCCGTCGCGCCGGTCTGCGCGGCGCCGGGCCGGGGCTGCTGCGCGCCGGCGGCTCCGGGTTGCGCCCCGCGGACGCCGCCGTGCTGCGCGCCGGGCTGCTGGCCGCGGCCCTGAGCCTGGCCCTCGGCGCTGCGGTCAACGACTCCGGTGTGGCGCTGCCGGCGACGGCGGCCGCGCTGCTCGTGCCGCTGCTGGTGGCCCTCGCCGCCCGGGCGCCGTGGCCGGAGACGGACGTCGCCGCACACGGCCGGGGTGAGGGGGACGACCGTGTTACGGTGGGTTCCCGTGGGTCGACCTGGAACACGTGATCGCGGGCTCCTCCACAACCCCCAGCCGACGAAGTTCGTCTTCGTCACCGGTGGGGTTGTCTCCTCTCTCGGCAAGGGCCTGACGGCCAGCTCCCTCGGGGCCTTGCTGTCCAGCCGTGGCCTGCGGGTCACCATGCAGAAGCTGGACCCTTACCTCAACGTCGACCCCGGGACGATGAACCCGTTCCAGCACGGCGAGGTCTTCGTCACCGAGGACGGCGCCGAGACCGACCTCGACATCGGCCACTACGAGCGGTTCCTCGACACCGACCTGTCGGGCCGGTCGAACGTGACCACCGGCCAGGTCTACTCCGACGTGATCGCCAAGGAGCGGCGCGGGGAGTACCTCGGCGACACCGTGCAGGTCATCCCGCACATCACCAACGAGATCAAGGCCCGCATCCTGGCCGCGGCGGAGACCGGCACGGCCGACGACGAGCCGGTCGACGTCGTCATCACCGAGATCGGCGGCACCGTCGGCGACATCGAGTCGCTGCCCTTCCTCGAGGCCGCCCGGCAGGTGCGCCACGAGATCGGCCGCGACAACGTCTTCTTCCTGCACATCTCGCTGGTGCCCTACATCGCGCCGTCGGGGGAGCTGAAGACCAAGCCGACGCAGCACTCGGTCGCCGCGCTGCGCAACATCGGCATCCAGCCCGACGCGCTGGTCTGCCGCGCCGACCGCGAGATCGGCACCTCGATGAAGCGCAAGATCAGCCTGATGTGCGACGTCGACGCCGAGGGCGTCATCTCCTGCCCCGACGCGCCGTCGATCTACGACATCCCCAAGGTGCTGCACCGCGAGGGCCTCGACGCCTACGTCGTCCGCCGGCTGGGCCTGCCCTTCCGCGACGTCGACTGGACCGTGTGGGGCGACCTGCTCGACCGCGTGCACCGGCCGAAGCAGACGGTGACCATCGCGCTGGTCGGCAAGTACGTCGACCTGCCCGACGCCTACCTGTCGGTCAGCGAGGCGCTGCGCGCCGGCGGGTTCGCCCACCGCAGCCGGGTGCAGATCCGCTGGGTGCCCTCCGACGACTGCCAGACCCCCGAGGGCGCGGCCGCCGCGCTCGGCGACGTCGACGGCGTGTGCATCCCGGGCGGCTTCGGCGTGCGCGGCATCGAGGGCAAGCTCGGCGCCATCCGCTACAGCCGCACCAACGGCATCCCGACGCTGGGCCTGTGCCTGGGCCTGCAGTGCATGGTCATCGAGTACGCGCGCGACGTCGCCGGCCTCGAGGGCGCCAACTCCGCGGAGTTCGACCCCGACACCGCCGACCCGGTGATCGCCACGATGGCCACCCAGGTCGACGTCATCGCCGGCGAGCGCGGGCTGGGCGGCACCATGCGGCTGGGCAGCTACCCCGCGGCGCTGCAGAAGGGCTCGCAGGCCGCGGCGGCCTACGGCTCGACGGAGGTCACCGAGCGCCACCGCCACCGCTACGAGGTGGCCAACGCCTACCGCGAGCGGCTCGGCGAGGCCGGCCTGGTGTTCAGCGGCACCTCGCCCGACGGCCTGCTCGTCGAGTTCGCCGAGCTGCCCCGCGACGTGCACCCGTTCTTCGTGGGCACCCAGGCGCACCCGGAGCTCAAGAGCCGCCCCACCCGGCCGCACCCCCTGTTCGCCGCGTTCGTGCAGGCGGCCATCGAGCGGCAGGAGTCCGCCCGGCTGCCGGTGCCGCTCGAGGAAGCCGAGAAGGTCGGGATCTGACCGTGAGCGAGCCGGCCGCCGAGGGCGACTACCGGGTGCTGGGCACCGAGACCGTCTACGAGGGCCGGGTCATCACCCTGGTCCGCGACACCGTGGCCATGCCCGGCGGCGGGGACAGCGTGCGCGAGGTGGTCCGCCACCCGGGCGCGGTCGCCGTCGTGGCGCTCGACGACCACGGCAACGTCGTCCTGCTGCGGCAGTACCGGCACCCGGTGGGCGGCTACCTGTGGGAGCTGCCCGCCGGCCTGCGCGACGCCGACGGCGAGCCGCCCCTGGAGACTGCCAAGCGGGAGCTGGCCGAGGAGGTGCGCATGGCCGCCGAGCGGTGGTCGCTGCTCACCACGACGTTCTCCACGCCCGGCTTCTGCGACGAGCTGGTGCTGGTCTACCTCGCCGAGGGCCTGTCCGACGTCGACCGGCCCGAGGGCTTCACCGTCGAGCACGAGGAGCTCGACATGACCGTGGAGCTGGTGCCGCTGGCCGACGCGGTGCAGCGGGTGTTCGACGGCGCGATCCGCAACTCCGCCGCCGTCGTCGGGCTGCTCGCCGCCGCCCAGCACCGCGCCGCCGGCACGCGGCTGCGCCCCGTCGACGCCACCTGAGGTCCCCGGCCCCTGCGCGAGATCGGCGCTCTCGTGGCCATCAGCGGCTGATGGCCACGAGAGCGCCGATCTCGCGCGGGAGAGGCCGCCTCAGGGGATGACGACGGGGCTGGACCAGCCGACCTGCTCGTACTCGGTGACGCCGGTGTCGGCGTCGAGGACGAGCTCCTCGAGCCAGAAGACGTAGGGGACGCCGCCGCTGAGCCCGCCGAGGGTGGCGGTCACCGCGCCGCAGTCGCCGCGCTGGCCGACGGTCACCTCCGGCGGGGCCGGCTGCGGGCCGGACACCAGCTGCTGGCTGACCGCCGTCACCCGGTAGCCCTGCACGTCGTCGCGGCCGTCGGCCTGCCAGCTCACCGTGGCCGACCCCGGTCCGGGCACCACGCCCGGGGGGACCTGCCGGACGCCGCCGTACCCGCCGCACTGCGCCGGCGGCGGCGTGGTCTCCAGCGGCTGCCCGCGGGGCACCATCGGGGTGGGCAGCTCGACCTCCAGCCGGCGTGGCGCGGGGACGGCGAGCACCGGGGTGTCGACCGCCCGGTCGGGCACGCCGGTGGCGGCCCCGGGCGACCGGACCACCGGTGCCGGCCTCGGTCCGTCGGCGGTCCCGGCGTCGCGGAACGGCGCCCAGGAGGCGGTGACCTGCGCGGCGATCTCGGTCGCGGGCGCCGAGAGCACGACCAGGCCGACCGCCGTGGCCACCAGCGCCCGCCCGGCCACGCCGCCGGCGGACGGCCCGCGCCGGACCGGTCGCCGCGCCGTGCCGCGTCTCGTCCGTCCCATCCCCACCTCCCGCCGCGCAGCAGGACATCGGCACGGACGGTGCCCGGCTCAACCCGAGCGCGACGGCGCCGTGGCGCCCGGGCCGGGGTCGGGCAGCCGCAGTCCCAGCCGGCCGGCCTCCAGCGCGGCCAGCGCCCGCACCGCCGCGGGGTCACCGGCCCGCCAGGCCGCGCCGGTGCCCGGGGGCAGCGCGGCCAGCCGGGGCAGGGGAGCGGTGGCGACGGCGCGTGCCGCCAGCAGCTCGAGGTCCGACGGGCCGCCCGACATCCGCGACACCGCCGAGGCCTCCCGCACCCAGCGCAGCCGCCAGGGCAGCCACCGCGCCAGCAGCCACCCGACCGGCAGCACCACCAGCACGACGGCGAGCACGGTGGCCAGGGTGCCGACGGCGTCCTGCGCGGCCTGCCCGGCGCCGCTGACCGACCCCGCGGCGTCGCCGAGGGCGTCGAACGGCGTGGACAGCTCGTCGCCGACCACCGGCACGTCCTCCGCGGCCGACGCCGCCGAGCCCATGCTGTCGGCGACGGAGCTGCCGAGGTCCTCCACCGCCCGGCCCGGCTCGGCCAGCACCAGCACCGCCCCGTGCACCACCCGGGCCACGACCACCCACAGCACGAGCCAGGCCAGCACGCCGACGTCGGCGAGGACCTGGCCGAGGCGCCGGTCGGGACGGGCGGCGTACAGGCGCGGCGCAGTCAGGGGCATGGGGGGTGCTTCCTCCTCCTGGGGGATGACCCGGCCATCGTCGACGCTCCACCGGGGTGCGGCAGCGCGGGAGCTGGCTAGGGTCCGGGTGTGGGCTCCCTCACCCGGGAGCGGACGACAGGCGCGGCGCCGACGACCTCGGCCCGGCCGCGGAGACGGGAGCGAGATCCATGCAGGTCGGGGTGCCCCGAGAGGTCAAGAACAGGGAGTACCGGGTGGCGCTGACCCCGGCCGGGGTCACCGAGCTGACCCGCGCCGGGCACACGGTGCTCGTCGAGCGGGGCGCGGGGGAGGGCAGCTCCATCCCCGACGGCGACTACGTGGCCGCCGGCGCGCGGATCGTCGGGTCCGCCGACGACGTGTGGGCCGACGCCGACCTGCTGCTCAAGGTCAAGGAGCCGGTCGAGGAGGAGTACGGCCGGCTGCGCTCCGGGCAGACCCTGTTCACCTACCTGCACCTGGCCGCCTCCCGCCCCTGCACCGAGGCGCTGGTCGCCTCCGGCACCACCGCGATCGCCTACGAGACGGTGCAGACGGCCGACGGGGCGCTGCCGCTGCTGGCGCCGATGAGCGAGGTCGCCGGGCGGATGGCGCCTCAGGTCGGCGCGCACAGCCTGGAGCGGGCGCACGGCGGCCGCGGGGTGCTGCTCGGCGGCGTGTCGGGGGTCTACGCGGCCAAGGTCGTCGTCATCGGCGCCGGGGTGTCGGGGATGAACGCCGCGGCGATCGCGCTGGGCATGCAGGCCGAGGTCGTCGTCCTCGACCGGGACATCGACAAGCTGCGCGCCGCCGACCGCATCTACCAGGGGCACCTGCAGACGGTGGCCTCCAACTCCTACGAGGTGGAGCGGGCGGTGCTCGACGCCGACCTGGTGATCGGCGCGGTGCTGGTGCCCGGCGCCAAGGCCCCCACGCTGGTGAGCAACGACCTGGTCAAGCGGATGAAGCCCGGCTCGGTGCTGGTGGACATCGCCGTCGACCAGGGCGGCTGCTTCGAGGACACCCGGCCCACGACACACGACGAGCCGACCTTCCGCGTGCACGAGTCGGTGTTCTACTGCGTGGCGAACATGCCCGGCGCCGTCCCGAACACCTCCACGCACGCCCT
The DNA here is from genome assembly GCF_003002915.1 of Geodermatophilus tzadiensis. GTDB lineage: Bacteria > Actinomycetota > Actinomycetes > Mycobacteriales > Geodermatophilaceae > Geodermatophilus > Geodermatophilus tzadiensis. The sequence continues at coordinate 183,780 of NZ_PVTG01000007.1, read as the reverse complement.
GACCAACGTGACGCTGCCCTACGTCATGGCCCTGGCCACCCAGGGGACGCGGGCGGCGGTCACCGCCGACCCGGCCCTGGCCCACGGGGTCAACGTCGTCGGCGGGCACGTGGTGCTGCCCGAGGTGGCGGAGGCGCACGGGATGGAAGCCGTGCCCTGGGAGGAGCTGCTGTCCTGACCGCCACCCTGCCGGGACCCGTCGTCGAGCGCGTGGTCACCGGCTACCTCGACCACCTCGCCGTCGAGCGCGGCCTGGCCGCCAACACCATCTCCTCCTACCGCCGCGACCTGCGCCGCTACACCCGGTTCCTGGCCGACGCCGGCGTCCGGGATCTGTCGGAGGTGGCCGAGAGCGACGTCTCGGGGTTCCTCGCCGCGCTGCGCGCCGGGGACGACGAGCACCCGCCGCTGTCGGCCACCTCGGCGGCGCGCGCGGTGGTCGCCGTCCGCGGGCTGCACCGCTTCGCGCTGCTCGACGGGCTGGTGCCCGGCGACGTCGCCGCCGAGGTCCGCCCGCCGGCGCCGGCGCGGCGGCTGCCCAAGGCGATCCCGGTCGAGGAGGTGGTCGCGCTCATCGAGGCCGCCGGGTCGCTCGAGGGGCCGCGGGGACTGCGCGACCGGGCGCTGCTGGAGGTCCTCTACGGCACCGGCGCGCGCATCTCCGAGGCCGTGGGCCTGGCCGTCGACGACCTCGACCGCGGCCAGTCGGTGGTGCGGCTGGCCGGCAAGGGCGGCAAGCAGCGCATCGTGCCGGTGGGCAGCTACGCGCTGCGCGCCGTCGAGGAGTACCTGGTGCGCGCCCGGCCCGCTCTCGCCACGGCCGGCCGGGGCGGGGTCCGCGGCGGGCGGCTGTTCCTCAACGCCCGCGGCGGGTCGCTGTCGCGGCAGAGCGCCTGGGCGATCCTGCGGACGGCTGCCGAGCGGGCGGGGATCACCGCCGAGGTCTCCCCGCACACCCTGCGGCACTCCTTCGCCACGCACCTGCTCGACGGCGGCGCCGACGTCCGGGTGGTGCAGGAGCTGCTCGGCCACGCGTCGGTGACGACCACGCAGGTCTACACGCTGGTCACGGTGGACAAGCTGCGCGAGGTCTACGCCAGCAGCCACCCGCGCGCGCTGAGCTGACGACGGGCCGCCCTTCGGGCTGGCAGCTCTTGCCCAGCCTGATGGGGCCGCCGGCCGATAACGCGGGCAACAGTCGCCAGCACCGGCGTGTCCTCCCGCCGGTCGGGCAGGAGTCTCCCTACCGTCGGGGGCGACCCGAGCGGACAGGACGCTGCTCGCGCCGGCATCGCCGGCAGGGGAACCGGAGGAAGGGCGACTCATGGCGATCCGAGGGGACGCGGCCGGCCAGGCCCTCGTGCTCCCGGCCGAGAGCGGCACCGAGATGGGGGCCGCCGCCTCGAAGCTGGACCCGGCCCGCGCGCGGCAGCGCCGGCTCCCGGAGCCCCCGCCCCTGGAGCGGCACGGCCCGGCGCGGGTCATCGCGATGTGCAACCAGAAGGGCGGCGTCGGCAAGACGACGTCGACGATCAACCTGGGCGCCTCGCTGGTGGAGTACGGCCGCCGCGTGCTGCTGGTCGACCTCGACCCGCAGGGGGCGCTGTCGGTCGGCCTCGGCGTCCCGGCCCAGCAGCTGGACCGCACGATCTACAACGCGCTCATGGAGCGGCGGACGACGCTGGCCGACGTCCGGGTGGGCACCGACGTGCCCGGCCTGGACCTGGTGCCCAGCAACATCGACCTGTCGGCCGCCGAGGTGCAGCTGGTCAGCGAGGTCGCCCGCGAGCAGACGCTGCTGCGCGCGCTGGCCGACGTCCGCGACGAGTACGACTACGTCCTCATCGACTGCCAGCCCTCGCTGGGCCTGCTGACCGTCAACGCGCTCACCGCGGCCGACGGCGTGGTCATCCCGCTGGAGTGCGAGTTCTTCTCGCTGCGCGGGGTGGCGCTGCTGGTCGACACGATCGACAAGGTCAAGGAGCGGCTCAACCCGTCGCTGGAGATCGACGGCATCCTCGCCACGATGTACGACTCCCGGACCGTGCACTGCCGCGAGGTGTTCAGCCGGGTGGTCGAGGCCTTCGGCGACACCGTCTTCCGGACCGTCATCCAGCGCACCGTCCGCTTCCCGGAGACCACCGTCGCCGGCCAGCCCATCACCACCTGGGCGCCGACCTCCTCGGGCGCGGCCGCCTACCGCGACCTGGCCAAGGAGGTCATCTCCCTGTGACACGTCGTCCGGTCCTGCCCGGTGCCGCCGAGCTGTTCCGGCGCACCGACGGGCCCGCCGGTGCCGAGGTCACCGAGCTGCCCGACCTGGCCGCGGCCAGCCGGTCACCGGCGCTGCGCGGTGCGGCCCGCCGCCCGGCCGAGCCCGAGCCGGTCGAGGAGCCGGCGACCGGCACCGGCCTGACGCTGGTGCCCGGCGGCGCGGGCGCCGACCCGCTGGCCGCCTACCGGGCGCCCGCCGTCCCGGCGCCGTCCGCGCCCGGTGCCCGCACCCGCGGCAAGGCCGCGCGTCCGGCCGGCGGCGCACGCCAGCGGCACGACGAGAAGATCACCGTCTACATCTCCGCCGAGGAGCTGCTCGCGCTGGAGAGCGCTCGGCTGTCGCTGCGCGCCGAGCACGGCGTGGCGGCCGACCGCGGCCGGATCGTGCGCGAGGCGGTCGCCGTCCTGCTCGCCGACCTCGCCGACAACGGCGACTCGTCGGTGCTGGTCCGGCGCCTCCGCGGATAGCACCCGACACCCGCGCGCGGGTGTCGGGATCTGTCGGGGGTCGGACGTAGCCTTGCGGTCCGTGAGCGGTGTGGCGCAGGCGGTGGCGACGGCGGAGCGTGTCGCCGACGACGCGCCGTCGACCCGGTTCACGGTCCGGCTCACCAACTTCGAGGGCCCGTTCGACCTGCTGCTGCAGCTGATCGGCCGCCACCAGCTCGACGTCACCGAGATCGCGCTGTCGGTGGTCACCGACGAGTTCATCGCCCACCTGCGGGCGCTCGGCGACGAGCTCGACCTCGACCAGGCCAGCGAGTTCCTCGTCGTCGCCTCCACGCTGCTCGACCTCAAGGCCGCCCGGCTGCTGCCGGCCGCCGAGGTCGAGGACGAGGAGGACCTCGAGCTGCTCGAGGCCCGCGACCTGCTCTTCGCCCGGCTGCTGCAGTACCGCGCCTACAAGCAGGCCGCGGCGTTCCTGCGCGAGCGGGAGACGGTCGCCGCCGGCCGCCACCCGCGCGTCGCGCCGCTGGAGCCGCGCTTCGCCGGGCTGGTGCCCGAGGTGCTGCTCGGCGTCACGCCCGAGCGCTTCGCCGCGCTGGCGGCCAGGGCGCTGACGCCCCGGGAGCCGCCGACGGTCGGCGTCCGGCACCTGCACGCGCCGCCGGTGAGCGTCGCCGAGCAGCTGCTGACGCTGCGCGGTGCCCTGTTCGGAGCCGGCACGCTCACCTTCCGGGCGCTGACCGGCGACTGCTCCTCGACCCTGGAGGTCGTCGCCCGCTTCCTCGCGCTGCTCGAGCTCTACCGGCAGCAGCGGGTCACCTTCACCCAGCCGACGCCCCTGGGGGAGCTGCACGTGCGGTGGACCGGCCCGGCCACCGTCGCCGCCGTCGGCGACCTCGGCGGGGCGGGCCCCCGGGACGGCGAGGCCGGCGAGCGGGCCGCGTCGTGACCGGCCCGCAGGAGCCCGCGCCGGAGCGGGCGCCGATCAGCTGGGAGGCGCTGGCCGCCGAGCTGGAGGCCACGCGGGAGGAGTCCGCCGGCCGCGCCGACGCCGACCCGGCCGTCTGGGACGCCGTCGCCGCCGAGCTCGCCGCCCGGGTGGCCGAGCGCCCGTCCGCGGCCCCGGCGGAGCCGCCGCCGCTGCCCGACGATGCCCTGCCGGGCGGGCCGCTGCCCGACGAACCGCAGGCCGCGCTCTTCCCGCTGCCCGAGCCGGAGCCGGAGGCCGACCTCGACCCCGTCGAGCTGCGCGGCGGCCTGGAGGCGCTGCTGTTCGTCGCCGACGGGCCGGTGGACGAGGCGACCCTGGCCGGTGCGCTGCGGGTGCCGCCGTCCCGGGTGCACGACGCGCTCGCCGACCTCGCCGCCGAGCACGACGCCCGCCGGTCGGGCGTGACGCTGCGCCGGGTGGGGGAGGGCTGGCGGCTCTACACCCGCGAGGAGTTCGCGCCGGTCGTGGAGCGGCACCTGGCCGAGGGGCAGCGCGCCCGGCTGACCCAGGCGGCGCTGGAGACCCTCGCCGTCATCGCCTACCGGCAGCCGGTGACCCGCGCGCGGGTGTCGGCCATCCGCGGCGTCGGCGTCGACGGCGTCATGCGCACCCTGCTGGCGCGCGGCCTGGTGGCCGAGGTGGGCACCGACCCCGACAGCGGTGGCGGCCTCTACGGCACCACGCCGCTGTTCCTCGAGCGGCTGGGGCTGGCGAGCCTGGAGGAGCTGCCCCCGCTCGCGCCGCTGCTGCCCGACGCGGCCGCCGTGGCGCGGGAGACCGCGGAGGGCTGAGCGCCCCGCCGTCGGCGCCGACCGGTGGCCGCCGGCCAGGTGGGAGACTGGAGGCGATGGACACCGCAGCGCACCCCGACGAGCTCCCCGCCACCCCCGGCGGTGAGGGCTGGTCGGCCGACATGGAGCTCGCCCCGGCCCACCCCGGCGACCGCGAGCCCGCCCCCGTCTCCGAGGACCGCCAGGGGGAGCGGCTGCAGAAGGTGCTCGCCCGCGCCGGCGTCGGCTCCCGCCGCGTCTGCGAGGACATGATCGACCGCGGCCGGATCAGCGTGAACGGCAGGACCGTCACGGTGCAGGGCATGCGGGTCGACCCCGCGACGGACAAGATCGCCGTCGACGGGGCGCGCATCGAGCTGCGCGACGACCGCGTCACCTATGCGGTCAACAAGCCCCCGGGCGTGCTCACCGCGATGAGCGACGACCGCGACCGGCCCACGATCGGCGACATGGTCGGCGACCTCGCGCCCGGGCTGGTGCACGTGGGCCGGCTCGACCAGGACACCGAGGGCCTGCTGCTGGTCACCAACGACGGCGAGCTCGCCCACCGGCTGGCCCACCCCTCCTACGGGGTGAAGAAGACCTACCTGGCGCAGGTGTCGGGCTCGGTGTCGCGCGAGGTGCACCGCAAGCTGCGCGGCGGCGTGGAGCTCGAGGACGGCCCGGTGAAGGTCGACTCGTTCCGGGTGGTCGACACCCACGCCGGGCAGTCGGTGGTCGAGGTCGTGCTGCACGAGGGCCGCAAGCACATCGTGCGCCGGCTGCTGGCCGCCGTCGGCCTGCCGGTGTCCCGGCTGACCCGCACCGCGGTCGGCCCGGTGTCGCTGCAGCGGATGCGCAGCGGCTCCATCCGGCGGCTGACCCGCCAGGAGGTCGGGGCGCTCGAGGAGCTCGTCGGGCTCTGAGGCAGGACCTGCGGACCGGTCAGGACGCCCGGTCCGGCGGGGCCGTGGACGCCCGCGGGCGGAAGGACGTCGCCAGGGTGCGGTGCTCCTCGGCCAGCTCCTCGCCGGAGATGAGGGCCAGCAGCATCTCCGCGGCCTGCCTGCCCATCTGCCGGATCGGCTGCTGCACCGTGGTCAGCGGGGGATCGGCGAGCGCGGACTCGGGGATGTCGTCGAAGCCCACGACCGAGAGCTGACGCGGCACGTCCAGGCCGAGCTCGGCCGCGACCTCCAGGGTCGCCAGCGCCGACAGGTCGTTCGCCGCGAAGACCGCGGTCGGCGGGGACGGGTGCGCGAGCAGCTCGCGGGCCGCCTCGCGGGCGAGCTCCGGGTCGAAGCCGCCGGACCGCACCAGTGCCCCGTCCACGGGCAGCCCGGCGGCGCCGAGCGCCTCGCAGTAGCCCTGCTGCCGCTGCTGCGCGGACAGCAGGTCCGCGCGACCCGTGATCATGCCGATGCGGGTGTGCCCCAGCCCGATCAGGTGCTCGACGCCGAGCCGGGCGCCCTGCAGGTTGTCGGCGGCGACCGAGGGCAGTCCGGTGGGACCGGTGTGCGGGTCGACCGCCACCACCGGCCCGTCGGCCTGCACGTCGGTCACGGTCGGCGTGACGAGGACGGCGCCGTCGACGAGGCTGCCCATCAACCGGGTCAGCGACCGGCGCTCCCAGCCCACCCGGGCCTCGACGTGCCCGCCGGCGGAGTAGGCGATCAGCTCGTAGCCGGAGCCGTGGATCCCGTCGGCGACCCCCTTGAGGACCTCGGTGCTGAAGGGCTCGAAGTCCATGACGAGCACGCCGACGACGTTGGTCCGGCGGTTGCGCAGGCTCCGCGCGACGAGGCTCGCCTCGTAGCCGAGCCGCTCGATGACCCGGGTGACGTGGTCGACGGTCGCGGTGGACACGCCGTACCGCCCGTTGAGCACCTTCGACACCGTGGAGATCGAGACGCCGGCCTCGGCGGCCACCTGCTGCATCGTCACCCGGCCACGGGGGGACGGCAGCGGGAGGTGCCCGGCCGGGGTCCCGTCGGCCGGTCCCAGCACGGGGCCCGGGCCGACGTCGTCCCTCGGGGCATCGAGTGCCATGGCTCCTCTTCTCGGTCGGGCCCCCGGTGGTCACCCTGCCAGAGGAGGGGGCTGCGCTGTCCAGGAGATCGGCGCCGGGGAGCCGGGCCGGAGCCGGCCCCCGGCGCCTCCTCCGGGCGGGTGCGGGGCCCGGCTCAGCCCTTGACCGCTCCCTGGAGCCCGCTGACGATGCGCCGCTGCATGGCGAGGAACAGCATGAGCGCGGGGATCATCGCGATGGTCGTGAACGCCAGCACCCCGGCGGTGTCGGCCGAGTGCTCGGTCGAGTAGTCGGCCACGCCCAGCGGCAGGGTGCGCATGTCGCCCTGCAGCAGGAGCAGCGGGAGCAGGTAGGCGTTCCAGGACGCGACGAAGGCGAGGACGCCGACCGTGACCAGCCCGGGCATCGACAGGGGCAGCGCCATCCGCCAGAAGATGCCGATCCGGGAGGCGCCGTCGATCATCGCGGCCTCCTCGACCTCCTTGGGCAACGCCATCAGGAAGGGCCGCAGGATCACCACCGTCGTCGGCAGCGCGAACGCCGCCTGCGGCAGGGCGATGCCCCACCAGGTGTTGCCGAGCTGCAGGTCGCGGGTCACCAGGATGAACAGCGGCACGATCGCCACGGCCGCCGGGAAGAGCAGCCCCAGGACGAAGACCAGGAACAGCGGTTCCCGGAACCGGAACTGGTAGCGCGCCAGGGGGTAGGCGGCCATCACGCCGGCGAGCACCGCCACCACGGTGGTGATCAGGGCGACCACCGTCGAGTTCAGCGCGTAGCGCCAGAACTCCGGGTTGCCGAGGACGCCCTCGTAGTTGCGCAGCAGCCACGGGTCGGGCAGCCCGGCGGGGTCGCGCGCCAGCTGCTCGTTGCTGCGGAAGCCGCCCAGCGCGCCGTAGAGCACCGGCCCGAGCGTGAGCGCCACGACCGCGAGCGCCACCAGGTAGACCAGCGGGCCACCCCGCCCGTACGTCCTCGCCCGTCCTGCCATCACCGGGCCCTCCTCTCGTGTGTCGTCCGCACCGGGGTCACGCGTCCTTGGTGTCGCGGCGCAGCACCAGGAACTGGTAGGCGACGGCCATCGCGAAACCGATCAGGAACAGCACGACGGACGCGGCTCCGGCGATCCCGAAGTTGCTCCGCTGCGTGCCCTGGCTGACGAGGTAGGTCGCCATCGTGGTCGTCGCGTTCGCCGGCCCGCCGCCGGTGAGGATCCAGACCATGTCGAACAGCTGCAGCGACCCGATCATGGACAGGAAGACCCAGGTCCGGATCGTGGGCGCGAGCAGCGGGACCGCGATGCGGCGCTGGACCTGCCACCACGAGGCGCCGTCGAGCTGGGCGGCCTCGTGGAGCTCGTCGGGGACGCCCTGCAGCCCGGCCAGGAAGAGCAGCACGGCCAGGCCGAGGTACTTCCAGGTGAGCACGACGAAGACCGTGACCAGGGCCAGGTCGGGGGTGCCGAGGAAGCCCTGCTCGGGGACCGGGAAGCCCACCGACGTCAGCATGGTCTCGAGGAGGCCGGACCGCGGCTGCAGCAGCTGGAACCACACGACGCCGGCGATCACCTCGGCGAGGACGTACGGGACGAAGATGATCGTCCGCAGCAGGCCCCGGCCCCGGATGCGGCGGTTGAGCAGCAGCGCCAGCGCCAGCCCCAGCGGCAGCTGCACCAGGATCGAGGCGAAGACGATGATGAAGTTGTGCACCACGGCGTCGGTGAAGACGTCGTCGGCCAGCACGCGGACGTAGTTCTGCAGGCCGACGAAGTCCACCATCGGGCCGAAGCCCTTCCAGCGGTAGAACGACATCCGGGCCGCGGAGAAGACCGGGTAGACGACGAAGAGAGCCATCAGCGCCAGGGCCGGCGCCACGAAGAAGAGGATCTCCAGGCGCTTCCGGGTCCTGTCACGACCGGGGCGGCCGGTCCCGCCGGACCGGCCGGTCACCCGGCGCGCGTCCGCGCGCCGGGTGACCGCTGCCCCCGGGTCTGCCGCCGTCACGGCGCCCTGGGAGGTCATCGTCGGATCACTGCTCCTGGTCGGCGGCCTGCTGGGTCTGGTCCACGATGTCCTGCGGCGTCGCCTCGCCGGCGAACTGCAGCGCGATCGCGTCGTTCATCGCACCGCCGACGGACGCCCCGAACGCGGTGTCGAAGTACAGCTGGACGTAGGGCGCCGCGTCGCGGACCTCGAGCAGCTGGGCGAGCGCCGGGTCGGAGACCGACCCCGAGGCGGCGGGGTTCGTCGGCAGACCCATGTCGTTCTCGGCGAAGCCCGTCTGCACCTCGTCGGAGAGCAGGTACTTCACCAGGTCGACCGCCGCGTCCGGGGCCTCCTGCGCGACGGCCCACGCGTCGCCACCACCGAGCTGCGCCTGGGGGTCACCCTCGCCGCCCTCGACCGCCGGGAACGGGAACCAGCCGGTCTTGGCGCCGAGGCCCTGGCCGTCCTCGGTGAGGCCCTGCATGACGCCGGGCTCCCAGTGGCCGGTCAGCTCCATGGCGACCTGCCCGGTCGCGAGCAGGCCGGAGGCCGAGGTGGCACCCTCCTGCGCCGGCGTCGTCAGGAAGCCGGGGTTGAAGGGCTCGGTGTCGATCAGCGTCTGGACCTCCTCACCCGCCTGGACGAAGCACGGGTCGGTGAAGTCGAGGCTGGTGACCGCATCGGTCAGCACGTCCTCGGAGCAGGCGCGCACCGCCGCGTAGTACCAGTAGTGGGCGGCGGGCCACTTGTCGCCGGCACCCAGCGAGATCGGCGTGATGCCGGCGCCCTTGAGGGTCTCGATGGCGGCGGTCAGCTCCTCCATCGTGGCCGGCGGTGCGGTGATGCCCGCCTGCTGGAAGAGCTCGGTGTTGTACCAGAAGCCGACGACGCCGACGGAGAACGGCAGCGCGTAGGTCTGGTCCTCGACCTGCCAGCCGGCCACCGAGCCGCCGATCTTGTCGATCTCCTCCGACGCGTCCTCGGACAGGTCGCGGACGAGGCCGGCCTCCACGTGGTCGGCGAGCTCACCGCCGCCGCGCTCCATGTAGACGTCCGGCACGTCGCCGCTCTGGAACGCGGCCTCGAGCTTGTCGACCATGTCCTCGTGCGCCATGGCGACGACCTCGACGGTCACGCCCGGGTTGGCGGCCTCGAAGTCCGCCGCCACCTGCTCGTAGTAGCCCTTGCCCGGCTCGTTGTTCGAGTTGTGCCACCAGGTGATCGTGTTGTCGTCGCCTCCCGACGCGCTGCTGTCGCCACCGCCACAGGCAGTGGCCGTCAGCAGCACCGCGCTGCTGCACAGCACCGAGAGAGCTGCTCGCCCCGTACGCCGCATGTCTGACCCCTTCGTCCTTCCGCACGCCGCGGTGGCGTGGAACACATTTGAAGAAGGTGGCAGCAAGGACTTGCGCTGTCAATCGTTGTCGATAACGATTTCGGAGTGACCTGCTCCACATCGCCCGCCTCCGTCCGCTGTCTCGACGGCACGCTGACCGTGCGCTCCGCCGACGGCTCGCCCTGTGCCGACACGGACGTGGTGGTCCGCCAGGTGCGCCACGACGTCGCCTTCGGCAACATCGGCTTCGACTTCGTGGGGCTGGCCAACGAGGAGCAGGGCGGATCCCGCGAGAACGTCTTCGGCGGTGCCGACCCCGAGGCGGCCGAGCGGCTCGAGCACCTGTGGCTCGACCTGTTCAACACCGCCACCCTCCCGTTCTACTGGGCCGGCTTCGAGCCGGTGCAGGGGCAGCCCGACACCCGGCGCCTGCAGGCCGCGGCCGCGTGGTTCCGCGACCGGGGCGTGTCCGTCAAGGGCCACCCGCTCGTCTGGCACACGCTCGCCCCCGACTGGCTGCGGGAGCGCCCCGACTCCGAGGTCGAGGAGGTCGTGCGGGCCCGGGTCCGGCGGGAGGTCACGTCCTTCGCGGGGCTCGTCGACACCTGGGACGCGATCAACGAGGTCGTCATCATGCCGGTCTTCGCGAACGAGGACCGGCAGAACGCGATCACCCGGCTCTGCCGCCGCATCGGCCGCATCCCGACCATCCGCCTGGCCTTCGAGGAGGCGCGCGCGGCCGACCCCACGACGACCCTGGTCCTCAACGACTTCAACCTGTCGACGGCGTACGAGTGCCTGATCGAGGGCGTCCTCGAGGCCGGCGTGCAGGTGGACGCCATCGGACTGCAGAGCCACATGCACCAGGGCTACTGGGGCGAGGAGCGGACGCAGGAGGTCCTGGAGCGGTTCGCCCGCTACGGCCTGCCGCTGCACTGGACCGAGACGACGCTGGTGTCCGGGGACCTGATGCCGCCGGAGATCGTGGACCTCAACGACCACCGGGTCGACGAGTGGCCCTCCACGCCGGAGGGCGAGGAGCGGCAGGCCGACGAGATCGTCCGCCACTACCGGACGCTGATGTCCTCCCCCGCGGTCGAGGCCGTGACCTACTGGGGGATCACCGACCGGGGGGCCTGGCTGGGCGCCCCCGCCGGGCTGGTGCGCGCCGACGGCACGCCCAAGCCGGCCTACGACGCCCTCCGCGGCCTCGTCAAGGGCGAGTGGTGGCTGCCGCCCACCCGGCTGCGGACCGACGGCCAGGGCCGGGTCCCCGTGCGCGGGTGGGCCGGCGAGTACGCGGTGTCGGCCGGGGACCGCTCCGCCTCCTGGGCGCTGCGGCCCGACGCGCCGCTGCCGGAGGTCACCCTGGCCTGAGCGCCGCGCCGACGGCGCGGCACCGCACCTCCCGCGACACCCCCCGCGACGTACCACCACGCACCACCACACACCCCCACGACGAGATCGGACGGACCCCCGAGGGCATGGGCACCAACGACGAGACCCGCACGGCCGGCGAGCTGGCCCCCTGGCGCGACCCCGCCGTCCCCGCCGAGGACAGGGTGGCCGACCTCATCTCCCGCATGGCGCTGGAGGAGAAGGTCGCCCAGCTGTACGGCGTGTGGGTGGGCATCGACGAGACCGAGGGCGAGGTGGCCCCGCACCAGCACGACATGGCCGCCGCGCCGGTGGACTGGGACGAGCTCGTCCGCAACGGGCTCGGGCAGCTGACCCGCCCGTTCGGGACCGCGCCGGTCGACCCGCTGGTGGGGGCCAAGGGCCTGGCGGAGAGCCAGCGGCAGATCGTGGCGGCCGGCCGCTTCGGGATCCCCGCGCTGGTGCACGAGGAGTGCCTCACCGGTCTCGCGGCGTGGACGGCGACCGTCTTCCCGTCGCCGCTGTGCTGGGCGGCCAGCTTCGACCCGGACCTCGTGGAGCGGATGGGCGCGCTCATCGGGGAGAACATGCGCCGGCTCGGCGTGCACCAGGGGCTCGCCCCGGTCCTCGACGTCGCCCGCGACCTGCGCTGGGGACGGGTCGAGGAGACCATGGGCGAGGACCCGCACCTGGTGGGCACGATCGGCAGCGCCTACGTCCGCGGCCTGGAGTCCAGCGGCGTCGTCGCCACGCTCAAGCACTTCGTCGGCTACTCCGCCTCCCGCGCGGGGCGCAACCTCGCGCCGGTCTCCGCCGGCCCCCGGGAGATCGCCGACGTCTTCCTGCCGCCGTTCGAGATGGCCCTGCGGGCCGGTGCCCGGTCGGTGATGAACTCCTACACCGACATCGACGGCGTGCCGTCGGCGGCGGACACGGCGCTGCTCACCTCCCTGCTGCGCGAGACCTACGGGTTCACCGGCACGGTGGTCGCGGACTACTTCTCGATCGCCTTCCTCCAGACCCTGCACGGCGTGGCCGCCTCGCCGGCGGAGGCGGCCGCGCGGGCCCTGGCGGCGGGCATCGACGTGGAGCTGCCGACCGTGAACTGCTACGGCGGGCCGCTGGTCGAGGCGGTGCGCGGCGGAGCCGTGGACGAGGCCCTGGTGGACCGGGCGCTGCGCCGGGTGCTGCTGCAGAAGTGCGAGCTCGGCCTGCTCGACCCCGACTGGTCGCCGGACTCGCCGGCGGTCCTCGACGGCGAGGTCACCCTCGACTCCGCGGAGTCCCGTGCCGTCGCCGGGGACCTCGCCCGCCGCTCGGTCGTCCTGCTCGCCAACGACGGGACGCTGCCCCTGCGGCCCGGCCTGCGCCTGGCGGTGGTCGGTCCCCGCGCCGACACCGCGCAGGCGGTGCTCGGCTGCTACTCCTTCCCGATGCACGTCGGCGTGCACCACCCCGACGTGCCCGTGGGCGTCGACATCCCGACGCTCGCCGACGCGCTGCGGGCGGACCCCGCCGCGTTCGACGTCGTCGTCGCCGAGGGCTGCCCGGTGCTGGGCGGCGACGACGAGGGCATCGAGGCCGCCGTGCGGGCCGCGGCCGACGCCGACGTGTGCGTCGCCGTCCTCGGCGACCAGGCCGGCCTGTTCGGCAACGGCACGTCGGGGGAGGGCTGTGACGCCGTGGACCTCCGGCTCCCGGGCCGGCAGGAGGAGCTGCTCGAGGCCCTGCTGGCGACGGGCACCCCGGTCGTGCTGGTGCTGCTCGTGGGCCGGCCCTACGAGCTGTCCCGCCAGGCCGACCGGCTCGCCGCGGTGGTCTGCGGGTTCTTCCCCGGCGAGGAGGGCGGCCCTGCGGTCGCCGACGTCCTCAGCGGGCGGGTGTCCCCGTCGGGCCGGCTGCCGGTGAGCTTCCCGCGCGCCGACAGCAGCCAGCCGGGGACCTACCTCGCGGCGGCCCTGGGCCGGCGCACCGACGTCAGCATGGTGGACCCGACCCCGCTGTTCCCCTTCGGGCACGGGCTGGGGTACGGCTCCGCCACCTGGGGCGGGGTCCGCGCGGTCGGCGGACCGGAGTGGGACACCGACGGCACCGCCGAGGTGGAGGTCGAGCTCCGCAACGACACCCACCACGAGGTGAGCGAGGTCGTCCAGGTCTACCTGCACGACGCGGCCGCCGAGGTGGTCCGGCCGGTGCAGGCCCTCGTCGCCGCCCGGCGGGTCGACCTCGCGCCCGGGTCCGCCGCCACGGTGCGGTTCACCCTGCACGCCGACCTGACCTCCTTCACCGGACGCGACGGCGCGCGGATCGTCGAGCCGGGGGAGGTGGAGCTCCGGGTGGGCGCCTCGAGCGCCGACGTGCGGGAGGTGCTGCCGTTCACGCTCAGCGGGAGCCGCCGCACGGTCGGCTTCGAGCGCCGGCTGCACCCGGAGAGCGCCGTCCGGCGGAGCGGGGACTGATGCCGCAGACCGACCTCCCGCTGGAGGACCTCCGGCGCTACCAGCCGGACCTCCCCGCGCCGGACGACCTCTGGGACTTCTGGGACGCGACCCTCGCCGAGGCGGCCGAGCGGCCGCTGGACGTGTCGTGCACGCCGGTCGACAACGGGCTGGTGACCGTCGAGACCCAGGACGTGTCCTTCGCCGGCTCCGGCGGCGACCCGGTCCGCGCCTGGCTGCACCTGCCCGCCCGCGCGGTGCGCGGGGACGGCGCCCTGCCCGGGGTCGTGCAGTTCCAGGGCTACAACGGCGGACGGGGGCTGCCCCACGAGCACGTCTTCTGGGCGTCGGCGGGCTTCGCGCAGCTCGTCGTCGACACGCGCGGGCAGGGCAGCGGCTGGACCGTGGGGGACACCGGCGACCCGGTGGGCTCGGCGGCCGCGCAGCCGGGGTTCCTCACGCGGGGCGTGCTGTCGCCGCGGGACTACTACTACCGGCGGGTCTACACCGACGCCACGAGGGCCCTCGAGGTGCTGCGGGACCACCCCGGGGTCGACGGCGACCGGGTCGCGGTCACCGGGATCAGCCAGGGCGGCGGCATCGCGCTCGCCGTCTCGGCCCTCGCCCGGGGAGTGCGGGCGATCATGCCCGACGTACCGTTCCTCTGCGACTTCCCGCGGGCCACCCGCACCGCCCCCGGCGACCCGTACGGCGAGGTCGTGCGCTACCTCGGGGCCCACCGCGACCACGTGGACCGCGTCTTCCGGACGCTCGCCTACTTCGACGGCGCGGTGCTGGGCCGCAGGTCGTCCGCCCCGGCGCTGTTCTCCGTCGCCCTCATGGACGAGATCTGCCCGCCGTCGACGGTCTTCGCGGCCTACAACGCCTACGGCGGCCCCAAGGAGATCGAGGTCTACCCGTTCAACGACCACGAGGGCGGGCAGGCCCACCAGCAGCGCGTGCAGCTCGCCTGGCTGCGCGGCCGGCTCGAGGGGCGGGGCGTCTGATGCTGCGCGCTCGTCTCACCGTCGACCCCGCGCGACCGGTGGGCCAGGTGTCCCGACGGCTCTTCGGCGCCTTCGTCGAGCACATGGGACGCGGCGTGTACGGCGGCATCTTCGAGCCGGGGCACCCGACGGCGGACCCGGCCGGCTTCCGCCGCGACGTGGTCGACCTCGTCCGCGAGATGGGGGTGACGACGGTCCGCTACCCCGGCGGGAACTTCGTCTCCGGGTTCCGGTGGGAGGACGGCGTCGGCCCGCGCGACCAGCGCCCCGTGCGGCTCAACCTCGCCTGGCACAGCACGGAGACCAACGAGGTCGGGCTGCACGAGTTCGCCTCGTGGCTGGAGCAGGTCGGCGCCGAGCTCATGCTGGCCGTCAACCTCGGCACCCGCGGCACCCTCGAGGCGCTGGACCTGCTCGAGTACGCGAACGTGCCGTCGGGCACGACGCTCGCCGACCAGCGGGTCCGCAACGGGCGCCGGCAGCCCTTCGACGTCCGCATGTGGTGCCTCGGCAACGAGATGGACGGCCCCTGGCAGCTCGGCCAGATGTCCGCCGACGACTACGGCAAGCTCGCCGCCCGGACCGCGAAGGCCATGCGCCAGGTCGACCCGGACCTCGAGCTGGTCGCCTGCGGCTCGTCGGGCGCGGCCATGCCGACGTTCGGGGAGTGGGAGCGCACCGTGCTCACCCACGCCTACGACGACGTCGACTACCTCTCCTGCCACGCCTACTACGAGGAGAAGGACGGCGACCTCGGCTCCTTCCTCGCCTCCGCGACGGACATGGACCGCTTCATCGAGACCGTCGTCGCCACCGCCGACCACGTGAAGGCCGTGCGCCGGAGCACCCGGACGATCAACGTCTCCTTCGACGAGTGGAACGTCTGGTACCTGTCCCGGGTGCCGGCCGACCTGGCGCGGCGCATCGACGACTGGCCGCTCGCGCCGGCCATCAGCGAGGAGCCCTACACCGTCGCCGACGGCGTCGTCGTCGGGAACCTGCTGATGTCGCTGATCCGGCACGCCGACCGGGTGACCAGCGCCTCGCTGGCCCAGCTGGTCAACGTGATCGCCCCCATCGCGGCCGAGCCGGACGGGCCGGCGTGGCGCAAGACGACGTTCTTCCCGTTCGCCACCACCTCGCGCCTGGCGCGCGGCGTCGCCCTGCAGGTCGACGTCGACTGCCCCGGCTACGACACCGCCGAGTACGGCGAGGTGCCCGTCGTCGACGCCGCCGCCACGGCCGACGACGGCGTGGCCGCCCTCTTCCTCGTCAACCGCTCGCAGACGGAGGACGCGGAGGTCACCGTCGACCTCGCCCCGCTCGGCGTGCGCACCGTCGAGGAGGCACTGACGCTGTCCGACCCGGACCCGCACGCGGCGAACACGACCGACCGCCAGGACCGGGTCCGGCTGCGGCCGACCCCCCGAGCGGCTTTGATCGAGGGCAGGCTCAGCGTCAGCCTGCCACCGGTCTCCTGGACGGCCGTCTCCCTCACCTGACCGCCCACTCCGGCACCACCCCGCACCACACCGCCCGCGAAAGGAACACCATGTCCACCCCTCAGCCCACCCGCGAGGACAAGTTCACCTTCGGCCTCTGGACCGTCGGCTGGCCGGGCCGCGACCCGTTCGGCGAGGCCAGCCGCTCGGCCGTCGACGTCGTCGAGTCGGTGCACCGGCTCGCCGACATGGGCGCCTACGGCGTCACCTTCCACGACGACGACGTGATCCCGTTCGGCAGCGACACCACCGCGCGCGACGAGCACATCAAGCGCTTCCGCGCGGCGCTGGACGAGACCGGCCTGGTCGTGCCCATGGTCACCACCAACCTGTTCACCCACCCGGTGTTCAAGGAGGGCGGCCTGACCGCCAACGACCGCGAGGTCCGCCGCTACGCGATGCGCAAGGTCATGCGCAACATGGACCTCGCCGCCGAGCTGGGCGCGCAGACCTACGTGCTGTGGGGCGGCCGCGAGGGCACCGAGGTCGACACCGCCAAGGACCTCCTCGCCGCGCTGGACCGCTACGCCGAGGCGATCGACACCCTGGCGGCCTACTCCGAGGCCCGCGGCTACGGCCTGCGCTTCGCGCTGGAGCCCAAGCCCAACGAGCCCCGCGGCGACATCTTCCTGCCCACCGTCGGGCACGCCATCGCCTTCATCTCCAAGCTCGACCACGCCCACCTCGTCGGCATCAACCCCGAGACCGGCCACGAGCAGATGTCGAACCTGAACTTCACCCACGGCATCGCCGAGGCGATCTGGCTGGGCAAGCTCTTCCACATCGACCTCAACGGCCAGCACGGGCCGAAGTTCGACCAGGACCTGGTGTTCGGCCACGGCGACCTGCTGCAGGCCTTCAGCACCGTCGACCTGCTGGAGAACGGCGGCCCGCAGGGCGGCCCGTCCTACGACGGCCCCCGGCACTTCGACTACAAGCCGCTGCGCACCGAGGACATGGACGGCGTCTGGCGCTCGGCCGAGGCCAACATGCGCACCTACCTGCTGCTCAAGGAGCGCGCCGCGGCCTTCCGCGCCGACCCCGAGGTGCAGGAGGCGCTCGCCGCCGCCCGCGTCCCGGAGCTGCGGCAGCCGACCCTCGGCGAGGGCGAGACCTTCGAGGAGCTGCTGGCCGACCGCTCGTCGTTCGAGGACTTCGACGCCGACACCGTCGCCCAGCGCGGCGCCGGGGTCGTCCGCGTCGACCAGCTGATGCTCGAGCACCTGCTCGGCGCCCGCTGATCCGGTCATGACACTGGTGGCCGGGGTCGACTCGTCGACCCAGTCGTGCAAGGTCGTGGTGCGGGACGCCGACAGCGGCGCCCTGGTCCGGGAGGGCCGGGCGCCGCACCCGGAGGGCACCGAGGTCGACCCGGCCGCCTGGGAGGCGGCGCTGCGGACGGCGGTCGTCGAGGCCGGGGGCCTCGACGACGTCGCCGCGGTGGCCGTCGGCGGGCAGCAGCACGGGATGGTCTGCCTCGACGAGGACGGCCGGGTCGTGCGCGACGCCCTGTTGTGGAACGACACCCGTTCGGCGCAGGCGGCGACCGACCTGACCGCCGAGCTCGGCGGCCCGCAGGCCTGGGCCGACGCCGTCGGCCTGGTGCCGGTGGCCTCCTTCACCGTCACCAAGCTGCGCTGGCTGGCCGAGGCCGAGCCGGCGAACGCGGCGCGGACGGCGGCGGTGTGCCTGCCGCACGACTGGCTCACCTGGCAGCTGGCCGGTACGCCGGGCCTCGACGCCCTGGTCACCGACCGCGGGGACGCCAGCGGCACCGGCTACTGGTCGCCGGCCCAGGAGGCCTACCGGCCCGACCTGCTCGAGCGGGCCTTCGGCCGCACGCCGGTGCTGCCGCGGGTGCTCGGTCCGGCGGAGCGGGCCGGGACGGTCGCCGGCGGCGGCGCGGTGCTCGGTCCCGGCACCGGCGACAACGCGGCCGCGGCGCTGGGCATCAGCGCCGAGCCCGGTGACGTCGTGCTGTCCATCGGCACCTCCGGCGTGGTCTCCACCGTGTCCACCACGCCGAGCGCCGACCCGTCGGGCACCGTGGCCGGGTTCGCCGACGCCACCGGCAACTTCCTGCCGCTGGTCGTCACGCTGAACGCCGCCCGGGTGCTCGACGCCACCGCGCGGCTGCTCGGCGTCGACCACGCGGAGCTGTCCCGGCTGGCGCTCAGCGCGCCGGCCGGGGCCGGCGGCCTGGTGCTGGTGCCCTACCTGGAGGGCGAGCGGACGCCGGACCGCCCGCGCTCCACCGGGGCGGTGCACGGCCTGACCCTGGCCACCGCCACCCCGGCGCACCTGGCGCGCGCCGCCGTCGAGGGGCTGCTGTGCGGCCTCGCCGACGGGCTGGAGGCCATCGCCGCCCAGGGCAACCCGGTGCGCCGGGTGCTGCTGGTCGGCGGCGGCGCCCGCTCGGAGGCCGTCCGCCGGCTCGCCCCCGCCGTCCTCGGCGTGCCGGTCCTGGTGCCGCCGCCGGGGGAGTACGTGGCCGACGGCGCCGCCCGGCAGGCCGCCTGGGTGCTCGCCGGCGGCGACACCCCGCCGGTGTGGCCGGCCACCAGCACCGAGACCTACGAGGCCGACCCGGTGCCCGCCGTCCGCGAGCGCTACGCCGAGGTCCGCGACCTCACCGCCGACCGCTCCTGAACCCACCCGACCCACCCGACCCACCTGCCGGCGCCGTCGCCGACACCCCGCGAGGAGAACCACCATGGCCACCGTCACCTACGAGTCGGCGACCCGCCGCTACGCCGGCGCCGACCGGCCCGCCGTCGACGCGCTGGACCTGCAGGTCGAGGACGGCGAGTTCCTCGTCCTGGTCGGCCCGTCCGGGTGCGGCAAGTCCACGTCGCTGCGGATGCTGGCCGGTCTGGAGGAGGTCGACGGCGGGAAGATCCTCATCGGCGACCGCGACGTCACCGACCTGCCGGCCAAGGACCGCGACATCGCGATGGTCTTCCAGAACTACGCGCTGTACCCGCACATGACCGTGGCCGACAACATGGGCTTCGCGCTGCGGATGGCCAAGGTGGGCAAGGCCGAGATCCGCGAGCGGGTGGACGAGGCGGCCCGGCTGCTCGACCTCGAGCAGTACCTCGACCGCAAGCCCAAGGCGCTGTCCGGCGGGCAGCGGCAGCGCGTGGCGATGGGCCGGGCGATCGTCCGCCGGCCGCAGGTGTTCCTCATGGACGAGCCGCTGTCCAACCTCGACGCCAAGCTGCGGGTGCAGACCCGCACCCAGATCGCCGCGCTGCAGCGGCGCCTGGGCACCACCACCGTCTACGTCACCCACGACCAGGTCGAGGCGATGACCATGGGCGACCGGGTGGCGGTGCTCAAGGACGGGCTGCTCATGCAGGCCGGCCGGCCCCGCGAGCTCTACGACCGGCCGCGCAACGTGTTCGTCGCGGGCTTCATCGGGTCGCCGGCGATGAACCTCGTGGAGCTGCCGGTGGTCGACGGCGGGGTGCTCCTCGGCGACGCCGTCCACCCGGTGGAGCGCGAGGTCCTCGGCCGCGCCGGGGGCGACCGCGTGGTGCTCGGCGTGCGACCCGAGGACCTGGAGCTGGCCGAGCACGGCCTGGCGGTGGAGGTCGACGTCGTCGAGGAGCTCGGTGCCGACGCCTACGTCTACGGCCACGCCACCCTCGACGGGGAGCAGGCCACCGTGACGGTGCGGGTCGACGGCCGCCGTCCGCCGCAGAAGGGCGACGTGGTCCACGTCAGCCCGCGCCCGGGTCACGTGCACCTGTTCTCCGCCGCCGACGGCGAGCGCCTCGGGTGAGCGTGCTGCCCACCGGTGAGCAGCACGTCCTGCGCGCCGGCGACGCGGAGGCCGTCGTCGTCGAGGTGGGCGGCGGCCTGCGCACCTACTCCGCGGGCGGCCGCGCTGTGCTCGACGGCTACGCCGCCGACGAGATGGCGCCCGACGTCCGCGGGCACGTGCTCGCGCCGTGGCCCAACCGGCTCGGCGACGGCGTCTGGTCGTGGGACGGGCGGGAGCTGCGCACCCCGGTGACCGAGCCGGAGCGGGGGACGGCGATCCACGGTCTGGTGCGCTTCGTCGCCTGGCGGGTGCTGGCCCGCAGCGACGACTCGGTGGTGCTCGAGCACCTTCTGCACCCGCAGCCGGGCTACCCGTTCGCGCTGCGGCTGCGGGTCGGCTACGAGCTGTCGGCCGAGGGGCTGCGGGTGACCACCACCGCGACCAACGAGGGTGACCGCGCGCTGCCCTACGGCGAGGGCCACCACCCCTACCTCGCCGCGGGGGAGGGGCTGCTCGACGACTGCACGCTCACCGTGCCGGCCGCCACCCGCGTCACCCCCGACGACCGGCTGCTGCCCGTGGGCACCGAGCCGGTCGAGGGGACGCCGTACGACCTGCGGACCGGCCGCCGGATCGGCGGCCTGCGCCTGGACGACTGCCTCACCGACCTCGCGCGGGACGCCGACGGGGTGGCCGAGGTGCGGCTGGTGGACGCGAGCGGCCGCGGCGCCGTCCTCTGGCTGGACGCCTCCTACGGCTGGCTGCAGGTGTTCACCGGTGACGTGGTCGAGCCCGCCGCCCGGCGCCGCCACGGCCTGGCGGTGGAGCCGATGACCTGCCCGCCCGACGCGTTCCGCACCGGCACGGGCGTCCGCCGGCTGGAGCCGGGGGAGTCGACGACGGCCACCTGGGGCATCCGCCCGCTCTGACCTCTCCGCGGCCCGGCGCCGCGGTCGGCCGGTCAGGCCGAGGCGGTGAGGAGCGCGCGGGCGTCGTCGGTGACGGTCGCCGACCCCAGGTCGACGACCACCTGCCGGTGGCCGAGCTGCCGGAGCGCGTCGACGACCCGGCACAGCGCCTCGGCGCCCACCCCGTCCAGGTGGCCGCGGACCCGGACGGTGCCGGCGGTGCGGTCGGTCCGCACGGTGCACACCGCCCGCCCCGGACGGGTCCGGTCCGCAGGCGTCCCGGTGACGCCTGCTCGACGGGCAGTGGCTCGGCCGTGGGCCTCGTCTCGACTCACCCCGTTACCGTGACGAATCCGTCCGGAACCGCCCAGGGCACTAGGTCTCGGTGCCCCCATGGGGGGCTCCCCGGCGCGGAAGGCTGCCACGGGGGAGGGCGCTGGCGCGGGGTACCTAGACTCGACCGGGCACCCAGGGACGGGAGCCGGGACCGACCGAGGAGGGTGCAGTGGCCGTACGGGCCATCCGGGGCGCGACACAGGTGGACGCCGACGACCGCGACCAGGTGCTCGAGGCCACCCGCGAGCTGGTGAGCACCGTCGTCGAGCGCAACGGCCTCGACCTCGACGACATCATCAGCATCCTGTTCACCGCGACCCCCGACCTGGTGTCGGAGTTCCCCGCGCTGGCCGCCCGGGAGCTGGGCATGGGCGACGTCCCGCTGATGTGCGCCACCGAGATCGGCGTCCCGCACGCGCTGCCGCGGGTGCTGCGGCTGATGGCGCACGTGGAGACCGACCGGCCGCGCACCGAGATCCAGCACGTGTACCTGCGGGGTGCCGTGGCGCTGCGACGGGACATCGCGCAGTGAGCGAGCGCCAGCGAGCGGAGACCACTGCGCGCGGTGACAGCGCAGTGAGCGCGCGCCAGCGAGCGGAGACCACTGCGCGCAGCGACAGCGCAGTGAGCGGGTTCCGGGGGCAGGTGACCCTCGACGGGCCGTCGGGGACGGGCAAGTCCAGCGTCGCGCGCGCGGTCGCGGCCCGGCTGGGCGCGGCCTACCTCGACACCGGCGCCATGTACCGCGCCGCCACGGTCGCGGTCCTCGACGCCGGGGTCGACCCCGAGGACGCCGAGGCGGTGGCCCGGGTGGTGGCGGGCGCGCGCATCGAGGTGGGGACGCAGGCCGACACCGAGCGGGTGGAGGTGGACGGCACCGACGTCGCGGTGCGCATCCGCGGCGCCGAGGTGACCCGTGCCGTCTCCGCGGTCTCGGCGGTGCCCGCGGTGCGGCGGCAGCTGGTCGACCAGCAGCGCTCGCTGGTGGCCGCGGCCGACGCCGTCGTCGTCGAGGGCCGCGACATCGGCACCGTGGTGCTGCCCGACGCGACCGTGAAGGTGTACCTGACCGCGGCGCCGGAGGCGCGCGCGCAGCGGCGGGCCGACCAGCTGGGGCTCACCACGCCGGAGGAGGTCGCGGAGCTCGCCGCCGACCTGCGCCGCCGGGACGAGTACGACAGCAGCCGCGCGGACAGCCCGCTGCGGCCGGCCGCCGACGCGGTGGTCGTCGACAGCACCGACCTCGGTCGGGAACAGGTGGTGGACCGCGTGGTGGAGCTGGCCCGCTCGGCAGTGGAGGTGCGGTCGTGACCGAGGAGGGCACCGGCGGCCCGCTGCCGGTGGTGGCGATCGTCGGCCGGCCCAACGTGGGCAAGTCGACGCTGGTGAACCGGATCCTGGGCCGCCGCGCGGCGGTGGTGCAGGACGTCCCGGGCGTGACCCGCGACCGCATCTCCTACGAGGCGCTGTGGAACGGCCGGCGGTTCACCGTCACCGACACCGGTGGCTGGGACCCCCGGGCCGAGGGGCTGGGCGCGTCGATCAGCCGGCAGGCCGAGCACGCGATGCGCACCGCCGACGTGATCGTGCTCGTCGTCGACAGCACGGTCGGGGCGACCGACACCGACCTGGCCGCCGCGCGGATCCTGCGGCGCAGCGAGCAGCCGGTCATCGTCGTGGCGAACAAGGTCGACGACGAGCGCAGCGAGGCCAACGCGGCCGAGCTGTGGTCGCTGGGCCTCGGCGAGCCGCAGCCGGTGAGCGCGCTGCACGGCCGCGGCTCGGGCGACCTGCTCGACCTGGTGCTCGACGCGCTGCCCGAGGCGCCGCGCGGGGAGCCGGAGGAGGGCGGCCCGCGGCGGGTGGCGCTGGTCGGGCGGCCCAACGTGGGCAAGTCCAGCCTGCTCAACCGGCTGGCCAAGGAGGAGCGCTCGGTCGTCGACTCCGTCGCGGGCACCACCGTGGACCCGGTCGACTCGATCATCACGCTGGGCGGGGAGGAGTGGCGCTTCGTCGACACCGCCGGCCTGCGCCGCAAGGTCAACACCGCCAGCGGCACCGAGTACTACGCCAGCCTGCGCACCGAGGCCGCGATCCAGGCCGCGGAGGTGGCCGTCGTGCTGCTCGCCGCCGACGAGGTCATCAGCGAGCAGGACCAGCGGGTGATCACCCAGGTGGTGGAGGCCGGCCGCGCGCTGGTCATCGCGATCAACAAGTGGGACACCCTCGACGAGGACCGGCACGCCCAGCTGGAGAAGGAGGTCGAGCGCGACCTCGCCCGCGTCAGGTGGGCCAGCCGGGTGAACATCTCGGCGGCCAGCGGCCGCGGCGTCGGCCGGCTGGCCGACCACCTGCGCGCCGCCATCGCCTCCTGGGAGACCCGGGTGCCGACGGCGGAGCTCAACGCCTACGTGCGCCAGCTGGTGCAGGAGACGCCGCCCCCGGCGCGCGGCGGCCGCGCCCCGAAGATCAAGTACGTGACGCAGGCCGACGTCCGGCCGCCGCGGTTCGTCGTCTTCTCCACCGGCTTCCTCGAGGCCGGCTACCGGCGCTTCCTCGAGCGCAAGCTGCGCGAGCGCTTCGGCTTCGCCGGGACGCCCATCGACATCTCGGTCAAGGTCCGGGAGGGTCGCGAGCGCCCCCGCGGCTGACGTCGCGGGCGCCCGGCGCGGACGGGAGGCGAGGACGTGCAGTTCCACCTGGACGGCTACCGGACCGGCGACCCGCGCCGGCAGGAGCCGCACCCCGCGGTGGCGGCCCGGCCGGAGGGCCTGCCGGCGGAGGCCGACGTGCTCGTCGTCGGCACCGGACCGGCCGGCCTGGTGCTGGCCGCGCAGCTGGCCGCCTTCCCCGAGATCGCGACCGTGGTGGTCGACCGCCGGGACGGCCCGCTCGCGGTCGGCCAGGCCGACGGGGTCGCCTGCCGCACCGTGGAGGTGTTCGAGGCGTTCGGCCTGGCCGGGCCCCTGCTGGACGAGGCGTACTGGGTCAACGAGGTCGCCTTCTGGCGGCCCGACCCGGCCGACCGGAGCCGGATCGTGCGGACCGGGCGGGTGCAGGACACCGAGGACGGGCTGTCGGAGTTCCCGCACGTCATCGTCAACCAGGCGCGGATGCTCGACCTGCTCCGGGAGCACATGGCGCGGTCGGCCGCCCGGCTGGAGCCGCGGTACGGGCTGCAGGTGCGCGACCTGCGGGTGGACACCGGCGGCACGGCCGACCACCCGGTGACGGTCACCGTCGAGCACGTCCGCGGCGGCCGCCCGACCGGGGAGACGTCGACCGTCCGCGCCCGCTACGTCGTCGGCTGCGACGGGGCGCGCAGCAGCGTCCGGGCCGCGATCGGCCGCGAGCTGGTCGGCGACCCCATGAACTCCTCCTGGGGCGTGATGGACGTCCTGGCGGTCACCGACTTCCCCGACATCCGGCTCAAGTGCGCGATCCACTCGGCCAACCAGGGCAACCTGCTGGTCATCCCGCGCGAGGGCGGCTACCTGGTGCGGCTCTACGTCGAGCTCGACGCCGTCCACGACCGGGAGGTGCTCGAGACCCGCGGCGTCACCCCGGAGAAGCTCACCGAGGTCGCCAACCGGGTGCTGCACCCCTACACCCTCGACGTGCGCGAGGTGGCCTGGTGGTCGGTCTACGAGATCGGCCAGCGGCTGTGCGACCGGTTCGACGACGTCCCGGCCGCCGAGGTGGCCACCCGCACGCCCCGCGTCCTCATCGCCGGCGACGCCTGCCACACGCACAGCGCCAAGGCCGGCCAGGGGATGAACGTCTCCATGGCCGACGCGTGGAACCTCGGCTGGAAGCTCGCCGCCGTCCTGCGCGGGACCGCCCGCCCCGAGCTGCTGCACACCTACACCGCCGAGCGGCAGGCGGTCGCCCGGGAGCTCATCGACTTCGACCGCGAGTTCGCCCGCATGTTCAGCGCCCCGCCGCGGGAGTCCGGCGACGCCGACGGCCACGGCGTCGACCCGGCGGAGTTCCAGCGGTACTTCGTGCAGCAGGGCCGCTTCACCGCCGGCGTGGCCACCCGGTACGCCCCGTCGATGATCACCGCCGGGGCCGCCCACCAGCACCTGGCCGGCGGCTTCCCGGTGGGCATGCGCTTCCACTCCGCGCCGGTGGTCCGGCTCGCCGACGCGCGGCCGCTGCACCTCGGGCACGTCGCCCGGGCCGACGGCGCCTGGCGCCTCTACGTCTTCGCCGACCGGCCCGCGCCCACCGCCCCGGGGTCGCGGGCCCGCCAGCTGCTCGACCACCTCGGGTCGGCGGCGTCCCCGCTCGTCCGGTTCACCCCGCCCGGCGCCGACCCCGACTCCGTCCTCGACGTCCGCGCGGTCTTCCAGCAGCACCACCGCGAGCTGGCCGTCGACGCGCTGCCCCCGGTGCTGCTGCCCCGGAAGGGCCGGCTCGGCCTGGTCGACCACGAGAAGGCGTTCTGCCCCGACGCCCGGGCCGGCGACGTCTTCGACGCGCGCGGCATCGACCGCGACGCCGGGTGCGTGGTCGTCGTCCGCCCCGACCAGCACGTCGCGGCCGTGCTGCCCCTCGACGCGCACGAGGAGCTGACCGGCTTCCTCGGCCGGTTCCTCGTCGAGGCGGCGCCGGTGCCCGCCGGGCGGCGCTGAGCCGCCCGGTCAGGTCCGCGGCGGGGGCACGGGCTCCTCGATGCGGTCCCAGCTGTGGTGGCTGTAGAGCGTCTTGTTGCCGCGGGTGTCGTAGACGACGAGGTGCCCGGTGGCGGTGAAGCTGAAGCGGGCGCCGTCCTCGTAGCGGATCACCTCGCCGTCGGCGCGGTGCAGGTCGAAGGCCATCCCGGGAGCCTGGCACGGCTCCGGCCCCGCGGCCTGCCGCCCCGCTCGCGGGGCCGCTCCCGCTCGCGGTGCAGGTCAGCTAGTTGCGTGCAACCCTGAGGGCGCCCGGCCGCCGCGCCAGCCCCGCGCGTCCCCTGCCGGGCTCCCGGACGAGGTGGTGCGCACGTGGACGTGGTCGAGCTCAGCAGGTTCCAGTTCGCCTCGACCAGCATCTTCCACTTCTTCTTCGTCTCGCTGACCGTGGGACTGGCCTTCCTCATCGCGGTGATGGAGACGATCGCCTACGTCCGCGAGGACCGGCGGCACGTCTACGAGAAGATGACCAACTTCTTCGGTCACCTCTTCCTCATCAACTTCGCCGTCGGCGTGGTCACCGGGATCGTGCAGGAGTTCCAGTTCGGGATGAACTGGAGCGAGTACTCCGACTTCGTCGGCAACATCTTCGGCGTCCCGCTGGCGCTCGAGGTGCTCATGGCGTTCTTCCTGGAGAGCACCTTCATCGGGCTGTGGTGGTTCGGCAAGGACCGGCTCAGGCCCTGGATGCGGCTGGGCAGCATCTGGCTGGTCGCCATCGGCACGCAGATCAGCGCGTTCTGGATCGTGCTGGCCAACGCCTGGATGCACCACCCCGTGGGCTACGAGGTCGTCGAGGGCCAGGCCCGGCTCACCGACTTCGGTGCCGTCGTCTTCAACTACAAGGCCTGGCTGTACTTCGCCCACGTGCAGGGCAGCGCCTGGGTGGTCGCCGCCTTCTTCGTGCTCGGTATCAGCGCCTTCCACCTGCTGCGCCGGCAGGACACCGACGTCTACTCCGCCTCGCTGCGCATCGGCCTGGTCTTCGCCGCCATCGGCACCGTGTTCTCCGTCGTCAGCGGGCACACCGAGGCGCAGGTGGCGCGCGAGGACCAGCCGATGAAGTTCGCGGCGATGGAGGCCCAGTGGGAGACGTCGGACTCCCCGGCGCCGTGGTCGCTGGTCGCGTTCATCGACGAGGAGGCGCAGGAGAACTCGTTCAACATCGAGATCCCCATCGTCGGGTCGGTGCTGGCCTACAACAGCTTCGAGGGCCGCTACGAGGGGCTCATCCCGCTCAACGAGGAGTACCAGGAGCTCTACGGCGAGGGCGACTACATCCCGCCCGTGACCTGGGTGTACTGGTCGTTCCGGATCATGGTCGGCATCGGCTCGCTGCTGCTGGCCACGGCGTTCCTGGGCCTGTTCCTCTGGTGGCGGCGCAGGCGCGGCCTGGACGGGACCCGCTGGTTCCTCCGGGCGCTGGTGCTGTTCATCCCGCTGCCGTGGATCGCCAACTTCACCGGCTGGATTGTCACCGAGATGGGCCGCCAGCCGTTCATGGTCTACGGGCTGCTGACGGTGGAGGAGGGCGTCAGCCCCAACACCTTCGGCGAGGTGCTCGCCGGGCTGATCGGGCTGTGGGTGGTGTACCTGGCGCTCATCGGGCTGGACGTCTACCTGCTCAGCGTCACCGCGCGCGCCGGCATCCACCGCAAGCCCGAGGCGCAGCTGGTGGCCGCGCCCGCGCCGGACTACGAGGGTGTGGGCCTGCAGGGGTACGAGAGGAGGAACTGACGGTGGACCTGGTCACCCTGTGGTTCTGGCTGATCGCGCTCACCTTCACCCTCTACTTCTTCCTCGAGGGCTTCGACTTCGGCGTCGACATCCTGCGGCCCACGCTCGCCCGCACCGAGGCCGAGGAGCGGGCGCTGACCGGCACCATCGGGCCGTTCTGGGACGGCAACGAGGTGTGGGTGATCGCCGCCGCCGGGCTGATGTTCTCCACCTTCCCCGTCTGGTACGGCGCGGTGTTCAGTGGCATGTACCCGCTGTTCGTCGCCATCCTGCTGGCGCTGCTGCTGCGCGGGGTCTCCTTCGAGTACCGCAACCAGGTCGACAGCGAGCGGTGGCGCGCGTTCTGGGACTGGATGTCCTTCGCCGGCAGCGTCGTCCCCTCGTTCCTGTGGGGCGTCATCATGGCCAAGCTCATCGAGGGCATGCCGGTGGGCCGCGAGGGGCGGGTGCAGGGCGGGCTGCTGGAGATGTTCACGCCGTTCTCGCTGCTCGGCGGGGCGACGACGCTGCTGCTGTTCATGCTGCACGGCGCCAACTTCCTGCTGCTGCGCCTGCACACCGACACCGTGCTCTACGACCGCGCCCGCCGGGCCGCGCTGCGCTGGGGCGCGCTGGCCACGGTGGCGGTCGTCGGGTTCGTCGTCATGGGCTACGTGACCGAGGGCCTGTTCGAGAGCTTCGGCGTGCTGCCCTGGTTCTTCCCGGTCGCGGCGTTCCTCACCCTGGCCAGCATCTGGCTGGCGCTGTCCCGCCGCCGCGACACCCTCGCCTTCACGATGAGCGGCCTGACCATCCTGTTCGCCACCGTCACGGTGTTCATCGCGCTGTTCACCCGCGGCGAGGTGCTGCCCTCCACGCTCGACCCCGACTTCGGCCTGACGCTGGAGGAGACGGCCAGCCAGCACTACACGCTGGTGCTGATGACCTGGGTGGGCGGGATCTTCCTGCCGCTGATCATCGGCTACCAGATCTGGAACTACTACGTCTTCCGTGAGCGCGTCCGCCCCGACGAGGGCTCGCTCAAGCACGGCTACTGATGCCCCGGGGCCCGGCCGGGCGGCTGCTCACGGTGCCCGGCGTCCGCCGCTCGGTGGTGCTGTGCGCGGTCGCCGGCGTGCTCACCTGGGCGCTGCTGGTGGTGCAGTGGGCGCTGGTCGCCGCCTTCGTGGCCGCGGTCGTCGACGGCGCGCGACCCGCCGCGCTCGCCGGCTCCCTCGGCGGGGTGGCGGCGGCCTGGCTGGCGCGGGCCGGGGTGCTCGCCGTCCGCGACCGGGCGGTGGCCCGCACCTCGGCGCGGGTCCGCCGCCGGCTGCGCGGGGCGCTGCTGCGCAAGCTGGTCGCCCTCGGTCCCGCGCACGCCGGCGCGCAGCAGGACGGCGAGCTGGTCACCACGGTCACCGAGGGGGTCGGCCGGCTCGACGGCGTCGTCGGCCGGCTGCTGCCCGGGGCGACGGCGGCCGCCGTCGTCCCGCCGCTGGTGGCCGCGACCGTGCTGGTGCTCGACCCCGCGTCGGCGCTGATCCTGCTGCTCACCGGCCCGCTGGTGCTGCTGTTCCTGTGGCTGACCGGCACGCTGGCCGCCCGCGCCGCGCGCGCCCAGTGGGAGACGCTGGCCCGGCTCGGGGCGTCGCTGGCCGACACGCTGCGGGTGCTGCCCACGCTGGTGGCCTACGGGCGGGCGCGGTCGAGCGCGCGCTGGCTCACCGACGTCAGCGAGGCCCACCGGGTCAGCACGATGCGGGTGCTGCGCACCGCGTTCCTGTCCGGCTTCGTGCTCGAGTTCGGCGCGGTCCTGTGCACGGCGCTGGTCGCGGTCACCGTCGGCGTGCGGCTCTTCGAGGGGCAGCTGACCCTGCAGCGGGCGCTGCTGGTGCTGCTGCTGACGCCGGAGTTCTTCGCGCCGCTGCGCGCCCTGGGCGCCGACCGGCACGCCGGCCTGGAGGGGGAGCCGGCGGCCGAGCGGGTGTTCGCGCTGCTCGACGCCCCCGAGCCGGCCTCCGGCAGCCGCCCGGTGCCCGCCGGCGTGCCGGCCGTGACGCTGCGCGGCGTCACCCTGCGCCACGGCGGGCGGGCGGCCCTCGACGGCGTCGACCTCGACCTGCCGCCGCTGTCGCGCACCGCGCTCGTCGGCCCGAGCGGGGCGGGCAAGACCAGCCTGGTGCGGCTGCTGCTCGGCTTCGCCGTCCCCGACGAGGGCGCCGTGCTCGTCGACGGCGTGCCGCTGACCGAGCTCGACCCCGCCGCCTGGCGCGCCCGGGTGGCGCACGTGCCCGAGCGGCCGTTCCTGCTGCCGGGCAGCGTCGCCGACAACGTGCGTCTGGGCCGGCCGGACGCCACCGCCGCCGAGGTGGAGCGGGCACTGGCGCGGGCCGGCCTGCTCGAGGTGGTGCGCCGGCTGCCGCAGGGGACGGACACACCCCTGGGCGAGGACGCCGCCCGGCTCTCGGGCGGCGAGCGGGTGCGCCTGGCGCTGGCCCGCGCGCTGGTCAAGGACGCCGGCCTGCTGGTGCTCGACGAGCCCACCGGCCAGCTCGACGAGGCCACCGAGCAGGCGGTGCTGGCGGCGCTCGAGGAGGCTGCGGCCGGGCGCACCGTGGTCACCGTCACCCACCGGACCGCCCCGCTCGCGCTGCACGACCGGGTCGTGGCCCTGGCCGACGGCGCCCTGGCGCTGCCCGCGGTGCCCCGGTGAGCGAGCTGCTCGGGCTGGTGCGCGGCCCGCGGACGGCGCTGGCGGTCGTCCTGGGCGCGCTCACCGTGCTGTGCGGCGCGGGCCTGCTGGCCACGTCCGGCGCGCTGATCACCGGCGCGTCGCAGCGGCCCTCGACGCTGCTGGTGCTCATGCCGCTGATCACCGGGGTGCGCTTCTTCGGCGTCGCCCGCGCCGCGCTGCGCTACACCGAGCGGCTGGTCACCCACGACGTCACCCTGCGGCTGGTGGCCCGGGTGCGGGGGCGGCTGCTCGAGCGGCTGACCCCGCTGGCGCCCGCGGCGCTGAGCGGCGCGCGCGGCGGGCAGCTGCTGTCGCGGGTGCGCACCGACGTCGACGAGCTGCAGGGCGTGGTCGCCCGGCTGGTGGTGCCCACCGGGCTGGCCGTCGTCGCCGGCGGGGTCGCCGTGGCGTCCACCGCGCTGGTCTCGCCGGCCACCGCGCTGGTGCTCGCCGGGCTGCTGCTGGTGCTCGGCGTCGCCGTGCCGGCCGCCGCGGCCCGGGCCGGACGGCGCGCCGCGGTGGCCGCGGCGCGGGCCGACGCCGCCGTCGCCGCCGACACCCTCGACCTGGTGCGCGGCCTGGCCGACCACCTCGGCGGGGACGGCGGCGCGACGGCGCTGCGCGCGCTGGAGGGCCACCTCGACCGGCAGGAGGAGGCCGAGCGGGCCGCCGCCCGGCTGGCCGCGGCCACGACGCTGTGCCGGGAGGGCGTGCCCGGGCTGGGCCTGGTCGCGGCGCTCTGGCTGGTCGGCACCGACGTCGCCGCGGGGACCACCGACGTGCTGCTGCTGGCGGCGTGCGCGCTGGGGGTGCTCGGGGCGTTCGAGGCCGTGGGCGGGCTGGGCGTGGCGTGGAGCGTCGCCGGCGGCATCCGCGCCGCCGCCGGCCGGGTGCGGGAGCTGGGGGAGCAGCGGCCCGCGGTGACCGACCCCCAGGAGCCCGCGCCGCTGCCGCCGGGGTCGGCGCTGCGGCTGGAGGGCGTCACGCTGCGCTACCCGGGCAGCGCGGAGCCGGCCGTCGCCGGCCTCGACCTCGCCGTCGCCGACGGGGCGAAGGTGGCGCTGACCGGACGCAGCGGCGCGGGCAAGAGCACCGTGCTGGACCTGGCGCTGCGCGCACGGGACCCCGACGCCGGGCGGGTCACCCTCGGCGGCACCGACCTGCGCGAGCTGCCGCTGGACGGCGTCCGGTCACGGCTGGCCTGGGCCGCGCAGGCGCCGCAGCTGCTCGGCGGCACGCTGGCCGGCAACCTGCGCCTGGGCCGGCACGACGCCACCGACGCCGAGCTGCTCGCCGTCCTCGACGACGTCGGGCTCGCGCACCTGGCCACCGCACCCGGGCTGGACGGCTGGGTGGGAGAAGGCGGGGAGCGCCTGTCGGCCGGCGAGCGAGCGCGGGTCGGGCTGGCCCGCGCGCTGCTCAGCCCGGCCGACGTGCTGCTGCTCGACGAGCCCACCGCGCACCTGGACCCCGCGCTGTCGGCCCGCGTGCTCGACCTGCTGGCCCGCGACGCCCGCGCCGTGCTGCTGGTCACCCACGACGCCGCGGCCCTCGACGAGCGGTGGCGGGTGGTCGACCTCGGCACCGATGAGTCCCGCCTCCACCCGGCGTCTACCGGTGCATGACCACACCGCAGACGCACACCCTCGAGACGGCCGGCGCCGTCGTCACCTACGACGTCCGGCCCGGCACCGGCGACGGGCCGCCGCTGCTGCTCGTCGGCTCGCCGATGGCCGCCTCCGGTTTCGGCTCGCTCGCGGCGCAGTTCCCCGACCGCACGGTGGTCACCTACGACCCGCGCGGCGCCGAGCGCAGCCGCCGCACCGACGGCGCGGCCACCTCCACGCCCGAGGAGCACGCCGACGACCTGTCGCGGGTGGCCGAGGCGGTCGGCGGCGGGCCGGTGGACGTGCTGGCCAGCAGCGGGGGAGCGGTCAACGCGCTCGTCTGGGTGGCCCGGCACCCCGGCCAGGTGCGCACCCTGGTCGCGCACGAGCCGCCGGCGTCGCAGCTGCTGCCCGACCGGGAGGCCGCGCTGGCCGCCTGCCGGCACGTGCACGACACCTACCGGCGCCGCGGGTTCGGCGCCGGGATGGCGGAGTTCGTCCGGCTGGTGATGCACCAGGGGCCGCTCACCGAGGAGTTCACCCGGCAGCCGGCCGCCGACCCCGCCGCCTTCGGCCTGCCGGCCGACGACGACGGCTCCCGGGACGACGTGCTGCTCGCGCAGAACCTGCTGTCGTGCACCGCGCACGAGCACGAGGTCGCGGCGCTGCGGGCCTCGTCGACGCGGATCGTGCCCGCGGTGGGGGAGGGCTCGGTCGGGCAGCTCGCGCATCGGGGCGGCCTCGCCGTGGCCGCGGCGCTGGGCGTCGAGCCGGTCGTGTTCCCCGGCGACCACGGCAGCTTCCTCGACTCGCCCTACGGCCCGCCGGCCGACGTCGCGGCGTTCGCGGCCCGGCTGCGCGAGGTGCTCAGCACCGACCGGGACGCCGTGCCGGCCTGACCACCGCGCAGATCGGGCGAGCGGGTGCGGTAGCCTGCTGGAGCAGCGATCGGGCGGCGCGAGCCGCCCGGCGCTCGGGCTGTAGCGCAGCTTGGTAGCGCACTTGACTGGGGGTCAAGGGGTCGCAGGTTCAAATCCTGTCAGCCCGACAGCGGGAGACCGCAGCTCAGGGGCCGTGTCCGGAGAGATCCGGAACGGCCCCTGACGGCTTGTCGGGACGGTGTGACCACCACCTGGTCACCGTCATCCGACCCTGAGCTGGCCACGACGGACTGCGGCGAGCGCCGCGTCGAGGTCCGCGGCGGCTCCGTGTGGCCGGTCCGGCGGTGACGGAGAGCGGGGCCGCTCGGTGTCGTAGCGCGGTGGGCTACCGGTCGAAGGCGTCGCCGCTTCGCGCGTCAGCGCCTCGCCAGGTCGTCCAGCACGTCCGCCAGCATGTCGGTCGAGGCGGTGACCCCCGTCTCGGCTCGTCCCAACCCGTTGAGGACGACGAAGCGGACCCCGTGCCGGTACTTCTTGTCCCGCAGCCACGCGCGTTTCATGGCTTCCAGGTCGAAGCGCCCCGTGGTCGGCAGTCCCAGCCTCGACAGGAGGTGCCGGTGCCGGTCGACCACGTCGTCGCCAACACGTCCCTGGCGGCGGGCGAGATGGGCGGCGGCCATCATGCCCAGCGACACCGACTGACCTTGGTCCTCCACTTGCCCTGTCACCAGATCGATCGCGTGACCGAAGGTGTGGCCGTAGTTGAGAACGATCCGCTCCGCGGTCGCGCGCTCGTCCCGACTGACGATGTCGGCCTTGATCTCGAGACTGCGGCTGACGAGCTGGTGCACAGCGTCGACGTCGGCTGAACAGGCGCCTTCGGATGATTCTTCGAGAACGTGGAGCAGGTCGCTCCGGCTGATCAGCGCGTGTTTGGCGATCTCGGACAATCCGGCTCGGAAGCCACGCTCCACGTTGGCACATGCGGTGGTGACGTCGGCGATGACGACCGTGGGTTGGTGGATCGTCCCCATGAGATTGCGCCCCTGGGGCATGTTGATCGCGTTCTTGCCACCGATGGCGGAATCGGCCTGGGCGACGAGCGTGGTGGGCACCAGGGCCAGCCGGGTGCCTCGGTTGAAGGTGGCGGCGACGAATCCGGCGAGGTCGCAGACCGGCTCCCCGCCCACAGCCACGACCAGGTCGTTCGTGTGCAGCGCGACGTCGGCCAACTGACCGGCGACATGGCGAACCGCGGCGAGATCCTTGTCCGCCTCCGTGTCCGGAACCGGCACTCGTGTGACCGAGATGCCCTGGGCGGTGACGCTTGCGGCCACGCGGTCGGCGGTGCTCGTGTCCCGATCGGATTCCACGATGACCGCCTGCTCGATGTCCGTCGAGGTGGGCAACAAGGTGCCCGCCAGGTCGAGCAGTTGCCTGCCGACATGCGCGTAGTAGGTGCCGCCGACGGGAGTCACGAGGATGTTGGAGGTCCCCGGTGGAGTGCTGGGCAGGCGGGTGAGCTCCCTCAGGACGTCGAGGGCGACGGCGTCGGGACGGCGTCCGTTCGTGTCCACCTGTATCGCTGCGACCTCGGCATAGGCCTGCAGGCGCCGTGAGTAGGTCTGGTCGAGATCGGCGCGCTGCAGCATGGGGCGGAACAGGTCCTGGTGGACTCTCGACAGGGCCTCGTCGTAGTCGACCCGTAGGTACACGACGGTGGTCTTGCGCAGGATGGCTCGTGTCCGCGGATCCCCCAGGGCGCCGCCGCCGAGCGCCAGGACCGCGTCGGAGCCACGGACCAACTCGTTGATCGACCGGTGCTCGATCTCCCGGAAGTGCTCTTCTCCCTCAGCGGCGAAGACGTCGACGATGCTGCGGCCGAGTTGCTGCTCGATGTAGACGTCACTGTCGACGAAGGGCGTGCCCAGCCGCTCGGCCAGGACGTGCCCGACCGTCGTCTTGCCCGCTCCCATGAAACCGACCAGCACGATCATCGCCACACCTGGCAGTCTGACGCAGCGACCCCAGCGCGGATCACTGCTGCTCGAGCATCAGCGGTGGGTCACGAGACATCCCCGGCGACGTGCGACATCCGGGTGTCGAGCTCGCTCGTGCTCGCGACGTCCATGTCGAGGGCGACCCCGCCGTGTGGACGACCGCGTGGTGGACCGGCGTGCCGGTTGAGTCTCGTGTGAGGACGCCGGCTCGCGTCAGTCCTCGCGCTGGGACTCGGCATCCGGTCGAGTTCTGGACGCCCTGACCACGCCGATCACCAACGCGACGACGTCGCGGGCGTCGTTGCGCCGGACCACCCAGGTGTTCATGGGCTGGCCGAGGTCCTGGACCGGACGCCACGCCCAGTCGGGCAGCTGCCGCACCGCGGTGTGCGAGCTCACCAGCACCGCGTCGGCCTCCGCGGCCTCGGCGCAGGCCCGCGAGTGCTCGACGAACCGGGCGAAGATCCACACCGGGCTGATGCCGGACGAACTCGCGGCGGCCAGTATCCCGTCCTGTTGGGTGGGGATCTGGTCGCGGGAGTGGACCAGGACCCGCAGCTGGTCGAGGTCGGCGAGCCGGTAGGAGGCGGCGCTGGCGAGCGGGTGGTCCGGGCGCACGGCAACACCCAGTGGGTCGCTCGCGAGCAGGGCGGACCAGGTGTCAGCCGGCGGGAGCTGATGGACCACGGCCACGTCCAAGCGCCCCTGGGTGAGCAGTCGTAGTTGCTCGGCGCTCCCGGCCTCGACGAATCGCACGTCAGCGCCGGGAACGTGGCGCAGCAGTCCGCGCGCGACCTCGGACGTCCACTCGGTCGACAGACCGGGGGGTAGACCGATCTGGACGAGCTCGCGCGGCGGCGTCTCGGCCCGCACCACCTCCCCGATCGAATCTGCCATGGCCACCACCTGCCGAGCGTGAGCGACGAACACCCGCCCGGCCGCGGTGACCGTGGCCCCGCTCGCTCCGCGAACGAACAGTTCTTCGCCCAGCTCCTTCTCGACGTCACGGACCTGACGGCTGAGCGAGGGCTGGGCGATCAGCAACGCCTCCGCTGCCCTGCCGAAGGACCCGTGACGGGCGACGGCCAGGACGTAGCGCATGTGGCGGAGCTCCACCGCTCCAGTGTCGTCGCACGGGCGGGCCATGCCCAGCGGGTATGGCCAGGGTGTCGTACCTGGTCTTGGACGGGGCGACGGGCGCCACCGTTCACTTGTGACGTGGCTGACAACGACGGTGACGTGACCGTGAACCCTCTGGGCGTGTGCTCGATCATGCTCTTCGGGCACACCCCGGAGGAAGCGATCGAGACGGTCCTGCGCTCGGGTGCGACCGGGATCGAGTGGCGGGTCGACGATCGTGGGCCGGGTGCAGGGTCCGACGTCTTCACCGACAACCGGTGCACCCTGCGTTTCGAGGACGTCGCCAGAACCGTGGAACGGTGTCGCCGGGCCGGGCTCGAGGTCGTCGGCCTGGACACCTATGTCGACACCGGCGACGTGGCGACTGCTCGTCGCGCAGCCGCCGCCGCGGCTGAGGCCGGCGTCGGCTGGTTCCGTTTCCGGGCGCCGTGGCGCGATGGGACGGCGTGGTCGGAGCAGGCACAGGCCGCCCGTCGGTTCGTCGACGAGCTGGAGAGGATCACCTCGCGACACGGGGTGCGGGCGCTGCTCGAGCTGCACCAGCGCTCGATCTGCCCGAGCGCTTCGCTGACCGCCCGGATCCTCGACGGGGCTGACCCCGCTCTGATCGGTGCGATCTACGACGCCGGGAACCTGCTGGTGGAGGGGTACGAGGACCACGACACCGCGATCGAGCTCCTGGGCGCCCACCTGGCACACGTACACGTCAAGAACGCCCGTTACGTTCCCTCCGAGCCCGGTGTCCCCTGGGTCTTGCAGTGGTCTCCGATGGACGACGGCCTGCTCGACGTCGTCGCCCTGCGCCGGGCACTGCACCGCGGCGGCTACCGAGGCTGGCTCTCGCTCGAGGACTTCACTGCCGACCTCGCTCCGGTCGAGGCGCTGCGTCGAGGACTCGAGGTCCTGGACCGGGCAGAGCCCGCGATGGTGACGGCATGAGGGCCGAGCGGGTCGCCGTGGTCACCGGCGGCGCCGGCGGGCTCGGCGCGGCCATCGGGGCCCACCTGAGCGCGTCGGCCGACGTGGTGCTGCTGGCCGACCGCGACGTCGACGGCGCCCGCACGCAGGCCGACCGCATCGACCGTGCACAGGCCCACGAGCTCGACGTGGCCGACGACGCCTCGGTCGAGGCGTTCGTCAACGACGTGGGTGAGCGGTTCGGCCGCATCGACGTCGTGGTCAACAACGCCGCGGTCACCGCGCCTCGCGAGCTGGACTCCTTGCAGCGGGAGACCTGGGAGCGCGTGATGGCGGTCAACGTCTGGGGACCGACCGCGTTGTGTCGGGCCGCCGCGGGCCTGTGGCGTAGCACCGGCACCGGTGGGCGGGTCGTCAACATCACCTCGCGTACCTGGCTCTCGGGGGGGCCGGTGGCCTACGTGACGTCCAAGGCGGGGGTCGTGGGACTGACCCGCTCGCTGGCCCTGGAGTTCGCGCCGCTGGGCGTGACCGTCAACGCGGTCGCTCCGAGCATGGTCGCCACACCGTTCACCCGGACTGGACGCACCGAAGCCGAGTACGCGGCCTTCGAGGCCAAGCACCTGGCGATGACCCCGATGGGGCGATTCGCCACTCCGGACGACATCGCCGGAGCAGTCGGCTTCCTGGCCTCGCCCGGAGCCGGCTTCATCACCGGCGAGGTCCTGCACGTGTGCGGCGGCGCGCAGCTCGCGCCTTCGCCCTGAGCAGTCCTGCTCGCGCCTTCGCCCTGAGCAGTCCTGCTCGCGCACCAGCTCGCACCGCACTCAATCCGTGGCCGGGATGACCCGGACCCGTGGCTCTCGATGAGGAGTACCCGATGACGACCGACCTGAGCCGTCCTCCTGCGGACGGCACCACCGACACCGGCCGAGCATGGATGCCCTGGGCGGTGACCGCCGCCGCCGCCGGCGCGCACGTCCTGGTGTTCCTGGACAAGGGCCTGCTCGGCCTGGTCGCCACTCCCATCCGCACCGAGTTCGGCATGTCCGCGACGACCTACGGGCTGATCAGCAGCGCGACCTATCTCCTCACCATGGTCAGTTGCCTGGCGATCGCGCTGTCCGGGCGTCGGGTGTCGACCCGTGCGGTGCTCCTGGGCTGTGGCGCGTTGATCACCCTCGGTCAGATCCCAGCAGCCCTGGCAGGGGGCGCCCTGATGCTCATCGCGAGCCGGGTCGTGGTCGGTACCGCCGAGGGCCCGGCCGTACCGCTGGCTCACACCGCCGCCTACTCCTGGTTCCCTGCCAGCCGACGCGGCCTACCCGCCGCCATCATCACCAGCGGCGCGTCGTTCTCCAAGATCGCCCTCTTGCCGGTCATCTCCCTGCTGGTGGTCACTCTCGGCTGGCGGATCGGGTTCGTCGCCATCGGTGTCGTTGCCCTGGTGTGGCTGACCGTGTGGTACTTCCTCGGTCGGACGGGCCCGCACGCCGGCACCGACCCGACCGCTCCGGCGCGCAGCGATCGCAGCTGGATGCGCGGGCTGCTCACCCCGACCATGCTCGCCTGCCTGTTCGCCACCTTCGCCCAGGGCGCACTGGCCGCGGTCGTCTTCACCTGGCTGCCGTCCTACTTCCAGAACGCGCTCGGCTTCTCCGCTGCCGCCTCCGGCACGCTGTTCGCACTCCCCAGCGTCGCCGGGCTCGGTGCACTGTTCCTCATCGGCGGACTGGGCGACCGGATCATGCGCCGCGGCGCCCCTGCGCGAGTCGGCCGCGGTCGGGTCGGCGGCATCTGCCTCCTGGCGTCAGGTCTCGTGCTCGCCGCGATCCCGCTACTGGACGCGCCCGTCGTAGCGGTCGCCGCAGTCATCCTCGGCTACGGCTTCTCGGTCACGGTCAACACCGTCACCTTCCCGGTCGTGTCGGAACTGTTCGAGGCGGCCCACCGAGCCGGTGCGCTGGCCATGATCACGGTGGCGTCCGCAGCAGCCGGCGTCATCAGTCCGCTCATCGCCGGTCGTCTCATCGACACCGGGGCCGCCCCGGGGAGCGGCTACACCGCATCCTTCCTCGTCTTCGGGCTCGTGCTCGCACTCGGTGGGCTGGTCTTCGCCCTGGCGGTCGACCCCGTCCGGGACCGCGCGTCGGCCTGACCCGAGCCACCTGCCCTCGACCGCCGGCGGTCTGCGATGCCCGCCGGCGGTCACCGGAGGACGACTGGAGATCGGAGCCGGCTGTGGAACAACTCGAGCCCGCGCTGCGCGGACACGGAGTGCGCGGGGAGCGCATCTCCACCCCGGCCGGGCCGGGGGTCGAGCTCGACGATCCGACTGTGGCCGACTCCTGGGCCGCCGCCGAGGAGCTGGACACCGCGGTGCTCATCCACCCGGAGGGCTGGGCGCTGGGGGAGCGACTGGACGCCCACAACTCGTCCCATTCGGTCGGGCACCCGACCGGGGCGGCGCTGGCGCTGTTGCGAACCGTCTTCGCCGGCCTGCTCGAGCGCCATCCGCGGCTGCGGATCCGGTCGGCGTGCGACAGCGGCTACCTCGCCGGCTACGTCGTGCGCGCCGACCATGCATGGTCAGGCCGGCCGGACGCGCACACCACCGAGCAGCTGCCGCGGTGCACCGGCGTCGACTCGCTCGTCCACCCGCCCGGTCAGCTGCACCACCTCGTCGACGTCATGCGTCCCATCCAGGTGACGCTGGGCAGCGACCTCCCCCGCGACACGGGCGTCGAGGACCCCGTCGGTCGGCTGGAGGCGGCCGGTCTCGACGTCGCCACCACCGACGCCATCCGCGGAGGCGCCGCCGCCTGCCTGCTCGGACTGGCCAGGTGAGGAGTCGGTGGGATCGCCTGACGGACGGCTCACCACTCGGCGAGGCTGCCGTCGGCGTGCCGCCAGACGGGGGACCGCCACCGGTGGCCCGTGGCCGCCGCGGTGCGCACCGCTTGCTCGTCCACCTCGATCCCCAGGCCCGGGGCGGTCAACCGTTCGACGAAGCCGTCCCGCAACTCGAACACCGACGGGTCGAGCAGGTGGTCGAGGGTGTCGGCGCCGACGTTGTAGTGGATGCCGAGGCTGGTCTCCTGGATCAGCGCGTTGGGGCTGGCCAGGTCCACCTGCAGGCAGGCCGCCAGCGCGATCGGCCCCAGGGGGCAGTGGGGTGCGAGGGCCACGCCGTAGGTCTCGGCGAGCGCGGCGATGCGCCGGCACTCGGAGATCCCGCCGGCGTGGGACAGGTCCGGCTGGACGACGGCGATCCCGCTGTCGAGCGCCGTGCGGAAGTCCCACCGCGAGTACAGCCGCTCCCCGGTCGCGATCGGCACCGTCGTCGAGGCACAGATCCGCGACAGCTCGCTGAGGAGCTCGGGTACTACGGGCTCCTCGACGAACAGCGGCCGCAGCGGCTCGAGCTCCTGGCAGAGCACGCGAGCGAGGGCGGGGGAGACCCGGCCGTGGAAGTCGACGGCGACGTCTCGATCCGGACCGAGCACCTCCCGCACCGCGGCCACGCGGTCGACGACGGCCCGGATCTCGCTCACGGACTCCAGTGAGCGCAGGCGACCGCCGGCGTTCATCTTCACGGCCGTGTACCCCGCCGCCACCCGTTCGGCCGCCCCGGCCGCGACCTCGGCGGGCTCGTCCCCGCCGACCCAGCCGTACATCCGCACGCGATCGCGCACCGGCCCGCCCAGGAGGTCGTGCACCGGGACACCGAGCGCCTTGCCCTTGATGTCCCACAGGGCCTGGTCGATACCGGCGACGGCACTGGAGAGGATCGGGCCGCCGCGGTAGAAGCCACCGCGGGTCATCGTCTGCCACAGGTCCTCGATGCGGGATGCGTCCGCGCCGACGAGGTCGTCGGCCAGCTCGTCGACAGCGGCCGCCACCGTGTGCGCGCGGCCCTCGACGACCGGCTCGCCCCAGCCCACCACTCCCTCGTCGGTCTCCACGCGCAAGAACAGCCAGCGGGGTGGGACGAGGAACGTCTCCAGGCGGGTGATCTTCACGAACCGTCCCCTCTGCACTCTGCCGGCGCCGGACCACGCCTCCGGTCCTGCTCGGGACGGAGGCCGACTCAGTGTGGCGTAGTTGACACTCCGCCGCACGCATTGGTATGAAAATAGCATAAACGTTGTGACCTGGGCCGCAGGCTCGGAGATGGAGTGAAGATGCTGTCCTCAACCCGGCGCCGCCCCCTGGCGCGCGCCTCGGTCGTCGCCGGCCTGGCACTGGCGACAGTCCTGTCCGCGTGCTCCTCCGGCCAGGAGGCCGGCTCCGGTGGCGGTTCTGGCGGTGGTTCCGACGACGGCGCGCTGCGCATCGCCTACATCCAGAAGCAGGGCGATCAGCAGTACTTCGTCGACCAGGCGCAGGGCGCCCAGGAGGCGGCCGACGAGCTCGGCGTGGAGCTCGACGTCGTCGACGTCGGTACGGACGCGAACAAGGCCATCAGCGCGATCGACACCGAGGTCGCCCGCGGAGTGGACGGGATCATCATCGTCGTCCCCGACCAGCAGATCGGGCCCACCGTCGCCCAGGCGGCGACCAACGCGGGCGTGCCGCTGCTGGCGAGTGACGACAGCATCGAGGACGGCTCCGGCAACGCCGTGCCGTTCGTCGGCTTCAACGGCACCCAGATGGGCGAGGCAGTCGGCGAGGAAGCCGCCCGCCTGTTCACCGAGTCCGGCTGGAACGCGGCGGACACGCGCGTCATCTCGGCCTACAAGCAGGACCTGTCGGTCTGCGCCGACCGCGTGCAGGGGGCCAGGAGCACCTTCGAGGCGAACGGCGGCGGCGAGGTCGAGGTCATCGACGTCGGGACCGACAACTCCGCCACTGGTGCCCAGGACGAGGCCGGTGCCGTGATCACCGCCAACCCGGGTGTGAAGCACTGGATCGTCTGGGGCTGCAACGACGAGAACGTCGACGGGGTCGTGACCGCCCTGCAGAACAGCGGCGTGTCTCCCGACGACATCAACGGCGTCGGGCTCGGTGCCTACCTCGCCTGCAAGCCGTGGGCGGCCGGTGAGGCGACCGGCATGAGGTCGGCGCTGTTCATCTCCGGCGCCGAGGTGGGCCGCACCGCCGTCGAGGAGATGGTGCAGGCGCTGCAGGACGGCGAGGACCTGCCCGCCGAGACGTTCGCGAACACGGAGATCGTCACCGCCGACAACTACGAGGATGCCGGCGTCGTCTGCACCTGACCGGTTCCCGGCGGCGCCCGACCTCCCGGGCGCTGCCGGGTCCCACCCCCTCCACCAGCCCACCCACCGTCCACCCGCTCGCACCGGGCAGGGAGAGCACGTGACCACCACCTCCACACCCCCGACGCTGGTCGCCGAGGGGATCGGCAAGTCCTTCGCCGGCGTGCATGCGCTCACCGACGTGACCCTGGAGATCCGACCCGGCGAGGTCCTGGCCCTCATGGGTGAGAACGGGGCCGGGAAGTCGACCCTGCTGAAGATCCTCTCCGGGGACCAGCCGCCGGACACGGGGACCCTCCGGATGCACGGGGAACCGGTGACCTTCTCCTCGCCGGCCGACGCCATGGCCGCCGGGGTCCGCGTCATCTACCAGGAGCCCGAGATCGTCCCGCACGTCTCGGTGGCCGAGAACGTCTACATCGGCCGGCTGCCCGCCACGGCTCGCCGGTTCAACCGCCGGGCGCTGCGCGAGCGGGTCCGCGCAGACCTCGAGCGGACCGGCTTCACCGGCGCCATCGACCCCGACACCCTCGGCAGCCGGCTGTCCGCCGCGCAGCGTCAGCTCATCGAGATCCTGCGGGCGCTGACCAGCGACACCGCGGTGCTCGCCTTCGACGAGCCGACGTCGTCGCTGTCCGACGCCGAGACCGAGTCCCTCTTCCGCCTGATCCGGGAACTCCGGGAGAGCGGCGTGGCGATCGTCTACGTGTCGCACCGGATGAAGGAGATCTTCGAGCTGGCCGACCGCATCGCCGTGCTCCGCGACGGGCGGCTGATCGGCGTCCGTCCGGCCGCGGAGACCGACGAGGAGGAACTGGTCCGCATGATGGTCGGCCGCGACCTCTCCTCCATGTTCCAGCGGAGGCACACCGGGGCGGCCGACCAACCCGTGGCCTCCACGGAGTCCCGCCGACCGGTGCTGGAGCTGCGCGGCGTGACCAGCGACGACGTCTCCGACGTCGACCTGGTCGTGCACGCCGGCGAGGTCGTCGGCCTCGCCGGACTGGTCGGTGCCGGGCGCTCGGAACTCGCCCGCGCCGTGGTCGGCGACGTGCCGCTGCGCGGCGGCCAGGTCGTGGTCAACGGCCGGCCCCTGCGGTTGCGCACCCCCGGCGACGCCGTCGCCGCCGGCATCGGCTTCGCGCCCGAGGAGCGCAAGGCCGACGCGCTCCTGATGCACCGCACCGTGCGGGACAACCTCTCCCTCGCGGTGCTCGACCGGCTCTCCCGGCTGCGCTTCGTCAGAGCGCGAGCGGAGCGGGAGCTGGTCGACCGGTACGTGGAGCAACTCCGGGTGCGCACTCCCAGCCCGGAACAGCAGATCCGCAAGCTCTCCGGTGGCAACCAGCAGAAGGTCGTGCTGGCCCGCTGGCTGGCCCGCCGCCCGGACGTCCTGATCCTCGACGAGCCCACCCGGGGCGTCGACGTCGGCGCGAAGGCGGAGATCTACGCGATCATCGACGAGCT
Organism: Geodermatophilus tzadiensis; assembly: GCF_003002915.1. Lineage (GTDB taxonomy): Bacteria > Actinomycetota > Actinomycetes > Mycobacteriales > Geodermatophilaceae > Geodermatophilus > Geodermatophilus tzadiensis. The sequence goes on along the minus strand of NZ_PVTG01000007.1, from coordinate 140,253 downwards.
CGCCGCCAGCGGCGTGGCCCTGCTCGTCATCTCGTCGGAGCTGCCCGAGGTGCTCGGGCTCTCCGACCGCATCGTCGTCATGCAGAACGGCCGGATCGCCGGCGAACTCGACCGCGACGAGGCCACCGAGGAACGCATCCTCGCCCTGGCCATCGCCGACCACGCAGCAGAAGGAGCCTCCCGGTGACCGGTACCCGCGCCCCCCTTCCCGCCCAGACGAGCACGGCGGCCGCCGACGCGACGACGCCCAGCGCGAGGCGCCCCTCACCGCTGCACCGCGTCCTCGAGGCGGTCGGCGTGACCAACGTCAGCCTGCTGATCGCCCTGGCCCTCGTCATCCTGGTGATCGGCTCCCAGAACGCCGACTTCTTCCGCGGTTCGAACCTGATCGTCATCGGCACCGCCGTGGCCATCTCCGGCCTGCTCGCGGTCGTCCAGACGGTCGTGATCATCGCCGGCGGACTGGACATCTCCGTGGGATCCGTCGCGGGACTGGCCTCGGTCGCGTCGGCCATGATCTTCACCGCCACGGGGTCGACGGCCGTCCTCGGGCTGGCCGGCGCCGTGCTGATCGGACTGCTCTGCGGCCTGGTCAACGGCGCGATCATCGTCTACGGGCGGGTGAACCCGGTCATCGCCACCCTCGCCACCCTCGCGGCCTTCAAGGGCATCGCGCAGCTGATCAGCAATGGTCGTGCCCAGGGCTACACCGGGAGCGACCCGATCTTCATCTTCCTGGCCCGCGGCTCGATCCTCGGCATCCCCACGCTGATCTGGGTCCTGCTGCTCGTCGCGGGCCTGCTGCACGTCATGCTCAAGTACACCGACATCGGCCGGAAGATCTACGCCCTCGGTGGCAACGACGCAGCCGCCCGCCTGGCCGGGATCAACATCAACCGCTACATCCTCGCGATCTTCGCCCTCGCGGGCATGGTCGCCGGCATCGCCGGCGTCCTCATCACCGCCCGTACCGGCTCCGGCCAGCCCATCTCCGGCAGCGAAGGCCTGGAGCTGGAGGCGATCACCGCCGCCGCGCTCGGTGGCACCGCCCTCAAGGGCGGCAAGGGCAGCATCATCAGCACCCTGTTGGCCGTGCTGCTGCTCGGCGTGCTCATCAACGGCATGACCCTCCTCGGCGTCAACCCCTTCTGGCAGAACGTCGCGAAGGGCACCTTGCTCGTCGTCGCCGTCGTCATCCAGCAGCTCCGCAGCGGCGAGCGGCGGGTCGGGATCCCCCAGTGACCCGACCGCGCAACCAGTTCGTGTACTCCGGAGGGAGTCCCGCATGACCGCAGCCCATCCCACCGGCGGCGCCGCGCCGTCCGGCCGAGGCCCGGTGACGACCGTGCCGGCGCCGATGGCCAGGGCGGTCGTGTTGGTCACCGGCGGGGCGCAGGGCATCGGCGCCGCCGTCGTGGAGGCCGCCGTCGGCCAGGGGGCCGCGGTGTCGTTCTGCGACCTCGCGGCGGAGGCAGGCGAGAAGCTGGCCGCGCGGCTGACCGGCGAGGGGCACCGGGTGTTCTTCCAGCCGGCCGACGTCACCGACGCCGACTCCGTCGCCGCGTGGGTGGCGGCTGCCGAGGCGGAGCTGGGCGTGCCCACGGCGCTGGTCAACAACGCCGGTCGCAACGCCTACTTCGACCCCGTGGCCATGTCCGAGCAGGACTGGGACGACGTGTTCGGCGTGGACCTGAAGGGTGCCTGGCTGTGCTCGCGCGCGGTGCTGCCGGCGATGTCTGCCGCGGGCCGGGGCAGCATCGTCAACATCGCGTCGCTGCACGCCCGGCTCACCCAACGCGGCATGTTCCCCTACGCGGCGGCCAAGTCCGGGCTCGTCGGGCTCACCCGCAGCCTCGCGCTCGAGGTCGCGGAGAAGGGGATCCGCGTGAACGCCCTCTCGCCCGGCTACATCCGCACCGCGCTGGCCGAGGAGTACTTCGCCGAGCGCCGAGGCCTCGGGGAGGAGGAGCGGGTGCTCGGGGTCCAGCCGCTCGGGCGCATCGGCACTCCCGCCGAGGTCGCTCAGGTGGCCTGTTTCCTCGCCTCGGACGCGGCGTCCTTCGTCACCGGCGCCGACTGGGCGGTCGACGGCGGCTTCGGCGTGAGGTTCGCGTGAGGGCGCGGCGCGGACTGCACGGCACCGTCGTGGACGAGCTCGGCTCACAGATCGTCAGCGGAGCCATCCCCGAGGGCACCGTGCTGGTCCCGGACGAGCTGTGCGAGCGCTACGGCGTCTCGCGGACCGTGGTCCGTGAGACCTTGCGCGTACTCGAGGCCAAGGGGCTGCTGTCCGCCCGGCAGAACGTGGGCACGCGGGTGCACGGCAGCAGCGACTGGGACGTGCTCGACCACGACGTCATCCTCTGGCGCATCCGCAGCAGCGACTACGCGGCCGTGACCCGGGAGCTGCTGGAGATGCGATCCGCCGTCGAACCCCATGCCGCCGGCCTGGCGGCCCGGAGGGCGGACGAGACGGGGGTGCGCGCGTTGCGCGAGGCGTACGCGGCCATGGTGGAGGCAGCCGGACGCGGCGACGTCGGGGCGTGGACGAGCGCGGACATCGTGTTCCACTCGGCTCTGTTGCGGGCGTCCGGCAACCCGATGATCGCCCAGCTCTCGAAGACGGTCGCCGCCGCGCTCGAGGCCCGCTCGGGCGAGGTGGCCGTGGAGGGCATCTCCCCGCACGCCGTCGACATGCACGGGGCTCTGGTGGACGCAGTCTCGTCGGGCGACGCGGTGGCGGCGCAGATGCGGATGGAGGAACTGCTCGGCGAGGCCGGCGACCAGATGGCCACGCTCATGGACCGTCTGGACCGGGCCCAGACCGGATGACCCGACCCGCATCGGAGCCGGCCGGCCTGACCTGGGAGGTGGACCTGGCTCACGGCGCGCGGCTGACCGGGTTGACCGATCCCCGGGGACGGCAGTGGCTGGCCGACGACGACCGGCCCGGCCGCCGCCCCGGCGGGCCGGACGACCGCTTCACCGACGGCCCGCTGGCCGGCTGGGACGAGATGCTGCCCAGCATCGACCCCTGCCTCCTGGACGAGGGCGGCCGGCAGGTGGCTGTCGGGGACCACGGCGACCTGTGGTGCCGGCCCTGGTCGGGCGACGTCACGGAGCACGCCGTCGACGGCGCGAGCCTGCCCTTCCGGCTGCGGCGACGGGTCACCGGAACCCCGTGCGGGATCCGGCTCGACTACGAGCTCACCGTCACCGGGGACCGCGTGGTCCCTCTCCTGTGGGCCGCTCATCCCCAGTTCGCGCTGCGTCCCGGCACGCGGTTGGTGCTGCCCGAGCCGGTGCCGGTCCTGCGCGTCGACGGCGACGACCCCGAGTCCGGGTCGTGGCCCGCCACCGTCGACCCCGGCCGGCTCGTGGCGCCCGGGGGCTGCGGCAAGTGGTACGTCGACCCGACGGGCTCGCCCGCGCTGCACGGTGCGGCGCTGGTGGACCCCGACGGCGGCTGGCTGCGCCTGACGTGGGACCCCGGCGACCTGCCGTACCTGGGGATCTGGCTCGACCGGGGACACCTGGCCGCCGGGGACGTGCTGGCGATCGAACCGAGCTCGGGCTTCTACGACCGGCTCGACCGTGCGGCCGCCGCGGGGAACGTGTGGACCGTGGCGCCCGGCCGGCCGCGCCGGTGGTGGGTGGCACTCGACGCAGGAGAGGACGGAGAACCGTGGCGGACCTGATCGCCCGGCCGGTCGACGGGCCGGTCACCGAGCACGGCGAGGGGCCGGTCTGGGACGCCGACCGACAGGAGCTGCTCTGGGTCGACCTGCTGGCCGGCCGTGTGCACCGCGCCCTGGCCGGCGGCGGCACCCTGCAGTCCGGTGGGGTCGTGGACGTCGGCGGCACCGTGGGCGCGGTCCTGCCGGCCCGCGGCGGGGGATGGGTCCTCGCCGCCGACGACGGCTTCGCGCACCTCTCCGCCGACGGCTCCGTCCGCCGCCTCCTCGACCTGTCCACCGAGGAACTCGGTCGCACCCGGATGAACGACGCTGCCTGCGATCCCGCTGGGCGGTTGCTCGCCGGCACGATGGCGTTCGACGCGTCGCCCGGGTCCGGCAACTTCTACCGGGTCGACCCCGACGGGACGGTGACCCGGCTGCTGACCGGCCTGACCGTCTCCAACGGCATCGCCTCCAGCCCCGACGGGACGGTGCTGTACCTGGTCGACTCCGGTCCGGCCACCATCTGGGCCTTCGACTACGACGTCGACTCCGGGACCCTCGGCAGTCGCCGGCCGCTCGTCGTCGCCGAACCGGGCGCCGGCGGACCGGACGGACTGTGCACGGACGACGAGGGCTGCCTCTGGGTGGCCATGTGGGGTGGCGGGCAGGTGCGCCGCTACGCCCCCACCGGGGAGCTGCTCACCGCCGTCGACCTGCCGGTGTCCCAGCCGACCAGCTGCTGCTTCGCCGGCGCCGACGGGCGCCTCCTGGTGATCAGCACCTCCCCGCTCGGCCTGCCCGAGCGGGTGCGCCGGCAGGAACCGCTGGCGGGCCGGCTGTTCGTCGCCGACGTCGGCGTCACCGGCCCGGCCGCCACCCCGTACGACGGCCCGCTCGCCGGCTGGACCGAACGCCCCGGCACGCCACTGGACATGTCCCGCACGGACGAGAGAGGTCCCGCACGATGAGCCGACTCCCCACCGCCTCGCCGCCCCGCCGGCCGATGAGCCACCAGCTGCAGGACACCGGGGTGGTCGCGATCCTCCGTGCCGCAGACGGGCAGCGGCTCGGCGACGTGATCGACGTCCTGGTGGCGTGCGGGGTCACCTGCCTGGAGATCACGATGAACACCCCTGGCGCGCTGGCTGCCATCACGGCGACCCGGGACCGGTTCGGCGACCGGGTGGACGTCGGCGTCGGCACCGTCCGCTCCGCCGGGCAGGTCGGTCCCGCCGCGGATGCAGGAGCCCGGTTCATCGTGTGCCCCGACACCGTGCCCGCCGTCGGTGCCGCCGTCGTCGCCGCGGGGCTGTCCTGGTACCCGGGTGCGTTCACCGCCAGCGAGGCCACGACCGCGTGGGGGGCGGGCGCGACGGCGGTCAAGCTGTTCCCCGCCAGCGTCGGCGGCCCGCGCTACCTGCGGGAACTGCGCGCGCCGCTGGACGACGTGCCGTTCATCCCCACCGGGGGTGTGCGCCTCGAGCAGGTCCCCGAGTACGTCGCGGCGGGGGCCGTCGCGCTCGGCATCGGCAGCCCGCTGCTGGGGAACGCACTGACGGGAGGTCCGCTGGACGGCGAGGACGGTCTCTCGGCACGGGCGCAGGAGGTCGTGGCGGCAGTCGCGACCGCGCGGGCGGCGATTCGATGACCCCGGGACTGCTCGCGATCGGGGAGACGATGGCCGCGCTGTCGTCTCCCCAGGTCGGCCCACTGCGCCGGGCCCGCAGCCTCGACCTGCGGATAGCAGGGGCCGAGAGCACCGTCGCCATCGGCGCCGCTCGGTTGGGTGTGCGCGCCGCGTGGATCGGACGGGTCGGCGACGACGAGTTCGGCGCGCTGATCCGGGAGACCCTCGCCGGACAGGGCGTCGACGTCTCCGGCGTGGTCGTGGACCCGGATGCGCCGACCGGGCTGATGTTCAAGGAGCGGCGCGCGAGTGGCACCACACGGGTGAGCTACCGGCGCGCGGACGGCGCCGGAGCCCGGCTGGCACCGTCCGACATCGACGTCGGGGCGGTCCGGGCCGCCGCGGCCGTTCACGTCAGCGGGATCACGCCGGCGCTGTCCACTTCGGCGCGAGAGGCGGTCCGGCTGGCCGTCGGTGAGGCTCGCGCGGCCGGGACCCTGGTGTCGCTCGACCTGAACCACCGGTCGTCGCTCTGGCAGGGCCGCGACTCGGCCGCGGAGTACCGATGGCTCGTCGAGCGCGCCGACATCGTCTTCGCCACCGAGGCGGAGGCGCAGCTGCTCGTGCCCGGCCGGACGCCGGTCGAGTTGGCCCGCGCGCTCAGCGAGATGGGGCCCGCAAGCGTCCTGCTGAAGTGCGGGGCCGACGGCGCCACGGCCGTCGTCGACGGCGTCGTGCTCGACGCGCCGGTCTTCCGGGTGCGCGAGACCGATCCCGTCGGCGCGGGCGACTCGTTCGCCGCCGGCTGGCTGGCCGACACGCTCGCCGGTGCGGAGCCGGCACAGCGCCTGCGCACCGCGGCGGCCGCCGGCGCCTTCGCGGTCACCGTCGACGGTGACTGGGAGGGCCTGCCGTCCCGGGCGGAGCTGTACCTGCTGGAGGGGCACGACATCCACCGCTGAGCGAGACCGGAGGCGCACGGCATCCGGATCACCGCCTCGGCGATGCCCGTGGGACGCGCAGCCTGCGCGCCGCAGGCTCGCGGATGCGCGCCGCCTGCGGCGGGGAGCCGCGCACCCGCGGGCTGGTGGGGGTCAACCGGGGCAGCACCGACGAACCTCCGGTGGTCCAGCGCGCCTGGGGCTTGCCCCAGCCCGGGAAGTCTGTCCGCCCAGGCGGACCCTCACCGATCGGGAGCTGGTGGATACCCGAGGGCTGGATCGCCGACCGGGCTCGCTGCGCTGAGGGGCAGGTGCGGAGGTCGGCAACGACGAGATCAGTCGGCCAGTGCACCCCGCCGTCCGCGGCCGAGCTCGACCATGACCCCCTCCGTCCACGGTCCGCGCAGGGATGCCCGGTCCCGGAGGCCGGCGCCACGTCCGCGCACGTGGCGGCCGGATACTGCAGGACCCTCCGAGACACCGTCACGCTCCGCGACGGGCAGAGGCGGGTGCACCAGACGCCTTAGTGCAAGTGGGCGTGGCGATCCTTGACCACCATCGGACCAGGGTCGGGGCTGTTCACTCCTGTCCGCTGCCGTCCCGTGTACCAGCTGACCTGGGCAGATGGAGTGAGACGAACCTGCATGAACCCTCGGCCGACGGCTGGGGGTCAAGCGGTCGCAGGTGCTGTTCTCCGCAGCAACTCTGCGATGGGTGGTCAACGGCCGGAGCGATACGCATCCCGGCGGTGGGCGACATCGACGACGGTCACCGTGTGACTGTCGTCGTCGATGCGATAGATGACCCGGTAGGTGCCGCGGCGCGCGCTGTACCGGTCCTCCAGCGGGGGACGGAGCTGCTTGCCGACCCGCTGCGGGCTGTCCAGCAGTGGGCCGGTGATGAACTCGTACGCGGCCGCGGCGACCGCCTCCGGCAGGTACTCGGCGAGCTGGCGGCGGGCGGTCGGCGTGATCGCCAGGACGTAGGGCGCCGGCTGCCCAGTCACCTGCCGGAGCCGAGGCGGCGGCGCATGGCCGCGTCCAGCTCCTCGCGCGTCTCGACCTCGCCGCGGGCCAGCTCGGCATCCGAGGTGTGCAGTCGCCGCATCGTGTCGGCATCGGCCAGGATCTCGATCGTCTCCTCCAGGGACTCGAGGTCCTCCGTCGCCACCAGGACGGCCGACGGCTTGCCGTGGACTGTCACGTAGACCCGCTCGTGCTGGCCACTGACCCGGGCCACCAGGGCAGACAGGTGCGCCTTGGCGTCTGCCAGCGACAGCGTCGTCATGGTCACAAGTATGACCAGATGGTCGTGCATCGTCCAGGTGAGCCCATCACGAGCCCCCGAGGCAAAGGCCGTCCGGTCATCGGCGCTCAGGCGGCGCTCGATGGTCGGTCAGGCGGCTGCCGTGTGGTGCCACCATGGTGGCCTGACAACGGTGTTCATGGTCGTCCGCAGGAGTCCGGCGACGACGATGTCGCCTCCTGACCTGCGCAGATGAACTCTGACGTACCGCCCCGGCCCCCCTCAGCCGCCCTGACAGTGTGGGGTCCGGGGTTCGAGTCTCCTCGGCTCCACCCGTGTAGGCAGGCCTGACCGGCCCGGGACGATGGCTGCGCTCGCGGCCGACGGCGGTCAGGTCTACCTCAGGAGCTTGTTCACCGCCTCGGCACCCAGACCGGCCTTCTCATAGTGCTCGCGCGCTAGTTCCAGGTAGTCGTAGGCGTCGAACGTGCCGTTGGGCTCCCCGTTCTCGTCGAGCCAGATCAGCGGTCCGGTGACGTTGAAGTGGACGCGCATGGGCTCGGGGGATTCATGCGCCACCAGCGTGTGGGCCTCGCCAGGTGCCTCGTAGACGAAGGTGCCGGCGGTGGCGACCCAGTCGTGCTCGAGGTAACTCCACTGGCCAGAGAGGGTGTAGCCGAACACCTGGTGAGGGTGATAGTGCCGGTTGACCAGGCCTGGCTGCTTGGCCATGAGGACATCGGCCCACCGGTTCTGGGCCAGGGAGATCCACAGCGGCCGAGTGAACACAGTTTCCGACAGCGGTACGAAGAAGCGGTCGTCGTCGGACATCGTGTCGGGCAGGAAGACCTCGGGTGCCGCGTCCTTGCGGAAGACCTTCTCCTTGTCGATCGGCTTGATGTCACGCCAGAACTCGGTACCGGCGACGGGATCGGGGGTGACCATGGAGCCTCCTCGCGCAGGTCGGCGCAGAGCTGAGTGGCGCCCTGCGGTCCACCGACCGACAGGACGCCCGAGGAGGCCCGCGGCGCCGACACCGATCCCGGCCGCCCTGCGATCCGGTGCGTCTCCATCCTCTTCTCCACCGGAGGACCCGGCACGCCGAGCGGGCAGCGTTGCGCACGGGGAGACGGCGGCCGGTCGACCTTTCAGGGGCACCGAGCGGTCACCTGTCGACCATCGCCAGCACGGCAGCAGCGCCGGCGGCTGGTCAGCGCGGCCGAAGTGGACGTCGTCGCGTCAGAGGGTGTCCGGGCGTGGTTGTGACGGTCGTAGCTGTCCTGCTCGGCGGCCGTATCCGCCCGATCCCGCCATGCACGGTGAGGGGTACTTCATCATGGCCCGCCTCTGACCTCACTGACACGCCCGAGCGCGGGGGAGAAGGACAGCAACCGGTACAGCAACGCGCTCCGAACGGCGACGAATCGAGGCGGACGACAGTGGACGTCACAGACCGTTGACCTGGGCATGGACCACTGTCACGAACCAGCGCGAACCCCTCGAATGTGACTGGGCGGGAGACCGCAGCTCAGGGGCCGTGTCCGGAGAGATCCGGAACGGCCCCTGCAGCGTCTTCGGGCGGTTTGACCACCAGCAGGCGACCCTCATTCGGTCAGGGCGGTGCGCAGGACGGCCATTGCCTCGCGGGCCACCTCGGGGGAGACGAGCCCGTGCACATCGCCGGTGATGGCGACTGAGGGTGATCGTTCGCTGCCAGGAACGTCGTCCGAGCCCGCGAGTACGTCCGCAACCCTGGTGCTGCCGGAAGGCAGTCAGCCGCTTCACGGAGCGAGGTGAGCCGCTGTGGGACGTGGACGACGCACGGGAGATGGCGGGAGCGGCTGACGGCTGAGCACGCACGAGGGTTTCCGTCGCAGCAGCCCGGCAAGCTGCTGCAGGACTCCGCGGCGGCATGCCGCAGCGCTCAGGCCAGGGTGAGCTCGTCCTTCGCCTCCATGATCGTGAGCGCCACCCTGTCCTTGGTGGCCGTCTCCAGCCGGGACAGGACGTCGGGTGTCTCGGTGTACCACGGAGGGTTGTGGAAGGTCCCGTAGTGGATGGGGACCAGTTGCTCGGCCTCGAGCACCACGGCTGCCGCGGCCGCCTGCTCGGGCGACATGATGACCGGTAGCCCGCTGGGGATCACTCCCGGGAACTCCACGGTGGCGGCGTTCACCGGCAGGAAGACGGCGTCGAAGGCGGCGAACTGCTGCTGGATCCTCCACCAGTAGCCGTGCCACAGGGTGTCCCCGCAGTGGAGGATGCGGCGTCCGTCGGCCTCGACGACGTAGGCGTGCTGTGCGTCCCCGATCCCGTCGACGGAGAAGGTCGGGGTGATGGTCAGCGACCCGATCTGGATCGGCTGGCCGACGGTGGCGCCGGCTATGCCGGTCAGCCCACTGCGCCGCGCTTCGTCCACGGCCTGGTCGGGAACGTAGACCGGGAGGTCGGCGCCGTAGAAGTCGGCGATGGCCTTGGCGTCGAAGTGGTCGGTGTGCAAGTGGGTGCTGAGCACCGCGTCCACCGGCCCGAAGTCGGTCAGGGGGTAGAAGGGGTCCTTCGGTGGCCCCCAGCCGTCTTCCAGGGTGAAGAGGGGGTCGATGGCGACCCGACCGTCGGCGGTCTCGATCCTGATGCCCGCCCAGGGCATCCGCTGGATGCGCATGCGTGACTTCTCCTCTCGGATGCGTTGGTGTTGTGAGGCGCGTGGCTCGATGGTCGGGTGCCGCCCGTGTCGGCCGCTGTCCGGCGGTCCGCAGCGGCGCGGGCGAGGAGCGCTGAGGCGCAGCGCGGACATGGCCCAGCGAGGTCTTCCTCCGTCGGCGGGGCTCCTACGTGCGCGCCCACCAGTTCGCGACCAGCCGGGCGTAGGTGTCCGGAGCGTCTTCCCAGGTGAAGTGACCCGCGTCGATCACGTCCAGCCTGCTCGCGGGCAGTCGGTCGTGCAGGTAGCGCCCATTGGTGGGGGGGACGGCGCCGTCGCGGGCGCCTGCGATGACCTGCACCGGCGTCGTGACGCGGGGCAGGACGGGGCCCAGCGCGGCCAGTTCGGTCGGGTACGACCGCACGTACGCCATCGACGCAACGAACCGTTCTCCGTCGTAGGCCGACAGGTAGTCCTCGCGCACGTGCTCGGGGAGCTGGTACGCCGACGAGATGCCGTCGAGCGCCCCGGCGACGATCCGCCGAGGGTCCATCGCCTCGTAGCGGGCGAGGTCTGGGGTGTGCACCCAGCGGGTCAGCGGTTCGCCGAGCTCCAGCGGATAGGTGGTCGCGCCGCTGCCGACGACGAGGCTCCGGAACCGATCCGGGTGGGTCGACGCCGCGAACAGCAGCGCGCTGGTGCCCACATCGGGGCCGACGGCGTGGAGGCGGTCGAGCTGGAGGTGATCGGCGATCCGGACGACGAACTCGCCCATGGCCCTGGGGGACAGCAGGTCGGGGCGTCCTTCCGACTGGCCGAAGCCAGGCAGGTCCACGGCCACGAGTTGGGCATGGTCGGCCAGCTGGGGCCACATCGGCTCGAACGCGTACAGGCTCTCCGGCCAGGGGGACAAGAGGAGCGCCTGGTCCGGGCGGGCCGAGCTGGTGGCATAGCGGATCGCCAGCCCGTCGACGGTCGTGTAGCGCGTCTGCAGGGCGCGGTCCGGCGCGGTGGTGACGGGATTTCCCATCGGGGTCACCCTCTCCGGGTGTTGGTGCAGGTGCCGCCTGGGCGGCGGATCGACCGCCCGGCCTCCGGGTGGATGGCGCGGGACACCTCCGCCCGCCCGTGCGGGGCGGGGTGTCGGGTGGCGCCGCCTCAGGAGTGCAGGAACTCCAGGAGAGCCGGGTTGACGACCTCGGGATGGGTCCACGCGATGTTGTGCGGGCCACCCTCGACGGTGATGACGGTCAGGTCCTTCACCAGTGCCGGAAGCCGTGCCGCGGTGGCCGCGTAGGGCAGGATCCGGTCGGCATCGCCGTGGAGGAGCAGGGTGGGGACGTCGATGGCCGCCACGTCGTCCCGGAAGTCGGTCAGCCAGCTGTCCACGCAGTCGTGCGCCGCCAGAGGAGACATCGTGAGCGCGGTGGCGAAGGCAGCCTGGTATGCCTGGTCGCTGATCCGGGTGCCGGCGTACTGGTCGACGTTGAAGAAGTCGTCGAAGAAGGCTCTGAAGTACGCCGGCCGGTCGGCGAGCACTGCGCGCTTGATGTCCGCGAAGACCTGGCCGTCGACGCCGTCGGGGTTGTCGTCGGTGCGCAGGAGGAACGGGGGCACCGAGCCCATGAGCACCGCCTTGCTGACCCGGCCCGAGCCGCGGCGACCGAAGTGGCGGGCGACCTCGCCGGTGCCCATGGAGAAGCCCACCAGCGCCACGTCCGAGAGGTCGAGGGTCTCGAGCAGGATCTCCAGGTCTGCGGCGAAGGTGTCGTAGTCGTAGCCGGTGGAGGGCTGACTGGATCGTCCGAAGCCCCGCCGGTCGTAGGTGATGACCCGGTGTCCGGCACCGAGGAGGACACGCTCCTGCTTCTCGAAGGACCGTCCGTCCAACGGGTAGCCGTGGATCAGCACGACCGGCGGGCCGTCGCCGTGGTCGTCGAAGTGGATCTGTATGTCCTGGCCGTTCTCTCGGCCGACCGTCATGCGCGGCATGTGTCTGCCTTTCCGGGGGCGTCTCTCGGGGGCCGGCCTGCGTGCGGGTGCTCAGGCCGAGACGTGATCGATGACTTGTGGTGCCGGCCCGTCCGATTGCGCTGCTCGCGCACTCGAGTCGGCCGGGCGCCGGAGGTCGTCCGGGGTGCCGATGCCGTCACGGGCGTCCGAGGGTCCGGTGGGCCCGGGATCACGAGGCCACGAGGACGTCGTCCACGGCGAGGGCGGTGGCCTCCCACTCCTTGAGCTCGGCCAGTTGGTCTTCCAGGGCCTCCCGGATCGCCTTCACGGCGAAGCTGCCGGTGACCAGGCGCCGAGGAGGTCGCGGGGCGTCGACGACGGCGAGCACCGCCGCTGCGACCTGGTCGGGGGCGTTGAAGGTCTCGGGCGGCAGGTCGCCGATGGCCTTCTGCACCTCCCGCACCGTCTGGTCGTAGTCGGCGATCGACTCGGCGACGTCCAGGTTGGACACGAAGGCCGTCGCCGTCGGTCCGGGCTCGACCAGGGTGACCTTGATGCCCAGGGGCTCCAGCTCTGGGGTCAGGGCGTCGGTGAGGCCCTCGACGGCGTACTTGGTGGCGCTGAGCAGCCCGACCCCCGGCTCGGCGATCCGGCCGTAGTACGACGACCCTTGCAGGACGTGCCCGCTGCGCTGAGCGCGCAGGACCGGCAGCGTCGCCCGCAGGACGTGGAGGACCCCGAAGACGTTGGTGTCGAAGGTGTCCCGGGCCTGGGTGTCGGTGGACTCCTCGACCGCGCCGAAGAGTCCGTAGCCGGCGTTGTTGACGACGACGTCGATCCGGCCGAACGCCTCGAGGGTGTTCGAGACGGCGTCCCGGACCTCGGCCGGGCGTCGGACGTCGACGGCCTGTGCGAGGACGCGGGAGCCGTGCTGCTCGACCAGCGGCTGGATCGCCGCGGTGGTCCTGGCCAGGGCCACGACGTTGTCGCCGCGATCAGCTGCGGCGCGGGCGACGGCGAGGCCGATGCCCGAGGAGGCGCCGGTGACGAACCAGGTGGACGGGGTCTTGTCGGTCATGGCGGTGAGCCTCGGTGGTGCCGCGGGTCCTCGCGCCCGTGGAACCCACTGGCCGCGGCCTGCCAGGGCGCGGGCACCCACGTCCCAGCTCGTGGTCGCCAGGTCGCTCGCCCAAGACGGCTGGGCGGCCGGCGCTGACCCGTGCCGTGGTGCGCGGAGTCCGGGCGGTCCCCGGTTGCGCTCACGGGTGCGAGCGACTGCCCGGCTGACGACCGTGGCCTCACCCGCCACTGGGCCAGGGAGGAGGCAGCACGTGAACACGTGCGGCCCTGCGGAGGGGATGGCGTACGTCCACCTGGGCGGCAGCGTGCGGCCGGAGCCGTCACCGGAGCCGCCACCGGAGGTCAGCCCCGGCCGCCTCCCGGTCGGCTGAGCGAACGAGCCCCCGGCGACGCGGCTGCGCCCGGTCGTCAGGCGAAGCCGACGACCCGGCGGAACCATTCGGGCCCGACCGGACGACTGCCGCTGAGGCCGTGAGAGGTCGGGCTCACGGTCGGCCCCAGGCCCGACCAGGGCTGTCGGCCCGGGACTTCCACGGGCGCGATGATCCCGGGTGCTCGCCAGACTGCTCGCTGTTCCCACAGCACCCGATCCGGCTGGGAGGTCGGCGAGATGTGGTCCCCGGATGCGTTCGAGCATCTCCAGGCGCTCGGGCGGCTGTTGGACCGGTGGCTGCAGCGATGGTTTCGCCGTCCATCCGTCCGCCCCGGGCGCTGACCCGACGTCTGCCGACCGCGGCGGCCGTAATCGTCACAGGAGCACGCCATGCGCGCCGACATCGTCCCCGGCGGGACGTTCCCCGACTACGAACTGACCGACCACACCAAGAAGCGACGGCGGCTGAGCGAGCTGCAGGGCAACGACCCGATGGTCCTGCTGCTCTCCCGTGGTCACTACTGCCCGAAGGACAACCAGCAGCATCTCAAGCTCGCGGCGGTGCAGTCGGAGTTCGCGGTCGCCTACACGCGCATCGTGACGATCTCGACGGACAACATCGTCACCACCCGCGAGTTCCGTGCCTCGGTCGGCGCCAACTGGACCTTCCTGTCCGATGCCGGCCGCAAGGTCCAGAAGGACCTCGACATCAAGGAGTACACCGACCCCTATCACGACCCGATGGTCCCGCACACGCTCGTGCTCAAGCCCGGCCTCGTGATCTACAGCCTCTACAACGGCTACTGGTACTGGGGTCGCCCCTCGGTCGACGACCTCCGGCGCGACCTGCGCGAGGTCACCCGGGACATCCGGCCGGACTGGGACCTGGGCGCACCGGGGTTCCGTGAGGCATGGGACGCCGGCGACCACTCGCAGTTCTTCCACGACGAGGATGCCGATCCCGTACTGCGCGCCCTGTAGTCGCGCCGCCGACGCCGGGGCGACCAGTGCAGGAGGAGGTCACGCGGATGACCGACCGGTTGCTGTCGATCAACGTCGGCGGACCACGCGAGCTGTCCTGGCGGGGGAGGACGGTCCGCACCGCGGTCTACAAGGAGCCCGTCCCCGGCGCCCGGATGGTGCGCCGCACCAACATCGACGGTGACGACCAGGCCGACCGGCTGGCTCACGGCGGCGAGCACCGTGCCGTCTTCGTGTACCAGATCGGGTCCTACCGCTACTGGGAGCAGGTCCTCGGTCGGGACGACTTCGGCTACGGCCAGTTCGGCGAGAACTTCACCGTCGAGGGCCTGCCCGACGACGAGGTCTGCATCGGCGACCGGTACCGCATCGGGCAGGCGGAGTTCGAGGTCACGCAGCCCCGGGTCACCTGCTATCGCGTCGGCATCCGCCTGGACGTCCCCGAGATGCCCACGCTCCTGGTCACCCACCACCGGCCCGGGTTCTACCTGCGGGTCCTCCAGGAGGGGCTGGTCGAGGCAGGTCAGGAGATCGTCAAGACCGGTGAGGCCGAGCAGCGTCTCACCGTGGCCGACGTCGACGCTCTCCTGTACCTGCCGGGTCGGTCGCGGGCGACCCTTCGCCGGGCGGTCGCCATCCCGGCGCTGAGCCGGGGCTGGCACGACAGCTTCCAGGCGCTGCTCGACCAGGCTCCCGACGAGGCCGCGTCCCGGCCGGCCTGGGAGGGCTTCCGGCCGATGCGGGTGATGGCGAAGCAGGCCGAGAGCAGCACGATCAGCTCGTTCCGCCTGCTCCCCGCGGACGGCGATGCGGTGCCGGCCGCCGACCCGGGCCAGTACCTGACGCTGCGCCTGCAGCCCGACGCCGAGGCGCACCCGGTGCTGCGCAGCTACTCGATGTCCGGTCCGCCGGACCCGCAGGCGGGCTACCGGGTCAGCGTCAAGCTGGAACCCGGGGGCTCGGCCAGCGGCCTCCTGCACCGCACCGTGCAGGTCGGGGACCTCGTCGAGGTCGCCGCCCCGCGGGGACAGTTCACGCTCCGCCCCGGCGAGCGTCCGGTCGTGCTGGTCAGCGCGGGCGTCGGCGCCACCCCGGTCCTGGCGATGCTCCACAGCCTGGCCCTGCGGCGCGATACTCGGGCGGTGTGGTGGGTGCACGGCGCCCGGGACGACGCCGAGCAGGCGTTCGCCGCCGAGGTGGACGAGCTCCTGGCGCGGCTGCCCGACGCCCACCGGCTGGTCGCCCACAGTCGGCCCCGGCCCGGCGCGGGCGGCCGCCCCGATGTGGTGGGCCGGCTCGACGCCGGCGTGCTCGAGGACGCCGCGGTGCCCTTCGACGCGGACTTCTACCTGTGCGGCCCCGCCGGCTTCCTCCGCGACCTGGGCGCGGGCCTGGCGGCGCGCGGGGTGCCGCCGGAGCGGGTCGCCGTCGAGGTCTTCGGCAGCCAGGGCGCCACCACGTCGGGCATCGTGGCCACGGGGACACCCCGGGCACCGCACCCACCCCCGGGGGCCCAGCCGCCGGGTTCCGGTCCCGCGGTGAGCTTCGTGAGAAGCAGGCTGACGGTGCCCTGGGACGCGCGCTCGGGCACCCTGCTGGAGCTGGCCGAGGCCTGCGACGTGCCCGTGCGCTTCTCGTGCCGCAACGGGACGTGTCACACCTGCGAGAGCACCGTCCTGGACGGCCGCGTCACCTACTCGTCCGAGCCCCTCGAGCGGCCCCACGACGGTCGGGCGCTCATCTGCTGCAGTACGCCGGTCACCGATCTGGCGCTCGACCTCTGAGCCCCCGGGCCCGGGAGCGCAGGACACACCGCCCCCGACGGCCACCTCGGTACCGGACGTGGTCCATTGCCGCTCGCCGACGATCTCCGGGGCTCCCACGGGAAGGCTCCGGAGATCGTCGGCGGGGCGGCGAGAGCGGGCGGATCAGGACGGTGCCGCCTCGACGAGTTCGCGTCGTCCCGGCGCTACCGTCGCGGTCAGTCGCCCGAGCGTGGCGAGGAAGATCTCGGAGAACGTCGGGAACGGCTGGATGGTGTCCACCAGCACCCCGAGCGGGACATGGGCCCGGATGGCCAGGGTCGCCTGCTGCAGCCACTCGCCGGCCTCCGGGCCGACGGCGTGCGCGCCGGTGAGCCGGTGGCCATCGCTGAGCAGGGTCAGGTGACCGATGCTCCGGCCGTACTCCCGGGTCCAGGTCGCCGTCTTGGCGACGTCGGACACCGCGGTCGTGGCGGAGTGGAGCCCCTCCGCCGCGCCCACCGCGGCCGCCTGGGGATCGGTGTACACCACCCGGGGCACCGCCTCGTAGTTGGCCTCGCGTGGCTCGCCGAGGATGTTCGCCGCGACGATCCTGGCCTGGTACTTGCCGACGTGGGTGAGCTGCCACAGGCCGGTGACGTCGCCGATGGCCCAGGTGCGCTCGGCGGCCCGGAGCCGGCCGTCGACCGGGACGCCCCGTGCGTCGGGGGAGATCCCGACGGTCTCCAGGCCCACCCCCTCGACCCGAGCGCGGCGGCCGGTGGCGACGAGGAGCCGGTCGCCCCGCAGCTCGCGACCGTCGCCGAGCGTCAGCACGAAGTCGGTGCCCTCGCGACGTGCCCGGTCGACCCGGGTGCCGAGGAGCACCTCGACGCCGTCGCGGCGCAGCACCTCGCCGAGCGCGTCGCCGAGCGGCGCCGGCTCCCGGGCCAGCAGCCGGTCTCCCCTCTCGACCAGGGCGACCTCTCCGCCGAGGCGCCGGACGGCCTGCGCCATCTCGACGCCGACGGCACCGCCACCCAGCACGAGCAGCCGGCGAGGCACCTCGGTCATGCCCGTCGCGCCCCGGTTCGTCCACACGCCCTCGAGCTGCTGCAGGCCGGGAACCGGCGGCAGCACGGGGTCGGATCCGCAGGCGAGGACGACGTGGGCGGCGGTGTACCGGGTGCCGTCCACCTCGACGGCTCCCGGCCCGGCGAGCCGGCCGGTCCCGCGGAGCAGGTCGATGCCGTTGTCGGCGAGCCAGCCTTCCTGGCCGGCATCGGAGTGGCCCGACACCATGAAGTCTCGCCAGGCCAGGGCGGCCTGCACGTCCACCTGCGCGGTGGCGCCGGTCTCCCGTGCGGCGTGCACGGCCTCGCCGGCGCGCAGCAGCGTCTTGGACGGAATGCAGGCCCAGTACGAGCACTCCCCGCCGACGAGCTCGCGCTCGACGAGCGCAACGCGCAGCCGCCCCGCGGCGAGCGCGGCCGCACAGTGCTCGCCGGGCGCGCCGGCGCCGAGGACGATGACGTCGTAGTCGGTCGTCATCGGTGCGTCCCCTCGAGATGCCCGGACGCCTCGGCGATGGCCTCCTCGGGGCTGCGGCCGTGCTCACGGGCGACGATGTAGGCGGCGTACCAGCCCGACCAGTGGTGCGGAGGGGCGGTTGCCTCGTAGGGACCGTGGTGCTCCTCGGCCTCGCGGAGCAGGCCGGTCAGGGTGCCGACGTCCATGGTGGTCCTCTCGCTCTGGGGGCGGTTGCGCGCTACGCCCGGGACGGTGCGTCGACCCTCGTCGCCCGCCCGGGCGGTGGTGTCAGCGGCCCGGGAGGCGGGTGGTGATCTCCTGCAGGACCCAGGTGTTCCCGTCCGGGTCGCTGAAGGTCGCGTAGGAGGCGTAGCTCAGGTGCTGGGGGTGCGGTCCGCTGAGCCGGGCCGCGGGATCGGCCCGCAGCGGGCCCTTGTGGGCGTCGTGGAAGACCTCGCTGACCTGTGCGCCGTGCGCGATGAGCTCGCTGCGGGCGGCCTCGACGTCGGAGACGGCGAGGAACAGGCCCTGCACGGGGCCGTCCGGCTGGACGGTTCCGGTGCCGAAGTGGATCGATGCGGGCGATCCGGGCGGTGTCATCTGCACGACGCGGTAGCCCCCCTCGCCCGGGAAGTCGGCGTCCTCGCGCCAGCCCAGTTCCTTGTAGAACTGCTTGGCGCGGTCGACGTCGGCGACGTGCACTGAGACGACTTCGAGCTCCATGTCCACGGTGGGTCTCCTCGTGTCGATTGGCCGGCACCTGTCGGTGTCAGGGGAGACCGTGACGCGTCGGGGGCCGTGCTCGCCCCAGGGGAAGACCCTGGCCGGCCGACGGGCTCGGCGGCCAGGGGTCGGTCGTCGCGCCCCGCGGAGGGGGGCGCCTGACCGGGAGCCGGTGACCTCGTTGGCCGGTGTGCCGCAGGCGTCAGGCGCTCGCGGACGCCCTGTCGATGTCCACCATCGACCGGCGCAGCTCGCGGCGCGTGGCCACGCCGACCTTCGCGAAGATCTTCCGCAGGTGCCACTCGACGGTGCGGGCGCTGATGAACAGGGCCGCACCGATCTCGGGGTTGGTGAGTCCCTGCGCCACCAGCTGCGCGATGTGCGTCTCCTGGGGCGTGAGCTCGGTAGGCGCCTCGGTGGTGCGCTTGCGCACCGTCTCGCCGGTGGCGAGGAGCTCGTGACGGGCCCGCTCGGCGAAGCCCCGCACGCCCATTGTGCTCAGCGTCTCGTGCGCCGCCCTCAGCTCGGTGCGGCCATCGACGCGGCGCCCCTCTCTGCGCAGCCACTCCCCGTACAGCAGGCGGGTCCGGGCATGGGTGACGTGCAGGGAGGTCCGGCCCAGGCGTTCGATGGCCTCTCGGTAGAGGTCCTCGGCGCTGCCTCGGTCGCTGAGCAGGGCGCGACTGGCCGCCTCGACGCCCAGCACCCAGTCGGTTGCGCTGGAGCGGGCCATCGCCGAGATGTGGTCGGTGGCCTCGGCGGCAGCCCTGGCGTCGCCGGACCGGACTCCCGCCTCGACCATCTCGACCAGAGCCCACTGTGGTGGGCCCAGCTCCAACGGGTCGGCGGCCGCGTCCCGGGCGGCCCGCAGGGCTTCCTCGTAGCGACCCTGGCCGTTGTGGAGTACGGCCCGGGCCCACTGCATCATGTTGACGCCCACTCCCTCCCCGCGGCTGAGGAAGTCCTCGAGGCAGCTCGCGGTCATCCGGTCCGCCTTCTCGGCCTCCCCGCGGACCGCCGCGAGGCACGCCTCGCCGTACGGGGCCAGCGCGCCCACGCCTCCGGTCACCTCCGACACGGTCTGGATCTCCTGGACCAGGGACGAGGCCGCGGTCAGGTCTCCGGTGAACAGGTGCACGAAGACCCGGCTGGTGAGGGCCAGCGGAAGTGCGCTGAGAGCGCCGGCCCCCCGAGCGGTCTGCAGGTGTCGGCGGGTCAGGACGTCCCAGCCGGCGTCGTCCCACAGGGACACCGCCGTGGACGCCGCCAGCCACGCGGACCGCAGGGCCTCGTCCAGGCTCAGTTCGCCGTCCGTGAACATCCGCACTGCTCGGCGGCAGGCCGGCACAGACGCCGGGAACCCGTCGGTGAACCGGACCGCGAGCCCGTCGAGCAGGACGTCACCCTTGCCGGCCGAGGGTGCCGGCGGGGAGCTCCGGGCGGCCTCGGCCACGTGCCGGGCGGTGGGGCCGGCCGCGAATCGGCCGGCGAAGAGCGCCGCTGCCAGCGCGTCCAGGTAGGTGGTCCGGGCGAGCCGCGGGTCGAGTGGTTCCAGTCGCTGTGCCGCCTCCAACAGCAGCGGCAGGGCCTCGTTGCCGCGGTTGGCCGCGAAGGACATCTGCGCCAGCAGCAGGTCGCGCCGTGCTCGGTCCGCCTCGCTCATCGATCCCAGGGCGGCTGCGGTCAGCAGACTCGACGCCTCGGCGAACTGGCCGGCGGTCACCTTGGCCTGTGCCCCCTGCAAGGCGCGCTGGGTTCGTCGGGCGGGATCGGGCGTCAACGCCGTCGCGCGATCCAGGAAGGCGGCGGCTGCGGCCAGACCGCCGTGCGCGAGGGCCCGATCGGCTGAGCGCTCCAGCTCGGCAGCCACAACCTCGTCCGGCCCCGTCGCCGCGCACGCCCGGTGCCAGGCTCTCCGGTCGGGATCGAGGTCGGGGTCGGTCACCTCGGCGAGAGCTGCGTGGACCTTGCGGCGGTCGGACGGGGTGGCCGACCGGTAGACGGCCGACCGCACCAGCGGATGCCGGAAGCGGATCCGGTCCCGCAGCTCGATCAAGCCAGCGGCCTCGCACGTCGTCGCGGCCTCGGGCTCGATGCCGAGCAGGTCGGCGGCGCGCCACAGGAGCGGGACGTCGCCCACCGGTTCGGCCGAGGCGGTGAGCAGCAGGCGCCTGGCCGGGGGTGGGAGGAGCTCGACCTGGTGCAGGAAGGTGCGCTCGAGGCGGAGGGACAGGGACGTGGTGGTGTCGCCGGGGTCGCCGCCGAAGGCCAGGTCGGCTGTGGAGAGCCCCCGGGGCAGTTCCAGGAGCGCCAGGGGATTGCCGTGGCTCTCGGCGAGGATGCGCTCACGGACGCGGGGGTCGAGGGGCCCGGTCAGGGCCGACTGCAGGAGTGCGGCCGCGTCGTGAGGACCCAGGCCCGCGACCTGCAGGTCCGGTAGACCGGCGAGCCGGCCGTCACCGTCGGGGTCACGGACGGCGAACACGAGCGCCACCCGTTCTGCGGCGAGCCGCCGCGAGACGAACTCCAGGACCTGCGCGGAGGCCTGGTCCAGCCACTGGGCGTCGTCGACGACGCACACCAACGGCCGGTCCTCGGCCAGGTCCGCGAACAGGGTCAGCACGGCCAAGCCGATGAGGAAGCGGTCCGGGCCACTGCCAGACCGCAGCCCGAACGCCGTGCCCAACGCATCCCGCTGCGGAGCGGGCAGGCCGTCCAGCCGGTCGAGGAAGGCGCTGCACAGCTGGTGCAGGCTCGCGAACGCCAGTTCCATCTCCGACTCGACCCCGGATGCACGCGCCACGTGGCAGCCGACCGCGCGCTCCAGGACGACCTCGAGCAGGGCGGTCTTGCCGATCCCGGCCTCGCCACGCAGGACCAGCACCTGACTGCGTCCCGCCTTCGCTGCCGCCACGAGGCTGCTCAGCTCGTCGGACTCGTTGCGCCGCCCGAGGAGGCGGGGCAGGGAGGTGGTAGGGGCCATGCCACACCGCCCACTTCGTGGGTCAGGACGCTCAGGTCGAGGCCACCGGCGAGGGTGGCGCCCGGGATGATAGTGACTCTCACCACACCGACGGGAGCCCGCTGATCGGTTCGAGCGAGTCAGTGCGCACGGCGAGTGCCCGCGCACGGATCGGCCCACGGCCCGGCGTGGAGCTCGGGATCCCAGGGGGCCGCCCAGGGTGTCTCCCTGGTGTGAGGCGGCGATCCGGGGGGGAGCGTCGACCTCGTCGGAGACATCGAGGAGGGCGGGATGAGCACCACCGAGATCCGGGGCAACGAGGGCGCCGCAGTCGCGGGCGTCGCGACGATCGACATGAAGCTGGAGGTGATCGTCATCCCGGTGTCCGACGTCGACCGGGCGATCGCCTTTTACCAGGGGCTGGGCTGGCGGCTGGACGGCGACTCCACGGTGGGCGACCACTTCCGAGGGGTCCAGTTCACGCCACCGGGATCGGCGTGCTCGATCCAGTTCGGCACGAACGTCACCTCGGCGGCGCCCGGGTCGGCGCAGAGCCTCCACCTGATCGTCGGCGACATCGAGGCCGCGCACGCCGAGCTCGTGGCCCGCGGAGTGCCCAACAGCGGCATCTACCACTGCCAGGACGGCTACGCCTGCAGGTTCCCCGGCAACGACCCGCCGGTGCCCGGCCCGCACCCCGATCGCGGCACCTACGGCTCCTTCCTGGACTTCACCGACCCCGACGGCAACGGCTGGGTGCTGCAGGAGATCACCGCCCGGTTCCCCGGCCGGGTCGAGGGGGAGACGACCTACACGTCGGCGGACGACCTGTCCCGGGCCCTGCGCCGGGCGGCGGCCGCCCATGCCGCGCACGAGTCCCGCACCGGTCAGGCGGACCCTGACTGGCCGGAGTGGTACGCCGAGTTCATGCTGCGCGAGCAGACCGGCGAGCAGCCACCCAGCTGACCGGCGCGCGGCGGGGGCGGGTCACCGGTCGACGCCCAGGCGCGGGACCGGCAGCACGGACTCCCACTGGAGCCCGCCCACCCGGACCGCTACCTGCACGCCCCACCTGTCGCCCGGAAGAGACCGCGGCGGGTGGGGCCGCGACCGGGGACTTCAGGCTGCGCCCCTGGGTGCCCTCGACCCCCTGGAGCGCGCGACACCCCGGAGGTCCGACATGCTCACCCGTGTCCACATGCCTCCCCTCGCGGGAGCGACCGGCTGGCTCAACACCGACCCGCTGAGCAGTGCCGCGCTCCGCGGACACGTCGTCCTCGTCGAGTTCTGGACCTTGACCTGCATCAACTGGTTGCGCACGGCGCCCTACATCCGTGCCTGGTCGCGGGCCTACCGGGACGACGGTCTCGTGGTCGTCGGGGTCCACACGCCGGAGTTCCCCTTCGAACGCGACCTCGACTCCGTCCGGGCGGCGACGGAGGAACGGCGGATCGACTACCCCGTCGCCCTCGACAACGAGTACCGGATCTGGCGGTCCTTCGCCAACCACTACTGGCCAGCGCTGTACTTCGTCGACGCCGATGGCGTCATCCGCGACGAGTACTCCGGCGAAGGCCGGTACGAGGAGTCCGAGCGCCTCCTCCAGCGGCTGCTCAGCGTCGACCGGGCACTCGTCGACGTCGACGCGACCGGCGTCGAAGCGGAGGCGGACTGGGTCGACCTGCGGACGCCCGAGACCTACCTAGGTGGTGAGCGGGGCACGCCTCCCGTACCGCCGATCGGTTCCGCGGGCGCCTGCCCGTCCACACCTCACCCGTCGTCGGGCCTGCGTCCCGGGCAGTGGAGCCTGCACGGTGACTGGTCAGTCGGCGACGAGAGCGTGCAGGTCCGGCAGGCCGGCGGGAGCATCGTCATCCGCTTCCACGCCCGCGACGCCCACCTGGTCCTCGCGCCGGGCGTTCTCCAGCCGATCCCCTTCCGGGTCCTCCTCGACGGCCAGGTCCCTGAGGCCTCGCACGGTGTGGACGTCGCCGAGGACGGGACCGGTGTCCTGCGTGAGGGCCGCCTCTACCAACTGGTGCGCCAGCACGGGCAGGTCCGGGACCGGACCCTGGAGGTCCAGTTCCTCGAGGCCGGTGCGGACGCCTACGCCTTCACCTTCGGCTGAGCGCCGACCAAGCCGGGGCGAACGGCCTCGGACCAGTACATCGACGGCAGGAGGCCAGCCATGTCGATCCTCGGCTGGAACGGGGCGGACCCCGAGCAGGACTCCGGTCTGCTGCAACCGCAGGACAGTCTCGACCAGACCGACGGCGTCCTGGACGTCCTCGACAGCGGCTGGTCTCCTCCCGACCGTCCGTGGGCGGTGGGTGACTGGGGAACGACGCACTGGGAGCAGATCACCGGACAGAGCCTGGATGCCCGGTTGGCCAGGGAGTGGCCGGAGTACCTCGACGAGGACGACGGCGACGGCCTAGGTGACAGCCGCGACACCGACGGCGAACTCCTCGACGCCGAGGTGGGGGACCGACGATCCGGGCGTCTCGTCGATCTCCCGTGGGGCCATCCCGGCCGCGACCTGCACGCCCGCGACGTGGGTGTCGACGGGGCCGGCGCGTCGGCCGAGGAGGGGGCGGTCCACCTCGTCGGTGACGATGCCGAGGCGTTCGACCGGCGTGGCGAGCTCTGAGCCCTGCCGGAGGGCGGGCGCCGCTCCACGGTCCGCGGGCTGAGGAGGAGCTGCGCTCCGATCTCCGTGGTCGTCCAACCGTCAGCCGCCAGGCGGGCGATCCGCGCTTCCCGCGCGGACAGCACGCGAACCTCCTGAGCACCGTGCTCGGGCAGGACCTCACCGCAGGCCCGCTGCTCGCGGCGTGCGCGATCGGCGAACCCGTCCGCTCCCGTTGCTCGGCACAGGTCGTGCGCGGTGAGGAACTGCCCTCGAGCGTCCGGCCCGCGTCCGGAGCTGCTCGGCCGTTCGCCGGAGAGGTGATGGGCACGGGCCAGCTCGATGCGCATGCGCGTTCGGCTCAGGTGGGTGGCGTGAGTGCCGGACGTGACCTCCGGCGTCCGTGTGGCTGAGGCGAGCTCGGCCGCGCGCTTCGCAGCCCGCTGTCCACCGGTGCTGGAGACCCGCCCGCTCCGGAACGACCCCCACAGTCGCCCGCCAGTGCCGGCCGGGACTGGTCGCGTCGGCGGGCCCCGGCGCTCGTGACGAGGCTCGGGTGGTGTCCAGGGTGCCTCCCTGGTGTCAGCCGGAAGCGCACGGAGGAGCGTCGACCTCGTCGAGGACGCCGGGCGAGGTGCGATCCGCTCGGGGTCACGGCCGACTCCTGGCGACTCCCGACGGGATGCGACGTCTTCCTGGCCCGCCAGGGGCCGCACCCGGTGCCTCCCTGTCCGCCACGCCTGCGCCGCTCGCCATCGCGGTGCGGTCGCCGACCGGGCCACTCCCTGCGGGGGCTCGACCATCGTGAGGAGACGAGATTTTGTCCACTCCGCAGGCACCCCGCACCGTTCCGAGGACTGCCGCGCCCCGCCGTCGGCTCTCCGTCCGGTGGCCTACGGGCTGGCCGGT
Source organism: Geodermatophilus tzadiensis (assembly GCF_003002915.1). Classification (GTDB taxonomy): domain Bacteria; phylum Actinomycetota; class Actinomycetes; order Mycobacteriales; family Geodermatophilaceae; genus Geodermatophilus; species Geodermatophilus tzadiensis. Next base: position 115,234 of record NZ_PVTG01000007.1, on the reverse strand, counting down.
CACGCCATCTACCTCGGACTGTTCGCGGCTGCGACCCCCACGCCCCACGCCCCTCCACCGGAACCACAGCGCGCTGTGGGGCTTCTCGCCGTCGACCTCGACGCTCGTCTACGCGACGTACGCGCTGGGCGTCCTCGCCTCCCTGGTCTGGCCAGCAGCGCCGGCATCGCGCTCGGTGTCCTGACGGCATCCGCGCTCGTGCAGCCGGCCTGGGCGCCCCGGATGCTGCCCCATGCCGTGCCCTTCGGCCTGCAGGCCATCGCGCTGGCCGGTGCGTACTGGATGCCGGAGCCAGTGGCCGCCCGCGGCCGATCCCGCGACGACACATCGAGCCGCACGGCCACCCCGGCGGCCGACAGCTCGGCGAGTTCCTCGTTCGAGTGCACTGCGGTCCCTCTCCTCCGGTCGGTCTCCACGCGCGACGGGTCATCGGTCGCCTCTGGCTCGAAGGTGCCCTGAGCTGGTCGCCCTCGCGCCAGGGTCTGACCCCGGGGTCGCGTGAGGCCGATCAGCCAGGAGCTCCGGCAGTCAGCGACAGACGCTCCGTGCTGCGGTACCGCTGGCACGGCAGGCGTCGACTCGAGTGAGCCCATGACGCATGACCGGCGCGTCACGCAGGGTGAGAGGGGACTCCGCCGTGCAGGTGCTCTGGGTCGGTGCACCTGCCGATGGTCACGGCGGCCTCTGCGAAGCTCTCACCCACGCACTGCCGGAGTGTGGCGGTGGTCCCGCCTCGCCAGCGACGGAAGGCAGCGCGGATGACGACGAGTCCCAGGGCTGCGTTCCACCAGACGGTCGGATCGGTGTCGGGGACGTCGCGTGCCGCTGCGAGGGCGCCGGCGAGCTCCGCCTCCCACTCGCGCTGCACGAGCAACGTGCGCGACAGCAGGACCGGGTTGGCGGTGACGATGCGGTCGCGCATGGCCAACTCCTCGGCGTGCACCTCGAGGTAGTCGGCGAAGCCCAGGAGGGCGCCTTCCAACTGGTCTGCGGTCGTCCCGGTCGGTGCCCGGGCGACGGCTTCCCGGATGGCCTCGAGGAAGAACGGCCGGTACGCGAACAGCACCCCGTCCTTGGTGCCGAAGTGACGGTAGAAGGTCGCCGGACCGATACCGGCCGCCGCGCAGATCTGCTCAACCGTCACTGCCTCCACACCGTGCCGGTCGAAGAGCTCGAGTGCTGTTCGCTCGACCCGCGTCCAACTACGGCTCCGGCGGCCCTGTGGAGGGCTCGAGCTCTCCGCTGAGTCGCCACGGGACCCAGTGGCTGGGACGGATCCGTCAGACACCGCCTACTGACCTCCTCGAGGGCTCCCCGGGGTGCCGTGCCTGCCAGCTGGCCGGTGTCGAGGGCGCCCTATTGGCCGATCGTGCAGCAGCGACCCGACCAGCGCACCGTGCCGGGGTAGCCGCCGCCGAGAGTCCACTCGCGCAGAGCCCGGGGCCATCGGCCGTCGGCACCGCCGCGAACCGGTGTTCCACCGGGCCTCCCACAGGTGTGACACCTCAGGTACCGGATGGTCGGCTCCACGCCGGCTGAGCCCGAGCACCACACCGGCCGGCGAGTGGGAACGGAAGGAATCCACGTGTCGCTCACGGCCCTTCGGGCGAGCTCCGCCGCCACCACCGTCCTCGGCGTGCTGATCGCCGCCAGCACCGTCATCCGCCTCCTCGCCGGTGATCCTCGATCCGCCGCCGTCGCGGCGTGGCCGGCCCTCACCGGCGCGCTGTTCGGCATCCTCGGCCTGTTCGGTGTCCACGTCGCCCTGCAGGATCACCTCGGGCGCTGGGGTCCCGCTGCCGTCGTCACGGCTGGAACGGGGCCCGGACTGTCCCTCGGCCGGTCCTACGGCCTGACCTCCGCCCTCCCGGGCACCGGTCCCCCTGCTCGCGGGCGCCGTCCTCGACGCGGTCGGCTTCGCCACTCCGGAGGTCCGGCTGGTGGGGGTGATCGCAGCGACTGGCTCGAGCTGTTGCTGCCCACACGACCGCCTCAGCGCGTACGTCCTCCAGTCGCACGGCCACGGCCGCCCGGATGCCCTGGCCCGGCCGGCCTTCCTGGCACGAGGTCGATGGGGGCCGCCGCGCTGCGATGGCTGAGGTGCGGCCGGACCGGGGACGTCGGTGCCGCGTGGTTCCGGAGTGCGTGCGAAGCGGAGGAACGGTCGCTCGTCCGGGGTTGCGGCGCCTGGGGGTGCCGGTCCGGTAGAGCCGCCTCAGGAGGGGGTCGGCCTCGGTCTCCCGCCACGCGGACCGCGGGCACGCGGCAGGGATCCGCCCGCCTGCGCGGCGGAAACGGCACGGTCATCGACGGCGGGGAGCGACCTGCGCAGCTCGCGGCGAGTCGTGAGCCCGAGCTTCGTGAAGACCTTGCGGAGGTGCCACTCGACCGTTCGGGCGCTGATGAACAGCATCGCCGCGATCTCGGTGTTGGTCAGCCCTTGGGCGGCCAGCCGTGCGATGTGCAGCTCCTGAGGCGTCAGTTCGGCGGGTTCTGCGGTCACGCTCCTGCGCACGGCCTCCCCGGTGGCCTGCAGCTCCTGCCGAGCTCGTGCGGCGAACGCTTGGGCTCCCATCGCCTGGAGTGCTTCATGCGCCGCGCGCAGCTGTGCCAGAGCCTCGACGCGGCGGCCTTCGCGGCGCAGCCATTCGCCGTAGAGCAGCCGCGCCCTGGCCTGTTCGCTGCGGATCAGCGTCCGGTCCAGGCGCGTGATCGCTTCCCGGTACAGCTCGTCGGCGGCAGGACCACGGCGGAGCAGAGCCTCTCGGGCCGCGCGGACGCCCAGTGCCCAGTCGGTACCGCTCGCTGTGGCCATGGCGGTGAGCTGTTCCTGTGCCACAGCGGCCGCAGCGACGTCCCCGCTCCGCATCCCTGCCTCGACGAGCTCGGCCAGCGCCCACTGGGGTATGCCCGTCTCCAGTGGCTGAGCAGCCGGTACCCGGGCCCAGCGCAGTGCGTCGTCGTAGCGACCGAGTCCGTTGCAGAGCACTGCGCGTGCCCACGCGGTCATGTTGACGCCGACGCCCTCGCCCCGAGTCACCACGTCGTCCAGGCAGCTCTGGATGAACGGCTCAGCCACCTCGGGGTCACCCCGCAGGGCGAGCAGACCGACCTCTCCGTACGGCGCGAGGCCGTTGCCCGTGGCCTCGGTGACCGAGCGGAGTTCCTCGACCAGGAACGCAGCCTTGTCCAGGTCGCCGGTGAAGAGGTGCACGACGATGCGGGTGTTCAGAGCGAGCGGCAGGGCGCTCAGGCCCCCCGACTGACGGGCGAAGTCCAGGTGCCGCCGGGACAGCCGGTCCCAGTTGGAGTCGTCCCACAGCAGTGTTGTCGTCGCAGCCGCGAGCCAGGCGAAGCGCAAGCCCTCGTCCACGGTGAGGTCTTCGCGCGCGAACGTGCTGACGGCCCGCTGCAGGAGCGGGACGGCCGCGTCGTAGCCGTCGGTGTGCAGGACTGCGAGGCCGTCGAGGAGGAGGTCGCCTTTCCGCGGCTGTGGCAGCGCGGGGGCTGCTCGAGCGGCTCGCGCCACCTCGTGAGCGCCGGGTCCTGCGGCCAAGCGGCCGGCGAACAGTGCCGCGGCCAGGGCGTCGAGGTAGGTGTCCCGGGCCAGGGTGGCGTCGATCCGCTCGAGTCGCCGAGCGGCGGTCAGCAGCAGGGGCAGTGCTTCGTTCCCCCGGTCTGCGGCGAACGACAGCCGCGCCCGGAGCACCTCGATGCGGGCTCGTTCGGCTTCTCCGAGCGGACCCATCTCCGCCGTTGTCAGCAAGCGGGCGGCCGCCGCGAATGCGCCGGCGGACACCTTGGCCTGGGCGGCGTCGATCGATCGTCGGGCCCGGCGGAGGGGCTCAGGCGTGAGGATCACCGCGCGCTCCAGGAAGGCGGCCGCAGCGGCCAGGCCACCCTTGGCCTGCGCCCTGTCGGCTGAGCGTTCGAGTTCCGCGGCGACTGCCTCGTCCGGGCCCACGGCGGCGCACGCTCGGTGCCACGCCCGGCGATCCGGGTCTGCCTCCGGATCGGTCACCTCGGCCAGCGCAGCGTGGACCTGCCGCCGCTCGGCGTCGGTGGCTGCGCGGTAGACGGCGGACCGGACGAGTGGGTGCCGGAAGCGGGTGCGTTCACGCACCTGGAGCAGGCCCGCATCTTCTGCCGCGGCCGCCGTGTCGGCGTCGATGCCCAGTCGCTCGGCGGCCCGCCAGAGAAGGAGGACGTCCCCGACGGGCTCGGCAGCGGCCACCAGGAGCAGCCGGCGGGCCAGCGTCGGGAGCGCATCCACCTGCCGGAGGAACTCGTGCTCGAGCCGCCGCGCCAGCGGCGGGGCGACCTCCTCGACGTCACCGCCGAAGGCCAGGTCGGCGGTCGAGTGCCCGCGAGGCAACTCCAGGAGGGCGAGCGGGTTGCCGCGGCTCTCGGCCAGGATGCGGGTACGGACCCGGGCGTCCAGGACACCGTTCACCGTCGACTCCAGCAGCGTCGCAGCATCCCGCATGCCGAGGCCGCGCACGACCAGCTCCGGCAGACCGGTGAGCCGGGGCTCGTGGTCGGATCCTCGCAGCGCGAACACCATGGCGATGGGCTCGGCCGCCAGCCGTCGGGCGACGAACTCCAGCGCCTGCAGCGTCGCTTGGTCGAGCCACTGGGCGTCGTCCACGACGCAGATCAACGGTCGGTCCTCGGCCACCGACGACAGCAGGGTCAGCACTGCAAGGCCCACGAGGAACCGATCGGGTGCGCCCCCGGAGCGCAGCCCGAATGCAGTGGCCAGCGCCTCCTGCTGGGGTCCGGGCAGTCCGTCGAGCCGACCCAGGAGAGGGCTGCACAGCTGGTGGAGGCTCGCATAGGCGAGCTCCATCTCGGATTCGACGCCCGCGGCTCGGACGACCCTGCAGCCCGCCGTCCGCTCGAGCATGAAGTTCAGCAGGGCGGTCTTCCCGATGCCCGCCTCGCCTCGCAGCACCAGGGCCTGGCTGCGACCAGCCTTGGCCGCTGCCACGAGACGGCGGAGCAGGTCGCACTCGTCACGCCGTCCCGGCAACGACGGTGGGGGAGCAGGTGAGGTCACGGGAACCGCCCGGAGGAGGGCGCGCGGGCGCGCGGGACGTGGATGACGACGACCGGGAGGACAGGCGACGCAGCGCAGCCGGGGAACGGCAGCGCTCGACCACCGTCTGGCGGACAGCACGGTCGGCAGGATGTCGGGGCGACCGCGGGGCGCCCCGGCTGGAGTAGGTCAGGTCCGTCCGCCGGCGTCGCGGTGGACGGGATCCGACGTCACCCGTCGGGTGTCGGCGTCGGGCCGCGGTGCGACCCGCCCCGGTCGGTGCAGGTCGCGACGGCGTTCATGTCGATCCCCTCGGCGGTTCTTCGGCTGACGTCCTCCCCACTAAGCCGTGACCCCCCGGGAAGCAAGTCGTGGTTGCGAGAGGACGCCCATGGCACGATCCGGTCGTCGGCGAGGGGGTGGAGAGATGCGTCGAGAGCCCGGCCTCTCGCGCAGCGGCGCTCAGCCATCGTGACTCCCGTCGCCCGGCTCTCGCCCGATGAGGAGCGCGACCTCGTCGTGGCGGCCGAACTGGGCGACCACGAGGCACGCCGCAGGCTGGTCGAGGCGTGCCTCCCGGCCATCGTCGCCCTCGCCGGCACGTTCCGGCGCACCAGCCGGATCGAGCGCCGGGAGCTGGTCCAGGAGGGGATCGCCGGTCTCCTGCTGGCCACGCGCCGATTCGACCCTTCCTTGGGCACGCCGTTCTGGGCGTACGCGTCGTACTGGGTGCGCAAGGCGATGCAGGAGCTCGTCGCGGACCTCGCCCGTCCTGTCGCCCTGTCCGACCGCGCGGTCCGGGTGCTTGCCACGGTGCGTGCTGCTCGCGCCGACCACCTCAGGCAGCACGGCGCCGAGCCGACGACCGAGGAGCTGAGCCGGTCCACCGGTCTGCCGCAGGCGCAGATCGAACGACTGCAGGCCGCCGAGCGCACGCCTCACAGCCTCGAGGAGCGGGTCGACCAGGACGGCGTGGCGGTCGCGACAGTGGGGGAACGCATCGCCGATCCCCAAGCCGAGTGGGCGTTCGACGACGTGCTCGACGACATCGAGGTCGGCGAGGTCCGGGCCCTCACCGACCTGCTCGACGATCGGGAGCGCCTGGTGATCCGCCAGCACTTCGGGCTGGACGAGCCGGCGCAGACGCTCCGAGGCATCGCCACCGGATTGGGTGTGACGGCGGAGCGGGTGCGACAGATCGAGGCCGGAGCGCTTGCCAAGCTGCGAGCTTCTCTCGCCCGGCCAGCGGTCGCCGTACCGAACGAGACTTGACACCGGCCAGGTGCGGCTTAGTGGCGAACACAGGGAGTGATCTCGCCGAGGGAGGGTGATGGAACCACAGGGGACGGCTCTGCGCCACGACGCCCTCGTCTACGACAGCGGGGACGAGTGGGTGGAACTGGGCGCGGCCTTCCTGCGCCGTGGGTTGGAGGCGGGGGAAGGCGGCGTGGTCGCGCACACACGCCAGGGGCTCTCGCTGATGCGGGAGGCCCTGGGCGCGGACGCGTCCGAGGTGAGGTTCGTCGACGTCAGCGCCGCCTACACGCGTCCCGTCCGGACGCTGGCCTCCTACCACGCCGTGTACGCGGAGCAGTTGCGGAGGACTCCCTCCTTGCGGGCCGTCGCGGACGTCCAGTTCGGTCCGGATCCCGGGGAGTGGGATCTCTGGACCGGCTATGAGGCGGCGTTCAACCGGTCCTTCTCGCACCTACCCGCCTGGGTGCTGTGCACCTACGCAACGGGATCCCTGCCCGAAGCGGTTCGCGAAGGCGTGTGGCGCACCCACCCAGGCGTCGTCAGCGGAGGCACCTGGACGCGGAGCGCTCTGTTCGAGGAGCCGGAGCGCCTGCTGCGTGGATCCTCCGCCGCCCGCAGGCCGATGCAGGTGCTGCGGCCCCTTCCCGTCGTGGACGGTGTGGAGCAGTTCCGCGAGCTCCTGGCGCGCGAGTTGGTCGCCGAACGGATGCCCTCGGCGAGGGTCCTGGACATGCTGCTCGCCACCTCGGAGGTGTTCGTCAACGCGGAGCAGCACGGCGGCGGTGTGGTGTCGATCCGTGTCGGACGTGCGGACGGGCGGTTCGCCTGCGAGATCGTCGATCGCGGAGCCGGCTTCGACGACCCGCTCGCCGGCTACCTGGCGCCCAGGCCGGGAGTCGGCGCCGGGCTCTGGGTTGCTCGTCAGTTGACCTGGTGCATCGACTTCTTCACATCGGCCGACGGCTTCACCGCCCGCATCGTGATGTGACCCTGCGTCGCCCACGACGCAAGGGCCCGCGGCTGCGCCGACCGGTCCCGTGACGAGTGAGCCCCGAGTCGCCATGGATCTCAATGAGCCGGAGAGGGTTGCTGATGACGGGACGGCTGACAGGCATCCTCTGGCCGTCACTCGGGGCCGCGGACCTGCTGCCGGGGGCTGGGGGTGAAGGTGTCGCAGGTCCACATCCCGTCAGCCCGACAGCGAGGCGGCAGGTCAGGGGCGGGTCACCCGACGAGGGTGGCCCGCCTCTCGCGTGAGTACAGCGACGCTGGACGACCTCGGTGAGTCCTGACCTCGGCCGCCTCCCGCTGCCGGGCCGGACCGACGTGCCTGTGGACGTCCGCGGTGGTGGTGCAGGACGAGTGGCACAGGTGCTCGGCCAGTGACGGTCCAGCCTCGTCTCGGCGCAGGCACATCGGAGCCAGCCGCGACACCGGTGCCGGCCCCTGCTCCGGGACCGCCCGGGGCGGTCCGGGGACCCTGACACCGGACGACCCCCCGGGTACCGTCGACGGGGTGACGGCACCGCGGGGACTGACGTCCCCGACCGGGCTCCGACCAGGTGACCACGTCTGCTGGACCTTCGCCGACGACGCCGACCTCGCCGAGGCCGTCGTGTCCTACCTCGACGAGGGACGCCGGCGGGACGAGCAGCTGCTGCTCATCGGCGCGTCCCGGCCGGCGCTGCTCACCGCGTGCGCCGCACTGCCGGATCGGGACGAGCTGCTCGCCGGCGGCCGGCTCGACCTGCAGACCACCGGGGACGCCTACGCAGGCGGCTCCGGCCTCGCGCCCCTCGAGCAGGTCGAGCGCTACCGCGCCGCGGTGCAGGAGGCGCTCGGGAGCGGACGGACCGGCCTGCGCGTGGCCGCGGACGTCACCGCACTCATCCGGGACGGCCGTTCCGGTCGCCGTCGGCTGCACGCGTACGAGCAGCTCGCCGACGTGCTCATGGGTGCCGTCCCCATGACCGCGGTGTGCCTCTACGACGAGTCGGTGGGTGCGGAGGAGCTCGGACCGGTCGCCGTCCTGCACCCGCTCCAGCACCTCGGGGACCGACAGCCGCAGACCCACCTGTCCGGCCGCGGACCGCGGCTCTCCCTGCACGGCGAGGTGGACCTCACCGAGGCCGAGCACGTGCGGACCGCCTTGGTGGACGTCGCCGGCGACGGCTCCGGCGAGTTGGTCCTCGACCTGTCGGACCTCGACTTCCTCGACGTCGCCGGCGGGCGCGCCCTCTACGGCGCGCGGCGCGACCTGGCCGCCCGAGGGATCCGCCTGCGGCTGGCCGGGGCTCCCCGGCACGTCCGCCGCTGCCTCGGGCTCTTCGACCTGGCGGTGGAGCCGGCATGACCTTCCTGCGTCCGACCGGGAACTGGGACGGCACCCGCCTCGCCCACGAGGGGTTCATCTTCTCCACCGACAGCGAGGTCGTCGAGCGGGTGGTGCCCTTCGTCCTCGAGGGGTTCGCCCGCGGGGAGCCGGTGCTCGTCGTCGCAGGGGAGCGCGTCCGCTCGCTGCTCGCCCGGCACCTGGGGACCGACCTGGGCCGGCTCGCGACCTTCGCCGCCGCGGAGACCTGGTGGCGTGGTGGCCACGACACGCTGCTGGCCTACGACCGCGACCTGCGCGACCTGCGTGCCAGAGCGCCGAGCTGGCGGCTGGCCGCCGAGCCGGTGTGGCTCGCCCGCGAGGACGGGCGGGAGTGGAGCCGGTTCGAGGCGGTGGCCAACCGCTGCCTCGACGCGATGCCGTACTACAGCCTGTGCCTGCACGACGCCCAGCGGCTGCCGACCGCGGTCCTCACGGCCGTCGCCCGCTCCCACCCGCTCACCTGGGCCGGCGCCGCCCCGGCGCCCCAGCCCGCCTACGAGGACCCGATCGGCTTCCTCCGCGCGGTGCAGCCGCCCTGGACCGGACGTCCGGGCGGAGCGGTCGTCGACGTCGTGACGGCGCCGGTACAGGCCCGCCGCGCCATGAGCGCGGCGCTCCCCGGGGACCGGCGGGCCCGGCTGGGCGACGTCGTCCTGGCCACCCACGAGATCGTCGTCAACGCCCTGCGCGGGTCGGCGTTCGCCGAGCTGGCGACGTGGACCGACGGCGAGGCGTTCGTCGTCGAGGTGACCGACGCCGGACCCGGTCTGCCCGACGAGACGCTGGGCTACGTGCCGCCCGACCCGGTCGACGGTCCGCGGGGCATGTGGCTGGCGTGGAGCCTCGCCGACGACGCCGCCGTCCGCACCGGCCCGGCCGGCACGGCGGTCCGCCTGTACTTCCGCCGCTGAGCGGCCCGGTGGGACTCAGGCGTCGCGCCGGCGCGCGCGGTTCCGGAGCAACGGACGGGGGACGGCGGAGGTCACCGGGCCAGCGGCGCCGTCGTGCTCCATCCGTGGATGACACTGCTCGCCTCGGTGAACGGCGACCCGCACCGATGACTCCCGATCGCCGGCCACCGTCGGCCGGCCGCTCGATCTGCACGGTCAGCGATCGTCAGCATCATCTGCTGCCTGACCGCTCGTCTCCACCACGGTCAGTGACGGCCGAGTCCGGGCAGCCGGAAGCGTGTCATCGCAGGCCGAGGCGGCGGTTCCCGACCACCGTCTACGGCCCCTGACCCTCCACCGAGGCCGCTCGATCGTCATCAGGCGGGCCGCGAGGGCGTCCCGACGGACTGACGCCAGCGGTCGCCGCTCGGCCGGGGCGGTCCTAGCGTCCGGGAGGACAGCACCTGCCGACACCACAGTGAGGAAGCCGATGGGTCACTCGGTCAGCAGCATGCGCAGGGCTCCCGAGGGATACGCCTGGAGTCGCTGGGGTGAGCCGGAGTACACCGATTGGCTGGACGAGAGCCTGTCGTGGAAGCAGACCTGCTACATCGGGGACTGGTCGTTCCTCTGGCAGCACCGCTTCACCGGGCCGGACGTCCTGGCCATGCTGGGTGAGATCACGGTCAACAGCTTCGCGAGGTTCGACATCGGCCAGTCGAAGCACGCGATCCACACCAACCGCGACGGCAAGATCATCCACGAGGGCATCCTCACCCGGTTCGGGCAGGAGGAGTTCATGCTCCACGGACGCGGCGGGTTCTGGGCCAGTCACCACCTCGCCTCCACCGACTACGACGTCCAGGTCGACAGGGATGACTGGTTCATCCTCCAGGTGTCCGGTCCGCAGTCGGTCAACGTGCTGGACAAGGTCGCCGGCAGCGGGCTGCGCGACACCGGCTTCATGCACGTCAACACGATCACGGTCGCCGGCCACGAGATCTACGCCCTCCGACAGGGGATGGCGGGGGAGATCGGCTTCGAACTACAGGGACCGATCGCGTACAAGCAGGAGGTCTACGACGCTGTCCTCGACGCCGGTCAGGAGTTCGGCATCCGCAAGCTCGGCGGCCGGACAGCACCGATCAACCACCTCGAGGCGTGCTTCCCGACCATCGCGACGGACTACATCCCCGCGATCTTCGAGCCGGAGACCGCGGACTACCTCGCCGTGTTCACCGCGTCGATGCCCGCGTTCGCTCAGCCCGCGTACATCGCCGGCTCCTACGACGGAGCGAACATCTCCGAGTACTACCGCAGCCCCGTCGAGCTCGGCTGGGGTCGCAACATCAGGTTCGACCACGACTTCCTCGGTCGGGAGGCCCTCGAGGAGGAGAAGGCGAACCCTCGTCGGACGATCCGCACGCTCGTGTGGAACGCCGACGACGTCCTCGACGTGCACGCGTCACTGTTCCGGCCCGGGGACCACTTCCCCTTCATGGACATGCCGCGTGACCAGCGCGGGTTCATGTGGGCGGACAGGGTCACGGTGGACGGCGAGCTCGTCGGGGTGGCGACGTCCCGGGGCTACAGCTACTACTTCCGGCAGATGCTCTCGCTCTGCACCATCGACGTCGGCCACGCTGAGGTGGGGACGTCGGTGACGGTGCACTGGGGCACTCCAGGAGGCCCTCAGAAGGAGATCCGGGCGACCGTCGCCCCGGCGCCCTACAAGACCGACCGGAGACGGGAGGACCTGCACACCGCCTGACGCCCAGGACCGGCTCATCACCGGGAGGGAACGACCTGAGCCACTCCCTCGCCCTCAGACGTCGACGCGGACCGCGGCCACAGGTGTCGACCGTTCCCGCATGTGCACTCGCGTGACCGTGGTGGGCTGGTGAGCCGGCCCGACAGTACGGTCGTCCGACGGACCGGACCAGCGTCGGTTGCAGGAGGACATCGTGCCCACCGGCCATCGGATCACCCGTCGATGAGCACCGCGAGCCGTGCTGCCCTGGTCACCGGCGGCGCCAGTGGCATCGGCCGCGCGACGGTGGCGAGGCTGCTCGCCGAGGAGTGGCAGGTGGTCGTGGCCGATCTCCACGGGAGGAACGGCGCGCAGGTGGCCGAGGAGTTGGGCGAGGAGTTCGGCGGGCGGGTCAGGTTCGTTCGCGCCGACGTGTCGGAGGAGGCCGACGTCGCCGGAGCCGTGGCGGTCTGTGTGACCGAGTTCGGCCGGATCGACTGCGTCGTGAACAACGCCGGCGTCGGCGGCGCCTTCGGCGCCCTGACCGACATCGCGGTCGAGGACTGGGACTACACCTTCGCTGTCCTCGTGCGCAGTGTGTTCCTCGGGATCAAGCACGGTGCCCGTGCGATGCGGGCAGCCGGACGCGGCGGGTCCATCGTCAACACGGCCTCGGTGGCCGCGTTCAGCGGAGGAGCCGGCCCCCAGGCGTACTCGGCGGCCAAGGCCGCGGTGGTCAACCTCGGCCGGGTGGCCGCGGCGGAGCTGGCCGGCGACCGGATCCGGGTGAACACCGTCTGTCCGGGACTGATCGTCACGCCGCTGATCGGGCCCGACCTCGACACGGCCCGAGCGGTCATGCGCGAGGCCCAGCCCTGGCCGGACCTGGGCGCTCCCGAGGACGTCGCCGAGGTCATCGTCTTCCTGGCCGGCGACGCGGCACGCTTCGTCACCGGTGAGGAGGTCACGGTCGACGGCGGCCTGCGCGCCGCCGGCCCGCGGGTGCACGCCGCCTACGGCGGGGAGCCGCGCACCCGCGGGCTGGTGGGGGTCAACCGGGGCAGCACCGGCGAACCTCCGGTGGTCCGGCGCGCCTGAGGGGCAGGCGGAGGTCGGCGAGCGGGACGTGCCGTCCAACAACCACTCGGCGTCGCCGAGCCCGCTGCCCCGTGACCTGCTGCTCGAAGCGCCACACGTCGGTGGTGCGTTCGGCGAGGTGGTCGCCCGGCGACACGTCCCGCGGCAGGAGCCCCGCCGGTGCGGTCTTGACGGAATCCTTACGCCCTCGCCTCCTCCGCCAGGCGGTGGTGGCCCCCGGTGGGACCTAGCGTCGACCTGCGCAGGTGCCGACGTCGACCGAGGAGCGCGAGTGGTCACCCCGACCGAGACCGAACTCCAGGCGCCGTCGCCGCTGCGCGACTGGTTCCTGCAGGGCCGGCCACGGAAGCGTCGGGGGATCCCCGGGCCGCACGCCCACCCGGAGACGACGCACACGACCCACCGGTGGTGGCAGGTCATGTGCCTCACCGGCGTCGACTACTTCTCCACCCTCGGCTACCAGCCGGGCATCGCCTTCCTGGCCGCCGGGCTGCTGTCGCCGCTGGCGACCCTGGTGCTGGTGGCGCTGACGCTGTTCGGCGCGCTCCCGGTCTACCGGCGGGTGGCCGCCGAGAGCCCCCGCGGCGAGGGGTCGGTCGCCATGCTGGAGCGGCTGCTGCCGTCGTGGAAGAGCAAGCTGTTCGTCCTGGTGCTCCTCGGCTTCGCCGCCACGTCCTGGATCGTCACGATGACCCTGTCGGCGGCCGACGCGACGGCGCACATCGTCGAGAACCCGCACGCGCCCGCCGCCCTGCACGGGCACGAGGTGGCGATCACCCTGGGCCTGCTGGCGCTGCTCGGCGCGGTGTTCCTCAAGGGGTTCACCGAGGCGATCGGCGTGGCCGTCGGCGTGGTGGCCGGGTACCTCGCGCTGAACCTGGTCGTGGTCGTCGTCGGGCTGTGGCAGGTGGCCGCCGCGCCGGTCCTGGTGAGCGACTGGTGGGCTGCGCTGACCACCCAGCACGGCAGCCCGGCCGCGATGGTGGGGGCCGCGCTGCTGGTGTTCCCCGCGCTGGCGCTGGGCCTGTCCGGCTTCGAGACCGGGGTGGCGGTGATGCCGCACGTCGACGGTGATGCCGGGGACACCGAGGAGCACCCGGACGGCCGGATCCGGGGGGCCCGGCACCTGCTGACGACGGCGGCCCTGATCATGAGCGTGTTCCTGATCGCCAGCAGCGTGATCACCACCCTGCTGATCCCGGAGGCGGCGTTCGAGCCGGGTGGGGACGCCAACGGCCGGGCCCTGGCCTACGTGGCGCACGACCTGCTGGGGGACGGCTTCGGCACCGCCTACGACGCGATCACCATCGCGATCCTGTGGTTCGCCGGTGCCTCGGCGATGGCCGGCATGCTCAACCTGATCCCGCGCTACCTGCCCCGCTACGGCATGGCCCCGGACTGGGCGCACGCCGTCCGCCCGCTCGTGCTGGTCCTGACCGGCGTGGCCTTCCTGGTCACCTGGGTCTTCGACGCCGACGTCGACGCGCAGGGCGGCGCCTACGCCACCGGCGTCCTGGCACTCATCACCTCGGCCGCGATCGCGGTGGCCCTCGCCGCGCACCGGGCGCGGCAGCGGTGGCTGACCGTCGCCTTCGGCGTGATCTCGGTCGTCTTCGTCTACACCACGGCGGTCAACGTGGTGGAACGCCCGGACGGCGTGACGATCGCCGCCTGCTTCGTCGCCGCGATCGTCCTGGTGTCGCTGGTCTCCCGGCTGACCCGCTCGCTGGAGCTGCGGGTGACCGAGGTCCGCCTGGACGAGAAGGCGGAGATGTTCGTCCGCGACTGCTCCCGCCGCAAGCTCCGCTTCGTGGCCAACGAGCCGGACGCTCTCGACCAGGTCGAGTACCTGGAGAAGCTGCGGCAGATCCAGGCCGACAACGACCTGACCGACGACGACCTGGTCTTCGTCGAGGTGACCCTGACCGACCCCTCGGAGTTCGAGACCGCGCTCGACGTCCACGGCGAGGTGGTGCACGAGCGGTACCGGGTGCTCCGCATGCGGCACGCCAGCGTCCCCAACGCGCTGGCGGCGCTGCTGCTGCACATCCGGGACGAGACCCACCGGGTGCCGCACGTCTACTTCGAGTGGACCGAGGGCAACCCGCTGGCCAACCTGCTGCGGTTCGTCTTCACCGGCGCCGGGGAGGTCGCCCCGGTGACCCGCGAGGTGCTCCGGGAGGCCGAGCCCGACCGCACGCACCGTCCCCGGGTGCACGTCGGCTGACGGGCCGGCCGCTCACGGGGTGAAGCGGTAGCCCATCCCGGGCTCGGTGAGCAGGTGGCGGGGGTGCGCCGGGTCCGGCTCGAGCTTGCGGCGCAACTGCCCCATGTAGACGCGCAGGTAGTGGGTCTCCCGCTCGTAGGCGGGTCCCCACACCGCGTGCAGCAGTTGCCGCTGGCTGACCAGCCGCCCGGGTGCGCGGACCAGCTCGGAGAGCAGGCCCCACTCGGTGGGGGTGAGCCGGACGACGGCCCCGGCGACCGTCACCTGCCGGGCGGCCAGGTCGACGGTGAAGGAGCCGGCGTGCACCACCGGACCGTCCGGCTCCGGGACGGCCCTGCGCTGCAGCGCCCGCAGGCGGGCCAGGAGCTCGCCGGTGTCGAAGGGCTTGGACACGTAGTCGTCCGCGCCGGCGTCCAGCGCCCCGACCTTGTCCCGGCTGTCGGCGCGGGCGGAGAGGACGAGCACCGGCCCGGCGAACCAGGGACGCAGGCCGGCGAGGACCTCGGTGCCGTCGAGATCGGGCAGTCCCAGGTCCAGGACGACCAGGTCGGGGCGTTCCGCGGCGGCCTCCCGCAGCGCGGTGCGGCCGTCGACGGCGGTCACCACCTCGTAGCCGGACGCGCGGAGGGTCACCCGCAGGGCCCGGGTGAGCAGCGGGTCGTCGTCGACGACCAGGACCCGGCTCACGGCGCGGGCAGCGGGGTCGCCGGGACGGGGACGGCCGCCGCCCGCAGCGAGGCCACCATCGTCAGCCCGCCACCCGGGGTGTCCTCCGCGGTGAGGCTGCCGCCCATCGCCTCGGTGAGTCCCCGGGCCACCGCGAGCCCCAGGCCGACGCCCTGCCCGGCCGGGGCGTCCCCCAGCCGCTGGAAGGGGGCGAAGACGCGGTCCCGGTCCGCCAGGGCGACGCCCGGACCGCGGTCGACGACACGCAGTTCGACCCGGGCGCCCAGGGCTGCGGCCGCCACGGTCACCGGGCCGGCGGACGCGTGCCGCACCGCGTTGCCCACCAGGTTGGCGGCCACCCGCTCGAGCAGCCCGGGATCGGCCCGGACGAGGGGGAGGTCGTCCGGCCAGTCCAGGCGGACGCGGGCGCGGTCGGTCGCGTCCAGCGTGCGCAGCGCCCGCTGCGCCACCGCGGGCAGGTCCGACGGGCTCAGCACCGGGCTGACGACACCGGCCTGCAGGCGGCTCATGTCCAGCAGGTTCTCCACCAGGTCGACGAGCCGGTCGGTCGACTCCTCGATGGTCGCCGTGAGCTCCGCCCGGTCGGCGTCGTCGAGGTCGAGGTCGGCGGCACGCAGGGCCGACACGGCCGCCTTGATCCCGGCCAGCGGGGTGCGCAGGTCGTGGCTGACCGCGGCGAGGAGGGCGCTGCGCATGCTGTTGCCCGCGGCCAGGCGGTCGGCCTCGGCGGCCTGCGCGGTCAGCCGGCGCTGGTGGAGGGCCACGGCGGCCTGCTCGGCGAAGGCGACCAGCAGCCGCCGCTCCTCCGCGGGCAGGGGGCGGCCCGCCAGCCGGAGCGCGAGGGTGTCGGTGATCCCGACGGTCTCGACCGCCTCGCCGCCGGCGTCCGGCCGACCGCACGTGCCGACCGCTCCCTCGCCGTCGCGGGTGCGCTCGACCATCGTCACCGACCGCAGCCCGAACGCCTCGCGGATCTGCTCCAGCAGGCTGGGCAGGGCCCGGTCACCGGCGAGCACGGACCGGGCGAGGGAGGCGAGCATCGCCGTCTCCGCCCGGGAGCGGGCGGCCACGGTGGCCCGCCGCGCCGAGCGGTCCACGACGGTGGCGACCGCGGTGGCCACCACCAGCCCGCTCAGCAGGGCCACGACGTCGTCCATCCGGTGCACGGTGAACTGCCGGGTGGGAGGCACCACGAACCAGTTCTCCGCCAGCCCGCCGAGCACCGCGGCCACCAGCGCGGGCCACAGGCCCCCGGTCAACGCCACGGCCAGCACCAGCAGGAGGAAGGCCAGCAGCACGACCGGCAGCGAGGCGCCGGTGAGCAGGCACAGGGTGGTGAGGACCGGTACGCCGACGACGGCGAGGAGCAGACCCGTCCACCGGCGACGGGCGGTGAGCGCCCCGGTCAGCGGCGGCAGCCGCCAGCCGCGGGAGCCGGCCGCGGCGTGGGTGACGACGTGCACGTCGATCTCGCCGGAGTCGGCGACCACCTGGCCGCCGATGCCCCGGCGCACCGCGCGGGCCCAGCGGGAGCGCCGGCTGGTGCCGATGACCAGCTGGGTGGCGTCGACGCTGCGGGCGAACTCCAGCAGCGCCGCGGCGACGTCGTCACCGACCACCTGGTGGTAGCTGCCGCCCAGGCTGTCCACCAGCTCCCGCAGCGTGCGCAGCGCGCCGGGGGAGGCGCCGGTGAGCCCGTCGGAGGCGAGGACGTGCACGGCCAGCAGGTCGCCGCCGGAGCGCTGGGCCACCCGGGAGGCGCGGCGGACCAGCGTCTCGCCCTCCGGGCCGCCGGTGAGCGCCACGACCACCCGCTCGCGGGTCTCCCACACGAGGTCGGTGTCGTGCTCGGCCGCGTACCGCCGCGGTTCCTCGTCGACCCGGTCGGCCGGCGCCGCGTCGACCCGCTCGGCCGGGTCGACGTGGGCCGGCCTCCGGCGCAGCGCCTCCGCGGTCGTGTCCACCAGCTCGACCTGGCCGGCCCGGCGGACCACGGCGTCGGGCACGGTCTCCTGCTGGGCGGTGCCGGTGATCTGCTCGACGACGTCGTCGAGGCTCTCCGGGTGCTGGAGGTCGACCGTGGACAGCACGTGGATGCCGGCGTCGAGGATCTCGTCGACGTCCTGCCAGCGGTGGGGGTTCCTCGACCCGGGTGCGTTGGTGTGGGCGAGCTCGTCGACGACGACGACCTCGGGGTGCCGGGCCAGCACGGCATCGACGTCGAGCTCGGTCCGCGTCACGCCCCGGTGGGTGACCGCGCGCCGCGGCAGCACCTCCAGGCCCGTGAGCTGGTCGGCGGTGTGCCGCCGCCCGTGCGTCTCGACCAGCCCGATGACGACGTCCGTACCGCGGGAGGCCCGCCGGTGCGCCTCGTCCAGCACGGCGTGGGTCTTCCCGACGCCGGGGGCGGCGCCGAGGTGGATGCGCAGGGTTCCGCGGGCCACGCCGTCCATGGTCGACCGTACCGGTGCCGCGGGGGTGCCGACCGGCACCGAGGTCTCATCAGGATCCCGCGGCCGGCTGTCGCCGGTCCCGGTCAGGGGTGCACCAGGAGGTCCGCCGGGGGCGCCGGCCTCGGCCTCGACGGTGCTGCGTCGCGAGCGCCTCAGGAGACGGGCGAGGCCTGCGGGTGTCGTGCCATCAGGGCGCCCGGCTCGGGGAACGGCCGGAACCCGTGCCGTGCGTACAGGGCGTGCGCGTCGGCGGTCAGCAGCAGCTGGAGGGAGGCGTCGGTGACGGCGGGGTGAGACAGGGCCGCCTCCACCAGTGCGCCGGCGATCCCGCGGCGGCGGTGCTCGCGGAGGACGAAGAGGTCGTCGAGCCAGGCGTGTGTCGCGGTGTCGGTGACGACGCGGGTGAAACCGACCATCGTCGGTGTCGCCGTGGCCAGGTGCACCGACAGCGGCAGCGACATCCGCACCGACCGTGCGACCCGTTCCCTGCTGACGCCTCTGCGCCAGTACGACTCGCCGGACAGGAAGGCGTGGACGACGTCGAGGTCCACGCGTTCCGGGTCGTCGGTGATGTCGTAGGCGCCGAGTCGCCGCAGGGTGGATGACGTCGTCAACAGTGCGGCGACGTCGACGGGGGACGGCATGGCGACTCCAGGTGCGGGGGAGGGGCGGGGTGGTGTCGGGTGCACGGCTCCGGTGCAGCCGGTGCCTGTCGCGATCCTGTCCTCGCGGCGTTCGCGGACGGCGACCGGCGGTCGCGGGACGAGGCCGAGGGCCCTGGATCCGCTGGTCAGCCGTGGGTCCGGACGAGGCCCCGGCCACGCGAGCCGGCCCGGTCAGCAGACGGCGGCCGGCGCGGGCCGGCGACGCGGGTCGGAGCCCGCGCGCGCGGCGGTGCGGCTCCTCAGGCGGGTGGCGGGGGAGGCGTTGGCGTATCCGCGTGGCAGGCGCTGCGCGGTGGGGCCGCCTGGTGCGGTGGGGTCGAAGGGCTCGAGTCTGCGGTCCATGGGGACGTAGCAGACGTAGTCCGCGGGGTCGTAGGTGTTCACGGTCGACTCCTGGTGTCCGGTCGGCTGTCCGTTGCGGGGGAGGTGACCGGGGACGGCGGGCGTCGGTCGACCGCCCGCCGCCGTCCGTCAGGCTGCTGCGGCTCCGGCGAGCAACCGCTTCGTGACGGTCGCGACGCGCCGGCCCAGGTAGGCGGCGGCCGCGCACTCGACGTCACCGACCGGCGTCGCGCCGTCGTCACTGACGTGGCCGACGCCGTAGGGGTTGCCGGCCTCGAACTGCACGGGATCGGTGTAGCCAGGCGGCACGATGTAACCGCCCCAGTGGTAGAAGGTGTTCGCCAGGGCCAGCAGGGTCGACTCCTGACCGCCGTGCCTGGTGGCGCTGCTGGTGAACGCGGCGTACACCTTGTCGGCGAGCAGGCCCTGCTCCCAGAGGGCGCCGGTGGTGTCCAGGAACTGCTTGAGCTGCGCCGCCGGCAGCCCGTACCGGGTCGGCGTCCCGAAGACCACGGCATCGGCCCAGAGCAGGTCGCCCTTCGTCGCCTGCGGCACGTCGACGCTGGCCTGCGCGTGGGCGGCCCATGCCTCGTTACGGCGGATCGCCTCCTCCGGCGCCAGCTCGGCGACCTTGCGGACCCGCACCTGCGCACCGGCCTTCTCGGCGCCCTCCCGCACCGCTTCGGCCAGCGCGTGCACGTTCCCGGTGGCCGAGTAGTAGATGATCGCGACGTTCGGGCTGGAGCCGGAGGTCGGACCGGACGTGGTGTCGTTCATCGCTGCTCTCCTCGTGCGGTGGCTGGCTCCGGCCCCGGACCGGGGCCGGCCGCCGTCGGGCGGTGGAGACAGTCCACCGGCGGGCTCTGCCCTGCGGCTGTCACGGACCTGGCGTGGTCTGTCGCGAGACCTGCCGGTGTCCCGACGCCCGTCCCGCGCTCCGTGACGGCCCTGCCGGGACCACCCGCTGGCTAGGCTGCGGCCCGTGGACTTCTCGGTCCTCGGCCCGCTGCAGGTGCGGTCCGGCGGGAAGGCCGTGGCGGTCCGCCGCGGTCATCCCCGGGTGCTGCTCACCTACCTCCTGCTGCACCCCGGCGAGCCGGTGCCCGGGCCGTTGCTGGCCGATCGCACGTGGAACGGCTGCCCGCCCGCCGACGCCGCCAACGCGGTGCACCGGATGGTCTCCTATCTCCGACGGGCGATCGGAGGGCAGGAGGAGCTCCCGCTGCGCACGACGGGAGGGGGCTACGTCCTCGACGTGCCGGCGGCGGCCGTGGACTGTGCCCGGTTCAGCCGGCTCGTCCGAGGAGCCGGTGGAGAGCCGGCCCGGACCCTCGCCGCGCTCGACCAGGCGCTGGACCTGTGGCGGGGGGACCCGCTCGCCGATGCCGCCGGACTGCCGTGGGCCGTGCCCCACGTCACCGAGCTGGAGGAGCTGTACCTGCAGGCGCAGGAGAGGCGCCTGACCTGCCTGCTGGAGCTGGGACGCCACCAGGAGGCCGTCCCCGCGGCACAGGCGCTGGCCCGGACCCACCCGCTGCGGGAGAACCTGACGAGCTCCCTCATGCTGGCGCTGTACCGGAGCGGGCGTCAGGGCGACGCCCTGGCCGCCGCGGCGGCGCTGCGCCGGACCCTGGCCGACGAACTCGGCCTGGATCCCAGCCCGGCGGTCCTGGAGCTCGAGCACCGCGTCCTCCTCCAGGACCCGGCCCTGTCGGCCGCTGCGCCGGTCGCAGCCGACCCGCGCGTGCCGGGAGGGGGGCTCCCGGAGCCCCCGGGGGCTGCCGGCGTCGGTCCGCCGGAGGAGGCCGGGCAGCGGGTCTCCGGGCGTCGTGCCGTCACCTCGCTGGTCGGCCGGGACGCCGAGACCACCGCGGTGACCGCGGCGTTCGAGGAGGCGGGACTGCTGACCCTCACCGGTCCGGGTGGGACCGGGAAGACCCGCTTGGCGCTGGCGGTCCTGGAGCGGGGACCCGACCGTGGTCCCGAGTGGTTCGCCGACCTCAGCGGTGCACACGACGATGCCGCCGTCGCGAGTGTCGTCGCCGCCGCCACGGGGACCCCGACGGCCCCGGGCAGCGACGTGGTGCAGGCCGTGGTGGCCCACCTCGGGAACCGCCCCGGGGTGCTCGTCCTCGACACGTGCGAGCACGTGGTGGGCGGCGCAGCCACTCTGGCCGTGGCGGTGCTGCACGGTTGCCCCCGGGTGCGTCAGCTCGCCACCAGCCGTCGTCCGCTCGGGGTCACCGGGGAGGTCGTCTGGCCCGTGCCACCCCTGACGCTGCCCCCCGTGGGTGGTGCCGTGACCACCGCGCAGATCGGCCGCGCGGCGTCCGTCGAGTTGTTCGCGCAGCGTGCGGCGGCGGTGCAACCGGGGTTCCGGATCGACGACGCGAACGCCGCGGACGTGGCTGCCGTCTGCCGGGTCCTGGACGGACTGCCCTTGGCGATCGAGCTGGCCGCGGCCCACGTGGACGTGGTGAGCCCGGCAACGATCCTCGAACGACTGGACGACCGGTTCGCCCTGCTGGTGTCGGAGACCCGGGACGTGGTCGCGCGGCAGCGGACGTTGCGGGCCGCGATCTCCTCCAGCGTCGACCTGCTCACCGCGGACGAGCGCGCACTCCTCACCCGCCTCGCGGTCTTCGCCGGGACCTTCGACGTCGACGCCGCGGCGGCGGTGGCGGGGCGCGATCCCGGATCGCCCGACGTCGAGCACTTCCGGTTGCTGGCCTCCCTGGTGCGCCAGTCGCTGGTCGCCCGCGCCGGTCCCGACCGCTACCGGTTGCTCGACTCGATCCGCGCCCACGCCGGCGAGGTGCTGGCGAGCGCTCCCGACGCACCCCAGGTCCGCAGGCGCCACGCGCAGCACCACCTCGCGATGGCGGAGGCGGGCGACCGGCAGGTGCGGACGAACGCCCAGCAGCCGTGGCTCGTCCTGCTCCGGGAGGTGCTGCCCGACCTCCGGGCGGCGCTGCGGTGGTGCCTGGACGGCAACGCACCCGAGCTGGGTGCCCGGTTGGTCGGCGCGCTGGCGTGGTTCTGGACGCTGGAGGGGCAGCTGGCCGAGGCCCGCTCGTGGCTCGACCGCGCCGAACGGGCCGAGATCGACGATCCACGCGTCCGGTCACGGGTCCTGCTCGGCGTCGGCCTGGTCGCGGCCCCGCTGGGCGACCTGGCCCGGGCGCGGGACGCCTGCGCCGCGGCCGCGGACCTCAGCCGGGCGGCCGGCGACGACCGCGGGACCGGAGACGCGCTGATCACGCTCGGCGTCGCCCTGTGGGCGCTCGGCGACCTCGACGCAGCCGCCGCCGCGCACGACGAGGCGATCGAGCGCCTGGCAGCGGAGGGCGACTCCTGGCGCCGCGCCGTCGCGGTCGTCCTCCGGGCGCGCACCGCCCTGGATCGCCACGATCCCGACGCCGGGGACAGGACGGCGGCAGCCGCGGTCGCTGCGCGGCGGAGCGGGGACGCGCACCTGGAGGGCCTGGCCTCGACCCAGCGCGCGCGCGACGCCCTCCGCGCCGGGGACGGTCCGGCGGCCGCCTGCGCGGCGCAGCAGGCCCTGGAGGCCCATCGCCGGATCGGGTACCGGGAGGGCGTGGCGGCCGCGCTGACGCTCCTGGCGCGCGCCAGGAGCGCCGAGGGAGCCGCCGGGACCGCCACTGCGCTGGCCGAGGAGGCGATGGCGGTCGCGACGGCGATCGAGCACCGCGGGGCCCTGTGCCACGCCGTCGAGGCGCTGGCGGCCGCCCGAGCGGCGGCGGGTGACGACCGTGACGCGCTGCTGCTCCTCGAGGTCGCCGCGACCGACCGGCGGGCCCGGGGGATACCCGACCCACCGGTGGAGCGCGAGCTCACCGAACGGCTGGCCGACGGGCTGCGCGTGCGGTTGGGGCCGGGGGCGGAGGACGTGCGCCGCCAGGCCACCGGCACGACGCTCGACGACGTCGCCGCCGAGCGGGGCGCCCGGGCGGGACGGGGCGCCGTCCGCGCGGGTCCCCGGTCCACCGAGGACAGGTCCGGAGCAGATCCGGGACAGCCGGCACCGGTGTAGTCGGACCGGCCGGCCCGCACGCAGCGGGTCCGGCCGGCGAGAGGGCGAGCACGCCCGGGACCACCTCGGACACCGCCCCCGTTCGCCACCGCGTGAGAGGAGCCTCCGATGGAGCACGCACACACGACCCGCGTCGCCCGGTGGGCCCGGCCGCTCGGGCTGGCCTCGGCGACGTCCGCCGGCGTCCTGGCGGGCGGCATGGTCTTCATCCAGGTGGTGCTCGTGCCGTCCTGGCGCGCGACGCCGCCGGCCGAGTTCCGCCGGTGGTTCACGGCGCACGCCGAGCGCATCCGGAGCCTGATGATCCCGCTGGGCGCCGGAGCGGGCGCCGTCAGCCTCGCATCGGCGGTCACCCAGCTCCTCGGCCGCCGCAGGTCCGGCGCCGCCGCGGTCGCCGCGGTGGCCACCGGGGGCGTCGTCGCCGTCACCCTCACCGTGAACGAGCCGGCCAACCACCGCTTCACGTCCGGTCGGCTCACGGACCCCGAGACCCGGGACCTGCTGCGGACTTGGGCCCGCTGGCACCACGTCCGCGTCGTCCTCGGCCTCGTGGCGACGGTGGCCGCGACCGCGGCAGCGCAGGGGGCGAGCGTGGACGGGACCGCCGAGGCGGCCCGGCCGTGACCGACCTCCGCGCGCAGGGAGCCACGATGCGCACCGACCGCACGGAGGTCGTCCCGGTCACCGTCGAGATCGCGGAGGCACTCCTGGAGTCGGACGCCGCCTTCCGCGACCGCTTCGGCCTGGACGTGGCCACGGACTACCTCGCCTTCCCGGAGGCGCTCCCGGCGACGCTCGACGCACTCCGGTCCGGGATGCCGCCGCAGTGGTTCAGCCACCTCGTGATCGACCCGGTGGCCGACCTCGTCGTGGGGATGGGCGGGTTCACCGGACCACCCGCCGACGGGGTCGTCGAGATCGGTTACAGCGTGGCCCCCGCCCACCGCGGACGCGGGCACGCGAGCGGGGCGGTGCGGCTGTGGCTCGACCTCGCAGCGCGCGCGGGGGTCGCGCTGGTCCGGGCGCACACCCTGGCGGAGGAGTGCCCGTCGACGACCGTGCTGCGGAGGCTCGGGTTCGAACGGGTCGCCGAGATCGACGACGCGGAGGAGGGCCCGGTGTGGCGCTGGGAACGAGCACCAGGACCGACGACCTGACCGTCGACGGACGGTCGCCCGCCGGGGCCCGACCACCGTCCTCCGGCGCTCCGGGGCGGACGCCGGGGACGACGACCTCGGCCGTCGCGCGCCCCCGGTGACGCCACGGGCCAGGTCTCGCGACCGACCAGGCGTCCCGCGACCGGTGACCCGGGGCCGGCTCACCCCGATCGAGGTCGCGACCACCGACCAGCCGCTCGCGCGGGCTCCTGACCGTGGCGCACGGCCGGGGGGTCTGGTTCCGTTCGGTGCCCTCGCCAGTGGCGAGGGTGATGCCCGGCCGCGTGTCCCGAGTCCCGGCTCCGACACGCGAGTCCGTGGCGGAGGCCCGCGCTCTCGTTGCGGACCCTCGGTCGGCATGACGGTCAGGCACGAGCCACGCGTGGACGCGATCCCCATGGTCACGGCGGTGACCCGGCTGGACTTCCTCAGCCGGCGGGACAGCGCGGCGGCGCTCCCGCGTCCGTCCGTCCGACCGTCGCAATCCTGGACCGACCACCTGCGCGGCCAGGTCGAGGCGCTGGACCTCGACGAGTCCCTGGAGCTGCTCGACCTCAGCGATCTCGTCGCTCGGCAGGCCTACGACGCGCAGCACCGGGGCATCCGTGCGGCGCTGCGCGCCGGGGCGACGTGGGAGCGGATCGGTGCTGCGCTCGGCACCACGCCGCTGACGGCGTGGAACAGCCACCAGCGGTGGATCGAGGAGCAGGTCGAGCTCTTCGAGCTCACCGGCCGGGACGGGTTGGACGACGTCGGTGCGGTCGACGCGCTGCAGCTGGCCGGCGAGCGCCCTGTCGGCCTGCGGTACGCCGCGCGCGGCACCGGACCCGCTCCGAGGTCCGACCCCAGCAGCCAGGGGCGGCCCTCCCTCGCCGCCGGGAGCGGGGACGACCGTCGCGGGTGACGACCGTCCTGGCACGTCCGGCAGGGTCCATCGCTGCCTCAGGTGGTCGGGGCGTCGGCCGGCGGCACGGGACCGGAGATCCTGCTTGTCGGCACCCACCGCACACCGGCAGGCTGCCGCCGTGGACGTCCCGCTGACCGCCGAGGACCGGGCGATCCTGGCGCTGGAGGACGCTCACCTGGTGGGGCACACGGCCACGGTGGTCCACCTGCCGGCAGGCGCGCCGGACCTGCGGCAGCTGCGCGACGCGGTCACCCGCCGGCTGCCGGACGCGCCGCGGCTGACCTGGCGGCTGAGCGGGACCTCCGACGAGCCGGTGTGGCGCTCGGGCGAGGTGGACGTCGCGGCGCACGTCCGGGCCGTCGATGCGGCTGCTCCGCTCGACGATCCCGGGTTGCGCACCGAGCTGGCCCGGTTGTTCGGGCAGCACCTCGACCGCAGCCGCCCGCTGTGGCGGATGGACGTGGTCGGCCCGGTGGCGGGCGGCGGTGCGGTCCTGGTCTGGCGGGTCCACCACGCCCTGGCCGACGGCGGAACGGTCGTGCGCCTGGCCGAGGACGTGCTGTGGGACCCGGCCACCCCAGACCCCGGCGGGCAGGGCTCCGGGAGCCCGGAGGCGGGGACGCCGGGCGGGGACCCGGTGCGGTCCTCCCTGGCCGGCGTGCTGACCGGGGAGCTCCTCCCCGGGCTGCGGCGCTCCCCGTTCGACGCAGAGGTGGGCCGCGGACGCGAGGTCGCCCTCGCCGTGACCTCGATGTCGGCTCTGCACGAGGCCGCCCGCGGCCTGGCCGGCGCGACGGTGAACGACGCCGTGCTGGCGGTGGTGGCGGGTGCGCTGCGCCGGTGGCTGGAGCACCGGCACGGGCCAGTCCACGGGCTGAGGGTCAAGGTGCCGGTGACGATGCACCACGACGGCGACCGGGCCGGCAACCGCGACTCCTGGTTCCGCGTGGACCTGCCGGTCGACGAGCCGGACCCCGTGGCCCGGCTGGCCGCCGTCCGCCGGGAGACCGCGCAGCGCAAGGCGCGCCACGACGCCCAGGAGCTCGACGAGCTCGCGGACCGGATGGCCCGGTTCTCGCCCCGCCTGGCGGCCTGGTCGCAGCGGCTGCAGCGCAGCGGGCGGTCGTTCGCGCTCAACGTGTCGAACGTGCGCGGCCCGGCCCGGGCGGTCACCGTGCTCGGCGCGCCCGTCGGCGCGGTCCAGCCGCTGGTCGAGGTGGCGCAGCACCACGCGCTGCGGGTGGCGGTGCTGTCGGTCGCCGACCGGCTGGGCTTCGGGCTGGTCGCCGACCCGTCCGTGGTCGGGGACCTCGACGTGCTGGCCGCCGCGGTGGAGCAGGAGGCTGCCGGGTTCCCGCACGCCCGGGGAGGAGGGCGCGGGTAGCCCCTCCGGACGAGCCGGTGGGGGAGCGCGGTGGTGCACCGGCACGACGGGAATGTCGGCCGTCAGGATGGTCGGTCCCGGGTGACCCATCGGGTGAGGTCGCGCCAGGTGAGACCGGGCCGGCCGTGCACCGGTGGAGGGCTGCTGGGCCCCGGGTGGCCCAGGCACACGACGAGCTCCGGCCGCCACGAGTCCGGGAGGCGCAGGACCTTGGCGACCGCGGCGCGGCTGGAGGAGGTCACCGGCCCCGCTCCGACCCCGAGCGCGTGCGCGGCCAGCAGGATCGTCGCCATCGCCGTCCCGACGTCGACGAACGGACCGGGGGCGTCGGGCGGGAAGCCGTAGCCGGCCGCCAGCCCCCGATCGGTGCAGATGGTGATCGCCGCGGCCGGCCGCGGCAGCATGCCGGGGGAGACCGCGCGCAGCACCCGGAGGACGCCGGCGTCGTCGGTGACGACGAACCGCTGCAGGTGCCGGTTGCCCGCGGTCGGCGCCCACCGGGCGGCGTCGAGGACGGTCTCGAGCGTCTCGCGGTCGATCGGCTCCGCCGTCATCGCGCGCACCACCCGGCGGCTGCGGATCGCCTGCAGCACCGCCGCGCCCCGCTCCGGGCCCTCGTCGCCGGTCACGTCGGCCCCGACCGGTCGGGTGCCCACCGGGCGGTCAGGTGCGCCGCGAGCGCCCGGCAGAGGTCGTCGAGGCGGCCGACGTACCCCTCGCGGTCCTCGCGCGGGACGGCGAGCTCCGGCACCTGTCCCAGCGGGCCGGCGAGAAAGGCGGCGGTCGCATCGGAGGAACGCGGTGCGATCCGGTCGGCGAGCCGGTGGGCGGCGGTGAGCAACCGCAGCGGCCCGTACTCGGCGGCCTCGTCGACCTGCGTGCGCGCGGCGGTGAGCAGGTAGGCGAGCAGTTCGAGCGCCTCGTCCTCGTCGAGGACCCAGGCCCGGTCGGAGCTCGGCATGACGGATCCCTCCCCGCCGAGGATCCTGCCAGCGGCTCCGGGCCCTGCGGCCACGACCGCACCCGCCGGGCCGCGGCGGGGATGCGGTCGCTGCGCGGCCCGGCCGAGCGGCGTCCCTCGACAGCCGTTCGGTGGCGGTTCAGCGTCCGGCCCGCTGCAGCCAGGTGGTGTACCAGGCGTACACCCGGGCGGTGAGCAGCCGCTGGGCCAGCGGCTGGCAGTGGAGGTCGGCGCCGTCGGCAGCGGTGAAGTGGACCAGCTCGTGCGGGGCGGTGAGCAGGCCGGCGAGCTCGGCGGGCTGACCGGGGAAGAACTGCTCCCCGACCGGGTCGGTGACCAGCAGCGGGGTGCGGATGTCGGCTGCGACGCCGCGCAGGTCGTACTGCCGCACCGCGGTGAACAGGTCGAAGGGGTCGGAGATGCCGTAGGGCCGGGCGCGGAAGGCGAAGGTGCGTTCGACGGCGGGGTCGCTGCCGACGGTGGCCAGGACCTCGTTGAACGCGTCCTTCTGGCCGGTGTCGAGCATGGAGACCAGCTCGGCGGGCAGGTGCTCGAGCCACGTGCGGGAGACGTCGACCACCCCGCCGTCGGCGACGGCGGCGACGAAGCGGTGCTCGAAGGCCAGGGCCCGCGGCAGCCAGTAGCCGCCCTGGCTGATGCCGTAGGCGGTCAGTGCGCCGGCGTCGACGTCCGGGCGGGCGACGAGGACGTCGACGACCGGGGTGAGCACCGCCTCCCAGTCGGGCCGGAAGGGCACCCCGTGCTCGAAGAGCATCGACTGCTGACCGGGCCCGTCGAACACCGCGGCGTTCCACCCGCGGGCCAGCGCCTCGGACGCCATCGGCCACAGCGAGGTCAGTGCCCCGTCGCTGCCGTTGGTGATCACCAGCGTCGGTCGGGGGTCTCCCGACGCGTCGGGCCGCAGCAGCCAGCCGGGCAGCACGGTGCCCTCGTAGGGCACCTCGAAGCGGACGTACCGGCCACCGGACAGGTCGATCACCGCTTCCCAGCAGCGGCGGCCGTTCCGGAAGGTGGGCAGGGTGACCGCGGCGGACAGCTCGGCCGGGAGGCCGTCGACGGCGAGCAGCGCCGCCGAGTAGGCGCTCGACGCCGCCAGGTGGGCCCAGGACGCGCCGACCGGATCGGTGGCCGCCGACGACTCCCCGACGGCGGCGAGCTGGTCACCGCGCCCGGTCCAGGCGGTGAACCAGCTGGACCGGTCGCCGTCGGTGACGGTCGCCGCGGTGGCCAGCCACATGCCGACGTCACCCGCCCCGTGGCCGGCCTGGCCGAGCAGGCAGCGGACGTCGAAGTCGAGGTCCGGGTCGCTGGAGAACGGCCGGATCGCTCCGGTGGCTGCGGGGGAGCCCCCCGCGGAGCCCGAGCGGGAGCCGGGACCGGTCGACGGCGGGTCCGGAGTGGCGGTCATGACCGTGGTCCTCCCGGCAGCGGGTGGTGGCGGTGGGCGTCGGCGACCGACAGCCACCGGCCCGTCCGCGCACGGTCTCCACCGCCTCGAGGAGACGCGCGGCGGTGCCGAGCTGCTGCCTCCGCGGTCCGGCGACTGCGCGGAGCGTGTCACGCTGCCGGCCGGCAGTCCACGCCCTCGGTCGCCGTCACCCGCTGTCCACCAGGAGGTGCGGCCACCTGGGATCAGCGGTGCGTCGGAACACGTCGCCGGTCGCGGACGTGCCGGCGTCCCGATCCTCCAGCACCTTGCGTCGTCGGCCGGCGAGGCGAACGCTCGACGGTCGTGGCAGCCCCCACGTCCTCCGCCACCGCCGGTGGGCGCGGCGGCCTCGGCGGGGCGCGCGCGTCCACGCGAGGGAGGCACGACATGACGGACCACACCGCTGCCCGGGTCTACGTCGAGGACCTCGTCGACCGGCTGACCGCCGCCGGGGGACGCACCGTCGTCCGCTGCGACGGCCACGACACCAGCGGATCGGAGTTGCTCGGCGAGATCCACCGCTACGCCCGGGTGCTCGACGACCTCGGCACCGGCCGTGGCGACCTCGTCGCGATGTACGCCCCCAACCGCCCCGAGGCGCTGGCGGTCCGCTACGCCACCCACCTGCTCGGCGCCGGCTCGGTGTACCTCTCGGCTCCTCCCGATGCGGGCAGGGGCGCCCAGCTGCTGGTCGACCTCGACCCGCGGCTGGTCGTGGTGTTCCCCGGCACCGCGCACCTGCTGCCCCCGACCACCGCACCGATCGCCTCCGTCGGGGACGTGCCCGGGGTGCCGTTGCGGCTCGACCTGCTCGCCGCCGAGGCCCCGGCCGGCCCGCTCCCCGCACGGGCCCGCGCCGGCGACCTGGCGGTGGTCATCTCCTCCGGCGGCACGACCGGGGTGCCGAAGGGCAGCGTCCGCGACTTCGCCACCTGGACGGTCACGGTCACCGGTCCGCACCGCCCGGATCGGCGGCAACTGGCCAACGGCAAGCTGCCCTACCTGACCCAGCTGCTCGTCGACACCACCCTCCTCGGCGGCGGCACCGTGGTCCTGCAGGACGGCTTCGAGCCGGCGGCGACCCTGGCGGCCATCGAGTCCGAGCGCATCACCGACCTGTTCCTCGTCGAACCCCAGCTGGTCGAGCTCATGGACCACCCGGACGTCGACCACCGGGACCTCTCCTCCCTCCGGGCGCTGACCCACATCGGCGCGTACGCCGCCCCGGTGCTGCGGCTGCGCGCCCGGGACCGGATCGGCCCGGTGATCACCCACACCTACGGCGCCAGCGAGATCGGCATCGTCAGCGCACTGAGCCCGGCCGAGCACGACCTCGGCCACCCCGAACGGTTCACCTGCGCCGGACGCGTCCTCCCCGGCGTCGGGGTCCGCTTCCGCCGCCCCGACGGCGACCTCGACGCCACCGAGGGCAGCATCGAGGTCCACTCGGCCGCGATGGCCTCGGGCTACCGCAACCGGCCCCTCGAACAGGCGGCCCACTTCGCCGGCGGCTGGTACCGCACCGGCGACCTCGGCCACCTCGACCCGGCCGGCTACCTCCACGTCCACGGCCGTGCCGTCGACTGCACCCGCGTCGACGGCCGCCTGGTCAGCCCGATCGGCCTGCAGGACGTGCTGTGCCGGCAGCCCGACGTCCGCTACGCCGTCATCGTGCTCGACCCGCACACCGGCCACCGCATCGCCGCCGTCGT
The DNA here is from genome assembly GCF_003002915.1 of Geodermatophilus tzadiensis. Lineage (GTDB taxonomy): Bacteria > Actinomycetota > Actinomycetes > Mycobacteriales > Geodermatophilaceae > Geodermatophilus > Geodermatophilus tzadiensis. The sequence goes on along the minus strand of NZ_PVTG01000007.1, from coordinate 84,828 downwards.
CCCGTGGCCAGGTCGGGAGATCGACGTCGCCGCGTGCCGATCGGTCGTCCTCGAGGAGTTCGGCGAGCAGACCGCCGCCGGGCTCCACGTCCTCCCGGTCGACGGGATCCCGCTCACCGAGCAGGGCAAACCGCACCGGCCGCAGATCCTCCGGCTCGCGGCCCTCGCGAGCACCGCCGCGTGACGGACGGCTCGGAGGGGTCGGCAGCCGGGCCGTAGGACGGTGCACCGGCCTCGTCGCGGAGGCCGCTCGGGAAGGAGGCCGCGGCCGTGGCGGAACTGGTGTCCGGCGAGGTCGTGCCGCAGGAGGACCCGCCGTCGGCGCGGCGACCGGGTCCGGAGCCGGGCCTCGGAGGTCAGGCGCTCGTGGTCGGTGCGCTGGGCGTCGTCTACGGCGACATCGGCACCAGTCCGCTGTACGCGATGAGGACGGTGTTCGCCGTCGACGGCGGCGCGGTGCGGGCGACCGTCGGCGACGTCCTGGGCGTCGCGTCGCTGGTCTTCTGGTCGCTGACCTTGACCGTGTCGGTGAAGTACGTGGTCTTCGTCCTGCGCGCGGACAACGACGGCGAAGGCGGGGTCCTGGCCCTCGCCGCGCTGGTCCAGCGCTCCCTCGACATCCGGAGCCGGGGCAGGGCCGCGGTGGTCATGGGGCTGGGGGTCCTCGGGGCGTCGTTGTTCTACGGCGACAGCATCATCACCCCGGCGATCTCGGTGCTGTCGGCTGTCGAGGGGCTGGAGGTGGTGTCCCCGGGGCTGTCCCACGCGGTGCTCCCCCTGGCGGTGGCGGTGCTGACCGGGCTGTTCGCGGTGCAGCGGTGGGGGACCGGCCGGGTGGGAGGGGTTTTCGGTCCCGTCATGTTCCTGTGGTTCGCCGCGCTGGCTGCGGCCGGGCTGGCCGAGGTGGTGGCGCAGCCGGGGATCCTGCGGGGCCTGTCGCCGAGCTACGCCGTGCGGTTCGCCGCCGGCCGGCCGGCCGTGGCCCTCGTGGCGATGGGTGCGGTGGTGCTGGCGGTCACGGGGGCGGAGGCGCTCTACGCCGACCTGGGCCAGTTCGGCCGCCGGCCCATCCGGCGTGCCTGGTTCCTGCTGGTGTTCCCCGCCCTGACGCTGAACTACCTGGGGCAGGCGGCACTCGTGGCACGGGACCCGACGGCCCGTGAGGACCCCTTCTTCCTCCTCCTGCCCTCCTGGGCGCAGCTGCCCATGGTGGTCCTGGCGACCGCGGCGACGGTCATCGCGTCGCAGGCGGTCATCGCCGGTGCCTTCTCGGTGTCGCACCAGGCGATGCGGCTCGGCTACCTCCCGCGGCTGCGCGTCCGGCACACGTCGTCCCGCGAGGCCGGCCAGGTCTACGTGCCGGCCGTGAACCAGGCGCTGTTCGTCGCCGTGCTCCTGGTGGTGCTGGCCTTCGGCTCCTCGGCGCGCCTGGCCACCGCGTACGGCGTCGCGGTGACGGCCACCTTCCTCATCACCACGGCGTTGCTGCTCGTCGTGGCCCGCGTGCGGTGGCGGTGGTCCTGGCGCCGGCTGGTGCTGCTGGGCGGGGTCCTCGGGGTGGTCGAGCTGACCTACTCCGTCGCCAACCTCGCCAAGGTCGCCCACGGGGGATGGGTGACCCTGCTCATCGCGGCCGCGCTCTTCACGGTCATGACCACGTGGCGCCGGGGACGTGCGGAGCTGGTGACGCGGCGGGTGGGGCAGGAGGGGGCGCTGGACGACGTCCTCGCCAGGGTGCGCGCCGCCGCCCTCCCTCGCGTACCCGGTGTCGCGGTCTACCCGCACCCGACTCGGGAGACCGCTCCTCTCGCGCTGCGCGCGACCATCGACCGCTTCCACGTCGTCCACGACCGGGTGGTGGTGATCACCGGTCGGACGACGACCGTGCCGCACGTCCCGTGGGACCGACGGCTCAGGATCGAGCAGATCGGCGTGCCGGCGGAGGGGTTCCTCCACGTCACCGCGGAGTTCGGCTTCCAGGACGCCACCGACTTCCCGGCCGTGCTCCGCCACGCCTTCCCCCGGTCCGCGGACCCAGGAGGTGCGGACGACCCGGACACCGCCACCTGGTTCGTGACCCGACTGACACTGCGCCCGACCCGACGGGCCGGGCCGGGCGCCTGGCGTACCCGGCTGTTCGTCGTCCTGGCCTCCCACGCAGCCGGGCAGGCGGACTTCCTGCACCTGCCGACCGACCGCACGGTCGTCATGGGCGCCCGGATCGACCTCTGACCGTCCCCGGCGCGCCCGGCCTCCCGGGCCGACCTGCGGACCTCCCCCGGGTGGCGGGCCGTGCACCGGCACGGCCCGTGCGTAGCGGCGCGCGCGACGCCGGGTGGCGGACGCGATCGTCCGCACGGACGCGCGGGCCGGGGCGGTCGGTCGCGGGAGCGTGTGCCCGCTCCGCGCCGTGTGCCGACCCCGTCCGAGGAGGGCCCCGATGGGCACGACAGCCGCTCCGTCCCCGATCGGCCGCCGTGGCCGTCTCCGGCCCCTGGCCTGGGGCGCGGCCCTGGCGGCGGCGCTCCTCGCCACCGGCTGCGCCGCCGCCGGCGCTGCCCCGCCGGCGCCGGCGAGCTCCCCGGCCACGCCCGAGGACCAGTTCACCCCGGTGGTGGCCGCCACCCTCGACCCGGGACAGGCGCCGGTCCTCGGCACCGACGGCCGGCTGCACGTCGTCTACGAGATCCAGCTGACCAACGCGAAGCCGGTGCCGGCGACGCTGCAGGAGATCCGCGTGCTCGACGGCGAGGACCCCGACCGGGTGATCGCCACCATCGGCACGGTCGACCTGCCCGGGGTCCTGCGCGACCTCACCGGCAAGACGCCCGCCGCCTCGCTGGTGATCGAGCCGTTCGCCTCCCGGCTGGTGCTCGTGCACGTGACCTTCGACGTGCCCGCCGACGTCCCCGCGTCCCTGCTGCACCGGTTCCTGCTCACCGGCGCGCCGCTCGGCGGCGGCGCCGAGCCGGGGCCCCTGGACTACACCGCGGCCTCGTACACCCTGACCGGCACGCCTCCCGTGCTGGGGCCGCCGCTGGCCGGCGACAACTGGGTGGCCTTCAACGGCTGCTGCTCCGCCGACGGCATCCACCGCAACACCGTCCTCCCGGTGAACGGACACCTGGCCGACACCCAGCGCTTCGCCATCGACTGGATGCGGCTCGACGAGCAGGGTCGGATCGTCGTGGGCGACCCGGCCGACGTGCACTCCTACCAGGCCTACGGCGCCGAGGTGCTGGCCGTGGCCGACGCCACCGTCGTGGCGACGCTGGACTCCCTCCCCGACCAGGTGCCCGGGCAACTGCCCGACCCGTCGACCATCACGCTGGCGAACGTCGACGGCAACCACGTGGTCCTCGACCTGGGCGACGGCCGGTACGCCTTCTACGCGCACCTGCAGCAGGGGTCGGTGACCGTGGCGCCGGGCGACCGGGTCCACCGGGGCGAGGTCCTGGGTCTGCTGGGCAACAGCGGGAACACCTCCGCGCCGCACCTGCACGTCCACCTCATGGACGGGACCTCGGTGCTCGGCTCCAGTGGCCTGCCCTACACCTACGACGCCCTGGACCTCGTCGGATCCCTCGACGCGGCGCAGTTCGCCGCCGCCACCTCCTACGCGGGGACCTGGGACCTGGACCTCCTCCCGACGCCGGAACCGCGCACGGAGCAGTTCCCGCTCGACCTCGACGTCGTCGACTTTCCGGAGCGCTGAGCCGGCGACGGCGTCCGGCTGACGCGGCTCGTCCCCGCGCCACCGGCCCCGACGTCGAGCGTTCACCGGATCGAGATCGCCCATAACTCGCCGATCTGCCGCAACCCCGCGATGCTGTCGCCGGAACCCGGCCGGTGAGGGGGTGCGCGTGGACCTGCACCGTCGTCCGTGGGCGCTGTCCGGTCCCGTGCAGCGCCGAGCCGGGTCCTGCCGACGGCCACCTGCGCGACGGTCGTCCCGGGACCCCCGGCTGCCGCACCCGTCCCGCACGCCGAGCCGGTCGCCCCTCGCGGACGGCTCCCGGATCGCCGGTGTCCCACCCTCGGCCGCGGGCACCGGCGACGACCACAGGTCCTGCACACGAACAGGGGAGGAACCATGTCCGGGTCTCACCAGGACGCCGCCGTCCCGCCGGCGTCCCGCACGTCCATCGTCAAGGTCGTCGGCGCCAGCCTCGTCGGGACGACCGTGGAGTGGTACGACTTCTTCCTCTACGGCTCGGCCGCCGCGCTGGTCTTCAACACGCTGTTCTTCCCCGACTTCGACCCGCTCGTCGGCACGCTGCTCGCGTTCGCCACGTACGCCGTGGGCTTCGCGGCCCGCCCCATCGGTGGGGTGGTCTTCGGGCACTTCGGCGACAAGATCGGCCGCAAGCAGATGCTGGTCATCACCCTGATGATGATGGGCGGCGCGACGTTCCTGATCGGCCTGCTGCCGACCTACGCCCAGATCGGCATCTGGGCGCCCGTCCTGCTGATCCTCCTCCGGCTGGTGCAGGGCTTCGCCCTCGGTGGCGAGTGGGGCGGTGCGGTGCTGATGGCCGCGGAGTACGGCACGCCGGAGCGGCGCGGGTACTGGGCCTCCTGGCCGCAGGCCGGCGCCCCGGCGGGCAACCTCCTCGCCGTCGCCGTCCTCGCGCTCGTCTCGGCGTTCACCGACGACCAGCAGTTCGAGTCCTGGGGCTGGCGCATCCCCTTCCTGCTCAGCGCGGTGCTGGTGGGCGTGGGTCTCTGGATCCGGGTCTCGATCGAGGAGTCGCCGGTCTTCCGGGCCGCCCGGGAGCAGTCCGCCGAGGCCGAGGAGGCCCCCAAGCTGCCGGTGGTCCAGGTGCTCAAGGACTACCCCCGGGAGATCATCCTGGCCATCGGCGCCCGCCTGGCGGAGAACATCGGCTACTACGTCTTCACCGCGTTCGCCCTGGCCTACGCCACCGGTGAGGCGGGTGTCTCGCGGGGCACGGCGCTGAACGCGGCCCTCATCGCCTCCGCGATCCACTTCGTGGCGATCCCGGCCATGGGCGCGGCGTCCGACCGGTTCGGCCGCCGGCCGGTCTACCTGGTGGGGGCCGTGGGCGTCGGGGTGTGGGGCTTCGTCTTCTTCGCCCTGTACGACTCGAAGTCCTTCCTGCTGCTGGCGCTCGCCGGGACGGTCGGCCTCGTCTTCCACGGAGCGATGTACGGGCCGCAGGCGTCCTTCTTCTCCGAGCTGTTCTCCACCCAGGTGCGCTACAGCGGCCTGTCGGTGGCCGGTCAGGTGTCCTCGATCGTGGCGGGCAGCCTGGCCCCGATCATCGCCACGGCGCTGCTGATCGAGTACGGCAGTTCGGTGCCCATCTCGCTGTACCTCGCCGGTGCCGCCGTGCTCACCGTGATCGCCGTCGTGCTCAGCCGGGAGACCGCGCGCAGCGACCTGACGCGGGACCCCGTCGCCGATCGGGCGTCGGTCGGCGCCGGCCGGCGCTGAGCCCCGCCGTCCGGTGCAGCGCAACAAGGTCATCTCGGCCGACGCCGCGGCGCGGATCGTCCTCGACGGCGACACCGTCGCCACCGGCGGCTTCGTCGGCGTCGGGTTCGCCGAGGAGCTGGCGCTCGCGCTGGAACGGCGGTTCGAGGCCACCGGCTCGCCGCGGGACCTCACCCTGGTCTACGCGGCGGGCCAGGGCGACGGCGGCGCGCGTGGACTGAACCACTTCGGTGCCGACGGCATGGTGCGCCGGGTCATCGGCGGGCACTGGGGGCTCGTGCCGAGCCTCGGCGTGCTCGCGCTCGACGACCGCATCGAGGCGTACTGCTGGCCGCAGGGAGTGATCAGCCACCTGTTCCGGGAGATCGCCGGCGGGCGCCCGGGCGTGGTGACCAAGGTGGGGCTCGGCACGTTCGTCGATCCGCGCCACGGCGGCGGCCGGATGAACGAGTGCACCACCGAGGAGCTGGTCGAACTGGTGACGCTGCGCGGGGAGGAGCACCTGTTCTTCCCCGCGCAGCCGGTGCATGTGGCCCTCCTGCGCGGGACGACGGCCGACCCCGAGGGCAACATAACCATGGAGCGGGAGGCGCTCACCCTCGAGGTGCTGTCGATGGCGCAGGCGGCCAAGAACTCCGGCGGCGTGGTGATCGTGCAGGTCGAGCGGGTCACCGAGCACCGGACGCTGAGCCCGCGGGAGGTGCGGGTCCCCGGCATCCTGGTCGACGCGGTCGTCGTCGCACAGCCCGCCAACCACGGTCAGACCTTCGCCGTCGCCTACGACCCCGCCTACACGGGCGAGGTCACCGCGCCCAGCACCGGGCTGGCGCCGATGCCCCTCGACGCGCGCAAGGTGATCGCCCGCCGCGCCGCGATGTGCCTGTCGACGAACGCGGTGGTGAACCTCGGGATCGGCATCCCCGAGGGGGTGGCGGCCGTGGCGGCCGAGGAGCGGATCCTCGACCTGATCACGCTGACCGTCGAGCCCGGCGGTGTCGGGGGCATCCCGGCCGGCGGGTTGAGCTTCGGCGCCGTCACGAACCCGCAGGCGATCATCGACCAGCCGTACCAGTTCGACTTCTACGACGGCGGCGGGCTGGACCAGGCGTTCCTGGGCATGGCCGAGGCCGATGCGGAGGGGAACGTCAACGTCAGCCGGTTCGGTCGCAGGGTCGCCGGTGCGGGCGGCTTCATCAACATCAGCCAGAACGCCAAGGCGGTCTTCTTCCTCGGCACCTTCACCGCCCGCTCGCGGGTGGCGGTGCGCGACGGCGCGCTGGTCGTCGACGACACCGGCGCGGTCGCGAAGTTCCGCGAACGGGTCGGGCAGGTGACCTTCAACGGGCGCCTGGCCGTCGAGCGCGGGCAGTGCGTGTACTACATCACCGAGCGGTGCGTCCTGCGGCTCACCGACCGGGGCCTCGAGCTGGTCGAGGTCGCCCCGGGCGTCGACGTGGACCGGGACGTCCTGGCCCACATGGACGTCGCTCCCGTCATCGGGGACGACCTGTGCACGATGGACGCGGCGATCTTCCTCGACCGGCCGATGGGGCTGCGCGACCGACCTCCCGTCGGCATGGAGGAGCGGTTCCGGTTCGACGCGGCCACCGACACCGTCTACGTCAACTTCGAGGGACTGCGGCTGGCGACGGCGCAGGACGCCGAGGACCTGGCACGGGAGCTCGACCGCCGGTTCTCCGCGCTCGACCGGCGGGTGCACGTCGTCGTCAACTACGACCACTTCGACCTCGGCCCGGATGCGGCGGATCCCTTCTTCGCCATGGTCAGGAGGAACGAGGAGCGCTTCTTCCTCTCCTCCACCCGCTACTCGACCAACGCGTTCTTCCGCCGCCAGCTGGGCCGGGAGTTCACCGAGCACGACCTCTACGCCGACTTCAGGGAGCGCCCTCGCTGAGTGCGTCCCCGCCCGGGAGCTGCGCCGCTGACCTGGGTGCCGGGGAACGGTCGTGCCCCCGACCCGGCGCGCAGGTCGCGGGCACCACGTCCCCCGGCTGGGCGTCACCGGGCAGGGCTACGGCTCGAGGACGAGCTTCCCGCCCGGGTGCCGGCTCATCAGCAGCTCGGTGGCCTCGAGGGCGTCGGCGAGCGGGAAGGTCCGGGCGACGGGGACGACGAGCCGCCCCTCACCGGCCAGCCGGACGAGGTCGGCTCGCACGGAGTCGCGGTAGGCCTGGCTGGCCGGCATCGAGCCGGCGATCGCGGTGAAGCCTCGGGCGGCCGCCCGCTCGGGCGCGGCGATGGTGACGATCCGGTCGCGGTCGGCCACCAGCGCGAGCGAGACGTCGACGGCCTCGTCGGTGCCCACGCAGTCCAGCGCGGCCACCACCCCCTCCGGCGCCGCAGCGCGCACCCGCTCCTCGAGCCCGTCGCCGTACCGGACCGGTACCCCGCCGAACCGGGTCACGACGTCCGACCTGCCCGCACTCGCCGTCCCGACCACCCGGGCCCCCAGCAGCGCAGCCTGCTGGAGCACGCTGACCCCCACCGCGCCGGAGGCACCGTGCACGAGGATCGTGTGGCCCTGGCGGACGCCGGTCACGTGCAGCACCTCCGCGGCGGTGCACCCGGCGAGCAGCAGGGTGGCGGCCTCGCCGAACGACAGCGAGGCGGGCTTGGCGAACACGTCCCGCGCCGGGACGGTCACCTCGGTCGCCCATCCGCCGCTGATCCGGAACGCGAGGACCTCGTCGCCCACGGTCACCGGTCCCGACCCGATCCCGGTGTCCTCGCCGACCGCGCTCACCACGCCGGCGACCTCGTAGCCGATCGCCTTCGGGAAGCCGGCCGGGTCGCCACGGGCGACGTGCCGGGCGTCGGCGGGGTTCATGCCGGCCGCCCGGACCGCGATCGTGACCTCCCCGTGCTCCGGCGGGGGCACGTCGTGGTCCTCGAACGCGAAGACGTCCAGGCCCCCGGGGCGGGTGGCGACCCAGTGCCGTGCCATCTCGCCAACCTAACGAGCCCGAGGTCGCCGGACCGAGCGGTTCCCGAGCTGCCAGGCGCGCCTCCGGTGACCGTGCGGTCGTCCCACCGGCCGATCCGCGCTACCGGTCGATCCGCTCGTAGGTCAGTCGCAGGTCGTCCTCCCAGGGGCCGCCGTCGCGCGACATGCGGCCCCGGGCGTCGAGTCGACGGCCGTCGCCGGCGACGGTGAGGACCGTGCGCTGGGCGAAGCCCGCCTCGTTGCGCTTCCACGACACCTCCCCGTCGCCCACCTCGACGGTGTACCGGCGGGAGGTGCCCCGCTCGTCGAAGTAGAGCATCGTGAAGGTGCCGGCGGCGTCGTCCGAGCCGATCACCGCCACGCCGCTGGGGACCTCCGGCTCGTCGATCTCGGAGCGCATCACCACGAAGGCGCCGCCCTCGAGCCGTGCGAACGAGGTGCGGCCGTGGAAGGTCGTCCCCGGGACCAGCGGGTGCGTCCCGGTCGTGCGCCAGTCGCCGAGCAACGGCGCCAGCGGTGCGAGTGCGGGGTTGGGTCGCTGCGCTTCCGAGCCGATCGGTGCCGTCATCCGCAGGATGGTCCCAGGCCGCGGCCGTTCTCCACCTCCTGCCCGACGTGGCCCGGACGGCTCACGGCCGGACGCCGTGGCGCTCGACGAGATCCGCGACGCGGTCCCAGTGGAAGGTCACGCCGTAGCGGGCGTGGTGCGCGTCCAGGGCCTCGTGTCGCTCCTGCGGGGTCAGCGCGGAGTCGGTGAAGATCGCGCCGGCCTCGTCGTAGTAGTGGGCGAACGTCTCCGGCACGTGCAGCTCCATCACCTGCGCGGGCTCGCTGCCCGGGTCCCAGAAGGCGTGCGGCACGCCGCGCGGCTTGATGACGTAGCTGCCGGCCCCGGCGGTGACGGTGTCCTCGCCCACCTGGAAGACGACCGTGCCGGAGATGACGTAGGAGCACTCGTCCTCCCGGGTGTGGGTGTGCGGCGGGACGAGTGCACCCGGGGCGATCCGACCCTCCATGACCAGCAGGCGACCGCCGAGGTGGTCGGCGTGCACCTTGTGGGTCATGTCCAGCGCGGGCACTCGCGTGCCCTCGCCGGGCCGGATGACCCGGCTGTCGGGGTCCTGGCTCATCGTCACTCCCCTCCCGCGCTCTCGCCGCCGACGGGGCGCGTGCTCGTGGTCGTCGGTCCGGGCCACCCCGTCGCCGACCGCGCAGGGTGCCACGGGACCGGTGGTCGGGACGCCGCGGACGCCTGCGCGGTGAGCGCCACGAGCCCGTCGACTGCGCCCCGTCAGCGTCTGCGCACCCCGTCGTGGGTACGCGCACCGCGCCGGCTGCGCCCGACGCGTGGACCCCGGGTGGGGACGGGACCGGGACCCGCACCGGCGTGCTCAGGTCGGCGGCTGCCGACGGGTCGAGATCACCGCCCGGAGGTCGCGGAGCGCCGCTGCGCGGGCTCCGCCGAGGGCGGGTCCGGTGGTGACCCGGGCGGGCCGGAGGGGGACGTGCCGGGGGAGTCCGGCCGCGCGGTCGGAGACGGCCTGCAGCACGGCCGGGTGGCTGCCCCAGGCGCCGCCGACGACGACCAGCCGGGGATCGGTCACCGCGACGAGGGCCGCGACCACGCCACAGACCGCGTCGGCCAGGGCGGCGAGGGTCCCGTCCGGGCGGTCGCCGTCGGTGGCGACGGCGGACAGCAGGCGGTCCACGTCCACCGCCGTCGAGTCCTGCCGTCGCAGGCGCAGCTCGGCGAAGACGTCGGTGAGGGCGACGGCGCGCCCGCCGGGTCCGCGGGTCAGCACGTGGGCGATCTCCCCGGCGAGCCCGCCCCACCCGCGCCGGACCTCGCCGTCGGCGACGACGGCACAGCCGAGGCCCTCGCCGAGGTACAGGTACACGAAGTCGTCGAGGTCCTCGGGTCCGGCGGCCGCCCGCTCGGCGCGGGCGGCCCAGTTGACGTCGTTGTCCACGGTCACCGGACCGGCGACCAGCGGGGCGAGGACCTCGACCGGGGAGAGCTCGCCGACCAGGAAGGGCGCGTCGGGCAGGTGCACCAGCCGCCCCGAGGACCGGTCGACCGGGTCCGCGGCGCTGACGACGGCCAGCCGGGCCGGCCCCGCGTCGGCCAGGACCTGCTCGGCGACCGCCCGCAGGGCTCCTGCCACCTGCGCGGGACGCGCCGGTCGCCCGACCTCCTCGTGCTCCCGGGCGACCAGCCGACCGTGCACGTCCACCGCCTCCGCGACGACGCCCTCGGGGGCGATGCCGACGACGAGCGCGACCCCGAGGTCGGGGGCGAGGGCGTAGTAGCTGCCGATCCGGCCGGGACCCGTGGTGCGCTCGCCGGTGTCGCGCAGCACCCCGGCCTCGGTCAGCCGGCGCACGCTCTCGCCCACGGTGGGCTTGGAGATGCCGGTCCGGGCGGCGATCTCGGCGCGGGTGAGGCGCCGCTCGTCGATCAGCGCGCGGAGCACGTGTTCGTCGGTCAGCGACCGCAGCAGCTCCAGCGACGGCTTGGCGGGGGACACGCGCCGATCCTAGTAAGGACTCTTGCCTGACTCGGGGATCCGGGCTACGGTCCCCTCCAAGTAAGGAGTCCTTCCTGATTGGAGCGCGTGCCGTGACCCTCACCGTCCCCGGGACCCCGCGGGCGACCCCGCTGCCGCCGCTGCCGCACTGGGAGACCACCCCGGACGACCTGCCGGCCGCCATCCGCGAGGTCAAGCAGGCGATCCGGGCGCGCATCGCCGCCTCCGGCCGCACCGTCGAGGAGGTCTTCGCCGTCGTCGAGGCGCGCGTCGCCTCCGCCGTCGCCGAGGTCGAGGCCGCCAGGACCCGCGGCGAGGACGTCTGGCCGGTCGTCGACCACGCCGACATCGAGGCCGGGACGGTCTCCGCCGAGCAGCTCGCGGCCCTGCGCCGCCGCGGCTGCCTGGTCGTGCGCGGCCACTTCCCCCGCGAGCAGGCGCTGGCCTGGGACGCCGGCATCGTCGACTACGTCGAGAGCAACCGCTTCTTCGAGGAGTACCGCGGCCCGGGCGACGACTTCTTCGGCAGCGTCGGCTCCACGCCCGAGATCTACCCCGTCTACTGGTCCCCGGCCCAGATGGAGGCCCGGCAGAGCGACCGGATGGCCCGCGTGCAGAGCTTCCTCAACGGGCAGTGGAGGTCCGAGTCCGACGGCGTCCGGTGGTTCGACCCCGACCGCGACTCGATGTACCCCGACCGCATCCGCCGCCGCCCACCGGGTGCCGACTCCGGCGGCCTGGGCACCCACCTGGACCCCGGCACCCTCGACCTCTGGATGACCGGGGCCTACCAGCGGGCGTTCCGGCACCTCTTCGACGGCACCGTCGAGTCCTACGACCCCTGGGACGCCGCCCATCGCACCGCCGGCCCGCAGTACCCCGGCTCCACGATGTGCTCGGCGTTCCGCACGTTCCAGGGCTGGACGGCGCTGTCGGACATGTCCAACGACCAGGGCGTGCTGCACACCGTCCCGATCCCCGAGGCGATGGCCTACCTCATGCTGCGCCCGCTGCTGTCCGACGTCCCCGAGGACAGCATGTGCGGGGTCACCACCAACCGGGTCTTCCCGGCCACGCAGAAGTGGCACTCACTCCTGCTGCGCGCGGTCACGCCCATCCCCGACGTGCGCGCCGGCGACTCCGTCTGGTGGCACTGCGACATGGTCCACGGGGTCGACCCGGTCCGGGACCAGCAGGGCTGGGGCAACGTCATGTACGTCCCCGCCGCGCCGTGGTGCCCGCGCAACGAGGCCTACGCCGCATCCGTCCGGGAGGCATTCCTCACCGGCTCCAGCCCCACCGACTTCCCCGCCGAGCACTACGAGCGCACCTGGCCCAACCGGTTCCCCGTCGACCGGCTCAACGACACCGGCCGCCGCGGCCTCGGCCTCGCCTGAACGCCGGCCACCACCCGCCGACCGCCGCACCCGGGTGCGGCGGCCGGCGGCGTCGCCCGCAGCGGGCGGGGTCGACGACGGTCGTCCCGGCGACGGTCCTGGTGGGGCGCCGCCCCGATCGTCCCGGCGCCCGACCAGCGCCCCGAGCCCACGCTGCGGGTCGCCGGCCACGACGGTCACGCGGAGCCCGCCTCGCGCCAGGGACCGAGCCCAGGCATGGTGCGGTCGTGCCCGCCCGTGACCGCCCAGGGAGACCGCAGCTGCCTGGCGCAGGACGGGGGCTCCCATCCCGGCCAGGGCACCGGGCCATGGGCTGCTCCGCGGACAGCGACGAGGTCTCAGCCGTGTCTCCAGCCGTGCCGCGGCTCACGGGCGCCGGCTGCGGCTGGTCCCCGCCGAACGGGAGCCCCACGTGGCCGGGCTGAGCGAACCGGCGGTCCGTCGGGCGTTGCCGAAGGACGCCGAGCGGCTGCTCGAGGTGAGCCTGCGAGCCATCCGGCGCTCCGCGGCGGATCACTACCGCCCTCGGGAGATCGAGGCGTGGGCGGGGCGGCGCAGCGTCGCAGGACACCGGTGGATGATCCACAACACCGCGGTCCTGCTCGCGGAGGTGAACGGCGAGGTCGCCGGGTTCGCCGGTGTCGCCCTGCAGCAGGTCGGCCACCTGCAGGTCGGCGAGGTCGACCAGCTGTTCGTCGACCCGGACTCCGGCGGACGGGGCATCGCCCGCCTGCTGCTGACCTCCGTGGCGTCTCTCGCTCGAGCGGCCGGCCTGACGGCTCTGCACACGCATGCCTCGTGGCGGGCGGTACCGGCGTTCGAGAGGCTGGGCTACGAGCGCGTCGAGGTGGAGGCGGTCGAGCTCTCCGACGTGACGCTCACCCGAGTCCTCATGCGGACCCGGCTCTGAAGGACCCCGGTCGCCGAGCGGCCCCGGTCGGCGGCTCCCGCTGCGGCGGGGACCCGGGGCAGCCGGTCGGGGCTCCCCGAGGCCGGGTGGCACGTCGCCGGGTCAGGCACTCGAGAGGGGGGGTGGCCCCACCCGGCGCGTGTGGTCAGCACGGTGCGGCGGGCCGGCGGGACAGGGGACCATCCGGGGAGGAGGGGTGCCGATGAGCGAGGTCCGCGTCCTCGTCGTCGACGACCACGACTCGTTCCGGCAGGCCATGGCGAGCGTGGTCGAGGCGACCGACGGCTTCGTCCTGGTCGGGTCGCTCGCGTCGGGTGAGGCCGCCCTCGAGGCCGTCACGAGGCTCCGCCCGGGGCTGGTCCTGATGGACGTCCACCTGTCGGGGATGGACGGGATCGAGGCGACCCGGCGGATCCGGTCGGCGGCCGGCGCTCCCGTGGTCGTGCTGGTGTCGAGCTACGACGTCGGGGAGCTGGACCTGCGGGGCTGCGGCGCCTCGGCGTACGTCCCGAAGAACGCACTGGGACCCGATCGGCTGGCCGAGTCCTGGGCACTGGCCTCGGCCTGACGGGCCGCCGGTTCGACGGGAGGAGCGGGGATCCGGGCCCGGAGGGAGGTCCCGGCCGCGTCGCTGCGCACGCTCACCGACCCGCCCACCGCCTCGACGCGGTCGACCATCGACTCCACGGGATCGGCCGGCGCCGGGGACCCGTTACGGGCGGGCAACCCGTCCAGGTCGAGGCGCAGCTCCGCGTCGTGGCAGGACACCCACACCTCCAGCGCGGTCCCGGACGCCTGCACCGCCTCGCGGCAGCAGGAGTACACGGCGGCCTCGGCCTCGGGAGCGAACCGCAGCCCGTCGACGGAGGCGTCGAGGTGGAACGTCGCGACGCGTCGGGCCCGGGACGCGAGGGTCCGCAGCGCGGGTCCCAGGCCGGAGCGGCCCAGCTCCACGGGGAAGACACCGTGGCTGATGCGGCGCAGCGCCTCGAGCGCCTCGGTGACCCGGTCGACGAGGGGCTCCAGGTCCGGCGGCGTCCCGCCTGCCGTGGCCGCGGCGGCCTCCTCCAGGCGCTCCGGCAGCGGGGTGAGCTGCGGCAGGACGTCCTCGGTGATCGCACGCTCGAGCCGGATCCGCTCGAGGTCCCGGGCCTGGATCAGGCGCAGCCGGGACTGCGTCAGCTCCCGGGTGCGCCGATCCAGGGTGGCGACCGACGCGGCGAGCTCCGACTCCAGCTTGGCGTTCCGGAAGGCCAGGGCGGCGTGGTCCGTCAGGTCGGACAGCAGGCGGCGATCGGCCTCACGCAGGTCGCGGCCGGCGGGCATGTGGACGGTGAGGTGCCCGAGGACCTCCCCGCCGTCCCGGATCGCCAGGTCGGAGGCGACGAGCGGGGGGTGGCCGGACGGCGGCTCCGCGGGCCAGGTCGCCCGCAGGGCCGGCGTGGCCGTGAGCGCCAGGGTCGCGGTGACCCGCCTCGCCGACACGCTCGTGCCCGCCGCGACGGCCGTGGCCGCGAGCAGTTGCTCGGGCGTGGGGCTCTGCGTCAGCCGGGCGCTGAGATCGGCCAGCGCCTCGTAGGGTGCGGCGCGGCGGCCGTAGGTCAGCCGGTCGGCCGCTCGCAGCACGCGGCGGCGCACCGGCTGGAAGGCGAGGGCCGCGACGACGGTCGCGGCGAGCGAGGGCCAGACCGCGTCCGTCCGCCCGTCGGGGAGGCTCCCGAGGAGGACGACCACGGTCACGTAGCAGGCGGAGACGAACCCGGTCGCGATCGCCAGGACGACGGCGCGGCTCACGACGAGCTCGATGTCGAACAGCCGGTGACGCAGGATCGCGATCCCCGCGCAGACGGGCAGGGCTGCCCACGCGAGGAACACGGGGAGCAGCAGGACGACGAGCGTCGACCCCTCCGCCGTGCCCACGGCCACGTCCCAGACCCACAGCAGCAGCAGGCCGGAGGCGAGACCCCCCGCCGGCAGCGCCACCCACAGCAGCTGGCGGCGCACCTCGCCGTCAGCGCGGCGCAGCCGGACGACGAGGGACGCCGCGCCGGCCGCCAGCGCGGTGATGGTCAGCGCGTTGGCGGCCAGGTACAGGTCCGCGGTCAGGGCCGTGGGGGAGGTGGGGTGCCCTCCGGCGTCGAGGTCCACGGGCGCCACGGTGAGCACCGCAGCCGTGTGGGCCACCAGCGCCGCCGCGCAGCAGAACAGCGCCGGGAGCCACCGGCGGGATACGAGCCGGCCGTCCGGCACCAGGAGGAAGAGCGCAGCGGTCACCTGCAGCCCGGTGGTCCCCGACAGCAGCGTCCCCACCCACTGGGAGAGGTGTCCGAGGTCCGCCGGGCGGTCGGGCCCGAGTGCGGCGGCCCGGGCACCGTAGGCGGTGGTCACCATGCCGACGGCGGTGAGGCACTGACCGGTGCTCAGCAGCCAGCCCACGGGGTGCCCCGGCCGCCGCTGGACGACCAGGGCGCCGAGGCAGGCCCCGACCACCGTCGCGACGGGGATGAACGGCCACCCCTCGACCAGTGACCCGACGGAGGTCAGTGGCTGGAAGGAGGCCAGGAGGACGGACTGACCGACCGCGCAGACGAGCGTCACCCCGAAGGCCAGCCACGCCCACGCGGACCGCACTCAGGCCTCCGGTCCGGTGCGGAGCGGGACGCGGGCGCGCACCCGGACGCCGCCGGCCGGCGATGCGCCGATCTCGAGGAGACCACCCACCGCGTCCATCCGGTCGGCCATGTTGGCCAGGCCGGTCCCGGTCCGGGTCCGCACGCGGTCGAAGCCGTGGCCGTCGTCCTCCACGGTCAGGGTCACCGCGCTCTCCTCCCGGGCCAACCGGACCCGGACCTCGGCCGCTCCGGAGTGCTTGGCCGCGTTCTGCAGCGCCTCCAGGCACGTGAAGTAGAGCGCGGCTCCGACGTCGGCCGGGCAGGAGCCGACCGGGTCGGCGTCCACCCGCACCGCGATGCCGCTGGACGCCGCCGCCTCGGCGAGCGCCTCGGGGAGCCCCTGTTCGGTCAGCACGGACGGGTAGATGCCCCGGGAGAGGCTCACGACGGTCCGGACGGTGGTCCGCGCGGCCGGGGCCTGGGCGGCGAGGACCTCGGCCGCGCGCTCCGGTGAGCGCTTCGCGAGCGACTGGGCCAGGCGCAGGTTGACCGTCAGCGCGAGCAGGTGCTGCTGCGCCCCGTCGTGGATGTCCCGCTCCAGCCTCCGGCGCTCGTCGTCCTGCGCCGTCACGAGCCGACGTCGGGAGGACCGCAGCTCCTCGGCCCGGGCCGACAGCTCCGCGAAGCGCTGGGCCAACGCCGTGCGCAGCCGCACCTCGCCCAGCACGAGACCGGCCTGGCCGGCGAGGCCGGTGACGAGCCGGTCCTCGACCGGGGTCAGCTGCCTGCCCCCTCGCGGACGCAACCGGATCTCCCCGAGTGGCCCGCCGGCGTACCCGACGCCCAGGTGCAGGACCGCGGGGTCCTCGGGCGCGCGCCCCCGACCGTCGCCCGCAGCCGGCCAGCTCCCCGCCCGGACCATCCGGCCCCGCACGTCCAGCCAGACCTCGGCCCACTCGGCATCGGTGCCCTGCACGAGGGTCCGCGCCATCCGGGTCGGGATCTCCTCGGCCGGGTACGACCCGGCGACCGCGTCGCAGAACCCGCGGAGGACCTCGTAGGGCGGGGGCCTGCCCCCGTTCGTGAGCCGGGCAGCCCGGTGTTCGACCCGTGCGCGCAGCGGCTCGAACGACAACGCCACGACCGTGGTCGCCAGGATCGACAGGACCGTGTGCGGGGACGACGGGTCGCCCAGCACCTGGGCGCCGCCCAGGACCACGACCACGTAGACGGTCCCCACGAAGAGGGTCATCACCGAGGCGACGACGAGGGCGGTCCGCCGCTCGGCAGCCGTGCGTGGGCGCCCCCGTCGCGGGTGCATGGCGGCAGTGTGCTGCACGGCGAGGCCCACCGGGAGCGCCGTCCGCGTCAGGCGGTCACGCGGACGCCGTCGCCTCGAGGAAGGTGAGCACCGCCACGACCCGGCGGTTCACGTCCTGCTCCTCGGCCACGCCGAGCTTCTGGAAGACCGACCCGATGTGCTTCTCGACGGCGCGCTCGCTCATGAACAGGCTCTTGGCGATGGCGGTGTTGTTGCGTCCGGTGGCCATCGCCTGCAGCACCTCGTGTTCCCGCTCGGTCAGGACGGCGAGCGGCGACCGTGCCTCGGTGGCCCTGCGCGCCACCAGTCCCTCGACGACGCGCGGATCGAGCGCGGAACCGCCCCGTGCGACCTCGTGCAGCGCGCGGACCAGCTCGTCGACGTCGGACACCCGGTCCTTCAGCAGGTAGCCCAGGCCCGCCACACCGTCCTGCAGGAGCTCGAAGGGATAGGTCCCCTCCACGTACTGGGACAGGACCACGACACCGATGTCGGGGTGCGCTGCCCGGATCCGGCGGGCTGCCTCGATGCCCTCGATGGTGAACGTGGGAGGCATCCGGATGTCGGTCAGCACGGCGTCCGGGTGTTCCGCCGCCACGAGCTCCACCAGCGCCCGGGGCTCGCCGACCACCCCGACGACGTCGACGTCCTCCGCCTCGGCCAGCAGGGCCGCCACCCCCTGGCGCACGAGGTAGTTGTCGTCGGCGAGGACCACCCGCAGCGCCATGGCGGGGACTCTAGGGCTCGGTCGAGGCCGTCGGGAGAGCGCGCCGGATCGGCGGCCGGCCCGGTCGGGGTGGCCGCGTCCGCGCCCTGCGGAGGGGGCTGCCCGCACGGTCGCGGTGGTGCTGTCCCGCACCCCTCCCCGGTGCTGGTCCCGGCCGGCGGTGGGCGGGAAGGGCCCCGGGCGTGCGGTCCGCACGGTCCCCGAGGACACCTCCGCTCCCTAGCGTCCTGACCACGGCGAGCTCCGGGTCGCCGACGCCGCTCCGCCGACCGGGCCGGCGCACCGTCCCCCACACCGGAGGGAAGACGCACGTGACCACACGCCTCCCGGGCGATGCCTCCGCCTCACCCCGGTTCCCGGACGGTCCCGATCCGGTCGAGCCACCCCGCCCGAGGCGGGACGGCCGCGACGCGTCCGGCTTCCGCGGTCTCGCCGCGCGTCGTCCGGCGGCCGCGTTCCTGGTCCTGGTGTTCTCCATCGGGTACCCGCTCATGGCGGTGCCCGTCCTCGTCCTGCACGGGGTGGTCCCCGGCGAGGACCTCCTCGAGGGCCTGCCCAGGGACCCCGACGAGCTGTCCGGCCTGGTGCTCACCGTGTTCGCCCTCCTGCCGTCGGCCGTGTACGTGACCTGGGCCGCCGAGGGCCGGGAGGGCGTGCGGAGGCTGTTCCGCCGGGCGTTCCGCTGGGACTTCGGCGTCGGCTGGTGGGTGTTCATCCTGACCGCGATGCCCGCGCTGACCGTCGTCGCCGGCCTGCTGCTGGGTGACTCGCTGCGGCCGGTCCACCCCGGTGCGTTCCTGCTGACGCAGGCGGGCCAGCTGCTGGTCAACCTGCTCCTGGTCAACCTCTGGGAGGAGACCGCCTGGGCCGGGGTGCTGCAGACGAGGCTCGAGCGGCGGCACAACGTGTTCGTCGCGGCCCTCCTCACCGCCGTGCCGTTCGGGTTCGCCCACTGGCCCCTGGCGTTCCTGGGGGAGTTCACCGCCACGTCGGCCGTGGTCTCCCTCGGGGCGTACATCGTGCTGGGGGTCCTCGTCCGCCCGCTCGCGGGCCTCACCATGCGGGGGACCCGGGACAGCGTGCTGGCCTTCGCCCTCGTGCACACCCTGTTCAACCGCACGAACAACCCCGACGGCATCCCCGGCACGCTGCTCGACGGCAACGGCAACGGCTACGGGCTCGTCGGCGTCGTGCTCCTGCTGACCGTCACCGTCGCGCTGATCGTGCGGCGCCGGCTGGGCACGGCCTACCGGTCACGACTGGACCAGCAGTCCGCCGCCTCGACGGCTGGTGCACCCGTGGTCCGGTCCGCCCTCGAGCAGGACGCCGCCCCGACCAGGTCGCCGCACTGAACCCGGACGGCCGGCGCCGCCACGAGGGCCCGGCCGGACCGCTCACCGCGTCCCCGGACGCACGTCCCCGCAGTCCCTCCTCCGAGGAGCAACCATGATCGAGATCCGCGGCCTCACCAAGGTCTACGGCAGGACGACCGCCGTCGACGACCTCACCGTCACCGTCCGGCCCGGTGTGGTGACCGGGTTCCTCGGCCCGAACGGCGCCGGCAAGTCCACCACGATGCGGGCCGTCGTGGGGCTGGACCGTCCGACCTCCGGGGAGGTGCTGGTCGACGGCCGGCGGTACGCCGACCACCCCGCGCCGCTGCACCAGGTGGGCGCCCTGCTGGACGCCGGAGCGGTCCACCCCGGCCGCAGCGCACGCAACCACCTGCGTGCCCTCGCCGCGACCAACGGCATCGGGCACCGCCGGGTCGACGAGGTGCTCGAGCTCGTCGGCCTCAGCGAGGTGGCCGGACGGCGCGTCGGAGGCTTCTCCCTCGGCATGTCCCAGCGACTGGGCATCGCCGCGACCCTGCTGGGAGATCCGGCGGTGATCCTGCTCGACGAGCCGGTCAACGGCCTGGACCCCGACGGCATCCGGTGGATCCGCGGACTGCTGCGCGCGCTCGCCGCCGAGGGGCGCACGGTCTTCGTCTCCTCGCACCTGATGAGCGAGATGGCGCTGACGGCCGACCACCTGGTCCTCCTCGGTCGCGGCCGGCTGCTCGCCGACGTGTCGATGCAGCAGATGACCGCCACGGCCACCGGACGCGTCACGGTCCGCACCCCGCAGCCGGAGGAGCTGACCCGGCTGCTGGTCGTGGCAGGTGCGGTGGTGTCCCGGCCGGAGCCGGACGTGCTGACGGTGACCGGCACCACCGCCGAGGAGATCGCCGGGACCGCGCTGGCGGCCCGGATCCTCCTGACCGAACTCGTCCCCGTCCACGCCTCGCTCGAGGAGGCCTACCTGGCGATGACCGCCGACGACGTCCAGTACCGGTCCACCACCCCCGCCACCCCCGCCACCGACCCGACAGCGCCCCGGAGGGCCGCCGCATGACCACCACCACGGACCGCCGCGACACCGCCCCCGCAGCCGCGGAGCTCCGGGTGACCCAGCTGCGGGTCCTCACCGCGGAGGCGATCAAGTTCCGCAGCCTGCGCTCGAACTGGTGGCTCGTGGTCGCCAGCGTGCTCAGCGTCCTCGCCGCCGGGGTCTCCCCGGCCCTGATCACCGCACTCACCGCTGGTGACCCGGGTGCCGGGGAGCCCGGCGGGACGGATGCCGTCGGAGGCGCGCTGAGCGGAGTGAGCTTCACCCAGCTCCTGATCGCCGCCCTGGGGATCCTCGTCGTCACCGGCGAGTACACCACCGGCTCGATCCGGACCACCTTCACCGCGGTACCGGGGCGGCTACCGGTGCTCTGGGCGAAGGCCGTCCTCGTCGCGGTGGTCTCCGCCGCCGCCACCCTCGCCGCCGTGGTCACCGCCTTCTTCACCGCGCAGGCCGTCCTGGGCGGCACCGGGACGAGCATCTCCCTGGGCACGCCGGGGGTGCCGCGGGCGATCGTCGGCGCGGCGCTCTACCTCGGCACCACCGCAGTCCTCGGGGCCGCCGTCGGAGCGCTGCTGCGCAGCGCCGTGGGCGCCATGGCAGCCGTCTTCGGGCTGCTCTTCGTGCTCCCCGTGGTGGGACTGCTCGTCCCCCAGGTCGACCCGTTCCTGCCCACCAACGCCGGCGCGGCGGTCATGCAGACCGGCCCGGTCGCGGGGGAGACCCTGCCGCCCTGGGCCGGACTGGGCGTGTTTGCCCTCTACGCCGCCGTCGCCCTGGCGGCCGCGGCCCTCGCCCTCGCCCGGCGCGACACCTGACCGAGGCCCGGCCACGGGCGGCCCGTCCCCGCGGCCACCCGTGGACCGCGGCTGCGACCACCGGGACCACCCGAGAGGAACCGTCATGACCGCTCTCACCCCGTCCCCGCCCAGGGACCGCGCCTCGACGCCGGTCCGCAGGCGGGGCACGGCCCTCACCACCCTCGGCGCCGTGCTCACCACGCTCGCGGTGCTCGCCGGCGCCGCCGCCACCGCCCTCCTGATCGCGTTCGGATCCGACGGCGGACTCGACTCGGGACCTCGGTCGCTCACCACGTCGACCGCCGCGCTCGTCACCGACGACGCCGGCACGGACGACGTCCGGGGCTTCGCGGACGTCCTCGGCAGGCCGACAGTGCGCGTGACGTCGCAGACCGGAGACCCCGCCGGTGTGTTCATCGGCGTGGGACCGGCCGACGCCGTCGACGACTACCTGGCCGGGGTGGAGGTCGACGAGGTCACCGACGTCGGCTTCGACCCGTTCGAGCTGGCCGTCACCCGGAAGCCGGGGAACTCCCGGGCGGCGCCCCCCGGTGAGCAGGACTTCTGGCTGGCTTCCGCGAGCTCCCCGTCGCAGGCGGAGCTGAGCTGGCCGACAGCGGCCGGCGACCACCGGCTCGTCGTCATGAACGCCGACGGCAGCCCGGGCGTGGTCACCTCGACCAGGGTGCAGGTCGAGCTGCCCCACGTGGTCGCCGTCTCGGTCGGTGCGCTGATCGGCAGCGCGCTCCTCGCGGCAGGCGGCATCGCGCTGCTCGTGGTGGGCATCCGGCGGATGGCGGGCGCCTCGAGCGGGCGGGTGCCCGGGGAGGGCCCGGCCACGTGGCCACCGGCGGATCCCGTGGTCCGTCCGGGACCACGGGGATAGCGAGCCGGTCCGCCGCCGGCCGCGGCGGGGGTCCCGGGGCGGCCCTCGTCCCGTCCGCCCCTGACCGGTCGCGGCGAGCGGAGGGCCGCGGGACCGATGAGTTGGTCCGCGTCCGCCGGTCCCAGCTCCCGGACCGGGACGTCCACCAGGAGGACGCGTGCGGGAGATCGTCGTGCACATGATGCTGTCGCTGGACGGCTGCTTCGAGGGGCCGGACTCCGACCTGAGCTGGCACCGCGTCGACGAGGAACTGCACGCGCACTTCAACGAGCAGCTCGCGGCCGGGAGCGCCTTCCTCGAGGGCCGGGTCACCTACGAGCTCATGGAGGCGTTCTGGCCGACCGCCGACCAGGACCCCGACCTCCCGCCGGTCGTGCACGAGTTCGCCGGCATCTGGCGGGCGGTGCCGAAGATCGTCTTCTCCCGCACGTTGCAGCAGGTCGGCCCCAACGCGTCGCTGCGGGCGGAGGTGGACCCCGACGAGATCCGCGCCCTGAAGGAGCAGCCCGGCGGGGACATGACGCTCGGCGGGGCCGACCTGGCCGCGACCTTCCGCCGGCTGGACCTCGTCGACGAGTACCGGCTCTACGTCAACCCGGTCGTCGTGGGCCGCGGCCGGCGGCTGTTCGGGACCGCCGACCAGCCGACCGACCTGGAGCTGGTGGAGAACCGGCGGTTCGGCAACGGCGTCGTCCTGCTGCGCTACGCCGTCCGCCGGCCCTGAACCCGGCCGGTGGGTTCACGGGCGCGCCATCGGCACCACGCGTCGGCGTCACGGGATGGCCGGGCACCGGCCCGGTCGTGGGCCGGACCCCGTTCGCCGCGGTCCGCGACCTCCGGCTGCCCGACGGGACGTGCGTCCCCACCCTCACCGAGGCGCTGGAGCTCGTCGCCCGCCGGCGCGCCTTCCTCGTGACCGAGGTCGAGCCCGAGGCGGGCGGCGCCGCCGGCGCCCGCACGGCCCGGCTCCTCGCCGGCCTGCTGCACGCCCGCCGCCTGCACCGCCCGGACGCCGACCGCGTCAGCACCACGTCCTTCGACCTGCGCACCGCCGCCGCACTGGCCGGCTGCGGCTCCGTGTCCGGAGCCCTCGTCGTCGCGCCCCACGTGGATCCCGACGTCGCCGCCCGGCGTGCCCGGGACCGCGGGCTGACCGACGTCCACCTCCACCCGGTCCACGTCCGTCGGGACCATGACGTCGTGCGCCGGGTGCGCAGGCTGGGCGTGCAGGTCGCCGTCGGGGTGGTGAACGACCCCGAGGAGGCGCGGCTGATGGCCCGGCTGGGCGTCGACATGGTCTGCACGGACGACCCGGTCGGCCTCGCGCACCGACGCCGTTCCCCGGTCCTCGGCGGCGGGCAGCCGCGCTGAGCTCCGGCCGCGACCGGCAGGAAGCCGGTTGTGCACCGCGTCCCCGGTGTGCGAGCGTCCCGGCGATCGTGACCGACCGGCAGGAGGTGAGACCCGTGCACGCAGGATCCGCAGCGGGGGCTCCCCTGCAGGCCACGATCACGCGACGGAGGTGGTCGCGACCGGGAGCGCCCGCGAGCCCCACTCGCGAGAGGCGACACCCATGGAGACAGCACCACCCCTGACCCCGCACGGCACCTCGGCGACCGCTCCCGATGGGGCGGGGACCGACCGGGACCAGCCGCGGGCCGACGCCACGGGGCCGGCGCCGGTCGCGGGCGAGCGGGCGCTGGTCCTCGGCGGCGGGGGATCGACGGGCAACGCGTGGTTGATCGGCGTCGTCGCCGGCCTGCTCGACGGCGGTCTGGACGTGACGGAGGCCGATCTGGTCATCGGGACGTCGGCCGGCGCCACGGCCGCGGCTCAGCTCACCGGCGCGAGCCCGCACGACCTGCTCGCCGCCGTCCTCGCCGCGGCGCCCCCGCCACGGTCCCGTCCGGTCGGGTCCGACGGCGGACGCGTCCCCGTCGGGCCGGTGGCCGACCACCTGGAGAGGACGAGCCGCATCATCGCCGCCGCCGAGGACGCGGCCGACATGCGCCGCCGGATGGGCGCGGCGGCGCTCGAGACGGACGCGGCGTCGGACGGCTCCGGGCGAGCCCGGTGGCGCGCCACCGTCGCCGCCCGGCTGCCGGTTCGCCGCTGGCCGGGACGAGCGCTGCTCATCACGGCGGTCGACGCCCACACCGGCGAGCCGGTCGTGTTCGACCGCCACAGCGGAGTGGACCTGGTGGACGCCGTGGCCGCCAGCACCGCCGGCGGCCCGCCCCACGGCATCGGCGACCGCCGGTACATCGACGGCGGCTACCGATCCGTCGAGAACGCCGACCTGGCAGCCGGGTACCGGCGGGTGCTGGTGCTGTCGCCCCTCGGCGGCAGGTCGCGGCACCCGCGGCAGTGGGGCACCCACCTGGCGGCCCAGGTCGACGTGCTGCGCGCCCGCGGCAGCCGGGTCGAGACGATCGTCCCGGAGGTCGGCTCCGAGCACCTGTTCGGCGCCCGCGCGATGGACCTGTCGCTGCGGCCGCCCGCCGCTCGGGCCGGTCACGCCCGGGGCAGGGCGCTCGCCGGGCGGCTCACCGCGTTCTGGCGCTGACGCCGCACCACCCCGGTGTCCGTCGTCGTCCGCAGGTGTGCGCGCCCGGGACCTCCCTTAGAGTCCGCCTCCCGATCGAGCGGTGCCGACGGTCTGCAGAGGTGAGGATGCCCATCGACCTGGATCCGCTCGAACCGGCGCCGGCGGGCTTCGACGCCTGTGCCTCCTGCGCCTACCGGACGACGGGGACGCCGGCGATCTGCTTCGCGTGCGCCGTCGCCGGCGACGGCGCACCCGACGGGCCGACGTGCGCCGTCTGCGGTCGGGCCGTGGAGGTGGGCGGTGCGTGCGCCAACACGGTGTGCGGCTTCGACGACCGCTGGTTCTCCCGCCTGTACACCGTGTCGGGCGACGCGGACGAGATGTGGCGCGCGATCTACCGGTTCAAGTACGGGGAGGAGCGCGACCTGGCCGAGGTGCTGGGGCGGATCCTCGTCGGCTTCCTGGAGGACAACCGCGGGGAGCTGGCCGGCTACGACCTGATCACGACCGGCGCGATCTACGTCGGTCCGCGGGCGCACCGGCTGTGGGACTACCTGCAGGTGATCGTGGAAGCGGCCCGGCGCGAGGGGCCGGGCTGGCCGTTCGCGCCGGGTCTCATCGCCAAGTCCGGACCCACCGGGCGCTTCCTCGGCATCAGCGCGCAGGAGCGCCGCGCGATCGCCGAGGGAGAGCTGCGGGCCGCGCTGTCGGTGCCCGAGCCCGAGCGGGTCGCGGGCCGCCGGGTGCTGGTCTTCGACGACGTGTACTCGGAGGGGTTCTCGCTGCGGGAGATGGCGCGGGCGCTGCTGGGGGCCGGCGCGGTCGAGGTGGCCGGTCTGGTGCTCGCCCGTCGCAAGGGCGGCTGAGGCGGGGCCGCGGGCTCCGGGAGGAGGAGCAGGTGGCGACGGAGCTGTACCTGGTGCGGCACGGCGAGGCCGTGGCGAACGTCGAGCCGGTGATCGGGGGCATGCGGGGCGACCCGGGCCTGACCGTCCGGGGACGGGAGCAGGCGCGCCTGCTGGAGCGGCGGCTGCGGGACCGGCCGGTGCGGGCCGACCGGCTCGTCGCCAGCCCCCTCCCGCGTGCGCTGCAGACCGCCGAGTACGTCGCCCGGGCGCTGGGACTGCCGGTGCAGCGGGACGACGGGCTGGAGGAGCTGCGTCCCGGGGAGGCCGACGGGCTCACCGTGGAGCAGTGGCGGGCCCGGTACCGCCGCGGCGAGCAGCCACCCGGGACGCGGGACCCCTACCGGGAGTTCTCCCCGGGCGGTGAGAGCTGGGCGACGTTCCTGGCCCGCGCGGGCGGCGCCCTGTCCCGGCTCGTCGCCCGTCACCCGGACGAGACGGTGGTCGCCGTGTGCCACGCGGGGGTCGTGGAGGCGTCGTTCGCCCTGGCCTTCGGCCTGGGCCCGAGCGGGAGGCGGGTGGACTGCGCGCCGCGGAACACCAGCCTCACCCACTGGCGGCACCGGCCCTCGTCCGCCGGCGAGCCGGAGTGGACGCTGGTCTCCTTCAACGACGCCGACCACCTGACGGGCAGCGGCCTGCCCGCCGCCCCGCCGCGCGACGCCGTGCCGCTGCCCGGCGAGGACCCTGCCGCGGACGCGTGAGCACCCGGGCTCAGCCGGTGGCGCCGCCGTCCGCCAGGCGCACCGGCGTCCCCTCACGGGCCGAGCGGTCCGCGGCACAGGCCAGGGCGTGCGAGCGCAGCGCCTCGGAGTACGGGACCCGGGTGCGCGCCGCCCGGCCCAGCAGGACGTCGACGAACTCGCGGTCCTCGGCCGCGATCGGGTCCTGCTCGGACCGCAGCACCTCCGCCCCGTCCCCGGTCCCCACGCGCAGCTCGTGGTCGGTCAGGCCGCGCTCGGACACCTCGAGGACGAGGCCGTCGGCGACGACGTGCAGCGCGACCCGGTGCCGTCCGGCCAGGACGCGCGCCGAGGAGATGCTGCCGACCGCGCCCCCGGCGAACCGCAGGAGCGACGAGGACGCCGTGGGGACGTCCTCCGCACCGTCGGGAGCGGCCCGCTCGGCCGCGGTCACCGTGTCGACCTCGCCGGCGAGGTGGCGGGCCAGGTCGAAGATGTGCGTGGTCTGCTCGACGACCTGGCCCCCGGAGTACGCCCGCCGGGGCCACCACGGCACGCGCGGCGTCCTGTCCCACCAGTACCCCGTCACGAGCTGGGCGGGCGTCCCGGCCAGCAGCTGCACGGCCCGCTCGACGACGTCGAGGTGCCGCCAGTGGTACCCGACGGCGGTGGTCAGCCCGGTCCCTGCCAGCCGGTCGGCGACGTCCTGGGCGGTGGGGAGGTCCAGCGCCAGGGGCTTCTCCACGAAGAAGGGCAGTCCGCGGGCGATGGCGTCGGCCTCCAGGGCGCCGTGCGCGAACGGCGGCACGCACAGCCAGACGGCGTCCAGCTCCTCGGTCGCCAGCAGCGTCGCCCCGTCGTCGTAGGCGCGGGCGTCGTACCGGGTCGCCACCTCCTGCGCGCGCTCCGGCTGCGTGTCGGCGACCGCGACGACGTCCACGTCCGCCATCCCCGACAGCGCCCGGAGGTGCTGCCCGGCGATGAACCCGGTCCCCACGCAGGCCACCCGCAGCCGCCTCACGCCGGGCTCCCGGTGAGCGCCGGCCGGGCCGCCGTCCGGAGCAGCTCCGCGAAGACCGCCGCCGTCTCCTGCGCCATCCGGTCCCGGGTGAACCCGGCGAGGTACCGGCGCCGCGCGGCGGCGCCCTGCCGCCGGCGCAGCGCCGGGTCGGCGAGCAGCCTCGCGAGCGCGGCGCCGAGCTCGGCCGGGCGGCCGAAGGGCACCAGCGCTCCGGTCACGCCGTCCACGACCACCTCCTCGCTGCCGACCACGCGGGTGGCCACCACCGGCAGCCCGGCCTCCATCGCCTCCAGCGCGGCCAGGGGCATCCCCTCGCACCTCGACGGCAGGGCGAACACGTCGGCGGCGGCGAGCAGCTGCCGCGCGTCGGAGCGGTGCCCGGCGAACCGCACCGCGGAGGCCACGCCGAGGGAGCCGGCCTGCTCGACCAGGGCCTCCCGCAGCGGGCCGTCGCCGAGCAGGACGACCGCCAGCCGCGGGAAGCGGGCCAGCAGGTCCGGGACCGCGTCGAGCAGCTGCCACTGGGCCTTCATGTGGGTGAGCCGGCCGACGGTCAGGACCACCGGCTGGTCCGCCTCGAGCCCCAGGGCCTGCCGCGCCTCCGCTCGCGGCAGCCGCTGGACCAGCGGGGCGATGCCGTTCGGCACCGTGGTGAAGGACCCGCTCGGCACCCCGATCCGCTCGTACGTCCGGCGCAGTCCCGCGGAGACCGCGATGAGCCGGTCCACCGGGGCGATGGCGCGGAAGTAGGCGTGCCGCCTGCGCGGGGAGGAGAGGAGGTAGGGCAGGTGCTGGGTCTGCACCACCACCGGGCACCCGGCGGACCGGGCCAGCCGGACGCCGTCCCAGTCCTCGCTGCCGGTCCCCACGTGGCAGTGGAAGACGTCGGCCGGGCGTGCCGACAGGAACCCGGTGACCACGGGGCCGAACCGCGGGTGCCGGGGGGAGGGCAGCGGCACCGTCTCCGCGCCCAGTTCCCCGGCCCGGTCCAGCAGCCACTGCGTCCTGGGGAGCTCCCGCGCCATGAGCGACACGTCCACCGTGCCCGCGAACGCGGCGATCAGGTCGAGCACGTGCGCCCCCATGCCCGACGGGTCCGTCGAGGGCGTGTAGAAGCAGATCGAACGAGGTCCGGTCATCCACGCCTCCGCTGATCACGCGCTGGGGGCGTGCAAACTATCGGCTGACCTCGTCGGACGCACGCCAGAGCGCCGGCGGGCCGCTCCCGCCGGCGCCGTGCGCCACGTCGTCGGTCGCCCCCGCGGACACCGGGACACGCCCCGCCGACCGGCGGCGGATCGGCCGTGACGACGTCGACCTGCGCCCGGTCAGCCGGCGGGTCGGGTCACGGGCGCTGCTCCGCGCTGATGCGTGCGGCGGCCGCCCGGATCCACGGGTGCCCGTCGTCCAGCCCCTCGGCCGTGGCTGCCGCGCGCAGGGTCGCGGCCGCCGTCTCGACCGGCTGTCCGGCCGCTCGATCGCTCGCCAGCTCGTAGACGGCGATCGCCTTCAGGCGCTGCTCCATCGGCAGGTCGTCGAGCAGTGATCTCCAGTCGTCCTCCACCGCCGGTGGCTGCCCGGCCGGCCGCCGGACCATGCGGCCGCTCGGGCCGGTCACCCGCACGCGTGCGGTGCGTCCGCCCACGGGTGGCCGCCGTGCCCTGCCGCTCGGACGGCCGGCCACTGGGCTCCCGGGCGCTCGGCGCCCGCGACCGGCCCGTTGACACGGCGGGGCGGTCCTGCCTGGCTGGTGCTCTTCCCGAGGGGGTCGACGTGCCGGAGTTGCTGATCTGTGGAGGGACCGGTTCCCTGGGCGGCCGGATCGCCGCCCGACTGGCCGCAGCCGGGGTGCCGTTCCGGGCGCTGGTCCGCCCCACGAGCGACGGCAGCGCACTGGCCGGGCTCGGCGCCGACGTCGTGGCCGGAGACCTCACCGAGCCGGGCGGCCTGGCCCGGGCGGTGACCGGTGTGCGGACGGTCCTCACGACCGCCAACGCGGTGGGCCGTTGGCGGCCGGGGGCGAGGGACGTGTCCATCGGCCGGGTCGACCGGGACGGCACCGCCTCGCTCGTCCGCGCCGCCGAGGCCGCCGGAGTCGAGCGCTTCGTCTTCGTGTCGGCGCTGACCGGCGACGAGGCCACCGCGGACCTGGTGCCGCTGTTCGCGGCGAAGAAGGCCACCGAGGAACTGCTCCAGCGCTCCCGGATGCGGTCGGTGGTCGTCCGGCCGGCCGCGTTCCAGGAGGTGTGGCTGTCCCCGGCTGTCGGCATCCGCCCGGACGCGCGCCGGGCGATCGTCCTCGGCCGCGGCCGCAACCCCGTGCCCTACGTCGCCGAGGACGACGTGGCCGAGGCGTGCGTGCGGGTGGCCACGATGGCCGACCCGCCGGGGTCGGTCGACTTCGGCGGTCCCGAGCCCCTGACCCGGCACGAGGTCGTCGACGCCTTCGAACGGGCGCTCGGCGCGCGCTTCCGCCGGGTGGTCGTGCCCCGGCCGGTGCTCGCGGCCGGCGCCCGGGCGCTGCGGCGACGCGCACCGGAGCTCGCCACCGGCCTCGGGATCGCGGTGTCGATGGACGTGTCCTCCTACCCGGGGCCCGAGGCCCTCTCCGCGATGGGCATCCGGCCGCGGCCGGCGTCCGATCTCATCGCCGCCCTGGCCGCCGGCAGGACGACCGGCTGACCCGCGACGGCGGGGGTGCGGAGGGCGGCAGCGGTGCGGGCGA
Organism: Geodermatophilus tzadiensis; assembly: GCF_003002915.1. Classification (GTDB taxonomy): domain Bacteria; phylum Actinomycetota; class Actinomycetes; order Mycobacteriales; family Geodermatophilaceae; genus Geodermatophilus; species Geodermatophilus tzadiensis. The sequence continues at coordinate 54,951 of NZ_PVTG01000007.1, read as the reverse complement.
CCTCCCGTGGCCGCCGTGGCTGCGGCGACCCGGTCCGGTCACCCCAGCCGCGCGAGCAGGGCCCGGGCGAACGCCTCGGCCGCCGGGTCGACCGGGTCGTGCGTCGCGGCGGCGCGCAGCCAGCCCGCCAGCGGCGCGGCCAGCGCGGGGGAGAGGGTCGCGATCCAGGCCGCGGTCCCGGCCCGCGCCTCGGCCACGTGCCGCGTGCTCCCGTCGGGGGAGTGCGCGACCACCTCGGGGCGCGTGGCCAGCAGTCCGGCGGTCCGCCAGTCGCCGGGGGTCGTGCGGGCGGCCAGCGCGTCCAGCCGGTCGGCCGCCGTCCGCAGCAGCTGCTCGGGGTCCACGCCGGGAGGGTGCCCGACCCGGCGGGTGCCGGTCATCGACGGCGGGGGAAGAGCAGACCCAGTCCCGGCGGGGGGCGGAAGGGCGTCCAGGCACCCTCGGGCGTCCCCAGCCGGTCGGCCAGCAGCCACAGGACCGCCGGGTTGGTGGCGAGGCCGAGGTGGCTGCCGCGCACCTCCACGTTCTCCCGCCGGGGGCGGACCTCGTACCGGCACGACGACCAGTGCACGATGCCGTCGGCCCGGGTGTAGACCGACGTCGCGGGCACGCGCAGGGAGCCGCGCTCGGCCCACGGCCGGGGCAGCGCTGCCGCCCCGGGGAGGAGGCGGGTGCCGCCGTCGACGATCCGCGACGCCGTGCGGACCCAGGGCGCCGATCGCACCACGGGCGTGCCGAGGGTGACCAGCCCGCGGACGCTGCCGGGCGCGGCCCGGGCCAGCTCCTGCGCGTAGAGCCCCCCGAGACTCCAGCCCACCAGGCTGACCCGCCGTCCCGAGGTCCGGTGCAGCCGCTCGAGCCGGGCGCGCAGCGTGTCGACGACGCGGCCCGTCGGGCCCCGGTTGAGGCCCAGGCTCCAGCCGGACACGTGGTGGCCCAGGGCGCGCAGCGCGGTCCGGAGCACCGCGGTGGCGGGGTCGCCGGTCAGCAGTCCCGGCAGCACCAGCACCGGGTGCCCGTCACCGCGGCGGGCGGCCGCGAGCAGCGGCCAGGCAGCCGCCAGGGCGGCGGCGTCCAGACCCGCCCGCGGCGGCTCGGTGAGCAGGGCGGCCGCTGGGGGACGGCGTGGGACGGGAGGCACCGGGACAGCATCCACGGCACGGGGAGGCGCCGACCCGCGGGCCGTCCACCCCCCCCGCCCCGGCGTGGTCAGGCCTCGGGCGCAGCCATGACGCGTCGGTACTCGGACTGGATGACGTCGTAGCAGTCGCAGGCCGCCTCGTAGAGGCCGTCGGCGTCCAGGACGGTGATCCTGCCGCGGGTGTAGCGGAGGACGCCGGCCTGCTGGAGCACGCCGGCGGTGAGCGAGACGGTGCCCCGCCGCACGCCGAGCATCTGGGCCAGGAACTCCTGGGTGAGGGTGAACTCGTCGGCGCCGACGCGGTCGCGGGTCTGCAGCAGCCAGCGGGCGCAGCGCTCCTCGGTGGTGTGCAGGCGGTTGCACGCCACGTTCTGCGCCAGCTGGATCATCGTGGCGAGGGTGTAGCGGTGCAGCACGTCGTGCAGCGCGCCGTCCTGCCCCAGGAACCGGCGCAGCTCACCCGTCGCCAGGCGCACGGCCGTGCCGGCGATCTGGCAGAAGGTGTCGTGCGGGCTCTCGGTGGTCCCGAGGAAGGCGGGGAGACCGCCCAGGCCCTCGTGACCGATCGTGGCCACCTCGATCGCCGCCTCGCCCTCGACGACAGCCAGCAGCGACAGGACGGCGTCGACGGGGAACCAGAGGTGCTCGATCGGCTTGCCGTGCGCGTACAGCTGCTGGCGGACGTCGAGCTCCACCGGCTCGAGCGCAGGCTGCAGCCGGCGGTACTCGTCCTCGGGCAGCGCGCCGAGCAGGAGGTTGCGTCGCGGGTGGGGCTGCGTGCTGGCGGCCGGCGTGGGCACGTGCCTCTCCTCGGGACGGGCGGCCCGTCTGCTCCGGGCCGTGAGGAGCTACCCCTCGGGGCCCCACGTCATGCCGGGACGGACGGACGCGGGCCCAGGCGGGCCCACGCCGGGAGGGGGACGGCGAGCAGGTCCGCGGCGCCGGGAGCCATCGCGTACGCCACCAGTGCCGGTGCCACGAGGTCCAGGGGGAGGATGTGCTCGACGCAGCCGGTGGCCAGGGCCGCGCTGGGCATGCCCGGTGCCTCGGCGTCGTCCGGGTCCTGGACCAGCACGCGGCCACCGGCGCGGCGGACCGCGCGCACGCCCGCCGCGCCGTCGGACAGCCGTCCGGTCAGCACCACGGCCAGCACCCGCGGTCCGAAGGCGGCCGCGGCGCCGGTGAGGAGGTCGTCCGCGGTCCTGCCCGTCGGGCAGGCCCGGAGCGTCAGCCGGCCGTCGGGGCGGAGGTCCGCGGTGGTCCCGGCCGGCAGCACGGTGACCCCGGGCAGCAGCGGTCCGGACGTGGCGGTGCGCACCGGCAGGGCCGCCCGGGCCCGGAGCACCTCGCTGAGCAGCTCGGGGGTGCCGGCGCCGCGGTGCTGCACCACCAGGACCGGCACCGGGAAGTCCGCGGGCAGCCCCGACACGACCGTGCGCAGGGCCCGGACTCCGCCGGCGCTGGCGGCCAGCGCGACGACGTCGAAGCCGTGGTCCCGGTCGGGGAGGGAGCGCGTGCCCACCCGGTCGACGGTACCCCTGTGTCAGGTACCGGACACAGCACCGCTGCGCGTGTCCGGCCACCGGCGTCACGCGGGCGTCAAGGTCGGCGGAGGCACCCTCGACCGGTACTCGGACGGCCGGGGAGGGGCGATGACGGCGACACCAGGCGGCTCCCCGGCCGGCATCGTCTTCCGGCGGCTCGACACGGACCCGGACCGCCGGCAGGCCGCACGGCTGCTGCCGCCCTGCCGCCTCGACGACCACGAGCCGACCTGCGTCTGGTTCGGCCTGTGCGACCTGACCGCGACGGAGGGCACCGGCCTCGCCGGGGTGGCGGTGGTCCGCTCCCTCGGGCGCACGACGGCCCGGGTGTGCGGGCTGGCCCTGTCCGCGGCCCACCGGGACCCCTCCCTGGGACCCCGGCTGGTGTGCGAGGTCGCCGATGCCCTGCGGGCAGCGGGCGTCGAGCTGCTGACCGCGCCGCCACCGCGTGACCGGCGGGTCGCCGCGCTGCTGATCCGGGCCGGCTTCGTCCCGGGGGAGCGAGGTCAGGGCTGCGCACCGGGGTGGTCGCAGCTGCCGCTGTGACGTCCGGCGACCGCGCGGCACGTCTCGGCGGCGCGCCGCAGCAGGGCGGCCGACCCCTGCTCGCGAGCGACGGCGGCCGCCCGCTCGAGCGCACCGTGGGCCTCCTCGGAGCGCGGTGGTGTCAGCGCGGCCAGGCACAGCGCCCGCAGGCGGTGCAGCTCGGACTCGTAGGAGCGCTCACCCGTGCGCGCGACCCGGGCCAGCGCGTCGTCGAGCAGGCGCAGGCCCTCGAGCGGCTCCCCGGCGCACAGGTGCGCCTCGGCCAGCAGGCCCAGGCCCCACCCGAGCAGGTGCTGGGTGCCACCGGCCTCGGTCCGCGCGAGGTGCTCCCGGAGCGCGGGGATCGCGGCCACGGGATCGTCCTCGACCGCGTGCACCCAGCTCAGCACCACGGCCGCGTACCCGGCCGGCCAGGGCAGGTTCCAGCGCTCCACGAGCTCCAACGTCTCGGTGGCCCACCGGCGCGCCGCCGTGGCATCGCGGCGCATGGCGGAGACGAGGGCGGCTCCGGTGAGGGTGAGGGCCTGCACGAAGGGGGACCCACCGCGCGCGTCCCGGACGGCCGTCGACAGCAGCTCGATCCCGGCGTCCGGCTCGTCGAGGGACGTGAGCACCGCGGCCAGCTGCAGCTGCAGCACGATCCGCGGCGGCAGGAACTCGCGGCCGTCCACCGGGCCCGCCACCCGCAGCCCCTGCTCGAGGTGGTCCCTGGCGGCGGCCAGCCGGCCCTGGGACCACAGGGTGCGCCCCAGCGCCAGGTGGCTTCCCACCAGCGCGGCCGGGTCGTCCCCGCTCCGGGCGAGGTCCAGCATGACCTCGGCGAGGGCGGCGGCGGCCGAGTGGTCGGCGCGGGCGAAGGCCACCTCGTAGAGGCTGCGGCAGGCGGTGAGCAGGGCCGGCCGGTCCCCGAGCTCGCCGGCCAGCTCGCGTGCCCGGCCGAAGTGGTCCCGCGCGTGCTCGCAGCCGCTGCCGTGCAGTTGCACGAGCAGCCTGCCGAGACGCAGCCGGACGGCCAGCTCGGAGGCGTCGCGGTCGCGGGTGGGCGCCGCGGCGGCGAGGAGGTCCAGGCCGCGGCGCAGCTGCCGCTCGGCCTCCTCGTGGGCGAAGGTGTCGAGGCTCAGCTCGGCCGCCGCGACGACGTGCGGGACCGCCCGCTCCGCGCCCACCACCGGGGCGGCCAGCCACCAGTGCTGGGCCAGCTGGAGGACGGAGTCCGCGTCGCCGCCGCGTCGGTCCAGCAGCGCCTGTCCCACCCGGGCGTGCAGCCGGGCCCGTCGGGCGCGGCTGATCTCGCCGTAGATGGCCTCGCGGACCAGCGCGTGCGCGAAGCGGAACCGGCCCACGGTCGCCGGGTCCTCGACGACGAGGCCGGCCGAGACGGTCAGCTCGACCGCGGACAGCGCGTCGTCGTCGTCCAGCCCGGTCACGGCACGGACGACGTCGAGGTCGAACTGCTGGCCGACCACCGCGGCCACGAGCAGCACGGTGCGGATCTGGTCGGGCAGACGGCCGAGCCGTCGGCGGAGGACGTCGCGCACGCCCGCCGGGACCTCCTGGGCGACCAGCGACGCCGCCTCGCCCGCCGTCCGCTCCGGCCGGCCGCCGCTGCCGAGCAGGCGGAGCACCTCGAGGACGAAGAACGGGTTGCCGCCGGTGCGGTCGCGGACCAGCCGGACCAGCCCGTCGTCGGGGTCGGTGCCGAGGTGCGAGGCCATCACCCGGGCCACGTCGGGGACCGCCAGGCCGGTCAGCTCCAGGCGGTCCACCGGAGCCGTGCGGGCCAGGTCCGCGAGGGTGTCGGCGAGCGGTTCGCCGCCGTCGAGGGTCCGGTCCCGGTAGGTCACCAGCACGACGACGGGGGCGTCGGCCAGCGTCGTGGCGAGGTGGCCCAGCAGCCGCAGCGAGGCGACGTCGGCCCACTGCAGGTCGTCGAGGACCACCAGCAGCCGCCGTCCCCGCGCCAGCCGCAGGAGGGTGGCGGTGGCCGCCTGGCACAGGCGGAACCGGGACGCCTCTGGGTCCACCACCGGTGCGGCGTCCCGCGCTTCCCCGCCCCCCGGTCCCGGCAGGATCCGCGCGAGCTCGGCGGAGTCGACGCCGGGCCCGCCCGTCCCGTCGTCGAGCAGGGCGCGCAGCACCTGGGTCCAGGGCCAGAAGGGCGGGGCCCCGGCGTCCTGGTCGCTCCGGCCCCAGGCCACCGTGACGCCGGACCCGCGGGCGCGCCGGGTCGCCTCCTCGGCCAGTCGCGTCTTGCCGATCCCGGGCTCGCCGGCCACCAGGACGACCCGCCCCCGGCCGGTCGCCGTCCCGGCCAGCGCCCGGTCGACCACGTGCAGGTGCGCGTCGCGCCCCACCAGGCTCCCGGGGGCCGCGGCGCCCGCGCCGGCGGCGGGAGGGAGGGGAGAGCGGGGCGGGTCCGGCGCCGCGGCGGGAGCGGGTCGGGGTGCGGCCGCCGGGTCGGCGGACGCCGCGGTCCAGTCCAGTGCCGGGGCCTGGCGGAGGACGTCCCGCTCGAGGTCCCGGAGCGCCTGGCCGGGGTCCAGGCCGAGCTCCTCGCGCAGCTGTGCGCGGAACTGCTGGTAGCTCTGCAGCGCCTCCGCCTGCCGCCCGCAGCGGTAGAGGGCGGTCATGCGCAGTCCCTGCAGGCGCTCCCGGAACGGGTGCTCGCCCGTCAGCCGCTCGAGCTCGGCGACGACGCGGGCGTGCCGGCCGAGGCGGAGGTCGGCCCCGAGCCGGTCCTCCAGCGCGGTCAGCCGGAGGTCGTCCAACCGGGCCCGCTCGGCCTGCACGAACGGCGCGTCGGCGAGGTCGGCCAGGACCGGTCCGCGCCACAGCGCGAGGGCCTGCTCGAGGGCGTCCGCGGCGCGCGGCGCCTCGCCCTGCCGCAGGAGCTCGTGCCCCGTCCGCGCGAGGTCCTCGAAGCGGGCGGCGTCGAGGTCGCCGGGGTCCACCACGATGCGGTAGCCCGGCGCCTGGTTCACGACCACCGTCGCCGGGGTGCCGGGTGCACGCTGCGGTTCGAGCAGCCGGCGCAGGTGGGAGACGTAGGCCTGCACCGACGCGAGGGCCTGCGGCGGCGACTGCGGGCCCCACAGCTCCTCGACCAGCCGGTCGAGTGAGACCACCGTGCCCGCGGAGAGCAGCAGGATGGCCAGCACGGCGCGCTGCTTCGGCCGCCCGAGGGCCAGCGGCCGCCCCGCGTCACGCACCTGCAGCGGCCCGAGGATGTCGAACTGCACCGTCCACCCGCCTCTCCGGCCCCCGGCCCGGCTCGCCGTCGGACCATCCTGCCCCGCGACGGCCGCCGCTCCGGGCCTCGGCGACGCGCTCGCCCGGGGCCCCGTCAAGCGGACGCCCACGATCCGTCAAGGGCGCGGCGCGACGGTCCCCCCGGGACGTCGGGGACCGCACCGGCTCCCCGGATCCCCTCGCCACGGAGGCCCGCATGCGTCTCGCCGTCAAGGCCCTGCTGGGGTGGTTCGCCCTGTTCGGACTCGGGATCGGTCTCTGGCAGGCCGCCTTCCCGGCGTCCTTCCACGCCGACTTCCCCGGGTGGGGACACTCCTGGGTCAGCCCCGACGGTCCCTACAACGAGCACCTGCTCCGCGACGTCGGCCTGGGCAACCTCGCCGTCGGCACCGTCGCGCTCGTCGCCCTGCTCACCGGGGTGGTCTGGGTCGCCCGCGCCGTCGGCCTGGCCGTGGTCGTGCAGGACCTCCCGCACCAGCTCTACCACCAGGTGCACGTGTCGGTGCTGCCGACCACGACCGACCAGGTCCTCCAGTCGGCGTCGCTGGCCGCCACCAGCCTCGCCGCCGTCGCCCTGCTGGTCCTGACGCTCCGCCTGCCCGCCGCCGTTGCACCGACCGCACCGCGGACCGACCCCCGCACCCCCGCGCCGACCCGTCCCTAGGAGAGCGTCGTGGACGTCCCGCAGCTCCTCGCCGGGTTCGGCGACTGGGCGTTCGACCGGCACGCCAACGTGCTGAGCTGGTACGTCCGGCCCCTGTTCCTGATCCCGCTGGCCTGGTCCGCCCACCGGCGCAGCGGCTGGGGGATCGCCGGCACCCTCGTCGCCCTGGCCACCAGCGTCTTCTGGTTCCCGGCGCCCGCGCGGCCCGACCCGCAGGTGCTGGAGTTCCTGGACTTCGAGCGGGAGTGGCTCACCGGGCCCTGGGACCTCCCGAAGGTCGCCTCGTCGCTGCTGGCACCGCTCGCCCTCGGCGCGTACTGCCTGGCCTTCTGGCGCCGCTCGGTGGTCTGGGGTCTGGTGCTCCTCGACCTCATGGCCGGGGGGAAGCTGCTGTGGGGCGTGGTCGTGGGGAACGGCACGGGATGGGCGATGACCGCACCGGCGCTGGTCGGGCTGCTGGTCTGCAACGCCGCCGTCCTCTGGGGGGTGCGGCGGCTTCGGTCCCGCCGGGTGCACCCCGCGGCGGAGCCCCCGGCCCCGCTCGTCGGGTCGTCGGGTCCCTCGGGACCGGCGGGGACGACGTCATGGCCGCGGTGAGCGCGCCCGCCGCCCGGGAGCACCGGCTGGTCGGCCTCGTCCGCCGGCACCCGGTCGCCGCCTTCCTGGCGTGGTCCTTCCCCGTCGGGCAGGCGATCGCCTTCCAGCCCGTCGTCGCACGCGCCTGGTTCGACGTCGACCTGCCCACGGCACCGTTCGTCGTCCTGGCCAACCTGGTCGGACTGCTGCTCCCCGCGGTCGTGGTGACCCGCGTCGTCGACGGGCGGGCCGGGGTGCGCGCGCTGTGGGACCGCGCGGTCCGGGTCCGGGTGCCGCTGCGCTGGTACGGCCTGGCCCTGGTCGTGGTCCCGGCGGCGTCCGCGGCGACCGCGGTGGTCCTGCTCGGGATGCCGCAGGGGAGCGGCGGCGCGCTCGCCGCGGCCCTGGTCTCCGGGCTGCTCGTGCAGCTGGTCCTGGGGTTGCTCACCACCAACTGGGCGGAGGAGGTCGCCTGGACCGGCTTCCTCCAGACCCGCCTGCAGCACCGGCACGGACCGGTGCGGGCCGCGCTGGCGACCGGCCCGCTGTTCGCGCTGCAGCACGCCGCGCTGGCGGCGGGCAACGGCTGGCTCGGCGGGATCGCCGTCCTGCTGGTCCTCACCGCGGCCGCGGTCCCGTTCCGCTTCCTGCAGGGCTGGGTCGCCAACCGGACCGGCAGCCTGCTCGTCGTCGGCCTGGTCCACGCGGCCGGGAACGCGACGACCGACGGCAGCGGGTTCGGCGGTCCCGGCCTGCTGCCCCGGCTGTACGCCGGCGAGGCGGTGGGCCCGGTGCACCTGCTGGCAGCCGCGGCCCTCGGCCTGGTCGTCGTGGCCGCCACCCGTGGCCGGCTGGGCCACGTCCGCCCGTGCACGTCCCCCACCCCACGGAAGGAGAAGGTCATGGTCAAGGAGCTGTCCGCGGAGGTCGACGTCCGGGCGACCCCGGAACGGGTGTGGCAGGTACTCACCGACCTCGCCGCCTACCCGGCGTGGAACCCGTTCATCGTGGCGGCGGAGGGGGTCGTCGGTCCGGGCCGGCGGCTGACCCTGAGGATGCAGCCGGTCGGCGGCCGGGCGATGACCCTGCGGCCCCGGCTCGTCGAGGTCGCCGCCGGCCGGGAGCTGCGGTGGCGCGGCCGGCTGGGGGTGCCCGGGCTGATGGACGCCGAGCACGCCTTCCTGCTGCGGCCGCACGCCGGCGGTACCCGCCTCGTCCAGCAGGAGACGTTCCGGGGCGTCCTGGTGCCGTTCCTCGCCGCGTCGCTCGACCGGGGCACCCTGCCCGCCTTCGGAGCGATGAACGAGGCGCTCAAGCAGCGGGCGGAGGAGCCCGCGCGCACGCGGGCCGGGACGGGGTCGGGCCCGGCATGAGGCGGCGGTCGGTCCTCCGGGCGGGCGCCTGCACGGGCGCGGCCGCCGTCGCGGGGAACGCCTTCGTCGGGGAGCCGGCGATGGCCTGGTTCCGCGGCCTCGACGCTCCGCGCTGGCAGCTGCCGATGACCGGGTTCCTGGGCGTGGGGGCGCTGTACTACGGGGTCGTCGGCTCGGTGCTCGCGCGGAGCATCGACCGCCGCGACGCCCGGAGCACCGCGTGGAGCCTGGCGGTCCTCGTCGCCAACGAGGCCTGGAACGGGGTCTTCTTCGGTCGACGGAGCACCCGTGCGGGCTTCGTCGGGGTGTGCGGGTTCCTCGTCCCCCTCCTGGCGCTGCAGCACTCGGTGGCCGGCGACGTCCCCTCGCGCCGGGTCCTGGCCCCGTACACGGCCTACGTCCTGCTCTACGACCTGCCCTGGACCCACCGTCTCTGGCGGCTGAACCCGGCACCCGGGCGGACGCGCCCTCCGGCCACCGGGGACCGACGAGCGGGCGCCCCGGTCGCGGTGCCGGTCCTCGGGCCGTGCGGCGCTCCGCACGGCCCGAGGACCCTGGACACGCCCGGACCGGGCTGGTCGGATCACGGACACCAGCGGCGGTGTCCGTGAGGAGGCCGGAGATGCCCAGGTTCGTCGTGTTCTTCTCCTACACCGCGGAGACGTGGTCGCGGATGATCGACCAGCCGGGGGACCGCACCGCCGCCGTGCGGGCCGCGGCGGAGGCCGCCGGCGGCCGGCTGGAGGCGCTGTACTGGATGCTCGGCGGGCACGACGGTCTCGTGCTCCTCGAGGCGCCGGACGCCGAGACCGCCGCCGCGGTGAGCGTCACCTCGTTCAGCAGCGGCGCCCTGGGACACCTGGAGACCCACCAGCTGCTCGACCAGGACCAGCTGCTCACCGTCCTGGGCAGGGCGAGGGAGGTCCGCACGGCGTTCCGGCCGCCCGGGACCTGACCCCGCGGCGAGCCGGCCCCGGCGCGCTGGACCCTCAGCCGAGGACCGGCACCGCGGTGGACGGGTCGCCGTCGGCCGCGGCGGCCAGGGCCGGCACGACCTCGTCGAGCAGATAGGGCAGCGACAGCGGGCTGCCGAAGCCGAGCGCGGCGGACACGTCCCCGTCGTAGCCGCCGAGCAGCACCGTGCGGTCCTGGGTCACCACGTCGAGGGCGGAGAACAGCGCGTCGGCGTCGGCGTCGGCCCGGTCGTACCCGTTGACCGCCAGCACGTCGGCCTCCAGCAGGTCCAGCCGCTCGAGGCTGACGTCGGTGCTGGCGTCGGGGACGGTGAAGCCGAGGTCGGAGAAGAACTGGGTGCGCAGGTCGTCGGCGCCGAGCAGGTAGTGGCCAGAGCCGACGCCCGTCAGGTCGACGGCGAGCGAGCTGCCGGCGAAGTCGGGGTTCTCCTCGACCGCCTGGGCGAACCGGTCCTCGACGTCGTCGACGAGCTGCTGCGCCTCGTCCTCGCGGCCGAGCGCCTTCCCGATCAGGAGGGTCTGCTCCTGCCACGGGGTGGCGCCGTCGGCGTACTCGTCGGTCTGGGCGAGCGTCGGCGCGATGCCCGACAGCTGGTCGTAGACCGCCTGGTCCAGAAAGGAGTACACGCCCACGATCAGGTCGGGCTCCAGGGCGGCGACGGCCTCGACGTCGATCTCCGCGCCCCCCACGGTCGGGATCTCCTCCGCCGGGAGCAGCTCCTGCGCCCAGGGGCGGGTGGGAGCGTCGTAGTCGCCCAGGAGCTCGCGCTCGCCGACCGGGGTCACGCCGAGGGCCAGCACGAAGTCCTGGTCGTTGAAGCCGACGGTGACCACGCGCTGCGGCTCCGCGGGGATCTCGGTCGTGCCGAACCTGGTCTCGACGGACACCGGGAAGCCCGGCGCGGGGGACGTCTCCGCGGCCGCCGCGGACCCGTCGTCCGCCGAGCCGCCGCAGGCGGTCAGCCCCGCGGTCAGGACCAGGACGGCGAGGGGGACGGCGGGACGTGACGGGCGCGGCAGGGACGACCTCTTCGACATGTGGTGAGGTTAGCCTTCCCTCACTCAGCGGGGTCCCAGAGGCCCGGCCGGGGACGCGGCGGTCCCCGGCCGGGCCTCGGCGCTCAGTCCGGCTGCGCCTGCAGCCCGGCCGCCTCGATGCCGGCGACGGCGGCGGCCTCGTCGTTGTCGGAGGTGTCCCCGGAGACCCCGACGGCGCCGAGCAGCGTCCCGGACCCGTCCCGGACGAGCACGCCGCCCGGCACCGGGACCAGCGAGCCCCCGACCGCCGCGGTCGCGGCGGCGATGAAGTACGGCTGCTGCTCGGCCCGCGCCATGAGGGCCCGGGACCCCAGGCCGAGCGCGATCGCCCCGTGGGCCTTGCCGAACGCGATCTCGAACCGCTTGGTGGACGACCCGTCCTCGCGCTCGGCGGCGACGACGTGGCCACCGGCGTCGAGGACGACGACGGTCAGCGGCTTGAGGTCCTGGTCGCGCGCGGCGGCCCGCGCTCCCTCGATGACGGTGCGGGCGGTCTGCAGGTCGATGGCCATGGCGGCTCCTCCGGGTCGGGGACGGGTGGTGGGCGTCGGGGACGGGACCGTGCTCAGGACGCCGGGCTCGGCGCACCGTCCGCGACGACGGCCTCGCGGGCCTGGGCCTCCTCGCCGCCCTCGGTCGCCTTGGCCCGCTGCCGCCAGGTGGTCAGCGCCCGCTCGGTGTAGCCGTTCGGCTCCCGCCGCCCGGAGAACACGAGGTCCAGCGCGGCCTGGAACGACGGGCTGCCGTCGAGGTCGGCGCACATCGGCCGGTAGCCCGGCTCGGCGGCGTTCTGCTCGTCGACCACCGCCGCCATCCGGGCGAAGGTCTCGCGCACCTGGTCCTCCTCGACCAGCCCGTGGTGCAGCCAGTTCGCGATCTGCTGGCTGGAGATCCGCAGCGTCGCCCGGTCCTCCATCAGGCCCACGCCCTCGAGGGTCGGGACGGTCGAGCAGCCGATGCCCAGCCCCACCCAGCGGACGACGTAGCCCAGGATCGACTGCGCGTTGGTCTCCAGCTCGTGGCGCTTGCCGTCCTCGGGCAGGCCGGCGCCGCCGTCGGGGAGCACGGGCGGCACGAGCAGGCCGCGCCGGTCGGCCAGCGGACGCTTCCTGAGCTCCTCCTGGACGGCGAGCACGTCGGTCTCCAGGTAGTGCAGCGCGTGCAGCGTGGCCGCGGTCGGCGAGGGGACCCACGCGGTGTTCGCCCCGGCCCTCGGGTGCCCGCCCTTGGTGTCGAGCATCTCGCGCATGGCGGCGGGCTTGGCCCACATGCCCTTGCCGATCTGCGCCTGCCCGGCGAACCCGGCCCGCAGGGCCACGTCGACGTTGCGGTCCTCGTAGGTGGTCAGCCAGGTCTGCGAGCGCTGGTCGTCCTTGCGCACGACCGGGCCGGCCTCGAAGTCGGTGTGGATCTCGTCGCCGGTGCGGTCGAGGAAGCCGGTGTTGACGAAGATGACCCGGTCGGCCGCGCGGGCGATGCAGGCCTCCAGGTTGACCGACGTCCGCTTCTCCTCGTCCATGATGCCGATCTTGAGCGTCGTGGGCTCGAGGCCGAGCGCCTGCTCGACGGCGGTGAGCAGCTCCACCGACAGGGACACCTCGTCCGGGCCGTGCATCTTGGGCTTGACGATGTAGACGCTGCCGGTCCGGGTGTTGCTGTACCGCGCCTGCCCGCGCAGGTCGTACAGCGCGGCGGTCGCGGAGACGAGGGCGTCGAGGACCTCCTCGAGGATCGGCTCGCCGTCGGCGGTGCGGACGGCGTCCAGGCGCATGTGGTGCCCGACGTTGCGCACCAGCAGCAGCGACCGGCCGGGCAGGGTGAGCTCCCCGCCGTCGGCCCCGACGTAGGTGCGGTCGCCGTGGACCTCGCGGGTCACCGTCTTCCCGCCCTTGCCGAACGTCGCCGTCAGCTCGCCGGTGCGCAGCCCCAGCCAGGTCCGGTAGGCGCCGACCTTGTCCGGTCCGTCCACCGTGGCGACCGAGTCCTCCAGGTCCACGATGGTGCTCACCGCGGACTCCAGGACGGCGTCGGACACCCCCGCGTGGTGCTGGGTCCCCACCCGCGTCGACGGGTCGACCGTCAGCTCCAGGTGCAGCCCGTTGCGGCGCAGCAGCACCGCGGCCGGCCGGTCGCCGTCCCCGGGTCGGTGCCCGGCGAACTGCGCCGGGTCGGCCAGACCGGTGCTGCCCGCGGACGTGTCGACGGCGAGCTCGCCGGGGGAGGGCACCCGGTAGGCGAGGACGTCGGCGTGGCTGCCCTCGGCGAGCGGGAAGAAGCGGTCGAGCAGGCGGTCGGCCTCGGCGATGACCTGCGCGCCGCGGCGCTCGTCGTAGCCGGGAGCCAGCTCGTGCTCGGTCGGGAGCGCGTCGGTGCCGTAGAGGGCGTCGAACAGCGAGCCCCAGCGGGCGTTCGCGGCGTTCAGGGCGTAGCGCGGCACGGTCGCCGGCACCACCAGCTGCGGGCCGGGCACCTCGGCGATCTCCCGGTCCACCCGCGTGACCGAGACCGTGGGTTCCTCCAGCGGCAGCAGGTACCCGATCTCGGTCAGGAACGCCTCCAGCGCCTCGACGTCGCCGGCGCCGTGCTCGCGGTGCCAGTCGTCGATCTGCTGCTGCAGCTCGTCGCGGCGGGCCAGCAGCTGCGTGACCCGCCCCGAGAACCGCCTGTTCAGCTCGGCGAGGGTCGACCAGAACCACGTCGGCTCCAGGTCGAGCCCGGCCAGCAGCTCGTCGGCCACGAAGTCGCGCAGTGCGGGGTCGACCTGCAGTCCACCGGTAGCGGTTGCCTCACTCACGATCTCCACCCTCGTCCCTGTCGTGTCGGGAACCCGTCCCGCTCTCGCCGTCTCCTGCCCGGTGCAGACCGCGGTTGCACCTCCCGGGACGCTAGTGCCAGGAGCAGCACCCCACGACGACGGCCGGATCGGCCCGCGTCGGTCCGGGGTGGCGCTCTCAGCGCCGGGCGAGCGCGGCCAGCGCGGCCTCGATGCGCAGCCGCGTGTCGTCGGAGGTCCAGCCGGCCGTGACGGCTGCGTCGTCCCCGGCTGCCTCGATCGCCGCGTCCGCCGGCCGGTGCAGCGCGGTCTTGGCCAGCCGGTAGGCCTCCGGTGACCGGGCGGCCAGCTCGGTGGCCACCGCGACCGCCCGCGGCAGGAGCTCGTCGGGCGCGGTCAGCTCGTCGACCAGCCCCAGGGACAGCGCCCGCTCGCCGTCCACGGTCCGCGCGCCGAGCAGCACCTGGCCCGCCCGGGGCCCGAGCGCGTGCCGGACGATCTCCAGGGCCGGCGTCGGGAAGGGGACGCCGACCACCAGCTCGGTCAGCCCGACCCGCCCGCCGGACAGCAGCCGCAGGTCGCAGGCGAGCGCCAGCACGCACCCGCCGGCGATCGCGTGCCCGTTGACCGCCGCGACCGTGGGCCGCGGGTGGTCGAACACGGCGCGGAACGTGCGGGACAGCGCCGCCAGGAGCTGCTCGGTGTAGGGCCGGCCGCCGTCCAGGATGCGGCGCAGGTCCACCCCGGCGGAGAACGACGAGCCGCTGCCGGTGACCACCAGCGCCCGGTCGGAGGCGGTGACCGCCTCGGTGAGGGCCTCCAGCAGCTCCACGTCGAGGGCGCCGACCCGCCCGTGCTCGATGCGCAGGACGGTGACCTCACCGCGGTCCTCGATGGCCAGCACCCGGTCATCCTCCACGCCCCCGGGAACCGGCACCAGGAACCCGATCCGCGGTGCGGGTCGTTCCCCGGGTGTCACCGCCGGCCGGCAGGGGCTGCCCGCAGTCCCCGCCCCGATCCGCCGGACCCGCACCGGCCGCCCGACGGAAGCCCACGGAACGGAGCCCCCATGCCTGTCCAGCAGTACGCCGCCGGCGCCCTCGACGTCGGGGACGCGCACGGCGCCCTCGTCCGCGAGGCCGCCCTGGTGCACGCGCGGGCACGCGCCGCCGAGCACCTGGTCCGGGAGGACCCGGTGGCCGCCGCGCGGGCGCTGCGCGGCCTGACCCGGTCCAGCGGTGCGGTGGTCGACGCGCTGCGTGCGAGCAGGTCCCAGCCGGTCGCGGAGGACCCCGGTTCCGTCGCGCTGGCCGACCTGCTGGGCGGCTTCCGCGCCTCCGGGGGCTCGGTCCGGTTCGCCGCCGCCGGCCCGGAGCAGCGGCTGTCACCGGAGGGCGAGGCGGCGGTCCGGTGCGTGCTGGGAGAGGTGCTGGCGGCCGCGCGGGGGTCCGGGACGCTGTCGGTGTCGCTCACCTGGTCGCCGTCGGACCTGGACCTGCTGGTCGTGCTGACCCCGCCACCGGGCGACCGGGGCGGCCGGGGGACACCCGTCACCGCCGACGACCTGGTGCGTTCCGCCGAGGCGGTGCGGACCGCCGGCGGCACGGTGCGACTGGAGCTGCCGGCCGCCGGGGGGTCCGTCGTGGTCGTGTCGCTCCCGGTCCCCGCGGGCGCGGGCACGGGGAGCGGGAGCTGACCCGCGGGAGGGGCGGCCCTCGTCAGCCGCTGAGCCCGCCGTCGATCGTGAAGGTGCTGGCGGTGACCATGGCGCTGGCGTCCGAGGCGAGGTAGAGCGCGGCCTGGGCGATCTCCTCGACGGTGGTGTGCCGGCCCAGCGGGATCATGCCGTCGAAGACCTCGGCGGCCTGGGCCTGCGGCAGGCCGGTCGCGGCCATCTCGATGGCGTCCTGGAACGGCGTCGACGTCGGGCCGGGGTGCAGGGTGTTGACCCGGATCCGGCGGGCGGCGACCTCCTTCGCCGCCGCCCGCATGAGCCCCACCTGACCGTGCTTGGCGGCGACGTAGGCGCTGGCCTGCGCGAACCCCATGAGGCCGACGACGCTGGAGGTGATGATCACACTGCCGCCGTCGGTCAGCCGGGGGAGCCCGTGCTTGAGGACGTGGAAGGCGCCGGTGACGTGCACCGCCAGGGTCCGCGCGAAGACGTCGCCGGGGTAGTCGACGATCGGCGCCACCGCGCCGCTGATGCCGGCGTTGCTGAGCAGCACGTCCAGGCGCCCGAAGCGCTCGAACCCGGCCTCGACGGCGTCGTGGACCGCCTGCTCGTCGGTCACGTCGGCGACCGAGGCCGAGGCGCGGTCGGACCCGAGCTGGTCGACCGCCTCCTCGAGCTTCCCCTCCTGGATGCCGACCAGGTGCACCCGGGCGCCCTCCCGGGTGAACAGCCGGGCACAGGCGAGCCCGATGCCGCTCTCGCCTCCGGTGATCACGGCCACCGCGTCGTCCAGCTGGCCCACGGCGATCGCCTCCTCGTGTGGGATCGGGGTCGTGCCCCGTGGGTGGGGGGCGAGTATCGCGGCCCGGCCGCGGTCCCGGGGCCGGTCGCGGCCCCGCACCGGGCCGGGTGGTCCGGCGTCGAGGCCGGCGCCGCCGGCCGCGTGGGCGGCGGACGGGCGCGGGCAGACAGGCGTGCCGCGGTCGGGCAGGCTGTCCCCACGCACCGGAACCCCGGGAGGGGACATGACCATCGGACGTCTGGGAGCCCGGCTCCTCATCGGCGGGCTCTTCGTCGGCCACGGCACGCAGAAGTTGTTCGGCTGGTTCGGCGGCCCGGGCCGGGCCGGCACCGAGGGCATGATGGAGGCGCTCGAGATGCGGCCGGCGAAGGTGCACGCCACGCTCGCCGGGGCCACCGAGACCGCCGCCGGTGCCCTGCTGGCCGCCGGGCTGGCGACGCCGCTGGCCGCCTCGGCGATCACCGGCGTGATGACCACCGCCATCCGCAAGGTGCACCTGCCCAACGGCCCGTGGAACGCCAACGGAGGCTGGGAGTACAACGCCGTCCTCATCGGTGCGGTGACGGCCCTGGCCGAGACCGGGCCCGGTGAGCTGTCGCTGGACCACGCGCTGGGCATCGAGCGGCGCGGGCCGGCCTGGGCGCTCGCCGCGCTGGCCACCGGGGTGGCGACGTCCTTCCTCACCGTGGAGCTCGGCCGCCGCGGCCGCCCGGGCGTCACCGCCGCCCCGGCCGCGACGGCCTCGCCGGAGGACACCGCCGGGGACCCCACCACCGCCGGCGCCTGAGCCCGGCGGCCCCCGCGGGTTCAGCCGCGGAGGGCCGCGAGGAGCGCGTGCAGGTCGTCGACCTCGACCGCCGGGGGAGGACCGTCCGCGTCCAGGTGGTGTCCCGGGCGGCGCAGGCGGACGACCGGGATCCCCGCCTCCAGGGCGCCGCGCACGTCGCGGGCCGAGGTCGCCACGTGCACGAGCTCGCCGGCCTGCTCACGGGCGCGGCGGTAGATCTCCCGCGCGGGCTTGTAGGCGCCCAGCCGCTCGGAGGTGAGGACCTCGGCGTCCGGGACCAGCGCGGCGACGCGGGTGCGGGCGAACACGGCGTCGTCGACGTTGGACAGGACGCCGGTGCGCCGCTGCCGGGCGACGGCCGGCAGGCCGGTGGCGACGTCGGGCCACAGCGGCCAGTCGCCCACGCTGCCCAGGAGCAGCCCGACGTCCTCGCCCGCGTCGCCGGCGAGACCCAGCTCGGCGTAGGCGCCCGCGAGCGCGCGCCGCGAGTGCTCGGTGAACGGCACCCATGTCGTGAGGTCGCGCTGGGAGGCCTTGTTGCGCCGGTCCCACACGTCGTAGACCCGCTCGCCCGGGAGCGGCCATCCGCGGCGTCGCGCGAGGTCCGCGAACACCGCCGACCCGCCGGCGCGGGAGTCCACGAGCGCGCTGAACAGGTCGAAGGTCACGAGCGCGCCCCGCGGGTGCTGCTCCACGTGCGCCTCCTCCACGGTGCGGGGGTCAGGACGGCGGTCGGTCGCGCCCTCGGGCAGCGACCACGTGCTCCAGTGCGTGCGCGCGCCGGGGGTGGACCGGACCAGCGCGACGGTCAGCCGCGACGGCTCGCTCCCGCTGTGGACCGGCGTCGCGTGCACCTCCTTCAGGGGCGCAGCAGGGTCTTGATCGCGCGGCGCTCGTCCATCGCCCGGTAGCCCTCGGCCGCCTGGTCGAGGGGCAGCTCGAGGTCGAAGACGCGGCCGGGGTCGATCTGCCGGGCGCAGATGAGGTCGATCAGCTCCGGCAGGAAACGGCGCACCGGGGCGGGGCCGCCGTGCAGGTGCACGCCGGAGGAGAACAGCTCCTCGCCCGGCAGGGAGACGTCGTGGGAGACGCCGACGTAGCCGACGTGCCCGCCGGCGCGGGTGGCGCGGATGGCCTGCAGCATCGACTCCTGGGTGCCGACGGCCTCGATCACCGAGTGCGCGCCCAGGCCACCGGTGAGCTCCCTGACCTCCGCCACCCCCTCGTCGCCGCGGGTGGTCACCACGTCGGTGGCGCCGAACTCCCGCGCCAGCGCCTGGCGGTCGGCGTGCCGGCTGAAGGCGACGACCCGCTCGGCGCCCAGCCGGCGGGCGGCCAGCACGCCGAGCAGGCCGACGGCGCCGTCCCCGACCACCGCGACGGTCCTGCCCGGGCCGGCCTCGGCGGCGACGGCGGCGAACCAGCCGGTGCCCAGCACGTCGGAGGCGGCCAGCAGCCCGGGGACCAGGTCGTCGGCGGGGGTGTCGGGGGTGGCGACGAGGGTGCCGTCGGCCAGCGGGATGCGGGCGTACTCGGCCTGCGCGCCGGTGGGCGCGCCGGGCTGCCGGTTGACGCAGTGCGTCTGGTAGCCCGCCCGGCAGATCTCGCAGGTGTTGTCGGAGGCGAAGAAGGAGCCGACGACGAACTGGCCGGGCCTGATGGTGGTGACCTCGCTGCCGACCTCCTCGACGACGCCGACGTACTCGTGCCCCATGGGGGAGGGGCCGTCGACGGGCTCGATGCCGCGGTAGGGCCACAGGTCCGAGCCGCACACGCAGGACGCGGCCAGCCGGATGACGGCGTCGGTGGGCTGCTCGATGCGCGGGTCGGGGCGGTCCTCGACGCGGACGTCGCCGGGGGCGTACAGGACGGTTCCTCGCACGGTGCTGTTCCTCTCTGTCGGACCTGCGGCCGGGCCCCTCGGAGAGGAACCGGCCGGCCGGTCCCTCCCACGGAACCCCGGCCGGGGCCCGCGTGGGGGGTCGGGTCCGTCGGGGGTACCGCCACGACCTCCCTCCCGCGGCGGGCCGCCGTACCGTCGAGGGTGGACGGGCGCGCCGGGATCCGCGACCTGCTCGGCACCCGCCGCGCCCGGACCGCGCCCGGGCGAGCGGGGTCGCTGCCGGGTGCCCGGCCCGCGCCGGGGGACGACCGGGTCGGGGGCGCCGGGGCCGCGTGACACGATGCGGCCATGGCGTCACCACCGCGTCCGGGAGCGACCGGTGGCACGGCGTTCGTCCTCGGCGGCGGGGGCGTGCTCGGCGCGGCCGAGGTCGGCATGCTGCAGGCCCTCCTCGAGCGCGGCGTCCGCCCCGACCTGGTCGTGGGCACCTCGGTGGGCGCGATCAACGGCGCCGTCGTCGCCGCCGACCCGGGCCCGGCCGCGGTCGACCGGCTGCGCGCCGTGTGGGAGCAGCTCGCCGGCCAGGGGGTGTTCGCCGGCTCGGTGTTCGCCCGGGTGGGCACCCTGGTGCGCACCCGCACGCACCTGCACCCGCGGGAGCCGCTGCGCGAGCTCCTCGAGAGCCACCTGCCGGTGCCGACCTTCGCCGACCTGCAGGTCCCCTTCCAGTGCGTCGCGGCCAGCATCGAGCGGGCCGCCGAGCACTGGTTCACCGACGGTCCGCTCGTCGACGCCGTGCTCGCCTCCTGCGCGGTGCCCGGGCTGCTGCCGCCGGTGCGGCTCGGCGGCGAGCACTACCTCGACGGCGGGCTGGTGCACAGCATCCCGGTCGGCCGCGCCGTCGCCCTCGGCGCGAGCACGGTCTACGTGCTGCACGTCGGGCGGATCGACCGCCCGCTGCGCCCGCCGGCCCGCCCCTGGGAGGTGGCCACCGTCGCCTTCGAGATCGCCCGGCGGCACCGGTACGCCGCCGACCTGGCCACGCTCCCGGAGGGGGTCACGGTGCACGTGCTGCCCGCGGGCGACCCGGCGCCACCGGGCACCGGCACCCTGCGCTACCGCGACTTCTCCGCGGTGCCCGGCCGCATCGAGCGGGCGCGCGCCGCCACGGGGGAGCTGCTGGACCGGATCGCCGCGGAGGGAGGGGTCTGAGGTGCTGCCACCCCGCCGGGTCCGGAGGGTCGCCGGCCCGCTGCTGATCGGCGCGCTGGTGCTCGCCGTCGCCCTGCTGCCCGTCCTCGTCGTGGTCGCGCTGGTCGCCTCGCTGTTCCTCCCCGGCAGGCTGCGCGCCCTGCGGCTGCTCGGCTTCGGCCTGGTCTACCTGGCGCTGGAGGTGGCCGGGCTCGCGGCCGCGGCGGTGCTCTGGCTGGCCAGCGGCCTCGGCCGGCGGCTGGCGACACCGGCGTTCCGGGCGGCGCACTACACGGTGCTGCGGCTGCTGCTCGACGCGCTGGTGCGGGCGGCGCAGCGGCTGTTCGCGCTGCGGCTGGTCACCGACGGCGAGTCGTGGTCACCCCTGGACGACGGCGTGCCCGGCTCGACGAACGCCATGGTGGTGCTGTCCCGCCACGCGGGCCCGGGTGACTCGTTCCTGCTGGTGCAGACGCTGATGAACCGCGACCACCTGCGCCGGCCGCGGATCGTGCTCAAGGACCTGCTGCAGGCCGACCCACTGATCGACGTCTACCTCAACCGGCTGCCCAGCACCTTCGTCTCCTCCGGACCGGGCGCCGGCGAGCGCGCGGAGGCCGCGATCGCCGAGCTGGCCCGCGACCTCGGCGAGGAGGACGCGCTGCTGATCTTCCCGGAGGGCGCGAACGTGACCCCGGAGCGCCGCGTCACGGCCCTGCGGCGGCTGCGCGAGCGCGGGCTGCTGGCAGCGGCGCGCCGGGCCGAGGCGATGCGCCACCTGCTGCCGCCGCGCCCGGGCGGGGTGGCGGCGGCGCTGCGCGCGGCCCCGCACGCCGACGTCGTCCTCGTCGCGCACACGGGGCTGGAGCACCTGAGCACGGTCCGCGACGTCTGGCGCGGCCTGCCCGTGGACAAGACGCTGCACCTGCGCTGGTGGTTCGTCCCGGCCGCGGAGGTGCCGCGGGAGGAGGCCGAGCTGACCGACTGGCTCTACCGCTGGTGGGCCACCATCGACGAGTGGATCAGCGCGACGTCGGACGACACGCGGCAACAATCTATTGACTCTCGATAGGTAGTCATCGACGATCGGTTCGTGGTCACCGCTCGCCGGGCCGTCGTCCCGCTCCGCGTCCTCCTCGTCCTGATCTTCGGGCTGCTGGTCGTGCTCGAGACCGTGTCGCTGCCCGGCCAGTTCGCGCACCTGGCCGAGGAGCGTCCCGACCTCGCCCACCTGCGGTGGCCGCTGACCGCGGTGACGGTCTTCTGGGTGGTCTGCGCGCAGGTGGTGGTCGTGGCCACCGCGAAGCTGCTCACCCTGTTCGAGCAGGACCGCATCTTCAGCGACGGCGCCTCGCGCTGGGTGGACCTCGTCCTCGGGGCCATCGGTGCCGGCTGGGCCGTGCTGGCGGTCGTGACCGCCGGTGTGCTGCTCACCGCGGACGACCCCGGCCTGCCGCTGCTGCTCCTGCTGGCGGTCGCCGGGGTGGGTGCGCTCGGGCTGCTGATCGTGGTCGTGCGGGCGCTGCTGCGGCAGGCGACCTCGCTGCGGACCGACCTGGACGCGGTCATCTGATGGCCATCGTCGTGCGCATCGACGTCGAGCTGGCGCGTCGCAAGATGAGCGTGGGGGAGTTCGCCGAGCGGGTGGGGCTGACGCCGGCCAACGTGGCGGTGCTGAAGAACGGCCGCGCCAAGGCCGTCCGGTTCAGCACGCTGGAGGCCATGTGCCGGGTGCTCGGGTGCCAGCCCGGCGACCTGCTCGAGTGGGTCCCCGACGAGCACGAGGCGCCGCACCCGGTGCAGGAGGCGGCCCGGTGAGCCGGGGCCCGGTCGGCGAGGAGGTCGACGTCCTGGTCGTCGGCGCGGGGCTGGCCGGGCTGCACGCCGCCACCCGGCTCGCCGGTGCCGGCCACTCCGTGCTGCTGGCCGAGCGCCGGCCCGCGCTGGCCGGCGCCGTGCGGACCACCGGCATCTTCGTCCGCAAGACCCTCGACGACTTCGCCCTGCCGCCGGAGTGCCTCGGGCCGCCGATCCGGCGGGTGGTGCTCCACCCGCCCGGGCTGCGCCGCCCGGTGACCCTGGTCAGCGAGCGCGACGAGTACCGGGTGGGCGACATGGGCCCGCTCTACGCCGCCGCGGCCGGCACCGCGGTGCGCGCCGGGGTGCGGCTGGCACTGGGCACCCGCTACGCCGGCCGGCGGGACGGCGTGTCCCTGCTGGTGGGTCCCGGCGGGCCGGCCCGGGTGCGGGCCCGCTTCCTCGTCGGCGCCGACGGCGCCCGCTCGCACGTCGCCCGCGACCTGGGCCTGGACCGCAACCGGCACCTGCTGGTCGGCGCCGAGGAGGTCTCCGCCGTTCCCGACCGCGGGCTCCCCCCGGCGTTCCACTGCGTGCTCGACCCCTCGCTGGCGCCCGGCTACCTCGCCTGGGTGGTCGACGACGGCCGGCACGCGCACATCGGCGTGGCCGGGTACGCCGAGCGCTTCCCCGGCGGCCTGCGCCGCACGCTGGCCCGCTTCGCCGCCACCGCGCCCGGGCTGGCCGGCCTCCCGCGCCCGGCGGAGGTGGAGCGGCGCGGCGGCCCGATCCCGGTGGGCGGCCTGCTGCGCCGGATCGGCTGCGCCGACGGGCTGCTCGTCGGCGACGCGGCCGGCGCGGTGTCCCCGCTGACCGCCGGCGGCCTCGACCCGTGCCTGCGGCTGTCCGACCTGGCCGCCGACGTCCTCGACGAGGCGCTGCGGACCGGCCGGCCCGACGCGCTCGCGGCCTACGACGGCGCCGCGCTGCGCGCCGCCTTCCGCGGCCGGCTGGCGCTGCGCCGGGGGCTGGCCCAGGTGCGCACGCCCGCCGTCGCCGCGGCCGCGTTCACCCTGCTGCGGACGCCGCCCGGGCGGGCCGCGGCCCGCCGGGTGCTCTTCGGCGACCGGTCCTTCCCCGACGCCCGGCCCGTCCGGGTCGCACCCCGCCCGGCCGCGGCCGGCGCCGGGCTCAGCTGAGCGCGTCGCGCAGCAGGTCGGCCGAGTCCAGGTACCACTGGCGGGTCTCGGCGGCCCGCCGCATGGCGCCCCCGGCCCACCAGTAGCGGGCGAAGGCGGCGTGGCCGTTGGCGGCGGCGGTGGTGACGACGTCGTAGCACCACTCGTGGTTGGCCAGCACCGCCGCCGCCAGCCGGTCGCGGCCGGCGCCGTCGAGCCCGTAGGCGTCGGCGAACACGCGCAGCCGGCGCAGCGCCCGCCCCCGCCGGGCGTCGTCGATGTGGCGGTCGGGGCGCAGCGGCGCCCACAGCCGGACGGCACAGGCGACGTCCCACAGCCGGCTGCCCGGACTGGCCAGGTCGAAGTCGATGAGGGCGACCGCCCGTCCGCCGCGGAAGACGACGTTGTCCAGGTTGACGTCGTTGTGGCTGACCAGCTCGCCGGCGAAGTCCGGGGGCGGGGACGCCGGCCAGGGGTGCGGCGCGGGGTCGAGGCCGGCGACCGCGCGGTGGTAGTCGCGCAGCAGGTGCGCCACGCTCACCAGCGCCGCGTCGGTGAGCGCCTCCGCCGGGTGCGGCGCGGTCGCCGCGCGGCCGGGCACGTAACTGAGCACCTCGCGGCCCTGCTCGTCGATCCCGAGGAACCTCGGCGCCCCGGGGAACCCGACCCGCTCCAGGTGCTCGAGCAGCGCGTGGGTGGCCGGGCTGGAGGGCCGCAGCGGCCGGCGGACGGTGTCGCCGACCCGCACCACCCGCCCGTGGTTGGTGGTGCCCCCCTCGAGCGGGACCTCGCGCTCCTGGTGCCCGGGCACTGGCCTCCTCGCGGGACTCGTCGGGCGGGACCGGCCGGGCGGACCCGACGGGCGGCGCCGGGCCTCAGTCGCCGAGCACGGCGTGGGCCAGGGCCGTGTGGGTCACGATGCCACCGACCAGGCCGCTGCGGAGGGCGGCGCGGACGGCGGGCGCCTTGGCCGTGCCGTAGGGGAGGACGAGCACCTCCGGGATCTGCCGCAGCTGCTCGGCGCCGATGCCGATCATCCGGTCGGCCAGCCCGGTCGCGACCGGCTCGCCGTCGGCGGACAGGAAGACGCCCGAGACGTCGGCGACCACCCCGAGCCGGTCCAGGGCCGCGCGGTCCTCCTCGGACACCGCGTCGTACAGCGTCGACTGGCCGGGTGCCCACAGGCCCACGCCGGCGACCGCCCGGGTCACGTGCGGGAGCTGGGCGAAGGCCCGGGCGACCTCGGGCTGCCGGCGCAGGGCGGCGGCGGTCGCGGCGTCGGGGACGGTGAACGGCGCGTAGAACACGTACGCCGTGCCGCCGGAGGCCCGGGCCACCCCGCGGACGACGTCGACCGAGGTGTCGGGGCCGCCGGGTACCGACAGCACCCCGGTCAGCTGCACCACCGGCGTCCCGGGCAGCGGCGGCAGCGCCTCGGCCATCGCGCTCACCGCCCGCGCCCAGGCCAGCCCGAGCACGTCGTCGGGGGTGACCACCTCCGCCAGCAGCCCCGCGGCGGCCCGGCCCAGGTGGCCGCGCAGCGACGCGTCGTCGTCGTCCGGGGTGTCGACGACGACGGCGTGCTGCAGGCCGTAGCGGTCGCGCAGCCGGACGGAGAGGTCGACGTCGATGCCGCCCTCGTGGCGGATCTCGATGCGGACCAGGCCGCTGCGGCGGGCGGCGTCGAGCAGCCGGGCCACCTTGAACCGGCTGAGCCCGAACTCGTCGGCGATCTCGACCTTGGAGCGGCCGTCGAGGTAGTAGCGGCGCGCGATGGAGGCGCTCAGCACGATCCCGGCCGGCCCGACGTGGTCCTCCGCCATGACCCCTCCTGCTGCTCATCTGAGCACCGCGCGGCTCACTGTGGCACAACGCCTTGACGCAGGGTCCGGTGCCGGTGAGACTCACGCCACACACATCTGAGTGACACCTCGCTCAAACGAGCGACATGGGTCACCGGGATGGGGGGACGCCGGTGTCCGGACACGTGCGACCTGCTCCCGCCGCCGTCGCGGCCGTGGTGGTGGCGCTGGGGGTGAGCGGGTGCGCCGGGTGGGGCGGTGGCCCCAGCGCCGGCGGGCCCGACACGATCAACGTGCTGATGGTCAACAACCCGCAGATGGAGGACCTGCAGCAGCTGACCGCGGAGCACTTCACCGCCGAGACCGGCATCACGGTCAACTACACGGTGCTGCCGGAGAACGACGTCCGCGACAAGATCAGCCAGGAGTTCTCCAGCCAGGCCGGCCAGTACGACGTCGCCACGCTGAGCAACTTCGAGATCCCGATCTACGCCCGCAGCGAGTGGATCGCCCCGCTCGACGACTACGTCGAGGCCGACACCGGGTTCGACCAGGACGACGTCCTCGCGCCGCTGACCGCGTCGCTGTCCGGCGACGACGGCCGGCTCTACGGCGAGCCGTTCTACGGCGAGTCCTCCTTCCTGATGTACCGCACCGACGTGCTGGAGGCCGCGGGCATCGAGATGCCGGCCGACCCGACCTGGCAGGAGGTCGCCGAGATCGCGGCCGCGGTCGACGGCGTCGAACCGGGGATGGCCGGGATCTGCCTGCGCGGGCAGCCCGGGTGGGGGCAGGTCTTCGCGCCGCTGACCACCGTGGTCAACACCTTCGGCGGCACCTGGTTCACCGAGGACTGGGAGCCGCAGGTCGACAGCCCGGAGTTCCGCGACGCGGTGCAGTTCTACGTCGACCTGGTGCGCGCGCACGGCGAGACCGGCGCACCCCAGGCCGGGTTCACCGAGTGCCTGAACAACGTGGTCCAGGGCAACGCCGCGATGTGGTACGACGCCACCTCGGCGGCCGGCTCGCTGGAGGCCGAGGGGTCACCGGTCAAGGGCCTGATGGGCTACGTGCCCGCGCCGGTGGTCGAGACCGACAGCTCGGGGTGGCTCTACGCCTGGTCCTGGGCCATCCAGCAGGCCAGCACCAAGAAGGACGCCGCGTGGGAGTTCGTCTCCTGGGCCTCGAGCCGGGAGTACGAGGAGCTCGTCGGCGCCGAGCTCGGCTGGTCGCGGGTGCCCGCCGGCAAGCGGGCCTCCACCTACAGCAACCCCGACTACCTGGCCGAGGCCTCCGCGTTCGCCGAGCCGACCCTGGCCGCCATCCAGGCCGCCGACCCCGACGACCCCGGCGTGCAGCCGCGGCCGGCGCCCGGCATCCAGTTCCTCGGCATCCCCGAGTTCCCGGACCTGGCCACGCAGGTGTCGCAGGACGTGAGCTCGGCGATCGCCGGCCAGATAACCGTCGACGAGGCGCTCGCCCGGGGCCAGGACCTGGCCGAGGACGTCGCCGAGCGCTACCGCGAGCGCGAGTCGGGATGAGCGGGCGACCCGCCACCCGGACCGGTGAGACCGCGGGCCCCGGACCGGCCCGCGAGGGGGAGGAGCGGCCATGAGCACGACCATCGAGCGCAGGCGCGACGACGTCGGGACACCGCCGCCCCCGCCGCCCTCCGGGGCGCTGCGGCGCACGTCGGACTGGGCCCGCCGCGCGCCCCTGCTGCCGGCGCTCGTCTTCACGATCGTGGTGACGCAGCTGCCCTTCGTCGTCACGCTCGTCGTGTCGTTCATGGACTGGAACGCCTACTACCCCGACGAGCGCGGGTTCACCGGCTTCAGCAACTACGCCAGCGTGCTCACCGACGTGAACATGCGCGAGGCGATCCTCACCACGGTCGTGCTCACCGTGGTCGTCGTCCTGGTCAGCCTGCTGCTGGGCCTGGGCATCGCGCTGCTGCTCGACCGGCAGTTCCGCGGCCGCGGCGTGGTGCGCACGCTGATGATCACGCCGTTCCTCGTCGTCCCGGTGGCCGCGGCGCTGCTGTGGAAGCACGCGCTGTTCAACCCCGAGTACGGCCTGCTCAACGGCACGCTCACCGCGATCTGGCGCCTGTTCGGGTCGCAGGACGCGCCGCAGCCGGACTGGATCACCACCGCGCCGCTGGTCTCGGTCGAGATCGCGCTCGTCTGGCAGTGGACGCCGTTCATGATGCTGATCCTGCTGGCCGGGCTGCAGAGCCGGCCGCTGGACGTCATCGAGGCCGCGCGCATCGACGGCGCGAGCAGCTGGCAGGTCTTCCGCTACATGACGTTCCCGCACCTGCGCCGCTACCTGGAGCTGGGCGCGCTGCTGGGGTCGATCTACATCGTCCAGAACTTCGACGCGGTCTTCACGATCACGTCCGGCGGGCTGGGCACCGCCAACCTCCCCTACGTCATCTACCAGACCTTCTACCAGGCGCACGACTACGGCCGGGCGTCGGCGGCGGGCGTCGTGGTGGTCATCGGCACGATCGTCATCGCCACGCTCGCGCTGCGGACGGTCTCGACGCTGTTCCAGGAGGAGAACGCGCGATGAGCTCGGTCACCGACGTCGCCCCGGTCGCCGCCACCCGCACCCCCGGCGGCGAGCCGCGCCGGCCGCGCAAGCCCCGCGGCGGCGCCCTGCTCGCCCTGCTCGCCTGGCTGATCGGGATCCTGTTCGTCCTGCCGGTCCTCTGGATGGTCCTGACGTCGTTCCACAGCGAGCAGGACGCCGCGACCAACCCGCCGTCGGTGCTCGCCCCGCTCACGCTGGAGGGCTACCGGTCCTTCTTCGGCATCGGCACCGGCGCCAACCCCTGGCCCTCGCTGCTGAACTCGCTGACCGCCAGCGTGGTGTCCACGGTGATCGTGCTGCTGCTGGCCATCCCGGCGGCGTACGCGCTGTCGATCCGGCCGGTGCGCAAGTGGACCGACGTGCTGTTCTTCTTCCTGTCCACCCGGATGCTGCCGGTGGTGGCCGGCCTGCTGCCGATCTACCTGTTCGCCCAGTTCAGCGGGCTGCTGGACAACATCTGGCTGCTCATCGTCCTGTACACCGCGATGAACCTGCCGATCGCGGTGTGGATGATGCGCTCCTTCCTCGCCGAGGTGCCGGTGGAGATCCTCGAGGCGGCGTCGATGGACGGCGCGGGGCTGCTGCTCACCCTCCGCCGGGTGGTGGCGCCGATCGTGCTGCCGGGCATCGCGGCCACGTCGCTGATCTGCTTCATCTTCAGCTGGAACGAGCTGCTGCTCGCCCGCACCCTCACCGGCACCGTCGCGCAGACCGCGCCGGTGTACCTGACCGGCTTCGTCACCAGCCAGGGCCTGTTCCTCGCCCAGGTGTGCGCCGCGGCGTTCGTGGTGTCGCTGCCGGTGCTCATCGCCGGGTTCGCCGCGCAGGACAAGCTGGTGCAGGGCCTGTCGCTGGGCGCCGTGAAGTGAGGGCCGTGCCGTGAGGGCCGTGCCGTGAGCGCCGCGGTGCTGCGCGGCCCCGGCGACGTCGTCGTCGAGGAGCGCCCGGTCCCCGAGCCGGGCCCGGGCGAGGTGCTCGTCCGCGTCACCGCGGTGGGGGTGTGCGGCTCCGACACCCACCACCACGACCACGGGCGGATCGGCCGCCCCGTCGTGGAGGCCCCGCTGGTGCTCGGCCACGAGGCGGCCGGGGAGGTGGTCGCGCTCGGCCCGATCGTGGCCGCCCCGGCCGTCGGGCAGCCGGTGTCGGTCGAGCCCGGCGTGCCCGACCTGCCTGCGCGCAGTGCCTGGCCGGCCGCTACGACCTCTGCCCGGGCGTGCGCTTCGCCACCCCGCCGGTCGACGGCGCGCTCGCCGAGTACGTCGTCGTGCACGCCGCCTTCGCCCACCCGGTGCCCGACGGCCCGGGCGACGCCGCCGCCGCGCTGCTCGAGCCGCTGTCAGTGGGCCTCTGGGCGTGCCGCCCCGGCCCCTGACCCCCGTCCCGCAGGAGGAGAGACCCATGGCCTCGGTCACCTACGACGCCGCCAGCCGCATCTACCCCGGCGCCGACCGGCCCGCCGTCGACTCGCTGGACCTGGAGATCGCCGACGGCGAGTTCCTCGTGCTGGTCGGCCCGTCGGGCTGCGGCAAGTCCACGTCGCTGCGGATGCTGGCCGGCCTGGAGGACGTCGACCGCGGCGCCATCCGCATCGGCGACCGCGACGTCACCCACCTGAAGTCCAAGGACCGCGACATCGCGATGGTGTTCCAGAGCTACGCGCTCTACCCGCACATGACGGTCGCGGACAACATGGGCTTCGCGCTGAAGATCGCCGGCCGCAGCCGCGAGGAGATCGCGCAGCGGGTGGCCGAGGCGGCGCGGATCCTCGACCTGGGGGAGTTCCTCGACCGCCGGCCCAAGGCGCTGTCGGGCGGGCAGCGGCAGCGGGTGGCGATGGGCCGGGCGATCGTGCGCGATCCGCAGGTGTTCCTGATGGACGAGCCGCTGTCGAACCTCGACGCCAAGCTGCGGGTGCAGACCCGCACCCAGATCGCCGCCCTACAGCGCCGGCTGGGGACGACGACGGTCTACGTCACCCACGACCAGGTCGAGGCGATGACGATGGGCGACCGGGTGGCGGTGCTGCGGGCCGGCGTGCTCGAGCAGTGCGACACCCCGCTGCGGCTCTACCAGGAGCCGGCCAACGTGTTCGTCGCCGGGTTCATCGGCTCGCCGGGGATGAACCTCGCGGAGTTCACCCTCGACGACGGGCACGCCGTCCTCGGCCGGGCCCGCATCCCGGTGCCGACGGCGGCGCTGAGCGCGCTGTCGGCGGAGGGCGCGCGCACCGTGGTGGCCGGCTTCCGCCCGGAGTCGCTGGAGCTGGTCGGCGAGGGCGAGCCCGGCGCCTTCCCGGTCGACGTCACCGTGGTGGAGGAGCTGGGCTCCGACGCGTTCCTGCACGGCTCGCTGCCCGACCTGCCCCCGGACTCCGGCACGCTCAGCGACAGCATCATCGCCCGCGTCGACCCCACCCGGCCGC
Source organism: Geodermatophilus tzadiensis (assembly GCF_003002915.1). GTDB lineage: Bacteria > Actinomycetota > Actinomycetes > Mycobacteriales > Geodermatophilaceae > Geodermatophilus > Geodermatophilus tzadiensis. Next base: position 24,975 of record NZ_PVTG01000007.1, on the reverse strand, counting down.
CGGCCAAGGGGGAGCGGGTGCACCTGCGCATCCAGCCGGGCCGGGAGCACCTGTTCTCCCCGTCGTCCGGCCGCCGCCTGCCCGCCGCCTGACGCCGCGCCCACCCCACCCTCCCGGGAGGCCCCCGTGCCACCGCTCGCCGCCGCCACGCTGCCCGCCCTCGCCGGCTCGCTGCCGGTGCCGACCTACGACCGCTCCCGGGTGCGGGCGGGCATCGTGCACCTGGGGGTGGGCGCGTTCCACCGCTCCCACCAGGCGCTCTACCTCGACCGGCTGCTCGCGGCCGGTCAGGGGGAGGAGTGGGGGATCTGCGGGGTCGGCGTGCTGCCCGCCGACCGCGCCATGGCCGAGGTGATGGCGGCCCAGGACTGCCTCTACACCCTCGTCGTCCGCCACCCCGACGGGTCCGCCGAGGCGCGCGTGGTCGGCTCGATCGTGGAGTACCTGCTCGCGCCCGACGACCCCGACGCGGTGGTCGAGAAGATGGCGGCCGAGACCACGCGGATCGTCTCGCTGACGGTCACCGAGGGCGGCTACGCGCTCGACCCGGTCACCGGGCGGTTCGACCCGGCCGACCCCGGCGTCGCCCACGACCTGGTGCCCGGGGCGACGCCGTCGACCTGGTTCGGCCTGCTCGCCGAGGCGCTGGTGCGCCGCCGCGACCGTGGGCTGGCGCCGTTCACCGTGGTGTCCTGCGACAACGTGCAGCACAACGGCGACGTCGCCCGGCGCAGCTTCGCCGCCTACGCGGCCCGGCGCGACCCCGACCTCGGCGCGTGGGTGGAGCGGGAGGTGGCCTTCCCCAACTCGATGGTCGACCGGATCACCCCGGCGACCACCGACGACGACCGCGCCGACGTCGCGCAGCGCTTCGGCGTGGAGGACGGCTGGCCGGTGGTGTGCGAGCCGTTCGTGCAGTGGGTGCTCGAGGACCGCTTCCCGCTCGGCCGGCCGCCGCTGGAGCAGGCCGGCGTCCAGGTGGTGGCCGACGTGGAGCCCTACGAGCGGATGAAGCTGCGGCTGCTCAACGCCGGCCACCAGGCGCTGGCCTACCTGGGCACCCTCGCCGGGTACCGGCTGGTGCACGAGGCGGCGCAGGACCCGCTGTTCCAGCGGCTGCTGCTGGGCTACATGGAGCAGGAGGCCACCCCGACGCTGCTGCCGGTGCCCGGCATCGACCTCGACGCCTACCGCCGGGAGCTCATCGAGCGGTTCGCCAACCCGGCGATCCGCGACACCCTGGCCCGGCTGGCCTTCGACGGGTCCGAGCGGCTGCCCAAGTGGCTGCTGCCGGTGGTGCGCGACAACCTGGCCCACGGCGGCGAGGTCGCCCGCTCGGCCGCGGTGGTGGCCGGCTGGGCCCGCTACTCCGAGGGTGTCGACGAGCAGGGCGCCCCGATCCCGGTCGCCGACCGGCGCAGCGCGCGGCTGGCGGCCAACGCCCGCCGCCAGCGCGAGGACCCGCTGGCCTTCCTGGCCGACCGCGAGCTGTTCGGCGACCTGGTCGACGACCCGCGGTTCACCACGCCGTACCGGGCGGCGCTGGCGTCGCTGTACGAGCGCGGCGCCCGGGCGACCGTGGAGGACGTCGTCGCCGGCACCGTGCCCGCGGTCACCGGCGGGGGGTGAGCCCTCGGGAGCCTCAGCCGGCGTCGAAGAGCACGACCTCGTCGGGCCGGGCCGTGAACGGGTTGGCCCACTCCGAGGTCGCGCCGGTGATCGGCGCGGCGTCGGTGACCACCACGTGCGGCGTGCCGGGGTAGACGGCGAGCACGCGGGTGGGCGAGGTCAGCGTCTCGGTGTGCTCGAGCAGCTCACCGCGGCGCAGCAGCCGCGTCGTCCGCCGGCCGCGCAGCTCCGCGCCGACCTCGGCCACCCACTCGGCGCCGTCGGCGGAGAAGGTGATCGAGCGCACCCGCCGGCCCGGGGGCGCGGGCGCGCAGCCGGCGAACTCGGCGAGCGCCTCGTAGAGCCGCTCGGCCTGCTCGTCGTCGCTCGCCCGGGGGAGGAAGAAGGCCACCACGCCGGCGATCCTGCCCGGCGCCACCGACGGTCCCGCCGCACGGCACCCCAGAGCACTCCTGGCACGCCTCAGAGCACGTCGGAGCCGTACATCTCGCCGAGCGGGTCGGCGATGAGCTCGATGCGGGCGCCGTCGGGGTCGCGGAAGTACACCGAGACGCCGCTGTGCACCTCGTGCGGGACGCCGGCGTCGGCGAGCCGGGCCACCAGCTCCTCCCACCGCTGCGGCTCCATGCTGATCGCCATGTGGTGCAGCCCGCCGAGCACCTCGGCGTAGGGGCCGACGTCGAGGCCGGGGAAGTCGAAGAAGGCCAGCAGGTTGCCGTGGCCGATGTCGAAGAAGAAGTGCGAGGAGCCGGGGTAGTCGCGGTTCTCGATCAGCTCGGTCAGGGGGAAGCCGAGCACGTCCTGGTAGAAGCGCACGGTCGCCTCCACGTCGCTGCTGATCAGCGCGGTGTGGTGCAGGCCGCGGGCGGTCGAGGGCGGGCGCTCCCCGGCGGGCCGCAGGTGGGCGGCGCGGATGCGGGCCCGCTCGGCCTCGCGGGCGGTGGGGTCGGGTGCGGTCGCGGTCATCGCGGGGGTCTCCTCGGTCGGGCCGGTGTCGTGCGGGCGATCGTCGCAGGACACCGGCCCGGCCGAGCAGGCGTGCGGGTCAGCGGGCGTGCGCCGCCACGGGTGCGTCCTCGTTGGCCGCGACGAACGACCGGACCACCGGGTAGATCTCGGCCTCCCAGCGGGCACCGGCGAAGACGCCGTAGTGGCCGGCGCCCTGCTGCAGGTGGTGGTGGTGCCGCTCGGCCGGGATGCCGGTGCACAGCGCGTGCGCCGCCTCGGTCTGCCCGGGGGAGCACAGGTCGTCCTGGGCGCCCTCGACGGTGAGCAGCGCGGTGTCGGTGATCGCGGCGGGGTCCACCGGCTGCCCGCGCCAGGTGAACACGCCGCGGGGCAGGTCGTGCTCCATGAAGACGCGCTGCAGCGTCTCCAGGTAGAACTCGGCCGGCACGTCCATGACCGCGCCGTACTCCTCGTAGAAGGCGCGGGTGGTGGCCGCGGCCGCCTCGTCGCCGGCCACCATCGAGCGGTACATCTGCAAGTGGGCGCGCACGTGCCGGCGCGGGTTCATCGACATGAAGGCGGTCAGCTGGGTGACGCCGGGGTACACGCGGCGGCCGGCGCCGGCGTGGCGGGCGGGCACGGTCGTGGTGAGCAGCCGCTCGTAGCGCTCGATCGGGTGCCGGCCGGCGCCGGCGTTGACGCGGTTGGGGTTGACCCGGGTGTCGATCGGCCCGGCGATCAGCGTCAGGCTGCGCGGCTGCGCGGGGTCGCCGGCGGCGGCCATCACCGCGACGGCGGCGAGCACCAGGGGCGCGGGCTGGCACACGGCCAGCACGTGGGTGTCGCGGCCCAGGTGCCGCATCGCGGCCAGCACGTGGTCGACGTACTCGTCGAGGCCGAAGCGGCCGGCCGCCAGCGGCACGTCCCGGGCGTTGTGCCAGTCGACGACGTAGACGTCGTGGTCGGCGAGCAGGGTCCGCACCGTGGGGCGCAGCAGCGTGGCGAAGTGCCCCGAGATCGGCCCGACGACGAGCACCTGGGGCTGACCCGCGACGTCGGGCTTGCCGAAGTGCAGCACGTCGGCGAACGGCGTGGACAGCACCGGCTCCACGACCACCTCGGCGCTGCGCCCGTCGACGTCGACGGCGTCGATGCCCCACTCGGGCCGCACGTGGGTGGGGCGCGCCTCCGCCAGCACCCGGCAGGCGGCCCGCAGCCGGCGCGGCCCGGGCAGCCCGGCCAGCGGCGCCGGCAGCGCCTCCAGCGCCCGCGCGGTGAGCGCGGACGTCGTCCGGGCCGGTGCGGTCAGCCGCTGCTGCCACTCGTAGGCGGTGTAGAGCACGGGTGGGTCCTCCTGGGTGTCGGGTGTGGTCGGGACCACACCCGGCCGACGGTAGGCGACGGGAGCCCGATCGGCGCGCTCATCCGGCCAGGTCGGCGTACGTCGTCCGCAGGTCGCGCTTGAGGATCTTGCCGCTGGCGTTCTTCGGCAGGGCGTCGGCCAGGGCCACGTGGCGGGGCGCCTTGAACCCGGCCAGGCGCTCGCGGCAGAAGGCGACCAGCTCCTCGGGCCGCACCGGCTGCCCCTCGCGGGGGACCACCACGGCGGCCACGGCCTCGATCCAGCGCGGGTGCGGCACGCCGAAGACGGCGACCTCCGCCACGGCGGGGTGCTGGTAGAGCACCTCCTCCACCTCGCGGCTGGCGACGTTCTCCCCGCCGGTCTTGATGACGTCCTTCTTGCGGTCGACGACGGTGACGTAACCGTCCTCGTCGGCCACGCCGAGGTCGCCGCTGTGGAACCAGCCGTTGCGGAAGGCCTCCGCTGTCTTCTCCGGGTCGTTCCAGTAGCCGGCCGTGGCGTGCGGGCTGCGGTGCACGATCTCGCCCTCCACGCCGGGGCCCACCGGGCGGTCCTCGTCGTCGACGAGGCGGGTCTCGCTGTTGACCACCGCGGTGCCGGCCGACCCCGGCCGGCGCAGCTGGTCCTCGGGGGAGAGGACCAGCGCCAGCGCGGACATCTCGGTCTGGCCGTAGAAGTTGAACAGCGCCATCCCGGGCAGCCGGCGGGACAGCTCCTCGACCACGGCCACCGGCATGATCGACGCGCCGTAGTAGCCCTTCGTCAGCGAGGACAGGTCGCGGCGGTCGAAGTCGGGGTGTCGCAGCAGCCCGATCCACACCGTCGGCGGGCAGAACAGGCTGGTGATCCGCTCGCGCTCGACCGTCTCCAGCACGGTGGCCGGGTCGGGCCCGGGCAGCACCACGTTCGTCCCGCCCAGGTAGAGGTTGGGGTTGAGGAAGCAGTGCTGCGCGGCGACGTGGAACAGCGGCAGCGCGTGCAGCGCGACGTCGTCGGCGGTGTAGCGGCCGTGGACCACGCAGCTGACGTACTGGCTGACCAGGCTGCGGCTGGTCATCATCACGCCCTTGGGCCGCGACTCGGTGCCGCTGGTGTACATCAGCTGCAGGACGTCGTCGTCGGCCACCGGCACCTCCGGGGGCGAGGCGTCCGCGTGCACCGTCCAGGTCTCGTAGGCCTCCCAGCCCTCCGGCGGCGCGGCGTCCCCGCCGGCGAGGACGCCGCGCACCCGGACGTCGCCGTCGCGGCCGGACAGCCGCAGCGCCTCCTGCGCCACCGGCAGCAGCGCGGCCTCCACGACGACGCCGACCGTGCCGGAGTGCTCCAGCACGTAGGCGACCTCACCGGCCTGCAGCATGAAGTTCACCGGGACGGCGATGGCACCCAGCCGGGCCAGCGCGAAGGTGAGCACCACGTAGCCGTCGTCGTTGTGCGACAGCAGCGCCACCCGGTCGCCCTTCGCCAGCCCCCGGTCGGCCAGCGCGTGGGCGGTGCGGTTGGCGACGGCGTCGAGCTCCGCATAGGTCCAGGACCGGTCGCCGAAGCGCAGCGCGGTCCTGCCCGGCGTGCGGGCCGCCGAGCGGTGCAGCAGGTCGCCGAGGGCGTGCCCGCGGGCGGTGGCGATGGTCGCGGTGAGCTGGTCGTCGAACACGGGGGGCTCCTTCGCCGCCGTCGGTCCCGGGGGTGCGGGTGTAGCAGCCGCGGACACCTGCCGTCGAGCGACCGACCGGTCCTGACACGGCCGGGGGCCCCGGACAATGTGGACGCCACCCGCAGGAGTGGCCCCGGCAGTGTGGTGCGGACACGTCCGCGGCGCTGAAGGAATCAGACCGTTCCGTCTCGTATCACCGAGTGGTCACAGTCGGGCCGTCGGTACCCGACAGGCCTTGACCTGCCGCCTATCGTTCCGCCGCATGTGCTGCACATCACCTCCGGTCGCACCGTGCTGACCGTCGACTCGCTGCAGGTCACCTACGGCGGTGCCGTCGAGGCCGTCCGTGGCGTGTCCATGGAGGTGCCCGACGGCGCGGTCGTCGCGGTCCTGGGCAGCAACGGCGCCGGCAAGAGCACGCTGCTGCGCACCATCTCGGGCACCCTGCGGCTGCACAAGGGCCGCGTCGACGCGGGCTCCGTGCGCTTCGGCGACCTCGACCTCACCCGCCGCGACGCCGGCCAGATCGTGCGCGCCGGCGTCGTCCAGGTGCCGGAGGGACGGCGGATCTTCGGCCGGCTCACCGTGGAGGAGAACCTGCGCGCGGGGGGCATGGGCAACCGCGACCGCGGCGCCAAGGCCAAGGCCGTCGCCCGGGTCCACGACCTGTTCCCGGTGCTGCGCGAGCGGGCCGCCCAGCGCGCCGGGCTGCTGTCGGGCGGTGAGCAGCAGATGCTCGCCATCGGCCGCGCGCTGATGGCCAGCCCCCGCCTGCTGCTGCTCGACGAGCCCTCCCTGGGCCTGGCACCCCGGGTCATCGGCCAGATCGGCGAGGTGGTCGCCGAGATCAACCGGCAGGGCACCGCGGTGCTGCTGGTCGAGCAGAACGCGACCATGGCCCTCGGCGTCGCCGACCGCGCCTACGTCCTCGACGTCGGCAAGGTGTCGCTGTCCGGCGACGCCCGCGAGCTCGCGCAGACCGACGAGGTGCAGCGGCTCTACCTCGGCCACACCGGGGACGCCCCCGAGCAGCGCACCGACCGCGCGCCGCTGCGCAGCCTGTCGCGGTGGACGGCGTGAGCGCGCCGGCGGCCGAGGCCCGCACCGACGTCCCCCCGGTCGAGGTCGAGCACGTCAGCGTCGCCTTCGGCGCCATCAAGGCGCTCAGCGACGTCTCGTTCACCGTGCAGCCGGGCAGCATCCACGCCGTCATCGGGCCCAACGGCGCCGGCAAGTCGACGCTGTTCAACGTCCTCTCCGGCGTCTATAAGGCCACCGAGGGCGAGGTCCGCTTCGGCGACGCCCGCCTCAGCACCATGCGGCCGTTCCAGATCGCCGGCGTCGGTGTGGCCCGCGCCTTCCAGAACATCGCGCTGTCGGGCGCCCAGACCGTCGCCGAGAACCTGATGCTCGGCCGGCACCACCTCACCAAGGCCGGCTTCCTCTCCTCCGGGCTGCGGCTGCCGCGCGCCACCCGCGAGGGCAAGGTGCACGGCGAGCGCATCCGCGAGATCGCCGAGTTCCTCGACCTGGGGCCCAAGCTGCACACCCCGGTCGGCGTGCTGTCCTACGGCGACCAGAAGCGGGTCGAGGTGGCCCGCGCGCTGTGCATCGAGCCGCGGCTGCTGCTGCTCGACGAGCCGGTGGCCGGCATGAACGCGCAGGAGACCGTGCGGATGGCCGACGCGATCCGGGAGATCCGCTCGGCGCTGGGGATCTCGATCATCCTCGTGGAGCACGACATGGGGATGGTCATGTCGCTGGCCGACCGGGTCACCGTCCTGGACTTCGGCCGCCGCATCGCCGACGGCACCCCGGCGCAGGTGCAGTCCGACCCCGAGGTCATCCGCGCCTACCTGGGCTCGGGCACCGACGTCGACCCGGCCGAGGCCGCCGCCGCCCACGGCGGCACCGCGCACGGCAGCACCGCGCACGGCGGCACCGCGCACGGCGGCACCGCGCACGGCGGCACCGCGCACGGCAGCACCGCGCACGGCAGCACCGCGCACGGCACCGCAGACCACGCCACCGACGTCCCGGGGAGCCGGCCGTGACCCAGTTCCTGTCCCTGCTGCTCAACGGCATCTCGCTGGGCGCCATCTACGCGCTCATCGCCCTGGGCTTCGTGATCATCTTCAAGGCGAGCGAGGTCGTCAGCTTCACGCACGGCTCGCTGCTGCTGCTGGGCGCCTACACGATCGCCCGGCTGTCGGACAGCCTCGGCTTCCTGCCGGCGGTGCTGGTCGGCGTCCTGGTCACCGCGGTGGCGGCGATCCTGGTGGAGCGGTTCATCATCAACCGGCTCCGCGGTGCCCCGGTGATCAGCCTGGCCATCGTCACCATCGGCGTCGACATCATCCTGCTCACCGAGCTCATCCGGCAGATCGGCCCGGACATCCTCAACGTCCCGCACCCGTGGGGCGGGGACTCGGTGCGCATCGGCGGGGTGGGCATCAGCGAGAACCGGCTCATCGCGATGGGCGTCGCCGGGGTCCTGATCATCGCCTTCTTCGTCGCCTTCAAGTACTCCAGCTGGGGCGTGGCCATGCGCGCCTCGGCCGAGGACGGCGAGGCCGCGGCGCTGATGGGCATCCGCCAGGGCCGCGTCTCGGCGCTGGCCTGGGTGGTCGCCGGCGTCCTGGCCGCCGTCGCCGCGCTGTTCCTCGTCGGCGCCCCGACCCCCGGTGTCAGCGCGGCGGCCTACACCGTCGCCCTGCGCGCCTTCCCGGCCGCGATCCTCGGCGGCCTGGACTCCACCGGCGGCGCGCTGGTCGGCGGGCTGCTCATCGGCATCACCGAGGCGATGGCGGCCGGCTACCAGGACCAGCTGTCGTTCCTGGGCCGCGGGTTCGGCGAGGTCGCGCCCTACGTCGTGATGATCATCGTGCTGCTGGTCCGTCCCTCCGGCCTGTTCGGGACCAAGGAGCTGACACGTGTCTGACACCCTCTCCGCGCCGGCCGGCGCCGGCCGCGCGTCGGCACCTCCTCCCGGGTCGGCGTCCCGCCGGTCCCCGGCGCGGCTGCTCAAGCCGCTGCTGCTGGTGGCCCTGCTCGTCGTGCTGCTGGCGCTGCCGCTGTACGTGGAGGAGTTCTGGCTGCGCACCGGCTTCGCCGTCGCCGGCGCGATCGTCGGCGCCATCGGCCTGAACCTGCTGGTGGGCACCACCGGGCAGCTGTCGCTGGCGCACGCGTTCTTCCTCGCGGTCGGCGCGGTCAGCTACACCTACATCTCCGGGGAGTCCGGCGGCCTGGGCACCCGGGCGGCGCTGCGTGGCCTGGAGCTGCCGCCGATCGTCGGCATGGTCGTCGGCGTGCTGCTCGCCGGCCTCGCCGGGCTGCTGTTCAGCCCGATCGCGGCCCGGCTGCGCGGCATCTACCTCGGCGTCGCCTCGCTGGGTCTGGTGTTCATCGGCGTCCACGTGCTCAACACCTGGACGCCGGTGACCGGCGGGTTCAACGGCCGCTCGGTGCCGGAGTTCTCGCTGTTCGGCTTCAGCTTCGGCAACGACGACCCGCAGCTGTTCGTCCTCGGCGTCCCGTTCCGGGCGGCCGAGCGGCTGTGGTACCTGGGCCTCGTCCTGGCCCTGCTCGCCTACCTCTTCGCGCGCAACCTGCTGCGCAGCCGGCCCGGCCGGGCGCTGCAGACGCTGCGCGACAGCGAGGTGGCCGCCTCCGTCATGGGCGTCAACGTGCAGGCCTACAAGGCGCGGGTGTTCCTGGTCAGCTCCATGTACGCGGGCCTGTCCGGGGTCATGTACGCGCTGAGCATCGGCAGCATCGCGCCGGAGTCCTTCGGCCTCACCGTCTCGATCCTCTACCTGGCGATGATCGTGCTCGGCGGCCTCGGCTCGGTGGCCGGCGCGGCGCTGGGCGCGGCCTTCGTCACCGCCCTGCCCCTGGTGTTCCAGCAGTTCGCCGACGTGCTGCCACTGGTGAGCGCCCCCGGCGAGGGCGGCGTGGCGGCCGGCATCGCGGCCCGCTACCTGTTCGGCCTGGCGATCATCCTCGTCGTCCTCTTCGAGCCCGGCGGCCTCGCCGGGTTCGCCAACCGCTTCCGCCGCCGAGGTCGCGGGTCCGCCCGCGGTCCCGGCAGCGGATCCCCGAGCGCCGGTCCGGCCTCGGCGTCGAGCACCACCGTCCCCGACCCGTCCGATCCACCAGCCCAAGGGAGCAGCACCAGATGAGAGCAGGAAAGCGTCTACGGGGGGCCACCGTGCTGGCCGCTGCCGCCGCCGTGGCGGTCAGCGGCTGCAGCACCAAGGCACCGGAGAGCGGTGGCGGCGGTGGTGGTGGCGGCGGCTCCGAGGGGGAGGTCACGACCGACGTCGGCATCGAGGGCACCACCATCCGGCTCGGTGTGCTCACCGACCTGACCGGTGTGTTCGCCGCGCTGGGCACCGACATCACCAACGGCAACACGCTGTACTGGCAGGACAACCAGGTCTGCGACACCTACGACGTCGAGCTCGACGTCCAGGACACCAACTACGTGCCGCAGAACGGCGTGCAGCTGTACTCCGGCATGGAGCCCAACATCCTGGCGATGCAGCAGACGATCGGCTCGCCGATCAACACCGCGCTCGCGCCGGAGTACGAGAGCGACTCGATCGTCAACTTCCCGTCGGCCTGGGCGCGCACGCTCACCGAGATCCCCGGCACCGGCGTCCTGGGCGCCACCTACGACGTCGAGCTGGCCAACGGCTACCAGTACCTCTTCGACCAGGGCCTGCTGCAGGACGGCGCCACCGTCGGGCACATCTACTTCGAGGGCGAGTACGGGGAGAACGGCCTGGCCGGCAGCGAGGCCGTGGCCGAGGCCCGCGACCTCACCGTCATCCCGGCGCAGATCAAGTCCACCGACCAGGACATGTCCGCGCAGATCACCCAGTTCGCCTCCGAGGGCGTCGACGCGATCGTGCTGACCGTCGCGCCCCCGCAGACCGCCTCGGCGGCCGCGGTGGCGCAGGCGCAGGGCCTCGACGTGCCGATCCTGGGCAGCAACCCGGTGTTCGCGCCGGGCCTGCTGCAGGGCCCCTCGGCGCAGTGGCTCAAGGACCACCTGTACGTGTCCTCGCCGATCACCGCGTGGGACGCCGAGCCCGAGCTGCTGCAGGAGTACCAGGCGGCCTACCCGAACACCACGCCGAGCCTCGGCGCGATCTTCGGGTACGCGATGGGCGACGTCATGAAGCAGACCCTCGACGCGGCGTGCGAGAACGGTGACCTCACCCGTGAGGGCGTCGTCGCCGCGTTCGGCGAGCTGGAGAACGTCGACACCGGCGGCCTGATCGTGCCGATCGAGGCGTTCGAGCCGGGCGTCTCGCCGAGCACGCAGAGCTTCATCCTGCGGCCGGCCGACGTCCCCGGCGGTGCCGAGGTCGTGCAGGACGCGTTCGAGGGCGAGCTGGCCGGCGACCTCGCCGGGTAAGGACCCCGCTGCCCCCCGCCACTCGCACGCTCGCGGCGGGACCCTGCAGCGGGGCCGTTCCAGCACGTCACCGTGCTCGGGCCGGGTCCCTGCACGGGGGCCGTTCCAGCAGGTCACGTAGCGGCGCCCCCTCCTGTCGGAGGGGGCGCCGTCGTGCGTGCGGGGCGGGTCAGCCCAGGACGGGCAGCTCCACGCGCGAGGGGTGTGCCGCGTCGTGGTGCACCTCGACGCGGCACGGGCGGCCCGTGGTCGCGGTGGCGAAGGGCTCCCCGGTGCCGGGGTTGCGGGCGAAGCGCGGGAACGCGCCGCCGGCGACCTGCATCCGCAGCCGGTGGCCGGCGCGGAACCGGTAGGCGGTGGGGAACAGCTCGACGTCGACGGCCAGCACGCCGTCCTCGCCCACGGTCACGTCGGCGGCCGGCACGGTGCGGGGGTCGAGCCGGCGGACGCCGTCGACCACGTTGCGCGAGACCCCGTCCGGGGACACGTCGCAGAGCCGCACGAAGACGTCGGCGTGCTCGTGCTCGGGGCGCACGTGCACCCGGGCGCGCACGTGCCCGACGACGTCCACGTCGCGGGACAGCACGGGCCCGGTGAACACCAGGACGTCGTCGCGGGCCTCGACCGCGGCGTTGTCGGCCTGCCCGCCCGGCCGCACCAGCAGCGGCCCGCCCACGGTGGGTGTCGGGTCGGCCGGGTCGAAGGTGAACCGGCCGGGCGGGGCGTCGCCGGCCTCGGCCTCCTCGGTGAGCCGGCCGCCGGCGCGGAGGTGGTGGGCGACCGGCCGGCTGCCCGGCGGCGGCCAGCTCTGCGACTCCAGCCAGGTGCCGGCCCGCTGCAGGTACAGCCGGACCGGGAGCCCCTGCGGGGCGGGGGCGCCGTGGAGGTGGTGGCCGAGCCAGGCGACGTCGTCGCGCAGGGCGGTCCGGAGCTCGGCGGGGTCCCCGTGCAGCCAGGGGCCGACGGTGATCCGTACCGGGACGCCGGCGGCGCGCAGCCGGGCGTGGTCGGCGAGCTGGGCGGCGCAGAAGAGGTCCCACCAGCCGGTGACCATGCTCACCGGGGGCATCCGGGTCAGGTCGGCCCCGTGGTGGTCGGCGACGTTCCAGAACGGGTCGCCCGGAGCGGCGTGACCGGTGAAGTCGCGCCAGAAGGGCACCGGTGCGCCGACCGCGGCGGTGTCGGCGGCCTGCAGCGGCAGCGCGCGCAGCGCCCGCTGGACGCGCGCCCGCAGCCGGGGGCGCAGCGGCCCGGGCAGCCCGCCGGCCTCCTGGCGGCCGATGGCGACCGACCACTCCAGCGCGTTCTCGACCATCGGCGCGCCGTGCTCGTAGAACGCCCGGGTGACCTGCGCGGCGGTGACGTGCGGGGAGACCGACACCAGCGGCGGGTCGGCGTAGGGCGCCACCGCCCACTGGGTGTGCCCGAAGTAGCTGGCGCCGGTCATCGCCACCCGGCCGTCGCACCACGGTCGTGCGCGCAGCCAGGCGAGGGTGGCCAGGCCGTCCTCGTGCTCGGTGGTGAAGGGCCGGAACAGCCCGCCGGAGCCGAACGTGCCGCGGGTGGACTGCACGAACACCTGGAACCCGCGCCGGGCGTAGGGCGCGGCGAACGCGTGCGCGAACACGCCGGCGCGGCCGTAGGGCAGCCGGACGAGGACGACGGGCAGCGGGCCGTCGGCGGCGGCGGGTCGGTAGTGGTCGCCGAGCAGCGCCACCCCGTCGGGCATCGGCACGGCGACGTCGCGCTCGACGGTGTAGGCCGTCGCGCGCAGCGGCAATCCCAGCGCCGCGTCGGCCAGCAGACCGCCCAGCCGCGCGAGCACGCTCACGCGGTGCCGCCCCCGCCGGGGAACAGCAGCACCTTGCCCGTCGTCCGGCGGCCCTCGAGGTCCTCGTGCGCCCGGCGGGCCTGCGCCAGCGGCAGGCGCGCGCCGATGCGCACGTCGAGCCGGCCGGCGGCGACCAGGCCGAGCACCGCGCCGGCGCGCTCGCGCAGCAGCTCCGGCGTGCGGGTGTAGGTGGCCAGCGTCGGGCGCTGCACGTAGACCGAGCCGTGCGCGGCCAGCTGCTGCAGCTCCAGCGGCTCGGGCTGCCCGCTGGAGGCGCCGTACAGGACCATCCGGCCGGTGGGCCGCAGCGCCCGGAGCCCCGCGGTGAACGTGGTCCGGCCGACGCCGTCGTACACCGCGGCCGCGCCCTCGCCGCCGGAGAGCTCGCGCACCCGCTCGACGAAGCCGTCGTAGCCGACGACGACCTCGTCGGCGCCGGCGCCCCGGGCCAGCTCCGCCTTCTCCTCGGTCGAGGTCGTGGCCTGCACGTGCCCGCCGCGCAGCCGCACCAGCTGGGTGAGCAGCAGCCCGACACCGCCGGCGGCGCTGTGCACCACCACCCAGTCGCCCTCGGCCACGGGGTGGGAGTCGGCGGCCAGGTAGTGCGCGGTGCAGCCCTGCAGCATGACGGCGGCGGCCAGCTCCGAGCTCACCCCGTCGGGCACCGGCACCAGCGCGCCCCGCCGGGCGGCCACCCGCCCGGCGTAGCTGCCCGGCACGTTGAGCCAGGCCACCCGCTCCCCGGTGTCCACGACGCGCCCGGCACCCTCGGCGCCGACCACCGCGGGCGGGGACGCCGTGTAGGGCGGGCGGCCCTCGCGCTCGTACACGTCGCGGAAGTTGACGCCCACCGCCTCGACGTCGACGAGCACCTCGCCGTCGCGGGGCTCGGGGTCGGGCACGTCCTGGACGGTCAGCACCTCCGGTCCGCCGGTGCGCTCGTAGACCACTGCCTGCACGTCGCCTCCTCGGGTCGGCCCGGGTCCGGGCCCTCGTCCCGTGCCTACCACCGGGCCGCCGGGCCTGGTACTCGACGGCGGGGGCTGCCAGGCTCGTGCGGTGCAGCGCGCCTTCGGTGTCGACGTCCCCGAGACGGTCGCCGAGATGTGCCGGCCGGCGGCCAGCGCCGTGCTCGTCTACGACGCGCAGGTGGGCATCCTGGCCCACGTCCGGGACCGCGGGGCGCTGACCGGGCGGATCGCGGACGTGCTGCGCGCGGCCCGCGCGGCCGGCGTCCCCGTGCTGTACGTGCGGCACGTGTCCCTGCCGCCCTCGCACATGGGCGTGGCCGCGCTGCGCACCGCGATGGCCTGGCAGCGGCGGGACCGCGCCGACGCCGTCACCGCCGCCTTCCCGCCGGACGCCGAGCACACGCAGATCACCCCGGACCTCGCGCCGGCCGACGGCGAGCCGGTGTTCGACAAGCTGGGCATGTCGGCGCTGGTGGGGACGCCGCTGGAGGCCGTGCTGCGCGACCGGGGGGTGACCACCCTGGTCCTGGTCGGTGCGGTACTGGAGATCGGCATCGAGCCCACCGCCCGGCACGCCGCCGACCTCGGGTTCCTCCCGGTGGTGGTGGAGGACGCCTGCGGGGTGGTCGACGAGGACGCCGCCCGCCGCTCGCTGGCCGGCCTCGACTACAGCCTGCTGTCCCACCGCTGCACCGCCGCCGAGGTCGTCGCCGCGTTCGGCGGGTGAGGTCCGGCGGGTGAGCCTCCGCCGGCGTCCGCGGTGTGTGCCCGTGCCGTCGGCCGCGGCGCCACCGGTCCGCGGTGCGTGCACACGGCGTGGACGGCGACGGCGGCCGGACGCCACGCTCCCGGGGCCTGGTGCGGCGGGCCGCCCGCCCCGCAGGATGGGCTCCCGCACCCGCGTCCGGCCAGGAGGACCCCGATGAGCCCGCAGCTGCCGCCCTCGGCGTCGGTCGTCGTGATCGGCGGGGGAGTGGTGGGCCTGGCGACGGCGTACGAGCTGGCCCGCGCCGGCGTGCGCGACGTCGTCCTGCTCGAGCGCGACTCCTTCGGCTCGGGCTCGACCTGCCGGGCGGCCGGCGGGGTGCGCGCGATGTTCTCCGACCCGGTCAACGTCACCCTGGGCGCCCGCAGCCTGGAGACCTTCCGCGACTTCCCGGCCCGCTTCGGCCAGGACGTCGACTTCGCCCAGGTCGGCTACCTCTTCCTGCTGTCGACGCCCGCGGAGGTCGAGGACTTCACCGCCGCGGTCGCGCTGCAGAACGACCTCGGCGTGCCCAGCCGGGTGGTCGACGTCGCCGAGGCGCAGCGGCTGTCCCCGCTCGTCGCCGGCGAGGGCCTGCTCGCCGCCGCCTGGTCGCCCACCGACGGCCACTGCACGCCGGAGTCGGTCGTCCTCGGCTACGCCGCGGCGGCCCGCCAGGCCGGTGCCACGCTCGTGCCGCACTGCGCGGTCACCGGGATCGACGTCGCCGAGGGGCAGGTGACCGGGGTGCGCACCCGGGCGGGGCGGGTGCAGACCGACGCCGTCGTCGTCGCGGCCGGGCCGTGGTCGGCGGAGGTGGGCCGCCTCGCCGGGATCGAGCTGCCGGTGGAGCCGCTGCGCCGGCAGATCCTGGTCACCGAGCCCGTGCCGGGGCTCGACCCGCACACCCCGTTCACCATCGACTTCGCCACCTCCTTCTACTTCCACCGCGAGGGGGCCGGTGTGCTCATGGGCATGTCCGACCCCGACGAGACGCCCGGCTTCCGGCTCACCCGCTCCGAGGCGTGGCTCCCGCGGCTGGGCGAGGCGGTGGAGCGGCGGGCGCCCGCGCTGGCGTCGGTGGGCATCACCGGCGGCTGGGCCGGGCTCTACGAGATGACGCCCGACCACAACGCCCTCATCGGCCGGTCCGCCGAGGTCGAGGGGCTGCTGTACGCCACCGGCTTCTCCGGGCACGGGTTCCTCATGGGCCCGGCGGTGGGGGAGGTGGTGCGCGACCTGTACCTGGGGCGCGAGACGCTGGTGGACGTCGCCGGCCTCGACGTCCGGCGGTTCGCCACCGCGGGCGCCCGCCCGGAACTGAACATCGTCTGACACGGAGGACCGCAGAACGTGACCAGCCTGCCCACCGCCGAGGAGCTCCGGACCCTCGCCCGCGAGGCCGCCGGACGCTGCGGCGTCGACCTCGACGCCGTCGCCGGTGACCACCCGGTGACCTCGCCGCTGACCGGCACCCCCCTGGCCTCGGTCCGCTGGGACACCGCCGCCGACGTCGAGACGGCCGTCGCCCGCGCCGGGGAGGCGTTCGGCACCTGGCGGACGACGCCGGCACCGGTGCGCGGCCAGCTCGTGCGCCGCCTCGGCGAGCTGCTGCGCGAGCACAAGGCCGACCTCGCCACCCTGGTCAGCCTGGAGGTCGGCAAGATCACCTCCGAGGCGGCCGGCGAGGTGCAGGAGATGGTCGACATCTGCGAGTTCGCCGTCGGCCTGTCCCGCCAGCTCTACGGGCGCACCATCAGCTCCGAGCGCCCCGGT
The DNA here is from genome assembly GCF_003002915.1 of Geodermatophilus tzadiensis. Lineage (GTDB taxonomy): Bacteria > Actinomycetota > Actinomycetes > Mycobacteriales > Geodermatophilaceae > Geodermatophilus > Geodermatophilus tzadiensis. The sequence continues at coordinate 8,633 of NZ_PVTG01000007.1, read as the reverse complement.
CACCGGCTCATGGAGACCTGGCACCCGCTCGGCGTCGTCGGCGTCATCAGCGCCTTCAACTTCCCGGTCGCCGTCTGGTCCTGGAACACCGCCGTCGCCCTCGTCTGCGGCGACCCGGTCGTGTGGAAGCCGTCGGAGCTCGCCCCGCTGTCGGCGCTGGCCGCTGCCGCGCTGCTGGACCGGGCGATCGCCGAGACCGGCGCGCCGGCCGGGCTCAGCCAGGTCGTGCTCGGCGGGGCCGACGTCGGCGAGGCGCTGGTCGACTCGCCCGGCGTCGCGCTGCTGTCGGCCACCGGGTCCACCCGCATGGGCCGGGTCGTCGGCCCGCGGGTCGCCGACCGCTTCGGCCGCTCGCTGCTCGAGCTCGGCGGCAACAACGCCGCGATCGTCACCCCGTCGGCCGACCTCGACCTGGCCACCCGCGGGATCGTCTTCTCCGCCGCGGGCACCGCCGGGCAGCGGTGCACCACGATGCGCCGCGTCATCGCGCACGTCGACGTCATCGACGCGCTCGTCGAGCGGGTCGCCGCCGCCTACCGCAACCTGCCGATCGGCTCGCCGATCGCCCCGGGGACGCTGGTCGGCCCGCTGGTCCACGACGCCGCCCACAAGGCGATGCAGGACGCGCTGGAGGCCGCCCGGCAGCAGGGCGGCGAGGTCGTCGCCGGCGGCGGACGGCGGCTGGCCGAGGAGGCGCCCGACGCCTACTACGCCGAGCCCGCGCTGGTCCGCATGCCCGCGCAGACCGACGTCGTCCGGCAGGAGACGTTCGCGCCGATCCTCTACGTGCTGCCCTACCGCACCCTGGAGGAGGCCGTGGCGCTGAACAACGACGTCCCGCAGGGCCTGTCGTCGAGCATCTTCACCTCCGACCAGGCCGAGGCCGAGCGGTTCCTGGCCGCCGACGGCTCCGACTGCGGCATCGCCAACGTCAACATCGGCACCTCCGGGGCGGAGATCGGCGGCGCCTTCGGCGGGGAGAAGCACACCGGCGGCGGCCGCGAGTCCGGGTCCGACGCGTGGAAGGCGTACATGCGCCGGGCCACCAACACGATCAACTACTCCGGCGAGCTGCCGCTGGCGCAGGGCGTGGAGTTCCCGATCTGACGCGCCCATCCGGACCCAGTCGTCATGACGACTGGGTCCGTGTGGGACCGTCCTCCCCATGGTCGTCTCCGCGGACCTCGCCGTCCGCACGCTGGGCCCCTGCCGCATCGACTCGCCCCTGGCGCCGCGGCTCGGCTCCCGGGAGACGACGCAGCACTCCGTCGTCGAGGAGGACCGCATCCTCTTCGACGACACGCTGTCGATGGCCGGCGCCCGCGGGGTGCCCCTCGAGCAGCTGCCCAGCCTGGAGCCCGGCGGCCCGCGCAAGAAGATCTACTTCGACCCGGCCAAGACCCGGGTCGGGATCGTCACCTGCGGCGGGCTGTGCCCCGGCCTCAACGACGTCATCCGCGGGCTGGTGCTGGAGCTGTCCCGGCACTACGGCGTCCGGCGGATCGTCGGCTTCCGCAACGGCTACCGGGGGTTCATCCCCGAGTTCGGCGAGGACGTGCTCGACCTCACGCCCGAGGTCGTCATGCACATCGACGACGAGGGCGGCACGATCCTCGGCACCTCCCGCGGCAAGCAGGACCCCGAGGCGATCGTCGACGCGCTCGAGCGCCTCAACATCAACATCCTGTTCGTCATCGGCGGCGACGGCACCATCCGCGGCGCGATGGACGTCGTCGCCGAGGTGGAGCGGCGCGGCCTGAAGGTGGCCGTGGTCGGCATCCCGAAGACGATCGACAACGACATCCCCTACATCGACCAGAGCTTCGGCTTCCAGACGGCGATGTCGGAGGCCACCAAGTCGATCCACGCCGCCAGCGTCGAGGCGCGCTCGGCCCCCGGCGGCATCGGGCTGGTCAAGCTCATGGGCCGGCACTCGGGCTTCATCGCCTGCTACTCGACCCTGGCCAAGGACGACGCCGACTACGTCCTCATCCCCGAGGTGCCCTTCGCCCTCGACGGCGAGCACGGGTTCCTGGAGAACCTGCGCCAGCGCGTGCAGGAGCGCGGGCACGCGGTCGTCGTCGTCGCCGAGGGCGCCGGCCAGGAGCACGTCGAGGGGGAGGAGCCCGGCCGCGACGCCTCGGGCAACGTCCGCTTCGGCGACATCGGCCGGCTGCTGCGCCGCAAGATCGTCGAGCACCTCGACGCGCACGGCGTGGAGAACAACGTCCGCTACTTCGACCCGAGCTACGCCATCCGCAGCGTGCCGGCCAACCCCTACGACAGCGCCTACTGCCTGCGGCTGGCGCACGCCGCGGTGCACGCGGCGATGGCCGGGCGCACCGAGGTGATCGTGGCGCGCCGGCGGCGGCGGTTCGTGCACATCCCGATGGCCCTGGCGGTCAGCCGCCGCAACCACGTCGACCCGCTCGGCGACCTGTGGATGTCGGTGCTCGAGGCCACCGGCCAGCCGGTCCGCTTCGGCTGACCGGCACCGCTTCGGGAGCTCAGCCCCCGGAGCGGTGTCCCGTGCGGCTCACGTCGCGGGCGGGCCGGCCGGGCCGGCTGCCGCGGCGTCGTCGGGACCCTCGGCGAGCAGCAGGTAGAGCGCGCGACGGGCCTCGGCGAGGACGGCGGCCGAGGCGGTCAGCTGCGCCTCCGACCCCGTGCGCGACACCTGGCGGACGGCGCCGTGCACCTGCTCGAGCAGGCCGCGCAGGTCGGGCCCGGCCGTGCCGTCGGCAGCGCCGCCGAACGGGTCGGGCCAGCTGCCGCGGCGCTCCTCGACGTGCTGCCGGCCGGCCTCGGTCAGGGTGACCAGCTTGCGGCCAGCCTCGGCGGTGACGGTGGCCAGGCCCTCGTCCTCCAGCGCGCTGATCGTGGGGTAGACCGCGCCGGGGCTGGGCGTCCAGCGGCCGCCGCTGCGCTCGGCGATGGCCTGCATGAGCTGGTAGCCGTGCATCGGCTGCTCGGTGAGCAGCAGCAGGACGGCGGTGCGGACGTCGCCCCGCGGGGCACGGCCGCGCCGGCCACCACGGGGACCGCCGGGGCCGAAGCCGCGGCGACCGCCCGGGCCGCCGGGGGGGCCGCCGGGGCCGAAGCCGCCGCCGGGACCGAAGCCGCCATAGCCGCCGGGGCCGCCGGGGCCGCCGGGGCCGAAGCCGCCGGGAGCGTCGAACGGACCACCCTCGCGGGGGTGGTGGTGAGGACCGCGGAAGCCGCGGCGCGGGCCGGGCTGCCGGCCTCCGGGGAAGGGGTGCGAGAACATCGCAGGACCTCCTGTGTCGTATCGGATGACGCTAACGATACATCGCTACATGCCCTTCGTCCAGCTTCGCCGTGCGGGCGGCATGAGCGAGGCACGAACGGCGCAGCCGGGCGCAGCGCCGGCTCGTCCGGTCGCCGGTCCATGAACCGTTATCCCCAACTGACCCGCGCAGGCGTGGCGGAGCGGAACCGCACAGTCACAGGTGGGGAGCGGCCCGTTCCCAGGTGCATCACAGGAAAGCGGTCGATCCTCAGAGGTGTAGGCCGGAGGGACCGGCTGTCCGGACTAGGAGTGACCCGTGCGCAAGAAGATCGTCCTCGCCGCCACCGCCGGTGCGCTCACCCTGACCGGCCTGGGACTCGCCGTGCCCGCGATGGCCGACGACGAGCCCACGACGACCGAGAGCACGACCGACAGCGCGACCGCCGAGGACCGCATCCGCGACGCCCTCTCCGGCCTGGTCGACGACGGCTCGATCAGCCAGGAGCAGGCCGACGAGGTGGCCACCACGCTGAGCGAGGCCGGCTTCGGCGGCCACGGCGGGTACGGGTGGCACGGCGGCTTCGGCCTGGAGGTCGCCGCCGAGACGCTGGGCCTGAGCGAGGAGGACCTGCGCACCGCGCTCCAGGCCGACGGCGCCAGCCTCGCCAGCGTGGCCGAGGACCAGGGCGTGGCCGTCGAGGACCTGGTCGCCGCGCTCACCGCGGCCGCGCAGGAGCACCTCGACGAGGCGGTGGCCGAGGGCCGGCTCACCCAGGAGCAGGCCGACGAGCGCTCCGCCGAGCTGGAGACCTGGATCACCGAGCGGGTCAACGACGCCGACGCCGACGGCGGCCCGCGCGGTCCGTGGGGTCACTGGCGCGACGGCGACGACGACTGACCGCCGCCCCTGACCCGAGCAGCACGGGCCGACGGCGCCGCCCGCACCCCGGGTGGCGCCGTCGCCGTCGTCCGGGTCGTCCGTGGGCGGTGGGGGGCGGACGGGAGTGGACCGATCCGTCCGCTGAGGTTAGGCTCGCCTCACTGCAATCCGAGGAGGCGTGCGTGGGGCTGCGACTGCCGGTCGGCGACGTGACTGTGCTGCTGGGACCGGACGGTGCCAGGAGCCGGGTCATGACCGCGCTGGACGACGACAGCGGGCGCTGCGCCTCCGGGCACGCGTCGGTGCGGGTGCACCGGCTGGCCGCCCGGGCCGGTGAGGACGTGGTCGACCGCCTCGAGGCGATCGACGCCGTCGCCGCGCAGGACGCGACCATCGTGCTCGTCGACCGCTTCACCGACGGCCTGGCCGCCCCCGAGCGCCGCCGGCTGCTCGCCGCACTCCGGCCGGTGGCCACCGCCGGTCGCGCGGTCCTCGTCGACGACGCCGACCCCGTGGCCGCGCTCGCCGTCGCCGACGGCGCGCTGCGCGCCGACCCGGCCGGCGGGCTCGTCCACGAGCCGCTGGGCGCCGACCTGCTGGCGTCCTGACCTGCCGCAGGCCGACGGCCCGGCCTGCGCGCGGGGACTAGCGGGCCTGGTAGGTCAGGCAGTCCGCGGCGTCGGCCTCGGGGCCGACGCGGATCCCCGGGGCGGTGCACTCGAGCTTGTCGTTGTGCACGCAGTCGGAGCGGTGGCAGGCACCGACCATGCCGTTGCGGTCGAGACCGCCGCGGAAGCTGATCTCCACGAAGGTGCCGCAGTGGGCGTGGTCACCGCCCACGGTGATTGCCCCCGCGTGGCACTGGTGCTCGGCGTTGTAGGAACAGCTGCTGACCGCACAGTCCTGCACCTGGGGCATGTCCTGGAGAGAGGTCATGGCACCAGGCTGGCACGCCCCCGGAGGGCCCGCCAGCCAAGGAAGGCTAGCCTGACCTGCACGGACGCCGCCCTGTGGGCACGTCCGGGGGGCCGTGCGCGTTGACCTCTCGACGGCCCCGGCCGGGCTCCGGCACCCTCCGGGTCGGCCACCCGGCGGTGGCCCTCGGGAGGTGGGAGAGAACCGTGTCGACCGATGAGGTCCCGGTGCCCGGCACGCCCGGTGCCGCGGCCGACGGCCCCGCGCTCGTGGTGATCGGCGGGCTGCCGGGCAGCGGCAAGACGACGCTGCTGCGGCAGGTGCTCGACCGCGAGGTGCCCGGGGTGACCGCCGTGGACTCCGAGCACGTCGCCGAGCGGCTGGCCGGTGCCGGCCTGCCGTACCCGCTGCTGCGCCCGCTGGTGCACGCCGTGCACCGCGTCGCCGTGCTCCGGGCGCTGGCCGGCCCCGCCCCGGTCGTCGTCCTCACCGATCCCTGGACCAGCACCGCGTGGCGCACGGTGGTGCTGCGGGCCGCGCACCGGGCCGGGCGGGCCGTGCGGCTGGTGCTGCTGGACACCACGCCGGAGGAGGCCGCGGCCGGTCAGCGCGAGCGCGGGCGGGCCATCTCGGCGCGCCGGATGCGCGGGCACGCCAGCCGCTGGGCGCGCCAGCAGCAGGCGCGCGCCGAGGCGGCCGGGCCGGAGGGCCCCGACGACGTCCTCGTCGTCGACCGCGAGGCGGCCCGCCGGCTCACCCTCGACGACGTCCTGGGCCGCATCCGGGGCTGACGCTCACCCTGCGGGCGGGAGACCGAGCGCGCGCTCGAGCAGCCGGAACCGGTAGACCGCGGTCAGCACGGCGAACCACAGGACCAGCGCCGGCAGCACGGTGGCGAAGACCGGCTCGGCGGCGTCGGTGAGGCCGAAGTAGTCGGTGAGCACCGGGACGAACAGCAGCCCGGTGAACGCCACGACCAGACCGGCGACCAGCAGCGCGGGCCGCCGGTCGCCGTCCGGGCGCGTCCAGGAGGCGAAGAACCGGTTGGGCGGGCGCAGGAAGAGGATGAGCAGGAAGGCCGCGTAGGACACGAAGGTCGACAGCCCGGTCTGGGCGCCGATGGTGGCCGCGGCCTCGGCGAAGCCGACGTCGGAGGACGAGACGCCGGTGTAGCTCTCGAAGTCGGCGACCACCTCCTCCGGCGTCCGGGCGGTGCCGACGACGTCGATCAGCGCGGTGTAGAGCGTGGCGTAGACGGCGACGCCCCCGGCCGCCGTCACCACCATCGCCGGGACGACGAAGCGCCACAGCGAGGTCAGCAGCTGCGGGTCGGGGCGCTCGGGCCGCGCCCAGGTGGTGAGGAACAGCGTCGGGACGCCGACGGTCAGCAGGGTCAGCCCGACCTGCGCGGGGGAGTAGGGGAACCCCAGCCCCAGCATGGTGACCGCGACGATCACCAGGCCCTGGGTGCCCACGCGGGCGAGGAACACCTGCATCGAGGTGCCGATGCCGGTGATGATCCGGCGGCCCTCGTGCTGGGCGGGCAGCAGCGCGCCGATCGCGTCCTCGGTGAGCACGATGTCGGCGACGTCGCGGGTGACCGCGCTGCCGCTGCGCATCGCCACGCCGACCTGCGCCCGCTTGAGCGCCCGCGCGTCGTTGACGCCGTCGCCGATCATCGCGACGTAGCGGCCCTGGCGGCGCAGCGAGTCGACCAGCCGCTCCTTCTGCTCCGGCGCGATCCGGCCGAAGACGGCGGTGCGGGTGACCAGGGCGTCGAGCTCGGCGTCCGACAGCGCCTCGAGCTCCGCGCCGGAGACCGGGTCGCCGGCGCCCATCCCGGCCTGCCGGGCGAGCGCGGCGACGGTGCGCGGGTCGTCGCCGGAGACCACCTTGAGGTCGACGCCGTCGGCGGCGAAGCGGGCGACCGTCTCGGGCACGCCGGGACGCAGCTCGTCGGCCAGGACGACCAGCGCCAGCGGCTCCAGGGCGGGCAGCCGCGCCCGGCCGCCGTCGTCGCGCAGGGGTGCGGCCGGGTCGACCGGGCGGGCGGCGACGAGCACCCGCAGGCCCTGCGCGGTCCGGGCGGTGACGGCGTCGGTCAGCGCCGCGCCGGGCATGGCCGGGGTGAGGGACTCGGGCGCGCCCAGCACCAGCACGCCGTCGTCGGTGCGCACCGCGCTCCACCGCAGCGCCGAGGAGAACGGCACCTCCTCGAGCAGCGGGCACTGCCGCCCGGGCAGCGCGGCGGCCAGCGCGGTGGAGGTGAGGTTGCCCGCGGCGGTGCTGCGGGCCGCCGTCCCGACCAGCCGCGCCACCTCCTCCTGCGGGAGCGGGCCGACGGGCACCACCTCGGCGAGGGTGAGCCGGCCGGTGGTGAGCGTGCCGGTCTTGTCGGTGCAGACGACGTCGACGTTGCTGATCGACTCCACGGCGTTGACCTGCTGCACCAGCGCGCCGTCGCGGGCGCTGGCCGCCGCGCCGACGGTGTAGGCGAGCGCGACGAGGAAGAACAGCCCGTAGGGCACCAGGCCGGAGAGCACCGCGGTGGTCTGCACGACCCGCTCCACGGAGAACCCCTCGAGGGCGGCCTGCAGCAGGATGGTGGCGCTCATCAGCGCGACGAGCAGCATGACCAGCCGGACGACGAAGTCGATCCGCCGCTGCAGCGGCGTGGCGTCGGTGCTCACCCGGCGGACGTCGGCGGTCAGCCGGCTGGCGTAGCTGGCGCCGCCGACGTCGCGGGCCAGCTGCCAGCCCTCGCCGCCGGCGGCGAAGCTGCCCGAGAGCAGGTCGTCGCCGGAGCGCTTGGGCTGCGGGTCGGACTCGCCGGTCAGCAGCGACTCGTCGGCCTCGACGGCGCCCTCGAGCAGCGGGCCGTCGACGACGACCTGGTCGCCGGGGCGCACGTGCAGCACGTCGCCGCGGACCACCTCGTGGGGGAGCACCTCCACGTCGCGGCCGTCGCGCACCACCGTGACCCGGCCGCGGGAGAGCAGCTGCAGCCGGTCGAGCTTGCGCTTGGCGCGGATCTCCTGCACGGCGCTGATCGCGGCGTTGACCAGGCCCAGGCCGACGCTGGTGACCGCGTCGCTGTAGCGGCCCAGCGCCAGCAGGGCCGCACCGATGGTGAACAGGATCGTGTTGAAGAGGTTGAAGACGTTGGTCCGCAGGATCTGCGCGTAGCCGCGGCTGGACCCGCGCGGCGCGGTGTTGCCCTCGCCGCGGCGGAGTCGGGCCTGCGCCTCGGCGGCGGTCAGGCCCCAGGTCCCCGCGGCTCGGTCGGTGGTGCCGGTGGACTGCACGGCGGCCACCCTGACAGGCGCCGCGCAGCCGGGCACGGCGGCGGGCCGCTGGACCCCGGGCGGGCCGGGTCCGGGATCAGGTGACCTGATCGTCGCGTGTCCTCCCCGACGGTGGGCGGTCAGGTCGGACGCGCTGCGGTGAGGGAGGACACGCTGCGGTGCGGGCGGAGGCCTCAGGCGGAGGCCTCAGGCGCGTTATGTGGGTTGCTCGCAGCAACTGAGTGTTGACATGGGGGCGCCTCTGCGGAACGCACGTGGTTGTCGAAGACCATTCGCTCCGCAG
>NZ_PVTG01000006.1 GCF_003002915.1 Geodermatophilus tzadiensis | reverse complement strand
CAACCGCGTGGAGATCACCTTCGGCGAGCTCACCGACCGCATGGAGCTGGCCCGCCACGGCGCACACACCTTCTGGGGACTACTCACCCGCACCGCCGCCGTCATCGCCGCACATACCCTGCTGCGGACATGCCAGACCGAGCTCGAAGCCGGATAGATCAACCCACATAAGGCGCCTGAGGTCCCCGGGTGGGCCCGGCGCGCGCCGGGCCCACCCTCGCGGACGACTACCTGTCGTCGCGGAGGCCCGACGCCAGTAGCGTCGCGGTGCGATGACCGAGACAGCGAACACCTCAGCCGACAGCACCCCCGAGGTATCTCTCCGGCACCCGGGAGGTGAGCTCCCGCTGCGCGTGGTGCCGGCCACGGAGGGGTCCGCGGGCCTCGACGTCTCCAAGCTCCTGTCGACGACGGGCCAGGTGGCCCTCGACATCGGCTTCGTCAACACCGCCGCGTGCACCTCGGCGATCACCTACATCGACGGCGACGCCGGGATCCTGCGCTACCGCGGCTACCCGATCGACGCCCTCGCCGGGAAGGCCAGCTTCCTCGAGGTCAGCTACCTGCTGATCTACGGCGAGCTGCCCACCGCCGACCAGCTGGGCGAGTTCGACGAGCGGCTGCGGCGGCACACCCTCCTGCACGAGGACCTCAAGCAGTTCTTCAAGGGCTTCCCCCGCGACGCGCACCCGATGCCGGTGCTCTCCTCGGCGGTCAGCGCCCTGTCGACCTTCTACCAGGACTCGCTGGACCCCTTCGACGAGCGCCACGTGGAGATCTCCACCGTGCGGCTGCTCGCCAAGCTGCCCACCATCGCCGCCTACGCCTACAAGAAGTCGGTCGGCCAGCCCTTCCTCTACCCGGACAACTCGCTGGGCCTGGTGGAGAACTTCCTGCGGATGACCTTCGGCTTCCCCGCGGAGCCCTACGAGGTCGACCCCGAGCTGGCCGCGGCCCTCGACATGCTGTTCGTGCTGCACGCCGACCACGAGCAGAACTGCTCGACGTCGACGGTGCGGCTGGTCGGCTCCTCGCAGGCCAACCTCTTCGCCTCGATCTCGGCCGGCATCAACGCGCTGTTCGGCCCGCTGCACGGCGGGGCCAACCAGTCGGTGCTGGAGATGCTCGAGTCCATCCAGCGCGAGGGCGGGGACATCCCGGCCTTCGTCGAGCGGGTGAAGAAGAAGGAGCCCGGCGTCAAGCTCATGGGCTTCGGGCACCGGGTCTACAAGAACTACGACCCGCGCGCGGCGATCGTGAAGAAGACCGCCGACCAGGTGCTCGCCAAGCTCGGCGGCAACAACGAGCTGCTGGACCTGGCCCAGCAGCTCGAGGAGATCGCGCTGTCCGACGACTACTTCGTCGAGCGCAAGCTCTATCCGAACGTGGACTTCTACACCGGGCTCATCTACCGGGCGATGGGCTTCCCGACCCGGATGTTCACCGTGCTGTTCGCCCTGGGGCGGCTGCCGGGGTGGATCGCCCAGTGGCGGGAGATGATCAGCGACCCGTCCACCAAGATCGGCCGTCCGCGGCAGGTCTACACCGGTGAGACCGAGCGGGCCTTCGTCCCGCTCGCCGAGCGCTGACCCGGGCGGGCATGGGCAGCGAGCCGCCCGGCGAGGACGCCCTGGTCCTGCCACCGGTACCGCTGGCGACCGGGCGGCTGCTGCGCCTCGACGACGAGTCCACGGTGGCGGTCACCGCCGTGGAGCTCGTCGTCTCCACCGAGGACGGGGCGGAGCACCGCATCGCGCTGGTACCCCGCCACGGCGCCTGGTGGCCGCCCGACCGCTGACCACGCCCCGTGCACGTCCGCGGAGGTGCCCCGTGCACCTCCGCGGACGTGCGCGTCCGGTGCCCGCGCCCGTCCCCCGTCCGGGCCGACTCCCTCACCCCCTGGGGTGAGGCCGCCTCCCCCCTCCCTCCTCCGGGTCCCCCGCCGCGTCGATCTGACGGCGAGCGCTCCACGGCACGTCCGCCGCGGAGCCGGCCACGCCAGTCGAGACGCCCGGGGGACCCGCAGTGCCCGCACCACGCCGCACGGCCTCCCCGCGGACCACCGGTGCCCCCGCCCCCCGCCGCCGGCTGACCGCCCGCGAGACCGAGGCGCTGCAGGCCCTGCTCGCCGCCCGCGCCGCCGCCGGTGCTCCCGCCCGCCCCCGCCCCACCCGGCCGGCTCCCGGCCGGACGCGCACCGCGACCCGCCGCCGCCCGGCTCCCCGGCCCACCCGCACGCGCGGCCCCTGGCGCGCCCGGCTGCTCGTCGTCGGCCTGGCCACCCTGCTGGTGCCGGTGCTCACCGTGCTGCTGGCACCGGCCACCTCCGCCCCGGGCGCGGCCACCGTGCCCGGCGACCCCACCGGCCTGGCGCTGGCCGCCCGCGGCACGCTGCTGCAGGACGCCGACACGTACCGCCGGCTGCAGACCGAGATCGCCGCCCGCCGGACCGTGGTGGAGCAGGCCCGCGCCGCCGAGGAGGGCGCCCGCGCCGCCGTCGCCGCCGAGCAGGCCACCGTGGGCGGCGCCGCGGCCGACCTCTACCGCGCCTCCGCCCTCACCCGGATGCCGGTGCTCGGCCTGGACGCGACCGCGCCCGCCGGCACCGCCGACGTCCTCTACCGGCAGGCGCTGGCCGACCGCGCCGCCGGCGACCGCGAGGCGGCGGTCGCCCGCGCCGAGCGCGCCGAGGCCGCCGTCCGGACCGCCGCGGCGCGGGTGGCCGCCGCGCAGGCCGCCGTCGACTCGGCCACCGCGCAGGCCCGCTCGCTGCTGGGCGGCATCCGGGCGACCGCCGGTGACCTCGGGCTCGACGTCTCGGTGCAGCTGGCGGCCCTGGGCACCGTGCCCGCCGCCGGCGAGCAGCAGGCGCGCAACGCCGCCGCGCTGCAGCGCTGGCAGGGCTACCTCACCGAGCTGGCCACCGCCGGCATCGAGCCGCCGTCCGCGGCCGAGCTGGCCGACCCCGCGGTGCTGCCCGAGGGCTTCTCCCCCGCGCTCGACGCCGCCGGCCAGGCCGTGCCCGGCGTGGCGTGGGCCGTGGCCGGCAACCGCCCGGTGACCGTGCTGCCCGCCGAGACCGTGGCCGCGGTCAGCAGCGCGCTGGCGCAGGCGGGCCGCCCCTACGTCGCCGGCGCCGCCGGGCCCGACACCTACGACTGCGGCGGGCTGGTGGCCGCCTCCTACCTGCTCGGCGGGTACGCGCTGCCGGCCACCGCGGCCGAGCAGTGGGCCGCCGCCACCGTCGTGCCCGCGTCGCAGCTGCAGGTCGGCGACCTGGTGGTCTCCGACGGGGGCCTCGACGTGGGCGTCTACCTCGGCGGGGACGACGTGCTCGGCGCCTCGGCCGCGAGCTACCAGGTGGGCGTGCGGTCGGTGCCGGCCGACGCCCGCGCCGTCCGGGTGACCCTGCCCGCGCCCGCCGAGCCCAACGCGCCGCTGCCGGCGTCGACGTCGGGCCGGGGCGCCTGCGGTGCCGTGCCCGCGCCGGCCGGCCCGGTGAGCCCCGCGTGGGGCGGCTGGTCGAACGGCCGGATCCCGACCGCGGCCCTGTGCCCCGTCGCCCGCGGCCACGCGCTGCGCTGCGACGCGGCGGCCGGCTACGCGGGCCTGGCGCAGGCCTACCAGGCGGCGTTCGGCACCCCGCTGTGCATCACCGACTCCTACCGGTCGATGTCCGCGCAGGTGGACGCCTTCCGGCGCAAGCCGGCGCTGGCCGCGGTGCCGGGGACGTCGAACCACGGCTGGGCGCTCGCGGTGGACCTGTGCGGGGGGGTCAACGTCGCGGGCACCCCGCAGTGGACCTGGATGACCCAGCACGCCGGCGCGTTCGGCTTCGTCAACCCCGACTGGGCCCGGCCCGGCGGCGAGAAGCCCGAGCCCTGGCACTGGGAGTACGGCCACCTCACGTGACGTGCTGGAACGGCCCCGTCGCAGGGGCCCGCGCCGAGCTCGCGAGGCGTGGGGGGCGACGGGAGAAAGGACCCCTCCGCCCCCCACCACTCGCGAGCTCGCGGCGGGGCCCTGCGGAGGGGCCGCTCAGAGCCAGCGGAGGTCGGGGAGGCGCGACCAGGGCAGCCGGACGCAGGCCTCGCCGGTCTCGCCCAGCCGGGCGGCGACGGCGGCGGAGGCGCACGCCACCGGCCGCATCGGCGTGACCACGACGTGCGGCTCGGCCAGGTCCAGTCCGGCGTCGGCGATGTGGGCGAGCAGCCGGGCGGGGTCGGCCAGGGCCGCCGAGGCCAGCATCGGCGCGCCGGGGTGCGACCACAGCGCCACCGGCCCCTCGACCCGCAGCACGCCCCCGGCCTCGGCGGCGCGTCCGAGCGCGGCGGCCCGGGTGCGGCCGACGACGGCGGCGTCGGCGCGGTCCGACGGCGTCCAGCCGACGGTGCGCTCCCCCCGGCGGACGACGACCCGCCAGCCGACGGCGGCCCGGGCCCGGTCGGTCCAGTCGAGGACGGCGACCCCGGACGCGGCGGCCGCGGCGTCGGGGACCGGGCGGGTGGCGACGAGGTCGGTGAGCGCGGCGGCGACCGCGGCGGCGGTCGGCGGCACGCCGGCGTCGGTCATGTCCTCGGCGAGGTCGCGCAGCGGGGTGCGCACGCGGCGCTCGTCCTCGGCGAGGACCAGCACCGGGCCGCGGGCGGGGTCGGCCAGCACGGCGGCGCGCAGCCGACCGGTGGCCAGGCCCGGGAGCACGGCGGTGGCGGTCTCGTGCAGGAGGTCGACGTCGACCGGCCGGGGCCGCAGCCGCTGCAGCAGGCCGGCGCGGGACCGGCGGGGCTCGGGGCTCACGGGCGGCGGCTCCCGAGGACGGCACGCAGGGCGAGCGGCAGCGCGGCGAGGTCCAGGACGCTGTCGAGCTCGGCGGCCGAGAGCCGCACGGGCAGCACGTCGTCGGCCCAGCCGGTCACCCGGCGCACGCGCGCGGCCGGCGCGGGCCAGACGGCGTCGCGGGCGGCGGCCACGTGCAGCTCGGTGAGCACGTCGGCCAGGTGCACCGCGGCGACCGGGTGCACTCCCGGCTCGGCCATGGCGTCGCGGACGACGGCGGCCAGGTCGCCGCGGTCCCCCTCCGACAGCCAGTGCGGGAGCAGCGCCGCGGCGGCGGGGTCGCCGGCGGGCAGGATGCTCACCCTGCACCTCCCCCCGGACGGCTGTGCGGGTCCGCCCCTCCGGCGCCGGCGGCGCGGGATCGGGCAGGACTCGCGGTCACGCTCTCGGTATCGGCAGGTCCGGGCCCGGATGGACCCGGATCCGGCGGACCGATCGGATCCGTCCCGCCCGTTACTCGTCGAGCTCGGCCAGCCGGTCCTTGAGCGCCCGCTCGACGCGGTCGGCGTGCACGTTCATGTTGCGCACCGAGGTGCCCAGGTCGGCCGAGACCTGCGTCTTGGTCTGCCCGCCCCAGGTGGTCAGGTACCAGGTGGCCCAGCCCAGGACGTTGGGCTGGGCGGCCCGCTGGCCCCGTGCAGCGGTGGGGTCGGGCGCACACGCGGCGGTGAGCGCGTGCGAGAGCAGGGTCTGCTCGGCCTCGTCCATGATCTGGTCGGGCGCCTCGTCGGAGTCGGGCAGCAGCACCTCGGTCGCGTCCGGCGTGCCGTCCAGCGACTGCAGGTTGCGCAGCCCGTTGAGGGTGGCGACGGTCTGCGAGTTGCGGCGCAGGGTGGCCACGCTCTGCCCCATGTAGGCGGCGAGCTCCCGCTCCGTGGGCCGCCGCTGGTGCTCGGCCTGGAAGGCGGCGACCGCCTTCTGCTGCCGGTTCTCGGTGTCGGCCGCCGTCCGGCCGTGCGCGTTGCGGCCCAGGTCGTGCACCCACTTGGACAGCTGCGTGGCCAGGAAGGCCCCGAACGGGACGCCCTTGGTCTCGTCGTACTGGCCGACGGCCTTGAGGATCCACTCCGCGACCTGCTGGGCGAGGTCGTCGGGGTCGGGCAGGTGCAGCCGGATCGTGCTCATGTTGCGCTGCAGCCGCTTGAGGCTGACCGGCATGTAGTGCCGGCACAGGTCCTCGAGGAAGGCCGGTGGCAGGTCGCGCGGCGCGCGCCGGCGGACGTCGGCCTCGGCGCGCAGGCCGACGGTGGTGGCGCCGTGCGTGGCGCACCAGGCGCGGACCCAGTCGGCGAGCACCGCGCCCTGGCCGCAGGGTCCGTCGACCCGGTACAGCCCCTCCCCCTCGTCGTGGCTGACGCTCACGCCGTCGGGCAGGTCGGCGCACAGCCGCGCCAGCGGGAGCTCCCGGTCGGTGCGGAAGTGCACCCGGTCGCGCGGCGTGATGGGCACCCGGGCGAAGCCCTCGGCCTCGGGGACGCCGCCGAAGACGAGCGGCGCGCGGGTGTCGGTGGACGGGGCGGGGGCAGGGTGGCTCACCGGTACTCCTGGGCGATCGCGGGGAAGGCGACGGTCAGGCCTCCCTGTGGGGGCCCGCCCCGAGCGTCAGCGAGGGGTGGGGGGCCGGGAGGTCCTTCTGTTACGCGAGGACGTGGTCGGCCGGCTGCGTGCCACGGGGCCCGGGGACGGCGGCGACCTCGGGGTCGGCCGCGAGGAGGAGGGCCTCCGCGGCGGCGCGCTCGGCGGGGGCGGGCTCGGCGGCGTACACCGGCATGTGGTCGTAGAGGACCGTGAAGAGGTCGCTGACGAACGCGTAGGCGGCCTGGGCCTGCGGCGAGAAGCGCGCGATGGCCTCGCGGGGGCCGAGCTCGACGCCCACGGTCACCCGGACGACGCGCTCGTCCTTGCCGAGGCCGGTGACGCCGAAGCCGACGGTGGGGTGCGCGGCGGCCAGCGCGGCCAGCTCGGCGAGGCAGCGGCGGGTGGACCCGCGCCGCGGGCGGAGCTGGACGTGCACGACGACGGTGTCGGCCGTCGGACCGGTGCCGGCCTCGACGCCGGTCCCCTGCACTGCTGCAACGCTCTGTCGCATGTTCATCGCCCCCTGTGACGTGCTCGGGGCAACTCTGGCGCATGAGCGGACGGTGACGAGCACACAACTCGCCGTGCCCTACGCAATGTGCGGGGACACCTTCGTCAGTTGTTGCTGACGACGGTGTCCGAACGATCACGGCGGGCCGGCGCCACGGCGAGAGTTGCCGAGGCGCCGGGCCGGCGTCCGTGGCGAGTCGTCAGCGGGCGGGCGTCCCCGGCGAGGCGGAGCCCCGCGCGGCCCGCCGCGGAGCGGGTGCGGGAGCGGGGTCGGCGCCGGGCGCGGGATCGGCGTCCCCGTCGGAACGGGGGGCGAAGGCGGCGAGCGCGCCGAGCGTGTCGGCGGTGACCTGCGCGGCGAGCAGGTTGGCCTCGGCGATCTGCCGGTAGACCTCCTCGCGGTGGATGGCCACCTCGCGGGGCGCCTTGAAGCCGAGGCGGACGGTGCCGCCGCGCACCTCGACGACGTGCACCTCGATGTCGTCGCCGATGCGGATCGTCTCGCCGACGCTGCGGGTCAGTGTGAGCACGGGTACCCCTCCATGGGTGTGTGTCCGGCCTTCCGTGGCGGTGCCCGCCGGAGCGGGCCAGGACGGCGGGTGCGCCGTCCCCTTCCTCATCGGCAGAGGCGCCGCCGGATCGGATGACGTCCGTCGGGCAGCACGACCTGGGCGGCCCGCCAGGTGGCCGGGTTGACCACCACCGGGGCGCGCAGGTTCGCCGTCGCGGCCGACGGCCCCCCGGCCGGCACGGTCACCAGCACGTAGACCTGCGCGTCGGCGGGGTCCTCGAGGCCGAGCTCGTCGAGCAGCGCGGCCGGCAGGACGGGGTCGTAGTCGGCGAAGTACCGGGCCGGGGGGATGACCAGGAACCGCGGGCCGCCGACGTCCAGGGACTGCAGCCAGAACAGCAGCCCGTCCCCGTCGGCGGTGACGAGCACGTAGTCGCGGAACTCGGGGAAGCCGGGCAGCGGGGTGACCATGCCCAGCAGGGGCAGGGTGGCGACGGGGGCGAGCGTCACCGCAGGAAGTCCACGAGCGAGGGCTGGATGACCTGCGAGGTGGCCGACAGGGCCGCCTGGTAGCCGGTCTGCTGGAACTGCAGCTGCATGATCGTCTTGGGCAGGTCGACGTCCTCGACCTCGGCCAGCTGCCTGCTCAGCGAGAGCTGCACGTCGGTGTTGGTCTGCGCGGCGGTCTCCACCCGCGCCGCACGGGCGCCGATCGTCGACAGCCCGGTGAGCAGCCGCTCGAGCGAGGCGTCCAGCGCCTCGAGGTCGCCGCCGAGCGCGGCCGGGTCGCTGCCGACGTCGTCGGCGATCTTCCCCACCAGCGCGAACAGGTCGACGCCGGCGGGGTCACCGAAGGCCTCGGGCCCGACGACGTCGATGCGCACGTCCTCCCCGTTGGCGACCCGCCGGGTGGTCGCCACGACCGGGATCCCGGCGGCGCCGCCGACCCCGACGTAGGCACCGTCGTCGCCGTAGGCCGTGGCCCCGGTGGTGATCCCGCCGAACAGCGGCCGGCCGTCGACCGCGGTGTTGGCCAGGCCGATCAGGCTCTTGCGGATCTCCCGCAGCTCGGTGGTGACGGCGGTGCGGCCGCTGTCGGACAGCGCTCCCTCGTTGGACACCTGGACGGTGAGGTCCCGGACCCGCTGCACCTGCGCGGACATGGTCCGCAGCGTGGTGTCGGTGGTGTCCAGCCAGGCCCGCGCGTCGGAGATGTTGCGGGCCTGCTGGGTGACCGCCGCCTGGTCCTGCCGGATCTGCATGGCGCGGTTGACGCCGGTCGGCGAGTCCGACGGCTTGCTGACGACCTTGCCGGAGGTGAGCTGCTGCTGGAGCTTGCCCAGCTCGGTGAGGTTGCGGTTGAGGCCGAGCAGCGCGGTCTGCGCCACGGCCTTCTGGGTGATGCGCACTCAGGTCACCGCCCCACGACGCCGGTGCGGGTGATCAGGGTGTCCAGGGCCTCGTCGATCGCGCTCACCATGCGGGCCGCGGCGTTGTAGGCGTGCTGGAAGGACAGCATGTTCGTCATCTCCTCGTCGAGGTTGACCCCGGAGACCGACTCGCGGGCGGCGTCCACCTGGCTGGAGATCACCGACTGGACCTCCAGGTTGCGGGCGGCCACGGAGGACTCCACGCCCAGGGCGACCACGAACCTGCGGTAGGTGGCGTCCAGGCCGGCGGTGTCGAGGCTGAGCCGGAAGAGCGCGTCGGCGTTCTTGCCGTCGGCCGACGTCTTGCCCCCGAGGGTCGCGGGGTCGGTCGCCGCGGCGGCCACCTGCTCGGGTCGCAGCGACCGCAGGGTGATGGTCGCGGCGGTGACCGTGCTCAGGTCGACGGGAGCCGCGCCGGAGCCGTCGTCGAAGAGGGGCCCGCCCGGCTGGCCCGCGAGGTCGAAGCCCTGGGCGTGCGCGGCGTTGAGCGTGCCGGCCAGCGACCGGGCGAACTCGTCGAGCTGGGTGCGGTAGCCGGGCACGGTGGTGGTCAGCGCGGTGAGCTGGCCGGCCGCGGTCCCGCCCGGGCGCAGCACCGTGCCGCCGGGGACGGTGACCAGCCGGGGCGGGTCGGTGGCGGCGCCGTCGGCCGTGGCGGTGCCGGCCAGCCGGACGCCGACGGCGCTGCCGCCGGAGACCAGGCTGGTGCCGCCGACGGTGACGTCGACGACGCCGTCGGCGCGCGGGACGGCGGTGGCGCCGATCTGCTGCGCCAGCTGCAGCACCAGGGCGTCCCGCCGGTCGGCGAGCTCGTTGACCGGCAGGTCGGCCAGCGTCGACAGCCGGATGGTGGCGTTCAGCTCGGCGATCGCCCGGGTGCTGGTGTCGACCTCGGTGGCGAGGGTGGCCAGGCCGTCGCGGGTCTGGTCCCACTGCTGGTCGAGCGCGGCGCGGGTGGTGTTCAGGCCGCTGGCCAGGGTGTCCAGCCGCTCGAGCACCTGGCTGCGGGAGGCCAGCGTCAGCGGCGAGTTGGCCAGGTCGGAGAACCCGGCCCAGACCGCGGTCAGCATGCTCTGCAGGCCGGTGTCGCCGGGCTCGCGGAAGGCCTCCTCGACCCGGGACAGCGCCGCGCTCTCGGCGGTGAGGCGGGCGGTGTCGGCCGTCTCCAGGTGGGCGCGGGCCTCCAGGAGGGCGTCGCGGACCCGCCGGACCTTCTCGGCGTCCACGCCGCCGTCGACGGCGCTGCTCACCGAGTGGACCGCCGGGACGGCGGTGCCGCCCATGGCCTCCAGGTCGACCCGCTGCCGGGAGTAGCCCTCGGTGTTGACGTTGGCGACGTTCTGCCCGGTGACGTCGAGGCCGCGCTGGGCGGCCCACAGCGCCGTCCGGGCGGTGTTGAGGGCGGAGAAGGCGCTCACAGGGCACCGTCCAGGGTGACCGCGCGGGAGCTGCCGGCCTCGGAGCGGCCGGTGGCGCCGTAGGTGCCGGCCGTGGGCTGGCGCACCGAGACCAGCGCGTCGCCGAGGGCGGCCAGGCCGCCCTCGATGAGCTCGCGGTTGGCGTCGGAGAGGCTGCGCAGGTCGGTGACGAGCACGAGCAGCGCCTCGTGGTGGCGGGTCAGCAGGTCGTTCCACGGCGCGGGGGCGACGTCGGCGAGCTGGCGCAGCGACGGGTTGGCGCCGACGCCGAGCCGGGCGGCCAGCGACTCGGTCACCGCGGCGCGCTCCACCTCGAGCGTGCGCAGCTGGTCGAGGACGACCTCGATCTCGTGGGCGATGCGCGCCAGCCAGCGGGTCTTGCCCGACAGGATGAGGTACTGCTTCTCCTCCGCCTTGAACAGCAGCAGGTCGAGCAGCTCCTGCTCCCGCCACAGCAGCGTCGACAGGTGCTGGAAGTCCACGTCCGCCACCGCCTCCCTCGTCCTGCCGGGCGGGCGGTCCCCGTCCGGCGTCGTCAGCGGTCAGGCCATCGGCACCGGGCGAAGGACCCTCAAGCCGAGATCCCAGGATCGGCAGATGTTGCCCTGCCGGGGTGGTGCGGTCGCCCGCGCGGGCAGCCGAGGAGGGAGGCGTGCCAGCAGCCCGCCTCCCGGTGACCGAGCGCCCACCCGCCCCGCGCCCCGCCACCCCGCGCGGGACGCCGCCCTCCGGCGGTGCCCCGCCGGCGTCGGTGTCCCGGTCGGCGGCCGAAGTGGAGGCGCTGGTCACCGAGCACCTGCCGCTGTGCTCGTTCGCGGTCAACGCGGTGGCGTCGCGGATCTCGCTGCCCGGTCACGTCAGCCGCGAGGACCTGCTCTCCTGCGCCCGGCTGGCGCTGGTGGAGGTCGCCCGCCGGTTCGACCCGTCGGCCGGGGCCACCTTCGCCACCTACGCCCTCCCCCGGCTGCAGGGCGCCGTCCTCGACGAGCTGCGCTCGGGTGACTGGGCCAGCCGGTCGGTGCGGGCCGCCGCGCGGCGCACCGACGCGGCGGCCGACGCGCTGACCATCCGGCTGGGCCGGCCGCCGACGCGCGAGGAGCTCGCCGAGAGCCTGGGCGTGCGCCGCGACGAGCTCGACGCGCTGCAGGTCGACGTGCACCGGGCGGTCATGGTCAGCATCGACGCCGAGAGCGGCGGCGAGGGCGGCTCGCTGGACCTGCCCGACCCCGGCGAGTCCCCCGAGCGCGCGGTGCTGCGCGGTGAGCGGTCGCGCTACCTGCACGACGCCGTGCGTGCGCTGCCCGACCGTCTCGACGAGGTCGTCGAGCGCAACTTCTTCGGCAACGAGTCGCTCACCGACATCGCCGCCGACCTCGGCGTCACGCTGTCGCGCGTCTCGCAGATGCGCGCCCGCGCGCTGACGCTGCTGCACGCGGCGATGAGCGAGGTGTGGGAGGGCCGGGCGGTGCCGGCCGACGGCGGCGTGCGCGCCCGCAACCAGCAGCGCCTCTACGTCGACCGGGTGGCCGGCCGGCACACCGGGGACCGCAACGCACCGCCCGCGGCCGTCCCCCCGCTGCCGGCACCGCGGACGGCGTGGGCGACGGCCGCCCGCACCTACGGGGTCTCCCGACCCGCCTGAGTGAGGCGGCCGGAAAGAAGTCCGGGGTTCGCCTCAAGTCCCGTCCCGTCCCGGCCGTAACACCACCTGCACGCCCCGCAGCACGGATGCAGCGGGAACCTCGAAGACCTGATTCCAAGGAGGAACACCATGGGTCTGCGCGTCAACACCAACATCGCGGCGCTGAACTCGTACCGCAACCTGTCGGCCACCGACACCGCGATGGGCAAGTCGCTCGAGAAGCTGTCGAGCGGTCTGCGCATCAACCGGGCCGCCGACGACGCGGCCGGCCTGGCGATCTCCGAGGGTCTGCGCTCGCAGATCGGTGGTCTCAAGGTCGCCGTCCGCAACACCCAGGACGGCATCTCCGTCGTCCAGACCGCTGAGGGTGCGCTCACCGAGACCCACAGCATCCTGCAGCGCATGCGCGACCTGGCGGTCCAGGCCTCCAACGCCGGTGGCCTGAACAACGAGGCGCGCACCAGCATCCAGTCGGAGATCACCCAGCTCAAGGGCGAGCTGGACCGCATCGCCGACACCACGAAGTTCAACGGCAACTCGCTGCTCGACGGCTCGTTCGACGCCAAGTTCCAGGTGGGCGCCAACGCTGGCGAGACCATCCGGGTCGACATCGACCAGGACATGAGCAGCGCGGGGCTGGACCTGGACACGGTCGACGTCAGCGCCTTCGGCGCCACCGAGACCGCCGCTCCGGGGACGTACAACTTCGCGGCAGGTACTGCTCCGACCGCGCTGACCGTGATCTACAACGGCAGCACCCACACCATCGACACCGCTGGCTGGAACACCGCTGGCACCGCTGCCGCGGCCGAGGCGAACCAGAAGCTGATCCAGGACCAGTTCGACGAGAAGCTCAACGGCACTGGCCTCACCGCCAAGGTCGACTCGTTCGGTGGAGTGGTCATCAACGGCCCGGTGGGCATGGCTGACGGCGAGGTCACCGGCACCCTGACCACCACCTTCGCCGCCGCCGGCCTCACCAGCGGGGCGGAGAGCGCCATCACGGCGCTGGACCTGGCGATCCGGAAGGTCTCCTCCACCCGCGCCGACCTCGGTGCCGTGCAGAACCGGTTCGAGCACACGATCAACAACCTGAACGTCGCGGTCGAGAACCTGTCGGCCTCCGAGTCGCGGATCCGCGACACGGACATGGCGCAGGAGATGGTGAGCTTCACCCGCTCGCAGATCCTGTCGCAGGCCGGCACCGCGATGCTCGCCCAGGCCAACTCCAGCTCGCAGGGCGTCCTGCAGCTGCTGCGTGGCTGATCGCACCCCGTAACAGCGCACCACCCCGGTGAGGGGGGAGGCCCCGGGCCTCCCCCCTCACCCACATCCGCACCCGCCCGACGCAGGAGGATCCGACATGGCAGGGATGGCCGTCGACGGCCTCGTCTCCGGGCTGGACACCACGAGCCTGATCAACCAGCTGGTCTCGGCCGAGGCCGCGCCGCAGACGGCGCTGAAGACCCGGCTGAGCGCGACGACGGCCGCCGCCACCGCCTACCGCACGGTCAACAGCCGCATGGAGTCCCTGCGCAGCGCGGCCGAGGCGCTGACCTCGGCGAACCTCGCCGCCGCGCGGACGGCCACCGCCAGCAGCGCCGACGTCACCGCGAGCGCCACGTCCTCGGCCGTGAACGGCAGCAGCCTCACCTTCTCGGTGACCGCGCTGGCCAGCGCGCACACCGTCACCAGCCACCTCGTGTGGAGCTCGGCCACGGCCGACGTCCGCTCCCCCAGCGCCGGGGGCACCGACCCCGGCTGGCCGCTGCAGATCCGCCAGCCCGACGGCACGGCCGACGGGAAGCTGGTCGCGGAGATCCCCCTGCCGGACAAGGAGCCGCCCACCCTGAACGACGTCGCGGCCGCCATCAACGCGGGCGAGTACGGCCTGCGGGCCACGGTCGTCCAGCTGGGCCCCGGGCAGGTCCGCCTCCAGGTGACCAGCACGGGCACCGGCGCGGCCTCGCAGTTCTGGCTTCGCGGCAAGAACGAGACCACCGAGACGGCGGGCAGCGCCTTCGTCGCCGAGCCGCCGGGCCGGGACGCCGAGCTGCTGCTCACCAACGGCCTGACGGCCCGCTCGGCCACCAACACCTTCGCCGAGCTGCTCTCGGGCGTCTCGGTCACCGTGTCAAAGGCGGATCCCACCGCGACCACCACGGTGCGGGTGGCCAGCGACTCGCAGGGCGTCGCCACCAAGGTGCAGGCGTTCGTGGACGCCGCCAACGCGGCGCTCAAGGAGATCAGGACCCAGAGCTCCTCGGCGCAGGGCAGCACCGCCGTCCTCAAGGGCGACAGCACCCTCACCGGCCTGACCGGCGCCATCCTCAGCGCCTTCGGCACCGGCATCGGGACATCCTCCGCGGCCACTCTGGGCATACAGCTCAACAAGGACGGCACGGTGGCCTTCAAGAAGGAGACCCTCCTCGCCGCCCTGGAGAAGGAGCCGGCGAAGGTCCAGAGCCTGCTCGGCGGTGTCCCGGCGCAGGCCGGTCCGCCTGCCACGGCGGCGGTCGACGGTCTCGCCCAGCGCGTGCAGGCGCTGGCCAAGCAGGCCTCCGACACGACGACCGGGACGCTGACGAGCCTGGCCAAGGGTCGCGACACCCTGGCCAAGGACATCCAGGAGCGCATCGCCGACTGGGACACCCGGCTGAAGCTGCGCAGGGAGACGCTGACCCGCCAGTTCACCGCCATGGAGACGGCCCTGAGCTCCCTGAAGTCGCAGTCGAGCTGGCTGGCCGGCCAGCTCGCCTCGCTGCCCAGCTCAAGCTGACGCCCGCCCGGCCGAACCTGTCCGTACCACCGCTTCCCCAGGAGTCAGCTCGATGAGTGCCGCGTCCCTCCGCGCCCGTTACCTCGGCGACGCCGTGACCACCGCCTCGCCGCAGCAGGTGCTGGTCATGCTGTACGACCGCCTGGCCCTCGACCTCGAGCGCGCCCGGCTCGCCCTCGCCGAGGGACGGCCGGCCGACGCCGAGCCCCAGCTGCGGCACGCCCAGGACATCGTGTTCGAGCTGCTCGGCAGCCTGCGGGTCGACGCGTGGGAGGGCGGTCCCCGCCTGGCCGCGCTCTACAACTGGCTGCTCGCCGAGATCACGCAGGCGTCCCTCAAGCAGGACCGCAACCGCGTCGCGTCCTGCCTGCAGGTGGTCGAGCCGCTGCGCGACGCGTGGCGGCAGGCGGCCGCGAGCCTGGCGGCCACCGCATGACCGCCCTGCAGCGCGTCCCCGCCCCGGGGGCGGAGGACGAGCGCCGCGCCGAGTGGAGCCTCGTCCTCGACGAGATGGAGGGCGAGGTCATCGACGCGGAGCGCTCCATCCGGGGCAACCGCGCCGAGGAGATCGCCGCCTGGGGCCGGCGCATGGAGGACTGGGTGCCGCCCAGCGCGCTGGGCCCCCTGCCGATGGACCTGCGCGAGCGGGCCGCCCGGCTGCTGCAGCACCAGCTCGCCGTCGCCGAGGAGCTCGTCGAGCGGATCACCCAGTCACAGCGCCAGCGCGACCTCGCCGCCCGGATGGCCTACCGCCCCCGCCCGGTCGCCGCCTTCGTCGACCGCGCCCTCTAGCCCTCCCCTCCCCCGACTCCCGGCCGGGTCGCCACACGCGTGGCGGCCCGGCCGTCGTCGTCCCCTGGCCGTCCGCCGGGCACAGGAAGCGACACGCACGTCAGGCCCCCTCCGGACGTGCGGAGAGCCTCCTGTGCCTGGGGGGTCCGGGGCCTCCCGAGTCACACCGGTCCCGGCCGGAACCCCCGTCACCCGTGTGGCGGACGGCGGTCAACCAGCGGGACGCGGGTGCCGATGACGACCCCGCACGGACAGCACCACTCTCGCCACGGATCGGCGGCCCCCTCCCCTCGCGCGCACTCGCGCCAGGGGTGCCCCGACGTACCCGGAGGCCCTCGTGTCCTGCCGTCCTGCCCACCGGCGGTCCGCCCGATGATCAGCGACGTCACCGCGACGACGCTGCACGCCGCCCTCAGCGGCCTCGCCCAGCGCTCCCGGGTCACCGCGGACAACATCGCCAACGTCCAGACCCCCGGCTTCCTCGCCGGCCGGACGGACTTCGAGTCCTCGCTGCGCACCGAGCTGCGCCAGGGGAGGACGCCGACCGTCTCCGGCGGCTCGGTCGCCCGCTCGCTCGAGCCGACCCGCGAGGACGGCAACAACGTCAACCTCGACGCCGAGACGGTCATCGCCACCGAGACCGGCCTGCGCTACCAGTTCGCCCTCACCGCGCTCGACGGCAAGTACAACGGCCTGCGCACGGCCCTCCGGACGGCATGACGTGTTCGACAGCCTCGACATCTCCGGGTCCGCCCTCTCGGTGCACCGCCGCTGGATGGACGCCGTCTCGGACAACATCGCCAACATCAACACGGTCAGCTCGACCGACGGCGAGGCGTTCAAGGAGCGCATGGTCGTCGCCGAGGCCGTGGACTACGGCTCCGGCGAGGGCGGCGTGCGCGTCGCCCGCGCCGAGTTCGGCAGCGGCGAGGGCCGGCTGGTCTACGAGCCCGGCCACGCGCTGGCCGACAGCGAGGGCTACGTGCGCTACCCGGACATCGACCTGGGGGAGCAGATGACCCAGCTGATCATGGCCCAGCGCGGCTACCAGGCCAACATCGCGTCCATGGAGCGGGCGACCGACGCCTACCAGGCCGCCCTGCAGCTCGGGAAGGGCTGACCGTGACCTCCCCCATCGGCGGCGTCTCGCTGCCCAGCTTCCCCACCGTCGGCGGCGTCGCCGGTCTCGGCGCGGCGGCCGGCGTCGCCGACGTCGCGGGCACCGCCGCGGCGGCTCCGGCGGCCGGCTCCGGCGAGGGCTTCGCCGCGGCCCTGACCGGCGCG
Organism: Geodermatophilus tzadiensis; assembly: GCF_003002915.1. Classification (GTDB taxonomy): domain Bacteria; phylum Actinomycetota; class Actinomycetes; order Mycobacteriales; family Geodermatophilaceae; genus Geodermatophilus; species Geodermatophilus tzadiensis. The sequence continues at coordinate 196,285 of NZ_PVTG01000006.1, read as the reverse complement.
CTCGACCAGCTCGGCAGCCTGCAGTCGGCCAAGGACGCCCTCGCCGTCCAGGGCGCCACCGGCGACCTGCGCGACGTGCACGACTACATGATCGCCGCCCAGGAGGCGTCCGTGGCCACTGAGGTCGTCGTGACGCTGAAGAACAAGGCGGTCGAGGCCTTCACCGAGATCATGAGGATGCCGATCTGATGCCTCCCGCACTGGCCGGTCCGCTGGGGAAGCTCAAGGGCACCCTCGCCACGATCAGCCTGGGCCAGAAGGTCGTCATCGGCCTGCTGGTCGCCGGGCTGGCCCTCGGCGGCGTCTTCTTCTACCGGTGGATCACGACGCCCACCATGGCGCCGCTGTTCTCCAACCTCGCCTCGACCGACGCCTCGGCGATCGTCGACGAGCTCAACGCCTCCGGCGCGGCCTACGAGCTGGCCGACGGCGGCCAGACGATCATGGTGGCCAACGACCAGGTCTACGACCTGCGGCTGCAGATGAGCGGCAAGGGTCTGCCCGCCGGCTCCGACACCGGCTACGCGCTGCTCGACGAGCAGGGCATCACCACCAGCGAGTTCCAGCAGCAGGTGCAGTACCAGCGCGCCATCGAGGGCGAGCTGGCCAACACCCTCGAGGCGCTCGACGGCGTCTCGACGGCGGTGGTGCACGTGGCGCTGCCCGAGGACGAGGTGTTCGCCACCGACGAGGGCGTGCCGACCGCCTCGGTGCTGCTGGACCTGACCCCGGGCACCGAGCTGTCCGGCGAGCAGATCCAGTCGATCACCAACCTGGTCTCCTCCAGCGTCGAGGGCATGGACCCCGAGCAGGTCACGGTCAGCGACTCCACCGGCCAGCTGCTCTCGGCGGCCGGCCAGGGCGTCACCTCCGCGTCCGGCGACGCCCGCTCGCAGATGGAGACCGACTACGAGACCCGGCTGGCCGCCAACGCCCAGTCGATCCTCGACACCTTCCTCGGCCCCGGCAACGCCCGGGTCTCGGTGCGCGCCGACCTCGACATGTCGCAGCGCGACAGCACCGCGACGACCTACGGCTACACCCAGGGCACGCCGCCGGTCTCCGAGCAGACCTCGCGGGAGACCTACACCGGCGACGGCGCCGCGGTCGGCGGCGTCCTCGGCCCGGAGAACACCGCCGACGCCGCGAACGGCACGACCGGCGACGGGCGGGCCAACTACGAGACCGAGTCCTCGACGGCCAACAACTCCGTCGACCAGACGGTCACCAACACCGTCAGCGCCCCGGGCGAGGTCAACCGGCTGACCGTGGCCGTCGTGCTCAACGACACCGTGGCGGGCAATCTCAACCAGGCGCAGCTAGAGGACCTCGTCGGCAACGCCGTCGGCCTGGACGCCGCGCGCGGCGACGACATCAGCCTCGCCTCGCTGGCCTTCGACACCAGTGCCGCCGACGCCGCGGCCGCGGAGATGACCGCGGCACGCGAGGCCGAGCAGCAGGCGCAGATGTGGTCGCTGATCAAGACCGGTGGCATCGCCCTCGGCATCGCCCTGCTGGTGCTCGTCGTGTGGCTGCGCTCGCGCCGCCGCGGCGAGGACGAGGAGGACGAGGAGGACTACCCGCTCGAGCTGGACGAGGGCGTCATGGCCGAGCTCGAGCGGCTGCGGGTGGCCAGCGCACGGGACGACACCGCCGTCCTCGACAGCCGGGCGCTGGAGCTGGAGGCCGCGGAGCGGCAACGGGTGCGGGGGGAGATCGCGAACATGGTCAGCGAACGACCGGACGAGGTGGCGCAGATGCTGCGCGGCTGGCTGAGTGACGTGCGATGACGCTCGCAGCCGTCGAGCAGCTGGTGGGCGCGGGCGGGACCAACCTGCCCGCACTGCCCCCCAAGCCGAAGCGTCCCGAGCTCCCCGGCCTGCGCAAGGCCGCCGTCTTCCTCGCCCAGATGAGCAAGGAGGAGGCCGGCACCCTGCTGTCGATGCTCCGCCCGCGCGAGGTCGAGGCGATCACCCGCGAGATCATGAAGCTCGGGTCGATCGAGCCCGAGGACGTCGACGGCGTGCTCAACGAGTTCCACGAGCTGATGAACGCGCAGCGCTTCGTCGGCCGGGGCGGCGTCGACTTCGCCCGCGAGATCCTCGCCGCGGGCCTGGGCGAGGACAAGGCCGAGGGCATCCTGGCCCGGCTCAACGTCGTCTACACCGAGGTCCCGTTCGCCTCGCTGCGCAACGCCGACGTCCGCCAGCTGGTGACCTTCCTCAAGGACGAGCACCCGCAGGTCATCGCGCTGGTGCTGGCCCACCTGACCGCCGCCCAGTCGGCGGAGGTGCTCTCGGGCTTCGCGCCCGAGCAGCAGGCCGAGGTGGCCCACCGGATCGCCACGATGGACCGCACCACCCCGGAGATGGTCCGCCTGGTCGAGGAGGAGCTGGGCCGGCGGATGGGCTCGCTGCTCGCCCACCAGGACATGTCCACCGTCGGCGGGGTGGAGACCCTCGTCGAGATCATCAACCGCTCCCCGCGGCCGACCGAGCGCTCGATCCTGGAGTGGCTCGACAGCTCCGACCCGGAGCTGGCCGAGCAGGTGCGCGCGCAGATGTTCGTCTTCGAGGACATCGTCACGATCGACGACCGGTCGATGCAGCTGGTGCTGCGCGAGGTGCAGTCCAACGACCTGGCGACCGCGCTCAAGGGCGTGCGCCCCGACGTCCGGGACAAGGTGGTCCGCAACCTCTCCGAGCGCGCCGCCGAGAACCTCGCCGAGGAGATCGAGCTGCTCGGCCCGGTCCGCGCCCGCACGGTCGAGGAGGCCCAGGGCAAGGTCGTCGCGGTCATCCGCACCCTCGAGGAGCAGGGCGTCGTGACGATCTCGCGGGGTGGGGACGATGAGTTCGTCGCCTGACGTGACCGCCTCCCGGGTGACGGCGCGGGAGTCGGTGCTGCTGCGCGGGGCCTCGGCCAGCGCGGCGGCGCCCTACCGCTCGGTGCCCGGGACGACGGTGCCGCCGCGCCCTCGGCCGGTGCCGGTCCCGCCGCCGGTGGCGCCCGCCTCCCCCGTCGTGGCCACCGCGCCCGAGGTGGTCGTCGAGCGGCGGACGGGCAGCCGGCGCGCCGCCGACGTCCCGGTGCCTAACGGCCGCGGCGTGCTGCGGCTCGGCGACGTCTACGCCGAGGAGCTGACCCGGCTGCGCGAGTTCGCGCGGGCCGAGGGGCACAGCGCCGGCTACGCGGAGGGCCTGGCCGAGGCGGGCCGGGTCGTGGCCCAGGCGGAGGCGGAGGCCGAGGTCCGGCTGGCCGACGTGCAGGCCCGCTGGGAGCGGCGGATGGCCTCGGCCACCGCCGCGCTCGGCGCCGCCGTCGCCGCGCTCGAGGCGGCCACGGCACCGACGGTCGACGACGTCCGCGACACCCTCCTCGAGGGCACCCTGACGCTGGTCGAGGACCTGCTCGGCCGGGAGCTGTCGGTCGCCACCACCCACGGCGTCGACGCCGTGCGCCGCGCGCTCACCCTGGTGCCCTCGGACGCCCCCGCGGTGGTCCGGCTGCACCCCGACGACCTCGCCGCGATGCCGCCGGCGTCGCTGGCCGGGCTGCCGCCGACGGTCACCGTCGTCGGCGACGACTCCGTGGAGCGGGCCGGCGCGGTCGCCGAGTGCGGCGCGCGCCGGGTCGACGCCCAGCTGTCGACGGCGCTGGCGCGGGTGCGGGCGGTGCTGTCGGGCGGGGGTCCGTCGTGACGTCCACAGCCGCCACCCTGTCCCGGGCCCGCCTCGCCGCCCGGCCGGAGCTCACCGGCTCCGTCGTCGGCGCCATGGGCCTCACGCTGACCGTCGAGGGCGTCGTCGCCGCCGTCGGCGACCTCGTCGAGGTCGGCCCCGGCCCCCGCGGGCTGATGGCCGAGGTGGTCGCCGTCGCCCGCGACCGGCTCACCTGCATGCCGCTGGGCGAGCTCGGCGGCGTGCACGCCGGCGCGCCGGTCCGGAACACCGGCATGCCGCTGCAGGTGCCCGTCGGCGAGGCGCTGCTGGGCCGGGTCCTCGACGGCCTGGGCCGGCCGGTCGACGGGCACGGCCCGCTCGGCCCCGGGGTCGACTGGGTGGACCTGGCCAGCGAGACGCCGCACGCGCTGTCCCGCCGCCGGGTGGAGGAGCCGCTGCCGGTCGGCGTCCGCGCGCTGGACACCCTCGTCCCGGTCGGCAAGGGCCAGCGGCTGGGCATCTTCGCCGGCTCCGGCGTCGGGAAGTCGACGCTGCTGGCGCAGATCACCCGCGGCACCGAGGCCGACGTCCGCGTCATCGGGCTGATCGGCGAGCGCGGCCGCGAGGTCAAGGAGTTCCTCGAGGAGAACCTCGGCCCCGAGGGCATGGCGCGCACGGTCGTCGTCGTCGCCACCTCCGACGAACCGCCGCTGGTGCGCCTCAAGGCCGCGTTCGTGGCCACCCGCATCGCCGAGGGTTTCCGTGACCAGGGCCGCGACGTGCTGCTGCTCATGGACTCGATCACCCGCACCGCCATGGCGCAGCGCGAGGTCGGCCTGTCGGCCGGCGAGCCCCCGGCCACCCGCGGCTACCCGCCGAGCGTCTTCGCGATGATGCCCAAGCTGCTGGAGAAGGCCGGACCGGGCGCCACCGGGTCGATCACCGGGCTCTACACCGTGCTCGTCGAGGGCGACGACCACAACGAGCCGATCGCCGACACCGCCCGCTCCATCCTCGACGGGCACGTGGTGCTCACCCGCAGGCTGGCCACCGCCGGGCACTTCCCCGCCGTCGACGTCCTGGAGTCGATCTCCCGCGTCGCCGGCGCCGTCACCGCGCCCGCGCGGATGGCCGACTCCCGGGAGATGCGCCGGCTCATGGGCGCGCTGCGCGACGTCAGGGAGCTCGTGGAGATCGGCGCCTACCAGCCCGGCAGCGACCCGCTGGTCGACCGCGCCCGGATGCTCTCCCCCGCCATCGACGCCTTCCTGCGCCAGTCGCTGGAGGACAGCACCTCACCCGAGGACGCCTGGTCGATGCTGCACCGGCTCGTGACGGCGGGCTGACGTGGGCCGGCGGGCCGGGTTCCGCCTCGAGCCGGTGCTGACGGTCCGCCGCGCCGCGGAGCAGGCCGCCGAGCGGGCCGCGGCCGAGGCGGACGCGGCCGCGCGGGAGGCCGGGCGCCGCGCCGACGAGCAGGCCGCCGCGCTGGCCGCCCGGGTGCCGCCCGCGTCGGCACCCGCGCACGTCTTCCTCGCCGCGATGGTGTCGTCGGCCGCCGCGGCTGCCGATGTTAGAGCTGCACGGGCGACGGCGCAGGCCTCGGCCGAGCAGGCCGGGCTCCTCCGGGCCCGGTGGACCGCCGCGGCCCAGGAGACGCGGGCGCTGGAGAAGCTGCGCGAGCGGCACCTCCTCGCGCTCCGCGCCGCCGAGCTCTCCGCGGAGGAGCGCGCGGTCGACGACCTGGTCACCCGCCGGCACGCCGTCCGGACGGGCGAGAACGGAGAGGAGGAGCCGTGGACGGGCTGACCGCGGTGCACAGCCGCATCGCCGAGATCCAGAACCGGATCCTCACCTTCGCCTCGACCTCGGCGACGTCGACGTCGGCCGCGTGGTCGAGCGCCGCCGCGGCCGCCGGGCTGACCGGTACCTCCGCGACCTCGGCCGCCCCCGCGTCGGCGGCCGGCAGCGGGCCGGAGGCGCGGGTGGTGGCCGAGGCGTCGAAGTACCTCGGCGTGCCCTACGCGTGGGGCGGCACCGACCCCTCAGTCGGCCTGGACTGCTCCGGCCTCGTGCAGCTGGTCTACGGCGGCCTCGGCATCGACCTGCCGCGCACCAGCAGCCAGCAGGCCACCGCGGGCACCCCGGTCGCGAGCCTGGGCGAGGCCCGCCCCGGCGACCTGGTGTTCTTCGACAACTCCCCGTCGCGCCCCGGCATCGACCACGTCGGCATCTACGTCGGCGACGGGAAGATGATCGCCGCCCCGCAGGCGGGCGAGACGGTCAGGGTGCAGGACGTCGGCACCCCCACGCTCATCCGCCGGGTGCTGCCCCCGGCCGCCGCCGCGGCGTCGGCCGCGTCGTCGGCGGGCGCGGGGCTGGCCGGCGTGCCCTACGCCGACCTGTTCACCGCCGCCGGCGCCCGCCACGGGGTCGACCCGGCGCTGCTGGCCGCGGTGGCGAAGGTCGAGTCCGGCTTCGACACCTCGGCGGTCTCGTCGGCCGGGGCCACCGGGCTCATGCAGTTCATGCCGGCCACGGCCCGCGAGCTCGGCGTCGACCCTTCCGACCCGGCGTCGTCGGTCGACGGCGCGGCCCGCTACCTGCGCCGGCTCACCGACCGCTTCGGCTCCACCGACCTGGCGCTGGCTGCCTACAACGCCGGCCCGGGCACGGTCGCCCGCCACGGCGGCATCCCGCCCTACGCGGAGACCCAGTCCTACGTCCGCCGGGTCACCGGAGCCGCGGCGGCCTGGTCGTGACCGGCTCCGCGGACCACCGCACCCGCACCGCACCGTCGGGCCCGCCGTCGGCGGGTACCAGCGAGGAGACCCGATGACCGCACCCGCCCTCTCGGCCGCCCTGCCGGCCGCCGTTCCCGCGCCGGCGCCGGCCGCCGACGGCGGACCGTCGGCCGGCTTCACCTCCGCGCTGGACAGCGCGGTCGCCGACCGCACCTCCGCCGACGCCCGCCCCGACCGGGCGCGGGGCCAGGAGGAGCGGGCCGACCGGCGCGACCGGGCCGACCGGGCCGACCGCGGAAACCGGCCGGACCGGGCCGACCGCGGCGACCGGCCGGACCGGGCCGAGGACGCCGAGCCCGCCGAGGACGGCACGGCGCCGGCCGGCGAGGAGGAGGCCGCCCCGCCCGTGCCCGGCGCGCTCCCGCCCGGCTGGGCGCTGGCGCTGGCGCTGGGCGCCGCCGTCCCCGCGGGCGCGGCGGCCGGCGGGAGCGGGACGCCCGGTACGCCGGCGACCGGCGCGGGCGCACCCGGCGCCGACGCGGCCCGCGGCGCCGTCGCCGCCGGCTCGGTCCCGGTGCCCGGCGTCGCCGTCGGGCTGCCGGCCCGGCCCGACGGGATCCCGCCCGGCACCGGTACCCCCGCCGCGACGCCGCCCGCCACGGCCGCACCCGGCACCCCCGCACCCGGTGCCACGGTGCCGGTCGCCCCGGCCCCGGTCCCGCCCGCGGCGGCCCCGGCGCTGCCCGAGGGTCTCGTCGTCGTCCCGGCCGCCCCGACGTCGGCCCCGTTCGCGCCGGCCGACGGCGCGCCCGCCGACGTGCCCGCCCCGCAGGCCGCGCTCCCCGCCGTCGCCGTCCCGGCCGCGACCGCCGCCCGCGGCGGGCAGGCCGACACCGGCGGCCGGCCGCAGGACCGCCCGGGCGAGGCCGTGCCGGCCGCCGCGACGTCCCCCGCGGCCGCCCCCGCGCCGGCGCCGGCCGCCGTGACACCCGCCGCCCCGGCGGCGCCCCCGGCTCCCGCGCAGCCGGTCGCCGCCCAGGTCGCCCCCGTGGTCGCCACGCTCGCCTCGGGTCCCGACGGGACGCACACCGTGACGCTGGTGCTGACCCCCGAGACGCTGGGCGAGGTCGAGGTCCGGGTGACGGTGTCCGCGGGCACCGTCGACCTGTCGCTGCGGGGCACCTCCGAGCACGGCCGCGCGGCCCTGCTCGACGCGCTGCCCGACCTGCGCCGCGACCTGGAGAGCTCGGGCCTGACCTGCTCGCGGCTGCAGGTCGACCGCGACCCGGCCGGGCAGTCGTCGTCCCAGGCCCAGGCCGGCTGGCAGCAGGCCCAGCAGCAGGCCGGCGACCGCTCCGGCGGCCGGGGCCCCGCCGACGACCGGACGCGCCCGTGGCTGCGCGGCGCCGACCACGACGGGAGCCGCCCGGCTGCCGCCGCACCCCACCCCGGGTCGACCGCGCTCGACGTCCGGGTCTGAGAGGAGCCGACGATGACCACGCCCGTGACCGGGGTGGGCACCAGCCCGGCCGTGACGTCCGCCGCCACGACCGCGGTGGACCGCGCCGACCAGATGGGCAAGGACACGTTCCTGCAGCTGCTGGTCGCCCAGATGCGCTACCAGGACCCCGGCAACCCCACGAGCACGACCGAGTTCATGTCGCAGACGGCGACGTTCACCCAGGTCGAGAAGCTCGAGGAGATCGCCTCGCAGAACGCCTCGCTGCTCGCCCTGCAGCGCTCGCTGTCCGCCGGTGCGCTGGTCGGCCACAGCGTGAGCTGGACCGCCGAGGACGGGACGACGCAGACCGGCACGGTCTCCTCCGTCCGGTTCGCCGGCGACGAGCCCAGCGCGGTGATCGGCGGCGCCGAGGTGCCCCTCGGCCGGCTGACCGAGATCTCCCTGCCCGCGTAGCGGCTCCCGACCCCGACCTCCCCCCTCCTGAGAGGACCTCCCCGTGCTCCGCTCGATGTTCTCGGCCATCTCCGGCCTGCGCGCCCACCAGACCAAGCTCGACGTCACCGGCAACAACATCGCCAACGTCAACACGGTCGGCTTCAAGTCGTCCCAGACCGTCTTCGAGGACACCCTGTCCCAGGTCATCCGCAACGGCTCGTCGCCGACCGCGCAGACCGGCGGCACCAACCCCGCGCAGGTCGGCCTCGGCGTCAAGGTCGCCGGCATCACGACCAACTTCGGCCAGGGCTCGACCCAGAACACCGGCCGCTCGACCGACTTCATGATCAGCGGCGACGGCTTCTTCGTGACCAGCCAGGGCAACGAGACCCTGTTCACCCGCGCCGGGTCCTTCGACTACGACGGCGTCGGCAACCTGGTCACCCCCGACGGCGCCCAGCTGATGGGCTGGACGGCGCAGGACGGCGCGGTCTCCTCCAACGGCCCGATCGGCCCGCTGACCATCCCGTTCGGCCAGGTCATGGCGCCCGAGCCGTCCACCCGCGGCACGCTGACCGGCAACCTGTCCAAGGACGCCGCCACGGGTGCCCAGGCGCAGACCCAGATGACGATGTACGACTCGCTGGGCGGCGCGCACCAGATCACCCTGGCGTTCACCAAGACCGGCACGCCCAACGAGTGGTCGCTGGCGGTCAGCGACGAGAACGGCGCCACCCTGGCGACGACGCCGTCCACGGCCTCGGTCACCTTCGACCCGGCCACCGGCGTGCCCTCGCTCGGCACCTTCGCCTTCACCCCGTCGGCCGCGATGGCGCCCAGCTGGCGCGACCCCGCCACCGGGCTGGTCGCGTCGCCCGACATCGACCTCTCGACACTGCGCCAGTTCGGCGGCAAGACCGCGCTGACCCCCGACGACGTCGACGGCAACGCCATGGGCACCCTGCAGTCGATCTCGCTCTCGAACGACGGCACGATCGTCGGCGTCTACTCCAACAGCATCCGCGAGCCGATCGGCAAGCTGGCGCTGGCCACCTTCGCCAACCCCAGCGGCCTGTCCAAGGCCGGCAACACCAGCTACCGGGTGGGCGACAACTCCGGCCAGGCCGTCATCGGCGAGGCCGGCAGTGGCGGCCGCGGCTCGCTGACCGCCGGCGCACTGGAGATGTCCAACGTCGACCTCGCCGAGGAGTTCACCGGCCTGATCGTCGCCCAGCGCGGCTTCCAGGCGAACAGCCGCGTGATCACCAGCTCCGACGAGATCCTGCAGGACCTGGTCAACCTCAAGCGCTGACCGACCCCCTCGCCCCCGTGACGCGGCCCGGCACCCGATCGTCGGGTGCCGGGCCGCGTCGCGTCGTGGGGCGGTCACCGTGCGGGCCCGGCCCGCGAGGCCGTCGCCCGCCGGTGCTGCTGTGACGTGCGGGGACGCGGTGCCGGCTCACCCGGCAGGGGGATGCGGCGGCCGGTGTTCGGCTCAAGCAGCCCGCGCGCAGGGCCGATGGTCTCTGCGACCGGCGACGCCGCGGTCGCCTCCCCACCCCCGATCGAGCAAGGACCCGCCGTGATCCGAGTGACGCGCCTGAACGGGGAGCACTTCGCGCTCAACCCCGACCTCATCGAGCGGGTCGAGGGGCACCCCGACACCGTCCTGTTCCTGGTCGACGGCCACAAGTACATCGTGTCCGAGGCGGTCGAGGACGTCCTGGACGAGATCCGCGAGTACCGCGCGAGCATCCTCGCCACCGCCTACGCGATGGACCGCGGCACCTACCGCACCCCCACCACGCCCGGCGACGACGCCCCGAGCGCGTCGGTCGTGCCGTTCCCGGCCCGCGAGGAGCGCTGACCCGTGGACCCCTCGACCCTCATCGGGTTCGTCATCTCGCTCATCGCCCTCCTCGCCTTCATGGTCATGGAGGGCGCCGACCCGACGTCGCTGCTGTTCCTCCCCGCCATCGTCCTGGTCATCGTCGCCACCTTCGGCGCGGCGATGTCGGGCCAGACGATGAGCGACCTCACGAAGATGGTCGGCTGGTTCAAGCTGGCCCTGACGCCGGCCAAGGTGCCGCCGGCGACCGACCAGATCCAGACGCTGGTCACCCTCGCGGAGAAGGCCCGCAAGGAGGGCCTGCTCGCGCTCGAGGCGCAGGTCAAGGCGATCGAGGACCCGTTCCTCAAGCGCGGCCTGCAGATGGGTATCGACGGCACCGACCCCGAGGAGCTGCGCGCGGTCCTGGAGAGCGAGATCGCCGCGAAGAAGGCCGAGGACAAGGTCGCCGCCAAGTTCATGAACACGATGGGCGGCTACGCGCCGACCATCGGCATCGTCGGCTGCATCGTCGGCCTGATGAACGTCATGGGGAACCTCAGCAACCCCGAGGCGCTCGGCCCGATGATCGCCTCGGCCTTCGTCGCCACGCTGTGGGGCGTCATGGCCGCCAACTTCTGGTTCCTGCCGATGGGCGCGAAGATCCTGCGGGTCAGCGAGCTGCAGGCGGCGCAGATGGAGCTGCTCGTCGAGGGCATCTCCGAGATCCAGGCCGGCACCAGCCCCCGCGCGGTGCGGCTCAAGCTCAACTCGCTGATCCCGCCCAGTGAGGTCGCCAAGGAGGCGGCATGAGCTCCGGCGGCCACGGCGGCCGCCGGGGCAGGAAGCACCCCGAGCACGAGGAGCACGAGAACCACGAACGGTGGCTGGTGTCCTACGCGGACATGATGACGCTGCTCCTGGTGCTGTTCGTGGTGCTCTTCGCCATGAGCCAGGTGGACAAGGCGAAGTTCGCCGCCCTGGCCAGCGGCCTGTCGGAGGCCTTCGGCGCCCCGGTCAGCGCGATGCAGGGGTCGGCGAGCAACCCCGACGCCTCGGTGCTCGACGCCCTCGACGCCGCCGTCGACGTGCAGATCCCGCCGGCCCCCGCCGAGCAGGAGTCGGTCGACGCCGCAGCCGCCCAGGCCGCCGCCGACGAGGCCGGCCGCGTGGCCGCCGAGGCGCAGGCCGAGTACGACGACCTCGCCGCCGCGCGCGACGCGATCGACGCCGCGCTCGCCGCCGCCGGCCACGCGGGGAAGGCGCGCTACGAGATCGACGAGCGCGGCCTGGTCGTGCACATCGTGTCCGACCCGGTGCTCTTCGCCCCCGAGGAGGCCGACCTGCAGCCCCAGGGCCGCGACGTCCTCGACGCGGTCGCCCCGACGCTGGCCGCCCTGCCCAACCAGATCGGGGTCGAGGGGCACGCCAACCACCTGCCGGTCACCCCCGGCGGGCAGTGGCCGTCGAACTGGGAGCTGTCGGCCTACCGGGCCACCACCGTCGTCCGGTACCTCGCCGCCGGCGGCGTGCCGCAGGACCGGCTGTCCGGCACGGGCTACTCCGACACCCGGCCCCTGGTGCCGGAGGGCGACCCCAGCGCCATCACCGTCAACCGCCGCGTCGACATCGTCGTGGTGTCCGACGCCTCGGCCGAGGCCCGCCAGCTGCTGCCCGGCCTCGACGCACCCGCACAGGAAGGCACCCCGTGAGCACCAAGACCAAGGACAAGAAGGCCGCCAAGGACGTCGAGGACGGCGAGGAGGCCAAGGGCGGCGGGAAGAAGAAGCTGCTGCTGATCGTGGCCGCGCTCCTGGTCGTGGCCGGCGCCGCCGCCTACTTCCTCCTCTTCGCCGGCAGCGGGGAGGCTGAGGCCGTCGAGCCCGAACACGGCGGGTACACCGCCCTGGAGCCCGTCGCGGTCAACCTCGCCGGCGGTGGCTACCTCAAGATCGGCATCACGCTGGAGTACACCGCGGAGGCCGCCGCGGGCGGGCACGGCAGCGGCGGCGTCGACGGCTCCAAGGCCCTCGACATCCTCATCGCCACCTACTCGCAGGCCCAGCCGGCCGACGTCACCGGGGCCCGTGAAGCGCTCAAGGAGTCGCTGGAGCAGCAGATCGTCGAGGCCTACACCGAGGACGGCGTCCCGATGGTCATGCACGTCTACCTCACCGAGTACGTGACCCAGTAGGTCGGGTGGCCCGGCGGGGACTCCCACCGGACCGACCGATCGGCCCCCGTCCCACCCGTCCCACCCCAGCGACCTCCCGGCGCACCACGCGTCACACCCTCCCCGGCTGACCGGCGGCGCACCGCGCCGCCGGTCAGTTCGCGTTCCGGCCCCGCCGATGAGGGACCCGTGACCCGCCCCGAGATGCCGACCGCCCCCAGCGGGCCCGGTCCGCAGTCGCCGGCCGTGGGCGGCCGCAGCCGGCGAGGTGCTCCCCGCACCTACGACTTCCGCCGCCCCACCAAGCTCTCCCGCGAGCACGTGCGGGTGCTGCAGATCGCGCAGGAGGCCTTCGCCCGCCAGGCGACGACGGTCCTGACGACGATGCTGCGCACCGGCGCCCGCCTGGAGCTGCTGGGCATCGAGCAGCACTCCTACGACGACTACGTCGCGACGCTGCCCAAGCCCTGCTTCCTGACGACGTTCACCATCGAGCCGCTGGCCGGCAAGGGCCTGCTGGCCTACCCGCTCGACCTCGCGATGGCCACCGTCGACCACATGCTCGGCGGTTCCGGCGCCGCCCAGCAGCCCGAGCGGCCGCTGACGACGATGGAGACCACCATCACCGGCCAGCTGCTCACCCGGCTGCTGCAGGAGTTCGCCGCCGCCTTCACCCACGTCGCCGACGTCCGGCCGGTCTCCGACGGCATCGAGTACGACCCCGCCCTGGCCCAGGCCGCGGCCGGCTCGGACACGGTGATGGTCGCCCGCTTCACGCTGTCGATCGGCACGCGGGAGGGCGCCGCCTCGCTGGTGCTGCCGTTCTCCTCGTTCGCGCCCGCGCTGTCCGACGCCGCCTCCCCGCAGCTGTCGGAGTCGGCGCAGCGGGAGCGCCAGCGCGCCGCCGAGGCGCTGACCGAGCGCCTCGAGCTCGTCCCGGTCGACGTCAGCGTGCGCTTCACGCCGCTGGAGGTCTCCTCCGAGGACCTGCTGTCGCTGACCGTCGGCGACGTGCTGCTGCTGCGCCACCCGCGTGACGCGCCGCTGGAGGTCACCACCAACGACGTCACGTTCGCCCACGCGATCGCCAGCAACCACCGGCGTCGGCTGGCCGCCGCCATCGTCCCCACCCCGTCGGCCGCGAAGGACCCCGCATGACCGCCACCCTCGACCACACCCAGGCCTCGGAGACGATCACCGCCGTCGTCGTCGCCGCCGCCCGCGCCGCGGCCGCCCTCGTCCCGGCCAGCAGCGAGCTGGTGCCCGGGGCCGCGGTGACCGACCCCGACGCCGTCCCGCTCCCGCCGGCCGCGGCCGCCGCGGTCAGCGCCCGGCTCTCCGGGGAGGTCTCCGGCGACGTCGTCCTGGTGCTCTCCGCCGACGTCGTCGAGGCCCTCGACAACTCCCCCGTCGGCCCGATGGACGTCGCCACCGCGCTGCGCCCGGCGCTCGAGGCGGCCGCGGCCACCCTCGGGCGGGTCCGGGTGGACGCCGAGCGCACCGAGGACCCGGTCACCGCCCTCGACGGGCTGCGCGACAAGGGCATGTTCGTCGCCGTCCCGCTGCTGGCGGGGGACGACCACCAGGCCACCCTCGCCCTACAGGTCACCCTGCCCGACGCCGCGCCGCGCACCCAGCGGGGCAGCCTGGACCTGCTGCGGCACGTGGCCATGGAGGTCACCGTCGAGATCGGCCGCACCCGGATGACCGTCGGCGAGCTGCTCTCGCTGCACCCGGGCGAGGTGGTCGAGCTCGACCGCGCCGCCAGCGCCCCGGCCGACCTGCTGGTCAACGGCACGCTCATCGCCCGCGGCGAGGTCGTCGTCGTCGACGAGGACTTCGGCCTGCGGATCAGCGAGATCGTCACCGACGCCGCCACCGAGCTCGGGCAGGCCGCGCCGTGACCTGGATGATCATCCGGCTGGTGCTCTCGCTGGCCTTCGTCGGTGGCGTGCTGTGGTTCGCCGCCCGGGTCGCGCAGAAGCGCGGGCTCGGCTCCTCCGGCGGGCTGGTCGACGTCGTCGCCCGCCAGCGCCTGGGCCGCACCAGCACGGTGAACGTGGTGCGCGTCGCCGACCGCGTGCTCGTCGTCGGCGCGACCGAGGAGCACGTCACCCTGCTCGCCGAGCTCGACGGCGAGGCGGTGGAGGCCGTGGAGGCCACCCTCGCCGCGCGGGTCCCCGCCCCGCGCAGCAGCCAGGACGGCGAGGACGGCGAGGACGGCGGGCCGCTGCCCGCACCCCGGGTCGGCGGCGGCCGGGTGGGCGGCGCGCTGGCGGGGTCGGTCCTCGACCGCGGCGGCTGGGCGTCCTTCGTCACCCAGCTGCGCGACCGGACGGTCCGCCGCTGATGACCGCCTCCTCCCCCGGGCGCCTGCGCCGCGCCGGCGTGGTCCTGCTCGCGCTGCTGGGCTGCGGCCTGGCCGGCGTGCTGACCGCCGGCGCCGCGGCCGCCGCGCCGACGGCGCCGACCGCCCCCGTCCCGCCGGCGGTGCCCGCCGTCGACGGCGGCGTGGACATCTCCGTCGGCAACGGCAGCCCCAGCACCTCGATCACGCTGATCCTGGCGGTCACCGTGCTGTCGGTGGCGCCGTCGGTGCTGCTGCTGTGCACCTCGTTCACCAAGATTGCCGTAGTGCTGTCGCTGACCCGCAACGCGCTGGGCCTGCAGTCCTCCCCGCCGAACTCGGTGCTCACCGGCATCGCGCTGTTCCTGACCCTGTTCGTGATGGGCCCGGTGTTCAGCGACGTCAACGAGGTCGCCGTCACGCCCTACATGGACGGCGCGATCACCGTCTCGCAGGCCTACGACGCCGGCGTCGTGCCGCTGAAGGAGTTCCTGCTCGACAACACCCGCGACGACGAGCTCGAGCTCATGATCGGGCTGTCCGGCGAGGAGCAGCCCGCGGACCGCGCGGCGGTCAGCATGACCACGCTGGTGCCCGCCTTCGTGCTCTCCGAGCTCAAGAGCGCCTTCATCATCGGGCTGGTCGTGTTCATCCCGTTCCTGGTGCTCGACATGCTGGTCAGCGCCGCGCTGATGGCGATGGGCATGATGATGGTGCCGCCGTCGATCGTGTCGCTGCCGTTCAAGCTGCTGCTGTTCGTCGTCGTCGACGGGTGGGCGCTGATCACCACCGCGCTCGTCGGGAGCTACACATGAGCGAGCTCGCGAGCTCACGCATGAGCACGGCAGCGCCGCGAGCGACGGCGACGAGCGCCAGCGAGGAGTCGTCGTGAGCGACGCCGACGTCACCGAGATCGCCGTGCAGACCATGACGGTGGCCGCCAAGGTCGCCGCCCCGGTGCTGCTGACGGCGCTGCTGGTCGGCTTCCTGATCTCGCTGTTCCAGGCGGCGACCCAGATCCAGGAACCGACGCTGTCCTTCGTGCCGAAGATGATCGCCGTCGCCGTGGCGCTGCTGGTCACGGGCAACTGGGTGCTCGCCGAGCTGGTGAGCTTCACCGAGGCCCTGTTCGACTCGCTGCCTCGGCTGCTCGGGCGGACCTGACCGGCATGGACCTCGAGGTCCCGGCGGTCACCCTCGCGGCGCTGCTGCTGGCCACCGCCCGGGCGGCGGGCTTCGTCCTGCTCGCCCCGCCGTTCAACACCCGCGCCGTGCCGGCCCCGGTCAAGGGCGCGCTCGCGCTGGCCCTGGCGGTCGCGCTGGTGCACCAGGTGGCGCCGGGCCTGCCCGAGCCGACCACCGGCTTCCTCGTGGTCACCGCGGTGACCGAGGTGGCCATCGGCGCGGCGCTGGGCTTCGTCGTCCAGCTGTTCTTCACCGCCGTCCAGTTCGCCGGCGAGCTGCTCGACGTCACCGGCGGCTTCACCCTCCAGCCGGCCTACGACCCGCTGGCCATGACGATGAACTCCGTCGTCGGCAAGCTGCACTCGCTGCTGGCCACCACGCTGCTGTTCACCAGCAACGGGCACCTGCTCATCGTGCGCGGCTTCGCCACCTCCTACGAGGGGCTGCCGGTGTCGGGCGGCTACCCGGCCGGGGCGGTCGCCGAGGTGGTGCTCACCGCCTTCTCCGCGATGTTCCTGGCCGCCCTGCAGATCGCCGGCCCGATGGTCGCCGTGCTGCTGCTGGCCGACGTCGCCCTGGCGCTGCTCTCCCGCGCCGCCCCCGCGCTCAACATCTTCGCCATCGGGTTCCCGGTGAAGATCATGCTCACCCTGGGCCTGCTCGGGCTCACCTTCCCGCTGCTGCCACCGGCGCTCGACGCGCTGCTCGAGCAGGCCACCCGTGCGGTGGTCGCCCTCCGGAGCGGGTGAGCCGTGGCCAAGGACGGACCGGGCGGTGAGAAGACCGAGAAGCCCACTCCGAAGCGCCTCAAGGAGGCGCGCAAGGAGGGGCAGATCCCGCGGACCCAGGAGCTCGGCACCTGGGCCGGGGTCGCGGTGGCCAGCGCCCTGCTGCCGATGGTCGTGGGCAACGCCTTCGACGCCGTCGGCCGGCTGTTCGTGCAGGTGGGCACGGTGGCCCAGCACCCCGAGACCGAGGCGGTCACCCGGCTGCTGGGCGTGGCGCTGGACGCGTTCCTGTCCACCCTGCTGCCGACGGCGATCGGCCTGATGCTGGTCGGCGCGCTGGCCTCGGCGGCGCAGGGCGGGGTCAGCCCGTCGGCCAAGCCGATGAAGCCGACGCTGAAGAAGCTCAACCCGTTCCCCGGGATGAAGCGGATGTTCGGCACCCACGGGCTGTGGGAGGCGGTCAAGGCCGTGCTGAAGACGGCGGCGCTGGGCACCGTCGTCGCCGTCACCAGCAGCCGCGCGCAGACGCTGGTGTCCGCCTCCGGCGCGCTGCCGCTGTCGACGGTGGTGTCGACCTTCGCCGACAGCGCCGTGCTCATGTTCCGCGTCGTGGCCGTCACCGGCCTGGTCATCGCGGTCGCCGACTACGTGATCGTGCGGATGCAGATCATGAAGAAGCTCAAGATGAGCAGGTACGAGATCCAGCAGGAGCACAAGCAGTCCGAGGGCGACCCCCACGTCAAGGCGCAGCGGCGGGCCACCCAGATGGCCATGTCGCGCAACCGGATGATGGCCGAGGTCGCCACGGCCGACGTCCTGCTCGTCAACCCCACCCACGTCGCCGTCGCGCTGCGCTACGAGCCCGACCGCGGCGCTCCGCGGGTGGTGGCCAAGGGCGCCGACGAGCTGGCCGCCAAGCTGCGCGAGAAGGCCGCCGAGGCGCGGGTGCCGCTGGTGCAGGACGTGCCGCTGGCCCGGGCGCTGCACGCCTCCTGCGAGATCGGCCAGGAGGTGCCGCCGCAGCTGTTCACCGCGGTGGCGCGGGTGCTGGCCTTCGTGATGCAGCTGGGCCGGCGCGGCGTCCGCGGCGGCTTCCACCGGCCGGGCTTCGAGGCCCCCGACCTCACCGGCCTGCCGCGGGCCGGCCGCAGGAGGACGCCGGTCGCGTCCTGAGCTCCGCAGGCACTGGAGGCAATCCGCACGTCCGGGACGCCCGGGACGTGCGGAGTGCTTCCTGTGCCTGCACTCCTGGGGCGGGAGTGACGGGTGGGCCGCGCTGTGCCCGGAGCGGTGCCGCACTCGACTGGAGCTGCCGATGCAGGACCCGTGCGAGGGATGACGAAGGCCGCCGTGCCCATCGGCGTGGTCGCCATCGTCCTGATGCTGGTCGTGCCGCTGCCCGCCGCGGTGCTCGACCTGCTGCTGGGACTCAACATCACCGCGTCGCTGCTCATCCTGCTGGTGGCGATGCAGATCAAGCGGCCGCTGGACTTCGCCGTCTTCCCGTCCCTGATCCTCATCGCGACGCTGTTCCGGCTGGCGCTCAACGTCTCCTCGACGCGGCTGGTGCTCAGCGACGGCTACGCCGGCAAGGTCATCGAGGCCTTCGGGCACTTCGTGATCGGCGGCTCGCTGGTCGTCGGTCTGGTGATCTTCGTGATCCTCACGATCATCCAGTTCGTCGTCATCACCAACGGTGCCGGGCGCGTGGCCGAGGTCGGCGCCCGCTTCACCCTCGACGCGATGCCCGGCAAGCAGATGGCGATCGACGCCGACCTCAACGCCGGCCTGATCAACGAGAAGCAGGCGCGCAAGCGGCGCACCGAGGTCACCGCCGAGGCCGACTTCTACGGCTCGATGGACGGTGCCTCGAAGTTCGTCAAGGGCGACGCCATCGCCGCGATCATCATCACGCTGATCAACCTGATCGGTGGCTTCGCCGTCGGGATCGTGCAGCGCGGCATGGCGCCGGGCGAGGCGGTCTCCGCCTACTCGCTGCTGACCGTCGGCGACGGCCTGGTCTCCCAGATCCCCGCGCTGCTGCTGTCGACCGCGACCGGCATCATCGTCACCCGCTCGGCCAGCGAGGGCGACATGGGCAGCGACCTGCTCGCCCAGCTCGGCCGCTTCCGGCAGCCGGTGCGGATCGCCGGCGGCGCCGCGCTGGCGCTGTGCCTGATCCCCGGCCTGCCCAAGCTGCCCTTCCTCCTCATCGGCACGGTCTTCCTCGTCATGGCCTCGCGGATGCAGGAGACCCTCCCGGACGACGACGCCGAGGCTCCCCCCGCGGCCGCCGACGAGCCGACGCCGGACTCCCCCGAGGCGATCGCCGAGAAGATGCGGGTCGACCCGCTCGAGCTCGAGGTGGCCTTCGACCTCGTCGACCTCGTCGACAGCTCCCGCGGCGGCGACCTGCTCGACCGGGTCAAGGCGCTGCGCCGGAAGGTCGCCATGGACACCGGCCTGGTCATCCCGCTGGTCCGCACCCGCGACAACCTCGACCTGCCGGCCTCCCAGTACGTCATCTGGCTCAACGGCGTCCCCGCCGCCAAGGGCTCCTCCCCGGCGGGCACCGTGCTGGCCATCGGCGACGCCCTCGACGGGCTGCCCGGCCGCCCCACCCGCGAGCCGGTGTTCGGCCTGCCCGCCAAGTGGGTGCCGGTCGAGCTGCAGCGGCAGGCGGAGATGGCCGGCGCCACCGTCGTCGACCGCTCCTCGGTCATCACCACCCACCTGGCCGAGGTCGTGCGGCAGAACGCCGCCGAGCTGCTCGGCCGCGAGGACGTCCGGCTGCTGGTCGAGATGGTCCGCCGCTCGCACCCGGTCGTGGTCGAGGAGCTCACCCCCGCGCTGCTCACCCTCGGCGAGGTGCAGCGGGTGCTGCACGCGCTGCTCGCCGAGAACGTCTCCATCCGCGACCTCGTGCGCATCTTCGAGGCGCTGTCGGTCCGCGCGAAGGTGTCCACCGACGTCGACGGGCTGGTCGAGGCCGTCCGCGCGTCGCTCGGCTCGGCGATCAGCCACCCCTACGTCACGCCCGACGAGCGGCTGCACGTGCTCACCCTCGAGCCCGCGTTCGAGCAGCGGCTCCTCGAGGCGGTCCGCTCCAGCGACGGCGGCCAGGTGCTGGCCCTCGACGCCAGCTCGGTCGACGCGCTGGTCACCGGCTGCTCCGGCTTGCTGGAGGAGGCCGAGAGCCACGGCTTCGCGCCGGTCCTCGTGTGTTCCCCCCAGGTCCGGGCGGCCCTGTCCCGCCTGGTCCGCCAGGTCCTTCCCCGCCTGCCGGTGATCTCCTACTCGGAGGTCTCCCGCACGGCCCAGATCGAGTCACTGGGAGTGGTGAGCGGTGCCGTTGCCATCCGTTGAGGCGCCCACGCCCGAGGCCGCCGTCGCCGCCGCGCGCGAGCGGTACGGGCACTCGGTGCGGATCACCGGCGTGCGCCGGATCCGCTCGGGCGGGGTCCTGGGCTTCTTCGCCACCGAGCGCTTCGTCGCCGAGGTCGAGGAGGTCGAGCCGGCCCGGCGCACCCCCGCGCCGCGGTCGGAGTCCGCCCGCCGCATCGAGGCCGCGCTCAGCCGCGACGCCGGGGTGCTGGCCGACTCCGACATCCGGCCGCTGTCCGGCTCGCGCCGGCCCGCCACCGCGCGGCACGCCGCCCGGCCGGCGCGCCCGGTCGCCGAGCTGCCCGACCCGGTCGACGAGCTCGCCGGCCTGCTCGGCGGCGGCGACCGGCCCGAGGTCGACCTGTACTCGCGCGCCGCGTTCCCCGCCGCCGGACGCCGGACGGCGACCGCCGCCCGCCCCGCGGCCCACAGCAGTGCCGCCGCACACGCCGGTGCCGCGGCGCGCTCGCCGCGTGCCGCCGACCGGGGCGACGGCCTCGCGGACGCCCTCGCGGCCGCCGGCCGCCCGGCCGCGTCCGCCGGCCGCCGTCCGAACCGACCCGCGGCGCGGCCGCCGGCGACCCCGCCGGCCGAGGGGGGCCCGTCGCTGTTCACCGCCGCCCTGGCGCAGGTCGTCGCCGGCGACCGGGAGGTCCGCGAGGCCGTGGACGACGCCGTCGCCACGGCGCTGCGGACGGCGCCCGAGCCGGTGCAGGAGGAGGCCGCCGCCCGCTCGGTCGTGCGGCCGCCCGCCGCCGCGCCGACCCCGCCGGCCGTGCCCTTCGCCGCCGCGCTGGCCGCGGTGGCCGCCGCCGCGCCCGCCCCTGCCGCTGCCCCGGCTGCCGCTCCGGCTCCCGCGGCCGAGGCCGTGCCGGCTCCCGCGCCCGAGCCGGCGCCGGTCGCCGAGTCCCCCGCGCCCGTCGTCGAGCCCGCCCCCGTCGTCGAGCCCGCCCCCGTGGTCGAGGAGCCCGTCGCCGCCGAGCCCGTCGCCGTCGAGGAGCCGGTCGTCGAGGAGCCGGTGGTGGCCGCGGCGCCCGAGGTCGACATGTGGGCCGACATGTGGGCCGACCCGGCCCCCGCCGTCCGCACCGCCGCGCCCGCCCGGCCCGCCCCGGTCGCGCCTGCCGAGGAGCCGGTCAGCGACGAGCAGGCCGAGGCCGCCGGCGAGCAGTCGCTGCTGGCCGAGCTGCTCGGCGACGCCGACGAGGACGACGCGCCCGCCGTCCCCCGGGCGGCCGCCGCCCGGGGAACCGTCCCGCAGCTGACCGCCCGCCCGGCTCCCGCGCACCGGACCACCGAGCTGGCCGTCATCGACGACGAGCCGATCACCGACGTGCTGCCCGCCGTCGTCGTGGCGCCGATCGAGGTCCCCGCCCCGCAGCCGGTGGTCCCGGCGTGGGCGCCCGGCGAGCCGGACTCCGGCCCGGCCACCGGCCGCGAGGAGGCGATCGCCGAGGTGCTGCGGGCCGCGCTGGCCCACGACACCCCCGACGACGCGCTGACCGACATCCTGCGCGGGGTGCTCGCCAGCGCCTCGACCCAGGGCGGTGTGCACCGCGGCCGCCCGCCGGTCCCCGCCCGCACGCGGGTCGCGGCCGAGGAGCCCGCGTGGGTGGACGCCTCCGCGGAGTCCGACGAGTGGGAGGTCGCCGAGCAGGTCGGGTCCGAGCGGCTGGCCCTCGCGGCGACCGCCAGCGACCCGGCCCCGGTGGCGCTGGACTCCACCGCGGTCCTGCCCCCGCTGTCGCTGCTGCCCCCGCCGACCCCCGGCAAGGCGCTGGCCGTGCCGCCGCTGCTGTCCCGGCCCCCGGTCCCGCCCGCGCGGCGGCGCCCCTCGGTGCCCGGCCAGGCCGTCGCCCGGATCGCCGCGCCCCGGCCGTCGTCCGGGCTGGCCACGGTCACCCGCCTGCCGGTCGACTCCCGCGCCGGCGGCCGGGTCGTCGTCCCGTCGGTGCGCGAACGCGGCCCCTCCGGCCGCGACCTCGCCGACTCGCGGATGGCCGAGGCGGCCGGCACCGTCGCCCGGCTGCGCGCCCTCGGCGTGCCCGAGGAGGTGCTCGACGCGGCCTTCACCGCCGAGGTCGCCGCCCACGGCACCTACGCGGCGCTGACCCGGGCGCTGGGCGCAGCGCTGCCCGCGGCGCCGTCGGCCCCGGCCGGCCCCGGCGACGTGCTGCTGGTCGTCGGCCCCGGCGTCGAGACGCTGGCCGCCGCCCGCTCGCTGTCGCTGTCGCTGCGCCTGGACGCCGACCGGCTGCAGTGGGCCACCCGCGGCGACCTGTCCGCGCTGGTGCCCGAGAGCAGCCGGATCACCTCGGTGGAGGCCGCACTCGCCCGCAAGCAGGAGGCCGCCGCCGCGGCGACGCCGACCGTCGTGGCGGTCGACGCGCCGATGCGCGCCGGCGGCCGCACCTGGCTCGAGCAGGTCCTGGCGGTGTTCTCGCCGGTCAGCGTGTGGGCCGTCGTCGAGGCGACCCGCAAGCCCGAGGACGTCGGCCCGTGGCTCGGCGCGCTCCCGCGGGTGGACGCGCTCGTCGTCCAGGACACCGACCTGACCGCCGACCCCGCCGCCGTCCTCGGGCGGACGACGGTGCCGGTGGCCCTCCTCGACGGCGTGCGGGCGACCGCGCACCGGTGGGCCTCGCTGCTGTGCGAGCGGCTGGAGACCGCTGAGGCATGAGCCCGCTGCGCTGGGACGTCCTGCTCGCGGGGCTCGTGCTGGCCCTGCCGGTGCTCGCGCTGGGCCTGCGCGGCGACTTCACCGCCCACGAGGTCGCCGCGCGGCTGCCCTGGTGCCTGCTCGCGGGCTGGGGCGCGGTGGCGCTGCTGCGGTTCGCCGCGACGCCGCCGCGCACCCCGCCGGCCCGCCACCGCGGCGCCGTCCCGTCGCCGGCCGACCCGGACCCCGACCCGGCCGCCTGACCCCGGCGTTGCCGGTGTTCCTCGACCACCGCCGGTGCTGCGGCTCCCGCACCGCACGAGGAACACCGGCAGCATGGCCGTCCACAGGCGACGGCGCCGTCCACGGGTCCGCGTCGGGTGGCTCGACGGAGAGGCCGGGCGAGCCACCGTCTCGACGTGGACCCGACCGCCCTGCCCCCACTGGCCCTCCGGCGTGACCTGGTCACCGTCGGCTGGGACGACGACGAGATCGCCCGCGCGCGCCGGTCGGGTGACCTGACCCGCCTCCGCCGCGGGGCCTACGTGGACGGCCCACTGCCTCCCGAGGTCGCCGACCGCCACCGTCTCCTGGTGCGGGCGACCCTCGCCGGCCTGCGCCGGCCGGCCGTCGTCAGCCACGAGTCGGCCGCCGTCCTGCACGGGCTGCCCACCTGGGGGCTGCGGCTGGGCCGGGTCCACGTGACCCGCCGCCCGCCGGCGTCGAGCGACGCCTCCCGCACCCTGCGCTGCCACGTCGCGCGCCTGGCCGACGACGAGGTGGTCGTCCTCGACGGGGTGCCGGTCACCGACTCGGCGCGCACCGCGCTGGACCTCGCCCGCTGCCTGCCGTTCGAGGCCGCCGTCGTGGCGCTCGACGCCGTGCTGGCCCTCGGGTTGGCGAGCCGGTCGCAGCTGCGGGACCGGGTCGCCTCCCTGGCGGGCACCCGCGGGGCGCGCCGCGCCGCACGCGCGGTGACCTTCGCGGACGGGCGCAGCGACAGCGTCGGGGAGAGCCGGAGCCGGGTGCTGCTCGACCGGCTCGGCCTGGCCCCGAGCGGCCTGCAGCACCCGGTCCACGCCGCGGACGGGACGTTCCTGGGCCGCACCGACGTCGTGTGGGAGGCGGAGCGGCTGCTCGGGGAGTTCGACGGGCGCGTGGAGTACGGCCGGCTGCTGCGCCCGGGTCAGGAGCCGGGCGACGCGGTGTTCGACGAGAAGCGCCGGGAGGACGCCATGCGGGCCGAGGACCACGGCATGGTCCGCTGGACCTGGGGCGACCTCGACCGACCGGGGGTGGTCGCCGGCCTGGTCGGACGGGCGCTCCAGCGGCGCCGACGACGCGGGGCCTGACCACTGCCGGTGTTCCTCGCGCTGTGCCGGTCCGGCAGGACCCCCACAGCGCGAGGAACACCCCAGGAGGAGGTCAGAAGGGCAGGTCCTCGAGCATCTCGGTGACCAGGGCGGCGATCGGCGAGCGCTCGGAGCGGGTCAGCGTCACGTGCGCGAACAGCGGGTGCCCCTTGAGCTGCTCGACCACCGCGGCGACGCCGTCGTGCCGGCCCACCCGCAGGTTGTCCCGCTGGGCGACGTCGTGGGTGAGCACTACCCGCGAGCCCGAGCCCAGCCGCGACAGCACGGTGAGCAGCACGCCGCGCTCGAGCGACTGCGCCTCGTCGACGATCACGAACGAGTCGTGCAGCGACCGCCCGCGGATGTGGGTCAGCGGCAGCACCTCGATCAGCTCCCGCGAGGCGATCTCCTCGAGCACGTCCCGGGAGACCAGCGCGCCGAGGGTGTCGTAGACGGCCTGCGCCCAGGGCGACATCTTCTCGCCCTCGCTGCCGGGCAGGTACCCGAGCTCCTGCCCGCCGACGGCGTACAGCGGCCGGAAGACGACGACCTTCGCGTGCGCCCGCCGCTCCATCACCGACTCCAGGCCCGCGCACAGCGCCAGCGCCGACTTGCCCGTCCCCGCCCGCCCGCCGAGCGAGACGATCCCGATCTCGGGGTCGAGCAGCAGGTCCAGCGCGATGCGCTGCTCGGCCGAGCGCCCGTGCAGTCCGAACGCCTCCCGGTCGCCGCGGACCAGGCGCACGTGCTTGTCCGGCGTCACCCGCCCCAGCGCCGACCCGCGCGAGGACAGCAGCACCAGCCCGGTGTGCGCCGGCAGCTCCGCGGCGGCCGGCACGCGCACCTCCCCGGCGTCGTAGAGGGCGCCCAGCTCGGCGTCGTCCACCGACACCTCGGCCATCCCGGTCCACCCGGCGTCGACGGCGTCCAGCGCGCGGTACTCGTCGGTGTCCAGGCCGACGGCGGCCGCCTTGACCCGCAGCGGCACGTCCTTGGTGACCAGGCAGACGTCGCGGCCCTCGGCGCGCAGGTTGAGCGCGACGACCATGATCCGGCTGTCGTTGCTGTCGTTGCGGAAGCCGGCCGGCAGCACCGCCGCGTCGCTGTGGTTGAGCTCCACGTGCACGGTGCCGCCCTCCTCGCCGACCGGCACGGGCGCGTCGAGCCGGCCGTGGGCCACCCGCAGGTCGTCGAGGAAGCGCAGCGCCTGCCGCGCGAACCAGCCCAGCTCGTGGTGGTGCCGCTTGTCCTCGAGCTCCCCGATCACCACGAGCGGGAGCACCACGTCGGCGTCGCCGAAGCGCAGCAGCGCGCCCGGGTCCGACAGCAGGACGGAGGTGTCGAGGACGTACGTGCGGCGAGCGGTCACGGATTCTCTCCCGACGGGCGCGGCGCGCCCCGGCTCGAAGGTGGCCGGGCCCCGGCACAGGGGCCGGGCACCGGCCCCCAGGTCGACGAACTCGTCAGCACCAACCGGGCCTCCCGTGGGCGGCGGGGCGGGCCCGTCGTCCACCCCGGACGCTAGAGCGGGGAGGTGACGGTCACATGACGGACAGGAGGCGTGTCCTCCGACGGAGGGACCACCGGTCCCAGCCGCACCACCCGTCGGGGTCAGCGGCGACGGCGGTCGGAGGTGCCGGGCGGCCACGGCTGCTGCCAGGACGCCGGCATCTCCCGGGTGGGCGCCGGCCGGCCGGGGGGCGGGACGTCGTCGTGGGGCGGCCAGCCCCGCAGGTCGTCGTCGGCCTCCCCGTACGCCTGCCGTCCCCGGGCCCGCGGGCGCCGCGGCCGCAGCGCCACGGCCGCCCAGAGCAGGGGCACCAGGAGCACCGGCCACTGCACCGAGAGGTCGCCGAAGCGGAGGATCCCGGCCACCAGCAGCGCGAACAGCCAGCCCGCCGTCCACAGCCCCAGGACGCGGGCCTCCCCCGGATCGCGGCGGGCCACGGGCTCAGCCGGCCGGCAGCTCGGCGGTGACGACGGCCGGGGTGAGCGGCTCGTCGAGCAGGCGGACGAAGCGGTCGGCGACGTCCTGCCCGGCCGGCCGGGCCGCCAGCCAGCGGTGCAGCAGGTCGTAGCCCTCCACGTAGGTGGTGATGTAGGCCCGCCACAGCGGGTGGGTGAGGAAGCGCAGCTGCTGGCGGGCGCGCTCGGCGCTGACCAGCGACCAGCGCTGGATGTAGGCGGCCACCTCGTCGGCGTCGGCGCCGCGGTCGTGCAGCAGGACGGCGGCGTCCTGGCGCACCCGGTTCAGCGGCGCGGCGGCCGCGGCGATCCGCTCGGCCAGGTGCCCGTCGAAGCGCAGCCCGAGGTCGCCGAGCACCTCGGCGGCCCACGGCCCCCAGCCCGCGCCGATGGAGGCGTCGACGCCGAGGTCGGCCAGCCCCTCGGCCATCAGGCACTCGGGGGTGTTGACCAGGAACACGGTGTGCTCGAGGTGCCCGGCCCGCTCCACCAGCCCCCGCTCCTTGCGGCAGTGCTCGGTGTGGTGGCCGGGGTAGGACTCGTGCGCCACCAGGTGCGGCAGCTGGCTGAGCCGGTGCGGGAGGTCGGCGTTGATGGCGACCCGGGACCGGTAGTCGCCCTCGTAGTAGTTGAAGCCCGACCAGGGCTTGTCGGTGACGATCTCGTAGCGCACCGTCTCGGCCTCGGGCAGGCCGTAGCGGCCGCGGACCCGGTCGCGCAGCGCGCTGGACAGCGCGTGCACCGCCTCGCCCAGCCGCTGCGGCGGGCACTCCTCCCGGCGGCGGTGCGCGGCGTACCGCTCGGCGAGCGCGCCCTCGCCGGGCAGCAGCGTGTCGAGCTCGGCGTGCGCGGCGGCGTAGTCCGCCGGCTCGCCGAGGGTGAGGTCGACCTGGAAGTAGCTGCGCACCTCGTCGAGGAAGCCCACCGGCTCGTCGCTCATCTTCCGGGCGCTGCACTCCAGCCCGGTGAGCTGGGCGCGGATGAAGCCGGCCCGGTCGGCGGGCAGCCCGGAGACCTCGAGCTCCTGCAGCAGCGCCCGCGCCTGGTCGCGCAGTCCCTGCGGCGTGGGCGCCGGCTCGCTCTCGACCTCGGCGCGGATCCGCTTCTCACCGGTGTAGGCGTCGACGAGACCGGACTCGAGGCGGTCGAAGCGCAGGCCCAGCCGGACGTACTCGAGGGGGACGTCGACCGCGCCGGCTGCCATGTCCCCGAGTCTGTCACCCACCGAATCGGCGGTGCCGCGCCGCGTAGGCCCGCAGCGCGCGGAGGAAGTCCACGCGGCGGAAGTCCGGCCAGTAGACGTCGGTGAAGTAGAACTCCGAGTGCGCCGTCTGCCAGAGCAGGAAGCCGGACATGCGCTGCTCGCCGCTGGTGCGGATCACCAGGTCGGGGTCGGGCTGGCCGCGGGTGTAGAGGTGCTCGGCGATGTGCTCGACGTCGAGGACGCCGACGAGCTCGTCGAGCGTCGTCCCCCGGCTGGCGTGCTCGGCCAGCAGCGAGCGGACGGCGTCGGCGATCTCCCGCCGCCCGCCGTACCCGACGGCGAGGTTGACGTGGGCGCCCGGGCGGCCGCGGGTGACCTCCTCGGCCTCCTTGAGCACCGCGACGGTCTCGGCGGGCAGCAGTTCCAGCGCGCCCACCGGCCGCAGCTGCCAGCGCCGGTCGGGCGCGGAGAGGTCCTCGGCGACGCCCTCGATGATCCGCATCAGCGGCGTCAGCTCCGGCTCGGGCCGGGTGAGGTTGTCGGTGGAGAGGAGGAAGAGGGTGACCACCTCGACGCCGGCCTCGTCGCACCAGCCGAGGAAGGAGGCGATGCGGTCGGCGCCGCGGCGGTGCCCGGCGTTGGGGTCGAGCAGGCCGGTGGCCCGTGCCCAGCGCCGGTTGCCGTCGATGATCGCCCCGACGTGCCGGGGGACGTCGGCGCCCACCAGCTGCCGCGCCAGACGCCGCTCGTAGAGCTGGGTCAGGACGTCGCGGACCCACTGACGCGCCCCCACGCGGCACACAGTAGGCCCCCGGCCGGACACGTTCCGCAGCTGTCCCTGAGCGGCGGGTCCCGGGGCCGGCCGGCTGCCGGGCAGCTCACAGGTCGCCGACGGTGCACGCCTCCCCGGTGCTCCGTAACCTCGGTCCATGGACGCTGCCCCCGACCCCCGCGAGCCGGTCCGGGTGCAGGCCGACGGGGCCGAGATCGAGGCCCCGCGCGGCCCCGCCGTCGCCACCGTCCACGACGAGGGCGAGCAGGTCGAGCGGACCTGGACCGCCGAGGACTTCGCCGACGGCGACTGGGAGCACCCCGACACCCGCCCGCGGATGCGCGGCTGGCTGCACCTGTTCGCCTTCTTCGGCGCGGTCGTCGCCGGCGCCGTGCTGGTCCCGCTCGGCTCGGTGCTCGGCGCCCGCGCCGGGTTCTCCGTGGCCGTCTACTGCCTGACGATCTGCGGCCTGTTCGGCATCAGCGCGCTCTACCACCGGCGGCGCTGGTCACCGCGCGGCTGGAAGCTCATGAAGCGGCTCGACCACTCGATGATCTTCCTGTTCATCGCGGGCACGTACACGCCGTTCTCGCTGCTCGCCGTCGACCAGCCCACCGGCTACTGGGTGCTCGGCGGCGTCTGGGCGGGGGCGCTGGCCGGCGTCTGCCTCAAGCTGTCCTGGCCGACGGCGCCGCGCTGGCTCGGCGTCCCGCTCTACGTGGGGCTGGGCTGGGTCGCCGTCTTCATCCTCACCGACATCCTGCACATCGCCGGCGTCACCTCGCTGGTGCTGCTCGCCGTCGGCGGGCTGCTCTACACCCTCGGCGGGGTGGCCTACGCCGTCCGGTGGCCCAACCCGGTGCCCGGCGTCTTCGGCTACCACGAGGTCTTCCACGCGATGACCATCGTGGCCGCGATCTGCCACTACATCGCCGTCTACTTCGCGATGTACAACTCCCCCTTCGTGTAGGCCTGGACCGCGTGCACCTCCGCGGGAGTGCACGGGCTCAGGCGAACAGGGGGCGGTCGTCGAAGCGGCGGGAGAGGCGGCCGGCGGTGCGCCAGGCGCGGGCCACGACGTCGCGGTCCTCGTCGGTGACCAGGTTGCCCATCACCCGCAGCGCCACGGTCATCAGCGCCCGCGAGCGCATGCCGACCGGCCCGGCCGCGGGCAGGAAGCGGGGGACGGTGAGCAGCCCGGCCAGCCGGCGGGCCACGGAGAACGCCTCGCCGTAGTGCTCCCGCAGCGTCGCCGGCCAGGCCTGCGACCAGTCGTCGGCGCCGAACAGGTCGACGACGGTGCGCCCGGTCTCGAGCCCGTAGTCGATGCCCTCGCCGTTGAGCGGGTTCACGCAGCCGGCCGCGTCGCCCACCAGCGCCCAGTTGCGCCCGGCCACGCCCGACACCGCCCCGCCCATGGGCAGCAGCGCCGACGCGGGCGCCTCGACCGGCCCCTGCAGCCGCCAGTCCTCCCGGCGGGCGTCGGCGTACACCTCCAGCAGCGACTTGAGCGCCACCCCGGCCGGGCGGCGGGCGGTGGCCAGCGTGCCGACGCCGATGTTGACCTTCCCGGCCCCGGCGCCCAGCGGGAACACCCACCCGTAGCCGGAGAGCAGCTCGCCCTCGGCGCCGCGCAGCTCCAGGTGCGAGGAGATCCACTCGTCGTCCGCCCGGCCCGAGCGCGCGTAGCCGCGGGCGGCGACGCCGTAGGCGGTGTCGCGGTGCCACTCGCGGCCGAGCACCCGGCCCAGCGGGGACCGGACGCCGTCGGCGACGACCAGCCGCCGGCAGCCGACGGTGACCGCCTCCTCCCCCGCCGTCTCGAACACCACGCCGGTGACCCGCTCGCCGTCGCGCTCGACGTCGACCGCCCGCGCGCCCTCCAGCGGCCTCGCCCCGGCCGCCAGCGCGCAGGCGCGGATGCGGGCGTCGAGCTCGGTGCGCGGCACGGCGCTGCCGTGGTCGGGGAAGGCCCCGCCGGGCCAGGGCAGCTCCCACACCCGGCCGAAGCCGGCGGCGCGCAGCCCGCGGTTGCGGGCGCGGGACCGCGCCCAGTCGCCGAGGCCCAGGCGGTCGAGCTCGGCGACCGCGCGCGGGGTCAGCCCGTCACCGCAGGCCTTGTCGCGAGGGAACACGGCGGCATCGGCCAGCAGCACGTCGTGCCCGGCGCGGGCGGCCCAGGCGGCCGCGGCGGACCCGGCCGGACCGGCCCCCACCACGAGCACGTCGGTGGCGGCGGGGACGGCGGCAGCGGCGGGCACGTCCCCAGTGTCCCTGGTCGGGACGGCGCGCTAACCGAACAGCGGGAACCGGGCGGCGGCGTCTCCCAGCACGGCGCGGTCGGCGTCGGTCAGGGGCTCGCGGCCGGTGCCGCGGCGGGCGGCCGTGGCGTCGTCCCACCCGGCGGGCAGCGGCCCGCCGAGCAGGGCCTCGAGCACCCGCCGCACCTCGGCCAGCGCCGCGGCCGGCGGGCCCGGCCGGTCCAGGTGCGCCACCAGGTCGAGGTGGTGGACGGCGGCCTCGAGGGCGAGCGTGGAGCACAGGTCGCGGGCGCACAGCACCCACCCCTGGGTGCCGAGCAGCTCGTCGGGCCGCGCCCGCCCGGCGGCCACCCCCACCGCCGCGACGAGCTCGGCGTACACGGGTGCCAACTCGGCCAGGCCGCCGGTGGCGCTGGCCCGCACGCGGGTGCGCCAGGCGGTGTCGGCCTCCTGCCCGGCGGTCGGCTGCCAGGACCGCCAGTAGGCGACGGCGTCGGTGGTGGGCGGCCCGCCCGCCGGGGTGGCCAGCGCGACCAGTCCCCGGCGGGCGTCGTCCACCAGGTGCAGGGTGAGGTCGAGGACCGCCCAGCCGGCGCACCCGCTGGGCTGCCACGCCTCCTCCGGCGCCAGGTCGGAGACGGTGGCCGACAGGGCGCCGTAGGTGGACCGCAGCAGCTCCAGGCTCACCCGGGCAGCCTCGCAGAGGTCACGGCTGCGGGCCGCGCCCCCGGACCTCCTCCACCGAGGCCATCGCCTCGCGCAGCTCGGTCAGCCAGCTGTCGGCGTTGCGGCCGACCAGGCGGACCGCCCACACCAGCGCCTCGGAGCGGGAGCGGGCCACCCCGGCGTCGACCAGGGTGTCGAGGACCAGCCGTTCGGGCTGGCGCAGCCGGGTCATCACCGGCACCGAGGCGTTGGTGAACACCTCGCGGACGTCGCCGCACGCGGCGCCCCAGGCCACCGAGCGGCCGTAGCGGGCCTGCGCGGCGTCGGCGACGGCCATGCGCTGCTCGCGGGTGTCCTCGCGGAACCGGGCGATCCGCCCGGCGCGGGCGGCGGCGGGGTCGCCCTCCCCGGCGTCCGGCTCGGCGAGCGAGCCCACGACGGTGATCTCGTCGCGGTCGACGGTGATCTCGACCGGCCCGGTGAACCAGCCGTCGGGCAGCCGCCCGGCGAACCAGCCGGCGACCTCGGCCCGGTCGACCGGCGGCGGGCCCTCGGCGCCGCGGCCACGGCCTCCGGGTCCGCGCCCGCGGAAACCGGGGGCGCCCATCCGGGCGAAGGGGGAATCGGCGAAGCGGTGGTGTCCGTGCACGACGGCCTCCTCGGGTGCGTGTTGATTACACGCTTACACAGTAGCGCTGCTTGCTCGGCCGGGCGCCACGCCGAGAGCGAACAGGAAGGCCGTGACCGCCGGTCATCCGTCGGTGACGGGAGCGCGATGTGCCGGTCCGTGTCGTCCCGATGCCGTCTCACTTGGTGGAGATGTGCCGAGGTGGAGGACGCACGATCGACACCTGTGGGCACTTCCGGCCATGGCATCAGCGGCCGCGTCGGCGGATTCTCTCCCTCGTCCGCACCACCAGCCCCCCTGACCCCGGGAGCACGCCATGAGCACCACCCGCACCCGCACCGCCGTCGTCCTGGCCGCCGCGGCGGCCGCCATCGCCGGCGGCGTCCTGCCCGCCTCCGCCGCACCGGGCTGCAGCACGGCGTGGGGCTCGGTGCCCGAGTCCGTCGTCGCGGACGGCGGCGGCACCCTCGACGACGTCCGCGCCGGCCGGCACGCCTGCTACGACCGGCTGGTCCTCGACCTCGACGGGGTCGACGCGTCCGACGTGTCCTACGACGTCCGGTACGTCCGCGAGGTGTTGCAGGACGGCTCGGGCGTGCCGGTCCCGCTGCGCGGTGCGGCCGACCTGCAGGTGCTGGTGCACACCCCGGCGTACACCGGCGGCGGTGCGGCGACCTACGACCCGGTCGACGACGCCGAGGCCGTGGACGTGGCCGGCTACAGCACCTTCCGCCAGGTCGCGTGGGCCGGGTCCTTCGAGGGCGAGAGCACCGTCGGCCTGGGCGTGCGTGCCCGGCTGCCGTTCCGGGTGACGGTCCTCGACGGCCCGGGCGACGGGTCGCGGCTCGTCGTCGACGTGGCGCACCGCTGGTGAGCCGCGGACGGACCCGCCGGCGTCAGCGCGCCGGCGGGTCCGTCCGGTCGCCGTCCCCGCGCTCCGGGCGCGGGCCCTCGATGGCGCGGGGCGCCCGGCGCAGCGTGTCGAGCAGGTCCTGCCCGGGCTGCCGCGGCGGGTCGACGAGCTCGGCCGGGGTGTCGGGGACGACGACCGCCGGCCCGTCGTCCCCGCGGTCGTCGAAGTCGCGCGGCAGCCTCTTGAGGTGCCCGTTCATCGACCTGACCAGCAGCGCCGCGGCGACGAGCAGCACCAGGACCAGGAACAGGCCGAACGGGCCGGACTTGCCGACGTCCTCGGGCAGCTGCTCGTCGACGGCGAGGACGGCACCGGTCAGCACGGCGTTCACGGGACCGGCACCTCGCTGCGGATGCCGGCGAACAGATCGTCCTCGGGCAGCGTCGAGTCGACCAGCGAGCGGGCCAGCTCGTAGTCCTCGGTCGGCCAGACCCGCTGCTGCAGGTCCATCGGGCAGGCGAACCAGCGGCCGTGGGGGTCGATCTGGGTCGCGTGCGCGATGAGCGCGGCGTCGCGGACCGGGAAGTAGTCGGCGCAGGGCACCCGCGTCGTCACCCGGTGGCTCATGTCGCGGGCCGGGTCCCAGCTCGCCAGCCACTCGGCGTAGGGCGACTCGGCGCCGGTCTCGAGCATCGCCTCGTGCAGCGCCCGCGTGCGGGTCAGCGTGAAGCCCATGTGGTAGTAGAGCTTGCTCGGCTGCCAGGGCTCGCCCAGGTCGGGGTAGCGCTCGGGGTCGCCGGCCGCCTCGAAGGCAAGCACCGACACGTCGTGGGTCTTGACGTGGTCGGGGTGCGGGTAGCCGCCGCGCTCGTCGTAGGTGAGCACGACGTGCGGGCGGAACCGGCGGATGAGCGCGACCAGCGGCGCGGCCGCCTCCTCGGTGGGCACCAGCGCGAAGCAGCCCTCGGGCAGCGGCGGCAGCGGGTCGCCCTCGGGCAGGCCGGAGTCGACGAACCCGAGGAACTCCTGCTCGACGCCCAGGATCTCGCGGGCCCGCGCCATCTCCTCGGCGCGCAGCTGCGGCAGGCGCTCCCACACCTCGGGCCGGTCCAGCGCCGGGTTGAGCACCGAGCCGCGCTCGCCGCCGGTGCACGTCGCCACCATCACCTGGACGCCCTCGGCGACGTACTTCGCCATCGTCGCCGCGCCCTTGCTCGACTCGTCGTCGGGGTGGGCGTGCACGGCGAGCAGGCGCAACGGGTCTGCTTCGGTCACCGGACCAGTGTCCCCCGAGTCGACGACGAGACGCTGCGACCCCGGCCATCCGGACGGGTGGATGTGCTGCTCGTCACTGTGTTCCCGGGTACGTTCGCCGTCCCCGCACCGGGCCCCGGGTCCGTGCGTGGGCCCGTCGGCCGGTGTTAGCTTCGTCGGATCGACGCCGCCGCCTCTCGACCGGGAGGCGGCCCCCGAGCCGCAGCAGGAGTCCCCCGCGTGTCCACCCCCACTGAGAACGAGCAGGGCATCTGGCTGACCCAGGAGGCCCACGACCGGCTGAAGGCCGAGCTCGACCAGTTGGTGGCCGGGCGGCCCGCCATGGCCGCCGAGATCAACGCCCGCCGCGAGGAGGGCGACCTCAAGGAGAACGGCGGCTACCACGCCGCCAAGGAGGAGCAGGGCAAGCAGGAGGGCCGGATCCGCCAGCTCACCGACCTGCTGCGCAAGGCGCGGGTGGGCGAGCCGCCAGCGACGGCGACCACCGCCGAGCTCGGCACGGTCATCACGATCCGCTTCCAGGGCGACGAGGAGACCGAGAAGTTCCTGCTCGGCTCGCGCGAGATCGCCGGCACCACCGACCTGGCCGTCTACTCGCCGGAGTCGGCGATGGGCTCGGCGATCCTGGGCTCGGAGCCGGGCACCTCGGTCACCTACCGGGCGCCCAACGGCCGCGACATCACCGTCGAGGTCGTCGCCGTCGAGCCGTTCGTCCCCTGACCGGGACCCTGCGCGTGGCCCGGTCCCGGCGGGCGGAGAACACCGGCTTCGTCTGCGTGCACTGCGCCGCCGACGTCCCCGCGAACACCGACGGGCACTACCGCAACCACTGCCCGTCCTGCCTGTGGTCGCTGCACGTCGACGACCTGCCCGGTGACCGCGCGAGCGACTGCCGGCAGCCGATGGAGCCGATCGGGCTGGTGGAGAAGTCGGGCAAGGGCTGGCAGGTGGTGCACCGATGCACGGCGTGCGGCCACCGCCAGCCCAACCGGCTGGTCCGCGACGGCGACGCCCCCGACGACCTGGACCTGGTGCTCTCGCTCCCCTGGCTCTGACACTGCGGTCCTACCGGACCGCACCGCGGCCAGGTGCCCGGAAGGACCTCGGTGCCCCCCACGCCTCGCACGCTCGGCGCGGGACCCTGCACCGAGGCCGATCGGCCGGGGAGCCGCTGCGTCGCGCCTGCGCGGACCCCTCCGGGGCCCACTCGGCACGACTGGGCCTGACGGCCCTAGCTGCTCGCCACCAGGCCGCGGCGGCGGAGCAGCGGCGCGGGGTCGGCGTCGCGTCCGCGGACGGCGCGGAACGCCTCCAGCGGGTCCACCGACCCGCCGCGGGAGAGCAGCCGCTCGCGGAAGACGTCGCCGTTCTCCCGCCGCAGCCCCCCGCGCTCCCGGAACCACTCCACGGTGTCGGCGTCGAGCACCTCCGACCAGATGTAGGAGTAGTAGCCGGCCGCGTAGCCACCGGCGAAGACGTGCTGGAAGTACGTCGTCCGGTAGCGGGGCGGCACCAGGTCGAAGGCCACGCCGGCGTCCTCCAGCGCCCGGCGCTCGAACTCCGCCGGGTCGCCGACCTCCGTCTCCGGGGTGATCCGGTGCCAGGCCTGGTCGAGCAGCGTGGCCGCGAGGTACTCCAGGGTCGCGAAGCCCTCGCCCCACAGCCGCGCGGCGTCGAGCGCCTCGACGACGGCGGCCGGCAGCGGCTCCCCCGTCTCCACGTGCCGCGCGTAGGAGCCCAGCACCTCCGGCCACAGCGCCCACATCTCGTTGACCTGGCTGGGGAACTCGACGAAGTCCCGCGGCACCGCCGTCCCGGCGAAGCGCGGGTAGGTGACCGCGGAGCTCAGCCCGTGCAGGGCGTGGCCGAACTCGTGGAAGAGCGTGTCGACCTCGTCGAGGGTGAGCAGCGTCGGCCGGCCCTCCGGCGCGGGCGGCACGTTGAGGTTGTTGACGACGACCGGCCGGGTGCCCAGCAGCCGCGACTGGGAGACGAACGAGCTCATCCACGCCCCGCCGCGCTTGCCCTCGCGGGCGAGGAAGTCCCCGAGGTAGAGGCCGACCGGCTCGCCGTCGGGACCGCCGACCTCCCACACCCGGACGTCGGGGTGGTAGCCGGCCAGGTCGGGGCGCGGGCTGAACCGGAAGCCGTAGAGGAGCTCGGCGGCCCGGAAGACGCCGTCGACGAGCACCCGGTCGAGCTCGAACCACGGCCGCAGCGCCGCGCGGTCCACCGAGTACCGCTCGGCGCGCACCCGCTCGCTGTAGAAGGCCCAGTCCCAGGCCGCCAGGTCGGTCACCCCGTCGCGCGCGGCGACCTCGGCGAGCACCGCGGCCTCCGCGCGGGCGTTGGCCGTCGACGGGCCCACCATCGAGGCGAGCATCGCGTCGACGGCGGCGGTGCTGCCGGCGGTCTGGTCGGCCAGGACCAGGTCGGCGTGGGTGGCGAAGCCGAGCAGCCGGGCGCGCTCGGCGCGGACCCGGACGATGCGGACGGCCACCGGCCCGTTGTCGTGCTCGCCGGACGACGCCCGGGACACCGAGGCCTCGAACACCCGGCGGCGCAGCCCGCGGTCGCGCAGCTTGGCCAGCACCGGCTGGCCGGTGGGCAGCAGCAGCGGGAGCACGTACCCCTCGAGCCCGCGGTCGGCGGCGGCGCGGGCCGCGGCGGCGACCTCCTCCTCGCCCAGCCCGTCGAGCTCGCCGGCGTCGGCGACCCGGACGGCGGCGGCCTCGGTGGCCAGCTGCAGGTTCTGCCCGAACTGCGTGGACAGCTCCGACAGCTCGCGGTTGAGCTCCGACAGCCGGGTGCGGCCGGCCTCGTCGAGGCGGGCGCCGGCGAGGACCCGGTCGAGGTGGGAGCGCTCGACCAGCCGGACCGCCTCGGGGTCCAGGCCGGCGGAGTGCCGGGCGGCGTGGACGGCGTCGACGCGGGCGAACAGCTGCGGGTCCAGCCGCAGCGCGTCGCCGTGCGCGGCCTCCAGCGGGGCGAGCTCGCGCTCGATCTCCCGCAGCCGCGGGCTGGACAGCGACGAGGAGAGGTTGCCGAAGACCGCCTCGGCCCGGCGCAGCAGCACACCGGAGCGCTCGAGTGCCTCGATGGTGTTCGCGAAGGTCGGCGGCTCGGCCGACCCGGTGATCGCGGCGAGCTCGGCGCGCTGCTCGGCCATGCCGGCGAGCACCGCCTCGCGGCAGTGCTCGAGGGTGACGTCGGCGAACGGCGGCAGCCCGAAGGGCAGCGGCGACTCGGCGAACAGCGGGTTGGAGGGGGCGGGGGCGGGCTGGGCGCTCATCGCGGCCCAGTCTCCGCCATGACACCGCGGTCCTACCGGACCGCACCGCGACCAGGAGGCCGGAAGGACCTCGGTGCCCCCCACACCTCGCAGGCTCGACGCGGGCCCCTGCACCGAGGCCAATCGCCGTCGAACCGGACCCGCCGATCCTCGCGGAGGCCTCCGGCCCCCACTCGTCCCGGCGGCGGCTCCGCCGCCGGGACGGGTGGGATCAGCGGGTGGCGGTGCGCTGGTAGAGGCGGACCGACAGCGGCACGAAGACCGCGAGGATGACCGCCGTCCAGATCAGCGTGTAGAGCACGGGGTTCTGCAGCGACCACGCGTCGGGCACCGGGTAGCCGGGCGGCACGTTGCCGAACAGCTCCCGTGACGCGAGGGTGACCGCCGAGACGGGGTTCCACTCGGCGAAGACCCGCAGCGCCGACGGGAAGGTCTCCAGCGGCACGAAGGTGTTGGCGACGAACGTCAGCGGGAAGATCACGATGAAGCTGGCGTTCTGCACCACCTCCGGCGTGCGGACCAGCAGCCCGACCATCGCCATGAGCCACGAGACCGCGTAGGCGAAGGCCAGCAGCACGAGGAACCCGGCGAGCGCCTCCCCGAAGGAGGACCGGATCCGCCAGCCCACCAGCAGGCCGGTCAGCGCCATCACCGCGATGGAGATGACGTTGAGCCCGGCGTCGGCGACCGTGCGCCCGATGAGCACCGCCGAGCGGGACATCGGCAGCGACCGGAACCGGTCGATGAGCCCCTTCTGCAGGTCGTCGGCGATGCTCGCGCCGGTGATCGTGGACCCGAAGACGACGGTCTGCGCGAAGATCCCCGGCAGCAGGAACTCCGCGTAGCTGATGCCCGGCGGCAGCCCGCCGATCGCGCCGCCGAACACGTAGCGGAACAGCACCACGAACATGATCGGCGACAGCGTCGCGAACACGATCAGGTCGGGCACCCGCCGGACCTTGATCAGGTTGCGCTTGGTGATGACGACGCTGTCGGACAGCGTCGCGGACAGCGAGCTCATCGCACACCTCCCGTGGGGACCGGCTCGGCCGGGACCTCGTCGGCGCCCGGGGACTCCTCGGTGGCGTGCCCGGTGAGCGCCAGGAACACGTCGTCGAGGTCGGGGCGGCGCAGCCCGACGTCGAACACCGCGGCCGTGTGGCCGTCGAGCCGGTGCAGCGCGTCGGCCAGCACCTCGGCACCGCCGCTGACCGGGATGCTCAGCCGGCGGGCCTGCTCGTCGACGTGCGGCGCGTCCACGGCGAGCGGCCGCAGCCGCTCCACCATGGCCGGCAGCACCGCCGCGTCGGTCACGGTGAACTCCAGCCGCTGCCCGCCCACCTGCGCCTTGAGCTCGTCGGCGGTGCCGCGGGCGATGACCCGGCCGCGGTCGATGACCACCATCCGGTCGGCCAGCCGGTCGGCCTCCTCGAGGTACTGGGTGGTCAGCAGGATCGTCGTCCCGCCACCGGCGAGGTCGGCGATGAACTCCCACATGCCCAGCCGGCTGCGCGGGTCGAGCCCGGTGGTGGGCTCGTCGAGGAAGAGCACCTGCGGCCGGGCGATGAGCGAGGCGGCGATGTCCAGCCGCCGGCGCATGCCGCCGGAGTAGGTCTTCGCCGGCCGGGTGGCCGCGTCGGTCAGGTCGAAGCGCTCGAGCAGCTCGGTGGCCCGGTCGCGCGACTCCCGCTTCCCGAGCCGGTACAGCCGGCCCACCATCTCGAGGTTCTCGAAGCCGGTGAGGTACTCGTCGACGGCGGCGTACTGGCCGGTCAGCCCGATCAGCGAGCGCACCCGGTCGGGCTCGTGGACGACGTCGACGCCGGCCACCTCGGCGCGGCCGCCGTCGGGCTGCAGCAGCGTGGTGAGGATGCGGACGACGGTGGTCTTGCCCGCGCCGTTGGGTCCCAGGAGGCCGAGGACGCTGCCCTCCGGGACGGTCAGGTCCACCCCGGCCAGCGCCGTGTTGGACCCGAAGCTCTTCTGCAGTCCCTCGACGAGGATGGCGTCGGTCATGCCCGTGAAACTAGGTGTGAGGGCCGACACTTCCCGACTGCTTTTCGCCATCGGCGTACGGAGTCCATGCAGTGTCGACCGGGGCGACACGCAGGAGTCATCGCCCGTTCCGCGTCAGGCCTCCGTGACGGCGAACCCCGCCCGCTCGAGCCCTCCGACGACGGTCCGCGCGTGGTCCGGGCCGCGGGTCTCCAGGACGACGAAGACCTCCACCTGGCCCAGGTCCAGGCGGGTGGCCGTCCGCTCGTGCTCGACCTCGAGGACGTTGGCGCCGGCGTCGGCGAGGACCGCCAGCACCGCCGCCAGCGACCCCGGCCGGTCGGGCACGGCCAGCCGCAGCCGCAGGTAGCGCCCGGCCGCGGCCATGCCGTGCTGGACGACCTTCATCATCAGCACCGGGTCGACGTTGCCGCCGGAGACGACCGCGACCACCGGCGGCTCGAAGGCCCCGGGCTCGGCGAGGACGGCGGCCACCGCGGCCGCGCCGGCGGGCTCGACGACCAGCTTGGCGCGCTCCAGGCAGAACAGCAGCGCCCGGGAGAGGTCCTCCTCCCCCACCGTGCGCACCTCGTCGACCAGGTCGCGGACGTGCGCGAGGGTGAGGTCGGTGGGCGCGCCGACGGCGATCCCGTCGGCCATCGTGGCCACCCCGCGCAGCGGCACCGGGCGGCCTGCCGCCAGCGACCCGGGGAACGCGGCGGCCCCGGCGGCCTGCACCGCGACGACCCGCACGTCCGGGCGCTGCGCCCGGACCGCGGCGGCCACGCCCGACACCAGCCCGCCGCCCCCCGTGCAGACGACGACGGTGGCCACGCCGGGGCACTGCTCGAGCACCTCGGTGCCGACGGTCCCCTGCCCGGCGATCACGTCGGGGTGGTCGAAGGGGTGGATGAACACCGCACCGGTCTGCTCGGCGTGCGCGACGGCCGCGGCCAGCGCCGCGGTCAGGTCGACGCCGACCAGCCGCGCGTCGGCGCCGTAGCCGCGGGTGGCCGCGACCTTGGGCAGCGGTGCCGACTCGGGCATGAACACGGTGGCGGAGACGCCGAGCATGCGGGCGGCCAGCGCCACGCCCTGCGCGTGGTTGCCGGCGCTGGCGGCCACCACCCCGCGCGCCCGCTCCGCCGCGGTGAGCCGGGACAGCCGGACGTAGGCGCCGCGGAACTTGAACGAGCCGGTGTGCTGCAGGTTCTCGCACTTGAGGTGCACCGGCCCGCCGACCCGGTCGGCCAGCGCCCGCGAGTGCTCCAGCGGCGTCCGCCGGACCACGCCCTCCAGCAGCGCGGCCGCCGCCGCGACGTCGTCCCCGGTCACCAGCTCGGCACTCACGGCCGGATCCTCGCAGGCCGGGTGGGCGCGGGCCGTTCCCCGACGGTCCCCGTGCGTCGTACCGTGGCTGAGGTGACGGACAGCGCCTCCCCATGGGCCCCAGCGCAGACCCCACCCGCACCCACGACCCTCGGCGAGCTCCGTGCCCGCGGAGCCGCCTTCCGGCCGGTCAAGGCCGAGATCCGCGCCAACCTGCTCGCCCGCCTCGGCGCGGGCCGGCCCACCCTCCCCGGCATCGTCGGCTTCGACGACACCGTCGTCCCCGAGGTCGAACGGGCGCTCATCGCCGGCCACGACCTGGTCCTGCTCGGTGAGCGCGGCCAGGGCAAGACCCGCCTCATCCGCACCCTCGTCGGGCTGCTCGACGAGTGGACCCCCGTGCTGGCCGGCAGCGAGCTCAACGAGCACCCGCTGCACCCGATCAGCGTGTGGGCGCACCGCCAGATCGCCGAGCACGGCGAGGACACCCCGGTGGGCTGGCTGCACCGCAGCGAGCGCTTCGGCGAGAAGCTGGCCACCCCCGACACCAGCGTCGGCGACCTCATCGGCGACGTCGACCCCATCAAGGTGGCCGAGGGCCGCACCCTCGGCGACCCCGAGACCGTGCACTACGGCCTGGTCCCGCGCACCAACCGCGGCATCTTCAGCGTCAACGAGCTGCCCGACCTCGCCGAGCGCATCCAGGTCGCGCTGCTCAACGTGCTCGAGGAGCGCGACATCCAGATCCGCGGCTACCGGGTGCGGCTCCCGCTGGACCTGCTGCTGGTGGCCAGCGCCAACCCCGAGGACTACACCAACCGCGGGCGGATCATCACCCCGCTCAAGGACCGGTTCGGCGCCGAGGTGCGCACCCACTACCCGATCGAGCTCGCCGACGAGATCCGCCTGCTGACGCAGGAGGCGCAGACCTCGTGGGTGGTCGGCGGCGACCGGCACGACGCGTTCGACGCCCCGGTCGTCCCCGCGCACCTGGTGGAGATCGTCGCCCGGTTCACCCGGCTGGTCCGCGAGTCCAGCCACGTCGACCAGCGCTCCGGCGTCTCCGCGCGCTTCGCCATCGCGAGCCTGGAGACCGTGGCCGCCTCCGCCGTCCGCCGGGCCGCCGTCGCCGGGGAGACCCGGCCGGTGGCGCGGGTGGTCGACCTGCCCGGCGTCGTCCCGGCCAGCCGCGGCAAGGTCGAGTTCGCCGACGCCGGCAGCGACCCGGACGACGACCGGGAGCTGGAGGTGCTCGAGCACCTGCTGCGGCAGGCCACCGCGCAGACCTTCCGCGCCCGCTGCGGCGGGCTGGACCTGACCGGCCTGCAGGAGCACTTCACCGGCGGGGAGACCGTCGAGTCCGGCGAGCTGGTGCCCGGCGCGGCGCTGCTCGGCCAGCTGGGCACCATCCCGCGGCTCGCCGAGCTGCTGGGCCGCCTCGGCGTCCCCGAGGGCGAGGAGTCGGCCGAGCAGGCCGCCGCCGCGGTCGAGTTCGCCCTCGAGGGGCTCTACCTCACCCGCCGGCTGGCCAAGGACACCGACGGCACCCGCACGGTGTACGGGGCCTGACGGTGGTCCGCCGACCCGGGAAGGGCTACCGGTACGGCCGCTGGCGGGGCGGGCCCGACCCGCTCGCGCCGCCCTACGACCTGGGCAGCGCCGTCGACGAGATCGGCGACTCCGTGCTCGGCGGCAGCGGCGTCCGCGAGGCGCTGCGCGAGCTGCTGCGCCGCGGCATGGACGGCCGGCGCGGCCTCGACGAGCTGCGCCGCTCGGTGCGCGACCGGCTGCGGCAGGCGCGCACCGCCGGCCGGATGGACGGCACGCTGCAGGAGGTCCGCGAGCTGCTCGACCGGGCCCTGGAGGCCGAGCGCCGGGCGCTGTTCCCCGACCCGGACGACGCTGCCCGGCTGGCCGAGGCCGAGCTCGACGCGCTGCCGCAGGACACCGCGGGCGCGGTGCGGGCGCTCAAGGACTACCCGTTCCGCTCGGCGGAGGCCCAGCAGGCCTACGACCAGATCCAGGACCTGCTGCGGCGGGAGGTGCTCGACAGCTCCTTCGCCAACATGAAGCAAGCGCTGCAGAACGCCACCGAGCAGGACATGCAGGCGGTCAAGGACATGGTCGCCGACCTGTCCCAGCTGCTCGACGCGCACAACCGCGGCGAGGACACCGACGAGCAGTTCCGCGAGTTCATGGAGAAGCACGGGCAGTTCTTCCCCGACGACCCGCAGTCGGTG
The DNA here is from genome assembly GCF_003002915.1 of Geodermatophilus tzadiensis. Lineage (GTDB taxonomy): Bacteria > Actinomycetota > Actinomycetes > Mycobacteriales > Geodermatophilaceae > Geodermatophilus > Geodermatophilus tzadiensis. The sequence continues at coordinate 153,846 of NZ_PVTG01000006.1, read as the reverse complement.
GACGAGCTGGTCGACTCCCTCGCCCGCCGGGCCGCCGCGCAGGAGCGGATGATGGCCGGCCTGTCGCCGGAGCAGCGGGCCGAGCTGTCCGAGCTGATGGCGCAGACCATGTCCGACCTCGGGCTGGCCAGCGAGATGGCGCACCTGCAGGACGCGCTGCGCCAGGCCCGGCCCGACCTGCCGTGGGGCCAGCGGGGCCAGGTGCCCGACGGCGAGCAGGCCCTCGGCCTGGGCGACGCGACCAGCGCGGTCGCCGAGCTCGCCGACCTCGAGGCGCTGTCCAACCAGCTCTCGCAGGGCTACGCCGGGGCCTCGCTCGCCGACGTCGACGAGGAGCTGCTCGAGCAGGCGCTGGGCCGCGAGGCCGTCGACGACCTGGCGGCGCTGCGGCAGATGGAGCGCGAGCTGGAGCGGCAGGGCTACCTCAACCGCTCCGACGGCAAGCTGGAGCTCTCGCCCAAGGCGGTCCGCCGGCTGGGTGCGACCGCGCTGCGCCGGGTGTTCGCCACGCTCGACGCCACCGGCCGCGGCGAGCACGACGTCGCCGATGCCGGCGCGGCCGGTGAGCTGACCGGCGGCTCGCGGGAGTGGCAGTTCGGCGACGAGCAGCCGCTCGACGTCGTCCGCACGGTCCGCAACGCGGTGCTGCGAACCGCCGGGGAACCCCACGCCGTGTCGTCCCCACCCACCACCCCGACAGGCCACCGCCGGGTCCGCATCGCCGTCGAGGACTTCGAGGTGGTCGAGACCGAGCGCCGCACCGGGGCCGCCGTCGCGCTGCTGGTGGACCTGTCCTACTCGATGGCGCTGCGCGGCACCTGGGGCGCGGCCAAGTCGACGGCGATGGCCCTGCACTCGCTGGTGACCACCCGCTTCCCGCAGGACGCCATCCAGATCATCGGGTTCTCCTCCACCGCGCAGGTGCTGCGGCCGGAGACGCTGGCCGAGCTGAGCGTGGACACGCTGCAGGGCACCAACCTGCAGCACGGGCTGATGCTGGCCCGCCGGTTCCTGGCCCAGCACCGCGACGCCGAGCCGGTGGTGCTGGTGGTCACCGACGGCGAGCCGACGGCGCACCTGGAGGACGACGGCACGCCGTACTTCTGCTGGCCGCCGATGCCCGAGACGATCGCCAAGACCGTCGCCGAGGTGGAGCGGGTGGCCCGCTCGGGGGCGACGCTCAACGTGTTCGCGCTCGACCCGGAGCCGGGGCTGGTCCACTTCGTGCACGACATCACCGCCCGCGCCGGCGGCCGGGTCTTCACCCCCGACAGCGACCGGCTCGGCGAGTACGTCGTCGCCGACTACCTGCGCACCCGCAGGGGCCGCCGGTCCCGGTGAGGCATAGGAAGCTCTCCCCACGCCCGCGGTGCCCGCGACGTGGGGAGGGCCTCCTATGCCCGGCCCGAGCGGAGCGGGTGGGCGCCGCTGGAGCTGATGCCCGGGTCCGCCCGGCGCGGAAGGCGTCGACGAAGAGCCGGTGGTCCTCCTGCGCCTGCCGCGCGTAGGCGTGCGCGAAGTCGACGAGGTCGGCGACGAACTCCTCGCGGCGGCCGCCGACCATCGCCACGATCGCCTCCTCGGTCTGGAAGTCGACGAGCTCGTGGTCGCTGTCGAGGTCCCCGACGCAGTGCACCTTCGCCGTGGCCCGGCCCAGCTGGGCCAGCACCGGCGCGATCTCCTCGGGCTCGGTGAGGTCGTCCCACTCGAGGTCGACCTCGTAGGGCGAGAGCTCCTGGACGACGAAGCCGACCCCGCCGATCTCGGTGTGGCCGAGGAACTGCGAGGCGTTGGCCTGCAGCGCCCGCTGGCTGACCGCCGTGCGGTGGCCGTGGTGCTCGAAGGAGCCGCTGATGCGCGGGTCGCGGACCACCCGGCTCGGGGCGGCGACGTTGCCCTGCTTGAGGGAGAGGACGACGTCGTTCTCCAGCGCCTGGTCGTAGCCCTCGAGCAGCACGTTGTAGGCGGGCAGGCCCGCGCTGCCGATGCCGAACCCGCCGGTGCCGATGACGTCCTTGACGTCGTAGGCGACGTCGCGGCGGCGCACCGGGGGCACCACCGTGGTCCGCCACCGGTCCAGCGCGGCCAGCACGTGGTCGCGCTCGGCGTCGTCGAGGCGGCGGGTGCGGCCGCCGTCGGCGAAGCGGCGCTGGTAGGACTCGACGACCGTCATCCGGTCCAGCAGCGCACCGCGGGTGCGGGCGGTGGTCTCCAGGATCGCCCGGTGGACCGCACCCTCGGTGTTGGCCGTGGTCAGCGCGAAGGACCGGTCGTCGTCCGAGCGCGTGAAGGCCTCGACCTGGTCGAGGTAGGAGTGCAGGTAGCCGGCCAGCAGCTCGCCGATGACGTCGTCGCCGAGCGCCTTGCGCCAGGCCAGCAGCGCGAAGCTCGCGACGAAGCGTCGCAGGTCCCAGCTGACGTGCCCCACGTAGGCCTCGTCGAAGTCGTTGACGTCGAAGACGATCCGCCCGGAGCCGTCCATGTAGGTGCCGAAGTTCTCCGCGTGCAGGTCCCCCTGGATCCACACCCGCGCGGTCCGCTCGTCGCACCAGCGGTCGTCGAGGACGTCCATGTCGGCGTAGAAGAGACACGCGCTGCCGCGGTAGAAGGCGAACGGGTCGGCGGCCATCTTGCGGAACTTGGTGCGGAAGGCGTCGGCGTCGGCGGCCATCAGGTCGGCGAAGGCGTCGACCAGCACGCCGACGATGAGCTCGCTGCGGTCACCGGGAGTTCCCTCTCCGGCCACCCCTCGGGGGGATTCGGACACGGAGGGCACCGTAGAGGCTCGATAGCCTGCCGGACAGGCGGTTGCACGGCGCGACGACAGGGGTGGCGGTGACCCGAGCGGGCACGGCGAGACGGCTGGCGGCCGGTGTCGCCTACGGGGGCGGTGGGGCCGGCCTGGCCGGCGCGGGCCTGCTCGGCCTGCTCCGCCTGCAGGCCCGTGCGGCCCGCCGCCGCGTCGACGCGCGCACCTCCCGGCAGGACCCGCCCTCCGGCGACGGCGTCTACGGCCGCGGCCGGGGCCGGGCCAAGCCGATGGTGTTCACCGTCCTCGGCGACTCCAGCGCGGTCGGGCTCGGCGTCGACCGCGCCGCCGACACCCCCGGCGCGCTGCTGGCCGCGGCGCTGGCCGAGCTCGCCGAGCGGCCCGTGCGGCTGGTCCGGGTCGCCGTCTCCGGCGCGGAGTCCTGCGAGCTGGACCCCCAGGTCGACCGGGCACTGGCCGAGAAGCCGGACGTCGCGCTGATCATGATCGGCGCCAACGACGTCACCACCCGCACCCGCCCGGCGGTGTCGGTGCGCCACCTCGCCGACGCGGTGCGGCGGCTGCGGGCGGCCGGCGCGGAGGTCGTCGTCGGGACCTGCCCGGACCTGGGCACCATCCGCCCGATCGGCCAGCCGCTGCGACTGCTCGCCCGCCGCTGGAGCCGGCAGATGGCCGCCGCGCAGACCATCGCGGTGGTCGAGGCCGGGGGCCGGACGGTGTCGCTGGGCTCGGTGCTCGGGCCCAGCTTCGCCTCCGACCGGTCGCTGTTCAGCAGCGACGAGTTCCACCCCAGCGCGGCCGGGTACGCGGCGGCGGCCGCGGTCATCCTGCCGGCACTGGCCGACGCGGTGGGCGTGTGGCCGGCCCGCGCCGAGGGCCGCCGCCGTCGGGGCGCCGTCCGTCCGGTGGCCCGGGCCGCCGCGCGGGCCGCCGGCCGGCCGGGCACCGAGGTGCGCGCCACCGAGGTCCGCGGCTCGCAGACCGGGCCGCTGGGCACCTGGGCACGGCTGCTGCGGCGCCGGCCCACCGAGCTGCCCTCGCCGGAGGAGCTGCGTACCGAGGAGGTCCCCGTCGCGCCGGCGCACCGCGGTGCGTGAGCCACGCCACACGGGCGGGACGGTCCCGGGCGTCACCCTCATCCGGCCCGCTACCCGGGAGTAGTTTCCGGGGTGACCCGACACCCGGCACTCCCGGCCGGGCCCGCCTCATCGTGGAGGACCCATGCCCGAAGCAGTCATCGTCGCGACCGCGCGCTCGCCCATCGGCCGCGCGTTCAAGGGGTCGCTGAAGGACTTCCGCCCCGACGACCTGGCCGCCACCATCGTCCGGGCCGCGCTGGACAAGGTGCCGGGGCTGGACCCCGCCGACATCGACGACCTGATGCTGGGGTGCGGCCTGCCCGGCGGCGAGCAGGGCTACAACATGGGCCGCGTGGTCAGCGTGCTGCTCGGCATGGACCACCTGCCCGGCACCACCATCACCCGCTACTGCTCCTCGTCGCTGCAGACCACCCGCATGGCCATGCACGCCATCAAGGCCGGTGAGGGCGACGTCTTCATCTCCGCCGGCGTGGAGATGGTGTCGCGGTTCGTGAAGGGCAACAGCGACTCGCTGCCCGACACCCAGAACCCCGCGTTCACCGACGCCCAGGCCCGGGTGGCCAAGGTCGCCGAGAGCGGCGCGGACTCCTGGACCGACCCGCGGTCCACCGGCGAGGTGCCCGACGTCTACATCGCCATGGGGCAGACCGCGGAGAACCTGGCGCTGCTCAAGGACGTCTCCCGCCAGGACATGGACGAGTTCGCCGTCCGCAGCCAGAACCTCGCCGAGAAGGCGATCGCCGAGGGCTTCTGGGCGCGGGAGATCACCCCGGTCACCACGCCCGACGGCACCGTGGTCAGCACGGACGACGGCCCGCGCGCCGGCACCACCCTCGAGGGCATCTCCGGCCTCAAGCCGGTGTTCCGCCCCGACGGCCGGGTCACCGCCGGCAACGCCTGCCCGCTCAACGACGGCGCCGCCGCGGTGGTCGTCATGAGCGACACCAGGGCCCGCGAGCTCGGCCTGACCCCGCTGGCGCGGATCGTGTCCACGGCGGTCACCGGCCTGTCGCCGGAGATCATGGGCTACGGCCCGGTGGACGCCTCGAAGCTGGCGCTGCAGCGGGCCGGCATGACCATCGACGACATCGACCTCGTCGAGATCAACGAGGCGTTCGCCGCGCAGGTCATCCCGAGCTACCGCGACCTGGGCATCGACATCGACAAGCTGAACGTGCACGGCGGCGCGATCGCCGTCGGGCACCCCTTCGGCATGACCGGCGCCCGCATCACCGGCACGCTGATCAACGGCCTGCAGACGAAGGACGCGACGTTCGGCCTGGAGACCATGTGCGTCGGCGGCGGCATGGGCATGGCGATGGTCCTGGAGCGCCTGAGCTGACCTGAGCCCCCTCCGAACGGCCAGTGGCCCGGCCCCCGCGAGGGGACCGGGCCACTGCCGTCTGCCGACCCCGCTGCAGCGGGGCCCGTGCTCAGTTGTCCTGGAAGTAGGACAGCAGCCGCAGGATCTCCAGGTACAGCCAGACGACCGTGACGAGCAGGCCGAAGGCGATGTACCAGGCGAACTTGGCCGGGGCGCCGCGGCGGATGGCCTCGTCGGCCATGTCGAAGTCGAGCAGCAGCGAGAAGGCCGCTACACCGATCACGACGAGGCTGAAGACGATGGCCAGCGGGCCGCCGTCACGCAGGCCCAGGCCGCCGGGGACGAAGAAGCCGACCACCAGGTTGACCAGCACGAGGGCCAGGACGCCGAACAGCGCGCCCACGACCCAGCGGGTCAGCTTCGGGGTGACCCGGATGGCGCCGGTCTTGTAGACCACGAGCATGCCGGCGAAGACACCGAAGGTGCCGATCACCGCCTGCGTCACGATGCCGGGGTAGATGTTGTTGAACGCCTCGCTTATGGCGCCGAGGGCGACACCGTAGAGCGCGCCGTAGGCCAGGGTGGCCACCGGGTTGGCGATCTGCTTGAAGCTGATGACCAGGCCCAGGACGAAGGCCACGAGCACCGCGGGCAGCGCCAGGCCGAAGGCCAGGTCCTGCGGGAGCAGCGCCCAGGTGACGGCGGCCGAGAGGACCGTGACCAGGAAGGACAGTCCGGTCTTCTGGACGACGTCGTCCATGGTCATGTAGCGCGTGGTCGGCGGGCTGAACGGCTGGCCGGCGGGGGCCGGGGCGCCGTAGCCCTGCGGGGCGCCATAGCCCTGCGGCGCGCCGTACTGCTGGCCGTAGCCGGGAGCGGCGTAGCCCTGCTGGCCGTACGGCTGCCCGTACTGCTGGCCGTAGCCGGGAGCGCCGTAGCCCTGCTGGCCGTACTGCTGGCCACCGCCGGATCCGGCGTTGGCGAAGCCCCGGCCGAAGACCGGGTTGTGGCTGGGCATCGTCATCTCCTCGAGGTGACTTCGTCGGTCGGTGGGCTGCGTCCTCGCACCCCACTCGGTCAGTACAACGCAGCAGGTCGCCCCCGCGTTCCGCACGAGGCGTGCCACCCCGACCGGGTGAGCGGACACCGGGGGCGCGGCACCGTGCGGTGCCGCGCCCCCGGGTCGTCGCGCTCCCTGCGGTGCTCCGGTCAGTTCCCGGCGCCCGGCCCTCCGGCCGCCAGCACGGACGCCGCGTAGGCGATCGCGTCGGCGTTCTCGTCGAGGACACCGAGGTCGAGGTTGTCGAGGTCGTCGCACGCCTGGTGGTAGCACGGGTCGTAGGCCTCGCCCGCCACACCGCCGTAGACCGCGGCCTGCTCCTCGGTCTTCACGCCCTCGGCGCCGGTGAACAGGCCACCACTGGGCACGCCGGCGTCGGCGAAGGCCTGGTAGTCGCTGCGCCCGTCGAACTCGGTGTTCTCGTTGGCCAGGCCCCGGTCGGCGTAGAACTTCTCGAACGTGTCCTCGATCTGCGCCGAGCGCTCGGACACGTAACCGGCCGGGGTGCTCTCGAAGTCCTCGCCGTCGCTGTCGTAGACGAAGCGGACGGGGTTCGGGGAGCCGACCATGTCGAAGTTCAGGTAGGCCGAGATGCGGGCGACCTCCTCCTCCGGCAGCTGCTCGACGTAGTGGGTCGAACCGAGCAGCCCGGACTCCTCCGCTCCCCACCACGAGAAGCGCAGGGTGGCCTGGGGCTCGACCTTCTGCACGTTCTCGGCGAGCTCGAGGACGGCGGCGCTGCCGGTGCCGTTGTCGTTGATCCCCGGGCCCTCGGGCACCGAGTCGAGGTGGGCGCCGACCTGGACGACCTCGTCGGTGCGGCCGGGGAGCTCGGCGACGACGTTCTCCGTCGTCCGCGTCCCGGTCTCCGCGTCGACCGTGAAGGTCACCTCCGTGCCGCCCGCGGCGAGCTCCTGCCCGATCGCGAACGGGACACCGATGGCCGGCAGCACCCCCGGCTCACCGAGCGTCCCCGCGACCAGGCCCTCGTTCTCGGGCGTCCCGCGGTTGACGACGACGACGCCGACGGCCCCCGCCGTCTCGGCGTTGGCCACCTTGACCGCGAAGGTGCAGGTGCCGCGCTGCACGAGCGCGACGCCACCCTCCGGGAACCCGGCGAAGTCCTCGGCCTCGCAGCCGCTCGTGCTGGTGTCGGTGGGGGCCAGCGGGTCCCCGAGGTCGACCGGGACGACCGCACCGCTCGCCGTCCCGACGCCCGAGTACTCGAGGGCGGCGAAGTCGGTGTCGGCGACGTAGTCCCGCGCCTCGGGAGCCGTCCGGCTGAACGTCTGGCCGGTCAGCTCGAAGAAGTCGAAGTCGAACTCCTGCCGCGTGACGTCGTAGCCGGCCGCCTCCAGCCGCTGCTCCACGTAGTCCACCGAGGCGTCGTAGCCGGCGGTGCCCGAGGCGCGGTTGCCGCCGTGGGCCTCCGCGATCTCCTGGAACGCCGTCAGGTGCTCCAGGACGCCGTCGACCGTGGTGCACTCGAGCAGCTTGTCGACCGTGTTGTTGTCGCGGGTCTCGCAGCCGGCGGGCGCGGCCGCCGCCGGCAGCGCGACGACCACGCTGCCCGCGAGCGCCAGGGCGCCGGCGGTGCCGACCATGGCGACCCGTGACCGGCGCGCGGACTGGACCAGACTCATCCGTACTCCCTCGGACGTCGAGTGTGAGCGATCCGTCACTCACTGACCGTCACCCTGTCAAACAGGTCACGGGAGACGTCAAGGCCTGTCTTTCCTCCGGCCGATGGTGTACGGCGCCGGAGGGAGTCCTGAGCCCGGCACACGGTGCCCCCGGTGGGGTTCGAACCCACACTGTGACCCTTTTAAGGGGCCTGCCTCTGCCGGTTGGGCCACGGGGGCGCAGCCCACCCCGGGACCTCGCGGCCCCGAGGTGGTGCGGTCAGCTGGCCTGGGCGCGGTCGGCCCCGGTCGGCGCGGGCAGCTGCCCCGTGCTCCCACCCGCGGCGGCGGTGACGAACTCCCGGCGCGGGTCCTGCAGCTGGCCCAGGGCGATGACCTCGCGGCGGAACACCGAGGCCAGCGTCCAGTCGGCCACCACGCGCGCCTTGCGGTTGAAGGTCGGGACGCGGCTGACGTGGTAGCTGCGGTGCATGAACCAGGCCGGCCAGCCCTTGAGCTTGACGCCGTAGACCTGCGCGACGCCCTTGTGCAGGCCCAGGCTGGCCACCGACCCGGCGTACTCGTGGCGGTAGGGCTGCGGCTGCCGGCCGTGCAGGACGGCGACGACGTTGTCGGCCAGCCGCTTGGCCTGCCGGACGGCGTGCTGCGCGTTGGGCGCGGTCGTGGCGCCCGGCTGGTCCTTGGTCAGGTCGGGGACCGCGGCCAGGTCGCCCGCTGCCCACGCTCCCTCCAGCCCGCTGACCTGCAGCGTCGGCTCGCAGCGCACCCGGCCGCGCTCGTCGAGGGGCAGGTCGGACTGCGCCAGCAGCGGGTTGGGCTTGGTGCCCGCCGTCCACACCAGCGTGTCGCTGGCGAACGCGTCGCCGTCGCTGAGCCGCACGACGCCCTCGTCGGACACCGACTCCAGCCGGGTGTTGAGCCGCACGTCCATCCCGCGGGCGGTGAGCTGCTTGACCGTCCAGGCGGCCATGTCCAGGTCGACCTCGGGCAGGATCCGCCCGGTCGCCTCGACCAGCACCCAGCGCATGTCGCTGGTCGACAGCCGCGGGTAGTAGTGCTCGACGGCGTAGCGCGCCATGTCCTCGAGCTCGGCGAAGGCCTCGATGCCGGCGTAGCCGCCACCGACGAAGGTGAACGTCAGCGCCCGGGTGCGGACGGTGGGGTCGTCGGTCGAGGCGGCGGCGTCGAGCCGGGCCAGCACGTGGTTGCGCAGGTAGATGGCCTCGCCGACGGTCTTGAAGCCGATGCCGTGCTCGGCCAGGCCGGGGATGGGCAGCGTGCGCGCCACGGAGCCGGCGGCCATCACCAGGACGTCGTAGGACAGCTCGTAGGGCGCGCCCTCGGCCGGCACGACCCGCGCCTTCCTGTCGGCGTGCGACAGCGACGCCACCGCGCCGGTGACCACCCGGCAGCGGTGCAGGGTGCGGCGCAGCGGGACCACCACGTGGCGCGGCTCCACCGAGCCGGCCGCCGCCTCGGGCAGGAACGGCTGGTAGGTCATGTGCGGCTGGGGGTCGACGACGACGATCTCCGCCCGACCGCGGGACAGCTTCTTCTGCAGCCGCAACGCGGTGTAGAGGCCGACGTAGCCGCCGCCGACGACGAGGACCACCGGACGGGACGCGGGACCGGGACTGGTCATGGGCCTCAGCCTAGGGGCGCACGAGCTCCGTGGCCCGGGTCAGGACGGCGTCGAGCATCGGTTCGGTGAGCCGGCCGGTGAAGGTGTTCTGCTGGCTGACGTGGTAGCTGCCCAGCAGCGTCAGCGGCCCGCGCGGGCCGTCGAGGGTCACCTCCACGCCGTGGCCGAACGCCGGCCGCGGGCGGGGCAGCGCGTACCCGGCCGCGGCCAGCACCGGCCACAGCGCCGTCCAGCCGAAACCGCCGAGGACGACGACCACCCGCAGCCGCGCCAGCAGCGCCAGCTCGCGGGCCAGCCACGGGTTGCAGGTGTCGCGCTCGGCCGGGGTGGGCGCGTTGTCCGGCGGCGCGCAGCGCACCGCGGCGGCCACCCGGACGTCGCTGAGCTCCAGGCCGTCCCCGACGTGCGTCGACGTGGGCTGGCTGGCCAGCCCGGCCCGCCAGAGCGCGGCGAAGATCCAGTCGCCGCTGCGGTCGCCGGTGAAGACCCGGCCGGTGCGGTTGCCGCCGTGCGCGGCCGGCGCCAGCCCGACCACCGCGATCTGGGCGTCCGCGGGTCCCAGGCCCGGCACCGGACGGCCCCAGTACTCCTCGTCGCGGAAGGCCGCCCGCTTCACCCGGGCCACCTCCTCGCGCCAGGCCACCAGCCGCGGGCAGGCCCGGCAGCCGGAGACGCGGGCGTCGAGGACGGCGAGGTCGCGGGCGGCGCGGGCGGCGCGGGCGACGCCGGCGGGGGTGCGGGTGACGGGGAACCCGTGCGCGTCCACTGCCACTCGCCCAGTGGACCACCCGGGCGGGGACGGGCGGCCTCCGGGGCGACAGGGCATGATCACCGCATGGCCCGCACGGAGAAGGCGCCGCTGACCTGGAAGCTGCTCGGCTCGGGACTCGCCGTCCCGGCCGGCATCGCCGCCCGCAAGCTCACCGACGCCGCCTGGTACGCCGCGCGCGGCACGAACCCGCCGAAGAACCCGGCGGCGCCCGGGGTCAGCTGGCCCGACGCGCTGGCCTGGGCCGCCTTCTCCGGGGTCGTCGTCGCCGCCGGCCGGCTGGTGGCCGCCCGCGGTGCCGCGGCGGCCTACCAGTCGCTGACCGGCAAGCTGCCCCCCGGTCTCAACGAGGGCCCCTGAGCTCAGCGCCCGCGGGCGAGCCGGAGGGCGATGCCGTCGAGGATGTCGTGCTCGCTGACGACGACCTCGTCGAGCGAGAACGCGTCCATGAGCACGCGCAGCACCAGCGCGCCCGCGCCGATGACGTCCACCCGTCCCGGGTGCATGACCGGGTACGCCGCGCGCCGCTCGCGGGTGGCCGTCAGCAGCCCGGCGGTGACCGAGCGGACGGCGCCCACCCCGATCCGCGAGCCGTGGATGGCCACCGGGTCGTAGGCCGGCAGCCGCAGCGCGAGCGCGGCCACGGTGGTCACCGAGCCCGCCACGCCGACGAGCGTGGCCGCCTCCTGCACCGGCACGGCGGCGGTGACCTCGGCCAGCGCAGCGCGGACGTCGGACTCGGCGCGCTGGATCTGGTCGGCGGTGGGCGGGTCGCCGTGCAGGTGCCGCTCGGTCAGCCGCACGCAGCCGACGTCCACCGAGCGGGCGGCCCGGACGCCGCCGGCGTCGCCGAGCACGAACTCCGTCGAGCCGCCGCCGATGTCGACCACCAGGTGGGGCGGGTGCGGCGGCGCGCCGCCGTGCGCGGCGGCCGCGGCAGCGAGGGAGGCGGTGGCGCCGAGGAAGGACAGCCGGGCCTCCTCGTCGCCCGGGACGACGTCGGGCGGCTGACCGAGCGTCGCGGTGACCATCGCCTCGAAGTCGGCCCGGTTGACCGCGTCGCGGGTGGCGCTGGTGGCGACCATCCGTACGGCGGTGGCGCCGAGCTCGCGGGCCTGCGCGGCGTACTCGGCGAGCACGACGCGGGTGCGCTCGATCGCCTCGGGCGCCAGCCGGCCGGTGGCGTCGACGCCCTGGCCCAGGCGCACCACCTCCATCCGGCGCAGCAGGTCGGTGTGCGCGCCCTCCGGCGGGACGTCGGCGACGAGCAGGCGGATGGAGTTGGTGCCGCAGTCGACGGCGGCCACCCGCGTCACGTCGTCCCCTCCTGGGCGCAGGGGCCCTGGGCCCACCACTCCCCCATCTCGGCCACCGCGCGGTCGCCCACCGGGTTCACGCCGGGGCCCGCGGCCAGCGCGTGCCCGGCCAGCGCGTGCAGGCACTTGACCCGGTCGGGCATGCCGCCGGCGGTGGCGCGGGTGGGCAGCTCGCCCAGGGCGTCGCGCTCGGCGAGGTAGGCCTCGTGGGCGGCGCGGTAGGCCGCGGCGAGACCGGCGTCGGCGCCCAGGTCGTCCTGCCACTCGCGCATTCGGCCGGCCGACTCCAGCCGGCTGGCGGCCGCGGAGGCGCGCGGGCAGGTCAGGTAGTACAGCGTCGGGAACGGGGTGCCGTCCTCCAGCCGCGGGGAGGTCTGCACCACGTCGGGCTGCCCGCACGGGCAGCGGTGCGCCACCGCGCGCACCGCCCGCGGCGGGCGGCCGAGCTGCCGGCCCACGGTCGCCCGCTCCTCCGGGGTGATCGGCTCCCGCACCCGCTTCCCCGGGGCGGTCACTCCCCCGCTCCGGCGTCGTCGGCCTCGGCGACCGACCCGAGCAGCTCCTCGTACCAGGGCCGCTCGGTGTCGGGGACCTCGGGCAGGGTGCCGGCGTCGCCCTCGGCGGCCTCCCCGTCGACCACCACGACCAGCCGGTCCCCGGGCAGCACGTAGGCCAGCCGCTCGCGGGCCTCGCGGGCGGTCCACGCCGGGTCGGCCTGGCGGTCGAGCTGGGCGTCGAGATCGGCGATGCGCTGGTCGAGGGCGGTCCCCTCGGCGGCGAGCCGGGCCAGCTCCGCGCGGGTCTCCAGCCACTGCCGGAAGGGCCCGGCCAGTGTCAGCGCGAGCAGCAGCACCAGCCCCACCAGCACGACGGCCCGGCCGGTGAACAGCGGCCGCCGGGCCGACGCGGCGCGCGGCGCCGGGCGCGGGGTGCGCCGGCCGGGACGGGCCGCGGCGGGGCGGTTGCCCGCACCCGACCGCGTGCCGGCCGGCACCGGCCGGGACGCGGCGTGCGAGAGCGGCCGGCCGGTCGAGCGGCGCCGGCCGGTGCCCACGCTCACCGGGTCAGGAGGTCCGCAGGCGCGGGAAGGCCGCCGCGCCGGCGTAGCGCGCGGCGTCGTCGAGCTCCTCCTCGATGCGCAGCAGCTGGTTGTACTTCGCCACCCGCTCGCTGCGCGCCGGGGCGCCGGTCTTGATCTGCCCGCAGTCGGTGGCGACGGCGAGGTCGGCGATCGTGGTGTCCTCGGTCTCGCCAGAGCGGTGGCTCATCATGCAGCGGTAGCCGTTGCGGTGCGCGAGGCCGACCGCGTCGAGGGTCTCGGTGAGCGTCCCGATCTGGTTGACCTTCACCAGCAGCGCGTTGGCCGCCCCGCGGCCGATGCCGTCGGCGAGCCGGGCGGGGTTGGTGACGAACAGGTCGTCGCCCACGATCTGCACGCGGTCGCCGAGCGCCGCGGTCATCGCCACCCAGCCGTCCCAGTCCTCCTCCGAGAGCGGGTCCTCGATGGAGACGATCGGGTAGGCGTCGACCAGCTCGCGGTAGTAGTCGACGAGGTACTCGGCCGACCGGGTCTGGCCCTCGAAGTCGTAGCCGCCCTCGCCGTGGAACTCGGTGGCGGCGACGTCCAGCGCGAGGGCGATGTCGGTGCCCAGCGTGTAGCCGGCCTTCTCGACCGCCTCGGCGATGAGGTCGAGCGCGGCGCGGTTGGTGGGCAGGTCGGGGGCGAAGCCGCCCTCGTCGCCGAGGCCGGTGGACAGGCCGCGGCCCTTCAGCACCGACTTCAGCGCGTGGTAGCACTCGGCACCGGTGGACAGCGCCTCGGCGAAGGTCGCCGCGCCGATCGGCGCGATCATGAACTCCTGGACGTCGACGTTGCTGTCGGCGTGGGCGCCGCCGTTGAGGATGTTCATCATCGGCACCGGCAGCAGGTGCGACGACGGGCCGCCGACGTAGCGGAACAGCGGCAGACCGGTGGAGTCGGCGGCCGCGCGGGCGACCGCGAGGCTCACGCCGAGCAGCGCGTTGGCGCCGAGGCGGGACTTGTCGGGCGTGCCGTCGAGGTCGATGAGGCGCTGGTCGACCAGTCGCTGCTCGGTGGCCTCGTAGCCGACCAGCTCGGGGCCGATGACGTCGAGGACGCCGTCCACGGCCCTGGTCACGCCCTTGCCGCCGTAGCGCTCGCCGCCGTCGCGCAGCTCCACCGCCTCGAAGGCGCCGGTGGAGGCGCCGCTCGGCACCGCCGCCCGGGCGATCGTCCCGTCGTCGAGGGCGACCTCGACCTCCACGGTGGGGTTCCCGCGCGAGTCCAGGATCTCCCGCGCGCCTACGGCGTCGATGCTCGGCACGGGTGCAGCCTAGCCAGCCCGGCCGTCGCGGTGTGGTCGGCGCCGCGGTCAGCCCTTGGCGCGCCGGGGGACGAGCTTGAGCAGCGCCAGGCCGGCGAAGACCAGCGTCACGCCGGCGACCACCAGCGCCAGGGTGTCCAACCCCGTGGAGGCCAGCGTCGTCGACCCGCCGATGCCGCTGGCCGTCGCGTACCCCGCCTTGCTGTACACGTGCACCTCCTCCCGGGGCTCAGGTCGTCGCCGGGGCGGCGACGTGGTGCCAGGTCGCCTCGCGCCGGCGGAGGACGTCGAGCAGCGAGCGGACGAAGACGGCCTGGACGAACAGGTCGTAGGCCAGCTCGACGACGAGGGGCAGGGCGAGGAGGAGGGCCCGCCGGCCGCCGCGGCGCACGGTCACCAGCCGCTCGGCCAGGAACACGAGACCGACCGCTCCCCAGAAGGGGTCCACGTGCAGCCCTCCGTCCCGCGCGAGGAGCAGCACGGTGAGCACCAGGTAGGCCTGGAAGGCGAGGACGCCGACGCCGATGCCCACCTGCTGTCCCCAGTAGCGCAGGGTGACGCGGGTCAGCCCGTAGTGGCGGAGGTTCTCCAGGGCGCCGCGCTGCCAGCGCATGCGCTGCTGCCACAGGTCCCGCCAGGTCGGCATGATCTCGGTGACCACGGAGCAGGCCGCCGGGCTGGTGAGCCGCCAGCCGAGGGTCTTCAGGGCGAGGGTGAGCTCGTTGTCCTCGGTCAGCGCCAGGGTGTCGTACACCTGGCCGCGCCGGCCGGGCAGCGTGCTGCCGCGGGCGGCGGCGACCTCGCGCAGTGCGCGGACGCGGAACAGCGTCCCGGTGCCGGTGAGCACCATGACGCGGCCGGTCCGCGCGACGTCCCGGCTGTACCGCAGGTACTCGTTGCGCTGCAGCTGGCCGAGCACCCCGCTGCCGGGGTGGCCGTAGAACAGGCCGCCCGCCGCGCCGGTGCCGGGCGAGGAGTCGAGGCTGGCGGCCGCGGTCTCCAGGAACCGCGGGTCCAGCTGGGTGTCGGCGTCCATCACGAGCACGTGGTCGTCGTCGCGCAGGTCCGCCGAGGGCCCGGCGACCGGCTGCGCGGCCCGCCACCCGGACCCGGCGCGGCGGTCGGGGCCGCGGTCGTCGCGGGGCGCGCCGTCCGCGCGGCGGTCGGTGTCGGCGGTCCGGCGGAACCGCTGCACGATCGCCTGGTTCAGCGCCCCGGCCTTCTTGTCGGTGTTGCCGACGGTCTCGTACACCTCCGCGCCGTGCGCCCGCACGATGTCGGCCGTGTCGTCGGTGCAGTTGTCGGCGATGACGACGACGCGGTCGGGCCGTCGCGTCTGCCGCTGCAGCGCGGTCAGGGTGGCGCCGATGTTCGCCGCCTCGTCGTGCGCCGGGATCAGCACGACCAGGCGGGCGGGGTGCGGCCCGGACTCGGCCCGGTCGTCCATGCGGGGTCCCTCCGTCGCGGCCGGTGGCTGCGCCGGCTCCCGCCGGTACCGACGGCGGGCAGCGGCCCCGCCTGCACCCGAGTCGCTCAGGGACCACCCGGGCGGGTGAGGGCGGGGAGTCAGCCCCGCTCGCGGCGCCGGGCCTCGGCGTCGAGCTCCCCGGCGTAGCGGCGCACCGCCTCCCGCAGCGCGTCCTCGACGTCCCAGCCGCGCCGCTCGGCCGCGGCGACCACCGCCAGCAGCCGCTCCCCCAGCTCCTCCGGCGCGGCGGGGTCCAGCTCGGCCGGCTCCGGCGTCGGGAACCCGGCCCGGGCGGCCCGGCGCACCAGCGCCGCCCCCCAGGACGCGGCCGGCTGCGAGCGCGAGACGCCCTCGGTGGGCGAGCGCCGCTGCTTCTCCGCCTGCTTGATCTCCTCCCAGCCCGCCTCCACCCCGGCGACGTCGCGGGGGCCCGCGTCGCCGAAGACGTGCGGGTGCCGGCGGACCAGCTTGTCCACCAGGTCGCCGGCCACGTCGTCGACGTCGAAACGGCGCCCCGGACCGGCCTCGGCGGCCACCCGGGCGTGGAACACCACCTGCAGCAGCACGTCGCCGAGCTCCTCGCGCATGGCGACCGGGTCGTCGTCGACGATCGCGTCGTAGGCCTCGTGCGCCTCCTCGAGCAGGTAGCCGCGCAGCGAGGCGTGCGTCTGCTCGGCGTCCCACGGGCAGCCGCCCGGCGAGCGCAGCCGGTCCATCACCGCGACGACGTCGAGCAGCCGGGTCCCGGCCGGCACCGGGCTCCCGACCACGTCCCCGGCGTCGACCTCGGTGCCGGCCGCGACCAGGGCGACGACGCTGTCGGGGCGGGCCGCGGCGGCCGCGGCGTCGGGGACGTCGTCGACCGCCCAGCCCCCGGCCCGCAGCGCGTCGGCGGTCGCCGCGGCGCCGGGCAGCGCGACGAGCGGTCGGCCGCTGGACAGCGCCTGCCAGGCGGCCGGGCCGAGCAGACCGGGCAGGGCGGGGGAGACGACGACGGCGAGCGCGACGGGCACCCGGCCAGTCTCCGGGACCGCCGGCTCAGCCGCCCGAGCCGGTGCCGGTGGTGCCCGAGCCGGTGCCGGTGCCGGCCGGCTCGTCGAGCAGGTCGA
This sequence comes from Geodermatophilus tzadiensis, assembly GCF_003002915.1. Lineage (GTDB taxonomy): Bacteria > Actinomycetota > Actinomycetes > Mycobacteriales > Geodermatophilaceae > Geodermatophilus > Geodermatophilus tzadiensis. The sequence continues at coordinate 137,300 of NZ_PVTG01000006.1, read as the reverse complement.
CCACCCCGCCGTCGGCCTCGCGGACCACGTCGTCCTCCAGCGCCCCGTAGCGCGGGTTCACGGTGACGTCGAGGTCGGTGCGCACCTCGTCGACCAGCGCCGCGCCGGCCTCCTCGAGGCCGGTGGCCGCCTCGTCCTCCAACTGGCCGCGCACCTCCTCGAAGGACGGGGTGGTGCGCTGGCCGACGTAGACCACGACCACCCCGGCCACCTGCGGCACGGTCACGGTGAAGGCGGTGCCCGGCGCGGCCGGCGCCACGCCCGCGGCCAGCGGCGCGGGGACGTCGGCGAGGGCCACGGGCGCCACCGCGGGCAGCGTGTTCTGGCCGGGGAAGCGCGCGGCCACGGCCGGGTAGGCCGCGGGGTCCGCGGTCAGCTCCCCGACCACGCCGTCGGCGGTGGGCTGGTCGGGGACGACGAGGTAGCCGAGCTCCACCTGCTCGAGGTCGCCGCGGGTCTCCTCGTACCGGGCGCGCAGCGCGGCCTCGTCGAGCGCGCCGCCCTCCCCCGCGGCCTCGGCCACCTCCCGGCGCACCAGCTGCTGGCGGGCGCTCTCCAGGACGTCGTCGCGGGAGAAGCCCTGGTCGGCCGCCTGCGCGAACAGGGCCGCGGCGTCCTGCCCGGCCAGCGACCGGTCGACGAACGCGGACACATCGGCGTCGGTGACCTCGACGTCGTAGCGCTGCGCCGCGGCGGCGTAGACCTCCTCGCGGAGCAGGAGGCTGAGCACCTGGCGGGTGAAGTCGGTCTCCGAGCCGGCCGCGGCCTCCGCGATCGCCGGGTCGGCCAGACGCTCGTCCACCGCCGCCTGCAGCTCGACGGCGGTCACCTGCTGGTCGCCGACGTAGGCGGCCACCGACGGCGAGGTCCGGCAGCCGCTCACCGCGACCAGCGCGACGAGACCGACGGCCAGCGGTGCGGTCAGGCGACGGGTCTGCACCAGCGGAGCGTGCCACACGCGGTGGCGGGCACGGCGCAGGCGGCGGGGACGCCGATCCCCCGGCCGAGCCCGTCCGCCGGGTCGCCCGGTCGCGTGTCCGCACCCGGCCCTCCCCCCGACGAGGGATCCCACGCGGGGACCCGGCTGCCAGCATCGCGGCATGCCGCCGCCCGTCCCCGCGTCGTCCCGCGCGCTGCCGTGGGCGGACGTCGCCGTCCGGCTGGTCGACCTCGCCGCGGACGACGCCGAGCTGGCCCGCGCGGAGGCGGTGCTGAGCCCGGCCGAGCTGGCCCGCGCCCGGCGGGGCACCCCCGCCGTCCACCGGCGCCGCGTGCTCCTGCGGGCGGCCCTGCGCACCGCCCTGGCCGCCGAGCTGGGCACCGACCCGGCCCGGGTGCCGCTCGGGACCACGGCCGCCGGGCGCCCGGAGCTGCCGCCGGCCACCGGCCTGGACGCCGGCTGCTCGGCCAGCGGCGGGCTGGGCGTCGTGGCCGTGGGGCGCGGCTGTCGGGTCGGCGTCGACGTGGAGCGGGTGGCGCCGTGGACGGCCGACGTCCTCGACGAGGGCTGGCTCGCCGACGCCGAGCAGCGCGCGCTCACCGCCCTGCCGGAGGGTGCCCGCGCCCTCGCGGCGACCCGTGCCTGGACGCAGAAGGAGGCCGTCCTCAAGGGCCGCGGGACCGGCCTGCGGGAGGACCCGGCCGCCGTGGTCACCGAGATCGGGCGCACCGACGGGACGGTGGCCGGCTGGGCGGTCCGCGACGTGCCCGTGCCCGACGGCTGGGTGGCCAGCCTCGCCGTCGCCCCCCACCAGGAGGTCCCCTCGTGACGCTCGCCCCCGCCGTCCCCCAGCTCGCGTCGTTCCGGGCCCGCTGCGAGGCGGCGGCCGGCGCCGCGCTGGACGCGCCCGGCGCCCTGCACGCCTTCTCCGTCGAGCGGCCCGAGGAGTTCTGGCGCACCCTGCTCGACTGGTCGGGGCTGCCGTGGTCGGGCTCCGCGGACGTCGTCCTCACCGGCACCGACGTCGAGACCGCCCGCTTCTTCCCCGACCTGCGGCTGAACTACGCCGAGGCGCTGCTGCGCCCGGTGGACGGCGCCGGGGACGACGCCCCCGCGCTCACCGCGGTGCACGCCGACCGCCCGGCCGACCGCTGGACGCGCGGTGAGCTCCGCGACGCCGTCGCGCGGACCGCGACCGCCCTGCGCGGGCAGGGGCTGGCGCCGGGCGACCGGCTCGTGCTGGTCGCCGCCAACACCGGCGAGACCGCCGTCGTCGCCCTGGCCGCGGCCGCCGTCGGGGCCGCCGTCTCCACGGCCGCGCCCGACATGGGCGCGGCGTCCCTGCTCGGCCGCTTCGCCCAGGTCGAGCCCGCCGTGCTGGTCCTCGACCGCCGGGCGGTGCCCGACGACGTGGTGGCCGAGGTGGTCGCCGGCCTGCCGGCCCTGCGCCGGGTGCTGCTGCTCGACGACCGCCCGCTGCCCGACCTCGGCCTGCCGGCCGAGCGGCTGGCCGACGCCGCCGCCGGCGCCGAGCCCACCCTCGACTGGCCCCGGCTCGCCTTCGACACCCCGCTGTTCGTGATGTTCTCCTCGGGCACCACCGGCCCGCCCAAGGCGATGGTGCACGGGGCGGGCGGCACGCTGCTGGAGCACGTCAAGGAGCACCGGCTGCACGTCGACCTCGGGCCCGGCGACACGCTCTACTTCCACACCACCACCGCCTGGATGATGTGGAACTGGCAGCTCTCGGCGCTGGCCACCGGCGCGCACGTCGTCGTCTACGACGGCCCGGTGTCCGGCCCCGGGACCCTCTGGGAGCTGGTGGCCGAGCACGGCGTCACCGTCTTCGGCACCAGCCCGGCCTACCTGCAGCTGGGGCAGGACGCCGGCCACCGGCCCGCCGAGGCCGCCGACCTGTCGCGGCTGCGGGCCGTGCTCTCCACCGGCGCGGTCCTGCACGACTGGCAGTTCGACTGGGTCGCCGAGGCCGTCGGGCCGGTGCCGCTGCAGTCGGTCTCCGGCGGCACGGACGTCATCGGCTGCTTCGTGCTCGGCGCCCCCGACGTCCCCGTGCGGCGGGGCCGCTGCCAGACGCGCAGCCTCGGCCTCGACGTCACGGCGGTGGACGAGGACGGCCGCGAGGTCGTCGGTCGGGTCGGCGAGCTGGTCTGCCGGCGCCCCTTCCCCAGCCGCCCCGTCGGGTTCCTCCGCGACCCCGACGGCAGCCGCTTCCACGACGCCTACTTCGCCGACCACCCCGGCGTGTGGACCCACGGCGACCTGATCGAGTTCGACGCCGACGGGTCCTCACGGCTGCACGGGCGCTCGGACGGCGTCCTCAACGTCGACGGGCTGCGCATCGGGCCCAGCGAGATCTACACCGTGCTCCGGCAGCTGCCCGAGATCGCCGACGCGATGGCCGTCGAGCAGCGCGACGACAGCCGGCCCGGGAGCTCGCGGATGGTGCTGCTGGTCGTGCTGCGGCCGGGCGCCCGGCTCGACGGCGGGCTGGAGCGCACCATCCGGCGCACGCTGCGCCGGGACGCCTCGGCCGCGCACGTGCCCTCGCTGGTCGTCGCGGTCGACGACCTGCCGCTCACCCACAACGGCAAGCGCTCCGAGCGGGCGGCCCGCGACGCCGTCAACGGCGACCCGGTCGCCAACGCCGTCGCGCTGCGCGACCCCGGGTGCCCGGACCGGATCCGCGCGGCCGTCGCCGCGGCCTCGGCCGCGCCCCCCGCGCCGGAGGACGACGGCCTGCTCGGCCGGGTCTCCCGCATCTGGTGCGAGGTGCTCGGCCTGCGCTCCGCCGACCCCGACGACGACTGGTCCGACCTCGGCGGGACCTCCCGCCAGGTGCTCAGCCTGCTGCGGCGGGTCCGGCTGGACCTGGACGCCGACGTCCCGGTGCAGCGGTTCGCCGAGGACGCGACGCCGGCCGGGCTGGCCCGGGCCGCGGAGGCGGCGCTGGCCGCCGCGCCGGCCGCCGTGACCGTGCTGCGGGCCGGGGCGGGCCGCCCGGTCTTCCTCGTGCCGGACGCCTGGGGTCAGCTGAACCTGTACGCGGGGCTGGTCGAGCGGCTGGCGACGCCGCGGCCGGTGCTCGGCCTGCGGCTGCCGCTGCGCGACGGCAACGGGCGGCACCGCACGATCGAGGAGGTCGCCGCCGACGCCCTGGTACAGGTCCGCGGCGCCCAGCCGGCCGGCCCCTACACCCTGCTCGGCTACTCCTTCGGCGGCCTGGTCGCCCACGAGGTCGCCACCCGGCTGCGCGCCGCGGGCGAGGACGTCGGCTGTCTCGGCCTGCTCGACGTCCGCCCGCCCCTCGCGGCGCTCAGCCGGTGGGAGGCCGCGCGGGTGCGGTGGGCCGGCCGCTGGGCGACGGTGCGCTCCGGTCGCGTCCCGGCGGCGGTGCTGCGCCGCGTGACCGGCCGGGGGCGGCCGTCAGCGCCCGCGCCCGGCCCGGTCCCCGCGACGCCCGACCCCGAGCTGCGGTTCTTCCTCGGGTCGCAGGAGGTGTCGGAGGCCCACCGCCCCGCCCGGTTCGACGGCCCGGTCGCCTACTTCCTCGCCGAGGGGTCCCGGGCCGCGGCGTCCCGGACCCTGGGCGCCTGGCGGCGGGTCGTGCGGGAGCTGCGGGTGGTCGAGGTCCCCGGCTGGCACGGGGACCTCGACGACGAGCGGATCGGGATGCTCAGCGACCGGCACGTCGCCACCCTGGCGGCGGAGGTCTCCGCCGCCCTGGACTGAGGGCAGGGGGTCCCGGGCGGTCCCGGACGGCCTCAGGCGGCCACGGGCTGCGCGAGCACCGCCGTCAGCAGCGCGTGCAGGTTCTCCAGCAGGGCGACGTCGCGCAGTGGGGTGCGCCGGTCGGGGCCGACCGGGACCTTGAGCGAGATTGTCTGCACGGCCGACTTGTAGGTGGCGCCGTCGGCCAGCCGGGCCAGCCGCATCTGCTGCGACTCGCGCAGCGGCACCGGGCTGACCCGGATCGAGCGGCCCTGCAGCGACACCTCGGTGACGCCGAGCCGGCGCACCGCGGCGCGGAAGCGGGCGACGGCGAGCAGGTTGAGCACCGGCGCGGGCGGGGCGCCGTAGCGGTCGGTCAGCTCGTCGAGGACGGCCTGCGCCTGCTCGTCGTCCTGCACCGCGGCGACCTTGCGGTAGGCCTCCATGCGCAGCCGCTCACCCGGCACGTAGTCGTGCGGCAGGTGCGCGTCGACCGGCAGGTCCACCCGGACGTCGGCGGGCTCGGCGGGCGCCTCCTCCCCGGTGACGGAGGCGCGGTAGTCGCTGACCGCCTCGCCGACCAGGCGCACGTAGAGGTCGAACCCGACCCCGGCGATGTGCCCGGACTGCTCGCCGCCGAGCAGGTTGCCCGCGCCGCGGATCTCGAGGTCCTTCATCGCCACGGCCATGCCGGCGCCGAGGTCGGTGTTGTGCGCGATGGTGGTCAGCCGGTCGACCGAGGTCTCGGTGAGCGGCCGCGAGGGGTCGTAGGTGAAGTAGGCGTAGGCCCGCTCGCGGCCACGGCCCACCCGGCCGCGGATCTGGTGCAGCTGGGAGAGGCCGAAGGTGTCGGCGCGGTCGACGATCAGGGTGTTGGCGTTGGGGATGTCCAGGCCGGACTCGACGATCGTGGTCGCGACCAGGACGTCGTACTCCTTCTCCCAGAAGCCGACCATGATCTTCTCGAGCTCGTGCTCCTTCATCTGCCCGTGGCCGACGGCGACGCGGGCCTCGGGCACCAGCCGGCGGATCTTGGCCGCGGCCTTGTCGATGGACTGCACCCGGTTGTGGATGACGAACACCTGCCCGTCGCGCAGCAGCTCGCGGCGGATCGCGGCGGCCATCTGCTTGTCGTCCCAGGCGCCGACGTAGGTCAGCACCGGGTGCCGCTCCTCCGGGGGCGTGAGGATCGTCGACATCTCGCGGATGCCGGTCAGGCTCATCTCCAGCGTGCGCGGGATCGGGGTGGCCGACATCGACAGCACGTCGACCGCCGTCCGCATGGTCTTCAGGTACTCCTTGTGCTCGACGCCGAAGCGCTGCTCCTCGTCGACGACGACCAGGCCGAGGTCCTTGAACCGGGTGGTCGGCTGCAGCAGCCGGTGGGTGCCGACCAGCACGTCGACCTCGCCCGCGGCGAGCCTGCGCAGCGTCTCGGCGCTCTCCGCGTCGGACTGGAAGCGGGAGAGCACCGCCACCGTCACCGGGAACTGCGCGAACCGCTCGGAGAAGGTCTTGAAGTGCTGGTTGGCCAGCAGCGTCGTCGGCACCAGGACGGCGACCTGCTTGCCATCCTGCACCGCCTTGAACGCGGCCCGGACGGCGATCTCGGTCTTGCCGTAGCCGACGTCGCCGCAGATGACCCGGTCCATCGGCACCGGGTTGGCCATGTCGGCCTTGACCTCCTCGATGGCGGCCAGCTGGTCGGGCGTCTCCTGGTAGGGGAAGGCGTCCTCGAGCTCGCGCTGCCAGACGGTGTCGGGGCCGAAGGCGTGGCCCTTGGTGGCCATCCGGGCCGAGTAGAGGCGGATGAGCTCGGCGGCGATCTGCTTGACCGCCTTGCGCGCCTGGCCCTTGGTCCTGGCCCAGTCCGAGCCGCCGAGCTTGGACAGCGCGGGCTGCTCGCCGCCGACGTAGCGGGTGAGCTGGTCGAGGGCGTCGGTGGGCACGAACAGCCGGTCCGGCGGCTGGTTCCGCTTGCCCGGCGCGTACTCGACGATGAGGTAGTCGCGCTGGCCGCCGTGCACGGTGCGGCTGACCATCTCGACGTAGCGGCCGATGCCGTGCTGCTCGTGGACGACGAGGTCGCCGGGCTGCAGCTGCACCAGGTCGACGGCGTTGCGCCGCCGGGCGGGCATCTTCACCGCGTCGCGCATGGTGGTGCCGCGCTGGCCGGTGAGGTCGTGCTCGGTGACCAGCGCGAGCCTCACCCCGGGCAGGGTGAATCCGGACTCCAGGTTGCCCTGGGTGATCGAGGTCAGCCCCGCCTCGGGGGCGGAGTCCATGCCGGGCACCAGCCGCACGCCGAGGTCGGCGCCGGTGAACTGGTCGGCGGCGCGCTGCGCCGGGCCGGGACCGGCGAAGGTGACCACCACCCGCCAGCCGTCGCGGTTCCAGCTGCGCAGCGTCTCCACGGCGCGGTCGAGGTCGCCGGAGAAGCGCTCGACGGGAGTGGCCTCGAGCGCGCCCTCGTCCTCGCCGAGCGTGAACGCGCCGGTGGTCCACCACGGCAGGCCGCGGCCGCGGGCGGCGGCCTCGACGTCGGCGAGCTCGCGGAACGACGACGCGCCCAGGTCCAGCGGCGCCTCCCCCGCCTCGGCGGCGGTGGCCCAGGACGCGGCGAGGAACTCCTCGGCGGTGCGCACCAGGTCGGCCGCGCGGCTGCGGACCCGCTCGGGGTCGGCGACGAGGACGTGGGTGCCGGCGGGCAGCAGGTCGGTGAGCAGCTGCATCTGCTCGTCCCCGATCAGCGCCGGGGTGAGCGACTCCATGCCCTCGACGGCGATGCCCTCGGCGAGCTTGCCCAGCACCTCCAGCAGCCCCGGGTGCTCCACGGCGAGCGCGGCGGCCCGGGCGCGCACCTCGTCGGTGAGCAGCAGCTCGCGGCACGGCGGGGCCCACAGCCGGTCGGGCCGCTCGTCGAGGGAGCGCTGGTCGGCGGCGGAGAAGTACCGCAGCTCGTCGACCTCGTCGCCCCAGAACTCCACGCGCACCGGGTGCGGCTCGGTGGGCGGGAAGACGTCGAGCAGGCCGCCGCGGACGGCGAACTCGCCGCGCTTCTCCACCAGCTCCACCCGGGTGTAGGCGGCGTCGGCCAGGGCGCGGGCGACGTCGTCGAGCTCGGCGGTGTCCCCCGGCCTCAGCTCCACCGGGACGAGGTCGCCCAGGCCCGGGGCCAGCGGCTGCAGCACGCTGCGCACCGGCGCCACCAGGACGTCGACGGCGCCGCCCTGGCCCGGGTGGGTGAGGTCGCGCAGCACGGCCAGCCGGCGTCCCACGGTGTCCGCGCGCGGGGAGAGCCGCTCGTGCGGCAGCGTCTCCCACGCCGGGAAGGTCTCCACCCGGCGGCCGGGCAGGAAGCAGCGCAGCAGGTCGGCGGCGACGTCGGCGTCGCGCTCGCCGGCGGTGACCAGCAGGACCGGCACGCCCGCGCCGGGGGCCTCGGCGGCCAGCGCGGCGGCCACCAGCGGCTGCACCGGTGGCGGGGCGGGGACGGCGAGCTCGGCCGATCCCGCGGCGGCCACCACGCGGGCGATGCCGGGATCGCTGAGGACGACGTCGAGCACGCCGCGCAGACTCACGAGGGACCACTCCTGGGGGTTCGGCCGGCCCGCGACGGTGCCGCCGGGTGCGGTACGGGCCCCTCCCCAGGCTAGACGGCGGGCGCGTCCCCTGCCGGGGCGCGACCGGTGGGCTCCGCCGGCCGGCGGCGGGAGGCCCGCGGCGCCGTCCTCAGGCGCCGGCGCCCCGGACGCGGAGGGAGTGGCGGGCCAGCCGGGCGACCAGGTGGGCGGCGGTGTCCGACGGCGCCACGTAGCAGCGCGGCACGGTGAAGCGGTCGCCGGGGGAGTAGTCGCCGGTCACGCAGGCGTGGTCGTACCCCGCGGCCCGCACGGCGGCGGCCGCGGCGGCGTCGAAGTCGCCCCACGGGTAGCAGAACCCCGGCACCTCGGCCTGCAGGACGTCCTGCAGCACCCGGCGGCTGCCCGCGACCTCCTCGGCGAGCGTCGCCGGGTCGGCGCCGGCCAGGCGCACGTGCGTGAGGGTGTGGCTGCCGACCTCGTGCCCGGCCGCGGCCACGGCCCGCACCTGGGCGGCGTCCACGAGGTCCAGCCGCGGACCGGCGTCCCACTCGTTGGCGCCGCCGAGCCGGCCGGCCACCACGTACAGGGTGCCGGTCATCCCGTGCCGGGCGAGGACGGGCACGGCGTGCTCGAGGAAGTCGGTGTAGCCGTCGTCGAAGGTCAGCCCGACCAGTCCGCCGGCCGCCCCGCGGTCGTGCGCCGCCAGGAGCTCGGCCAGCGGCACACCGCGCAGGCCCAGGCGCCGCAGCAGGCGCAGGTGCCGGTCGAGCCGGGCCGGGTGCACGCGGACCCGGTGCGGGTCGGGCTGCCGCGAGGGGCTGATCGAGTGGTACATGAGCACGGGCGGGACGCGCAGCCGGGTCCCGGCCGGCCCCCCGGCGGCGGACGTCGAGGCGGCCAGGGTCACGACCGGCCCCCGGTGGAGCCGGCGAGCGCGGGGACGCCGCGACCGTCCAGGACGGCGAGTGCGCGACGCAGCGCCGTGCTCGACGTGTGCACCGTGTAGGGGAAGTAGCGGACCTCGACGCCGACCGAGGCGAAGTCGCGCTCGAGCCGCCGCCCCTTCTCCGTGCCGCGCCAGTCGTCGCCCTTGAAGATGACGTCGAACCCGACCGCGCGCCAGGTGTCGAGCTTGTCGGGGACGACCTCGGCGTGGACCTCGTCCACGATGCGCAGGCTGCGGACGATCTCCATCCGCTCGGGCAGGGGCACCACCGGCGCCCGTCCCTTGGTGAGCACCAGCATCTCGTCCGAGACGACCCCGGCGACGAGGTGGTCGCAGTGCTCGGCGGCGTGCCGGAGCAGGTTGAGGTGGCCGATGTGGAACAGGTCGTACGCGCCCGGCGCGTAGCCGACGACGGTCATGGGACTCCCCCGGTCTCCCGTGCGGTGCAGAGGACCAGTCGACCAGGGCCGGTGACCGTCCGTCATCACCCGGGAGGGTCGTCCACCCGATCCAGCGTCACCCTCGGGCTGCGCTGCCCCCGGTCGTCACGCAGAGTGGTCCCGGGCCCGTCCCGACACGGTCCGGCCCGGGAGCCCGCACGGTGGCCAGGACCCGGTCCACCGACTCCCGGATCTCGGCGGCCACCCGGGCGAAGACCTCGTCGTCCCGCCCGTGGGGGTCCTCGACGTCGTCGGGCGCACCCGCCGGCCGGAGGGGGCGCAGACGCGGGGCGGCGGTGACGACCGCGGCCAACGCCCGGCCGGGCGTCGCCCCGGCAGGCACCACGCCCTCCGCCCGGGCCGCCCCCGCCAGGTCGGCGAACTCGCGCAGCGTGAAGGTCCGCCGCACCGCGGCGGGCACCAGCGTGACCACGCCGCGACGCTGGTCGCGGGTCATGGTGAGGACGAGCCCGGCCCGGGCGACCAGGGCCGCGCCCAGCTGGCGCGCCGGCGTCCGCGGCGGCGCGACGTCGAGCAGCCGGGCCATCTGCTCCGCGATCGGCTCCCCCGTGCAGGCGTGCAGACCCGCGCTGGACACCCGGACGTCGGACCCGGCCAGGCCGGCGGCCAGCCACGCCTCGGCCGCCGGCGAGCGGCAGATGTTGCCGGTGCAGACGACGAGGACCTCGAAGGGGACCGGCGCCTCGGTGGTCACCCGCGGCGCCCGGCCGGCACCGGGGGCAGGGGCACCGGCGTCCGGGCGGGCCCGTCCGGCGTCCCCCCGGCGCGGGGGTCGGCGCCCCCGGCGTCCGGGACCCGCTGGTAGCTGTAGGAGTCCTCGGAGCGGTGCACCTGGTTGAGCACGACGCCCAGCACCCGCGACCCCACCTGGGACAGCGCGTGCAGGCTCTCGGCGAGCTGCGCCCGCCGGACCCGGGAGGCGTTGGCGATCACCAGCGTGCCGTCGACCGCGCGGGACAGCACCACGCCGTCGGTGACGGCCAGCACCGGCGCGGTGTCGATGACGACGTGGTCGTACCGCGCGCGCACCTGCTCGAGCAGGTGGCCCATGGCCGGGGACCCCAGCAGCTCGGCCGGGTTCGGCGGGATCTGCCCCGAGGGCAGGACCGCCAGGCCCGAGGTCCCCCACTCCTGCACGACGTCGTCGAGCGCGGCGTGGCCGGCCAGCACCGTCGTGAGGCCGACGACCCCCTCGACGTCGAGCGCGGTGGCCACCGTCGGCCGCCGCAGGTCCGCGTCGACGAGCAGCACCCGGGCGCCGGTCTCGGCGAGGGCGCACGCGAGGTTCACCGCGACGGTCGACTTGCCCTCCCCGGGCAGCGACGAGGTGGTCAGGACGACGTGCGCGGACGCCGCCCGGTCGCCGGGCGAGGCGTCGGGGACCTGGAGGAACTGCACGTTGGTGCGCAGCTGGCGGAAGGACTCCGCCTGCGGGTGGTGCGGATCGGCGGCGACGACCGGGCGCCGGCCCAGACCGCGGGGCAGCACGCCGAGCGTCCCGACGACCGGGAGGGGGGTCACCTCGCGGAGGGCGTCGGCGTCCCGGACCCGTGAGTCGAGCACGTCCCGGCCCCAGGCCAGCGCGAGGCCGAGGAGGAGGCCCGCGGCCAGCCCGACGGCGAGGTCGAGCAGCGGGTCCGGGGAGGCCTGGCCGGGCGGTTCCTCCGCGGGCGTCACCGTCGCGGCGGCGATGGTGGGCCGGCCCTCGGCGTCCTCGGGCGCGAGGTCCTCCACCACGTCGGCCAGGGAGGCGGCCACGGCGTTGGCCACCCGGGCGCTGCCGGTCGCCGAGGACTCGGTGACGGTGATCTCCACGAGGACCGTGTCCACGGGCGCCGCGGCCTGCACGCGGCCGGCGAGCTCGGAGACCGGGACGTCCAGGCCGAGGTCGTCGACCACCGGGCCGAGGACGGCGGGGGTGGTGGCCAGCCGGGCGAAGGAGGCGACCTGGTTGCGGGTGTACGTGGCCCCCTGGACCAGGTCCGAGGCGGAGTCGCCGTACTGCAGGGTGAAGAACACCTCGGCCGTCGCCCGGTAGCTCTTGGCCGCGACCTGGGTGTGCAGCACCGCCCCGAGCAGGCAGACGCAGACCGCGGCGACGACCCAGCGCCACCGCCTCCGGACCGCCCCGACCACGACCGCGCTGCCCATCCGACTCCCCCTCCGCCGCTGAGCGGCTGCGTCGTGCGCTCGCACCGGCCGACGGCCCGCGCGTCGCGCATCCCGGCGAGCCTCCGTGGTCGGGACCGCTCCTGGCGACGCCGGTGGGCCCGACGCCACCCCATGGGGTCATCCCGCCGGCCCCATCCGGTCGGCACCCTCGTCCCGGGGCGGACGGGGGGTGACGATGGCGGCTCGATCTCCAGGGGGTGTGCATGACGCTGACGGCCTACGCCGCCGCGGTCGTCCGTCGCTGGCCGTGGGTGGTGCTGGCCGGACTGGTGGGCGCGCTGCTCGGCCCCGGTCTGGCCCCCGCGGCCACCTACGAGGCCGGCACGGAGCTGTACGTGGGGGTCGCCCGGGTCGACGACCGGGAGGACGCCGTGTACGCCGCGCTGCTCCGCGAGGAGGTCCTGCCCACCCTGGCCGAGCTCGCCCGCTCTGCCCCGGACGGGGCGGGGGCCGAGGGCACGACCGTCCGCGCCGAGCTGGTGGAGGACACCTCCGTCCTGCGCGTCTCGGTCGGCGCAGCCACCCCGCAGCTGGCCGCCGCGCGGGCCGACGCGGTCGCCGACGCCGTCCGTGACCGGGCCCGCACGACCTACCGGGACGCGGACGGCGCCCCCCTGCTCACCGTGGCCACCGTCGCCCCGGCGACCCCGCCGCGGGTCCCGGCGTCCCGGGACGGGACGACCCTGGCCGCCCTGGGGACGGCCGGCGGAGCGGCGCTCGCGGCCCTGGGAGCCGGGCTGCTCGAGGGAGCCCGCCCGCGGGTGCACACCGCGGCCCAGGTTCCCGGCGCTCCCGTCCTGGCCGCGCCGGGGGGCCGCGGCCGCCGGCGCGCGGCGCGCCGGGCCGTCCGCGTCGACCGCCTGCGCACCCTCCTGGGATCCGGCGCCGGCGGCCGGCCGGTCGCCCTGGTCGGGAGCTCGCCGCACCGGGCCGGGCTGACCCGCGAGCTGGCCGCCGGTGGCGTGCTCGACGTCGTGGACGGCCCGGGCCGGAGCCCGGGCGGCGTCGTCGTGGTCGCCGAGGCGGGACGGACGACGGTCCGGCAGCTCGACGCGGACCTCGCCGCCGTCCGGGACGGCGGCGCGGCGGTCCGGGGCGTGGTCGTGGACGGGCACGCGCGCGGCGGCCGGCTCGCCGCCCTCCTGGACCGGGTGGAGCCGCGGGCAGCGGTCCGGCCCTGGACGTCGCCGACCGGCTGGTGCGCGCTGCTCGCCCTCGCGGTCGCCGGCGCCGACCTCTCGCTCCCGCTCGCCGCGACGTCGGGGCTGGTGGTCACCGCGCTCCTGCTGCCCCTGTGGGGACCGGCTCTCCGGCGCTACCGCGGCGGGGTCCCCCTCGCCGTCCTCACCGGCCTGGGACTGCTCTCCGGGCTGCTCCTCGCGCGGTGGTCGGCGGTCGACCACGCCGTCGCCCCCCTCGAGGCCGCGGCCACCGGGTTCGCCGTGCTGACCGGCCTCGGCACCGTCGGCCTGCTGCTGTGGGCCCGGACGGTGCTCCCCCTGCGCGCCGTCGGGGTGGCCTTCGGCGTCGGGCAGCTCGTGCACGGCCTGCTCCGGGTGCCCGTCTCCGACAACCCGGTCAAGTTCGAGCTGTCGTTCCCGCTCACCGTCGTCCTGCTGTCCCTGGTGGTCGGCCGCCGGCGCCCCGGGGCCTCCCTCGCCGTCCTCGGGGGGATGGGCCTGCTCAACGTCCTCAACGACGCGCGCAGCGCCTTCGCCCTGTGCCTGGCCGCGGCCGCCGCGGTCGTCTGGCAGGCGCGGCCCGGGGTCGCGGGCCGGGCGGTGCGCTGGGGACGCGGCGCCGTCCTGCTGCTCGTGGGCGGCACGGCCGCCTACGCCCTGCTCTCCGAGCTGCTGGTCTCCGGCGCCCTCGGGGCGGGCCTGCAGGCCCGCAGCGCGGCGCAGGTCGCCCAGAGCGGCTCCCTGCTGGTCGGCGGGCGGCCCGAGTGGACCGCCACGTGGTCGCTCGTGCAGTCCCGGCCCCTCGGGTTCGGGCTGGGGACCGTCCCCTCCCCCGGCGACGTCCAGCTCGGCGCGTCCGGCATCGCGGCGGTGAACGACCCCACGGCCGAGGGCTACCTGCAGCACTACCTGCTGGACGGCCGGTTCGAGCTGCACTCCGTGGTCGCCGACCTGTGGTCCAACCTCGGCCCGCTCGGGCTCCTCCTCGGCCTCACGATGGCCGGGCTGCTCGTCGCCGCCCTCGCCGTGCGGCTCGCCCGCCGCGAGGCCCCGGCCCTGCTGTGCTTCCTGGTGCCCACCGCGCTGTGGTTCCTCGCCTTCGGCCCGCTGCCCACGGACCTGGACGCGGTGACCCTGGCCGTGGGGCTGGCGCTGCTGCCCCGGGCCGCGGCCGCTCCCCCGGTGGCGCAGCCCCCGGCCGTCGCCGAGCCGGGTCCGGTGCGCGGGCGCGTCCCGGTGGGGACGCCGGCGGGCTGACCGCGGGTCCCGCGGCCGGGGCCGGGAGCCCTCAGGCCGGCCGGCGGCCGAGGCCGGTGCGGACGGCGTCGACCACGGCGCGCAGGTCGCGCCGGACCGGCGGTGCCACGGCCAGGAGCGCGGCGTAGCCGGCGACGCCCGCGGCCACGGCGGTGAGCAGGACCAGCGGCGCCGGGATCCCGGCCACGCCGAGGGCCGCCGTCCACGAGCACCCGACGACGACGGCCGCCAGCGCGAGGATCCGCAGGGCGCCGGTGACCAGCTGCCGCAGCGGGATCGGCGCGAGCCGGGACAGCCACCACAGCGACACCGGCCAGGTCAGGGCGGGCGCGACCGCGAAGCCCGCGGCGACCCCCACGACCCCGTGGCCGCTGCCGACCACGATGCAGACCAGCCGCACGGCGGTCTCGAACAGCGAGTAGCGGATCAGGGCGGACGTCAGCCCGCGGGACAGGTAGACCCAGTAGCCGACGAAGGCCAACGTCTGGCAGATGCCGCCCACGGCCATGAGCCGCAGCACCGGGGCCACGCCGTCCCAGCGGTCGCCGAGGAACACGGCGGTGACCGGGTCCGCCGCGCCCAGCACGAGCGCGAGGCCGGCGACCAGCGTGTAGCCGAGGGCCTGCTGGCCGCGGCGGACGTAGCCCGCCCACCGAAGGGGGTCGTCCTGCAACCGGGCCAGCACGGGGAGCGCGACCTGCGTCGTGGGCGCGCGCACCTGCCCGAGCGGGGCCATCAGCAGCTGGTAGGCCCGGTTGTAGAGGCCCAGCGCGGCGGCACCGGAGCGGGTGCCGATGAGGAGGGAGTCGGCGTTGCGGCTGGCGTACCCGAGCAGCTCGATGCCGACCATGTGCCAGCCGAAGCGCAGCAGGCCGTCCATGGGCGTCCGCCGGTCCGGCCGGCCGGGCACCCACCGGCCCGAGGCCACGACGAGGACCGTCATCACCAGGTACTGCACCAGCTGCTGGCCGACCAGGGCCCAGTACCCGGCGCCCGAGCCGGCCAGGGCCAGTCCCGCCACCAGCCCGGCCGCCGGTGCGGCCACGTCCACGACGGCGAGCCGGCCGAAGCACAGCCGCCGGGTCAGGTCGGCCCGGTACTGGGTGGCGATGCCGTTGAGCAGGAAGACCGCGGCCAGCGCCTGGGTCATTGCGCCGAGCTCCGGACGGCCGTAGAGGGCCTGCACCAGCGGGGCGGAACCCACGGCCAGCACGCTCAGCAGCAGGCCGGTGCCGGTGTTGATCCAGAAGAGGTTGCTGCGCTGCGCCGCCGAGAGGGTCCGCGCCTGCACCGCCGCCGTCGACAGGCCGAGGTCGCGGAAGACGTCGGCGACCCCGATGACCGCCATGACCATCGCCAGCAGGCCGTAGTCCGTCGGCCCCAGCAGGCGGGAGAGCAGGACCACGGAGAGGACCTGGACACCGATCCGCAGCCCCTGTCCGCCCAGGGCGACGAGGACCCCGCGGGCCGCCCGGCGCCCGAGCGCGCCGCCGTCCGCACCGTCGTCCGTGCCGTCGTCCGCGCCGTCGTGCACCGGCCGGGTGGTGGCGGTCATCCCGCCGCCCTCGGGAACGGCGGGCGCGGCTCGTCCCCGCGCGGGTGTCCAGGCACCGGGTCCTCCCGATCGAGAGCCCCGGACCGGCGGTGGGGCGACCCCGGCGATCAGACCACGCCCTCCCGCGCCCGGCCCCCGGTCCGCCGGCGGATCTCACCAGGACGGGCGAGGCCGTGCGGCCGCCCGCCGGGCAGAGTGGACCACCGGTGCCGGCGTCCGCCGGCGTGCCGGTCCGACGGGACGGGGGACGCGTCGTGCGCTCGAGACAGCGGGACGGGGCCCTCGTGGTGCTGCAGTCGTTCCCGCGCCCGCGGCCGACGACCAACCCCTACCTGGTCATGCTCGGCCGCAGCCTCGCCGAGCTGCCCGACGTGCGGGTCCTGACCTTCTCCTGGCGGCGGGCGCTGCGCGGCGGCTACTCGGTCTTCCACGTGCACTGGCCGGAGATCCTCGTGTCGGGGACCGGTCCCCTCAAGAAGGCGGTGCGGCAGCTGCTCTTCGCGGTGCTGCTCCTCCGGCTGCGGGCCACCCGCACGCCGCTGGTCCGCACGGTGCACAACCTGGAGCTCCCCGCCGGCATCTCCCGGCGGGAGGTGGCCCTGCTGCGCTGGGCCGAGCGGTGGACGACGCTGCGCATCCGGCTCAACGACGAGACCCCGGTGCCCGCGGGCGCACCGGCCCGGACCGTCGTCCACGGCCACTACCGCGACTGGTTCGCCGGCCGGCCCCGCGCGGCCGCGCGCCCCGGGCGGCTGGCCTTCGTCGGGCTGCTGCGCCACTACAAGGGCGTCGACCGGCTGGTCGCCGCCTTCGCCGGGACCGCCGGGCGGACGGAGCACCCGCTGGAGCTGCGGGTGTCCGGCAGCCCCTCCACCCCGGAGCTGGGCGCCGAGCTGGTCGCGGCCGCGGCCGCGGACCCCCGGGTGTCGGTGTCCCTGGGCTTCCTCGCGGACGACGACCTGGTCGCGGAGGTGACCGCGGCGGAGCTCGTCGTCCTGCCCTACCGGGAGATGCACAACTCCGGCGGGACGCTCGCGGCGCTGTCGCTGGACCGGCCGGTGCTGGTGCCCGACAACCCCGTCAACGAGCGGCTCGCCGCGGAGGTCGGCCCGGGGTGGGTGCACCGCTACGCGGGTGAGCTCACCGCCGGGCACCTGGTCGACGCCGTGACCGCTCTCCGGGCGGCGCCGCCGGCCGCACCACCCGACCTCTCCGGGCGGGACTGGGACCGCGTCGGGGAGGCGCACGCGGCCGCCTACCGGCAGGCGCTGGGCGAGCTGCGCGGCTGACGGCGACCGCGGGGTCGCCGGCCGGTCAGCGGGTGAGCCGGAGCTCGCGGACCAGGCGCCCGCCCTGGGCCACCTCCCGCAGCGAGCGGGCGGCCAGCCCGCGCTCGGCGTAGCCGGCGAGCACCTCCGCGACCAGCGCCCCCCGGTCGAGCACCGGGGCCGGGCCGTCGTCGGCGAGGTCGTCGGGACCGGCGGTGCCGTCGTGCGCCAGCACGATCGCCCCCGGGCGCAGCCCCAGGCGGGACCGGGCGATCCGGTCGGCCGGGGGGACGTCCTTCCAGTCCCAGGTGGACGGGCCCCACAGGACCGGTTCGAGGCCGGCCCGGGCCACCGCCCGCCGGGTGGCGAGGGTCTGCCGGCCGTAGGGCGGGCGGTGCCAGCGGACCGGGAGGCCGGTGGCGTCCTCGAGCTCGGCGCGGCCGGACCGGGTCAGCCGGGCCACCTCCTCGACCGGGACGGCCGGCAGCGGCCGGTGGTCGACGCCGTGCAGGGCCACCTCGTGCCCGGCGGCGACGACCTCGTCGAGCAGGCTGGGGTACCGGCGGACGCGGGTGAGCAGCACGAAGAAGGTGGCGGTGGCGCCCGCGTCGGCCAGGGCGGCCAGCACCCGGTCGGTGCCCCCGGGCTCGGGGCCGTCGTCGAAGGTGAGCACCACCTGCGGGGCGACCGTGCGCACGCCGACGACCGAGCCCGCCAGGGGCGCGGCGGCCCGGCGCAGCCGCCGGGCGGCGGCCCGCCGCCCGGCCGCGAGGGCGCTCCCCGGTGCGGCCCCGGCGGCCACGACGCTCACCGGCGCGGCTCCGGCAGCCGGGCCAGCCGCCACCGGCGCCCGCCGCGGGCGTACTCCTGGTAGACGACGCCGAGGGCGCCGCCGACCATCCCGGCGCCCCGGCACAGGGCCCGGAGCCCGCGGGCCCGGTGGCGGGGCGCGCGCGCCAGCAGACCGAGCGCCCAGCGCGCCGTCCCCCCGGCCATGCGCAGCAGCCCCCGGACCAGCCCCCGCGCCCGCACCGCCAGGCGCGGCGCCGTCCCCGCGGTGAGCCGCAGCTCGGTGAGGACCGCGCCGTTGCCGTGGCTCCACGCGCGGGTGAGCACCCACCGGCGGGTCATGCGCTCGGCGGGCACCTGGTCGACGACGGCGGACTCCGCGCACCACACCATGCGTCCCCCGGCCCGGGCCAGGGACCGGCTGAAGAGGGTGTCCTCTCCCCCGCCCAGGCCCAGCGCCGACTCGAAGCGCGTGCCACAGGCGCGCACCTGGTCGAGGTCGAGGAGCAGGTTGCCCGCGGCGGCGGTGTCGATCCCGGTCCCGCTGGGCAGGTTGCGGCGGACGAAGAAGCCGCCCGCCTCGAGCCACGGGTCGAGCTGGCCGGCGTACTCGGCGAGGACCCGGCCGGACACCGCCGCGGCGCCGCTGTCCGCCCAGGTGTCGAGCAGCGCGGCCAGCCACTGCTCGCGCGGCCGCTCGTCGTCGTCGATGAAGGCCAGGAGCCGGGACCCCGCGGCCTCGTCCATCGCCCGGTTGCGCACCGCGGCGATGCCCGGCGTCGGTTCGGCGGCGTAGCAGACCCCGGGGCCGCCGGCCTCGGCGACCACGCCGGCGGCACCGCGCTCGGGGTCGTTGTCCACCACGAGGACGTCGACGGCGTACCGCCCCGCGGACCCCGCGGTCACCTCGGCCGCCTGGTGGCACAGCACCGGCAGCAGGGCGCGCAGGTCGTCCGGGCGACGGTAGGTGGGCACCGCCACGGTGACGTGCACGGTGGCCCGCGCGGCGGCGGGCACGGCGGCGGGCACGGCGGACGCGGTCATGCGCTCCTCCTCGGTCCGGGAACGGCCCGGGCGGGCGACGGCCGGCCGGGCGCGCCGGTCAGCGCGGCCACCGTCGCGACCAGCCCGGCCCGGTACCGCTCGGGCGCGTGCCGGCGCCGGGCCTCGGCCGCGTCGGCCACCGCCAGGTCGCGGACCCGCGGCCAGTCGGCGAGCAGCCGCTCGACGGCGTCGGCCCAGGCCGCGGGCCGGCCCGGCGCGACGACCTGCACGCTGCCGAAGCCGGCCACCGCCTCCCGCAGCCCGCTGGAGTCGCTGACCACCAGCGGGCGGGCGGCGAGGACCGCCTCGACCGCGGCGTTGCCGAACGACTCCTCGGCCACCGAGGGCACCAGCACGACGTCCGCGGCCGCGAGGGCCGGGGCCACGTCGGGCCGGAAGCCGAGGAACGCCACCCGGTCGGCCACCCCGGCGGCCACGACCTGCGCGCGGAGCTCGGCCTCGAACCACTCGTAGCCGGGGAACACCGAACCGACCAGGTCCAGCCGGGCGTCGACGCCGCGGGCCACCAGGTCGGCGAGGGCCGCCACCGCGACCTGCGGCCCCTTGCGCGGCGAGAGCCGGCCGACGAACAGCAGCCGCACCGGGTCGTGCGGTCGCGGCCGGGCCGGGACCGGGGCGGCCGGTCCGCGGACGGCGTTGTGCAGGACGGTGCTGCGCCGGTGCAGCCGCGGCGCGACCTCGGTGAGCACCTCGTGCGTGAAGCCGCTGTTGACCAGGACGCGCGTGGCCAGCGCCGGGGACAGCGCGAGGGCGCGGCGGAGCGGGCCGGGCAGCGAGCGCTCGGCCTCGTGGACGTGGACGACGCAGGGCCGCCGGGCCAGGCGGGCCAGCAGCGGCCACGTCGGGACGGTGACGGTGTTGACGTAGACGCCCGCCGCGCCGTGCCGGCGGACCAGCCGCAGCGCCGGGAGCACGCCGCGGACGGCGTCGGCGGCCAGCCGCACCGCCCCGCGCGGGCGCAGCGCGGCGTTGCGCAGCACCGGCATGGGGCACCGCACCACCCGCACCCCGCGGGCCTCGAGCGCGCCGACCAGCGGCCCGGGGCCCGGCACGGCGACCGTGACGTCGAACTCCGAGCGCAGCGCGTCGACCGACTCCAGCAGCATCCGGTCGGCTCCGTAGAGGTCGGCGCCCGGGTGGACGACGAGCACCGGCGGGCGGCGGTGGCGGGCGGCGGGTCGGAGGACCGCGCGGACGACGAGCGCGGCGCCGGCCAGCGAGCCGCGCGCCGCGGCCAGGAGGGGCCGGGGCGAGTGCAGCAGCTGCCGCCGCCCGCCCCGGAGCACGACCTCCCAGCCGGCCGCGGGGGTGCGCAGCAGCCAGCCGAGCATCGCCCGGCGGCCGAGGTGCCGGGCGGCGAACGCCAGCCGGTTGCGGCAGTTCCAGTAGTAGTAGAGGTCGGACTTGGCCGTCCCGCGCCGGTGCTGCGTGCCGCCCTCGTCGTGCACCGCGACCAGGTCGTCGCACAGGACCGTCCGGCCGCCGGCGAGCTGGGCGCGGTAGCTGAGGTCGACGTCCTCCCAGTAGAGGAAGTAGGAGTCGTCGAGGCCGCCGAGCAGGTCGAACAGCGTGCCGTGCACGACCAGGCAGGCGCCGGTCAGCCACTCGCGCACGGTCGCCGGTGCGGCCGGGTCGGCGGCGCGCCGTCCGGTGCGCCCGTCGCGCAGCCGCAGTCGCGAGCCGGCGAAGTAGACGCCACCGGCGGAGTCGACGATCCGCGGGCTCAGCAGCGCCAGGGGGTCGGCCAGGCTGCGCTCGGCGAGCCGGTCGACCACGTCGCGCTCCACGACGGCGTCGGGGTTGAGCAGCAGGACGGTGGTGCAGCCCTGCGCGCGGGCCGCGGCGACGCCGGCGTTGACGCCCGCGCCGAAGCCCCGGTTGTCCGGGAGGGCCACGAGCTCCCACCCCTCCTCGGCGGCCAGCCCGGTCACGGCCCGCCGTTCCTCGGGCGTGGAGAGGTTGTCCACGACCACGACCGGCAGGCCGGTGCGGCCGAGGGGGACGAGGTTGCGCCGCAGCAGCGCCGACGAGCCGTAGTTGACGACGACGACGCCGAGCGGCCCCGCCCACCGCGCGGCGGTGGGCGGGGCCGCTCCGGCCTCGGCCACGAGGGGGGCTTCGACGGTCACCCCGCGATGGTCCCGGCCCGGTGCGGCGCCGGCGTGGATCCGCCGGCGCCGCTCACCCGAGTTGGGGTGTCCGCTCAGCCGGCCGGCGGAGCGGTGCCGGCGGGCCCCACCCACAGGTCGTCGACGCGGACGGTCGACGGGGCGGTCGCGCTGCCCGAGACGTACTCGTACAGGTAGACCGCACCCGGCCGCTGCAGCGCCGCCGTGGCGTCCGTCGCGGTCACCAGCCAGGCCGCCGGCTCCGCGGTCCCGGTCGCCCACAGCTTGGTGCGCAGCGTCGTCGTGCCGGTGCCCGCGGTCTCAAAGCGGACGGTGAGCGACGTCCCCGGCGCGTAGCCGCCGGGCAGCACCGTCCCGGCCAGGATCGTCTCCACCCCGTCGACGTAGCGGGCGAGCATCACCTCGGCCTGCCCGTCGCCGCGGTAGCGCAGCAGCACCCGGTGGTCGCTCGTGCCCACCCGCCGGGCGGCCAGGCTGACGTAGGTGCCGCCGCCGGTCGCCGTCTGCGGCAGGGTGACCCTCGCCTGCACCGCCACGTCGGCCTGCGACACCCCGGCCAGCAGGGCCGACGCGTTGCGCCCCGCCGCCGCGACCAGCTGACCGGCGCCGCCGGTGACCGACGTGGTCCCGCCGACGGTCCACTCCCCACCCCGGTCGGCGGTGCCCCAGCCCGCCGCCAGCTCGCGGCCGAAGGCGTCGGCGGCCAGCGCCTGGTCACCCGGCTGCGGCTGCGGCTCCGGCTGCGGCTCCGGCTGGGGCTGCGGTGCGGGGGCGGTGACGGTCACCGCGCGGGTGGTCGTGCCGGTGGCGCCGTCGTCGTCGGTCACGGTCAGCCGGACGGTGTAGGTGCCGGCCGCCGCGTAGGTGTGCGACGCCGTCGGCCCGGTGCCGGTGGCACCGTCCCCGAACTCCCACGCCTGGGCGACCACCCGGCCGTCGGCGTCGGCCGAGCCGGCGGCGTCCACCGCCACCGCCAGTCCCGTCGCGGCGGCGGTGAACGCCGCCGTCGGCGCCTGGTTGGCCGGCTGCTCAGGGCCTCCCGGCCCGGCCGGCACGCCCGGCACGGTGCCGGCGGGGCCGACCCACAGGTCGTCGACCGAGACCGTGGAGGTCCGGGTCGCGCTGCCCGAGACGTACTCGTACAGGTACAGCGCGCCCGGCCGCTGCAGCGCCGCCGTGGCGTCGGTGCGGGTCAGCAGCCAGGCCGCGGGCTCGGCGGTGCCGGTGGCCCACAGCTTGGCCCGCAGCGTCGTCGTCCCGGTGCCCTCGGTCTCGAACCGGACCGTGAGCGAGCCTCCCGGCGTGTACCCGCCGGGCAGCACCGTGCCGGTGAGGATGGTCTCCACCCCGTCGACGTAGCGGGCGAGCATCACCTCGGCCTGCCCGTCGCCGCGGAAGCGCAGCAGCACCCGGTAGTCACTCGTGCCCACCCGGCGGGCGGCCACGCTGACGTAGGTGCCGCCACCGGTGGCGACCTGCGGGAGGACCAGCTCGGCCTGGACGGCCGCATCTGCCTGGGACAGCCCGCCCAGCAGCGCCGAGGCGTTGCGCCCCGCCGCCGCGGTGAGCTGGCCGGCGCCGCCGGTCACCGCCGTGGTCCCGCCGGCGGTCCAGGCGCCGCCGCGGTCGGCCGATCCCCACCCCGAGACGACGCTGCGCTCGAAGGAGTCCGCCGCGACCGCCGTGTCGCCCGGCTGCGGCTGGGGCTGCGGTGCGGGGGCGGTGACGGTCACCCCGCGGGTGGTCGTGCCGGTGGCGCCGTCGTCGTCGGTCACGGTCAGCCGGACGGTGTAGGTGCCGGCCGCCGCGTAGGTGTGCGACGCCGTGGCCCCGGTGCCGGTGGCACCGTCCCCGAACTCCCACGCGTACCCGGCCACCGTGCCGTCGGCGTCGGCGGAGGACGTGCCGTCCACGGCCACCGCCAGCCCTGTCGTGGCGGCGGTGAACGCCGCCGTCGGAGCCGTGTTCGCCGGGGGCTGGGGCACGACCGTGCCCGCCGGCTCCGCCCGCAGGTCGTCGACCCGCACGGCAGAGGTCCGGGTCGCGCTGCCCGAGACGTACTCGTAGAGGTACAGCGCACCCGGCCGCTGCAGCGCCGCGGTGGCGTCGGTGCGGGTCAGCAGCCAGGCCGCGGGCTCGGCGGTGCCGGTGGCCCACACCTTGGTGCGCAGCGTCGTCGTGCCGGTGCCCTCGGTCTCGAAGCGCACCGTGAGCGAGGTCCCCGGCGTGTAGCCGCCGGGCAGCACCGTGCCGGTGAGGACGGTCTCGACCCCGTCGACGTGCCGGGCCAGCATGACCTCGGCCTGGCCGTCGCCGCGGTAGCGCAGCAGCACCCGGTAGTCGGTCGTGCCCACCCGCCGGGTGGCCACGCTGAGGTACGTGCCGCCCCCGGTCGCCGTCTGCGGCAGCGTGAGGGCCGCCTGCACCGCCACGTCGCTGCGCGAGACGCCGCCCAGCAGGGCCGAGGCGTTGCGCCCCGCCGCCGCGGTGAGCTGACCGGCGCCACCGGTCACCGCCGTGGTCCCGCCGACGGTCCAGGCGCCGCCGCGGTCGGCCGATCCCCACCCCGAGACGACGCTGCGCTCGAAGGAGTCCGACGCGACCGAGCCCGCCCCGGCCGGGGCCTGGGTGACGGTCACCACGCGGGTGGTCGTCCCGGTGGCGCCGTCGTCGTCGGTCACGGTCAGCCGGACGGTGTAGGTGCCGGCCGCCGCGTAGGTGTGCGACGCCGTCGGCCCGGTGCCGGTGACACCGTCCCCGAACTCCCACGCGTACCCGGCCACCGTGCCGTCGACGTCGGCGGACGACGTGCCGTTCACCGTGGCGGTCAGGTCGCTCACGGCCACGTCGACGGCCGCCGTCGGCGCGAGGTTCGCGCCCCGGCCGAGGGTGAGGTGCGTGCCGATCTGCTGGGCCGACAGGGCCTGGGGATACAGCGCCACCTCGTCGACCTGGCCGTTGAACCAGTCGGAGCCGACCCACCAGCTGGTGTCGCCGCCGACGCGCCAGTAGCCGGCGTAGGACGTCGCGGTGGTGACGTCGCCGCGGATCCCGATGCGGACGCCGTCCACGTACATCTCCAGGCCGCGCGGGCTCAGCGACCCGACGACGTGGTGCCAGCGGCCGTCGTTGTACGCGGTGTCGCTGCGGACCTCCGCGGCGGCCCCGTTGTGCACGCCGAAGTACACCCGGCCCATCGGGTCCAGGAAGACGTGCCGGTCGTAGGCGGTGCTCGACCCGGTGGCGGCGTTGCCGAAGCCGACGATCTTCCCGCCCCGGGTCGACGTCGTCCGGAACCAGGCCTCCACGGAGAAGACGTCCGGGCTGGGGACCGCCGTCCGGGTGGCCAGGAAGCCGGTGCTGCTGCCGTTGGTGGCGACGGCGGTGTCCCGGTCGCCGCCGATCGCGCCGGCCTGACCCCGGGTCACCCCGGCGTTGACCGTCATGTCCTGGGCGCCGGCGGCGTCGAACGCGGTGGCGCCGGCGGCCTCGCCGAGCGACCAGTGGCCGACCGCGCCGTCCGCGGCGACCTGCTGCGCGTAGGGCCGGGGGCTGCTGGTGGCACCCGCCGGGACCTCGGCCGTGACCCACGCCGAGGCCAGCCGGTTGCCCGCCGGGTCGGTCGCGGTCACCAGGTAGCGGTGCGAGCCGGCCGCGGCGCCGCGGTCCAGGCAGGCGTAGGTCGGCGCCCTCCAGAACGTCGACGGGCGGGTGACCTGGCACACCGGCGCGGCGGTGTCGCTGTCGCGGTGCACGCGGTAGGTGAGGTGCTCGTTGTCGCGGTCGACCGCCGCCGGCCAGGAGACCCGGACCGCGCCGGAGACCGCGGTCACCGTCGGCGCGAAGGTGCCGACGGCACGCGGCGCGACCGCGTTCGGCGCGAGGTCGCGGGCGGCGAAGCGCACCAGGCCCTGCTGGGTGCTGCCGTTGACCGTGGGGAACTCGCCGCCGTAGACCACGTACCGGCTGGTGCCGGTCACGTGCCAGGTGGCCTGCGAGGCACCGCTGACCGCACCCGGGGAGAAGGTCGGGAACCAGGCCAGCAGGGACGGCGCCGGCCGGCCGACGAGGTTGTTGTTGCGCAGCCCGTACGGGCCGACCTTGCCGGTCGCGGCGAGGCTCAGCGCGGTGCCGAACTGGTGCACCCGCGGGTTCTGCTCGGGGTAGCCGCCGATCTGGCTGCACTCGTGCGGGTGGCCGGCCATGTAGACCGCGCCGTTGACGGCGACGGCGGCGAAGCTGTCGCCACGGCAGTCGTTGATCCAGCGCACCGTGCCGCCGTCGGCGGTCACGGCGAAGGAGCCCTCGAGGTTGCCCGGCCCGTAGAAGTCGTAGCCGGTGCCGTAGACGTTGGTCCCGTCCGTGCTCAGGCTCCAGATCCCGGAGTTGACGCCCTGGTTGGTGACCAGCCGGCCGATCTCGAAGGGCCGGGTGGCACCGGTGACCCCGTCGAGGGCACCCACCCCGGTCGCCGGCACCCCGTTGAGGCCGTCGAAGCGGCCGGCCGCGACCACCTGGCCGTCGGGGCCGGCCACCACGAGGGCCATCACCGCGTTGCTGGTCTCCCGGTTGCGGGGGTCGTCGTTCGGCAGCACGTTGCCGGCGGTGGAGCCGGTCCCCGGCTGCGGGGCCCACGGCAGGAGCGCACCGGTGGCCGCCGAGACCGCGGCGAGCCGGTTGCGGCCGGCCGACCCCACCGCGGAGATGTCCCCGCCGAGGTAGACGGTCGTGTCGGTGGCGGCGATGGCGCGCACCTGGCCGGCGACCGGCGGGCGGAACTCGGCGACCAGCCGGCCGGTGGCGGTGCTGTAGGCCGCGACGCGCTGGCGGGTCTGCCCGTCGGCCGTGGTGAAGTCGCCGCCGACGTAGACCCGCGAGCCGTCCGGCGAGGCCGCGACGACCAGCGCCTGCGCGTTGAGGCTGGGGGCGAACGACGGGACGAGCTCGCCGGTGCGGATGTCGTAGGCCAGCAGGTTGCCCCGGGGCGTCAGCTGGGTCCCCGGTGCCGCGCCGGCCGGGCGGGCGTTGTCGAACTTGCCCGCCGCGTAGACGGTGTTCCCGACCACCACCTGCGACCAGACGATCCCGTCGACCTGCACCGTGGGCAGCGGGTCGGCGGTGACGGTGGTCGGCGTGGCCGGGTCCGCCGGGTCCAGGGGGGCGCTGTCGGCCCGGGCCGCCGTCGGCACGGCCAGGGCCAGGACCCCGGCCACCAGCAGCAGGCCCAGGACGCCGGCCAGCGCCTTCCTCAGCGTGGTCGCCACGCGTGCGGGCATGATCGTTCCCCCAGTCGTTCGTCGAAGCGCCCACCCCGGTCCACGGGGCGGCCGGCCGACACTATGAGTGACGACGGAGCAGCGACCAGGGTGACGACGTCCCACGATCCAGTGACGAACTGCGGTTTCTCCCCCTCAGGAGGGAGACGCGACACCGGCCGATGACTGCGGAGGGTGACCGCCGGACCGGTCCGGGCCCTGCGCCCGGACCGGTCGGGCGGAGGTGCCGGGGGGCCGGTCTCCCGCCTTGGGGGGAGGCCGGCCGGCTGCGGCGCCCCACCGCCTGCGGTGCTCGGTGAGACTGCCCGCGGGGGTCCGTCCCGGCACCACGGCGCCCGGTGCGCGGCCTCCGCCGTCCCGGGGGGACGACCCCGGTCCGCCGACCGAGGAGTCACGCCATGTCCGCAGCGCCGTCCGCAGCGCCGTCCGCAGCGCCGCCCCGCCGGTCGATCGCCGAGACGATGGCCGAGCTGCGTGCGGCGGGCAAGCCGTCGCACCACGCCCCGCTGTACTCCCGGTGGGTCAACCGCCCCCTGGGCCGCCGCCTGGCGGCGGTGGCCGCGCGCGTGGGCCTGACGCCCGACCAGGTCACCGCCGTGAGCGGGGTGGTCACCTTCGCCGGCATCGGCCTGGTGGCGGCCGCCCGCCCGACGCCCCTGGTGGGCGTGGTCGCGGCGCTGCTGCTCGTCACCGGGTACGCGCTGGACTCCGCGGACGGCCAGCTGGCCCGGCTGCGCGGCGGCGGGACCCTGACCGGTGAGTGGCTGGACCACATGATCGACTGCGCCAAGGGCGCGGCGGTCCACCTCGCCGTCCTGGTGTCCTTCTACCGCTTCGCCGAGCCCGCGGGGCCGGCGCTGCTCGTGCTGCCGGCCGCCTTCGGGCTGGTGACCACCGTCGTGTTCTTCGGCACGGTGCTGACCGACCAGCTGCGCCGCGGGGCGGGGGCCGGGGCGACGGCGGAGCCGGGTCCCCGGTCGGCCGCCCGGTCCTTCCTCACCGCGCCCGCGGACCACGGGCTGCTGTGCGTGGCCTTCGCCCTGTTCGGCTGGCTCCCGGCCTTCCTCGTCGCCTACGCCGTCCTCCTCCTCGGGACGACGGCCTACCTCGCCGCCGGCCTGGTGCGCTGGCGCCGGCAGCTCGCCGCCCTCGACGCGGCGCGCTGACCCCGCGCGGGACCCCGACGGTCGCGGGGAGCCGGCCCGGCTCAGTCCTCGGGACGCATCCGGAGGAGCCGGGCGGGCACGCCGCCGTAGACGCCGTGGGCCGGGTACTCCCCCGCCACCACGACCGCCCCGGCGGCGATCACGCACCCGTCGCCGATCCGGGCGCCGTCCAGGACGGTGACCCGTGACCCGATCCAGCAGCCGGCGCCGACCTCGATGCCCCGGTGCGTGACGCCCTGGTCGCGGATGGGGACCTCGCGGCTGGTGAACACGTGGTCCTCGGAGTGGAAGGACACGAACTCGCCCACGATGGTGTCCGCGCCGATGCGCACGCCGCCGGCGCAGCCGTAGAGGTTGTCCGACCCCAGCCCGGCCCCGGCCCCGACGACGAGGCCCCGACCCAGGGTCGCCACGCTCCCGGTGCACTCGACCCGGGTGTTGCGGCCGACGGTGACGCCGTCGCCCAGGTGCACGCCCTCGACGGAGGTGGCGTCGACCAGGCAGCCGTGCCCGAGGGTGACGCCGCGGCCCAGGGTCAGCTGCCGCTTGCCGCGCAGGCGGACGCCGCGCCCCACGAACGGCCGCGACGGACGGCCCGGGAAGCGGACCGCCCCGCGCGCGGCCATCACCCCGCGTTCGACGACCAGCGAGGCGAGGTACCCCACGCCGATCCGCTCGTCGATGGCGAGGGGCCGGCCGCGCAGCTCCCCGGCCCGCCGGATCACCCACCGCCGGAGGACCGCGCCGCCGGGCAGCGCGCCGCCGGGCAGCGCCGGGGCTGGCCCGGGGCGGTGCGGCGCCGGCCCGCCGGTGGTCGTCGCGGTGCTGGCTGCCACGGTCCCCTCCTGGGGTGCGAGCGGTGCCCCCGCCCGGCCCGCCGAGGGCGGGCCGGGCGGGGGCACCGGCGGGTGGTCTGTGTGTGGTGGGGCTCGGCCGGCCGGGGCTCAGGGAGCGCCGGTGAAGGCGAGCACGGGCGCGCCGGGCCGGTAGCCGACCTGCACGGTGACCGTGTCCCGCTGGTCGGCGGGCACGGTGAAGACGTAGACGCCCTCGGCGGAGGAGCCGGCCGCGAGCGTGCCGGAGAACGGTGCCCGCGACGGGTCGTCCAGCGGTGAGCCGGGGGTCGAGTCGGCGCCGTAGGCGAGGTCCACCGCGACGCCGTCCAGGGACACCGGCTCGGCGGTGCCGTTGTCCAGCCGCACGGTGACCCGCAACGCCGGCCCGGCGATGTTCCCGGGGCCGTAGCCGGTGCCGTCGATCGCCTCGACGGACCGGACCGTGGCGCGGACGCCGTCCCCGACCGCGGCCGGCTCGTCGAGACCGACGGCCGACAGGACGGGAGGCGGCTGGTCCCCGCCCTCGGTGGGCCCGGGGACGACCGGCACGGGAGTCTGCGGGTCCGGCGACGGGGCGGCCGCCGGGCCACCGGAGGTGGCGGCGTCCGGCGCGGCGGACGCCGGCTCGGCCGAGCCGCCGCGGCCCAGGACGAGTGCCAGCCCGGCCAGGACGACGACCGCGGCCAGCGTGGCGAGGAGCACCACCCGGCGCGGGCGCGGGCGGGCGTCGGGGCGCGGGGCGTTCATCGGGACGAGCTCCTGGAGATCCGGGTCCGCGGGGGGAGGGACAGCAGGGAGGCCGCGACCAGCGCGGCGGCCAGGGGACGCTCCGGGCTGCGGCCGGCCCGCGGCGGCACCACCGCGGGCACCGGGGCACCGGTGGGGACAGTGGGCACGGGGCGGGTGGGGGCGTCCGCGGCGGTCGCCGTCCGGCGTCCGGAGGGTCGCCGCACCGGGAAGCGACGCCCGGCCAGGTCGCGGGCGAGGTCCTCGTAGCCCACGGCGACCTCGTCCCAGTCGTAGCCGCGGGCCCGCTCCCGGGCGCACCGGCCGGCGCGGGCCACCCAGCCGGGGTCGGCCTCGACCGCGGCGACCTCGCGGGCCACGTCGGCCGCGGTGCGGAAGTAGCGGCCGGCGTCGCCGACGACCTCGCGGTTGAAGTCGACGTCGTAGGCGGTCACCGCCGCGCCGGCGCCGATGGCGCGCAGGAGAGAGGGGTTGGTGCCGCCGACCGAGTGGCCGTGCAGGTAGGTGCAGCAGTTCGCGTAGAGCTGGTCGAGCAGCTCCTGGTCCCACACGCCGCCGAGGAAGCGGACCCGGTGGTCGGCCAGCGCGTGCACGCGGCGGGTGTAGTCGTCGGCGTAGGGCGCCGAGCCGACGACGACCAGGGGCAGGGCGGCGTCGCTGGCGGCGTAGCCCTCGACGACGACGTCGACGTGGTTCTCCGGCTCGAAGCGGGCCACGGCCAGGTGGTAGCCGCCGGGCTCGAGGCCCAGCTCGGCCAGCCGGGAGCGGCCGGGCGTGATGAGCGGGGCCCCGTAGGTGAGCAGCGTGGTGGGCGCGGCGAAGGCGTCGCGGTAGTAGTCGGCGATGCCCTGCGCGTCGGCGATGAGCACGTCGGACCAGCGGACGGCGAGCGACTCGGCCACCCGGTAGTAGCGGCGGCCGACGCCGTTCCACTTGGCGCGCTTCCACTCCAGGCCGTCGACGTGGGTGGCCACGGGGATGCGCGCGGCCCGCAGCGCCGGCAGCAGCGGCGCGTTGGCGGCGTTGAAGACGAAGGCCGCGTCGGTGCGGTGGGTGAGCAGGTGGCGCACCGACAGGGCCGAGTGGCTCAGCGTCTCCAGCGACCGGCGGCGGGCCGCGGGCAGGTGCACCAGCTCCATGCCCAGGTGCTCGGCGGGGTACCGGTCGGTGCCCGGGACGGTCCGGCAGTAGACCACCACCCGGTGCCCGCGCTCGACGAGGCGCCGGCCGACCTCCTCGACGGCGGTCTCGAAGCCGCCGTAGCGGGCCGGCACGCCGCGGGTCCCCAGCATGGCGATGCTCAGGTGGTCCATCGGGTCCATCCGTTCGGTCGGTCCGGCGGAGGGCAGAGCCCTCCGGCCGGGGGTGCGGACGACGCTAGGGAGCGGGCGCCGGGCGGCGCCTCACCCCGCGGGGTGGGGTGAGCGGAGCGGCGCGGTCAGTACGCGCCGGAGCGGCTGAGGACGGCGCGCACGGTCTTGACGAGGATCAGCACGTCGAGCGCGAGCGACCAGTTCTCCACGTAGCGCAGGTCCAGCCGCACGCTCTCCTCCCAGGACAGGTCGCTGCGGCCCGAGATCTGCCACAGGCCGGTCAGGCCCGGCTTGACCAGCAGCCGGCGGCTGACCGAGGAGTCGTACCGGGCCACCTCGCGCGGCAGCGGCGGGCGCGGGCCGACGAGGGACATCGAGCCGCCGAGCACGTTGAGCAGCTGCGGCAGCTCGTCGAGGGACAGGGCCCGCATCCAGCGCCCGACGCGGGTGACCCGCGGGTCGGCGCGCACCTTGAACAGCAGCCCGTCGGAGGCGTTGAGCGCGGCGAGCTCCTCGACCCGGCGGTCGGCGTCGACCACCATGCTGCGGAACTTCAGCATGGTGAAGCGCCGACCGTTCACCCCGACCCGCTCCTGCCGGTAGAGCACCGGCCCGGGACCGTCCAGCCGGACGGCGAGGGCCAGCGCGAGGAGGACGGGCGCGACGACCACCAGCGCCAGCGCGGCGGCGACGCGGTCCACGCAGCCCTTGGCCACCCGGCGCCAGCCGGCGAAGCGGGGCTGCTCGACCGACAGCAGCGGCAGGCCCTCGAAGGGGCGGATGTGCAGCCGCGGTCCGGCCACCTCGATGAGGCCCGGCGCCACGAGGAGCTCCACCCCGGTGCCCTCGAGCTGCCAGGACAGCCGGCGCAGGTACTCCGCGGCGGTCTCGCTGGCGGAGGTGACCGCCACGGTGTCGGCGCCGAGCCGGGCGGCGGTCGCGGCGACGTCGTCGAGGCCGCCGACCGGCACCCCGAGGGCCCCGGCGACGAGCTCGCGGCTCTCCGGCGTCACGCAGGCGGCCACCACCTCCAGCCCGGCGTAGTTCTCCCGCCGCACCCGCGTGGCCAGCTCGACGACCGCGCCGCCGCGGCCGACCACGACGACCCGCTTGGTGCACCGGCCCTGGGCGCGCAGCTGCCGCAGGTGGGTGCGGGCCACGACGCGCCCGGCGAGGGTGAGCACGGTGAGCGACGGGATGGCGAGCACGACCAGCGCGCGGCTGAGGTCGAGCTGCGCGGCGTAGGACACGGTGCTGGTCAGCGCGAGCAGCAGCAGGCCGGCGCGGCCGACGCGGCGGTACTCGTCGCTGCCGGTGCCGTGGACCCGCTCGTCGTAGGCGCCGGTCCCGGCGAGCAGCAGCGGCCAGGCCGCCACCAGCACGGCGACCGCCCAGGCCAGCGGGGCGACGTCCGCGAGCAGCGTCGGGCGGGCCAGCAGCACGGCGCTGGCGGCCGCCGCGGCGACGGCGACGTCGAGGGTCACCAGCCCGGCGGTGTACCGGCCGGCCCAGGGCCGGGTCGCGGGGACCGCGGCGGGCAGGGCGCCCGTCAGGTCGTCGGGCGCCGGTCGCGGCATGGGTGGGCGGCGGGTGGTGGCCCGTCCGGCACCTCGGTGGTCCAGCAGCACGTCTCCCCCTCGGACTGCGTCACTCTGCGTGCGCGGAGGGCGGAGCAGTCACGGAGCGTGCACTCGTCTCGTGTCCCGTTACCGGAGACACGTCCCCCGACGCACGGAGGACACTCACAGAGGGTCATCGCAGGGTCAATGCGGAGAGTGACCGTTCACCCCGAAGGGGAGGGTGGCCCACCCGTCAGCTGCGGGGGTGCACCACGTTCTGCGCCGCCTCCAGACCGAGGGCGACCAGCTCCTCGGCGGCGTCGGCGGCCTCCGCGACGAGCAGGTCGAGTTCCTTGCGCTCGGTGGCGGAGAAGTCCTTGAGGACGAAGTCGGCCGGGTCCTGGCGGCCGGGCGGGCGGCCGATGCCGACCCGCACGCGCAGGTAGTCCTTCGTCCCGGTGGCCCGGCTGATGGAGCGCAGGCCGTTGTGGCCGCCCTCACCGCCGCCGCGCTTGAGCCGGACCGCGGCGAAGGGGATGTCGAGCTCGTCGTGGACGACGACGAGGTCGGTGGCCGGCAGCTTGTGGTAGTCGAGCAGGCCGCGGACGGGCCCGCCGGACTCGTTCATGTACGCCGTCGGCCGGGCGAGGACGACGCGGCGACCGGCCAGCCGGCCCTCGCCGGACAGCGCGCGGGCGCGCGCCCCCTTGCCGGGGGCCAGCTTCACCCCGGCGCGGGCGGCGAGCTCGTCGAGGACCATCGCGCCGACGTTGTGCCGGTTGCCGGCGTAGCCCGGGCCGGGGTTGCCCAGGCCCACGACGAGGAAGGGCCCCTCGGAGGGAGCGGACGCCGCAGGGGCGCCGGCGGTGCCGGCGCCCCTGCGGGTGGTGCTCTCGGTCAGCGGGGACCTCAGCTGTTCTCGGTCGACTCGACCGACTCGCCGCTGCCCTGCGCCAGCGGCTCGGGGACGACGTCGCCCTGGCCGACGCCCGACTCGGCGGGCGCGGACTCCTCGCGCTCGATGCCGGCCTCGGCCTCGGCCTCGGCGAGCTCCGCGTCGAGCTGCTCGGCGCTCGGGGCGGCCATGAGGTTGACGACCAGCGCCTCGGGGTCGGTCAGCACCGTGGCGCCACCGCCCACGGACAGCTCGGCGGCGGTGACGCCGTTGCCGGCGGCGCGGCCGGTGACGTCGACCTCGATGGTCTCGGGGATCGAGGTGGCCGGCGCCTCGACCGAGACGGTGTTCAGCTCGACGCTGACGAGGGTCTCGGCGGCGGCCTCGCCCACGACCACGACGGGGACGTCGACGGTCACGCGCTCGCCGCGCCGGACGACCAGCAGGTCGACGTGCTCGTGCACGCGGGTGAGCGGGTCGCGCTGCACGGCCTTGGTGAGCGCGAGGTGCTCCTGGCCGTCGAGGGTCAGGGTGATCAGGGCGTTGGTGCCGCCGTTGCGCAGCACCGCGGCGAACTCGCGGGCCGGCAGCGACAGGTGGACGACGTCCTGGCCGTGCCCGTAGAGGACGGCGGGGACGCGGCCCGCACGGCGGGTCCGGCGGGCGCTGCCCTTGCCGAACTCGGTGCGGGCCTCGGCGGCGAGGCGGAAGTCAGCCACGGTGGTGTGCTCCTCAGGTGGGTCGGCCGGTGTGCCGGCGGCCGCGCGCGGCACACCTCACGAGGAGCACACGCACGTCGATCACGGAGTCGGACGGACCGCTCCCTCGCCGGGCTTCCGACGAGTGTACGCGCTGCACCCCGGCCGCCCGGACGCAGGACGACCCGAGCACACGCCAGTGGCCCCCTCACACCGCGCGAGTGGGCCACCAGCGTGTGTTCGCCCCACGGCGCCGCGGCGCACGACGTGAGCCGCCCCCGACGGACGAGCTCGGCGCAGGCCGGGGACGGTACGTGGCCGCGGTGTCGGCCGGTGGGCCGACGACGAGCTCAGCTCGCGCCGCCGAAGAGGCTCGTGACCGAGCCGTCCTCGAAGACCTCCTTGATCGCCCGGGCGAGCAGCGGGGCGATGGACAGGACGGTGAGCTTGTCGAACTGGCGGGACGCCTCGATGGGCAGCGTGTTGGTCACGATGACCTCGCTGACCCGGCTGTTCTTGAGCCGGTCGACCGCCGGGCCGGAGAGCACGCCGTGGGTGGCGCAGACGATGACGTCGGCGGCGCCGGCGTCGAACAGCGTCTCGGCGGCCTTCACGATCGTGCCGCCGGTGTCGATCATGTCGTCGACCAGGATGCAGACCCGGCCCTCGACCTCGCCGACGACGCGGTTGGCGACGACCTCGTTGGGCTTGAGCGGGTCGCGGGTCTTGTGGATGAAGGCCAGCGGGACGCCGCCGAGCTTGTCCGACCAGCGCTCCGACACCCGTACGCGGCCCGAGTCCGGCGAGACCACCGTGATGTCGCGGTCGCCCCAGCGGTCCTTGACGTGGTCGACGAGCAGGTCGAGGGCGAAGAGGTGGTCGACCGGGCCGTCGAAGAAGCCCTGGATCTGCGCGGTGTGCAGGTCGACGGTCATCAGCCGGTCGGCGCCGGCGGTCTTGAACATGTCGGCGACCAGGCGGGCGGAGATGGGCTCGCGGCCGCGGTGCTTCTTGTCCTGCCGGGCGTAGGGGAAGAACGGGACGACGACGGTGATCCGCTTGGCCGACGCGCGCTTGGCGGCGTCCACCATGAGCAGCTGCTCCATGAGCCAGGTGTTGATCGGCGCGGCGTGGCTCTGGACGATGAACGCGTCGGACCCGCGGACCGACTCCTCGAACCGGACGAACAGCTCGCCGTTGGCGAACTCGTAGGCCGCGGTCGGGGTCGGGGTGACGCCGAGGTGGCCGGCGATCTCGGCGGCGAGCTCGGGGAAGGCCCGGCCGGAGAAGAGCATCAGGCTCTTGCTGGTGGTCTGCCGGATGGCGCTCATCGGCTCAACTGCCCCTACTGGTCGTGGTGTCCGTTCGGGCTGTCGCCGCCCGCGTCGTCGGCCTGGGCGCCGACGTCTGGCCCGGTGGCCGCCTCGGCGGCCCGCGCGGCGGCGGAGCCCGGCCTACGGCGGCGCACCCAGCCTGCCACATTGCGCTGTGCGGCCCGCGCCACACCCATGGCCCCCGGCGGGACGTCCTGGGTGATCACCGACCCCGCCGCGGTGTAGGCGCCGTCGCCCACGGTGACCGGTGCCACGAGCATCGTGTCCGAGCCGATCCGCACGTGGTCGCCGACGGTCGTGTGGTGCTTGGCCATCCCGTCGTAGTTGACGAACACGGTGGCCGCCCCGACGTTGGTGCCGCGGCCGAGGGTGGCGTCGCCGACGTAGGACAGGTGCGGCACCTTCGAGCCCTCGCCGACGCGGGCGTTCTTCGTCTCGACGAACGCGCCCACCTTGGCGCCCCGCGCGAGGTCGGTGCCGGGCCGCAGGTAGCTGAACGGGCCGACCACGGCCTGCGGGCCGACGACCGCGCCGAGCACGTGCGAGCGGACCACGCTGGCGCCCTCGCCCACCGTGGTGTCGACCAGCGTGGAGTCGGGCCCCACGACGGCGCCGGCGGCCACCGACGTCGTCCCGCGGAGCTGGACGCCGGGTTCGAGCAGCGCGTCGGCGGCGACGGTGGCGGTGACGTCGACCCAGGTGGTGGCGGGGTCGACGACGGTGACGCCGGCGCGCATCAGCTCGTCGAGGACGCGGTCGTTGAGGGTGCGGCGGCGGGCGGCCAGCTCGCGGCGGTCGTTGCAGCCGAGGACGTCGTCGGGGTCCTCCGCGGGGGCGCCGGCCACCGTCTCACCGTCGCCGACGAGCAGGCCGACGACGTCGGTGAGGTACACCTCGCCCTGGTCGTTGTCCTGGCCGATCCGGGCCAGCGCGCCGCGGAACGCCGCGGCGTCCCCGACGTAGACGCCGGCGTTGACCTCGGTGATCGCCCGCTGCTCCGGGGTGGCGTCGCGCTCCTCGACGATGCCGGTGACCGCGCCGGAGCCGTCGCGGACGATCCGGCCCAGGCCGGTCGGGTCCTCGACCCGGGCGGTGAGCACGGTGAGCGCCGCGCCCGCGGCGCGGTGCGCCTCGACCAGCGCGGTGACCGTCTGCTCCCGCAGCAGCGGCGCGTCGCCGTTGACCACCAGGACCGGCCCCGCCAGGTCGGGGACGGCGGCCAGCGCCACCGCGGCGGCGTGCCCGGAGCCGCGCTGCTCGTCCTGCACCACCGGCCGGGCCCCCGGCGCGACCGCGGCCAGGTGGTCGGCCACCGCCTCGCGGCCGGCGCCGACCACCACGAGCGTCTCCGCGGCCCCCAGCGGCGCGGCCGCGGCCAGGACGTGGCCGAGCATGCTGCGCCCGCCGATCTCGTGCAGGACCTTCGGCGTGGCCGAGCGCATCCGGGTCCCCTGCCCGGCGGCGAGGACGACGACGGCGGCGACTGCCTGCTGCGGGCTCACGGATCTCCTCAGACGGTGGGCGGGCCGCCGGCTGCGCGGCCCCGGCGCTGCTGGGGGACTCGGACTCGAACCGAGACTTCCCGGCTCCAAAGGCCGGCGGGCTGCCGATTACCCCATCCCCCACCGCGGCGCCGCCCGTGCGGCGCCACCGGACGAGCGTAGGGGGCGGCCCGGGCGGGGGGCACGGGAGCCGGGCCGGCAGACCTCCCGCTCCCCGGCCTCGCGGGGCGTGGCGCGCAGCGGTGACGTAGGTTACGGCCTCGTAGCCCCGGCCGTCGCGCCGGAGCGGGCACCCGCAGCACGACCCCTGGAGACTCCGTGACCGCTCCCTCCTCCACCCGGCCGACGGCCACCCGGCCCGCGGCCCTCCGCCCGGCCGACCCCGACCGCGGCCTGCCGCCCAACGCGCTGGGCAAGGAGAAGGGACACCTCGAGCAGCTCACGCTCTACGTCTTCGTCGTCGTCCCGTTCCTCGCGCTGGCCGCCGTCGTGCCGGCGGTGTGGGGCTGGGGACTGTCCTGGCTCGACGTCGGCCTGCTCGTCGCCTTCTACTTCGTCCCGCTGCTCGGGGTCACCGTGGGCTACCACCGGTACTTCACGCACGGGTCGTTCAAGGCCACCCGGCCGCTGCGGATCGCGCTGGCGATCGTGGGCTGCATGGCGATCCAGGGCCCGGTGGTGCAGTGGGTGGCCGACCACCGGCGACACCACGCCTTCTCCGACCGCGACGGCGACCCGCACTCCCCCTGGCGCTACGGCGACGACACCCGCGCGCTGCTCAAGGGCATGTTCCACGCGCACCTGGGGTGGCTGTTCGACCGGCGGCAGACCAACGCCGAGCGCTACGCCCCCGACCTGCTCAAGGACGGCGCCCTGCGCGTCACGAGCCGGCTGTTCATCGTCTGGGCGTTCCTGAGCCTCGCCCTGCCGACCGCGATCGGCGGTCTGGTCACCGGCAGCTGGGCCGGCGCCTGGACGGCGTTCTTCTGGGCCGGCCTGGTGCGCACCGCGCTGCTGCACCACGTCACCTGGTCGATCAACTCGATCTGCCACGTCGTGGGCAGCCGGCCCTTCGCCTCGCGCGACCGGGCGACCAACTTCTGGCCGCTGGCCGTCCTCAGCGGCGGTGAGTCCTGGCACAACCTGCACCACGCCGACCCGACCTGCGCCCGGCACGGCGTGCTGCGCGGGCAGATCGACATCAGCGCCCGGGTTATCTGGGTGTTCGAGAAGCTCGGCTGGGCGCACTCGGTGAAGTGGCCCGACCCGGTCCGCCTGGCCGCCAAGCGCCAGCAGCCCGCCGCCGCCTAGCCCACGAGGCGGGCGCCGGGGACGGGGCCGTGCACCACGCGGACGGTGCGGAACACGCCCTCCCCCGCCAGCACGGCGGCCAGCCGCACGGCGGCGTCCTCGTCCTCGGCGAGCGCGGCCACGGTCGGGCCGGACCCGCTGACCAGCGCGGCCAGCGCCCCGGCGTCGGTGGCCGCGCGCAGCGCCCGCCGCAGCGCGGGCCGCAGCGAGACCGCCGCGGCCTGCAGGTCGTTGGTCAGCGCCGCGGCAAGCGCCCGCGGCGGTCCGCTGCGCAGCGCGGCCACGACGGGCTCCGGGGACGGCGCGCCGTCGCCCTCGGGTGCCCGCCCCGCGGCGCGCAGCCGGTCGAGCTCGGCGTAGACCGCCGGCGTCGCCAGGCCGCCCTCCGCGATGCCCAGCACCCAGTGCCACTGCCGTCGGGCCAGCACCGGCGTCAGCTGCTCCCCGCGGCCGCTGCCCAGTGCCACCCCGCCGGCGAGGCTGAACGGCACGTCGCTGCCCAGCCGCGCGGCCAGGGCGGTGAGGTCGCCGCGGGTGGCGTGGGTCCCCCACAGCGCGTCGAGGGCCACCAGGGCGGCCGCGGCGTCGGCGCTGCCACCCGCCAGCCCGGCCGCGGCGGGGATCGCCTTGTCCACCGCGATGGCGGCGTCGGCCACCACGCCGGCCTGCTCGGCGAGCAGCTCGGCGGCCCGCCACACGAGGTTGCGCCGGTCGGTGGGCACCGGGTCGGGACCGCCGGTGCCCTCCCCGGTGACGGTGACCGAGAGCCCGTCGCCGCGGCGCACGGTGACCGTGTCCAGCAGCGAGACGGCCAGGTAGACCGTCTGCAGCGTGTGGAACCCGTCGGGCCGCAGCGGCCCGACGGCGAGCGAGACGTTGACCTTGGCCGGGGCGTGTGCGGTGACCGTGCCGTCGCCGCGGGTGTGCCCGGGACCGCCGGACGAGGACCAGCTCACGGGGTGGTCGCGGCCAGCCGCGCGAAGTCGGCCACCGAGAGCTGCTCGCCCCGGGTGGCCGGGTCGATGCCGGCCGCGCGCAGCCGCGCCTCGGCGGCGGCCGGGCTCCCGGCCCAGCGGGCCAGCGCGGCCCGCAGGCCCTTGCGGCGCATGGCGAAGGCGGCGTCGACGACGGCGAAGGTGGCGGCCCGGTCGCCCGGCGGCGGGTCGTGCCGGTCCAGGGCGACCAGCCCGGAGTCGACGTTGGGTTCGGGCCAGAAGACGCGGCGGCCGATGGTGCCGGCGCGGTGGGCCCGGCCGTACCAGGCGGCCTTGACCGACGGGACGCCGTAGGCCGGGCTGCCCGGCGGGGCGGCCAGCCGCTCGGCGACCTCGGCCTGCACGAGCACCAACGCCCGCCGCAGGGAGGGCAGCAGCTCGAGCAGGTGCAGCAGGACGGGCACCGCCACGTTGTACGGCAGGTTGGCCACCAGCGCCGTCGGCGGGGGGTCCGGCAGCCCGGTGACCCGCAGCGCGTCGGCCTCCACGACGGTGAGCCGGCCGGCGAGGTCGGGTCGCCGCTCGGCCACGGTGCGGGGCAGCAGGTCGGCCAGCCGCGGGTCGATCTCGACGGCGGTCACCGCCGCGGCGGTGGGCAGCAGGCCGAGGGTCAGCGAGCCCAGGCCGGGGCCGACCTCCAGCACCACGTCGTCGGGGCGCAGCTCGGCGGTGCGCACGATCCGCCGGATGGTGTTGGCGTCGTGCAGGAAGTTCTGGCCGAGCGTCTTGGTCGGGCGCAGGTCGAGCTGCCGGGCCAGCTCGCGGATCGCGGCCGGGCCCAGCAGCCCCTCGGCGCCCGGACCGGTCAGCGGAGGCCGAGCCGGCGGGTGCAGGACGGCCAGGCGCCCCAGCCCTGCGAGGCCTGCACGCGCTCGGCCACCGCGATCTGCTGCTCGCGCGTCGCCAGGTGGGCGTTGGCCGCGTACGCGCCGCCGCCGTTGGCGATCCAGGTGCCGGAGCTGAACTGCAGGCCGCCGTAGTAGCCGTTGCCGGTGTTGATGGCCCAGTTGCCGCCGGCCTCGCACTGCGCCAGCTGGTCCCAGACGCCGCCGCCCGCGACGGAGGGCGCGGCAGCCGCGGGGCGCTCCTTGGTGCCCACGCTGACCAGCTCGTCGACCGGCGCGACGGTGACCGCGGTGCCCACCTGCTCACGCGCGGTCTCGACGCCGTCGACGACGGTGATCCGGAAGGTGGTGCTCTGCTCGCCGTCCACGCCCTCCTGGGTGACCGTCCGCTCGCCCTCGTACACCTCGGGGTCCTCGGTCTCCACCGTGCGGTGCGGCACGGGGCTGGTCTGGGTCACCTCGCCGACCTGCACGCGGTGGACCTGCAGCCGCATGCCGGCCAGCAGCGGCTGCGCCGGGTAGAGGCTGGTGCGGTCGTGCCCGCCGAGGACCACGCCCTGCTCGGCGAGGAGGTCGCCGGCCGTGGCGGCGGTCGTGGTGACGACGCGGGTGACGCCGTCGACGACGAGCGTGACGTCCTTGGGGCGGGAGATGGACAGGGCCATGCCGTCGAGCGGGAGCCGCTCGCTGCGGCTGGCCGAGAGCACCAGGCCGTCGCCGCGGTAGCCGAGCTGCTCGAGCGCCTCGTCGACCGACAGCGCGGTCACGTAGACGGTGCTGGAGACGCCGTCGACGGTGAGCTCCAGCGGGCGGGCGCGGTCGAGCACGACGGTGTCGCCGTCCCCGACCTCGGCGTCGACGTCGGGGAGGACGACGTCGTGCGCCTGCGTCTGCAGCCCCGCGTCCTCGAGCACCTCACCCACGGTGTCGGCGTACGTGCTGACCTCGCGGACCTGCCCGTCGACGGTCAGGGTCACCGACTTCTGCGCGGCGTACCAGGCGAGGGAGCCGCCCACCAGTCCGAGGAGGACCAGGGCGAGGAGGGGCAGCTTCAGCGGTCTGGGCACGGCTCTTCCACGGGTCGGGGGGCCGGGCACGGGCCCCCCTCCGGGCAGCAGCCGGCGCCAGGGGGTCCCCGGGCAGCCGGACGCTCCCCGGGTCGGTCCCACCCCGGCTGTCGGTCACGGCACCATGACGAGTGCGGTGCGTGGTGCAAGGTGCACGGAGAGCAAACCAGGGGGCCGACACGTCGACACGGAGCCGCGCCGACACGGTGCGTGACGGACGGGGTGCGTGGGACGGGTGGGACGGGAGCGGTTCGTGGGGCCGGGGACGGCCCCGGTGGGGCGGCCGGTCAGCCGGCGAGCGCGCGCTCGCTGGTGCTCACGGGGCGCAGCCAGGTGACGAGGAAGACCGCGACGGCCAGGCCCGCGGCGAGGCCGGCGAAGCCCCCGGCGACCAGGGCCACCGGCAGCAGGTCGACGTTCTCGGTGACCCGGTCGCCGAGGTCGATGCCCGCGGCCAGCAGCAGGGCACCCAGCGGGAGGAGGGCCAGGACGCTGGTGGCTGCGGCGACCAGGTGCGCGGTCCACGTGCGCAGCGCCTCGTCGACCGGCACGTCGGCGCCCTCCCCGGCCAGCGGGCGCAGCAGCGCGCGCAGCAGGGCGACCTCGGCGAGCAGCCACACGACGAGCGGCACCACGACCGCCACCCAGCCGACCGAGTCGGGCAGGTCCCCGCGCTGCCACATCACCGCCGCGACGGCGACCTCGGCGACGACGACGGCCCGCGTCGTCCAGAGCAGCCACGGCGAGATCTGCTCCCCGCGCCGGGGGCGGCGGGGCGGGGCGGACAGCCGCCAGCGGGGGCGCGGACGGGTGGCCTCGGCCAGCACCACGCCGGTGAGCAGCCCGATGACGAGGGCCGGCAGCCACAGGAAGACCGACGCCTCGGCGAACACCACGACGCTGGCCACGATGGCGAGGACGCCGAGCAGCAGGCCCAGCCGGCGCACCCGGCGGCCGTGCTGGGCCTGTCGCTGCAGCGTGGCGAGCCCCTCGGGGGTGGGGGTCGCGAACTCCACCGCGGCCGAGGCGACGGCGCGGCGGCCGGCCGCCAGGGCCCAGGCCCGCGCGAGCAGCACGCCGGGCACCAGGACGGCGATGAAGAGCACGACGGCGATGAGGCGACCCACGCCACCAGTGTGCATCGCCGCACGGCTCAGCCGGTCGGGTGGACGGCTGCCCGTGAGGTCCGATCGGTCGGCCCCCTGCAGGGGCCCGGCGCGAGCGTGCGGGGGCAGGGGGTCCTTCACCAGCCGCCGAACACGCGCTCGGCGTTCCCGGTGAGCGCGTCGCACAGCTGCGGGAGCTCCACGCCGGTGACCTCGGCCAGCGCCCGGACGGTGTACGGCACCAGCCGCGAGGCGTTGGGCCGGCCGCGGTGCGGCGCCGGGGTGAGGAAGGGCGCGTCGGTCTCGACGAGCAGCTGCCCGACCGGGGTGGCCGCCGCGGCCTCGCGCAGGTAGCCGGCGTTGCCGAAGGTCAGCGTCCCGGCGAAGGACAGCACGAAGCCGCGCTCGACACAGGCCGCCGCGAACGCGGCGTCGCCGGAGAAGCAGTGCATCACGACGTGCTCGGGCGCGCCCTCGTCGTCGAGCACGCGCAGCACCTCGTCGTGCGCGTCGCGGTCGTGGACCACCAGCGCGACACCGTGCTCCTTGGCGATCCGCACGTGCGCCCGGAACGACGCCTCCTGGGCCGCCCAGCCCTCGGGCCCGGTGCGGTAGCGGTCCAGGCCGGTCTCCCCCACCGCGCGCACCCGGGGCAGCGCGGCCAGCCGGTCGATCTCGGCCAGCGCGTCGTCGTCGGCCAACCCCTCGCCGGCCTCGTTGGGGTGGACGGCGACGGCGGCGAGCACCTGCGGGTGCCGCTCCGCCAACGCGGCCGACCACCGCGAGGAGGCGACGTCCACGCCGACCTGCACCAGCCGGGGGACGCCGACGGCGGCCGCGGCGGCGACCTCGGCGTCCACCGCCGCGTCGTCGGCGGGCTCCTCGGTGCGGAACCCGTTCAGCACGATGTCGAGGTGGGTGTGGCTGTCGACCGCCGGGGCCGGCAGCGGCTCCGGGGACGGCGGCGGCTCACCCCGCCGGTTCGCGCGGGACGCGGCCGAGCGACTCACTGCGCGCCGTCCTCCAGCCGGGCCAGCTCCTCGGCCACGATCGACTCGTCGAGCTTGCGGAACACCGGGGTGGGCGGGCTCAGCGGGGTCCCCGACGGCAGCGGCCGGGAGGCCCACACCGCCTGCGCGTCGCCGTAGTCGCCGGTGATCACCGGGTACGGCGAGCCGTCGTCGAGGTCGGTGACCTCCTCGATGCGCGGGGCCGGCGACCACACGCCGGTGCCGCCGAGCAGCTCGTGCACCTTCTGCGCCGAGTGCGGCAGGAACGGCGTGAGCAGCGCGTTGCAGTCGCTGACCGCCTGCAGGGCGGTGTGCAGGACCGTGTCGCGGCGGGCCGGGTCCTCCTTGAGCTTCCACGGCGCCTGGTCGGACAGGTACTTGTTCGCCTCGCCGACCACCCGCATCGCCTCGGTGGCCGCCGCCTTCTGCCGGTTGCGCGACAGCATCTCCCCGATCGGGCCGAAGGCGCCCTGCGTGGCCGACAGGAGGGCCCGGTCGGCGTCGGTCAGCTCCCCCGGCGTCGGGACGGCGCCGACGTTCTTGGCCGCCATCGACACCGTGCGGTTGACCAGGTTGCCCCAGCCGGCGACCAGCTCGTCGTTGTTGCGGCGCAGGAACTCCGCCCAGGTGAAGTCGGTGTCCTGGGTCTCGGGCCCGGCGGCGGCGACGAAGTAGCGCAGCGCGTCGGCGTCGTAGCGGGCCAGGAAGTCGCGGACGTAGATGACCACCTGCCGCGAGGAGGAGAACTTGCGCCCCTCCATGGTGAGGAACTCGCTGGAGACCACCTCGGTGGGCAGGTTCAGCCGGCCGAGCGAGCCGGGGCTGCCGCCCTTGTCGCCCTCTCCGTCGTAGCCGAGCAGCTGAGCAGGCCAGATCTCGGCGTGGAAGACGATGTTGTCCTTGCCCATGAAGTAGTAGGCGTCGGCGTCCGGCGTCTGCCACCACTGCCGCCACGCGTCGGCGTCCCCGGAGCGGCGGGCCCACTCGATGGACGCCGACAGGTAGCCGACGACCGCGTCGAACCACACGTAGATCCGCTTGTCCAGGCGGTCGCGCCAGCCGTCGAGGGGCACCGGCACGCCCCAGTCGATGTCGCGGGTGTAGCTGCGCGGCTTGAGGTCGGTGAGCAGGTTCCGCGCGAAGTTGAGGACGTTGGGCCGCCAGCCGCGGCGGGTGTCGAGCCAGTCGCCCAGCGAGCGGGTGAAGGCCGGCAGGTCGAGGAAGTAGTGCTCCTCCTCGACGAACCTCGGCGTCTCGCCGTTGATCCGGCTCCGCGGGTTGATGAGGTCCACCGGGTCGAGCTGGTTGCCGCAGTTGTCGCACTGGTCGCCGCGGGCGCCGTCGTAACCGCAGATGGGGCAGGTGCCCTCGATGTAGCGGTCGGGCAGCGTGCGGCCGGTGCTCGGGCTGATGGCGCCGAGCGTCGTCTTCGGGAAGACGTAGCCGTTCTTCAGCAGCCCCAGGAAGATCTCCTGGCTGATCGCGGCGTGG
The DNA here is from genome assembly GCF_003002915.1 of Geodermatophilus tzadiensis. Classification (GTDB taxonomy): domain Bacteria; phylum Actinomycetota; class Actinomycetes; order Mycobacteriales; family Geodermatophilaceae; genus Geodermatophilus; species Geodermatophilus tzadiensis. Next base: position 93,073 of record NZ_PVTG01000006.1, on the reverse strand, counting down.
TTGGCCGTCGTCGTCCGGGTGAACAGGTCGTAGGACAACCCCAGCGCCTGCAGGTCGCCCACGATGAGCCGGTTGTTGCGGTCGGCGATCTCGCGCGGGGACACGCCCTCGGCGTCGGCGGCGACGGTGATCGGGGTCCCGTGCTCGTCGGTGCCGCTGACCATCAGCACCCGGTTGCCGGCCATCCGCTGGTAGCGGCTGAAGACGTCGGAGGGGACGCCGAAGCCGGAGACGTGGCCGATGTGCCGCGGGCCGTTGGCGTAGGGCCACGCGACGGCGGTCAGGATGTGCCGATCACTCACGCCCCGAGCCTAGGTGGCGGCGTCCACCCGGTTGACCGGCCGTCAGCCGCCGGCGACGGCCGTGGCCGGGACCGGCGGCTCGCCGGCCACCGGGGTGGTGACCGCCAGCCCGCACAGCGCCAGCCCGATGACCGCCACGGTGAGCACCCGCAGCCGCGGGTGGGCCACCGGCTCGGGCTCCCGCTGCCGCGGCGGGGCGGTCTGCGCCCAGGCGAGGACCGAGGGCGCCGAGGCGAGCAGCAGCTTGCCGACGGGGACGGCGAGGGCGAGCAGCGCCGCCGCGGGGACCGGCACGGGAGCGGGCAGCCGGTCCAGCAGCGCGGTGAACTCGCTGACGGCGAGCAGCGCGACGACCAGCCCGACCTCGGCGCCGGCGACGACGGCCGCCATCCGCCGTCCCGGCCCCTCGAGAACGGTGAGCGCGCTGCCGGCGCAGGCGACGATCCAGCCGGCCAGCCCGCCGAGCACGACGACCACCACGGGCGCCGGCGGCGCCGGGGTGGCGGTGAGCAGCCCGTCGAGCCCGGTCAGCCCGACCGCGAGCAGGGCCAGCGACTCCAGCCCGCACACCGCGGCGAGCGCGAGCACGGCCGCGGGCCACCGGGGGGCGGCGGCGGGGGTGGTCGGGAGGGGGGCGTCGAGGACGCTGGTCGCCACGGGTGTGCTCCTGGCCGGGGACGTCGGTCACCGGTCAGGTCGTCGCGCGGGGGCGGGCTCCGGAGGTGCGCCGGAGCCCGCCTCACCCCTCCGGGGGGATCACCGCCCGCCGCGGGCCGCGCGGTCGGCGACCGCCCGCTCGGCCGCGGCCTCCCCCTCGGCGCCCGCGAGCCGGCTGTGCCGCCGTCCGTACAGGAAGTAGATGGCGACCCCCAGCACCATCCAGACGGCGAACCGGACCCAGGTGTCGGCCGGGAGGTTCAGCATCAGGTAGAAGCAGGCCAGCGCCGAGGCGATCGGCAGGAGCGGGACCAGCGGCACCCGGAAGGCGCGGTGCAGGTCGGGCCGGGTGCGCCGCAGCACGATGACGCCGAGCGAGACGAGCACGAAGGCGAACAGCGTGCCGATGTTGACCAGCTCGGCGAGCGTCCCCAGCGGCAGGAAGCCGGCGAGCAGGGCCACGAAGATCCCCGTCCCGATGGTGATCTTGTACGGCGTGCCGTACCGCGGGTGGACGGCGGCCATGCCCGGCGGCAGCAGGTGGTCCCGGCTCATCGCGAACAGCACCCGCGACTGCCCGAGCATGAGGATCATGACGACCGACGTCAGGCCGGCCAGCGCGCCGAGGGAGATGACGCTGGAGACGAAGGACAGCCCGACGCTGCTGAACGCCTCGGCCAGCGGTGCCTCGGTGGACAGCTCCGAGTAGGGCTGCATGCCGACGACGACCAGCGAGACGGCGACGTAGAGCAGCGTGCAGACCACCAGCGAGCCGATGATCCCGCGCGGCAGGTCCTTCCGCGGGTCCTTGGTCTCCTCGGCGGCGGTCGCGACGATGTCGAAGCCGATGAAGGCGAAGAACACGATCGAGGCACCGGCGATGACGCCGCCCCAGCCGAAGCTGCCCTGGGTGAAGCCGAGCAGCTGGATGAGCGGGGCGTGCCAGCCGCCCTCCCCCTCCGCGGCGGGCTCGGCCGGCGGGACGAACGGCGTGTAGTTGTCGGCCGTCAGGTAGAAGAGGCCGAGCACGATGACCAGCAGCACGATGGCGACCTTGATCGCGACGATCACGCTGGTCACCCGTGAGGACAGCTTGATGCCCAGCACCAGGACCGCGGTCATCGCCAGGGCGATGAAGATGGCCGGGATGTTGACCGTCGCGGTCTCCCCGGCGATCGACGTCGGCAGCGGGATGCCGAGGTCGCCGAGCAGCTGGTTGAGGTAGCCCGACCAGCCGACCGAGACCGTCGCGGCGCCCAGGGCCAGCTCGAGCACGAGGTCCCAGCCGATGATCCAGGCGACCGTCTCGCCGAGGGTGGCGTAGGAGAACGTGTACGCCGAGCCCGCCACCGGCACGGTGGACGCGAACTCGGCGTAGCAGACGGCCGCCAGTCCGCAGACGACGCCGGCGATGACGAACGAGAGGGCCACGGCCGGCCCGGCGGTGGTCTTCGCGACCTCGCCGGTGAGCACGAAGATGCCGGTCCCGATGATCACCCCGACGCCGAAGACGGCGAGGTCGAGGCCGGAGAGGTTCTTCTTGAGCCGGTGTTCGGGTTCCTCGGTGTCGCGGATGGAGTCCTCGACGGACTTGATCCGGCGGGTCCCTGCTGCCACGGCGTCCTCCTCGTGCGCACGGAGCGGCCCGTCCTCGGCCGGTCCCGGAGGCAGCGTGGCACGGGGCCGCGGACGCCGCACGCCTACGCTCTCCTCGCCCGCCGTCCCGGCGGGACGGGAGGAGGCAGACGGTGGGCGACCCGCGAACCGAGGGCGCGCCGGAGCTGTACGCGCCCAGCCCCCGACCGCGGCCGGCCGGGGCCCCACGGCCGCCCCGGGGCCGGCCGCAGGGCACCGGCGCGGTCGTCGACTGCGCGGTCTACGTACAGGGCCGGCGCGAGCCGCCGGTGGACCCGATGGAGGCGCTCGACACCGCCGTCGAGCGCGGCGGGTTCGTGTGGCTCGGGCTGTTCGAGCCCACCGAGGCCGAGCTCGACGCGATCGCCGGCCGCTACCACCTGCACCCGCTGGCCGTCGAGGACGCCGTCTACGCCCACCAGCGGCCCAAGCTCGAGCGCTACGACGACGACCTGTTCATGGTGCTCAAGACCGCGCGGTACGTGGAGCACGAGCAGCTGACCGCCACCAGCGAGGTGGTCGACACCGGCGAGGTCATGGTGTTCGTGGGCACCCACCACGTGATCACCGTGCGGCACGGCGACCACAACGACCTGACCGACCTGCGGCACCGGATGGAGGAGGACCGCGACCTGCTCTGCCACGGGCCCGCGGCGGTGCTGTACGCGGTGGCCGACCTCGTCGTCGACACCTTCGTCGACGTCGTCGAGCAGGTGCAGGACGACGTCGACGAGCTCGAGGCGTCGGTGTTCAGCCCGGAGCGCACCGACGACATCGGCCGGCTCTACCAGCTCAAGCGCGAGCTGATGTCACTGCGGCGGGCGGTGGGGCCGCTGGAGGTGCCGCTGCAGAAGCTCTCCGAGCGGCCCGTCGACGTCGTCCCGGAGGCGATGCGCTCCTACTTCCGCGACGTGCTCGACCACGCCATCCGGGTGCGCGACCAGGTGGGCTCGCTCGACGAGCTGCTGTCGTCGATCCTGCAGGCGTCGCTGGCGCGCACCTCGATGGCCGACAACGAGGACATGCGCAAGATCTCGGCGTGGGCCGGCATCGTCGCCGTCCCCACCGCGATCGCCGGCATCTACGGGATGAACTTCGAGTTCATGCCCGAGCTGCAGTGGCGGTGGGGCTACCCGATGGTCCTGCTGGTGATCGCCACCGCCTGCCTGCTGCTCTACCGCGGCTTCAAGCGCAACGGCTGGCTCTAGCCCGGGGCGGGTGTGCGGTCGGCGGGGTCACCTGCGGGCGGGTGAGCCCGAGGACCGCACACTCGCGACCGCGAGGGCACGGTCAACTCGTGCGACCAGCTCGCCGGGCCGGTGGAGGTCCTCGGCGGTCACGAAGACCACCCGCCACCCCGCCTCCTGCAGCCGGTTGAGCCGCTGCCGGTCACGTACGAACTGCCCCGCCCCGCCGTGCCAGCGACCGTCGTACTCGACGGCCACCCGTAGGTCCGGCCAGGCCAGGTCGACCCGAGCGACGAAGCGGCCGCCGACCCGGATGGTGAACTGCGGGACCGGCACGGGTAGGCCGGACCGGACGACGAGGACGCGGAGTCGTGTCTCCTGAGGGGACTCGGACCGCTCGTCCGCCAGCGCACAGACGGCGCGCGCCCGGGCGCTCCCGCGGCCCCGGCACCGTGCCGCACGGGCGCGGAGGTCTGCGAGGTCGACGAGACCGGACGCCAGGACGCGGTCGACCGCGACCACTGCCTCGTCCCCGTCCACCTGGCGGGCCAGGTCGAGGGCGGTGGTCTCCGGCGTGGTGGCCGGGACGCCTCGGCGGCGCTCGACGTCGTCCCCGGCCAGCGAGGCCCGGCGGACGCGCAAGCCGCCGGCCCGCACGGGGTGGCGTCCCGGCGGGAGCGTGAGCTCGACGTCGTCGTCGGTCCTGGCCAGCTCGACGCCCCAGAGCACCGCCGCGCTCCGGCCCGAGACGACGGCGCCGGGGAGCAGCAGCCCCGCCGCGGCCACCGCGCGCAGCTCGTGGGTGACCGGGACGTCCCGGTGCAGGTAGACGTCCCGGAACAGTCGCCGCCAGGCGCTGCTGCGGAGCTGGTCGGCGGTGAGCAACCCCCGGGTGACCGCGGTGGTGCCCCGGAACGGGCCGGTGGTCAGGCGCGACGGCTGCGCCGGGGGTCGGGACACCGCGGCACCGTGCCGTACGGGGCGGCTCCTCCGTCGGCGTCGTCCACAGGTCGGTGCGACCGTGCACCTGTCGGGGCGTCGCCCGCACCGAGGGCCCCGACGAGCGCACAGTCGGAGGTCAGGCGTCCTTGGTGGCGACGACGGCGTCGTAGACGGTGCGGCGGGGCAGGCCGGTGCGGGTGACGACGGCGCGGATGGCGTCCTTGCGGGTGGCGCCAGCGGCCTCCTCCCCCGCCACCAGCGCGGCCAGCTCGTCGGCCGACAGCGCCACCGGCTCGGGTGACGCCCCCGCGACGACGAGCGTGATCTCCCCGCGCACGCCGTCGGCCGCCCACGAGGCCAGCTCCGCCAGCTCCCCCCGGCGGACCTCCTCGTGGGTCTTGGTCAGCTCCCGGCACACCGCGGCCGCCCGGGAGTCGCCGAACGCGGCGGCGCAGTCGGCGAGGGCGTCGGCCAGCCGGTGCGGCGACTCGAAGAACACCATCGTGCGGCGCTCGGCGGCCAGGCCGGCCAGCCGCGACCGGCGCTCGCCGGCCTTGCGGGGCAGGAAGCCCTCGAAGCAGAACCGGTCCACCGGCAGCCCCGAGACCGCCAGCGCCGTGGTCACCGCGGACGGCCCGGGCACCGACGTCACCTCGGCCCCGGCCTCGATCGCCGCTCGCACCAGCGTGTAGCCGGGGTCGGAGACCGAGGGCATGCCGGCGTCGGTGAGCAGCAGCACGGTCTGGCCCTGGTCGAGCGCCGACAGCAGCCCGGGGAGGCGGGCGCGCTCGACCGACTCGTGGAACGTCACGACCCGCCCGGTGAGCGTCACCTCGAGGTCGGTGGCCAGCCGGTGCAGCCGCCGGGTGTCCTCGACGGCGAGGACGTCGGCCTCGGCCATCACCCGGCGCAGCCGCGGGCCCACGTCGCCGGGCTGGCCGAGCGGGGCACCACCGAGCACCAGCCGTCCGGTCACGTCCCGAGCCTGTCACGCCGGCCCGCCCCGGCGGCGCACATACCCTGAGGCGCATGGCGGTCCTGGCTCCCGAGCGCACGGACGCCGGGGACCCGCCGGGCCCGCCGCCGCGCGCGCACCGCCGCCTGCCGCTCCCCCGCCCGCGCACCGACCGCACCCCGCCGCTGCCCGGCGACCGGCTGCTGTCCTGGGTGCTGGCCGGGGTGCTCGGCGTGCTGACGCTGGTCAGCCGGCTGGTCGGGATCGGCTACCCCGACACGCTGCTGTTCGACGAGGCGTACTACCCGCCCGAGGCCCACGACCTGCTCACCTGGGGCCACGAGTACAACCGCGGCTACACCTTCATCGTCCACCCGCCGCTCGGGAAGTGGCTGATCGCGGCCGGGGAGCAGCTGTTCGGCTACGACTCGTTCGGCTGGCGGTTCCCGTCCGCGGTGGCCGGGGCGCTCAGCGTCGTCGTCCTCACGAGGCTGGCGCGGCGGCTGACCGGCTCGACGCTGCTGGGCCTGGTCGCCGGCCTGCTCCTGGCCCTCGACGGCTTCCAGTTCACCGTCTCGCGCATCGGCCTGCTCGACGTGTTCCTGCAGGTCCTCGTGCTCGGCGCGGTCGCCTGCCTCGTCGTCGACCGCGACCGGGTGCGCGCCCGCGTCCGCGCGTCGCTGCCGGTGCCGGCCACCGGCTCCCCGCTCGGGCCGCGCGGCTGGCGGATCGCCGCGGGGGTCCTCTTCGGCTGCGCGTGCTCGGTCAAGTGGAGCGGGCTGTACTTCCTCGCCTTCTTCGCCGTGCTGTCGCTGTTCTGGGACCGCGCGGCGTGGCGCGAGGCCGGTGTCCCGCGGCCGACCGTGACCGCCCTGCGCCGCGGCCTGCCCGGCGCGACGTGGGCGCTGGCGGCCGTGCCGGTGCTCACCTACCTGGCCAGCTTCACCGGGTGGTTCCTGGGCGAGACGGCGCAGGGCCGCTGGTGGGCGCAGCGCAACCCGAAGACGGCGTTCCCGTGGGTCCCCGACGCGCTGCGCTCGTGGTGGCACATGCACGTCGAGTGGTGGGACTTCCACAACGGCCTGTCGACGCCGCACCCGTGGGAGTCCGGCCCCTGGACCTGGCTGGTCAACGGCCGACCGATCCTGCTGTGGAACCCGCAGGGCCTCACCGACGAGGCCGGCGACCAGGTGATCCGCTACATCCTCATGGTGGGGACGCCGACCCTCTGGCTGGCCTTCGCGCCCGCCCTGGTGTGGCTGCTCTGGCGGATCGTCGCCCGGCGCGACCCGGCGTCGGTGCTGGTCGCGTTCGCCGTGGCCGCCGGGTGGGGCACCTGGTTCCTCAACCCCGAGCGCACCATGTTCGCCTTCTACACCGCACCGGTGCTGCCGTTCTTCGTCCTCGCCGTGACGCTGGTGCTGCAGGACGTCCTCGGCCGGCCCGGGGCGACGCAGGGGCGGCGCACGGTGGGCCTGGCCGCGGTGAGCGGCTACGTCGCCGTCGTCGCCGGCACGTTCGCGTTCTTCTACCCGGTGCTGGCCGGGCGGCCGCTCTCGCACGCCGAGTGGCTGCTGCGGATGTGGTTCCCCTCCTGGTTCTGAGGTGGCGCGCGGCCGGGCCCTACGGTGGTCGCCACCGGCTCCGGGAGGACGACGATGACCACCACCGACCGCCCCCGCGTCCTCACCGCGCTCGACGGGGACGTCTGGACGATCACGCTGGACCGGCCCGAGGCCGGCAACGCGCTCGACCCGGCCATGGCCGAGCAGCTCACCGCCGCGCTGGCCGCCCGCCCCGAGGAGACCCGGACGGTGCTGCTGCTGGGCAACGGCGAGCGGTTCTGCGTGGGCGGTGACGTGCGTTCCTTCGCCGGCGCCGAGGACCCCGGCGCCTTCGTCGGCCGGCTGGCGCACGACTGGCACGAGGTGGTGCGCCGGCTGCTCTACAGCCCGGTGCCGGTGGTTGCCGGGGTGCAGGGCGCGGTGGCCGGCGCGGCCGTCGGGCTGGTGGGGGCCTGCGACGTCGTCGTCTGCGCCCGCTCGACGAAGTTCCGCCCCGCCTACGGCGCACTGGGCTTCTCCCCCGACGGCGGCAGCTCGTGGGCGCTCACCCGGGCGCTGGGCGCGCCGCGCGCGCTGGAGCTGATGCTGACCGACGGCGCGCTCACCGCCGCCGAGGCCCACCAGTTCGGGCTGGTCGCGCGGCTGGTCGAGGACGAGGACCTGCGCGAGGCAGCCGTCGCCCTGGCCCACCGGGTGGCGGCGGGGCCGGTGCGCGCGATGGTGCGCACCCGGGGGCTGGTGCGGCGGGCGGCGATCCGGACCCTGGAGGAGCAGCTGGACGACGAGGCGCGGCTGATCGCCGAGTCGGCCGCCGACCCGGAGGGACGCGAGGGCGTGCGCGCGTTCGTCGAGAAGCGCCGGCCCGACTTCCGCGGCGCGGGCCGGCCCTAGCCGCGCGCGGCCGGGCTCACGGGCGGGCGGGCACCGCGGCCACCAGCAGCGGGTCGGGCGGGCCGAGGACGTCGTCGTCGCGGCCGCGGTAGTCCACCGCCGTCAGCACGTGCCGCAGTGCCGCCAGCCGGGCCCGCGGCTCGTCGTCGGCGGCCAGCACCGTCCACGGCGCGCCGGGGGTCGAGGTGGCGCCGACCAGCGCGGCCTCGGCGACGGGATCGGTGTCGGGACGCCGCACCGAGCACCACAGCTTGACCAGCTGCACGCCGCCGGCGACGAGCGCCCGCTCGCGCGCGACGAGCTCGTCGACCGCCACCGGGGCCGGGCCGCACCAGCACCGGTCGGCGACCAGGATCCCGCCCGGCGGGGGCAGCGGCGCGGTGCCGTCGGGAGCGTCGGTCACCACCCGCGCCCACCGCGGGTCGAGGTGCTCGACGAGCGCGGTGGCGATGCCCTGCTGGCCGGCGTCGCGGCTGCCCTCGAGGACGACGACCACGCGGCGGCGCTCCTCGCGCACGCCGGCCTGGAGCTTGAGCAGCTCGACCTGCAGCCGCAGCTCGGCGGCCGGCGGGACGGCCGGCGGGGAGGGGAGCGGCGAGGCGGGCGGGGAGGGGGCCGCCCGGCGGACCGGGGGGTGCGCGGCCCGGTGCGGCGCCGGCAGCGCGGGTGAGGACCGCCGGGGTGCCGGGACGGCGCCGGGCACGGGCAGCCGCACAAGCGTCAGCGGCACCCAGAGCACCCGCGGGGCGCCGTCCCAGTCCAGGCGGACCCGCAGCCGGGCGTCGTCGGGACCGTCGTGCCGCCAGCCGAGCAGCAAGGCCGGGTGCCAGGTGGCGTCGAGCAGCACCTCGACGGCCAGCGCCTCCCGCAGGAGGGCGACCGGACGCTCCCCTGGTGCCACGGGCACGAACGGTAGGCCGCTCGCGGGCCCGCGGCGGGGAGGTCGCCACCGCGTGGGTTGACGAAGTCGGCGGCGCCGCGCTGTCGATCCGTCCCGACCCGGCGGCGTCAGCAGGAGGGCGTCAGCGAGGCGGTGACCACGCTGGAGGTCCAGGTGCCGCGGTGGGCCCACAGGCGGAAGGAGTACGCGGTGCCGTTGACCAGCGGCCCCTCGGTGGCGGACGTCGTCTCCACCGGCGTGATCGACCGGGTCGACTGCACCGTGCCGCCGGAGCTGCGCTCGAGGCGGTAGCCGGTCGCCCACGTGCTGGGGCTGGCCGTCCAGGACAGGGACGCCGACGGCGTGCCGGGGGCCCGCCGCAGCGCCACCGTCTGCCCCACCCAGGCCGCTGAGGTCCCGGTCGACGGCGAGGACCGGGAGGACACCGGACCGGCGCCGGCGACCTGCTCCTCGCCGGCGCTGTACCCGCCCAGGCCGGACACCGGGCCGACGGCCCACCGCGGGGTCGTGCCGGTCGGCGCCGGGGAGGGCTGGGCGGCGTGGCTGATCAACCGCAGCACCAGGGTGCCGGCGGTCGCGGTGGTCACCGCGGGGGTGGTGGCCGTCGTCCCGGTGCCGGCCTGGCCGGTGTGGGCGTCGACGGGCGTGGTGGTGTCGGCGCCGGTGTAGGCCGCCAGGGCGCCGCCCATCCTGACGGAGCTGCCCGTGGGGAAGCTGAACGTCGCGCTCGACTCCCCCGCCGCCTTCTTCCAGTAGAGGGCGGAGATGATCGCGTTCCCGCTGCTGTCGGTGCGGACGTGGGTCCACCCGGCAGGGGTGCTGAAGGGCGCCCCGGTCCAGTTGTGGGTGATGTGGACCACCAGCAGGTCGCCGGCCGCCGTGCCGGCGGGGACCGGCAGCGTGAGCACCTCGGTGCCGGTGGCGGTCGTCACGTCACGGAAGACGATGGGTGTGGTCACGCAGGCCGTGGCCGCCGAGAAGCCGGTCGGCGCCGCCACGCCGTCGGTGGTCCAGACACCGGCGGGGTTGGCCGTCACCGCTGTGAACCGCGCGGAGGCGCCGGGGAACACCACCGTGAGGACCAGGAGGGCGAGGGCGCCGGCGGTGGCGGCAAGCGCGCGGCGGGGCAGCCGCCGCGGGCGCCTCGACCGTGTCATCGCCGTCCTCCGTCCGGGTCCCGCCCGGTGGCGGGGTCCTCGCCGTCCATCGGCCGCGCCCCGGGCCGACTTGAGCGGCCGTGCGGGCCCTCCCCCGGAGGGAGGAGCCGAGGGAGGTGGGGCGGCGTCAGCAGGAGGGCGTCAGCGGCGCGGTGACCACGCTGGAGGTCCAGGTGCCGCGGTGGGCCCACAGGCGGAAGGAGTACGCGGTGCCGTTGACCAGCGGCCCCTCGGTGGCGGACGTCGTCTCCACCGGCGTGATCGACCGGGTCGACTGCACCGTGCCGCCGGAGCTGCGCTCGAGGCGGTAGCCGGTCGCCCACGTGCTGGGGCTGGCCGTCCAGGACAGGGACGCCTCGACCACGGGGGGCACGGGACGCAGGGCGATCGTCTGGGCGACGTACTCGGTGGTGGAGCCGGCCAGCGCGGTGGAGCGGGACGGTGTCGTCCCCGGCCCGACGAAGGACTCGTCCGCCGCGGTGACGCCCTCGCTGTCGGAGCTGAGCTTCCAGCGTTCCCGGAGGCCCCCCGGCGTCGGGAACGGCGCGACCCGCTTGGCCAGGAGGTACACGACCATCGTGTCCTTCACCGTCGTCGTCACCGCCGGCAGGGTGGCCGTCTCACCGGCACTCGTGACCCGGGCGGAGACGGCGACGGGGCTGCTCCGGTCGACGCCGCCGTAGGCGAGGATCCCGCCCACCATGTCCCCGGGGCTGGACTCGGGACGGGTGAAGGTCGCGGTGTCGGTGCCCGTGGCGACCTTGTGGTAGACGGCGGAGGTCACGAGTCCGCCGCTCGTGTCCGTGAACAGGAGGGTCCAGTCGCCGGTCGCGCTGATCGTCGAGGCCCCGTAGTAGGAGACCTGGGCCACCAGGACGTCGCCCACCTGGGTCGTGGCGGGAGGGCTGAGGGTGAGTGGTGACTGGCTCGTCGACGAGGCGGCACCGCGGAACGTGATGGGCGTCCGGGTGCAGGTCTGGACCGCCGTCAGCCCGGTCGGAGGGGCCACGCCGTCGGTGGCCCAGGCGCCGGCCGGGTTGCCGGTCACCGCGGTGAACCGCGCGGAGGCGCCGGGCAGCAGCACCGTCAGGGCCAGGAGGGCCAGGGCGCTGACGACGGCGGCGAGCGCGTGGCGGGGCAGCCGCCGCGGGCGCCTCGACCGTGTCATCGCCGTCCTCCGTCCGGTCCCGCCCGGTGGCGGGGGTCCTCGACGGTGCATCGGCCGCGGACCCTGCCGACTTGAGCGGCCGCTGCACGGGCCCTCCCCGGAGGGAGGACCCGTGCCGGCGCTCAGTGCGCCGCGGCCGTCTCCTGCCACGGGTACTGCACCGGCACGACCGGGTCCTCGACCTGGACCCCGCTGACCGGCCCCTCGACGCCGGCCATGCGGGCCTGGTCGCGGCCGCCGGCCTTCGACGCGTACAGGGCCGTGTCCGCGGCGCCGAGCAGCTCGGCGGCGGGCAACCCGGCCCCGCGCTGGCAGGCGATGCCGACGCTCGCGGTGATCGTGCGCGGCGCCTCGACGTCGGCCAGGACCCTGCGGATGCGCCGCGCGAACGCGATGGCGTCGTCGGCCTCCGCGCCGGGCATGACCACGGCGAACTCCTCGCCGCCGTAGCGGGCGACGACGTCGCCGAGCCGCGCGCTCGACCGCAGCGCCGCGCCGACGCCGCGCAGGACGTCGTCGCCGGCCTGGTGGCCGAAGGTGTCGTTGAGCTTCTTGAAGTGGTCGAGGTCGAAGATCAGCACCGCCAGCGGCGCGTCGGTGCGGGCGGCGAGCGACAGCTCGCGGTCCAGCGCGGCGTCGAAGGCCCGGCGGTTGGACACCCCGGTGAGGCCGTCGGTGAGCGCGCTGCGCTGCAGGTGCTCGAGCAGCGCCACGCGGGCGAAGGCGGTCGCGGCGTGGGCCACGGCCTGCTCGGCCACGCCCACCCGGCGCTGCTGGATGCGCGACCCGGTGCGGGCGTCGTCGGTGAAGGTGAGCACGCCGCTGCCCTGGCCGTCGAGCCCGAACGGGATGGCCACGACGCGGCGGGCGCCGTCGAGCACCTCGTCGACCCAGGGGTCGGGGGCGGTCATCGCGGCGAGGAACGTGCTGCCGTGGCGGCCGACGTCGTCGAGCAGGGAGCCCTCGGCGGGCGCGCCGACGTCCCGCAGCACCTCCACCTCGCCGTCCCCGCGCCGCCGCAGTGCCAGGTCGACGGGGGGACCGGCCTGGCCGGCCGGCACGTGGCAGTGCACCGCGGCGATCGCGGCGTCGGCCGCGTCGACGGTGAAGTCGAGCAGGGCCTCGGCCACCGCGGAGGTGCTCTCCGCCTCGTGCAGCGCCGCGGCCAGCCGGCGCAGCGCCTCCTCGTCGTAGCGGCGGCGCCGCAGCTCGCGCTCGTTGACCGCGCCGAGGACGGCGGTGGTCACCGCCGTCACCCACACCACGGCCAGGAAGACGCTGTAGGTGACCGCGTCGAAGCCCTCGACGCCGCGCGCGGGCAGCGAGCCGGTGGTGATGCCCTCGAGCACGCACATGACGACGAGCGAGTGCCACAGCGCCAGCTTCAGGCCGCTGCGGAAGGAGCTCAGCAGCGAGACGGCCAGCACGTGCAGCACGATCACGTAGACGACGGGGCTGCCGATGCCCCCGGTGACGTAGAGCGCCCACCCGAGGTGCACGGCGTCGAGCATGACCGGCACGGTGATCGCCAGGACCGCCCACCGGCGTCCCCGGCCCGACAGCCTCTGCAGCAGCAGCCCGAACGCCAGCAGCGCCACCCCGGGCGCCACGAGGTACTCGAGGGGCAGCGTCTCCGCCGTCCGCGTGAGCGGCCAGGCCGCCAGGGGCAGGGCCACGACCAGGCCGGTGCGGACGGCGAGCAGCCACCGCAGCCGGTCGGCCAGCGGCAGGAGGTCGAGGTCCTGCGGCGCGGACGAGGATGCCTGGCTCATGTCGTGGTCCTCGGCGTTCGGGGGAAGTCCTGGAAGTCGTGCACGTCGGAGCTGACCCGGGCCAGCGCCAGCTTGGGGTCCCGCTGGTCGAGCCGGCCCTGGACGAAGAGGAAGCCGACCACCCCGCCCACCAGCGCGAGGGGGAACTGGCCGTCCTGGGCCACGGCGACCGCGGTCTCCCCCACCGCGGCGGCCACCTCCGCGACCGCCTCGGCGACCGCCTCGGCGACCGTCGCCGGCGGGGCCGCCAGCGGCTCGGCCTGGACGACGTCACCGGTCCGCGGCGGGTCGTCCGGCGGCGACGGCGTCGGGCTCGGGACCTCCGGGGTGGGGGTCGGCTCCGGCGGAGGCACGGGGAGCACCTCCGGCGTCGGCTCCGGGGTGGGCGTCGGCGTGGGCGTGGGTTCCGGTGGCGGCACCGGCGTGCGGGCCGGGACCGCGGACGGCGTGGGCTCCGGGGTCGGCTCCGGTGCCGGCGGGTGGGGTTCGACGTCGAGCGCCCAGACGAAGGTGGCCGCGGCGCGGCGGCCCTGCGCCCGGGGGTCGTCGGGGACGGAGACGGTGAGCCGGAAGACGGCCCGGGACGCCGCGTCCGGCCGCCAGCCCGTCGGGATGCCGGCGGTGGCGTCGGTGGGCACCTCGGCGAGCGTCCCGCTCCAGACGGGGACGCCCGTGAAGGTGGCGCACCGGGCCGGGTCGGCGAGGGTGCCGGCCTCGATGCCGACCCGCAGGTACGGGGCGAGGTCGCCGCCGGTGCCCGTGGCGCTGAGCTCGACCTCGCCGAGCGACTCGGCCGACCCGGTGACCGCGAGGGCGACGCAGGCGGTCTCGGTGCGCCCGGGGGTCAGGCCGGTGGAGCGGAACAGCGCGGCGCCGCCGCGGTCGTCGACCAGGCTGACCGCGCTGGTGCCGGCGGCCGCGGGGGTGGTGCCGACCGGCAGCCCCTCGGCGGCGAGGGCGGCGAACAGGGCGGCGCCGACCAGCCAGGCGGCGACGCGGCCGCCGCCGGTGGCACGCCGGGGAGCGGTCTGCGGTGCTCGGCGCACGCTGTCCTCCTCCCCGGCGCGGTACCGGCCTCCTGGTGTCATCGGCTCCGGGGCGCGGTTGTTGAGCGGGGCGGGCGACGGGTCAGCCGGCGGTGCCCGCGACCGGGGCGCCGAGCCGGTCGGCGGTGGTGCGGCCCCGCGGTGCGGGGGCGCGGTCGGCGGTGGTGCGGCCCCGGCCGCCGCCGGACCGGCCGGCGGCGACGACGGCGGCCGCGGCGAGCAGGACGGCGGTCGCCGCGATCGGGCCCCACCGGCCCTCGGCCCGCCAGTACGCGGGGAGGCCGATGTAGGGCACCCGCAGCTGCACCTGGCCGATGACGCTGGCCGCCGGCACGTGCGTGGTGTCGTTGCTCTGGTTGGCGTCGCCCCGGGTGACCAGGGCGCCCTGCTCGTCGAAGGACACCAGCCGGTGCACCACGAGCCGGTCGGCCCCCGAGGGGTCGGGGAACAGCAGGATCTGCCCCGACTCGAGGTCCGGCACGGCGACCGGCCGGGTCAGCACCACGTCGCCCTCGGCGAGCTGCGGTGCCATCGAGCCGGAGACCACCACGTGGCCCTCGAAGCCGACGAGCCGGGGCGCCAGGGCCAGGACACCGAGGCCGGCGAGGGCCACCAGGACGACCGCGACGGCGATCCGGGCGGTGGCCGCCGCCCGGGCCGGCCACGAGGGAGCGGGAGGCGTGGTCACGTGTTGCGCGCTTCCCACGTGATGGTGGCGTCGGAGCGGGACCGCTGCGCGTTGTTGTCGTCCTTGACCAGGTAGGAGATGCGCAGGGTCAGCGACGTGCCCGGGGCGACCGGGGTGCCCAGCGACAGCCCGGTGGTGTAGTCGGCGCGGGTGCGCAGCGCGGTGAGCGTGGCCGCCTGGTCGGCGAGGGGGTCGTTGGCCTGCCGGGTGTTGAACAGGAACGTCCGGGTGGCGTTCTGGGTGAACCCGGCGGTGCAGTCCGGCGCCACCGTGGTCGACGCGGTCACGTTCTGCCCGCGCTCCACGCTCATCACGAGGTAGCCGTCCAGGGTGGTGGCGCCGCCGGCCGGCGTGCCGACGTACATCCGGATGTCGGCGGGGACGTCGCCGGTGTAGTCGAGGCGGATGCAGCGGGACCTCGTGGCACCGGGGACGAGGCCGGTCTCGACGGCACTCTGGAACAGGGCCGTGTTGCTGTCGTTGTCGGCCAGCGCGACGCTGCCGGTCTGCCAGGAGTTGCCCGGGTTGGCCGTGCTGGCCGAGAAGGCCGCGTGGGTCGAGCTCCAGGTGAGCGCCATGCTCAGCACCAGACCCACGGGGACCGCGCCGGCCAGCACGGATCGGCGACCGCGGCGCAGGGAGACGCGCACGATGCCTCCTTCACGTGAGGGGACGCAGAGGGGTCTGCGTGCTGGACACAGCAGGCATCGGGCGTCCCGGCGCGAGCCATGAGCGCGACGGCGGAGGGGTCACCCGACCGGGTGAGTCGGGGGGGTGACGGCCGGCGCGGACGGCCCCGGAGACACGTCAGGCCGGGCCCGCGGTGGGCCCGGCCTGAGGTGGGGCGGGTGGAGCTGAGGGGATTCGAACCCCTGACCCCCTCGATGCGAACGAGGTGCGCTACCGGACTGCGCTACAGCCCCGACGCGGACGAGCTTACCGCCCGCCCGCCCCGGCGCCGCGACGGGGGCGGCGCCGGTGGGTGGCCCCCCTGCAGGGTCCCGCCGCGAGCCTGCGAGTGGCGGGGGCAGGGAGGTCCTCTCTCAACCGTTGACGACGCGCGGCTGGTAGAGGTCGACGTCGGCGAAGCCGATGTCGTCGTCGTCGAGGCCCACGACGGCGCTGTCCTGCCAGCCGGCCGGTGCCGGCGTGCGGGCGGCGACGACGCGGCCGGGGCGCAGCGGGTGCACCGGGGCGAGCGGCAGGCTCGGGTGCGGCAGGCCGACGGTGGAGTGGACGACCTCCTCGACCACGGGCTCGGCGTGCAGCGGCTCGGCGACCGGCCGCGGGGCCGGCCGGGCGGCGGGGCGCACCCGGGCGGCGGCGCGGGCGGCCCGGCGGGCGGCGGCCTGCTCGCGGCGGACGGCGGCGCGCAGCACCACCAGGTAGCCGACCAGCGCGACGTCGAGCAGCCCCTGCAGCAGCCACAGCCACGGCGAGACGAGCAGCGCGCCGGCCACCGCGAGCACCGTCAGCGCCACCAGCCCGGTCAGCACACGCCGGCGGACGGCGTGCACGTCGACCCGCAGCTCGCCGGTGCGGCGCAGCGTCTCCCGGTCGACCGAGACCCGCTCGGTCGCCGCGGAGCGGACCGGGTCACCGGCCCGCCGGCGCTGCAGCGTCCGGCCCTCGGCGACCTCCGCACGGGTCGACGAGGTGTCGCGGGTCACCACCATGGGCACCAGCACCACGAACCACAGCACGACCAGAGCGGCGAGCAGCACGCCTGACCCCATCGAGAACACCACCCGTCACACGAGTCACTTGCTGCGGCAGGTTATGCACGCGGCTCACCCGGGAGAGGGAGGCGCGCGGGCGTGTCGCCGGAGCGTTGTGGGACGGCTGGGGTGCCGGTGGCGGCGTGTCGACACGGAGTCACCCGGACACGCTGAGTCAGCGTGCTAGGAGCGGGGCGCGAGGGAGAGCCAGCGGCCCAGGACGCCGCCCGGGAGGTCCTCGGCCAGCAGCGCGTAGGACAGGTGGTCGCGCCAGTCCCCGTCGATGTCGAGGTAGCGGCGCAGCAGGCCCTCGCGGCGGAAGCCGAGCCGCTCCACCAGCCGCTGGCTGGGCAGGTTCTCCGGCCGGATGTCGGCCTGCAGCCGGTGCAGCCCGGCCGCGCCGAACGCGTGGTCGCACACCAGCGCCACGGCCAGCGAGGCCATCCCCCGGCCGGCCGCGCCGCGGTCGATCCAGTAGCCCAGCGACCCCGACCGCAGCGCGCCGCGCACCACGTTGTCCACCGTCACCTGCCCGGCCAGCCGGCCCTCCATCCGGACGGCGAAGGGCAGCGAGCTCCCGCTCCGGGCGCGCCGGGTCACCGAGCGGCGCATCGCCCGGTAGGCCGCCGGCGTGTGCCGCACCGACCACGCCACCCCGGCGGAGGGCTCCCACGGGCGCAGCCAGCTCTCGTTGGCCAGCCGCAGCCGGCTCCACTCGGCGGCGTCGCCCCGGCGCAGGGGGTGCAGCTCGACCGGGCCGTAGGCCAGGTGGGCGGGCCAGCCCGGGTGCTGCAGGGGGTCGAGGTCCAGCTCAGCCGCCCAGCAGCAGCGGCATGACCGTCACCAGCCCGCCCTCGGCGACCTCGGTGACGTCCTCGTCCAGGACGATCAGGCAGTTGGCGCGGGCCATGCGGGCCAGCAGCGCCTCCTCGCCGTCCCCCAGCGGCTCGACGACGTAGCCGCCGTCGGGGTGGCGCATGACCTGGCCGTGCAGGTACTGCCGGTAGCCCAGCGGCGAGACCAGCCGCTCGGCGGAGATCGCCTGCACCGTGCGGCGGAACAGCTGCCGCTTGCCCAGCATCGAGCGGATGGCCGGGCGCACGAAGACCTCGAAGGAGACCAGCGCCGCCACCGGCTCGCCGGGCACGCAGATCACCGGCACCTGGTCGCGGCCCAGCCGGCCGAAGCCCTGCACCGCGCCGGGGTGCATCGTCACCTGACGGAAGCGCATCGGGCCCAGTTCGGCGAGCACCTCCTGCACCAGGTCGCCCTCGGCGGCGTGCGTGCCGGCGATGAGCACCAGGTCGCTGCGCAGCAGCTGGCTCTCCAGCACCTCGGTCAGCCGGCGGCGCTCCGTGGGCAGGATCCCCCAGCGGTAGGCCGAGGCGCCGGCGTCGCGGGCGGCGGCGGCCAGCGCGTAGGTGTTGACGTCGACCACCTGGCCCGGCGCCGGCTGGGTGGTGATGTCGACGAGCTCGCTGCCCGCGGACAGGACGGCGACCCGCGGGCGCGGGCGCACCAGCACCCGGTCGCGGCCGACGGCGGCCAGCAGGCTGATCTGCGCGGGACCGATCGGCATGCCGACGTGCACGGCGGCGGTGCCGGGCGAGACGTCGTCACCGGCCCGGCGCACGTAGCTGCCGGCGGCCGGGCCGGCGTGCACCTGCACCCGCACGACGCCGCCGTCGGTCCACACGGCCGGGACGACGACGTCGGCCCCGGCCGGCAGCATCGCCCCGGCGGCCACCTTCTGCGCCAGGCCCGGCGCCAGCGACGTCAGGCCGGCCGCCCCGGCGACGGTCTCCCCCACCACCGCGAGCTCGACCGGCGCGTCCGGCGCGGCGTCGACGACGTCCTCGGCACGGACGGCGTAGCCGTCGAGGGCGGCCTGGTCGAAGGCCGGCAGCGCGCGGGCGCTGACCACCTCCTCGGCGCAGAGCAGCCCCTGCGCGTCGAGGACGGCGAGCTCGATCGGCTCGGGCTGCGGGACCGCGGCGAGGATCTCGTCGAGGTGGGCCTCCACCGACCGCAGCACCGGCTCCGGCTCGGGCGCCGGGCGCGGCGGGGGCACCCGGCCGGGGTCGATCGCCGCCGTCGCGTGCACGGCCGGCGCCGGCGCGTCGACCGTGGCGCCGCTGCGCAGGTCCAGCGCCGTCGTGTCCCGGGGTGCCGCCGGGGCCCCGCCCGGGCTGTGCTCGCTCATCGCCTCGATGGTCCCCCTTGCGGGGGCCGGGTCAGGCCTGCGACGCGCCCTCGGCGGGCAGGTCGGCCACGAACTCGGTCAGCCACGAGCGCAGCGCCGGGCCGAGGTCCTCGCGCTCGACGGCCAGCCGGACGACCGCCTTGAGGTAGTCGAGCTTGTCCCCTGTGTCGTACCGGCGGCCGTCGAAGACCACGCCGTGCAGCGGCTCGCCGCGCTCGACCAGGGTGGCCAGCGCGTCGGTCAGCTGGATCTCCCCGCCCCGGCCGGGCGGCGTCTGCCGCAGCACCTCGAACACCGAGGGGGACAGCACGTAGCGGCCGATGATGGCCAGGCTGCTGGGGGCCTCGTCGACCGGCGGCTTCTCCACCAGGCCGGTGACCGTGACGACGCCCTGCTGGGTGTCCTCCTGGATGGCGACCGCGCCGTACTTGTCGATGTTCTCCCGGCCGACGTCGAGCAGTGCGATCACCGAGCCGCCGTGCTCGGTCTGCACGGCGAGCATCTCCTCGAGCAGGTGGTCGCGCGCGTCGATCAGGTCGTCGCCGAGCAGCACCGCGAAGGGCTCGTCGCCGACGAAGGCGGCCGCCTGCAGCACGGCGTGCCCGAGGCCGCGGGCCTCGCCCTGCCGGACGAAGTGCACCTGGGCCACGTCGGTGGACTCCGCGACGGCGGCCAGCCGGGCGGCGTCGCCCTTCTTCTCCAGCACCGCCTCGAGCTCGGGAGCGCGGTCGAAGTAGTCCTCGATGGCGGCCTTGTTGCGCCCGGTGACCATGAGCACCTCGGCCAGGCCGGCCCGTGCGGCCTCCTCGACGATGTACTGCAGGGCCGGGCGGTCGACGACCGGCAGCAGCTCCTTGGGCACCGCCTTGGTGGCGGGGAGGAACCGGGTGCCCATCCCGGCGACGGGGATGACGGCCTTGCGCGCCGAGGGGGTCCGCGAGGTCTCCACACCCGGAGCCTAGCCACGCACCGCAGGCTCCCCGTGGGCGGCCGGGGACGGCGCGCGCGGCGGCCTGGGGAGGCGCAGCCGTTCCGCCGGGCTGCCAGGGGCGGGCTCTAGCCTGCTGCGGTGACCGCCCCGCAGGACGTCGACCCGGTGAAGGCGGCGCTGCGCGAGCGGGTCTGGGCCCGCCGCCGGGACCGCTCCCCCACCGAACGCGCGACGGCGTCGGCCGCGGTCGCCACCGCCCTGCTGCGGCAGCTGGCGCGGGTGCGCACGCTCGCGGCCTTCGTCCCCGACGAGACCGAGCCGGGCCACGGCCGGCTGCCGGCCGCGTTCACCCAGCTCGGCGCGCGGGTGCTGCTGCCGGTGGTCCCCGGCGGCGACCCGCAGCTGCACTGGGCGGTCGACACCGGCCGGCTCGCGCCGGGCCGCTTCGGGCTGCTCGAGCCGGTCGGGCCGCGCCTGGGGCCGACGGCGATCGGCGCCGCGGAGGTCGTCGTCGTCCCCGCGCTCGCCGTCGACCGGGCGGGCACGCGGCTGGGCCGGGGCGGCGGCTACTACGACCGGGCGCTGCAGCACGTGCGGCGCGACGCCGTCGTGGTGGCGCTGGTCTTCGACGACGAACTCGTCGACCGGCTGCCCGCGCTCGACCACGACCGCCCGGTCAGCGCCGTCGTCACCCCGGCCGGCGGCTGGGAGGCCCTACCCGCCGGTAGGTGACACGGTGGGCCGACCCGCCGGAGAGACAGGGAGGCCGCGTGTCACCGGAGATCGTCACCATCCTGGCGCTCGTCGTGATCTTCGCGATCGCGACGTTCCTGCCGATCAACATGGGCGCCCTGGCGTTCGTCGCCGCGTTCCTCGTGGGCACGCTCTCCGTGGGGCTGTCCACCGACGACATCCTGGCCGGCTTCCCCGCCGAGCTGGTGGTGACGCTGATCGGCGTCACCTACCTGTTCGCGATCGCGCAGAACAACGGCACCGTCGACCTGCTGGTGCGCGGCGCGCTGCGCCTGGTCGGCGGATACGTGGCCGCCATCCCGTGGGTGATGTTCGCCGTCACCGCCCTGCTGACCGCGATTGGCGCGCTCTCCCCCGCCGCGGTGGCGATCATCGCCCCGATCGCGCTGGGCTTCGCCGCCCGCTACGGGATCAACCCCCTGCTCATGGGCATGATGGTCATCCACGGCGCGCAGGGCGGCGGGTTCTCCCCGATCAGCGTCTACGGCGTCACGGTGAACACGATCGTCGAGGACGAGGGGCTGCCCAGCAGCCCGGTCACGGTGTTCCTGGGCAGCCTGGTCTTCAACCTGGCCATCGCGCTGGCCCTCTTCCTCGTCCTCGGCGGCCGGCAGCTGATCGGCCGCCGGGTGAGCGCGACCGTGCCGGCCGAGGCCGCGCACGCCGACGCCGAGCACGCGGTGACCGCACCCGTGCGCGGACACGGCGCCCCGCCCGGGCCGGCCGTCGGCGGCGGGGACGGCGACCGGGGCAGCGACGGCGGCGGCGACCGGGACGGCGGGCCGGAGCGCCCCCAGCGGGTCACCCTCGACCAGGTCCTCACCCTCGTCGGGCTGGCGGTGGTCGCCGTCCTGGCGCTGGTGTTCGACCTCGACATCGGCTTCGTCTCGATCACCGTGGCCACGGTGCTGGCGCTGTTCGCCGCCGCCCGGCACAAGGGCGCGGTCAGCCAGATCAGCTGGTCCACGGTGCTGCTCATCGCCGGCGTGCTGACCTTCGTGTTCGTGCTGCAGGAGGCCGGGACGATCGACTACGTGGGCGAGGCGGTCATCGGGCTGGGCGCGCCGCTGCTCATCGCGCTGCTGCTGGCCTACATCGGCGGGGTGGTGTCGGCCTTCGCGTCGTCGACGGCGATCATCGGCGTCGCCATCGCGCTGGCGGTGCCCTTCCTGCAGGAGGGCTCGATCGGCGCGGTGGGCGTGGTGGTGGCCCTGTCGGTCGCCTCGACGATCGTCGACGTGAGCCCGTTCTCGACCAACGGCGCGCTGGTGCTGGCCAACGCGCAGGACGTCGACCGGGACCGCTTCTACAAGCAGATCCTCGCCTACTCCGGGATCGTCGTGGTCGTCGGGCCGTTCCTGGCCTGGCTGGTCTTCGTCGTCCCCGGCTGGCTCTGAGACCCCGGGAGGGCTGTCGTGACCGGACCGCTGGACGGCGTGCTCGTCGTCGACCTGACCCGCGCGCTGGCCGGCCCGCACGCGGCGATGATGCTCGGTGACCTCGGCGCCCGGGTGATCAAGGTGGAGAACCCCGGCAGCGGGGACGACACCCGCGGGTGGGGCCCGCCGTTCGTGCAGCCCGACCAGGGTGCGCGGGAGTCGACCTACTTCCTGTCGGCCAACCGCAACAAGGAGTCGGTGACCCTCGACCTCAAGGACGAGGGCGACAAGGAACTGCTGCGCGAGCTGGTGCGGCGGGCCGACGTCCTCCTGGAGAACTTCCGCCCCGGCACGCTGGCCCGCCTCGGCTTCGGCACCGACGTGCTCGCCGAGCTCAACCCGCGCCTGGTCACCCTCTCGATCAGCGGCTTCGGCCACGACGGGCCCGAGGGCAGCCGGGCCGGCTACGACCAGATCGCGCAGGGCGAGGCCGGGCTGATGTCGCTCACCGGCCCCGGCCCGGAAGACCCGCAGCGGGTCGGCGTGCCGATCGGCGACCTGCTGGCCGGCATGTACGGCGCCTACGGCGTGCTCGCCGCGCTGCACGAGCGGGAGCGCACCGGCCGCGGCCAGGTGGTGCGCACCTCGCTGCTGGCCGCGATCGTCGGCGTGCACGCCTTCCAGGGGACGGCGTGGACCGTCGGCGGGCAGGTCGGCCGCGCGCAGGGCAACCACCACCCCTCGATCGCGCCCTACGGCCTGTTCCACTGCCGGGGCGGCAGCGTGCAGCTCTCCTGCGGGTCGGAGGGGCTGTGGCGGCGGCTGTGCGCCGAGTTCGGCCTGGACCCCGAGGCCGAGGGCCTGGCGACCAACGGCGAGCGGGTGGGCAACCGGCAGCGGGTGATCGAGCTGCTCGAGGGCGTCTTCGCCGACACCGACGCCGAGACCCTGCTCGCCCGGCTGGCCGCGGCCGGCGTCCCCGCGGGCAGGGTGCGCACGATCGACGAGGTCTACGGCTGGGAGCAGACGCTGTCGCAGGGCCTGCTCGTCGACGTCGAGCACGCGACGCTGGGCCGGGTGCAGCTGCCCGGTCCCCCGCTGCGCTTCTTCGCCCCGGGTCCCGACGGCGAGACCGAGACGACGCGCCGCGACCACGGAGCACCGCCGGTGCTGGGCGGGTCCGACGAGGCCATCCGCGCCTGGCTGGCCTCCTGAGCGGTCGCGGCGATGATCAGGTGACCTGATCGTCGCGCGTCCTCCCCGACGGTGGGCGGTCCGGTGGGACACGCTGCGGTGAGGTCGGACGAGGATCCCGCGGCGGGCCGAGGGGCCCGTGTCGAACACCGGCCACACCCCGCCCGAGGCGGCTGCGTGCTGCTCCGGCCACCGCCGCCAGGCCGCCCGGTCGGGGCAGGACACCTGCGCGGCGTCGGGCACGCCCGACTACCAGGTGCCGCCGGGGGCGTAGGTCCCGAAGCTCCACTCCTGACCCTCGGGGTCGAGCAGGCGGGCGCGGCGGGTGCCCCACTCGGTGTCCTGCGGGGCGAGGACGGCGGTGCCGCCGGCGTCCACCCCGCGCGCGAAGCGGTCGTCGACGTCGGCCGCGTCGTCGAGCACCAGGTAGAGGCCCGAGCCCGTGGAGTGCCCGACCAGCGGCGGCCGGGTGTAGTCGGCGTCGTAGCTCGCCACCATGAGGACGACGTCGTCGCAGCGGACCTCGGAGTGGGCGACCGTGCCGTCCTCGGCGTCGGCCCGCCGGACGACGGTGAAGCCCACGGCCTCCAGCCAGCGCAGGGCGGCCGGGGCGTCGCGGTAGCTCAGGTAGGCGGCCAGTCGCGCTCCCACGGGGCGCAACCTAGTCGCGCTCCACCGCCCGGGGAAGGGTCAGCCGGCGACGTCGCTGCCGTGCGCCACCCGGCGGCTGGCGTCGGGGTCGAGGCCCTGGACGACGGTCTCCAGCGCCTCGCACAGCGCCTGCGTCTGCTGCTCGGTCAGCGGGTCGAACAGCGCGGCGCGCACCGCGGCGACGTGCCCGGGGGCGACCGAGCGGACGACGTCCCAGCCGGCGTCGGTGAGGACGGCGAGGTTGCCGCGGCCGTCCTCGGCGGACCGCTCGCGGCGGACCCAGCCGCGGTCCTCCAGCCGGGCGACCGTGTGCGACAACCGGCTCTGCGACTGGTTGGCCCGGCGCGCGAGGTCGCTCATCCGGCGGCTGCGCCCCGGCGCCTCCGACAGCATCGCGAGCACGACGTAGGCGGCATGGGTGAGCCCGGCGTCGCGCTGCAGCTGGGCGTCGAGCTCGCGCGGCAGCAGCTCCGCGGCGGTCAGCCACGCCCGCCAGGCGCGCTGCTGCGTCTCGTCCAGCCAGGGCGGTGTCACGCGCGGCAGGTTACCGGCGCGTACGGGTCCGTTCCGCCACTCCCGGCGCGGCCGCTGGACGACGCGGACCGGCGAACGGGTCACAGTGCGTGGACGGCACGCGCGGCGTGTCGCATCATTGGCAGTCGAGGGTCCCGAGTGCCAGCCCGCGGCGGGCGCCGGACCCGCCCGCCCCTGCCCGACCAGGAGAACCGCCGTGCCCACGTACCAGTACGCCTGCACCAACCCCGAGGGCAAGCACGAGTTCGAGGTCGTGCAGTCCTTCACCGACGCCCCCGTGGCCGAGTGCCCGACCTGCGGCGCCACGGTGCGCAAGGTCTACGGCTCGGTCGGCGTCGTCTTCAAGGGCTCGGGTTTCTACCGCACGGACAGCCGCTCGACGGCCTCGTCCTCGGAGTCGTCCCCGGCGTCCTCGACCTCCTCGGAGTCGTCCTCGTCGACGGCGGCGCCGAAGAAGGAGGCGGCCTCGACCTCGTCGAGCGCCTCGTCGTCGTCCTCCTCGGGCGGGTCGAAGGCCGCCGCCTCCTGACGGGGGCGCGTCCACAGCCGGGCGCGCCGTCCACAGCCGCCCGGCACAGCTCCTCCCGGGCGTGCGCGGCGGCCAGCCTGGGTGCGTGCCGCGCCTGCGCCGACCCCGCTCCCCCGTCCTGCTGCTGCGCCGCTGCCTCGCCGCGGCGCTCGTCACCGGGGCGCTCGTGCTCGCCCTGCGGCCACCACCCGCGCCGGCCGCTGCTCCGCCGCCCGGGACGCCGGTGGTCACCGCGGCCACCGACCTGCCCGCCGGCGCGGTCCTGACGACGGCAGGGCTCGCGACCACCGAGCTGCCGGCCGGCGCCGTCCCCGACGGGTCAGCCACCGACCCCGCCGCGCTCGCCGGCCGGGTGCTCGCCGCGCCGCTGCGGGCCGGGGAGCCGGTCACCGACGTGCGCCTGGTGGGCCCCGGCCTGACCGCGTCGCTGCCGGCGGGACAGGTGGCCGCGCCGGTGCGGCTGGCCGACCTCGCCGTCGCCGGGCTGGCCGGCGCCGGCGACCGCGTCGACGTGCTGGCCACCGCCCCGGGCGCGGCGCGGGCGGAGGTGGTCGCACGGGCCGCGCCGGTGCTGGCCGCGCCCCAGGGCGACGACGGCGGGCTGCTGGTGCTCGCCGTCGACGAGGCCACCGCCGCCACTCTCGCCGCTGCCGCCACCACCGCCACGCTCACGTTGAGCCTGCCGGGGCCGCCGTGAGGTGATGAGTGCCGTGCCGAGGGGCTTCGAGGACTTCCTGCTGCGCGGCAACGTGGTCGAGCTGGCTGTCGCCGTGGTCGTCGGTGCGGCGTTCACCGCGGTCGTCGACGCGTTCGTCAGCCAGGTGATGACCTTCGTGCTGACCGCCGCTGTCGTGTACGTCATCGTGGTCCTGCCGCTGCGCAGCACCGCCGAGCGGCGGGCGCGGGGCGGGGAGCCCGGGCTGGTGGCGCCCACGCAGGTCGAACTGCTGGCCGAGATCCGCGACCTGCTGGCCACCGCTCCGGGCGGTCCGGGGACGCCGGCCCGCTAGTCGCTGCCCCAGTGCGGGGGCCGGTCCTCCAGGTAGCGACGGTCCGCGTCGCGCTCGTCGGGCCGCTCGCCCCAGCCCACGTCGCGGTCGTCGGGTGCCCGCTCCGCCGGCAGCGTCGGCGCCGGGGGCGACGCCTCCTGCACCGGGAGCCCCAGCCCCTCGACCACCTCCGCGGCGGCCAGCCCGGCCAGCGCGGAGCCGGGGAGGGCCAGCTTCGCGCCGCGCGTGCCCGAGCCGACGACGACGAGGTCGGCGGCGGCCACGGCGGCGTCGACGAGCACCGGCCACCCGTCGGGCAGCCCGATCGGCGTGATGCCGCCGTAGGCCATCCCGGACTCGGCGACGGCGACGTCCTGCGGGGCGAAGGACGCCTTGCGCGCACCCAGGTGCCGCCGCACCAGGCCGTTGACGTCGGCGCGGGTGGTGGCGAGCACGACGCAGGCGGCCAGCGTGGTCTGCCCGGCGCGGCGCGCGGCGACGACCACGCAGTTGGCCGACGCCTCGAGCGGCACCCCGTAGGCGTCGGTGAAGGCGGCGGTGTCGGCGAGCGCGTCGTCGACCGGGGCGACCCAGGCCGGCCCGGGCAGCGCGGCCAGCGCGGCGGCCACGGACCCGCCGAGCAGGTCGGGCCGGTCGGCGGCGGGGACCCAGGTCAGCGAGCCCAGCACGGGCGGGGCGGGGTCGGTCACGGACCCGATCCTGCCTGCTGGCCGGATCCCGGCGGAGGACGGCCGGTCCCCGGCGGGTGCGCGGCGCGAGCAGCCAGCAGGATGGGCACCATGATCGGTCAGCTCCACTCCGTCGTGATCGACGCGCCCGACGCGCACGCGCTCGCCACCTTCTACGCCGGCCTGCTCGGGATGGAGGTGAGCAAGGGCGGGCCCGGCGACGACTGGGTCGTGGTCACCGGCCAGGGGTACCGGCTGGCCTTCCAGCAGGCGCCGGACCTGGTGCCCCCGGACTGGCCCGACCCGGCCCGACCGCAGCAGTCCCACCTGGACGTCTACGTGACCGACATCGACGAGGCCGAGCCGAAGGCGCTGGCGCTCGGTGCCCGCAAGCTGCCCGGCGGCGGTGGGGACTTCCGCGTCTACGCCGACCCCGTGGGCCACCCGTTCTGCCTGGTGTGGGACGCCGCGTGAGCGGGCCCGAGCTGCCGCGGGTGGACCGCGCGTCGAGCAGCGCCTTCGTCGCCGCCACCGGTTTCGAGCCCGAGGAGATGACCGGCACCCGGGTCACCGGGACCGTCGAGCTGGGACCCGACCAGCACACGCCGTGGGGCGTGGTGCACGGCGGCGTCTACTGCGCGGTCATCGAGTCGGCGGCCTCGATCGGCGCCAGCGTCGCCGTGGCCGACCGCGGCCAGTTCGCCGTCGGGGTCAACAACAGCACCGACTTCCTGCGGCCGGTGACCGCCGGCCGGCTGCACGTGCTGGCCGAGCCCGTGCAGCAGGGCCGCACCCTGCAGCTGTGGCTGGTGCAGCTGACCCGCGCGGAGGACGGCAAGCTCGTCGCCCGCGGCCAGGTCCGGCTGCAGAACGTGCCGCTGCCGGGGGCGTGAGCGGGCGCGCCGCCCGCGCGGTGGCCGCTGCCTCCGCGGTGGCCGCCGCGCACGGCGTCCCCGCGCGCGAGCCGCGGGTGCTGCACGACGGGGTGAACGCCGTGGTGCACCTCGCGCCCGCGCCGGTGGTCGCGCGGGTCGCCACGCTGACGCCGCTGCTGCGCCCCGACCCCTCCCGGCCGTTCGGACGCGAGGTGGCCCTGGCCGGCGCGCTCGCCGCGGCCGGGGCCGCCGTCGTCGCGCCCAGTGACCTGCTGCCGCCCGGCCCGCACGAGCACGGCGGCCTGGTGCTCAGCTTCTGGCGGCACGTCGAGGTGCTGCCGCGGGCGCCGGGACCGGCCGAGGTGGCCGCCGCGCTGGCCGACCTGCACGCCACCCTGCGCCACCTGCCCACCGCCGGCACGCCGCTGGACACCCCGCTCGACGACCTCGCCGCCTGGGTGGAACGGGCCGGCGGGTGGGGCGTCTCCCCCGCCGTCCGCACCCGGGTGGCGGACGACGTCGAGCGGCTGCGGCCCCGGCTGGACAGCGGGCCCGTGCAGGCGCTGCACGGCGACGCGCACCCCGGCAACCTGCTGGCCACGCCGGACGGGTGGCGCTGGGCCGACCTCGAGGACACCTGTCCCGGCCCGGTCGCCTGGGACCTCGCCTGCCTGCGCAGCACCTCGCGGCTGGACGGCCGGGCCGCCCTGGACGCCGTGGGGGCGCCGTCGGACGCCGAGCTCGCCCCGTGGCTGGAGCTGCGGCGGCTGCACGCGCAGACGTGGACGGCCGTCCTGCGGTCGGCTCACACCAGCGGCAGCGCGGGCTCCCGGTAGGTGGTGCCGGCCTGTGCCGGCGGCAGCACGTCGGGGTCGACGACGACGGAGAACAGCGCTCGGGGATCCTGCAGGGTGGCCGGCGGCCGGGCCGCGGCGCGGGGCACGACGCGGTCCCAGCGGGCGGGGCGGCGGTGCGGCAGCAGCTCGCGGCCCTGGAACAGGTAGTCGCCGAGGACCTCGCCGACCAGCAGCCCGGCGCCGTGCTCGACGGGCAGCGCCACCGGGTCGCCGGGGCGGATCTCGTCGAGGAAGGTCGACAGCTGCCGCAGGTCCTTCGACGGCCGCCGTCCGGAGAGCTCCTTGGCCAGGACGCGCAACTCGGCCGGGGAGAGCCCGGTGGCGTCGACGTCGACCCCCGACTGGGTGCCCAGCCCGACGACGCCCGCGGCCAGGCAGGCGCCGAGCTCGTTGTGCGCCCGCGGCCGCACCACCCACACCCGGGTCCCCTCCGGCTCGGCGGCGGGCGGCACGTCGTCGGCGCCCGGCCACACGTAGGGCAGGTCCTCGGGCTCGGCGCCGAACAGCGGCCGGAACAGCGGCCGGTAGAAGTCCGGGTCCTTGGCCAGCAGGTTCGACCGGTGCGACAGGTGCACCGCCTCGTCGCCCACCCACGAGGGCAGCAGGCCGGCGCGGGCCAGCTCGTCCTGGGTGGCGCCCGCGACGTCGGGCGCGAACTCCGCGATCAGCGTGTGCGTGCTGTCGGCGAACCCGCGCTCGCGCCACACCCGCACCATGGCCAGGCCGTAGACGACGAGCGCCGCCGTCCGCCCGCGCCACATGTGCACGACCGGGTGCGAGGTCCAGCCGTAGTCGGGCAGCTCGAGGGCGCGCAGCACCTGCAGCGTCTCCACCCGCTGCTTGCCCAGGCGCGGCGAGTCGAGCAGCCGCGCGCTCTCCTCGAAGTCGGCCACCGGCAGGAAGGTCTGCATCGCGGGCCTTCCTGCCCGTCGCGGCGGGGCGTCAACCGCCGGTCGCGTCCAGGGCGGCCAGCGCCGCCTCCCACCGGGCCCGGCGGGCGTCGTCGTCCTGGTCCCACCAGGCCGGGCCGCGCTCGCCGAGGCCGGTCTTGGCCAGCTGCACCCGGTCGCGGGCGGCGCGCACGGCGGCCGGGTCGGTGCCCGTGCGCACCGCCGAGCGGGCCCTGCCCAGGTGCGAGAGCAGCCGGGCGCGGACGTCGTCGGGCAGCGACGGGTCGGCCGCCCGCCACCGCCGCCCGTCGACGACCAGCCAGCGGCCGTCGTCGGTGAGCCGGCCTCCCTGCGGGGGCCCGGCGCGAGCCTGCGAGCGCTGGGGGGCAGGGAGGTCCTTCCGCTCCCGCCGGGTCACGCCCCGCAGCGGCGGGCCAGCTCCGGCAGCACCTCGCCGAGCGGCGCGTCGACCTTCACGTCGACCTTCGCGTCGCCGCGGGTGGGGCCGAGGTTGACCACGCCGACCGGGATGCCGAGCTCGGCGGCGCGCAGCACAAACCGGTAGCCGCTCATGACCGTGAGCGAGGAGCCGAGGACCAACAGGCTGCCCGAGTGCTCCAGCAGCCGGAAACAGCCGTCCACCCGGTCGCGCGGCACCGTCTCGCCGAAGAAGACGACGTCGGGCTTGAGCGGACCGCCGCCGCACGCGGTGCAGTCGACCATCACGAAGCCGTCGAGCACCTCGTCGGGCAGCTCGGCGTCACCGTCGGGGTTCACCTCGTCCACGCGCGGTCCGAACGCGGGGTTGGCCGCCCGCAGCCGGCGGTGCAGCTCGGCGCGCCCGGCGACGTCGCCGCAGTCCAGGCAGACGGTGCGGTCCAGCCCGCCGTGCAGCTCGACGACGTCCCGGGCGCCGGCGGCCTGGTGCAGCCCGTCGACGTTCTGCGTCACCACCCCGCCGAGCAGGCCGGCCCGCTGCAGCCGGGCGACGGCGGAGTGGCCGGCGTTGGGCCGCGCGGCGGCCATCTGCGGCCAGCCCACGTAGCTGCGCGCCCAGTAGCGGTGCCGGCCGCGCGGGTCGCGGCGGAAGGTCTGCCAGGTCATCGGCGTGTGCCGGCGCAGCGAGCCGGTCGCGCCCCGGTAGTCGGGGATGCCGGAGTCGGTGGACAGGCCGGCGCCGGACAGGACGAGGACGTCGCCGTCGGCGACCAGGTCGGCCAGCTCGTCGAGACCGGGGACCGCGGTCCGGGGCGGCTCGACGGCGGGGAGGGCGGCGCTCACCGGCCCATGGTCCCCCGCGACGGCGACCGGCGCCGCGACCTCAGACGACGGTGGCCAGCTCCCGCTCGAGCCGGCCGAGCAGGTCGTCGTAGACCCGGCGCAGGCCCCTGGGCGCGAAGGTCCGCTCGAAGAAGCCGCCGACGCCCCCGGCACCGTCCCAGGTGGTGCGCACCCGCACGGTGCTGCGGTCGGCGCCGGTCGGGACGACGGTCCAGGTGGTGACCATCGACGAGCGGGTGTCGCGCTCGACGAGCGTCCCCTCGGGTTCGCTCACCTCGATCTCCTGCTCGCGGACCCGCTTGGACGTCGCGGCGAACCGCCAGTGCACGCGGGTGCCCGCGCCCGTGCCGCCGGCCTCCACCCGGTAGTCGCTGAACTGCTCGGGCAGCACGCGCGAGCGGGTGCCCAGGTAGTCGGCGAGACCGGCGCGCACCCGGTCTGCCGGTGCTGCGACGACGCGTTCGGCGGTGGCCACGACCTGTCCCATGGCCTCCATCCTGCCCTCGTCACCAGCGGTCCCGGCGCCAGGGCCGCCAGTTGCCGCAGGGCCGGGTGAAGCCGGGGCCGACCCCGGCACACGGCGGGTGCTCGGCCGGGCGAGGGCGCCGTCGTCGTCCTCGACGTGCAGGTCCTCGCGCAGCGGCCAACCCTTGAGGAACACCTCGCAGTCGCGGTGACCGCCGCGCGACCCCGGCCGGCGCTCCATGCCGGTGGCCCGGGGGACCCGGAGGTCGCGCCATCGGCCGGCCCCGGCGCTGTGGGGGCCACCGCCACGGCGGCGAGGTGCTGCTCGAGCTCGTCGGGTGTGCTGAGCTCCACGGGTGCCTCCTCGATCGGTGGGAGGCCAGGCTCGGGAGAGCCGGTGACGTCGCCCGTGCGGCCGTCCACACCGCGGTGCCCCGTCCACAGGTGGGCGCGGGGGCGTGACACGTCTCACCGGGAGCCCCGGCCACCCCGGGGTAACCCCATCAGGTGACCGAGACGCTGTCCTGCACCCGAGCCGGCTCCGGCGAAGCCCTCCTGCTCCTGCACGGCTGGGGCAGCTCGCGCCGCGACTTCGCCGCGGTCCTCCCCGCGCTGGCCGAGCGCTTCGACGTCCTCGACGTCGACCTGCCCGGGGTGGGCCGCTCGCCGGCCCTGGAGGAGCGGCCGACCGTCGCCGCGGTCACCGACGCCGTGGAGCGGACCCTCGACGGCGAGGGCGTCGGCCGGGTGCACGTCCTGGGTAATTCCCTCGGCGCCCGGGTGGCGATCGAGCTGGCGCGCCGCGGCCGCGCACGCTCGGTGGTCGCGATCGCGCCGTCGGGGCTCAACGTGCCGCCGGAGCGGGTCGTGCAGGGCACCGGCATGGCGCTCGCCCGGGTGGTCATGCGCACCGGCGCGCCGCTGATCGGGCCGCTGTCCCGCTCGGCGGTGGGCCGGGCCGCGCTGCTGGCACCGCTCAAGGCCCGCCCGTGGGCCTCCTCCGCCGAGGAGGCGATCGGCGCCCGCGAGGGGTTCGCCGACGCCCGCGACTGGTGGCGCACGCTGCTGTGGGGCCTGCTGCTCGACGTCCCGCGCGGCCTGGACCGCATCGACTGCCCGGTCACCCTCGTGCAGGGCGTGGCCGACTGGATCTCCTCGGGTCAGACGGTGCGCTACCTGCCGCTGGTCCCCGGCTCACGGTTCGTGCCACTGCTGTGGGCCGGGCACGCGCCGCAGTCGGACCGGCCGCGGACGATCGTGCGGCTGGTCGAGGAGACGGTGGCACAGGCCGCTCAGCCCGCGGACTCCTCGGCGTTGAGGTACGAGCAGCGGAACCGCGCGGCGGACATCGCCTCGGTGAAGCGCGCCTCCCAGGCCGGGTCGTCCGACGCGAAGGCCGTGTAGACCCGGTCCTCGAGCACGACCGGCAGCCCGTCCGGGCCGAGGTAGGCGCGGCGCAGCAGCACCCGCGTCCGCCCGTCGGCCTCGTCGTGCGCCGGCACCCACCGGGCCAGGACGGCGCCGGAGCGGCGCTGCCGGCGCGCGGGCTGCCGGACACCCGGAGGGACGGGGGGGCGGGCCGACCACACGCCCAGCCCGTACAGCAGCAGGCCGGCCAGGAGCAGGAGGACCAGCAGCTCGGCCAGCAGGACCACCATGAACCGACGGTAGCCAGCCGGAGGCGCCGCGGGCAGCCCCGCTAACCTCGTCCGGCAGTCCCCACCCGGCCGGCGGCCGGCGAGCCCCCGTAGCTCAGGGGATAGAGCATCGGTTTCCTAAACCGTGTGTCGCAGGTTCGAATCCTGCCGGGGGCACCAGTGGAACCGCTGGTCAGCGCACTGATCAGCTCAGTCCGCTGACCGGCGGTCGCCCCCGCCGGAGCCTTCAGTCCGCATCCAGTCCGCACGAGCGGCGTCCATCCGCTCCGCGACGGCGTCCAGCTCGTCGCCGAAGAGGTGGCCGTAGCGGTCGAGAGTCATCGCCGCCGATGCGTGCCCGAGCATCGATTGGACGCCCTTGATGGAGGCGCCGGACGCGATGGCGAGCGAGGCCGCGGTGTGCCGGAGCTCGTGCGGCACGAGGCCGGCCAGCCCCACGACGACGGCCGCGCGGTCGAACCAGTCGCGTCGGAAGTTGCCGACCCGCAGCGGCCCGCCGGTCCTCGAGGGGAAGACGAACTCCTCCGGGTCCCGTCCCGCCAGGTGGCTGGCCAGGTCCTGGCGCAGGAACCGCCGCACCGGCACCCAGCGGCGCGCGTGGGACTTGGGCGGCCCGAAGACCGAGCGCCCCTCGGCCTCGGTCACCGACTCGGCCACCTCGATGCGGCCGCGGAGCCGGTCGACCCGCCGGACCCGCAGCGCGGCCGCCTCGCCCCAGCGGAGCCCGCTGTAGCCGAGGACCAGGACGAGCAGGCGGTGCCGCCCGCAGTGGTCGGCCAGGTCGGCGAGCTGCCCGTGGGGCAGGTACCGCCGATCGGTGGTCGGCAGACGCGGGAGGTCGACGCCGGCGGCCGCGTTGCGCGCCAGCCTGCCGTCCTTGCCCGCGGCGTCGGGCATCGACGTCAGGAGGTGGTACGCCTGGCGGGTCCGGCTGGCGGATAGGCCGTCGGCGCGCATGCCGGCCACCCACGCGACCACGTCACCGTGCGCCACTCGGCCGACCGGGACGTTCTCCCACCGAGGGAGCACCCTCGCCCGGAGAAGTGAGCGATAGCAGGCCAACGTCTTGGGCGCGAGGTGCGAGCGGCCCGTGAACCAAGGTGCACGAACGTCCCCAGGACCAGCGCGACCGTCTGCTCGTTGAGCCACCGCTGGGCATCGACCTTGCGACCGAAGGCCTTGGTGACCTCCCGGCCGGACGGGTCGCGGAAGTGGACTCCGTAGCGCTTGCCCGTGCCGTAGAGCGCAGTTCGCTCCAGGGCTCCCGTCTGACGGTTCCTGCGGTGCCAGCGGTCCTGGATGGTGGCCATCTGGCAGTACCTCAGCTCCCAGGCTCGTAGAAGCCGTCGGCGACGTCCGACAGCCGATCGACGAGATACGACGACTGGGTAGGTGAGCGGCTTCGGCCCAGATCTATGGATGGCCGAGGAGCTGTGGACGGCGCCGTGCCTGCAGCCCAGCTGTGACCCGAGGACCAGCTACACGCCACTTCTTCCGTGCTTCTCCAGCCTTGCGGGCGCGCTCTCTGCCAGGTCGCGTCATGGCCGCGCGGCCGGTGCGTCCCGCCCGATCTGTGGGCGATGCCGGCCATGTCGGCGACCGACCCTGGCGGCTCGACCGGCCCGACCACCAGGGACAGACAGGAGCCTCCTGGAGGTTCTCCGGTGCTCCGCCGGTGAGCTCAACGGCTCTCGAACGCCGACGGACGTGTCACTCGAGGCGACCTCTGGGACGGTCACGGCAGGGGCGGTCAGTCGCCGTCGTGCACTGCATTCCTCCCGGTCCCCGTCTGAGGAGGAAGAGCCCGGCGTCTCAGCTCTCTTTCCTCATGGCGCTTGCAGCGGCGCTACTGCTCCGGACAGTCGGACGGGGCACGTTCGTGACGCCGCTCCGCGTTCGACGTGTCGATGTGCTCTTGCGCGCGCGTGTTCGGCCGGCTCATGGAGGTGAGCAGCTCTGTCCGGTCGGGTTCTCGCCACCGCGTCGAGCGTGTTCGCGATCCTCCCTCGGTTGCGGCGATGTCGCCGGCGGTCGCAGCGAGCGATTCGCCGACCTGCTTTCGCCGCTCGTCCAGCTCCGCAGCGAGCTGGCGCTGCCGCCACGCTTCCCGAGGCACGTCGTCCTTCCTCCGGCCGTCCGCACCAGCGTGCCGGTCCTTCGATGCCATACCGCCGGCGTCCCGCCGTCCAGCCGCCTCTGCACACTGTTCGGGTGCGTCGCTGAGCGGCGACGACGATCGACTCGATGCGGCCGAGAGCGACGCCCCTGAACTGACGAGATCCTGGGGGTGCTCGCTGCGCACCTCCGGAGGAGGGACCGAGAGCCCAGCTGCCCCAGGGCGAGCTGTCACCGCATGTCACTCGCCGCAGGACCGAGATGGACGGGCGCCGCTTCGCGCGGGGGCGGATCCGCACGTCTCAGCCTTCGCCTGCGGTGCTAGCCGACCATTCGTCCCCCGCTCACGATCGGGTCATGACGGTGGCGCCGGAGCGATTGCTGCTTGCTCAGCGGCATGCCGCTGCTGTCCAGCAGGCCGCCGAGGCGATCCGGGCGGCCGCCACGACCGTCGCAGCCGTGGCGTTGAGCTACGACGGCATCGCTGCCGCCGCGGACGCCGTCGTCGGCATCGCTGACTCGCCCGCGCCGTACGGGGACCGGGCGGCGTGGGCGCGCGCGCGAGCCGACGACCACCGCCGCCTGGCGCTGCAGATGTGGACGCGCGCTGCCGCGCCCGGTTCCGCCACGCACTGACCGGCAGGTCCCGGCCAGGCGGACTGACACCTCCACGATGCGCAGCCCTGTGACCGGTCGATCGGCGCCGCCCCCGGCCGGCGCGTCCGCTGATGGCGGATGGTCACGCGCGGTCGGTCGTCTCGGACAGGCGGGGCGCCCCTGAGCGCGGGCGGGGTCCCCGCGCGCGGCGCCCAGGGACCGGGCCGAGGTGGCGGCGCGTCGCGCCGCGGCGGCCCAGTCGGCCCGGCGCTCCGCGGCCCCGCGCGTCGTCGAGGCCCGCGCCGGCCGGCAGCGGGTGGAGCAGCTGCGCCGGGGCCTGGAGGCCCGCCGGCTGCTGGCCGCACAGGGCGGGTCAGGTGCGCAGGGTGTGGCTGGGCAGCACGCCGTAGGCGGCGCGGTAGCGCTCGGTGAACCGGCTGGGGGTGAACCCCCAGCGGGCGGCGACGGCGGTCACGGTGACCCCGTCGCCGGGGGCGGCGTCGCACAGCTGCCGGTGCGCCTGCGCCAGCCGCACCTGGCGGAGGTAGGCGGTCGGCGTGGTGTCCAGGTGCCGGCGGAAGGCCATTTGCACCGCGCGCGGGGTGACGGAGGCGGCGCGGGCAATGTCGGCGACGCTGATGTCGAGGTCGGGATGCGAGTCGATGAAGTCGGTTGCGCGCCGCAACGTGCCGGGGTGGGCGTCGAGGCTGTCCGCGGCCGCCGGCTCGGCGACGGCGGTGTTGGGGAAGATCGTCAGGACGGTGGCGGCCAGCAGTCGCGCGACCGGCCCGAGCAGCAGCGGCGACGCGGCGGTCTCGGGCTCGGCGAGCAGGTCGTTGACCAATCGGGTGGTCCGGCGCCACCGTCCGTCGCCGCCGTCGACGGGCCGCAGGGACAGCAGCTCCCACGACGAGCCGTCCTGCGCGGGGTCGCGGCCGGCCACCTCGGTGAGCAGGGAGGCCGGCAGGCCGACGGTGTGCAGGTGCAGGGCGTGGGACCGGGCCACCAGGTCCTTCATGTGGGGGTGGTTGCCGATGCCGACGTCTCCGGGCCGGAAGCTGTGGCCGGCCTTGCCGCTGTCGTAGACCATGCTCCCGTCGAGGACGGTGTTGATCATGACGTCGTCCTGGCCCGTGGCCTCGAAGACGAGATCGGACGCCAGCCGGAAGTCGACGAGGGTGAGCGCTCCGGCCTGTACCTGGTCGAGGGTCACCAGCGGACCGGTGTCAGGGAAGCCGCCCAGCCGCAGCCGTGCCCCGTAGGCGCGGTCGAGGAAGTCGCTGGCCTCCATCCGGTCGGCCGTGGCGTACCGGAAGCGCCGCGGTGGGATGGGGGTCCCAGGGGCCATGACGCGTTCCTCCAATGGCTCGTGCCCCGGCGCTCAGGTGCGCAGGGTGTGGCTGGGCAGGACGCCGAACGTGGCGCCGTAGGTGGCGGCGAACCGGTCGGGCGGCGAGGTGCGAGCCAGCACCTTGTCCAGCCACCACGAACTCGCCCCGGAGTGCTGCGCGAC
This sequence comes from Geodermatophilus tzadiensis, assembly GCF_003002915.1. GTDB lineage: Bacteria > Actinomycetota > Actinomycetes > Mycobacteriales > Geodermatophilaceae > Geodermatophilus > Geodermatophilus tzadiensis. Next base: position 56,386 of record NZ_PVTG01000006.1, on the reverse strand, counting down.
GAGAACTGGCACCCCGCTCTCAGTCCGCAGGCTGCCCAGGACCGCCTGGAGCGCCTCCACCCCTCCCATCGAAGTGCCGACCACCAGGGCGCGATAGCGGTCCCCGGCCGACGGCTTCGCCGTGTCCTGCGCAACCACAGGGCCATGATGCCCGGCCCGGATGGGCCATCACGACGGATCCGTGCGCGATGTGACCCGCGGCCGCGATCGGGGCCTCGATCTGATCGAGTCCCCACCCGCCACAGCGTCGAGGGCGGCGATCTCCGCATCGGGTCCACAGGGTCCGACGGCAGTCGGGTCAAGTGGACCGAGTTCGACCGGCCGACTGAGTCCGAATGGGTCCGCCCTGCAGTTGTCCTCACGGCGCGTAGCTGCTGTCTCTAAGCGGCCCACTATGGGACACCTGTTATCGGGCTGCGCTCCAGATGGCCAAGTCGCCGCCCGGCCTGCAGACGACCTTCTCGCCATCACGGCCGTCGTAGGACCACGACTCGTAGCCGGGTCGCTCCCGCAGCAGATGGTCACGCCGCCCAGCGTGATCGTCAGCGTCCCGCTGGGGTCTATGTCCGCTGCAGTCACTTCTCCGTTGAGCAGCGGCAGGAGCAGGGCTACCCCGCTGACGCTGTACGGCTGAACGGGAGCGTCATCGCCGGTTGAGACGCCGATCGTCGACCAGAGGGAGACGGTCACGTGAGAGAAGCGGAGCTGGACATCGCCCGCGCCTACGCAGAGCTGGTCGAAGAATTGTCCGAGGAGCTCCTGGGCGAGTGCAGTGGCGTGCGCGGCATCGTCCATGGGCATCGTCGGACGCTAGCGCCACGTGCCGGCGGTGTCGCAGAGCGGCCCACATTGGGACACGCCAGGCGGACGGCTAGGGCCGAGGATGTGCCGTCTGAAGGTCGAGGAGGCGGCCAGTCAAGGACGTCAGCGACCCGGGGCCAAGCCCCCGGGGGTACGCACGTCGATCGGACCGAAGCTGACCCTGTCTCTCGACTTGAGTGATGACGTCGGCCAACCGAAGTGTCCCAGGACAGTCGCCCTCGCCGTTACTTAGGGAGAACAGAAGAAGTGAACACAGGCGGATTCCTCATCCTGCTCCTCATCGGTCTGGCCCTGCAGGTCGGCATCATCGCACTCGCGGTTCAACTTGGAACCGGAAAGGTCCGTGGTGAGCTGATTGCGTTGCGAAAGGCGGTCGAAGTCAACCGCACCCTCTGACGAGGGAAGAGGGTCGTAGCTCAACGGCAGAGGATCGAGCCATACGTTCCGGTTCTACTCCGGACGACCCGCTTTCGGCGAAGCGCCGGTAGGAGCCAGCAGGTGTGGCGCCTGCCAGAGCAGCTGGCGGCGAGCCGCGGCCGGTGACCCATAGGCCCCCTTCAGGGCCATGTGTTGACGAGGACCATCCCTCCCGGGCGGGCGTCTTGTGGGAGCGCGTGGGACCTCTGCTCGGGGGCGGTCAGGACCGCTCTCCGGTGGGGGCTGGCGGGGGGAAGGCGAGGACGCGGTCGATCACCTGGTCCTCGGCATCCATGACCAGGGTGTGACCGGCACCGGGGATGACTTCGACCCGCCAGCCCGGCACCGCGGCGCGCAGCCGGTCGACGCCGACGGGACGCAGCGGGCTGCGGCTACCGAAGAGCGCCTGCACCGGCACGTGAACGCCGGCCAGCTCCTGATCGGTGAAGACCACCGTCTGGTTGTCCGGGCGCCGGTACCTCAGCGAGGCGCGCAGCACCGTGAGGAGCTCATCCTCGGCCAGGGTGGCGTTGGGCAGCCGGCGGGCTGCCCACCGGCGCAGCGGAGCCGGTAGCAGCAGGGCGGCCAGGCCGCTGGGGACCAGCCACAGCCAGAACCGCCACGGCAGTGTTCTCAGCCCGGCCGGCTCGATGAGGGTGATTGCCGCGACCCGGCCGGGGTGGCGCAACTCGTGCTCGACGGCGAGGTAGCCACCCCAGGACGCCCCCACCAGGTGCGCCCGCTGGGCGCCGATGCCGGCGAGCAGCTCCTCGACCCACCCGGCCTGCCCGTCGCGGCTGGTCACCGGCCGGGTCTGCACCGAGTGACCGGGTTCGCCGAACGGGTCCACCGCGATGCCCGAACGGTCACCGAAGCGCCCCATCCACCGGTGCCAGGCCAGCGCGTTCCAACCGAGCATCGGCAGCAGGACGTACGGATCCTCCCCGTGGGGGCCGGCCCGGTAGATGCGGACGGTGCCCGCGCTGGTCGCGATGTCCTCGGCCTGCACCGGTACCGGCCAGAGCCGTTGCAGGACCCGGTCGTACACCGCCAGGAACCGGGCGCGGGCGGCATCGCTGGAGAACCCAGGGATGCGCGGGGACGATCTGGCCATCCCGTCAGTCTCACGGCGCGCGGCCCCGGTGTCTGCCCATGACAAGCGGGATCATGGCCGGGACCGGGCTCCTTGCGAGCCGTAACGGCGGCTCGGGCAGCACCTCGGATCCCGTCACCATCATTGTGGGCATTGCAGTCGTCATCGCCATCGTCGTGGCCGTTCCGTTCATAAAGCCACGGCGCTGGCTGTCCCTAGAGCCGCCTTCAGGGACAGCTCGGAGACCTCGGTCCGCCGTCACCGGAGAGGGATGGCTGTACGGCCTCGGCGCCGGTGAGATGCCATGCTCTGGTCAGCGAGGTGTCACTCCAGTAGCTCGGAGCAGTCTCCGGTGTACTGAGCAGCGGAGGACACGAATGCGCCGACGCCCTCAGCTTCAGTCTCAGGTGCCTGAGCCTCACTCGACACCAACTGGCCGAACTCTCTGCCGTCCTGAGCGAGGGAGGAAGAGATCTGCCCGATACACGAGGCGCTGTCAGGAGCGGCCATCGCGGGAGTGGCCAATAAGGCGATGAACGCTGCGCCAACTGCAACAGCCGCGAGACGACGGATCATGATGCCAACCTCCGAACCGTGACGCGGACGAACACTGTCTCGGGTAAGGGTGCGACCTCGACCCACCCGGCAGAAGGGACGAAGGCCACCGAACGTGATCCCTCCAGGCATGACTCACAAGACGTTGCGCACGTAGGTCGTCGGGCTCTGTAGGCATCCGAGCCATGAGCGCAGGGGGCCGGGCATGTCTCCGTCGGCGTCTTCCCCGCCGCCGCGGCTGATTAGTGACGGGCTCTGGGCGCTGGTCAAGCCGCTGATCCCACCCCGCAAGCCGGCCGTGCTGGCCGCGCCAGACGGCCCGCACCTCCGACCGGGACGTGCTCGAGGGCATCGCCCTCGTGCTGTCCACCAGCGTTGACTGGACCAAGCAAGCCCTTCATCCGTGAGGTGTCCCATAGGCCGCCTTCAGGGACAGGTACAAGGCCTTGGGCCTCCGTCACCGACGGGGATCCCTTGCGGGACGTCGTCATTGCGCCGCCGGGGACGGGATCCGCGCAGGTCGCAGAGCACTTCGGCTGGGAGAGGCGGTCAGGCCGCGTGCGCGGCGTCCAGTACTTCAAGACGGACGTGTGTGCAAGGGGTTGAGGCCGGCCGGTAGTGCCTTGGCGCAGACCCCAACGAGCAGATCATCATGGCGCGGAGGGGAGTAACGGGCTGCGGTGCATCAGACCCTGCGGCCGCCGATCCTTCGACAGGTGAAGGCACACCTCCTTCACCTGCCATTACGCTGGTGATCGTGAGCGAGAGCACCACGGTCGAGGACCCCCTGCGCGGGTGGGACCCTCGCCGTCGAGCTGCCCTCGAACGCCTCCAGAGCCGCTTCGGGCAGGCCGGCGGCGACCGCGTGAGCCTGGCCGATGACCTCGTCGCTGAGCGGCGCCTCGAGGCAGCAGCCGAGGATTCTCAGTCGAGCGGCGAGTGATCGTCCTCGATGCCTCTGCCCTACTGGCCCTGATCAACACCGAACCCGGCTGGGACGTCGTCGCTCGCGAAGCGGCCAGCAACGACGCGACCATCAGCTCGGTCAACTACGCCGAAGTCCTCCAGAAGGCAGCACGCCTGGGTGTGCCAGCCGAAGACGTCGACGGCGAACTCGACGCGCTGGGGATCACGGTGAGCCACTTCGGGCGCCTCGATGCGCGCCTGGCGGCGTCCTTCTACCGGCACCGCTCCGGGCTGAGCCTCGCGGATCGCGTCTGCCTGGCCCTCGCGCGCAGCCTGTCGAGCCCGGCATTCACCACCGACCGCATCTGGCGGGACTGGGCCGATGACCTGGCCGTCGAGGTCCGCGTCATCCGCTGAGCTGCCGAACGGGCACCACTCGGCGGCCAGACCGCGAATCCCGCGCTCGAGGTCGTCGCCGATGGGCGCACGGCCTCGACCTCTCTGCCGGCAGGGTCCTCGAGGGGCTCAGTTGGGGTGGCGATCGTCCGGAAACTCCTAGGCAGGCGTCGCCGCAGCGCATGGTGATGACGACATCGAAGGTCTCGGCGGCTTCAGCGGTGAGCATCTTGGGACACTGGTCGGCGTTGTCGATACCGACGTCGGCCGTGGCCTTGAGAGCAGCGGAAGTGACCCCGTCGGCAGGCATGAAGCCGGCTGAGCGGGCCTCGACGGCGTCTTCGGCGAGGTGGCGCAGCCGACCGGCGGCCATCTGGGCCGGCCGGCGCTGTGCACGCAGACGAGTAGGACGCTGGGCTCGTCAGACGAGGGCTGATGCTCGGGTCGGGACGGAGCGCCCGCACAGGACGGCCCGGTTCCGCTGCGGGACCAGGCAGCCCCACCTACAGCCATCAGGACCTCGACGGGCCGCAGGGGCTCGACCTACTGGAGCGGACCGGTCCCGTGGGCCGGCACTCCCCTTCGATCCCCACAACCGGCCCCCTCCGGCTGCAGCGGGCCGGGGGAAGGGTGGGCCGAAGGCCCATCCCGCAGGGACGCGGAGCCCTCCGGCGGCTTCCTGTCAGCAGTCAGTCAGTCAGCAGAACGTCCGCTGAGCGCCGATGGCAACCGTCACTTGTCGAACATCTTCGCAGCTCAGAGACGCAATCGGGCTGAGGAGCGCACGCTCGGCAAGGCCCTGATACGGATTCCTGAAGCGTGTGTCGCAGGTTCGAATCCTGCCGGGGGCACCCGTGGCACTGCCTGTCCCCGCGCACCCGCAGACCGGACGTGAGCGTCAGACCGCCTACCGGCGGCGCACGATCTCGGTGATCCAGACGGGTGCGAACGGGGACGTGCAGTGGGGCGGGGTCGGGTGGTCCTTCAGGACCTCGAGGCGTTCGCCGATGGCGATGGCCCGTGCACGGTGCTCGGCGTGCTCGATCCCGATCTGGGCCAGGCAGTGGTTCATCGCCCACTGCAGGCGCTCCGGGGCGTCCTTCATCTCCGCCTCGATGACGTCGAGCAGTCCTGCGAGGTCGAGGCCCTCGGGCCTCCTCGCCACCCGGTCGGTGGTCAACGCCCAGCCGGCACTGGCGACCACGGGATCCGGGTCGGCGGACCACAGCAGGCGGAGCGCCTCGGCGTGCGGGTTCTTCCTCACCACGTAGTTCACGAGCCAGTCGTGCACCTTGGGTGCCCGCGCCTCGCGCAGCATGGCGTCCAGCTCCTCGCGCTCGAACTGCTTCGGGCGGCAGACCAGCAGCGCCAGCAGCCTCGCCGCGGTGTCGCCCGTCGCCCACAGCTGCCGAGCGAGCCCCTGCTGGGCCGTGAGCCGCTTCGCGAGCCCGCGGAGCTGGCCGAGGTTCACCCCGTGGTCGTCGCCGTGCCGCTCGTTCACCGCGCGCATCCGCGGGTCCTCGAGCGCGGCCAGTTCGGCCACCACCTCGGCCAGGGGCGTCTCGCCCACCTCGACCTCCTGTCCGCCGCGTCGGGTCACCGGCGCAGCCTCGCAGCACCCGGGGACAGCGGCACCGTCCGCCCGCACGGCACCTGCGGCATGCCGCCCCCACCGGGTGGGCACCACCCCACGGTGAAGACCGTTGCCGTCGCCGTCCTCGGCGGCCTGCTGACCCTCGCCGGCATCGCGCTGCTCGTGCTGCCCGGCCCCGGCTTCGTGCTGGTCGCCGCCGGCCTGGCGGTCCTGGCGACCCGGTTCTCCTGGGCGAGGAAACCGCTCGACTACGCCAAGGACAAGGCGCAGGAGGGGGTGCAGGAGGTCGCCAAGAGCCCGTGGCGCGCGGCCGGGGCGGTCCTGGCCGCCCTGGTGCTGATCGCGCTCGGCGTGCTGGCCCTGCTCGGGGTGGACCTGCCGTTCGTAAACGCGTTCACCGCCGTCGTGCTCATCCTCTCCGGACTCTTCCTCGTGGGCACGGTCCTCTTCGCGCGCCGCCAGGAGAAGCTCGAGCAGGCGCGCGCCCACCGCCCGGCGGGTTGGCGGGGGACGGCAGGCGCCTACCGGGCCGCACCCCGCGGCGACTGACCGCCTCGCAGCGTCAGCGCGGGGCGGTCAGGACGCGCGGGCCGTCCTCGGTGACGGCGACCGTGTGCTCGACGTGCGCGGCCCGGCTCCCGTCGGCGCTGCGCAGGGTCCACCCGTCGGCGTCGACCCGGTAGTCGTCGGAGCCGCCGGCGAGGAACCACGGCTCGATCGCGATCACCAGCCCGGCCCGCAGCGGCACCCCGCGCCCGGCGCGCCCCTCGTTGGGCACGCTCGGCGGCTCGTGCATCGACCGGCCGACGCCGTGCCCGCCCTGGTCGGTGTTGATGCCGCACCCGCCGGCCCGGCCGACCGCCGCGATCGCGGCCGACACGTCGCCCACCCGGTTGCCGACGACGGCCGCGGCGATCCCCGCCTCCAGCGCCCGCTGCGTGGTGTCCACCAGCCGCAGGTCCTCCGGGCTCGGGGTGCCCACGGCGAAGGTGGTCGCCGAGTCGCCCACCCAGCCGTCGAGGGTCGCGCCGGCGTCCACGCTGAGCAGGTCGCCGTCCTCGAGCACCTGCGGGGTGGGGATGCCGTGCAGCGCGACGTCGTTGACCGACAGGCAGACCACGCCGGGGAACGGCGGGGTGGTCGGCAGCGGGGCGTAGCCGAGGAACGGGGACGTCGCCCCCGCGGCCGCCAGCACGTCCCGGGCCACCCCGTCGAGCTGGCTGAGCCGCACACCCGGGGCGGCCGCGGCCCGGACGGCGGCGAGCACGTCGGCCACCACCGCCCCGGCCGCGCGCATGGCGTCGAGCTCCCCCGGTGTGCGCAGTTCGATCACGGTGGCCTCAGTCCTCCCGGCTCTCGGTCGCGTGCCGCTCGACCGAGGCGAGCAGGTCGCGCAGGTCGTCGTCCAGCCGGCGCAGGCGGGCGGCAGGCAGGCCCGCGAGCATCCGCTGCTGCTCGGCGAGCCCGGCGGTGACCGCCTCGTCGACGAGCGCCCGTCCGCTGTCGGTCAGCCGGACCAGCAGCGCCCGCCGGTCGGCCGGATCGGGGACGCGGACGAGGTGCCCGGCCCGCTCCAGCCGGTCGAGCCGGCTGGTCGTCCCGCCGGTGCTGAGCATCAGTGCCGCCGTCAGCCGCCCCGGGGAGAGCCCGTCGGGCCCGGCCGCGCGCCGCAGGGTCGCCAGGACGTCGAAGTCGGCGCGGGTGATGCCGAAGCGGGCGTAGCAGCGCTCCTGCACGTCGCCGGCCAGCCGCGCCGCCCGGTAGATCCGCCCGAACACCGCCATGGCCTCCGTGTCGAGGTCGGGCCGCTGCACGGCCCACTGCTCGCGGATCTCGTCGACGCCGTCCCGCTCGGTCACGGCCCCAGCCTGCCACATCGAACGGCCGCGAGATGCACGGCACCAAGCATCTTGACATCGAGATACTTGACGGCGAACGATGACGGTCGTGACCCTCACCCTCCCCGCACCCGGCACCGCCTCTCCGGCCCCCCGCCGACTGGGGCTGCTGACGCTCGCCACCGCCGTCGCGCCCGCGACGTGGGGCACCACCTACGTGGTCACCACCGAGTGGCTGCCGCCCGACCGCCCGCTGCTGGCCGCCACGGTGCGGGCCCTGCCCGCCGGGCTGCTCCTCGTCGCCGTCGGCCGGCGCCTGCCGCACGGCGCGTGGTGGGGGAAGGCGGCCGTCCTCGGCGTCCTCAACATCGGGGCGTTCTTCGCCCTGCTCTTCGTCGCCGCCTACCGCCTGCCCGGCGGCGTCGCGGCCGTGCTCGGGGCGGCCCAGCCGCTGCTCGTCGCGGTGCTCGCCGTGCCGCTGCTGGGCGAGCGGTTGCGCGGCCGGACCCTGCTGCTGGGCCTGCTCGGGGTGGCCGGGGTGGCGCTCATCGTCGTCACCGGGCCCGTCGCGCTCGACCCCGTCGGGCTCCTCGCCGGGCTGGCCGGGACCGCCTGCATGGGCACCGGCGTCGTCCTCACCAAGCGGTGGGGCCGGCCGGTCCCGGTGCTCGCGTTCACCGGCTGGCAGCTGGCCGCCGGCGGCCTGGTGCTCCTCCCGCTCGCCCTGGCCCTCGAGGGCCTGCCGGCCACGCCGACCGCCGGCCAGGTCGGCGGACTGCTCTACCTCGCCACGGTCAACACGGCCCTGGCCTACGTGCTGTGGCTGCGCGGGGTCGGCCTGCTGCCCACCGGCCGGGTCACCTTCCTCGGGCTGCTCTCCCCCGTGGTCGCCGCGACCGCCGGCTGGGTGCTGCTGGGCGAGTCCCTCACGCCCCTGCAGCTGGCCGGCACCGCCCTGGCGCTGGGCACGGTCCTCCTCGCCCAGCGCACTCCGCCCCGGGTGTCGGCGTGACCCCTTGCGCGACCGTCCGCGACGCCTGGGCGACCGCGACCTCCGGGTGACATCCCCGGCGCGTGGGAAACCCCTGGCGCCGCGAGGCGTTACCGTCTGAGGAGCACGTCGTACCCCGCGGCAACGGCGCCGCGGGACCTGCGGAGGTGGGAACGCAACGATGGAGACCACGGTGGTCGACGTCCCCGAACGGGGGCGCTTCGAGATCCGGGTCGGCGACCGTGTCGTCGGCCTGGCGAGCTACCACGTCGAGGGCGGCACCATGGCGCTGCCGCACACCGAGGTCGACCCGAGCCTGGGCGGCCGCGGCATCGGCAAGGCCCTGGTGAGCGGCGTCCTCGACGCCGCCCGCGAGCGCGGCCTGACCGTCCTCCCCTACTGCTCCTTCGTGCGCCACTACATCCAGCAGCACCCCGAGACGCTGGACCTGGTCGCCGACGACGACAAGCCGCACTTCGGCCTGGCCACCGCCGACCGCTGACCGGCTGCTGACCCGGCGCCGGGTGCCGGGTGCGCTGACCTGCGGGGCCGCGCGGCGTTGCCTACCGTGGCGCTGGTGCCGACCGCCCTCCTCTGGTTCCGCCGGGACCTCCGGCTCAGCGACCACCCGGCGCTGCTGGCCGCCGTCGAGGCCGCCGGCGACGGTGGCGCGGTGCTGCCGGTCTTCGTCGTCGACCCGCGGCTGTGGGAGCCCTCCGGCCGACCGCGCCGCCAGTTCCTGCGCGAGTGCCTGGCCGACCTGCGGGAGCAGACCGGCGGCGCGCTGGTGATCCGCTCCGGCGACCCCGCGCGCGTGCTCCCCGACCTGGTCCGCGAGACCGGGGCGGGGAGCGTGCACGTCTCGGCCGACGCCGGCGTCTACGGCCGCGAGCGCGACGCCGCCGTCGAGCGGGCGCTCGGTGGGGTGCCGCTCGTGCGGACGGGCTCGCCCTACGGCGTCACGCCCGGACGGCTGCTCAAGGACGACGGGACGCCGTTCCGCGTCTACTCCCCCTTCGCCCGGGCCTGGCGGGCGCGGGGCGTGCACGCGCCCGCCGAGCGGCCCGGCGACGTCCGGTGGGCCGAGGGCCTGCCCGCCGGGGACCTGCCCCCGGCGCAGGACCTCGGCGGCACGGTGCTGCCGCCGGCCGGCGAACGGGCGGGGCTCGACGCCTGGGCGCAGTTCCGCGACCAGCGGCTGCTCGGCTACGCGACCTCGCGCAACACCCCGGGCACCGACGGGACCAGCCGGCTGTCGGCGCACCTGAAGTACGGCACCGTGCACCCGCGCACGCTTTACGCCGAGGCCGAGCAGCTGGCCGGGGACCACGCCGACGCGGTCGACAAGTTCGTCGGCGAGCTGGTGTGGCGCGACTTCTACGCCGACGTCCTCTGGCACCGCCCCGAGACCGCCCGGGAGCCGTTCACGCCGCAGATGCGGGCCATGCGGTACGACACCGGGCCGGAGGCCGACGAGCACTTCGCCGCCTGGGCCGAGGGCCGCACCGGCTACCCGATCGTCGACGCCGGGATGCGGCAGCTGCACGGCGAGGCCTACGTGCACAACCGGGTGCGGATGATCGTGGCGTCGTTCCTGGTCAAGGACCTGCACATCGACTGGCGGCGCGGCGCCCGCTACTTCTTCGACCACCTCGTCGACGGCGACCTGGCCAGCAACCAGCACGGCTGGCAGTGGGTGGCCGGCACCGGCACCGACCCCTCGCCGTACTACCGGGTGTTCAACCCGACGCGGCAGGGCCAGCAGTTCGACCCCGACGGCGCCTACGTGCGGCGCTGGGTGCCCGAGCTGCGCGACGTCCCCGACCGCTCCGTGCACGAGCCGTGGACCCTGCCCGGCGGCCCTCCGGAGGGCTATCCCGCGCCGGTCGTGGACCACGCCGAGGAGCGCCAGGTGGCGCTGGCCCGCTACCAGGAGGTGCGGGGTGCCTGAGGGCCACACCCTCTACCGGCTGGCCCGGGAGCAGAGCGGGCTGTTCGCCGGCCGGCCGGTGCACGTCACCAGTCCGCAGGGCCGCTTCGCCGCCGGTGCCGCGCTGCTCGACGGCCGGGTGCTCGAGGAGGTCACCAGCTACGGCAAGCACCTGTTCGCTGACTTCGGCGGCGACGTGCTGCACGTGCACCTGGGTCTCTACGGCACGTACACGACCGGCGTCGGCGACCCGCCGACCCCGCGCGGCGCGCTGCGCATGCGGTGGGTCGCCGACGGGCCGAAGGGCGAGGGCGTGTGGGCCGACCTGCGCGGGGCCACCGCCTGCGACGTCCTGACCCAGCCCGAGGTCGACGCGATCCTCGACCGGCTCGGCCCCGACCCGCTGCGCACCCGCCGCGGCGGCCCGCTGTCCCACGCGCGGGTGGGCCGCAGCCGAACGGCGGTCGGCGCGCTGCTCATGGACCAGTCGGTGCTGGCCGGCGTCGGCAACGTCTACCGCGCCGAGATCCTCTTCCGGCAGCGGGTGTCGCCGTTCCGGCCCGGCCGCGACGTCGGCGCGGCCGAGTGGCAGGCGCTGTGGGACGACCTGGTGGTGCTCATGCGCGCCGGCGTCCGGATGGGCCGGATCGTGACGACGCACCCGGCCGACCGGTCCCGCCGCTCGGGCGCGGTGCGCCGCGAGGACGCGCACTACGTCTACCGACGCACCGGCCTGCCCTGCCGGATATGCGGCACCGAGGTGCGCACCGAGGAGATGGTCGGCCGCAACCTCTACTGGTGCCCCGTCTGCCAGGCGGTCTGACGACGCCGCGAGATCTGCGGTCTCGTGGCCATCAGCCGCCGATGGCCACGAGACCGCAGATCTCGCGGGGGTGCCTACAGCGCGCCCTTGCCCGCGTCGCCGGCGGGCAGCGCGTCGAGCACGGTGACCGTCGGGGCCCCGGTGAGCTTGCCCTCGAGGCGGCCCGACAGCGAGCTCAGCGCGTCGGCCTTGCCGTGGGTGGCCAGCGCCTCGGGGCTCTCCCACTTCTCCACCATCACCAGCGCACCGTCGCGCCCCTGGTGCAGCGAGTAGCGCTCGCACCCGGGCTCCTCGTGCACCCGGGGCACCGTGTCGAGCACCGCCTGGCGGACCTCCTCGGCGTGCTCGGGCTGCGGGCTGATGGTGGCGATGACGACGACGGACACGGGCGGTCCCCTCTGCTGCGGTGGTCCGGTTGTGGGCGGTGATCTGGCGCACCACTACCCCGCGGGGCCAGGATCCCAGTCGTGCCCGACGACAGTCCCTCCGCCGCGGACGGCGGCCGGCCACTGCGGGTCGCCGTCGTCGGCGCCGGCCCGGCCGGCATCTACACCGCCGAGGCGCTCACCCGGCGCGCGCCGGTGCCGGTGACCGTCGACCTGATCGACCGGCTGCCCACCCCGTTCGGCCTGGTCCGGCACGGCATCGCCCCCGACCACCTCAAGATGCGGGCCATCCGCGAGACGCTGCACCGGGCCCTGGACGACCCGGGCGTGCGGTTCGTCGGCAACGTCGAGGTGGGCACCGACATCACCCTCGAGGACCTGCGCGCCCACGTCGACGCCGTCGTCTACACCTACGGCGCGGCGCTGGACCGGCCGCTGTCGATCGACGGGGAGGACCTGACCGGCAGCCTGGCGGCCACCGACCTGGTCGCCTGGTACTGCGGCCACCCCGACGCCGACCGCGCCCGCGTGGAGGCGGCGCTGGCCGGGGTCCGGCGGGCGGTCGTCGTCGGCGTCGGCAACGTCGCCCTCGACGTCGCCCGGGTGCTGGCCCGCACCCCGGAGGAGCTCGAGCCCACCGACATGCCGCAGCACGTCCTCGACGGCCTGGCCGCCAAGCGGGTCGAGGAGGTGACCGTGCTCGGCCGGCGCGGCCCGGCGCAGGCGTCGTTCACCACCAAGGAGCTCGACGAGCTCGCCGAGCTGGCCGACGCCACCGTGCTGGTCGACCCCGCCGACCTGCCCGGGGAGGACGAGCCCCCGCCGGCCGACCGGCTGGTCGCCCGCAACGTCGACGTGCTGCGGGAGTACGCGACGCACACCGCCGAGCCCGGCCGCACCCGCGTGCGGCTGCGCTTCTACCGGCGGCCGGTGCGGCTGCTCGGCGCCGACCGGGTCACCGGCCTGGAGGTGGAGCGGACGACGGTCGACGCCGAGGGCCGCGCCGTGGGCACCGGCGAGTACGAGGTGCTGCCCACCGACCTCGTCGTCCGCTCGGTCGGCTACCGCGGGCAGGGCCTGCCCGGGCTGCCGGTCGACCAGCGCAGCGGCACCGTGCCCAACGAGGACGGCCGGGTGCTGCGCGACGGCGCCCCGTCGGCCGGCGAGTACGTGGCCGGGTGGATCAAGCGCGGGCCCACCGGCGTCGTCGGCACCAACAAGCACGACGCCCGGGAGACCGTCGCCGCCCTGCTCGCCGACGCCGAGGCCGGCGTCATCGCCCCCCACGGCGACCGCGACGACCTGGTGCAGACGCTGCGCGCCCGTGGCGCCGAGCCGGTGCTGCTGGAGGACTGGCGGGCCATCGACGCCGCCGAGGTCGCGCTGGGCGCCACCCGCGGCCGGGCGCGCACGACGATGCACGAGCGGGAGTCGCTGCTCGCCGCGGTCCGGGCGGCGGCCGGCCGCTAGACCGGCACCGCGGCGATCAGCTCGCGGGCGGCGTCCGGGGTGGCGGCCGCGGCGAACCGGATGAGCACCTCGGTGTCGGGCACCAGCCGCAGCGGCGCGCCGTCGCGGGTGAGCGCCACCCCGCCGGCGCCGGCCAGCACGGCCAGGCCACCGGCGACGTCGTGCACGTGGGTGCCGCCGCGGTCGAGGTTGTGCCACGCGCCGGCCGACCCGTCGGCGACCAGGCAGACGTCGACGGCGGTGCAGCCGGTCACCCGCACCCGCCGCGCCGTCGCGGGCACCAGCACCCCGTGCCCGGTGGGCGCGGTGGGGGCGACCAGCGTGGTCCCCGGCCGCACGTGCGCCGGGACGCCGTCCCGCCAGGCACCGGCGCCCTCGGTCCCCGCCCACCGCCGTCCGGACGACAGGTCGACCACCAGCCCGGCCACCGCCCGGCCGTGCTCCACCAGCGCCGCGGAGAACGCCCAGGGCGGGAGGCCCGCGCGGAAGTTGCCGGTGCCGTCGAGCGGGTCGAGCACCACCCACGGCTCGTCGTCGGGGACGGCGGCGTCGGCGCGCTCCTCCGACAGCACGGTGACCCCGAGCGGGGCCATGCACTCGGCCGCGGCGGCGTGCGCGGCCTCGTCGGCGGCCAGCGACCAACTGCCGTCGGCCTTGAGCCGGTCGCGGCCGCTGTCGCGGGCCAGCGCCACGGCCACCTCGACCCGGGTCGCGGCCAGCGCGGCGAGGTGGGCGAACCGCTCGGTCAGCGGCGCGCCGGCCGGCGGCGGCGCCACCTCGAGGACGCGGCCGGTGCCGGCGTCGCGCACCTGCGAGCAGCCCCAGGCCGAGGCGACGGCGAGCAGCCCGTCGCGGCCGGTGACGTGGGTGGAGCGGTGCAGCACGACCGCCTCGGTGGTGCCCTCGGGGGTCCAGCGCCGCCGCAGGTGCGCCGCCGCGCCGCCGCCGACCAGCAGCCGGGCGCCCGGGTCGAGCAGCTCGGGGGCCAGCGCCGCCGGGCTGACGCCGAGCAGCTCGACGGCGGCCCGCAGGTCCTCCCCGGACGCGGCGACCCGCATCGTGCCCGTCTCGCCCACGGTCCCGCCTCCCGCCGTCCTCCCCGCAAGGTAGGGCACCGGCCGGGGTAGGGCGCCGCGGTGCCCGAACCCCGCGCCGGCCTCGACGACGTCGACGTCGTCCTCCTCGTCCACCGCGAGCCGCCCGCCCTGCTGGCCCGCCACCACGCCGCGGTCGCGGCGACGACCGGACCGGGCTGGCGCGGCCGGGCGTTGCTGGTGGAGAACGCCGCCGCGCCGGCGACCTCCGCGGCCGCCCGCACCGAGCTGGCCGCCTGCTACCCGGACGCCGGGAAGCGGGTGCTGCGCTCGTCGCGCAACCTCGGCTTCGCCCGCGCCATGGACCTGGCGCTGGCCGCCTGCACCGGCCGGTACGCGCTCCTGGTCAACTCCGACGGCGAGCCGGAGCCCGGGATGCTGCGCCGGCTGGCAGAGGTCCTCGACGACGAGCCGCGCGCCATGTGGGCGGCCCCGGCCGTGCACGGCCCCGGGGAGGACGACGACCCGCCCGGCCCGCCGTTCCCGGCCGAGGAGCTCGGCGGCACCGCGCTGCTGGTGCGGCGGGCGGAGTTCCTGGCCGCGGGCGGCTTCGACCCCCTCTACTTCTTCTACAACGAGGACCGCGACGCCTCCCGCCGGCTGCGCGCCGCCGGGCACCTGCTGCTGCGCGTGCCCGACGTCCGCTTCCGGCACGGCAAGGGCGGCCGCACGGCGCGCGGGGTGTTCCTGCGCGAGTGGCACTACGCCCGCACCGTGCAGGTGCTGGTGCCGCAGCACGCGCCCCGGCCGGTCCGCGCGACGGCGGCCCTCCTCGCCGGGCGCCCGCGGGCCGTCCTGGCCCACCTGCGCGACGGCGACCTGCCCGGGGCGGCCGGCATCGCGCTGGCCGCCCTCGAGCTGCCGCGCGGGCTGCTGCTCGCCGCCGCCCGCCGGCGCCGGCCCTGGGACGGCGCTCGCCTGGCCGCCTGGCTGCAGCGGCACGGGGCGGTCCTCAGCCCGAGTTGCGCAGCGCCGTCGCGACTCCGTTGATCGTCAGCTGGATGTTGCGCCGGACCAGCTCGTCGTCGTCCCCGGTGCGGCGGCGGCGCAGCATCTCCACCTGCAGGTGGTGCAGCGGCTCGAGGTAGGGGAACCGGTTGCGGATCGACCGTGCCAGCGACGGGTTGTCGGCCAGCAGGTGGTCGTCGCCGGTGACCGCGAGCAGCACCCGGCAGGTGCGCTCGTGCTCCTCCCGGATCCGGTCGAACACCCGCGCCCGCAGCTCGGGGTCGGGCACCAGCTCGGCGTAGCGGGCGGCCAGGTCGAGGTCGGTCTTGGCCAGCACCATGCCCATGTTGGACAGCACCGTGCGCAGGAACGGCCAGCGCCGGTGCAGCTCCCGCAGCCGGGCCAGGCGGGCGGGGTCGTCGCCGAGCCAGGACTCCAGCGCCGTGCCGGTGCCGTACCAGCCGGGCAGCATGATCCGCGCCTGCGACCAGCTGAACACCCACGGGATGGCGCGCAGGTCGGCGATCCGGTCGCCGGCCTTGCGCGACGGCGGCCGGCTGCCGATGTTGAGCTCGGCCAGCTCGCGGATCGGCGTCGCGGCGCGGAACCAGTCGACGAAGCCCGGTGTCTCGTGCACCAGCTCCCGGTAGGCGGCCTGCGCCCGGCCGGCGAGGTCGTCGAGCAGCGCGTAGGCCTCCTCGGCGTCGTCCCCGAGGCCCTCGACGTCGAGCAGGGTGGCCTCCAGCGTGGCCGCGACGAGCGCCTCGAGGTTGCGGCGGGCCAGGCCGGGCTCGCCGTACTTGGCCGCGATCACCTCGCCCTGCTCGGTGATCCGCAGCGCGCCCGCGACCGCGCCGGGCGGCTGGGCTCGGATCGCCTCGTAGCTGGGCCCGCCGCCGCGGCCCACCGTGCCGCCGCGGCCGTGGAACAGCCGCAGCCGCACGCCCTCCCGCCGGGCGACCTCCACCAGCGCGAGCTCGGCGCGATACAGCGCCCAGTTGGCCGCGAGGTAGCCGCCGTCCTTGTTGCTGTCGGAGTAGCCGAGCATGACCTCCTGCTGGTCACCGCGGTCGGCGACCAGCGCCCGGTACACCGGCTGCGCCAGGACGGCGGTCATCGTGTCGCCGGCGGCCTGCAGGTCGCCGATGGTCTCGAACAGCGGCGAGATGCCCACCGGGCAGGTCGGGCCGTCCTCGCCGTCGGGGTCGAGCAGGCCGACCTCCTTGAGCAGGACGGCGACCTCGAGGACGTCGCTGACCGACTCGCACATGCTGATCACGTAGTTGGGCACCGCCCGCGGCCCGAGCAGCGCGACCTGCCCGGCGGCGGCCTCCAGCAGGTCGAGCTCCCCGCGGGCCAGCTCCGACAGCTCCGCGCCCGGGCGGACCAGCGGCCGGCGCACCCGCAGCTCCCCGGCGAGCAGCTCGACGCGGTCGGCCTCGCCGAGGGCGGCGTAGTCGGCGCACACCCCGGCCCAGGCCAGCAGCTCGCCGACGACCTCCTCGTGGACGGCCGAGTTCTGCCGCATGTCGAGCCCGGCGAGGTGGAAGCCGAACACGTCGACGGCGTCGCGCAGCCGGGCCAGCCGGTCGTCGGCGAGGGCGCCCGCGCCGTGGCTGCGCAACGAGGTGTCGACGACGGCGAGGTCGGCGAGCAGCTCGCCGGGGGCGCCGTAGGGCTCGAGCTCGGCGTGCGGCGGGGTGCCCGGCACGTGCCCCAGGACCCGCCGGGCGGTGGCCGCCAGCCGCGCGTGCACCCCGAGCAGCGCCCGGCGGTAGGGCTCGTCGGCGCGGAACGGCGAGTCGTCGCGGGAGGCCTCGGCCAGCGCGCGCAGCGGCGGCGTCGGCGTCACCAGCCGGTCGGACATCGACAGCTCGCGGTAGAGCCCGGTCAGCTCGGCGAGGTGGTGGCCCAGCGCGGTCTCGGCCTGCCGGCTGCTGGCCCGACGGACGGCGTCGGCGGTGACGAACGGGTTGCCGTCGCGGTCCCCGCCGATCCAGGAGCCCGGCTGCAGGACCGGCTGGGTGGGCAGCCCGCTGCCGGGCCAGCGCTGCTGCAACGACCGGCGCAGCTCGGCGTTGATCGCCGGCACCACCCGGAACAGCGACAGGTCGTAGTAGCGCAGCGCCTCGTCGATCTCGTCGGCCAGCCGCAGCCGCCGCAGCCGCAGGAGCGCCGTCTGCCACAGCGTGAGCACCGACCGGTGCAGCGCGGCCTCCCACGCGGCCTCGTCCACCTCTCCCGGCGCCGACCGGTCGCGCTCGCGGATCAGGTCGGTCACCTGCCGCTGCACCTGCGAGACCGTCGTGCGCCGCACCTCGGTGGGGTGCGCGGTGACCACCGGGACCACGAGCGCCCCGGCCAGCTCCCCGGCCACGGCGTCGGGGTCGAGGCCGGCCCGGTCGAGCAGCGCGAAGGTCGCCGCCAGGCTCCCCGGCTGGGGCGGGGACCCGGCGCGGCGGTGGTGCCGGCGGCGGCGCTCGTGGTGCAGGTCCTCGGCGAGGTTGGCCAGCAGCGAGAAGTGGCTGAACGCGCGGATGACGTGGTTGGCCGCGCGCACGTCGAGGTCGGCCAGCCGCGCGGCCAGCCCGGCGCGGTCGGACTCCGACCGGCGGACGGCGAAGGCCTGCACGCGGGTGGCCTCGACCAGGTCCAGGACGTCGGCCCCGCTCTGCTCGGCGATCACCTCGCCCAGCACCCGGCCCAGCAGCCGGATGTCCTCGCGCAGCGGGGCGTCGTCGGCACGACCGTCCCGCTCGGGGTCGCGCCCGGGCAGGCGCAGGTCGGCGACGTCGACGGTGGCTTCGGACACGGCCGCAGTATCGACCGCTCGTGTGACGCGCAGGTGACACGGGCACAGCCCTCCGCGTGCTGACGCTGCGCGCCACCCCCGCCGCCCCCGAGCCCGCCGGCCACGGCGAGGGCCCCACCTGGGACGCCGGGCGTGCCGAGCTGCTGTGGGTCGACATCGGCGCCGGCCTGGTCCGGCGGGCCGCGCTCGACGGCGACCGGCTGACCGAGACCGGCGCCGCGCGGGCCGGGGACACCGTGGGCGTCGTCGTCCCGGCCGCGGCCGGCGGCTGGCTGACCGGCGCGGGCGGCGGGTTCACCCACCTCGCCGCCGACGGGACCGCCCGCGTGCTGGTGGACCTGGCCGGTGAGGGCGGCAGCGAGGCCGACGGCGGCACCCGGATGAACGACGGCGCCTGCGACCGCGCGGGCCGCTTCTTCGCCGGCACCATGGCCTTCGACGAGCGCCCCGGCGCCGGCACCCTCTACCGGCTGGACACCGACGGCACCGTGACCACCGTGCTCGACGGGCTCACCGTCTCCAACGGCATCGGCTGGTCGCCCGACGAGCGCACCGTCTACCTGGCCGACTCCGGCCCCGGGCTGGTGCACGCCTTCGCCTACGACCCGGCCGCCGGCACCTTCACCGAGGGGCGGGTGCTGCTGGAGACCGGCGGCCCCGACGGCGTCGCCGACGGGCTCACCGTCGACGACGAGGGCTGCCTCTGGACGGCGATGTGGGGCGGCGGGCAGGTGCGCCGCTGGTCACCCGAGGGCGAGCTGCTGGCCGTCGTCGAGGTGCCGGTGGCGCACACGTCGAGCTGCGCCTTCGCCGGCGACCTGCTCGTCGTCAGCACCGCCCGCGGGGGCGGCGACGACGAACCCGACGCCGGACGGCTGTTCACCGTGCGGCCGGGCGTCTCCGGCCCACCGGCCAACCCCTACCGTGGCCCGCTCACCGGGGTCCGGCAGCGGGGCTAGCGCTCCTGGAGCAGCTCCAGCGCGGCGGCGGCGAGCTGGTCGCCGGCCGCCGCGCCCCGCTCGAACTCCTCGGCGGCACCGGTGAGGTCACCGCGGTCGGCGAGCAGCACGCCGAGGTTGTGGTGGCAGTAGACGTCGCCGGCCTGGATGCCGGCCCGGTAGGCCTCCTCGGCGGCCTCGTCGTCGCCGAGCTGCTCGCGGTAGAGGTTGCCCAGCGGCAGCCAGGCCACCTGCTCGCCCAGCTTGGCGCCGCGCTCGAGCACCGCGCGGGCCTCCCTCTCCCGGCCGGTCTGCAGCAGCAGCGCGGCGAGGTCGGCGCGGGCGGCGGGGAAGTGGCCGGCACCGGTCCGCAGCCGCGGCTCCAGCGCGGGGTCGAGCGTGGCGCACCACTGCCAGCAGGCGGCCACGGCGTCGGCCTCGGCGTCCCCGGCGGCGGCCAGCTCCTCGGCGACGGCCAGCGCCTCCTCCCGCTCCCCCTGCTCGCGCAGCAGGAACGCCAGCTGCAGCCCGCCCTCGGTGTCGCCGACCTCGGCGGCGCCGCGGTAGGCGGCCATGGCCCCGGCCAGGTCGCCGAGCTGCTCGAGCACCAGCCCGAGGTTGCGCCAGGCGTCGGGTTCGCCGCCGGCCAGCGCGACCTCGTAGGCCTCGGCGGCCTCGGTCCAGCGCTGCTGCGCGGCCAGGCTGTTGCCCAGGTCGTAGTAGCCGGTGGCGTCACCGAGCGCGGCGGCCCGGCGGAAGCACCACTCGGCGTCGGTCTGCCGGCCGGCGTCGGCCAGGTCGCAGCCCAGCTCGATGAGCTCGTCGGCGTCCTCGGAGGCCTGCAGCCGCCAGAGGCGCGCGTCCAGGTCCTCCGTCATGGCGCCGATGATGTCGGCCCTGACCTGCACGCACGCCCTCCGTCGGGGTGAGGTCACCCCAACGTGTCCGGTGCTGCTCCGCGCGGGTGTCCCCCGCTCAGGCGCGCCCCGCCCGCAGCGCCTCCCTGATCTTCGTCCTGCCGCTGGTGCGCAGCAGCGCGCCGGAGTAGACCCGCCCGCCGAGCCGCACCACCAGCGCGGTGGCCACGAGCATCAGGACGACGGCGAGGCCCACCTCCCAGGCCGCCACCTCGCCGGCCGCCTGCCGCACCGGCATGACCATCGGCGAGAGCCCCGGCACGAAGGACGTGACCACGGCCAGCGTCCCCGACGGGTTCGTCGCCGCCTGGATCGCGATGAAGAAGCCGACGAAGAGCACCAGCGACGCGGGGGTGACCACGCTGGCGAGGTCCTCCTGCCGGCTCACCAGCGAGGCGGCGACGGCGAACAGCGAGGCGAAGAGGGCGTAGCCGAGGAGGTACCAGAACAGCACCCAGCCGACCGTGCCGATCAGGTCGCCGGGGACGTCGACGACGTCGAAGGCCAGCGCCCCGCCCACGCCGATCACCGCGATGAGCGCGATCTGCGCCAGGCCGAGCGCCCCGAGGCCGAAGATCTTGCCGGCCAACAGCTGCCAGGGCCGCACGGTGGCCAGCAGCAGCTCCACCACGCGGCTGGACTTCTCCTCGACCACACCCTGGGCGACGAACTGGCCGAACAGGATGATCAGGCTGTACAGCAGCACCACGCCGACGATGGCGACGACGGTGCGCTGCTGGTCGGCCGCCGAGGTCTGGTCCAGCGCGGTGACGGTCACCTGCGGCAGGTCGCCGGGGGCGACGCCGGCCTCGGCCAGCACCCGGCCCAGCGCCAGCGACGAGACCGCGCCGGAGACGAGCGCCTCCAGCGTCGAGTCGGACTCGCGCACCACGAGCTCGGGGTCGGGTCCGGTGCCGTCGAGCACCGCGGCGTCGACGTCCTCGGTCTCGACGGCGGTGCGGGCGGCGTCGTCGTCGGCCAGGTCGACGACGGTGACGTCGAGACCGAGGACGTCGCCCTGCGCCTCCAGCGCCGGGCCCAGCGCGGCGGAGCCGCCGGTCACGCCGATGCGGCGCTCGTCGCTGCCGGAGCCGAGGACGACCTGGAAGACCAGGACGCCGAGGATGATCAGCAGCATCACCGCGGAGCTGATGAGGAAGGTCTTGTCGCGCAGCCGGGTGGAGACCTCCCGGGCGGCGACCAGGCGGATCAGCGCACCGCTGCCCGGGGAGCCGCTGGGCGCGCTCCGTGACCTCGCGAGCCCGGTCACGCGGCCACCTCCTCGCGGGCGGGCCGCTGCGCCGGGTCGGCGACGACCTCGCGGAACAGCTCCACCAGCGTGGCCTCGCGCCAGGCGAAGTGGGTGACCCGGCCGGTGCGCAGCGCCGCGGCGAGCACCGCCTGGTCGTCGGCGCCGTCGGTGAGCTCCAGCAGCGTGTCGCCGGCCCGCTCGGACACCACCCGCACGCCGGGGACGGCGCCGGCCCAGCCCGGGGCGGCGTCGGGGGCGACCACCCGCAGCAGGCGGCCGGCCTCGCGGCGGCGCAGCTCCTCGACCGTGCCGCTGGCGACCATCCGGCCGCGGGCGAGGATGCCGACGGAGTCGCACAGCCGCTCGACGAGGTCCAGCTGGTGGCTGGAGAAGACGACCGGCACCCCGCCGCGGCACTGCTCGAGCAGCGCCTCGGCGAGCGCGTCGACGCCGACGGGGTCCAGCCCGGAGAACGGCTCATCGAGGATGAGCACCTCGGGGCGGCTGACCAGGGCGGCGGCCAGCTGCACCCGCTGCTGGTTGCCCAGGGACAGCTCCTCGACGCGGGAGCGGCGGCGCTCGCCCAGGCCGAGCCGGCCGGCCCACTCCTCGGCGGCGCGCGCGGCGGCCGCGGCGTCCAGGCCGTGCAGGCGGGCGAAGTAAGTCAGCTGCTCGCCGACCCGCATCTTCGGGTAGAGCCCGCGCTCCTCCGGCATGTAGCCGATCCGGCGGCGTCCCTCCTCGTCCAGCGGCCGGCCGCGCCAGCGGACCTCGCCGGCGTCGGGGCGGGCCAGGCCCATCGCGATGCGCATGGTCGTCGTCTTCCCGGCGCCGTTCGCGCCGCAGAAGCCGAACATCGAGCCGGGGGCGACGGTGAAGCCGACGCCCTCCAGCACGTGGTGGTCGCCGTAGCTCTTGTGGAGCCCGTCGAACTCGAGCACTGCTCCTCCGTCCGGATGTCCCCGTGCGCGCCCGACGCTATCGGCGCGGGCGGTGGGACCGACAGGATCCGAGCCGGAACGGGACCGGAACGAGACGTGGATCTCCGGGTACCGGGTCCGCTCACGGCCCCGCCTCGCGCACCCGGCCGAGCTGCGGTGTCATCGGGACATGAGCCAGGAGAACTCCCCCGCCGACCCGCCCTCGGGCGTGGGGCTCGAGGGGCTGCGCGCCGCCGCGGCCGGGTGCCGGGCCTGCGAGCTGTGGGAGCCGGCCACCCAGACGGTGTTCGGCGAGGGCCCGGAGACGGCGCGGATCGTGTTCGTCGGCGAGCAGCCCGGCGACCAGGAGGACCGCAGGGGCGAGCCGTTCGTCGGCCCCGCCGGGCGGCTGCTGGACCGGGCGCTGGCCGACGCGGGCATCGAGCGCCGCGACGCGTACGTGACCAACGCCGTCAAGCACTTCCGCTTCACCCCGACGCCCAAGCGGCGCATCCACCAGTCGCCGGGCGCAGAGCACATCCGCGCCTGCCGGCCGTGGCTGGAGGCGGAGTTCGAGGTGCTCAAGCCCGAGGTGGTCGTCTGCCTGGGGGCGACGGCGGCCAAGGCGCTCATCTCCCCGTCGTTCCGGATCACCAAGGAGCGCGGCACGCTCATGCCGTGGACACCGCCGGGCGTGGCCCGCGCCGCGGTCGGCGTCGACGAGCCGGAGGAGGACGAGCCGGCGCAGACCTGGATGCTCGCCACCGCGCACCCCTCGGCGGTGCTGCGGGTACCCGACGAGGACCGCCCGAAGGCCTACGACGCGCTGGTCGCCGACCTGCGCGTGGTCGCCGGCGCCCTGGCCTGAGGGGACGACCGTGGACCGTCTCTACACCGCCGAGGCCACCGCCACCGGCGCCCGCACCGGACACGTCGCCTCCTCCGACGGGCGGCTGGACGTGCAGCTGTCCCGCCCCGCCGAGATGGCCGGCGACGGCGGCCCGGGCACCAACCCCGAGCAGCTGTTCGCCGCCGGGTTCGCGGCCTGCTTCCACAGCGCCATGCGCTTCTCGCTCGAGCCCCTGGGCCTGTCCCGGTCGGCGCTGGAGGGCTCGTCGGTCACCGCCCAGGTGCACTTCCTGCGCGGCGAGCCCGGCGACTTCGGCCTCGCCGTCGACCTCACGGGCCACCTGCCGCAGCTCGACGAGGAGCAGGCGCGGGCGCTGATGGAGCGCACGCACACCGTCTGCCCCTACTCCCGGGCCACGATGGGCAACGTGGAGGTGGGCCTGCACGTCGCCCCGGCTACCTGAGGGCGCGCGACGCCCGGAAGTGCAGGAAGGACGGCACGGCCAGCGCGACGACCCCCATCGCGACCACCACCACGACACCGCCGGACACCATCGCCGCGCTGACGCCGGCGGCGCTGGCCACCGCACCGGCGCGCAGGTCGCCCAGCCGCGGGCCCCCGGCGACGACGACGAGGAACACCCCCTGCATCCGCCCGCGCATCTCGTCGGGCGCGGCGGTCTGCAGCATCGACGAGCGCAGCACCGCACTGACCATGTCGCCGGCCCCGGCCACCGCCAGGCAGGCGACGGCCAGCCACAGGTTCGGCGCCAGCCCGAAGCCGATGATCGCCACCCCCCAGACGACGATCGCGGCCAGCACGACCGCGCCCTGCCGGTCGACCCGCGACACCCAGCCCGAGGTCAGGCCCATGAGCAGCGCGCCGATGGAGATGCCGGCGTAGAGCCAGCCCAGGCTGTTCGCCGACTCCGCGTACCGCCCCTCGGCGAGCTCGGGGAAGACCGCCTGCGGCCAGGCGAACAGCATCGCGACGACGTCGACGACGAAGGTCATCAGCAGCACCGGCTGGGTGCGCAGGAAGGCGAAGCCCTCCCCCACCCCGTGCAGCGCCGCCCCCAGCCGCAGCGGCCCGGTGCGCCCGCCGGGCGGCAGCGGCGGCAGCCCGACCACCACGTACGCGGCGAAGGCGAGGGTGACCGCGTCGACGGCGTAGGCGAGGAACAGGTCACCCGCGCCGATGAGCACGCCGGCCAGCAGCGGACCGACGATGACGCCGGCCTGCCGCACGGTCATGGCCAGCGCGTTGGCCGCCGGCACCCCCTCGATCCCCACCAGCGCGGGGATCACCGCGCTGCGGGCGGGCTGGTTGACCGCGGTGAGCCCCGAGACGGCGGCGGTCAGCAGCCACAGCAGCCACAGGTTGCCGCCCCCGGGCAGCAGCGCCTGCAGCGCCAGCAGCCCGCTGGTCACCGCCGACCCGACGCCGGTGACCAGCATCAGCCGCCGCCGGTCCATGGCGTCGGCGATGGCGCCGCCGAGCAGGCCGAAGACCACCAGGGGCACCAGCGCCACGACGGAGGTGACGCCGACCAGCAGCGAGTCGCGGGTGAGCGCGTACACCTGGAACGGAACGGCGACCAGCGTCATCTGCTGGCCGATCATCGTGGCCGTCAGGCCCCAGAACAGCCGCCGGTAGCCCGGGTTGCGCAGCGGGCTGGTGTCGAGGGCCCAGGCGCGGCGGCGCACCGGTGCCGGCTCGGCGGTCTTCCCGGCACCCTCGACCGGGTCGGCCGGCAGCGGTTCGCCGGGCGGGTCCGCCGTCACGGGGCCAGCCGCTGCAGCACCCAGCCGCCGCCCTCCTCGTCGTCGCGGACGAACCGCAGGCGGTCGTGCAGCCGGCCCGGGCCGCCCTGCCAGAACTCGACGCTCGCGGGCACGACCCGGTAGCCGCCCCAGGTCGGCGGCCGCGGCACCTTCTCCGTCGTCGTCGCCTCGTCGAGCAGCCGCACCCGGTCGGTCAGCTCCTCGCGGGAGTCGACGACGGTCGACTGCACCGAGGCGACCGCGGCGAGCTGGGCCTCGCGCGGGCGGGGGTCCCACAGGCCGTCGGAGGCGCCGTCGCCGATGCGCTCGACCCGGCCGGTGACCCGCACCTGGCGCTGCAGCGCGTGCCACGGGAAGACCAGTGCCGCCCGCGGGTTCGCCGCCAGCTGGGCACCCTTGGTCGAGGCGTAGCTGGTGCCGAAGACGAAGCCCGCCTCGTCGTAGCCCTTGAGCAGCACGATGCGCGCGTCGGGGGCGCCGTCGGCGTCGGCGGTGGCGACCACGACCGCGTTGGGGTCGGGCAGGTCGGCGGCGACGACGTCGCGGAACCAGCGGTCGAACTGCTCGAGCCAGGTCGGGGCGAGGTCCTCCTCGCGCAGGCCCGGTCGGTCGTAGTCCCTGCGCATGCGGGAGAGGTCGGGCACCCGACCATGCTGCACCACCGCCGGCGAGGGGCCCCGGGACGGCTCCCGCCGGCCGGGAGCCCCGCCTGTCCCGGGGGGGCCGCCACGGCCTAGTGTCGCCCTGCAGTCGTGCGCCGTGGCCCGAGCGCGCACGAGGATCGCGCCCAGAGGAGCATGCGAGATGGCCGACGACTTCGTACCCGGCCTGGAGGGCGTCATCGCCTTCGAGACCACGATCGCCGAGCCCGACAAGGACGGCGGCGCGCTGCGCTACCGCGGGGTCGACATCGAGGACCTGGTCGGCAAGATCACCTTCGGCAACGTGTGGGCGCTGCTGGTCGACGGCAAGTTCGGGCCCGGCCTGCCGCCGGCCGAGCCGTTCCCCATCCCGGTGCACAGCGGCGACGTCCGCGTCGACGTGCAGGCCGCGCTGGCGATGCTGGCGCCGTTCTGGGGCTACCGGCCGCTGCTGGACATCAGCGACGACGAGGCCCGCGAGCAACTGGCCCGGGCCGCGGTGATGGCGCTGTCCTACGTCGCCCAGTCCGCGCGCGGCATCGGCACCCCGGCGGTGCCCCAGAGCCGCATCGACGAGGCCGCGACCATCGTCGAGCGCTTCATGGTCCGCTGGCGCGGCGAGCCCGACCCCCGTCACGTGGCCGCCGTCGACGCCTACTGGACGTCGGCGGCCGAGCACGGCATGAACGCCTCGACGTTCACCGCCCGCGTCATCGCCTCCACCGGCGCCGACGTGGCCGCCGCGATGTCGGGCGCCATCGGCGCCATGTCGGGCCCTCTGCACGGCGGCGCGCCCTCCCGGGTCCTGCACATGCTCGACGGCGTCGAGCAGGCCGAGAACGCGGACACCTACGTCAAGGGCCTGCTCGACCGCGGCGAGCGGCTGATGGGCTTCGGCCACCGCGTCTACCGCGCCGAGGACCCGCGCGCCCGCGTGCTGCGCAAGGCCGCCAAGGAGCTCGGCGCGCCGCGCTTCGAGGCCGCACTGGCCCTGGAGCAGGCCGCGCTCAAGGAGCTGCGCGAGCGGCGCCCGGACCGGCCGATCGAGACCAACGTCGAGTTCTGGGCGGCGATCGTGCTCGACTTCGCCGAGGTGCCCAGCCACATGTTCACCTCGATGTTCACCTGCGCCCGCACCGCCGGCTGGTGCGCGCACATCCTGGAGCAGAAGCAGACCGGCCGCCTCGTGCGCCCCTCGGCCCGCTACGTCGGCCCCGAGGCGCGCCGGCCCGAGGACGTCGACGGCTTCGACACCATCACCGTCAAGGCCATCGACGAGGCCGCCCCCAGCCCCGCCTGACGAAGGACCACCCTTCCCCCACGCCTCGCTCCGCTCGGCGCGGGCCCCTGAAGGGTGGCCGTTCCAGTCCGTCACCGGCCCGGGCCCGCGACCGCGGACCCGGGCCGTCGCCGTCCGACCCCGCACCGAGAGGCACCCCGCACATGAGCATCCAGATCCCCGCCGAGCTCCTGCCCGCCGACGGCCGGTTCGGGTGCGGCCCGTCGAAGGTGCGCCCCGAGGCGCTGCGGGCGCTGGCCTCCGACGGCGCCGCGGTCATGGGCACCTCGCACCGCCAGGCACCGGTCAAGGGACTGGTCCGGCAGGTGCGCGAGGGGCTGGCCCAGCTGTTCGACCTGCCCGAGGGGTACGAGGTCGTGCTCGGCAACGGCGGCAGCACCGCCTTCTGGGACGCCGCGGCGTTCGGCCTCATCCGGCGGCGCAGCGCGCACGGCACCTACGGGGAGTTCTCCGCCAAGTTCGCCTCCGGGGTGGCCGAGGTGCCCTTCCTGGAGGAGCCGGTGGTGGCGAAGGCCGCACCCGGCTCCCTCGCGCTGCCGAAGGGCGAGCCCGGCGTCGACGCCTACGCCTGGGCGCACAACGAGACCTCGACCGGCGTCATGGCGCCCGTCGTCCGTCCCCGACACGCCGACGACGACGCGCTGGTGCTCGTCGACGCCACCAGCGGCGCCGGCGGCCTGCCGGTCGACGTCGCCCAGACCGACGCCTACTACTTCGCGCCGCAGAAGTCCTTCGCCGCCGACGGCGGCCTGTGGATCGCGCTGATGAGCCCGGCCGCACTGGAGCGGGTGGCCGAGATCAAGGCCGCCGGGCGCTGGATCCCCGGCTTCCTCGACCTGTCGATCGCCATCGACAACTCCACCAAGGACCAGACCTACAACACCCCGGCCGTCGCCACGCTGTTCCTGCTCGCCGACCAGGTCCGCTGGATGCTGGGCCTCGGCGGCCTGTCGGGCACGGTGGCGCGCAGCCAGGAGTCGGCGCACCGGCTCTACGGCTGGGCGGAGAAGTCCTCCTACGCGACGCCGTTCGTCCCCGACCGCGACCAGCGCAGCCTCGTCGTCGGGACCGTCGACTTCGACGCGTCGGTCGACGCCGCGGCGCTGGCGAGGACGCTGCGGGCCAACGGCGTCGTCGACGTCGAGCCCTACCGCAAGCTCGGCCGCAACCAGCTGCGGGTGGGCATGTTCCCCGCCGTCGACCCCGACGACGTCAGCGCGCTGACCGCCTGCATCGACTTCGTCGTCGAGCGCCTCTGAGCGAGCGGGCCCGCTCGCTCAGCGGGCCTGCTCGCCGTCGGCGGGCTGCACCGCGGTGCTCGGGAAGTCGCTCAGGTCGCCGGTGGGACGGCGGTCCCAGCTGCGGAACGTGAGGTCGGTCTGCAGGTAGAGCGCCACCAGCTCCGCGGTGCTGCGGATGCCGTCGAGGTGGGTGCGCTCGTTGCCGTGGCTGCCGTCGATGCCGAAGCCGATCAGCGCGGCGCGGGTGTTGGCCCCGGCCTCGAGCGCCGACGCCGCGTCGGAGCGGTAGTACTTGTAGACGTCCCGGCGGTGCGGCACCTCGTGCACCCGGCACAGGTCGATCAGGTGCCGGGTCAGGTGGTAGTCGAAGGGCCCGGTCGAGTCCTGCATCGCGATGTTGACGCACTGCTCGGAGGACGCCTGGCCCGGCGCGACCACCGAGGTGTCGATCGAGACGAGCTCGGCGACGTCGGCGTCCAGGCCGTGGCTGGCCCCCAGGCCCACCTCCTCGGCGATGGTCACCAGCAGGTGCGCGGTCACCGGCACCTCGACGCCGTGGTCGACGATCGCCTTGAACGCGCCCAGCGCGGCCGCGATGCCGGCCTTGTCGTCGAGGTGCCGCGAGTTGACGAACCCGCTGCCGGTGATCACCGGCTGGGCGTCGATCGCGACGAAGTCGCCCACCTGGATGCCGCGGCGCTCCAGGTCGGCCCGGCTGTGCACCACCTCGTCGACGCGGACCTCCACGAAGTCCCAGCCCACGCCCTGCTCGTCGACCTCGTCGCCGTAGCGGTGCCCGCTGGCCTTGATCGGCAGGATCGTGCCGGTGTGCCAGTAGTCGCCGGAGACGTCGTCGCTGAAGATCGTCACCCGCGCGCCCTCGGCGAAGCGGGCGCTGTGCGTGCCCACCGGCACGATGGCCAGCCGGCCGTTGTCCTTGAGCTGGCTGACCATGCAGCCGATCGTGTCGGCGTGCACGACCACGGTGCGGTCGGCGCCCGGCGAGCGGCTGGGCAGCTCGGCGATCAGCGCCCCGCGGCGGGTCACCTCGAAGTCCAGGCCCAGGTCGCGCAGCTCGCCGCCGATGAGCTGCATGACGTGGTCGGTGCGGCCCGAGGGGCTGGGGATGGTGAGCAGCTCCATCATCACGCGCTGGACGTAGTCCATGTCGATGGGCAGGCGCTTCTGGCCCGCGTCGACCGGGGAGGGCAGGAAGCGCTCGTTGCGCTCGACGTCGTCGAGGGTGTCGTCGCGGACGAGGCCGTCGTCCCGGGGACCGGTCAGCATGGACGCCGAGTCTAGGAGCGCCCGCCGCGGTTCCCGGGCTGCCCCCGGGGGCCCCTTCCCGGCCGCCACGCCGCACGACGTGCAGCGCGCCCCCCGTGCGCGCGGATAGCCTCGCGCGTGGCCCGGTGTCCCCGCGGCCGGTCCCGTCCCGCCGCCGTCCGAGGAGGTCGCCGTGCGCACCCTGCGCCTCGTGGGCCTGTCCGACGACGGCCGGAGCCTGCTGCTCGCCCTCGAGAACGCCGACGGCGAGGAGGAGCGCTTCGCGCTGCCGGTCGACGACCGGCTCCGCGCGGCCGCCCGCGGCGACACCCGCCGGCTGGGCCAGATCGAGGTCGACAGCGCGCTGTCGCCCCGCACCATCCAGCAGCGCATCCGCGCCGGCGAGACGCCCGAGCAGGTGGCCGCGGCCTCGGGCACCCGGGTCGAGCGGATCATGCGCTTCGCCCACCCGGTGCTGCAGGAGCGCTCGCGCATCGCCGAGCAGGCGCGCGAGGCCCGGGTGCGGCTGTCGGAGGGCACGCCCGGCGTCGCCCTGCAGCAGTTCCTCGCCGAGCGGCTGCGGCTGCTCGGCGCCGACCTCGACGCCGTCCGCTGGGACGCCGCCCGGGCCGACGACGGCACCTGGGTGGTCAGCGCCGCCTGGCGGGCCGGCGCCAAGGAGGGCACCACCTCCTGGGCCTACGACCTGCCGGCCCGCACGGTCAGCCCGCTCGACGCGGCGACCCGGGACTTCGCCGAGGGCACCCGCCTGGTGCGCGTGGTCCCCGGCGTGCCGGCGGAGCGCCCGGCCCTGCCGCTGCACCGCAGCGCCGCCGTCCCGGAACGGGCCGCGGCGCCCGAGCGCCCCGTCCCCGAGCGGGCACCCGCCCCCGAGCGGGCCGCGCCGCCCGCCGGGCCGGCCGCCGCCCGGGGCGCCGGCGTCCCCGACGACGAGGACGTCTCCGAGCACGACACCGTCGTGCTGCGGCCCGGGGAGACCGACCGCGAGGACGAGGACCCGCGCGCCCGGGTCCCGGCGTGGGAGGACATCGTCTTCGGGGTGCGCCGCAACCACTGACCGACGGCGGTGTGACCGACCGGACGTGTCCGACCGGATTGCGCGGGTAGCTCCTTCTTGCACGCACGAGCACGCGCGGGAGTGGAGCGAGTCATGTCGATGTCGGTGTCGATGCCGCTGGGCGGCGTCCAGGTGGGGACCTACCAGAGCTACCAGCAGGCCCAGGCCGCGGTGGACCACCTCTCCGACGAGAAGTTCCCGGTCGAGAACGTCACGATCATCGGGTCGGACCTGCGGATGGTCGAGCGGGTGACCGGCCGGCTGACCTGGGGCCGGGCGATCGGCGCCGGCGCGGCCAGCGGCGCCTGGTGGGGTCTGTTCGTCGGCCTGCTGCTCGGCATCTTCGCGCCGAGCGGCACGAGCTGGGTCAGCTCGGTCCTGACCGGTCTCCTGATCGGTCTGCTCTTCGGCGCGCTGTTCGGCGCGATGGGCTACGCGGCCACCCGCGGCCAGCGCGACTTCACCAGCGTCTCGCAGGTCGTCGCCAGCCGGTACGAGGTCATGTGCGCTCCCCCGCAGGCCGAGCAGGCCCGGGAGATCCTGGCGCGCTGGTCGCTGCGCAACTAGCGCAGGGCCGCGAAGGCCACCGCCGCCGCGGCGGCGACCCCGAGCGAGTCGACGCCGGCCCGCATCGGGATCCGGGCGCGCACCCGCGCCGCCGCCTGCGCCTCCGGCGTGAGGCC
This sequence comes from Geodermatophilus tzadiensis, assembly GCF_003002915.1. Classification (GTDB taxonomy): domain Bacteria; phylum Actinomycetota; class Actinomycetes; order Mycobacteriales; family Geodermatophilaceae; genus Geodermatophilus; species Geodermatophilus tzadiensis. Next base: position 25,441 of record NZ_PVTG01000006.1, on the reverse strand, counting down.
CGGCCCCTCGGCGCCCAGCAGCACCGCCGTGCGCGGGTGCGCGCGCGGGTCGACGTCGGCCAGGTCGACCGCGTCCGGGGCCGGGGTGAGCGCGACGGTGAGGTAGCCGGCGTCGTGCAGCCGCGCCAGCCCGCCGGGCCAGTCGGCCAGGACGGCGAACGGCAGCGCCAGCACGTGGCCCATCGACACCCGCACCGCCCGCCGGTAGAGGGGGTCGGCGCAGCGCGGGTCGAGCAGCAGCCCGTCGACGCCGAGGGCCACCGCGGAGCGGGCGATCGAGCCCAGGTTCTCGGCGTCGTTGAGCGCCTCGAGCACCGCCAGCCGCCGCGGCGCGGCCGGGTCGGGGCCGGCCAGCAGCGCGTCGACGTCGTCCGCCGGACGGCGGTCGGCGGAGGCCAGCACCCCGCGGGTGAGCCGGAACCCGATGAGCTCCGAGAGCACCCACTTGTCCATCTCGTAGGCGGCCACACCCTCCGGCAGGTCCAGCTCGGCCAGCCGCCCCGGGACGCCGAGCACCGAACGCACCCGGTACGGCGAGGCCAGCAGCCGCTGCACCGCCGGCACGCCCTCGACGATCACCGGGCCGGTGCCCCGCTCGCGCCCGGCCGGCCGGTCGCCGGCGTGCAGGTCGCGGAAGTCGGCGACCCGCGGGTCGGCGGGGTCGTCGATCGGCACGGGGACGGCGGGCACGACCCGATCCTCCCCGAGCGCCACCGCCGCGCTGCCCGCAGGATCCAGTGGTGCCCAACTCAGTCGTCGTCGGGGCCGGCATCGCCGGTGCCGCCTGCGCCCGCGCGCTCGCCGCGGCCGGCGTCCCCGTGCAGGTCCTCGACCGCGGCCGCCGCCCCGGTGGGCGGATGGCCTCCCGCACCCTCTCCGGCCGGGTCACCGACCTCGGTGCCTCCTACCTGACCGCCGCCGACGGCTCGCCGTTCGCCGCCGTGGTCGCCGACTGGGTGTCCCGCGGCCTGGCCCGCCCCTGGACCGACACCTTCGCCGTCGCCGGCCCCGACGGCGTCGAGCGCACCACCAGCGGGCCCGTGCGCTACGCCGCCCCCGGCGGGCTGCGCTCGCTGGTCGCCGACCTCGCCGAGGGCCTCGACGTCGTCCAGGAGCGGACGGTCGGCCGGGTGGAGCCCGGCCCGCGGGTGGACGGCGAGGACGCGACCGCCGTCGTCCTGGCCCTGCCCGACCCGCAGGCGCGGCGGCTGCTGCCCGCCGACCTCGCCGGCCGGCTGCTCGGCGAGCGCGAGTGGCGGCCGAGCCTCTCCGTCGCCCTGGGCTGGGACGAGCGGCGCTGGCCGGCCGACCTGCACGGCGCCTTCGTGCACGACGACCCGGTGCTGGAGTGGGTGGCCGACGACGGCGACCGGCGGGGCGACGGCGCGCCCGTCCTGGTGGCCCACACGACGGGGGACGCGGCCGCGGCGCACCTCGAGGACCCCGACGCCGCCGCGCCCGCGGTCGCCGAGGCCGTGCGGCGGGTGCTCGGCATCGACGCGCCGCCGTCCTGGACGCACGTGCACCGCTGGTCGTTCGCCCGGCCGGCGGACCCGCGGGAGGAACCCTTCGGCCGCGTCGACGGGATCGCCGCGTGCGGCGACGGCTGGCGGGCGCCGTCGAAGGTGGAGAGCGCCTGGACCTCCGGTCACCTGCTCGGCACCGAGCTCGGCACCGAGCTCGGCGCCGAGCCGGGGAGCCGCTGATGCCGGGCGGGCTCGCGCCTCCCCCGGGCCCGGCCGACCAGACGGCCGAGGAGGAGCGCTCCGCGGGCTCGCCGGCGAAGGCGGGCCTGCGCGGCATTGTCCTGCCCGCCGTGGTCGCGGTGCTGGTCGGCTGCCTGTACCTGGCCGTCCAGCTGTCCGTCTCGACCACCTCGACACCGCGCGACCTGCCGGTCGGCGTGGTCGGCAGCGCCGAGCAGGTCGACCGGGTCCGGGCCCAGGTGGAGCAGGCCCAGCCCGGTGCCCTGCGGCTGGTCGCGCTGCCGGACGCCGCCGCGGCCGAGCAGGCGGTGCGCCGCGACGAGGTCCGCGGCGCCCTGGTGCTCGACGGGCCCGCACCGCAGCTGCTGACCGCCGGCGCCCACGGCCAGGGGGTCACCGAGACGCTCACCGGCGCCTTCACCCCGGTCGCCCAGCAGGCCGGGCAGCAGCTCGCGGTCACCGACGTGGCCCCCCTGGTGGCGCAGGACGCCCGTGGGCGGGCCCTCGACCACACCGCCTTCGCCGTGGTGCTCGGCGGCTTCCTGTTCGGGATCACCAGCTACCAGGTGGCGCCCCAGCTCGCGCTGCGGCTGCGCCTGGCCAGCTCCGGGCTGTTCGCGGTCGCCGCCGGTGCCACCGGGGCCCTGCTCAGCCGGGCGGTCTTCGACGCGGTGCCGGGGTCGGCCTGGACCATCGGCGGGCTGGTGGCCCTGCTGGCGCTGGCGTCCGGCGCCTTCGCGGCGCTGACCCTGCGGCTGCTCGGCGGCGTGGGCACCTTCGCGGCCACCGCGGTGCTGCTCATCCTCGGCGCGGCGACCAGCACCGGGAGCGACCCGGCGGAGTACCTGCCGGGGTGGGCGGCGCCACTGGCCTCGGTCCTGCCCTCGGGCGTGGCCGTCCAGGGGCTGCGCGACGCCGTCTACTTCACCGGCGGCGGAGCGCTGCGCGCCGTCGTCGTCCTGGCGCTCTGGGCGGGGGTGCCCTTCCTCGTCATCGCCGTCCTCGACGCCGTCACCCGCCGCCGCGGCTGACCGCGGGCAGGGCCCACCGGCAGGGACCAAGGGCTCCGTTGACAACTCATCTACCGTTGAGTTCATCAGGCGTTGAGTTCTCGTCCTCGGGAGGCCACCATGACCGACGCCGTCACCGTCACCGACCTGGTCGTCGACCGGGGGCACCGCCGGGTGATCCCCGGGTTGTCCTGCGCCGTGCCGGCGGGCCGGGTCACCGGCCTGCTCGGGCCCAGCGGCAGCGGGAAGACGACCCTGATGCGCGCGCTGGTGGGCGTGCAGCAGGTCCGCTCGGGCACGGTCACCGTGCTCGGCGAGCCGGCGGGCAGCCCCGGGCTGCGCTCGCGCGTGGGCTACGTGACCCAGGCGCCGAGCGTCTACCCCGACCTCACCGTGCGGGAGAACGCCCGCCACTTCGCCGCGCTGTACGGCCGCGGCGCCCGGGCGGCCGACGACGCCCTGGAGGCCGTGGGCCTGACCGACGCCGCCGGGCAGCTGGTCGCCGACCTCTCCGGCGGCCAGCGCGGCCGGGCCTCGCTGGCCTGCGCGCTGGTGGGCGAGCCCGAGCTGCTCGTCCTCGACGAGCCGACGGTGGGCCTGGACCCGGTGCTGCGGGTGGAGCTGTGGGAGCGCTTCCACGCGCTGGCCGTGGCCGGCACCACGCTGGTGGTGTCCAGCCACGTCATGGACGAGGCCGGCCGCTGCGACCGGCTGCTGCTGCTGCGGGAGGGCCGGCTGCTGGCCGACTCCACCCCCGCACAGCTGCGCGCCGACTCCGGCACCGACGACCTCGAGGAGTCCTTCCTCCGCCTGGTGCGGGCCCAGCAGCAGGAGGTGGCGGCGTGAGCACCGCGACCACCGTGCTGAGCCCCCGGCTCACCGGCGCCACCACCGCCCGGGTGCTGCGGCAGCTGCGCCACGACCACCGGACCATCGCGATGATGGTGCTGCTGCCGAGCCTGTTGCTCGGGCTGCTGTACCTGCTGTGGAAGGACGTGCCGAGCCTGCCCGGGCAGCCGAGCACCTTCGACCGGGTCGGGCTGACGATGCTGGGCATCTTCCCGTTCGTGGTGATGTTCCTGGTCACCAGCATCGCGATGCTGCGGGAGCGCACCTCCGGCACGCTCGAGCGGCTGCTCACCACCCCGCTGTCCCGGCTGGACCTGCTGCTCGGCTACGGCGCCGCCTTCGGCCTGGCCGCGGCGGCGCAGGCGGTGGTGACGGTGACCGTGGCGACGACGGTCTACGACCTGCAGATCGCCGGGTCGGTCTGGCTGGTCGTCCTCATCGCGGTCGCCAACGCCGTCCTCGGCGTGGCCCTGGGGCTGCTGGCCAGCGCGTTCGCCCGCAGCGAGTTCCAGGCGGTGCAGTTCATGCCGGTGATCGTGCTGCCGCAGTTCTTCCTCTGCGGGCTGCTGGTGCCGCGCGAGCAGATGGCCGGCTGGCTGCAGGCGATCAGCGACGTGCTGCCGCTGACCTACGCCGTGGAGGCCCTGCAGGAGGTCGGGCGGTCGGCCGCGGAGACCGGCACGATGTGGACCGACGTCGGCATCGTGGCCGGCGCGGCCGTGCTCGCCCTCGCCCTGGCGGCGGCGACCCTGCGGAGGAGGACCAGCTGACGGCAGCCCGGCGCCCGGGACGGCGCCCCGGCAACCCCGACACCCGGGAGGCGGTGCTGGCTGCGGCCCGCACCGCCTTCGCCGACCGCGGGTACGACGGCGCCTCGATCCGGGGGATCGCCACCGCCGCGGGGGTGGACCCCGCGCTCGTGCACCACTACTTCGGCACGAAGGACGCCCTGTTCGTGGCGGCGGTGCAGGCGCCGGTCGACCCGGACGACTTCCTGCCCGAGGTGCTCGCCGCGCCGCCGGAGGAGCGCGGCACCGCGGTCGTGCGCATGGTGCTGCACGTGTGGGACGGCCCCGGCCGGCCGGCCGTGCTGGCCCTGGTCCGCTCCGCGGTCAACCACGAGTGGTCGGCGAGGCTCCTGCGCGAGTTCGTCCTGGCGAAGATCGTCCGGCGGGTCGTGGGCTCGGTGGAGATGCCCCGCGAGGAGCGGGAGGCACGCGGCGCGCTGGTGGCCTCGCAGGTCGCCGGGCTGGTCATGATGCGCTACGTGCTGCGGCTGGAACCGCTGGCGTCGGCCTCCCCCGACGAGGTGGCGGCAGCGGTGGGCCCGACCGTGCAGCGCTACCTCACCGGCGACGTCGCCCTGCCGGGCCGGCGCGACTGACGGGCGACCCGGGCCAGCTGGCGGGCCTGGGCGACCAGCCGGCCGGCGGAGTCCCAGATCCGGCACTCCTCGTCCGACCAGCCGCCGGTCACCTCGGTCGACCGCGACTCGACCAGGCACCAGCCCCGCGCGGGCAGCGCGCGCACCAGTACCTGCAGCTGCACGGTGGGCGCCCAGCCGGGCTCGCCGACCGCGAACGCGGTGGGCGGCAGCGCGTCGGCGAACAGCAGCAGCGCGAGCGGGTCGGGGTCGCGGCCGTCGGCCAGCCGGATCCACGCGCGCAGCAGCCGCCGGTCCGAGGGCCGGCCGGCCACCCAGCCCGCGGTCGCGGGGTCCAGCCGGGTGTCGAGCTGACGGGCCAGGCCGACGGCCGGACCGCCCTCGGCGGTGCGGGTGGCCACGCACGCGTCGGGGGCGGGCAGCGGCGGCGCGGGGTTGACCGTGTAGTCGGCCGGGTCGCTGCCCAGCGTCGCCGTCGTCACCTGGACCGACAGCGTGGGGCCGGCCGCGCCGGCGAGCAGGACCGAGGAGTGCGCGAGCGTCCGCCCCGCCGGACCCGCCGTGACCGCCAGGTCGGCCGGCCCGCCCGGGGTGGCGCGCAGGTAGCTGGCCGACAGCGCCACCGGGTGCGGGTGGGGGCTGTCGGCCAGCGCCGCCCGCGCGACGACGGCGAGCAGGTAGCCGCCGTTGAGCACGCCGTTGCCGACGTCCCAGCCCGGGTCCAGGTCGGCCCGGAGGCCGCCACCCTCGGTCCGGGTGACGGCGGTGGCGCGGTCGAAGGCGGACCGTCCGGTGTCGTTCTGCGGCACGGCGGCCAGGGTGCCAGGGTGGCCGGACGTGGAGTACACACACCTCGGACGCAGCGGCCTGTCGGTCTCCCGGCTGTGCCTCGGGACCATGAACTTCGGCTGGCGGACCGCGGAGGCCGACGCCCACGCGGTCATGGACCGGGCGCACGAAGCGGGCGTCACCTTCTTCGACACCGCCAACGTCTACGGCTTCGAGGCCGGCAAGGGCCGCACCGAGGAGGTGCTCGGCACCTGGTTCGCCCAGGGCGGTGAGCGCCGGGAGCGGACCGTGCTGGCCACCAAGGTCTACGGCTCGATGAGCGACTGGCCCAACGACACGTTCCTGTCCGCCCGCAACCTGGTCCGCTCGGCCGACGCGTCGCTGCGCCGCCTGCAGACCGACTGGATCGACCTCTACCAGTTCCACCACGTCGACCTCGCCACACCCTGGGACGAGGTCTGGCAGGCCTGCGAGACGCTGGTCGCCCAGGGCAAGGTGCTCTACGTCGGGTCCTCCAACCACGCCGCCTGGCACCTGGTCGCCGCCAACGAGGCCGCCGCCCGCCGGGGGTTCCTCGGCCTGGTCAGCGAGCAGTCGCACTACAACCTGCTCACCCGGCACGTGGAGCTCGAGGTGCTGCCCGCGGCGCGGCGCTACGGCATCGGGGTGATCCCGTGGAGCCCGCTGGCGCAGGGCCTGCTCGCCGGCGTGCTCGGCGACCAGGAGGGCGACCGCCGGCACGCCGACCGCAACCGGGAGCGCATCGAGCGGCACCGCCCGGCGCTGCAGGCCTTCGAGGACGCCTGCCGCGACTGGGGCCTGGCACCGGCCGACGTCGCCCTGGCCTGGCTGCTGCACCAGGACGGCGTGACCGCGCCGATCGTCGGCCCGCGCACGCTCGAGCAGTTCGAGGGGTCGCTGTCGGCGCTGGACGTGCGTCTGGAGCAGGCGCAGCTCGACCGGCTCGACGAGGTCTTCCCCGGCTACCGCACCGCGCCGGAGGAGTACGCGTGGTGAGGCGGTAGACAACGGGTGACGCCTCCACCACCCAGCGCGACGCGCCGTCGTCCGGCCCCCAGAACTGGGGGTGGGGGACCCCCTCGGCCGTGGATGTGCCGCCCGCCGCGGCGCTGTGACCCTCGCCGGGACGCGAGCGGCCGACGGGGAGCCCGCTCGCCAGGACCGGGGGCGGTGCCGTGCGGGGTCACGAGGAGCAGGCCGGGTGTCCGTTCAGCGGGGCGGCGGCGCCGGGTCCCGCCCGGGTGTCGCGGCGCTCGGTCCTGGCCGGGCTGGCCGCGCTGACCGTGCTGCCCGTCCTGGGCGGCACGGCGCAGGCCGCACCCCCGGCCCCCGCGCCCTCGCGGCCGGCCGCGCCGCCGCGCCGGGCCCCGCGGGCGTCGCACGCGGTCGGTGACCCGCGCGGCAGCGACGTCGCGGTGCGCAGCGGCCGGGGCAGCGAGGCCCGCTTCGGGCTGATGTTCAAGCAGCTGCCGGCCTTCGAACCCCCGGACGCGCTGCTCACCGCGCTGGCGGTGTCGATGAACGACGGCAAGCGGCCGCTGTCCGACGTCGCCGACTCCGACGTCGCCTTCGACAACCCGGGGATGCCGGCGGGCTACATCTACCTCGGCCAGTTCATCGACCACGACATGACGCTGGACCGGACGCCGCTGACCCTGCAGCAGCAGGACCCCAAGGGGACGGTCAACTACGACTCGCCCCGCTTCGACCTGGCGAGCGTCTACGGCCGCGGGCCGGCCGGCAGTCCCGAGCTCTACGACCCGGCCCGCCCGGGCTACCTGCTGTGCAACGACCACGACGGCGTCCGCGACCTGCCGCGCGACGAGGACGGCGCGGCCTGGCTCGGCGACCCGCGCAACGACGAGAACCTGATCGTCGCCCAGCTGCACGCGGTCTTCCTGCGCCTGCACAACCGGCTGCGCGACGAGGGCAGCAGCTTCGAGCAGGCGCAGCAGCAGGTCCGCTGGCACTACCAGTGGCTGATCGTCAACGACTACCTGCCGCGCATCGTCGGCCGCGACGTCGTCGACCGCCTCCTGCGCCGCCGCCGCGGCAGGCCGATCGAGTTCCTCGGCCGGTTCTACAAGCCCCGCAACCCGCGCAAGCCGTACATGCCCGTCGAGTTCTCCGGCGCGGCCTACCGCTTCGGGCACAGCACGATCCGCGCCGAGTACGAGGTGCACGACCAGCTCACCGTGCCGATCTTCGGCGCCGACGGCCACCCCGACCTGCGCGGCAACCGCCCGGTCCCCGGCGACCTGTGGATCGACTGGAACTACTTCTTCGAGATCCCCGGGATGAGCACGCCCGACGACCGCAACACGGCCCGCACGATCGACACCCAGCTGTCGCTGCCGCTGTCCCGGCTGCCGTCGACCGTCGTCGCGCCGATCGCCGGGGCCATCGTGTCCCTGGCCGAGCGCAACCTGCTGCGCGGCAAGCGGCTGGGGCTGCCGGCCGGCCAGGACGTCGCGGTCGCCATGGGGCTGACCCCGCTGACCAACGCGCAGCTGGGCCTGACCGACCCGCGCTGGCAGGGCAAGGCGCCCCTGTGGTTCTACGTGCTCAAGGAGGCCGAGCTGCTCGGCGGCACCCGGCTGGGGCCGGTCGGCGGCACGATCGTCGCCGAGGTGCTCCTCGGGCTGATGGCCTGCGATCCCACCTCGTACTTCACGGCGAACCCGGACCTCGACCCCGGGGCGGGCTACGGCTTCGGGTCCTTCCTGCTCTGGGCCGACGCCATCGACCCGCGGGCGACCGAGCAGCCCGAGGAGGAGCTCCCCGAGGACGAGCTGCCCGAGGACGAGCTGCCGGAGGAGGACCTGCCCGAGCCCGACGACGAGGCCGAGCCGGAGCCGGCCGTCCCCTGAGCCCGCGGCCGGACGGGGCTCAGCCCACCGGCCACGTGCCGAGGGGGTCGTGGCGGCCGGCGGAGCTGCGCACGAGGGACACCTCGCGCAGCGGCCACGCCGGCCCCCGGTAGCCGGCCAGCCGGTCGGGCAGGTCGCCGTCGGCCGGCCGGCGGGGCAGCCAGCGGCCCAGCGTGAGGTGCGCCCGGAACGGACGGTCCTCCACCGGCAGGCCCAGCGCCCGGGCGGCGGCGGCCAGCCGGTCGGCCAGCGCGGCGAGGACGGCGACGTCGCCGTCGAGCCCGGCCCAGCACACCTGCGGACGCCGCCGGGAGCCGAACCGCCCGGCCCCGGCCAGCCGCAGCACCGCCGGCGGCGTCCGGCCGGCCGCCTCCCCCACCGCCGCGGTGAGGTCGGGCAGCAGCCCCGGCGGGACGGCGCCGAGGAACAGCAGCGTCAGGTGCCAGCGGGCCGGATCGCCCCAGCGGGGCGCACCCGCGGCGTCCCGGAGCGGGGCCAGGGCGGCGGCGAGGTGAGCGCGCGCCTCCCCGGGCGGCACCACCGACACGAACAGCCGCAGTGCCGCGGGCTCGCTCAGCGCACCACCAGGCCGGCCTCGACCAGGGCGGTCTCCACCCGCAGCCGTTCGACGTCGCGCGCCGGGCCCGGCGGCAGGCCGGCCAGCGCGTGCGGGACGGCGAGCTGGCCGGCCGCCTCGGTGAGCACGTCGTCGTAGGCGGCCTGGAACCCGCGCCGGCGCACCGCGGGCGAGCCGGCCGGGACCCGGTCGAGCTCGCGGGCCAGGCGGCGCAGGTCGGCGGCGACCTGCTCGACGGGGCGGTGCACCGGCTCGGGCGGCTGGTCGAGCCCGCGCGCCCGCCGGCGGGCGCGCAGGTCCATCCGCAGCTGGCCGGAGAACAGCCGGAAGGCCGCGCCCATCGCGGCGAAGCTGCCCACGAGCATGGCGGTGATCGCGAGCAGGTGCAGCAGTGCCTCGGTCATGGCGCTCCGTCGAGCCATGGGGGACGGTGGCCGCGACGGTACGTCGGGCAGGCGCCGTCCGCCAGGTGCCCGGGTCAGGACCGGGCGGGGACCCGCCGGCGGGCCAGCACCAGCCCGGCGGCGAGCGCGGCCAGCACGACGACCAGCCCGCCCAGGATGAGCCCCCACGGGGCGCCCAGGTGCTCGGACACCCAGCCGATCAGCGGCGCGCCCAGCGGGGTGCCGCCCATGAAGCAGGTGAAGTAGAGCGCCATCACCCGCCCGCGCACCTGCGGGTCGGTGCCCAGCTGCACGAAGCTGTTGTTGGCCACGCTGAACACGAGCGCGGCCGCGCCCGCGGGCACCAACAGGACGGCGAAGGCGGCGTACCCGGGCGCCAGCCCGCAGGCGATCGTGAGCAGGCCGAAGACCACCGCCGAGCCGACGAGGAAGCGCTGCCGCGGCCGGACGCTGCGCCGGGTGGACAGGAACGCGCCGGTGAGCGAGCCGATGGCGAACGCCGTCGACAGCAGGCCGAAGGCCTCCGCGCCCAGGTCGAACACCTCGCGGGCCATGAGCGCGATGGTCACCTGGTAGTTGAAGCCGAAGGTGCCGATGACGAAGGCGAGCACCATCGCCAGCACCAGGTCGGGGTGCGCCCAGGTGTAGGCCAGGCCCGCCCGCAGCTGACCGCGCCCGCGGGCCACCGGGGTGCTGCGGTCGAGCTCGCCGGGCCGCATGAGCAGCAGCGCGCCGATGGTGAAGGCGAAGCTGGCGGCGTTGACGAAGAAGGCCGGGGCGGTGTCCCCGCCGGAGGCGCCGATGAGCAGCCCGGCCAGCGACGGCCCGACCAGCCGGGCGCCGTTGAAGATCGTCGAGTTCAGCCCGACGGCGTTGGGCAGCAGGTCACCGCCGACCATCTCCGAGACGAACACCTGCCGCACGGGGGCGTCGATCGCCGACACCGAGCCCAGCCCCGCGGCCAGGAGGAAGACGTGCCACAGCGCGACGCCGCCGGTGGCCACCAGGACGCCGAGCACCACGGCCAGCAGCCCCATGAGCACCTGGGTGGCCACGAGCAGGCGGCGCTTGTCGTACCGGTCGGCGAGCACCCCGCCGTACATGCCGAGCAGCAGCGTCGGGCCGAACTGCAGCGCGGTGGTCACGCCGAGGGCGACCCCGCTGTCGCCGGAGAGCTGCAGCACCAGCCAGTCCTGGCCGATGCGCTGCATCCAGGTGCCGGTGAGGCTGACCAGGTTGGCCGAGGCGTAGAGCCGGAAGTTGTGCACCCGCAGCGACCGGAACGGCCCGCGGTCCGCCGGGGCCGGCGCGGTGGCGGCGGGGGTGGTCTCAGCGGCCGTGGCCGTCACCCACCGGCGAGCTCCTCCATGATCTCCGCGGCCTCGCGGAGGGTGGCCCGCTGCTCGGGCGTGAGCCGCTGCAGCTGGCCGGACAGCCACGCCTCGCGCGCCCGGGCCTCCTCGGCGAGCAGGTCCTCGGCCGCGGCGGTCAGCTCGATGACCACCTGCCGGCCGTCTGTCGGGTGCGGGCTGCGGGTGACCAGGCCCATCCCCTCGAGCGCGACGACGACGCGGGTCATCGACGGCGGCTGCACCCGCTCGTGGGCGGCCAGCTCCCCCGGGCTCATCGCGCCGTGCCGCCGGAGCGTGGACAGCGCGGCCAGGTGGGTGAGCGTGACCGAGGTGTCGACCCGCTGGTTGCGCAGCCGCCGGGAGAACCGCATGACCGCCAGCCGGAGGTCGTGCGCCAGCGCCGCGGTGTCCAGCGTCGAGCGGGTCACGGCGGGGAGCGTACCCGGACCGTTAGCCGTCCTCAGAACAGTTGCTGGAGCGGCTCCAGGGCGAAGTAGACGACGAAGGCAGCCGCGATGACCCACATCAGCGGGTGCACCTCGCGGACCCGGCCGACCGCCGTCCGCAGCAGGACGTAGCTGACGACGCCGGCGCCGATGCCGTTGGTGATCGAGTAGGTGAACGGCATCAGCGCGATCGTCAGGAAGGCCGGGATGACCAGGGACATGTCGTCCCACTCCAGCGTGCGGATCTGGCTGATCATCAGCGCGCCGACGATCACCAGCGCGGGCGCGGCGGCCTCCGACGGCACGATCTGCACGAGCGGGGTGAAGAACATCGCCAGCAGGAACAGCACGCCGGTGACCACGCTGGCCAGCCCGGTGCGGGCGCCGTCGGCCACGCCCGAGGCCGACTCGATGTAGGTGGTGTTCGACGAGACGCTGGCCGCGCCGCCGGCGGCCGCGGCCACCGAGTCGACCAGCAGCACCGGCTGCGAGCCGGGCAGGTTGCGCTTCTCGTCGAGCAGGTCGCCCTCGGCGCCGACGGCGGTGACCGTGCCGATCGTGTCGAAGAAGTCGGCGATCATGATCGAGAAGACGATCAGCAGCGCGGCGACCACGCCGATCCGCTCGAACCCGCCGAACAGCGAGAACTGTCCGATGATCGACAGGTCGGGGGCGCTGACCACCTCGTCCGGCCAGCGGGGCAGCTGCAGCGCCCAGCCGCGCGGGTTGTCCTCGCCGACGCGGACGCCGACGTCGGCGATCTCCTCGACCACGATCGCCAGCACCGTGGTCACCACGATGCCGATCAGCAGCGCGCCGCGGACCCGGCGGACGACGAGGACGGCGGTCAGCAGCAGCCCGACGACGAACACCAGCAGCGGCCACCCGGCGAGCTGGCCGTTGACGCCGAAGCTGATCAGCGGCACACCCGGGCGGACGACCCCTGCGTCGGCCAGGCCGATGATGGTGAGGAAGAAGCCGATGCCGACGGCGATCGCCGTCTTCAGCTGCGGCGGGATGGCCTCGAACACCGCGCGCCGGAAGCCGGTGAGCACCAGCACGGTGATCAGCAGGCCCTCGAGCACGACCAGGCCCATGATCTCGGGCCAGGACAGCTGGGTGGCCGCGAAGACGGCGACGATCGCGTTGATGCCCAGCCCGGTGGCCAGCGCGAACGGGTAGCGGCCCACCACGCCCATGAGGACGGTCAGCGCGCCGGCCACCAGGGCGGTCACGGCGGCGACGCCGGCGAAGGGCAGCGTGGCCCCGGTGATGTCGGCGCCCGACAGGATGATCGGGTTGAGCACCACGATGTAGGCCATCGTGAAGAAGGTGGTCAGGCCACCGCGCACCTCGCGGCCGACGGTGCTGCGGCGCGCCGAGATCGAGAAGTAGCGGTCCAGGCCGTTGCGCGGCTTGACCCGCGGGCCCTCGCTGCGCCGCGGCGGGGCGGACGCCGCGGCGACGTCGGCGGGCGTGTCGCCGGCGCGGGCGGCGGCGCGCGCACCGCCGGAGGGACGGGACTTCTCGGGCATGGGGGCTCCTGCGGACTGCTGCAACCGGGCGACGAGCGGCGACAGCGTGCCACACCCGCGTGTCGGCCCCGTGCCGTTCGTGCGACAGGTGCGCCTAGGGTCGGCCCGTGCCCGCCCCGCTCAAGCAGGCCCCGCCCCCGCTGCGGGTCGACACCGTGCGCGTGGTCCTGGCCGGCACCGCGCTGTGGGTGCTGGCGCTGGTCGTCGTCCTGCTGCTCGGCGACCGGGTGGACCGGGTGTGGACCTGGACCTGCGTCGCCGGCGTCCTCCTGCCCTTCGTCGGGCTCGGCATCATGCGCGCGCAGGGCCAGCTCGGCCGGCGGGACTAGAGGACCGGGACTAGAGGACCGGAACTAGAGGACGTCGAAGTCCGCGGTGTCGTAGCGGGCCGACGTCACGACCTCGGCCGGCTCCCCGGCGGCGAGGGTGGCCTGGCTGTGCGCCCCGCAGCCGTAGTCGACGGCGACGACGCGGCCGTCGGCCGGGGAGTACTCGTTGCCGCAGGCGCCGAGCAGGCTGCGCAGCGACCCGGCCAGCGGCAGGAAGAAGCCGCAGGTGCCGCACGGGCCGGGTGCCTGGCGGGCCATGGCCGAGCGCGGCCCGTGGTCGCCGGCCAGCCAGCGCGCGGCCGCGGCGGCGCGGCCCTCCGAGGACATCACCCGCTCGCGGCCCAGCCCCAGCTCGGTGGCCAGGGCCTGCGCCTCCGGGTCGGCCGCGGCGTCGTCCTCGGTGGTGTAGGCCGGCACCAGCCGCGGGTCGTCCTCGGTGGCGGGCAGGACGTCGCCGACCGAGAGGTCGCCGGGCCGCAGCCGCTCGTGCCACGGCACCCAGGCCGGGGCCAGCAGCGCGGCGTCCCCGGGCAGCAGCACGACCTCGTCGACGGTGACCTCGTCGGAGCCGGGGACGCGGGCGACGGTCACCGCCCAGTACCAGCCGACGTAGCCGGGCAGCCGGCTGGCGAAGGAGTGGGTGAGCACCTGACCGAGCGCCTCGGCCGGCACGTCCCCGGCGGCGGCGCCGAGCGGCTCGGCGGTGGCACCGAGGTGCTCGCCGACCAGGGTGGGGTCGCCCGCGGTCTCCTCGGCCGCGGCGCGGGCGAGGTCGACCGCGGCGGGCAGCACGTCGCCGTCGGCGGAGTCGGGGTGCACGCGGCCATTGTCGCCGATGCCCGCGGCGGCCGGGACCGCGGGCGGCACCCGCGCCCAGGGCGGTGCGGCACGATGGGTGCGTGCCGTCCTCGCGTCCCCCCGGGTCCCGCCGGGGACCGCTGCGCCGGGGACCCGTCACCGCGCCGCCGGGCGCGGGCACCCCCGACCGCGCGGACACCACCCCCCTCGACCGGCCCGGCGACCCGGCGCAGCCCGGCACCCGGCCGGTGACCGCCGCACCGCCGCCCCCGCGCAAGGTGACCGTCACCCGGGTCGCCGTCGCGCGCAGCCGCGAGCTGACCGGCGCCACGGTCGCCCGGATCCGCGCCGCGAGCCGGGCCGACGGCGCCGGGGAGAGCGGGTTGACCCACCTGCTGTGGGTCAACGCCCTGCACATGGCCGGCGACGCGATGATCGCCGTCTCGCTGGCCGGCACCCTCTTCTTCGCCGCCACCACCGACGCCCAGCGCGGCAACGTGGCGCTCTACCTGCTGGTCACCATGGCGCCGTTCGCGGTGGTGGCGCCGGTCGTCGGCCCGCTGCTCGACCGGCTGCAGCGCGGCCGCCGCTGGGCGCTGGGCGCGGCGTCGTTCGGCCGCGCCGGCCTGGCGCTGGTCATGGCCGCGCACGTCGACGACCTGTGGCTCTACCCGGCGGCCCTCGGCGTGCTGGTGCTGTCCAAGGCACACAACGTGCTGCGCGCGGCGGTGGTCCCCCGGGTGCTGCCGGGCGCCATGTCGCTGACCTCGGCCAACGCCCGGCTGTCGGTCTTCGGCCTGGTCACCGCGGGTGTCTTCGGCGCCCTCGCCGCCGGCGTCGCCTGGGCGTCCGGCTTCCGCGGGCTGCTGTGGGCCACGGCCGCCGTCTTCGTCGTCACCGGGGTGTGCGCGGTGCGGCTGCCCCGCCACGTCGACGTCCCCACCGGTGAGCAGCCGGCCGACGTCCTCGGCACCGGACCGCTCCCCCGGGCCGGCCGCCGGCGCCGGCCGGTCAACCCGCACGTCGTGCTCGCGCTGCGGGCCAACGCCGCGCTGCGCGGGCTCGGCGGGTTCCTCACCATCTTCTCCGCGTTCCTCGTGCAGGCGACCGTCACCGGGTGGGAGGCCACGCTGGCCCTCGGCGCGATCGCGGGGGCCGCCGGGGCCGGCAGCGTGCTGGGCACCGGCATCGGCTCGCGGCTGCACGCGGCCGACCCCGACCGGGTCGTCGTCTGGTCGGCCGGCGCCGCCGCGGCGGTCACCGTGCTGGCGGCGGTCTTCTTCGGCCTGGCGACGGCCGCCGCGGTGGCCGGCGTGGCCGCGGTCGCCAACGCGCTGGGCAAGTCCGCGCTCGACGCGATCATCCAGCGGGAGGTGCCCGAGAGCCTGCGCGCCTCGGCGTTCGCCCGCTCCGAGACGGTGCTGCAGCTGGCCTGGGTGCTCGGCGGTGCCGTCGGCATCGCGCTGCCGCCGATCGGCTGGCTGGGCTTCACCGTCGCCGCCTCGCTGCTGGTCCTCGCCGTCGGCCTGGTGCTGTGGACGCCGCGCCGCCGCGCCTGGGTGCCGGTGGACCCGGCCGCGCCGACGGTGCCCGACGCCGTCCCGTTTCCCGAGGCCCCGACCGTGCCGGAGGTCCGCCGCCCGTGAGGACGACGAGGACCGCCGGCGCGCTGCTGGCCGGGGTGCTGACGGCCGCGCTGGCCGGGTGCGGGGACGCCGCGTCGGCCGAGCCGCCGGAGGTGACGGTGACCGCCGGGCCGCAGGAGGTCACCGCCCGCCCCACCCAGTACTGCGGCGAGGGCCAGGGGCAGCGCTACTCGGTCACCCCGCCGGTCGTCGAGGTCTCCCCCGACACCCCGATCGCGCTGACCGTGCCCGAGGAGGTCGCGCAGCACGGCTGGGGCGTGCAGGTCTACGACGAGCGCCTCGAGCAGCGGATCGGCGAGGTCGACGTCGAGCGCGGCACGACCACGTTCGAGGGGATCAACAGCTCCGACGTCGTCCCGACCGCGTTCTACCTCGTCGTCGTCGAGGACCGGCACGGCGAGTGCCTGCTCACCGGCTCCTGGCCGATCGGCTTCCTGCGGGCCGGCGGCGACCTGGGCACCGAGCCCACGCCGACGTCGGCCCCCGCCGGCCCGGCCGGCTGAGCTACCGGCTCAGGCCTCGAGGTCGGCGGCGACCGCCCGCAGCACCGCCGCGACCTTGCGCGACTCGGCGCGGTCGGGGTGCCGGCCGCGGCGCAGGGAGGTGGAGACGTCGTCGAGCAGCTTGATGAGGTCCTCGATGATCGGGACCAGTTCGTCGGGCTTCTTGCGGTGCCGCTCGGCGACCTTGGCCGCCACCGAGGGCAGCGGGTCGAGCACGCGGACCTGCAGCGCCTGGTCGCCGCGGCGACCGGCGACGATGCCGAACTCGACCCGCTGGCCCGGCTTGAGCTCGGTGGTGCCCGACGGCAGCGCGTCCTTGTGCACGAAGACGTCGGGACCGTCCTCGCGCGAGAGGAAGCCGAAGCCCTTCTCGGGGTTGAACCACTTGACCTTGCCGGTGGGCACGTGTTGATCCCTCAGTCGTCGTCCGTGGGCGGCCCCGGCGCGCGGCCGGGGGACGGGTGCGGCAGCCGTCGGCCGCTGTCTCCCCCAGGTTAGTCACCGCCGTGATCCCCGCGGAGCGGTTTCCGGGAGGATCGGTCCCGTGGACGACCGGCCCGGGCACCCGGACTACCGGTTCACCCTGGCCAACGAGCGCACCCTGCTCGCGTGGCTGCGCACCGGCCTGGCACTGGTCGCCGGCGGGGTGGCGGTGGCCTCCTACGTGCCGCGGCTCGGCGTCCCCTGGGGCGGCGGCGCGGTGGGCCTGGCGCTGGTGGCGACCGGTCTGGGGACGGCGCTGGCCGGGCACGCCCGGTGGCGGCGCAACGAACGGGCCATCGCCGCCGACCGGCCGCTGCCCGCCGCCCGTCGGCGTCCCCTGGGGCGGCGGCGCGGTGGGCCTGGCGCTGGTGGCGACCGGTCTGGGGACGGCGCTGGCCGGGCACGCCCGGTGGCGGCGCAACGAACGGGCCATCGCCGCCGACCGGCCGCTGCCCGCCGCCCGGACCGTGACCGGGCTCGTCGCGGCGCTCACCGTGGTCGTGCTGCTGGTCGCCGTGCTGCTCGTGCTCGAGGTGGCCGGCCGGTGAGCGGGGCGGAGACCCAGCCGGAGCGCACCGCGCTGTCCTGGCAGCGCACCGGCCTGGGGCTGCTCGGCGTGGCCGCGCTGCTGGCCCACCGGGCGGCGCTGTCGGGCCGGGTGCGGTCGCTCGCGCTGGCCGCCGTCGTGGCGCTGACCGGGCTGGCCGTCCTCGGCGTCCTGGCGCCGCGGCGGGCGCGCGCGCTGACGCGGGCGCCGGCGTCGGCACCGGCCGCGGCCGCCCTGGCCACCGGGGCCGTCGTGCTGACCGCGGTGGCGGCCGCGGTGGTGGTGGTCAGTCGCTGACCGGCGGCTCGACGATGCCCAGGCGGCCCAGCAGGTCGAGGAAGACGACGGCGAAGTCGTTCCCGGCGACCTCGCGCCGGACGGTGTCCCAGTCGACCTGCTCGCGCAGCGCCCGCGCCACCGGCAGCAGCCGGGAGAAGTCGCAGTAGTGCTCGTCGAGCGCCATGAGCTTGGTGGTCAGGATGTCGGTGGCCGCGAGCACGGGCATGTGCACCGAGAGCACCGGCTTGTCCTCGGCCCGCTCGATGAGGTCGCTCTCCACCGGGTGCCCGCAGGTGCGCCACAGGACGTCGACGAACGAGTTGCCCTGCACGACCTTGGTCAGCCAGTCCTCGGCGGGGTCCTCGACCGTCAGCCCGGCGTCGTGCAGCACCTTGACCGCCCGCTCGGACTCGGCGGCGGGGACGAGGAAGTCGGCGTCGTGGTCGGGCTCGGGCGCCCCGCGCACCCAGGCGGCGTACCCGCCGCACAGCGCGAACGGGACACCGCCCTCCTTGAGGGCCACGGCGGTGCGCTTGAGCAGGTCGCGGATCTCGTCGCGGTCGTCGGGCAGCACGGAGCGCCCCTACCCCGGCCCGTGCCGGTCACGCACGGGTGAACCGGCGGCCGGCGGGGCACGCAGGGCGTCGTGCGCATCGCGACCTTCAACATCCTGCACGGGCGCTCGCCGGAGGACGACCGGGTCGACGTCGACCGGCTGGCCACCGCGGTGAAGACGCTGGACGCCGACGTCCTGGCGCTGCAGGAGGTCGACCGCGACCAGCCCCGGTCGATGAACGCCGACCTCACCGCGGTGGCCGCCGAGGCGATGGGCGCCGTCGACTCCCAGTTCGTCGCCGCGCTGGCCGGCACCCCCGGCGGCACGTGGATGGCGGCCACCGGCGACGAGCAGCCGGGTTCGGCGAGCTACGGCATCGCCCTGCTGTCGCGCTTCCCGGTGGTGTCCTGGCGGGTGGTGCGGCTGCCGGCGCTGCGCGGGCGGGTGCCGGTGTGGTTCCGCGGTGCCCGGGCGCCGAAGCTGGTCGGCGACGAGCCGCGGGTCGCCGTCGCCGCGGTGCTCGACGGCCCCGACGGCCAGTTCACCGTGGCCTCCACGCACCTGTCGTTCGTGCCGGGCTGGAACTCGGTGCAGCTGCGCCGGCTGGTGCGCTCGCTGGCCGGCACTCGCGAGCCGCTGCTGGTGCTCGGCGACCTGAACATGGAGTCGCGGCAGGCGCAGCGGGTCAGCGGGCTGCGGTCACTGGCCTCGGGCGCGACCTTCCCGGCCGGCGAGCCCACGCGGCAGCTCGACCACGTGCTGGCGCGCGGGCAGGTGGTGGCCACCGGCGAGGCGGAGGCGGTGCGGCTGCCGCTGTCGGACCACCGGGCGCTCGTCGTCCCCTGCGGTCCCGCCTGAGCGGTCCGGGGTCCGCGCCGCCGTCCGGGTCCGGACGGCGGCGCGGTGTGCTCAGCGGCGCCGGTTCTCGGGGAGCTGCACCCCGGCCCGGTTGGGCTTGTCCGTGGGGTGCGCGTAGCGGATCCGGTCGGCCGGCAGCGGGAAGCTGTGGTCCTCGCCGAAGGGCGACAGCGGCCCGGCCACCTCGCCGAGGAACTCGGTCACCGGCGGCCCGGCGTCCTCCGACTGGCCCCAGGTGGGCTCCACCAGGTGGGCGTGCTTCTCCTTGCGCTTGGCCATCTCGCCTCCGTGCTCGGGCGCACCCCGGGGTGCGCGTCGGGTGCCATCCTCCCGCGCCGGGTGCCCTACCCGCACGAGGCCCCGTGCGACACGGCGTCAGCGGGGACGGCGGGCGGCGCGCGCGCCGTAGAGGGTGGGCAGGCCCTCGGCGGTGAGCACCCACCGGCCCGGGCCGACCGGCGCCGCGCGGACCTCGCCGCCGTCGAGCTCCTGCACCTGGCGGGTGCGCCACACGGAGGTGCTCACCAGGCGCAGCCGGACCGGCTCGTCGTCGGGGTCCCACTCGTCGTAGCCCTCGGGCTCGAAGGCGACGATCACCGGGCCGGCGATGCGCAGCAGGCCCCGCTGCCACGGGACGGCGGTCAGCGCCCGGTGCCAGCGCAGCGCCCGCAGCAGCGCGCCGAGCCCCGCGGCCGCGGCCACGACCCCGCCGACGACCAGCACGACGACGACCATCCCGGCCAGCGGCAGCGGGCGGCCGCGGTCCTCGGCGAGGCTGACGGCGACCGCGCCGAGCAGGACCGCGAGGACGACGGCGATGACCCCGCCGGCCAGCCACCGCACCGCGCCGGCCCGGTAGCCCTCGAGCGCGGTCCGGGTGTGCGGGTCGTCGGCGGCCGGGTGCACGCCTCCATGCTGGCAGGCCGCCGGGGACGGCGGCGGCGCGCGGAGCGGGGGCGACGTAGCGTTGACCGGATGCCTGCCGACCGCCCCGCCACGCTGGCCGCGTGGCTGCGCACCCGCAGCGACGCCCAGCTCGCGGCGCTGCTCGCGGCGCGCCCCGACGTCGCCCGGCCCGCGCCCTCGGACGTCGTCGCCCTCGCCGGGCGGCTGGCGGTGCCGGTGTCGGTGGACCGCGCGCTCGACGAGCTCGACGCGGCCACCCTGCAGGTGCTCGACGTCGTCCTGCTCTCGCCCGCCGACGGCGTCGAGGTCGGCGACCTCGCCGGCGAGCTGCCGGGCCTGCCCGACGACGTCCTCGACGCCGCGGTCGAGCGGCTGACCACCCGGGCGCTGCTGTGGGGCGACGACGTGCTGCACGCCCCCGACCAGGTGCGCCGCGCTGTCCGCCACCCGGCCGGGCTGGGCCGCCGCGCCGCCGACCTGCGGGTGACCCTGCCCGCCGACCTGCCGGCCGCCGTCGGGGCGCTCGCGCCGGCCGAGCGGGAGGTCCTCGAGCGGCTCTCCGGCGACCGGCCGGTGGGCCACCTGCCGGAGACCGGCGGCGGCGCGGCCTCCCCCGCCCGGCGGCTGCTGCAGGCCGGCCTGCTGGCCCGGATCGACGCGCTCAACGTGGAGCTGCCGCGCGAGATCGGACTGCTGCTGCGCGGCGACCTGCCCTACGGCCCGCCGCGGCTGCGGCCCGAGCCCGTCGTCGTGGAGCGCGACCCGGCCGTCGTCGACCGGCAGGCAGCCGGCGCGGCGCTGGAGGCGGTGGGCCGGGTGGGCGAGCTGCTCGCGGTGCTGGAGGAGGAGCCGGCCGGGCTGCTGCGCAGCGGCGGGGTCGCCGTCCGGGACCGCAAGCGGCTGGCACGGGCGCTGTCGGTGGCCGAGGACGGCGCCGGCTGGCTGCTGGAGCTGGCCTTCGCCGCCGGGTTGCTCGACGTCGGCGGCGCGCACCGCGACGAGTGGCTGCCCACCCGCGGCTACGACCTGTGGCGCGAACAGCCGCTGCCCGACCGGTGGGCGGCGCTGGCCGCCGGCTGGCTGGACAGCACCCGGCTGCCCTCGCTGGTGGGCCAGCGCGACGTCGCGGGCAAGGCGGTCAACGCGCTCTCCCCCGACCTGGTGCGGCACACCGCCCCGGCGATCCGGCGCTCGGCGCTGGCAGTGCTCGCCGACTCCCCGCCCGGCCGCGGGCTGGCGCCCGACGAGCTGGTCACCCTGCTGCGCTGGCGCACGCCGCGGCGGGGGGACCGGCTGGCGCCGGTGCCCGACATGCTGGCCGAGGCCGCGCGGATCGGCGTCCTGGTCGGCGGGGTGCTGTCCTCGGGCGGGCGCGGGCTACTCACCCGGGGCGAGGAGGGCGCGGCCGACGGGATGGCCGGCCTGCTGCCCGAGCCGGTCGACCACGTGCTCGCCCAGCCCGACCTGACGCTGGTGGCGCCGGGACCGCTGGTGGCCGGCCTGGCCGACACGCTCTCGGTGGTCGCCGACGTCGAGTCCTCGGGCGGCGCGACGGTGTTCCGGGTGTCGGAGTCCTCGGTGCGCCGCGCCCTGGACGCCGGCTGGTCGGCCACCGACCTGCACGACCTCTTCGCCCGCGCCTCGCGGACGCCGGTGCCGCAGGCGCTGGACTACCTCGTCGCCGACGTCGCCCGCCAGCACGGCCGGCTGCGGGTGGGCTCGATCGAGAGCTACGTCCGCTCCGACGACCACGGCCTGCTGTCCCAGGTGCTCGGCGACCGGCGGACGGCGTCGGCGGAGCTGCGCCGGCTGGCGCCGGGGGTGCTGGTCAGCGGGCTGGGCGCCGACGAGGTGCTCACCGTGCTGCGGTCCGCGGGGTACGCCCCGGCCGGCGAGTCGCCCGGCGGGGCGGTGCTCACCCGCCCGCCGGCGCGGCCCCGCGCCGCCGGCCGGCGTCCCGGCCCGCCGCCCTCGCCGGCCGGGCGGCCGCTCACCCCGGCCGAGACCGAGGCGACGGTGCGCGAGATCCGCGCCGGTGACGCCGCGCTGGCCGCCCGGCCGGCCGCGCCGGTGCGCCAGGTGCCCGGGGTGACCACCGCGGGCACGCTGGAGCTGCTGTCCCGCGCCATCCGCGAGGGCGTGCCGGTGTGGCTGGGGTACGTCGACGCGCAGGGCAGCGGCAGCCAGCGCGTGGTGCAGCCGGTGTCCCTGGCCGGCGGCTTCCTGCAGGGCTGGGACGAGCGACGCCAGGAGAACCGGACCTTCGCGGTGCACCGGATCACCTCGGTCGCGCTGGTCGACGCGGAGGACGTCGCCGGCTGAGCCCGTCAGGGTGGAAGGACCTGTCCCCGCCCGGCGTTACCTTCAGCGGACCGGGTGCCCCCGTGTGCCCCCGCACCTCCCAGCGACGGAGAGAGACACCATCCCCGTGAACGACGGACCCCTCATCGTCCAGTCGGACAAGACCCTGCTGCTCGAGGTCGACCACCCGCAGGCGCGGGACTGCCGGGCGGCCATCGCGCCGTTCGCCGAGCTCGAGCGCTCGCCCGAGCACGTGCACACCTACCGGGTCACCCCGCTGGCGCTGTGGAACGCGCGCGCCGCCGGGCACGACGCCGAGCAGGTCGTCGACGCGCTGGTGCGCTACTCGCGCTACCCGGTGCCGCACGCGCTGCTGGTCGACGTGGCCGACACCATGGACCGCTTCGGCCGGCTGACGCTGGTCAACCACCCGGTGCACGGGCTGGTGCTGTCCACGACCGACCGGGCGGTGCTCGAGGAGGTCATCCGCTCCAAGCGGGTGGCGCCGATGCTGGGCGCACGCATCGACCCCGACACCGTCGTCGTCCACCCCTCGGAGCGCGGCCGGCTCAAGCAGGCGCTGCTCAAGGTGGGCTGGCCGGCCGAGGACCTCGCCGGCTACGTCGACGGGCAGGCACACCCGATCGAGCTGGCCCAGGAGAACTGGCACCTGCGCGACTACCAGCAGGAGGCCGTCGACGGCTTCTGGGCGGGCGGGTCGGGCGTCGTCGTCCTGCCGTGCGGGGCGGGCAAGACGCTGGTCGGCGCCGCGGCGATGGCCGAGGCCAAGGCGACCACGCTGATCCTGGTGACCAACACCGTCTCGGGGCGGCAGTGGAAGCGCGAGCTGATCGCGCGCACGTCGCTCACCGAGGAGGAGATCGGCGAGTACTCGGGCGAGCGCAAGGAGATCCGCCCGGTCACCATCGCGACCTACCAGGTGATGACCACCCGCCGGAAGGGCGAGTACCGCCACCTGGACCTCTTCGACGCGCAGGACTGGGGCCTGATCGTCTACGACGAGGTGCATCTGCTGCCTGCGCCGATCTTCCGGCTCACCGCCGACCTGCAGTCGCGCCGCCGGCTGGGCCTCACCGCGACGCTGGTGCGGGAGGACGGGCGGGAGGACGACGTGTTCTCGCTCATCGGGCCCAAGCGCTACGACGCCCCGTGGAAGGACATCGAGTCGCAGGGCTACATCGCGCCGGCGGAGTGCACCGAGGTGCGGGTGGCCCTCGACGACGAGGAGCGGATGACCTACGCGGTCGCCGAGCCCGAGGAGCGCTACCGGATCGCGGCGACGGCGTCGTCGAAGCTGCCGGTCATCCGGCGGGTGCTCGAGCGGCACCCCGGCGAGCAGAAGCTGGTGATCGGCGCCTACCTCGACCAGCTCGAGGAGCTCGGGCAGGTGCTGGACGCCCCGGTCATCCAGGGCTCGACCACCAACCGCGAGCGGGAGAAGCTGTTCGACGCCTTCCGGCGCGGTGAGGTCGACACCCTCGTCGTCTCCAAGGTGGCCAACTTCTCCATCGACCTGCCCGAGGCCGCGGTCGCCGTGCAGGTGTCGGGGACGTTCGGCTCCCGGCAGGAGGAGGCGCAGCGGCTGGGCCGGGTGCTGCGGCCCAAGGCCGACGGCCGGCAGGCGCACTTCTACACGGTGGTCAGCCGTGACACCCTCGACGCCGAGTACGCCGCCCACCGGCAGCGCTTCCTCGCCGAGCAGGGCTACGCGTACACGATCGTCGACGCCGCCGACCTGGCCGGCCCCGGCGAGGTCAACGGCCCGGACTGGGTGGACGAGCCCGCCGACTGACGGAGGTCCCGTCCCGGGTGGCGCCCGGGACGGGACCGCTCCGGTGTGCGACCGTGGGAGTGGGTCCCGCGGTGGGGCCTCCGGACGAGCGGCGCCGTACCCGGACAGCGACAAGACGGCGACCTCGGGAGTCCTCGTGTCCTGGATCGTGCTCGTGTTCTCCGGTGTCCTCGAGGCCGTGTGGGCGACCGCCCTCGGCCGCACCGAGGGCTTCTCGCGCGTGACGCCGACGGTGGTGTTCCTGGTCGCGATCGTCGCCAGCATGCTCGGGCTCGCTTACGCCATGCGCAGCCTGCCGGTGGGCACCGCGTACGCGGTGTGGGTGGGCATCGGCGCCGCGCTGACCGCCGGCTACGCCATGTGGTCGGGCGACGAGCCGGTGTCGGCGGTGCGCATCTTCCTGCTGCTCGGCATCATCGGCTGCGTCATCGGGCTCAAGCTCACCCACTGACCCGACGACCGGCCCGGCGGCTCTCAGTAGGGCGGTGGGGTGGTCGTGGCGGTCAGCCCGGTGGGGGTGGTGACGGTCAGCGTGCCGTCGGGGGCAAACCGGTGGGTCCAGCCGGGCGCCTGGTGCTTGCCGCGGTGGTGGCGGGTGCAGAAGCCGGCCAGGTTGGCGGCCGACGTCTCCCCCTCGGGCCAGGGGACGGCGTGGTCGAGTTCGCCGCCGTGTGGGACGTGGCGGCGGCAGCCGGGGAAGCGGCAGCGGCGGTCGCGGGCGCGCACGTGCCGGTCGAGGGCGGCGGCCGGGCGGTAGCCGGCGGTCGTCGGTGGTGTCTGCAGGCCGGTGCCGGTGCGGGCGGTGCGGCGCAGCGCGGGCAGGTCGGTGAGGGCGAGCAGGGCGCCGGTGAGCGCGTCGGTGACGGCGACGCGGGGCCGGTCGACCAGTCCGCCGCCGCCGGTGCGGTCCAGCAGGGCGGCCAGTGCCGCGCGGTGCTCGCCGGTGGCGGCGGACAGTGCGGCGAGCGCGTCGGCGGCGGCGGTGGCCCGCCCGGCCGGGGTGTGCTGCCAGGTGGTCTCCTCGGCGGTGTCGGCGCGCTCGGCGGTGGCGACCAGCCGACCGGCGTGCCCGATCGCCTGCTGGGCGGCCAGCAGCGCGGTCCCGGCGTCGGCGACGGCGCGATCGGCCCGCGCCCACCAGCCCTCGTCGGCACCAGCCGATCCGTTGACGCGTGGCGGCGGGCTGTCATCGACGCCCGGGGTGCGGATCGGCGGCGGGTCGTCAAACCCCTCGTCGGGTGCCGGGCCGTCCACGGTGAACCACCGCAGCAGCTCCTCGTCGCTCACCAGGTCGGGGACCGGATCGGGATCGGGCTCGTGCTCCCCGGCCAGCAGGCGGCGTTCGCACTCCGCCCACCAGCGCTCCAGCTCTCGCTGCTCCCGCGCCTCCCAGCCGAGATCGGGTGCGCCCGGGTCGACGGCAGCACCCGGCTCCGGATCGGGAACGGCGGCACCGGTGAGGGCAGCGAGCAGCGCGCG
>NZ_PVTG01000005.1 GCF_003002915.1 Geodermatophilus tzadiensis | reverse complement strand
ATCTGCGTCACCAGGCGCTGGGTGAACGCCCGCCCGAACAGCGAGAAGTGGATGTGCGCCGGCCGCCACGCGTTGTGGTGGTTGCCCCACGGATACGCCCCCGGCTTGATCGTCAGGAACTCGTACCGGCCCAGGCTGTCGGTGACCACCCGGCCCAACCCGTCGAAGTGCGCATCCAACGGCGCCGGCCAGTTGTCCACCACGTGCCGGTACCGCCCCGCCGCATTCGCCTGCCACACCTCCACCAGCGCACCGGGCACCGGCCGCCCGCCACTGTCGAGCACCCGCCCGTGCACCAGGATCCGCTGGCCGACCGCCTCACCGCCGTTGCGCCACGTGAGGTCGGCGTCGGTGGGCAGCACCCGGTCCTCCCCCAGCACCGGACCGGTCACCTCGGTCAACCGGTGCGGCAGGTCCACCGGCGTGCGCAGCGGCGCCCGCAACCCGGTGCTCCGGTACTCCGGGAAGCCGACGGGGGTCCGCGTGGCGTCGGGTTCGCGGAGGTAGCGCGGTAGCAGCTGCCTGCCCTCGGACGTGGTCCCGGTCATGTCCGGGACCGTACGTGCGGCACACTGACGCCCCAAGCTCCGCTTTCCGTCCAGAGGAAGGACCGCCGTGGCCGGAGGCAGCGCCGGCGCCGGGCGCTCGGTGACCTCGCGTGCGCTGGCCGTCCTCGGGGCCTTCGACGCGAGCTCGCCCCGGCTGACCCTCACCGAGATCGCCGAGCGTTCCGGCACCCCGCTGACCACCGCCCACCGGCTGCTCGCCGAGCTGACCGCCTGGGGCGCGCTGTCCCGGCGGGCCGACGGCCGCTACGAGATCGGCCGGAGGCTCTGGGACCTCGGCCTGCTCGCCCCCGTGCAGCTCGAGCTGCGCCAGCTGGCCGCGCCCTTCCTGCTCGACGTGCACACCGCGACCCGCGACACGGTGCACCTGGCCGTCCGGGAGGGGGCGCACGCGCTCTACGTCGAGCGGATCTCCGGCCGCGAGTCGGTGCCGGTGGTCAGCCAGGTGGGCAGCCGGCTGCCGCTGCACGCCACCGGCGTGGGCAAGGTGCTGCTGGCGGCGGCGCCCGACGAGGTGGTCGCCCAGGTGCTCGCCGCGCCGGAGCGGGCCACCCGGCACACCGTCGTCGACCCGGCACTGCTCTCCCGCGAACTGGCCGAGATCCGCCGCCGCGGCTGGGCGCGCACCGCCGAGGAGATGTCGCTGGGCACCGCGTCGGTCGCCGTCCCGGTGCGGGTGGAGCGGGCCGGCGGGCCGGTGGTGGCCGCGGCGCTGGGCATCGTCGTCCCCAGTCACCGGCGTGACCTCGCGCGGCTGGCGCCGGTGCTGGAGGTGGCCGCCCGCGGCATCGGCCGGGCGCTGGCCCGCACCGAGCCCTTCCGCTGAGCGGGAGCCCGCGGTGTCCGGCTCGGCGTACCCGGGGTCACACTCGGCGGCATGCGCACCCAGGTGGGGATCATCGGCGCCGGCCCGGCGGGCCTGCTGCTCTCGCGGCTGCTGGCCCTGCGGGGCATCGACTCGGTGGTGCTGGAGAACCGGTCCCGCGAGTACGTCGAGGCCCGCATCCGCGCCGGCATCCTCGAGCAGAACACCGTCGACGTGCTGACCGAGGCCGGCATGGGCGAGCGGCTGCACCGCGAGGGGCTCGAGCACCGCGGCGTGTACCTGCAGTACCCGGGCGTGCGCCACCAGCTCGACTTCCCCGAGCTGTGCGGCCGCCGGGTGTGGGTCTACGGCCAGACCGAGGTGGTCAAGGACCTCGTCGCCGCCCAGCTCGCCGGCGGCCCGCCGCTGCTGTTCGACGTCTCCGACGTGGCGATCGAGGACGTCGACAGCGACAGCCCGCGCATCCGGTTCACCGACGCCGACGGCACCGCCCAGGTGCTCGAGTGCGACGTCGTCGCCGGCACCGACGGCTTCCACGGCCCCTCGCGGGCCGTCGTCGCCGAGGGCACCGGCCAGCAGCTGTGGGAGCGCACCTACCCCTACGCGTGGCTCGGGATCCTGGCCGACGCCGCCCCGGCCACCGACGAGCTGATCTACGCCTGGCACCCCGACGGGTTCGCCCTCTACTCGATGCGCTCGCCGTCGGTGTCGCGGCTGTACCTGCAGGTCGACCCGTCGGAGCGGATCGAGGACTGGTCCGACGACCGGATCTGGGAGGGACTGGCGACCCGGTTCGCGCTCGACGGCTGGGAGATCAGCACGGGGGCGATCACCGAGAAGTCGATCCTGCCGATGCGCTCGTTCGTCAGCGCGCCGATGCGCCGCGGCCGGCTGTTCCTCGCCGGCGACGCCGCGCACATCGTGCCGCCCACCGGCGCCAAGGGCCTCAACCTCGCCGTGGCCGACGTCGTCCTGCTCTCCCGGGCGCTGGTGCGGCTGCTGCAGGACAAGGAGTCCGACCTCGCCGACGCCTACTCCGACACCGCGCTGGCCCGGGTGTGGCGGGCCACCCACTTCTCCTGGTGGATGACCTCGATGCTGCACACCACCGGCGACCCCTTCGACGCCCAGCTGCAGCTCTCCCAGCTGCGCCGGGTCTGCTCGTCGGAGGCCGCGGCCCGCGAGCTCGCCGAGAACTACACCGGCCTCCCCTTCTGACCGTCCGCCAGCAGCACGGCGACGCGGTCGGCGGTGCCCGGCGCGAGGTCCAGGTGCGCCAGCACGCCGGTGACCTCGTCGGGCTCGAGGCCCTGCCCGGCCAGCGCGTCGAGCAGCCGGGGGGCGTCGTCCGCCGGCACCGGCGCGGGCAGGCCGGCCTCCCGGACGGCGGCCAGCGCCAGGAACAGCGCGCCGGCGAGGTCCTCGGGCTCGGGCGCGGGGAGGGGGGCGGCGGCGCGGGCGGTGGCCTCCGCGGCGCGCACCAGTGACAGCGGCAACCCCTCGGCCTCCACCTCCAGCAGCGGCGCGGTGCCCAGCGCGGCCAGCACGAGGTGCTCGGCGTCGGTGCGCAGCGGCTGCTCCCACTCCCCCGCGCGGACGACGTCACCGAGCTGCGCCCCGTCCTCGCCGAGGTCGTCGAGCAGCTCGGCCCACTGCCCGGGGCGGGTGCGGCGGGCGCGGTCGGCGGCGAGCACGCAGGTCTCGTGCACGAACGGCTCGATCACCTCGCGGTCGAACCGGTCGGCGAAGACGGTGCCGTCGGCGTCCACGGCGTTGAGCGCGTCCTGGAAGCTGCCGGGGCGGGCGTCGCCGAGCTCGAGCCGGCCGTCCTCCTCCCCCGACAGCGCCTGGCCGGTGGCGGCGCGGTCGCCGATGGTGGAGCCGGTGGCCACCAGCCGGCCGCGCAGCCGCAGGTGGTGCGGCCGGTCGGACAGGCCCACGCTCCACGCGCAGGCCTCGGCGATGAGCGCGGCGCGCCGCTCCCGCAGCACCTCCCGGCCCAGCAGGCCGAACCAGTCGGGCTCGAATCCCAGGCTGTCGAACACCCTCCCCGCCTACCCCCGGCGGGCGGGCACCGGAACCCGCTGCAGGTCCGCGGCGACGACGAGGTCGCCGTCGTACTCGGCACGGGCCTCGTCCTCGAGGCGGCGCGGGTCGCGATAGCGCTGGGAGAAGTGGCTGAGCACCAGCCGCCGCACCCCGCACTCGGCGGCCACCCGCGCGGCCTGCCGGGCGGTCAGGTGGCCGTGGCGCTCGGCCAGGGCGGCGTCCTCGGCGAGGAACGTCGCCTCGACCACCAGCAGGTCGGCGCCCTCGGCCAGCGCCGGGACGCCGTCGCACAGGCGGGTGTCCATGACGAAGGCGAACCGCTGGCCGGGCCGCGGCTCGCTCACGTCCTCGAGCCGCACCGTCCGCTCCCCTCCCCGCAGCACGCCGTCGCGCTGCAGCCGGCCGACGTCGGGCCCGGCGACGCCGGCCGCGGCCAGCCGGTCGGGCAGCATCCGCCGCCCGCCGGGCTCCACCAGCCGGTAGCCGAAGGACTCGACCGGGTGCTCGAGCCGGCGGGCCTCCCAGGTGCCCACCGGGTCCTCGGCGAGCACCCCCTCCCCGGTCACCGGCGCGGCCCGGACGTCGGCGCGGTCGGCGAAGACGCTCGCGTGCCGCAGCCGGTCGTAGAACTCCTGCCCCGACGCCGGGTAGTGGGTGACCACGGGGTGCGCGACGCCGTCGAGCGACATCCGCTGCAGCACCCCGGGCAGGCCCAGGCAGTGGTCGCCGTGGAAGTGGCTGACGAACACCCGGTGGACGGCGCTGCTGGGGACGCCGGCCAGCAGCATCTGCCGCTGGGTGCCCTCGCCGGGGTCGAAGAGGAAGCCGCGGCCGTCCCAGCGCAGCAGGTAGCCGTTGTGGTTGCGGGTGCGGGTGGGCACCTGGCTGGCGGTGCCGAGCACGACCAGCTCCCGCGCCGCAGGTGACGTGCCGGCACGGCCCGGCTGCAGGGGCCCGCCGCGCGCGTGCGAGCGGTGGGGAGCAGCCGGGTCCCTCACCCGAACAGGTCGGAGAGGAAGGACTCCTTGCGCTTCCTGTGCCCGGAGGAGCCGTGCGAGGAGCCGTGGCCGCTGCCGCGCACCGCGCCGAGCACCTCGTTGACCACCGCGCCCAGCCCCGCACCGCCGGCGGCCGGGTACTGCGCGGCGTGCGACTGGCCGTAGGCGGGCTGCCCGTGCTGCTGGTGCTGCGGCGGGGTGCCGTGCTGCTGGTGCTGCGGCTGGGGGCGCGACGGCGCGCCGTGCCACGAGTTCTCCGCGTCGATCAGCCGCTCGAGCTCCCCGCGGTCGAGGAAGATGCCCCGGCACTCGGTGCACTGGTCGACGTGCACGCCGTTGCGCTCGTAGGTGCGCATGACGCCCTGGCACTTGGGGCAGACGAGGTCCATACCGCACGGTACGACGCACGGATGCCTCCCGGCCCGGCGCCGGCCGTGCCACAGTGCCCGCCCGTGACGACCCGCACGGCAACGCCGACCCGCACGGTGACCCTCCGCTTCGGCAGCGCCGCTCGGCGGAGTGCCACCCACACCAACCTCTCCGCGGTGCGCAGCGACGGCCCGGTGCTGTGGGTGGCCGGCGACGAGACCGCCACCATCGAGCGGCTCGTCGCCGACGACCCGGCCGCCCCCACCCGCTACGGCGACCAGACCAGCTCCTCCCTGGCCGACCTCGTCCCCCTGCCCGGCGGCACCGGCCCCGGCGTCGAGGAGGAGGCCGACATCGAGGGCCTCGCCCGCGCCGGCGACGCGCTCTGGGCGGTCGGCTCGCACAGCCTGCGGCGTCGCCGGATCCGCGACGAGCACGACGGCGAGCGGGCGCTGCGCCGGCTGGCGCGGGTCACCGGCCAGCCGCGCCGGCAGGTGCTGGTGCGCATCCCGGTGGTCGACGTCGACGGGCTGCCCACCCTGGTGGCGGACGACGGCACGCACCGCGCGGCCGTCTTCGGCACGCGCGGCAAGGACCTGCGCGACCTGCTCGCCGACGACGAGCACCTGGCGCCGTTCCTGCCCATCCCCGGCAAGGACAACGGCCTCGACGTGGAGGGCATCGCCGTCTCCGGCGACCGCGTCTACCTCGGCCTGCGCGGCCCGGTGCTGCGCGGCTGGGCGGTGGTGCTCGAGCTGCGCCCCGAGGTCGACGCCCACGACCCCACCCGGTTGCGCCTGCGCCGCTTCCCCGACGGGTGCCGCTACCGCAAGCACGTGCTGCGGATGGCCGGACTCGGGGTGCGCGACCTGTGCCCGCAGGGCGAGGACCTGCTCGTGCTCGCCGGCCCGACCATGGACCTCGACGGGCCGGTGCACGTCTACCGGTGGCACGGCGCGTGCGCGGTGGAGGAGCCGACCGTCGTCCGCGGCGACCTGCTCACCCGCGAGCTGGTCCTCCCCTACGGCGACGGCGACGACCACGCCGAGGGCATCGGCCTGCTGGGCCCGCCCGCCGACGGCCGGCTGCTCGTCGTCTACGACAGCCCGGCGCCGGGGCGGCTGACCGCCGACGGCGGCGTGCTGGCCGACGTCGTCGAGCTGCCCCGCACGCCGGTCAGCCGATCCGCACCGGCCGTGCCGCCACTGCCCCGGCCAGCGCCAGACCGAGCGTCACGGCGGCCAGGAGCAGCAGCGGCGCCGTCCAGCCGCCGGTGAGCCCGGACAGCGCGCCGACGGCCACCGGCCCCGCGGCACCGACGGAGTAGCCCACCAGCTGGCTCATGCCCGACAGCCGGCCGGCGACCTCCGCGTCGGCGGCGCGCAGCACCACCAGGGTGACCGCCAGGGCGATGCCCGCGCCCTGCGCCAGCCCGGCGACCACGGCCCACGCCGGCCACGCCACGGGCAGGAGGAGCAGCCCGGCCACCGGCACGACCCACAGCCCGGCGACGCCGAGGGCCAGCCCGGTCTGCCCCGGCCGGCGGGCCAGGACGGCGGGCACCAGCAGGCTCCCCGCGATCCCGGAGGCCTGGTAGACGGAGGCGGCCAGGGAGCCGGCGGCCAGGTCGGTGCCGGCGCGGTCGGCCAGCAGCGTGGGCAGCCACGCGGTCAGCGAGAAGTACAGCGTCGAGTGCAGCGCCTGCACGGCGGTCACCGCCCAGGCCACCGGCGACCGCCACAGGCGGGGGCCGGTCCCGGCCGGGCGGGCACCGGGGACCGCCGCGGCCGCGAGGGCCCCGGCCCGCCGGGCGGCCACGGCCCAGACGGCGGCGGCCAGGACGGCCAGCGCCCCCTCGGCCGCCAGGGCACCGCGCCAGCCCAGGACGCCGGCCAGCGGGGCGGTGAGGGCGGCCGTCGCCGCGGCCCCGGCCACCAGCGCCGCGGTGTAGAGGCCGGTGACCGGGCCCGCCCGCCGTCCGAAGCCGGCCTTGACCACCGACGGCAGCAGCACGTTGCCCACCGTCATGCCGGCGCCGGCCAGGAACGTCCCGGCCAGCAGCACCGGGGCGCCGTCGAGGACGCGCAGCACCTGCGCCGCGGCCAGGAGGACCAGCGAGGCCAGCACGGCCGGCCCGGGGCCGACCCGGCGGCCGGCCGCGGCACAGGCCGGGGCGAGCAGCGCGAAGCAGAGCACCGGCAGGGTCGTCAGCAGCCCGGCGGTGGCCGCGGACAGGTCCAGGTCGGCCCGGACGTCGCCCAGCACCGGCCCCACCGCGGCGATGGCCCCGCGCAGGTTGAGCGCGGCGAGCAGGACGGCGGCCAGCAGCAGCCGGGTGCCCGGCGGTGCGGCGACCGGGCCGGGGTCGGGGCCGGACGCGGGGACCACCTCCTGTCGGGACCGGGACCTGGACCGGGACCTGGACCGGCCCGGCGGCACATCCTGCCGCCGGCGGCCGGAGAGGCGTGCTTACTGACCGGTAACCGGTGTGGGATCGTCGGGGGCACACGTCGAGACGGCACCGCTGCCGTCAGGAGAGAGGTCCCATGCGGTTGCAGCTTTCCCCGGAGATGGAGGCGTTCCGGGATGAGATGCGCACCTTCTTCACCACCCAGGTGCCCGCGGAGATCCGCGACACCCTCGCGGCCCGCCGGCACCTGAGCCGCGAGCAGTACGTGCAGGCCCAGCGGATCCTCAACGCCGCGGGCCTGGCCGTGCCGCACTGGCCGGTCGAGTGGGGCGGCCGGGACTGGACGCCGCTGCAGCGCCACATCTGGCGCGAGGAGATGCAGCTGGCCAACGTCCCCGAGCCGCTCGCGTTCAACACGAGCATGATCGGCCCGGTCATCGCCGCGTTCGGCAACCAGGAGCAGAAGGAGCGCTTCCTGGCGAGGACGGCGAACCTCGACATCTGGTGGTGCCAGGGCTTCTCCGAGCCCGACGCCGGCTCCGACCTCGCGTCGCTGCGCACCACCGCCGTCCGCGACGGCGACGACTGGGTGGTCAACGGGCAGAAGACCTGGACCACCCTCGGCCAGCACGCCGACTGGATCTTCTGCCTGGTCCGCACCGACCCGGCGGCGGAGAAGAAGCAGCGCGGCATCTCGATGCTGGTCTTCCCGATGGACAGCCCCGGCGTGACGCTGCGGCCCATCCAGCTGCTCGACGGCGGCCACGAGGTCAACGAGGTCTTCTTCGAGGACGTCCGCGTCCCGGCCGAGAACCTCGTCGGCGAGGAGAACCGCGGCTGGGACTACGCCAAGTTCCTGCTCGGCAACGAGCGCGTGGGCATCGCCCGCGTCGGCGCCACCAAGAAGCTGATCAGCCAGGCTAAGCAGCACGCCCGCGAGATCACCGTCGACGGCACCCCGCTGTCGCAGGACCCGCGGCTGACCGCGCGGATCGCCGAGCTCGAGAACGACCTGGTGGCACTGGAGCTGACCGCCCTGCGCGTGGTGGCCAACTCCGCCGACGGCAAGCCGCACCCGGCCTCCTCGGTGCTCAAGCTGCGCGGCTCGGAGCTGCAGCAGGCGGCCACCGAGCTGATCGTCGACATCGCCGGCCCGCTCTCGCTCGCCTCGTTCGCCGACGGCGGCTCCGAGGTGCCCGACTGGGCCCGGGTGGCCACGCCGGAGTACCTGAACTACCGCAAGGTCTCCATCTACGGGGGCAGCAACGAGGTCCAGCGGACCATCATCGCCGGCACGATCCTGGGGCTGTGAGGTAACCCGTGGACTTCCAGTACGACAGCGAGCAGAACGACCTGCGCGAGGCCGTCCGCGGCCTGCTGCAGCGGGCCTACGGCGACCCCGAGGTGCGCCGCCGGACGGTCGCCACCGATCCGGGTTTCGACGAGAAGACCTGGGCCCGGCTGGCCGAGATGGGCGTGCTCGGCCTGCCCTTCGCCGAGGAGGACGGCGGCATGGGCGCCGGCCCGATCGAGGTCGGCATCGTCGCCGAGGAGATGGGCCGGGTCATCGCGCCCGAGCCGTTCGTCGAGTCCGTGGTCCTGGCCGGCGGCCTGGTCGCGGCCGTGGGCACCGCCGCCCAGCGGCAGGCGGTCCTCGGGCCGCTGTCCGAGGGCGCGACCGTGCTCGCGTTCGCGCACGCCGAGCCCGGCACCCGGTGGAGCACCACCGCGCGCGGCGTGACCGCCACCGAGGACGGCGGCACCTGGCGGCTGACCGGCGTCAAGGAGCCGGTGCTGCACGGCGCCCGCGCCGACGTCCTGGTGGTCAGCGCGGCCGTCGACGGCGGCACCGCGCTGTTCCTCGTGCAGGGCGACGCCGAGGGGCTCAGCCGCACCGGCTACCGCACCCACGACGGCACCCGCGCGGCGAACGTCACCCTCGCCGGCACCCCCGGCGAGCTGCTCGGGGACGGGACCGCCGACCGCAGCGCCGACGTCGAGCGGGCGCAGGCGCTGGCCCGCATCGCCTACGGCAACGAGGCGGTCGGGGCGATGGACACCGCGCTGACGACCACCGCGGAGTACCTCAAGACCCGCAAGCAGTTCGGCGTCACGCTCAACCGGTTCCAGGCGCTGACCTTCCGCGCGGCGGACATGTACGTGTCCCTGGAGCTGGCCCGCAGCACCGCGCTGTGGGCGAGCATGGTCGCCGACAGCGGGGGCGACGTCGTCGCCGCCGCCGACCGCGCCCGGCTGCAGACCAGCCGCGCCGGCCGGCACATCGGCAAGGAGGCCATCCAGCTGCACGGCGGCATCGGGGTCACCGCGGAGTACTCGGTCGGGCACTACACCAGCCGGCTGACCGCGATCGACCACGTGCTCGGCGACGGCGACTGGGCCGCCGGCCGGCTCGCCGCGACGGTCGACAGCTACCCGACGGTCGACCCGCTGGGCGCCCCCTACACGGGCTGACCCCAGCACGACCGCGGCCGGCGTCCCCTCGGGGCGCCGGCCGCGGCCGTTCCCGGCGGCGCCGAGCCGGACCGGGGTGCGATCCGCGTCACGTTCCGGTACCGGTGGGCGGCGCGGTCGCGGTGGCCTGCCACGATGCAGCCCCGGGGTCGGGCCGCCCGCCTCCCCCGGTGCACCACGCCAGGCCCCGCCGGCGCAGTCCGCCGGCCCCGAGCTGGAAGGGAGTGCGCGTGCTGATCGGTGTGCCCGCGGAGACCCGACGGAACGAGACGCGCGTCGCCGCGACACCCACCAGCGTCGGCCGGCTGTGCGCGCTGGGCCACGAGGTGCTCGTCGAGGCCGGCGCCGGCAGCCGCGCGGACTCCCCCGACGAGGCCTACGTCGCGGCCGGGGCGCGGATCGGCTCGGCGGCGCAGGCGTGGGGTGCCGACGTCGTCCTGCACGTCAACGCCCCCACCCTCGACGAGGTCGCCCTGCTGCGCCCGGACGCGGTGCTGATCAGCCTGCTCGCCCCCGCGCTGGCGCCCGAGCTGCTCGACGCGCTGGTCGCCCGCGGGGTCACCGCGCTGGCGATGGACGCCGTCCCCCGCATCTCCCGCGCCCAGTCGCTCGACGTGCTCAGCTCCATGGCCAACATCGCCGGCTACCGCGCGGTGGTGGAGGCCGCGCACGCCTTCGGCCGGTTCTTCACCGGCCAGGTGACCGCCGCGGGCAAGGTGCCACCGGCCAAGGTGTTCGTCGCCGGCGCCGGCGTCGCGGGGCTGGCCGCGATCGGCGCGGCCAGCAGCCTCGGCGCGATCGTGCGGGCCACCGACGTCCGCCCCGAGGTGGCCGAGCAGGTGCGCTCGCTGGGCGGGGAGTACGTCGGCGTCCCGGCCGACGAGGGCGAGCAGGCCGGCAGCGGCACCGGCTACGCGTCGGTCACCAGCGAGGACTTCAACGCCCGGGCCGCCGTCATGTACGCCGAGCAGGCCCGCGACGTCGACGTCGTCATCACCACCGCGCTGATCCCCGGCCGGCCGGCACCCCGGCTGCTCACCGAGGAGATGGTGGCCGGCATGAAGCCGGGCTCGGTGGTGGTGGACATGGCCGCCGCCCAAGGCGGCAACGTGGCCGGTTCGGTGCCCGACGAGGTGGTCACCACGCCCAACGGCGTGACGATCATCGGCTACACCGACCTGCCCGCCCGGCTGCCGGCCCAGGCCAGCCAGCTGTTCGCCACCAACCTGGTCAACCTGCTCACGCTGCTCACCCCGGGCAAGGACGGGCAGCTGGTGCTCGACCTCGACGACGTCGTCGTGCGCGGCATGACCGTGGCGCGGGCCGGGGAGAAGCTCTGGCCCCCGCCGCCGGTGCAGGTCTCCGCCGCCCCCGTGGCCGCCGCGCCCCCACCGGCGCCGCTGCCCCCACCGGCGAAGGCACCCGCGCCCGGGCGGCGGGCCGCGCTGGTCGGCCTGGCCGCCGCGCTGCTGTTCCTGCTCGCGGCCTTCTCCCCCGACCAGCTGATCGGCAACCTGACCGTGTTCGCCCTCGCCGTCGTCGTCGGCTTCTACGTCATCGGGCACGTGCACCACGCGCTGCACACGCCGCTGATGAGCGTCACCAACGCGATCTCCGGGATCATCGTGGTCGGCGCCCTGCTGCAGCTCGGGCACGTCAGCACGGTGGTGACGGTCCTGGCCTTCCTCGCCGTGCTGCTCGCCAGCATCAACGTCTTCGGTGGCTTCGCGGTGACCCGCCGCATGCTCGGCATGTTCCGGAGGGCCTGACCATGAGCGCCAGCACCGCCGCGTCCGCGGCGTACATCGTCGCCGGCCTGCTGTTCGTCCTGAGCCTCGCCGGGCTGTCGAAGCACGAGACGGCCAAGGCGGGCAACGCCTACGGCATCGCCGGCATGGCCATCGCGCTCGTCGCGACCGTCGGGCTGGCCTGGCGGGACGGCGACGCGCTCGCCGTCGGGCTGATCGCCGTCGCGATGGTGATCGGCGCGGCGATCGGCCTCTGGCGGGCGCGCATCGTCGAGATGACCGGCATGCCCGAGCTCATCGCGCTGCTGCACAGCTTCGTCGGCCTGGCCGCGGTGCTCGTCGGGTGGAACGGCTACCTGTCGGTGGAGGGCGCTGGGAGGGCGGGCGGCAGCGGAGCCGAGGCCGAGGAGCTGGGCCTGCCGGTGGGCATCCACTCCGCCGAGGTCGCGATCGGTGTGTTCATCGGCGCGGTCACCTTCACCGGCTCGATCGTCGCGTTCCTCAAGCTGTCCGGCCGGATCAAGAGCAACCCGGTGGTGCTGCCGGGCAAGAACGCGCTCAACGTCGGCGCGCTGGTCGCCTTCGCCGTCCTCACCGTCGTCTTCGTCGTCTCGCCGGGCCTGGCGGTGCTGTCGGGGCTGACCGTGCTGGCACTGGCGCTGGGCTGGCACCTGGTCGCCTCGATCGGCGGCGGCGACATGCCGGTGGTCGTCTCGATGCTCAACAGCTACTCGGGCTGGGCGGCCGCCGCGTCGGGCTTCCTGCTCGACAACGACCTGCTGATCATCACCGGCGCGCTGGTCGGCTCCTCGGGTGCCTACCTCTCCTACATCATGTGCCAGGCGATGAACCGCTCCTTCCTGTCGGTCATCGCCGGCGGGTTCGGCAACGAGGGCGCCACCGCGGCCTCCGGGGACGTCGAGGGCGAGCACACCGAGGTCACCGCCGAGGAGGTCGCGCAGATGCTGCGCGACGCCGACTCGGTGGTCATCACCCCCGGCTACGGGATGGCGGTGGCGCACGCGCAGAACGCCGTCGCCGAGCTCACCCGCACGCTCACCGACAAGGGCGTCCAGGTCCGCTTCGGCATCCACCCGGTCGCCGGTCGCCTGCCCGGGCACATGAACGTGCTGCTGGCCGAGGCGCGGGTGCCCTACGACGTCGTCCTGGAGATGGACGAGATCAACGACGACCTCGCCGCGACCGACGTCGTCCTGGTCATCGGGGCCAACGACACGGTGAACCCGGCCGCCGCCGAGGACCCGGCCAGCCCGATCGCCGGCATGCCGGTGCTGCACGTGTGGGAGGCCGGGCACGTCGTGGTGTTCAAGCGGTCGATGAGCACCGGCTACGCCGGCGTGCAGAACCCGCTGTTCTTCCGGGAGAACACCCGGATGCTCTTCGGCGACGCCCGGGAGCGGGTCGAGGACATCCTCCGCGCGCTGTAGCCCAGCGGTTGCGCTCCCGGCGGCGGGGGCGCGACGGTTGCCGTCGTGGACCCCTTCCGCCTCGGCATGCCGAAGATCCCCGGCTTCACGGAGCTGCTGACCGCGCTGCAGGCGCAGACCGAGGCGCTGGCGCAGCTGCCGCGCACGCTCACCGAGCTCAACGGCGCGGTCCGCGAGCTGATCGCCGCCACCTCGACGGCGACGTCGGCGATCTCCTCGGCGCAGCGCACCGCCGAGCGGCTGGAGACCCTGGTCGGGGAGCTGGAGGAGCCGGTGCGGGCGCTCAAGCCCGGGCTGGAGCGGGTGGGCCGGGTGCTCGACGACCCGGCGGTGGACGCGGTGCCGGACATCATCCGCACCATCGACGAGGACCTCATGCCGATGATCGCGACCCTGCGCCAGGCCCAGTCACGGGTCGCCGGCGTCACCGGCCTGCTGCGCCGCCGCGGCCGCCCGGAGGACGAGGGGGACCTACCCGCCTGACCGCCTGGGGTGCGGCTCCCCGCCCCGTTCCGCGAGTCCGTTCCGCACGCACCGGACGCGATCGGGCCCGGGAGCTGCGGAACCGTCCCGCGGAGCGCCGCGCGCGGCTCGGCCGCGGGTCACCGCGGGTCCCAGTGCGCCGGGTGCTCGAGGCCGGGCGGGAGGCGGGTGGTGGCGTCGCCGCGGGCGGCGGCCAGCTGGGGCCGGGTGACGAACAGCGCCTCGGAGAGGTCGGCGCCGCGCAGGTCGGCGGCCCGGAGGTCCGCGCCGAGCAGGTCGGTGCGGTACAGGTCCGCGCCGCGGAGGTCGGCACCGATCAGGTAGGCGCCGCGCAGGCCGGCGGCCCGCAGCCGGGTGCGGCGCAGGTCGGCGCCGACGAGGTCGGCCCCCCGCCGGTCCCTGCCCCGCGGCCGCACGCCTGAACGGGCCAGCTCGCTGACCGAGGTCAGCAGTGCGCCGGCCCGCTGACGCAGCGCGGCGGCGTCGACGGCGGCGAGCTCCTGCGCGGTGGCAGCGGTGAGCGCCGCGGTGCGGTCGCGTGCGGCGGCGAGCTCCCCGTGCAGCGGCGCGGCGGCGTCGAGGGCCAGCGCCTCGGTGAGGTACCAGAGCAGCTCGTGCAGCTGCCGCTGGACGCCGAAGGCAGCGAACACCGCCGTCGCCCGGTCCGGGTCCGCCCGCCAGTCCGCGGTGCCGGCGAAGGTCACCTGCACCGTCTGCTGGCCGGCGCCGAAGCAGTCGAACACCGCGCAGCCGGGGAAGCCGCGCTCGCGCAGCTGCGCGTGGATGCCGCAGCGGTCGTCCCCGGCCAGGTTCGGGCAGGCGCGGCCGGCCGGCTTGTCGATCGCGAAGTCGGCCGAGGCGGCGAAGGCCGGGGCCACGCAGCACAGCGCCGCGCAGCGGGCGCAGTCGGCGCGCAGCCCCGCGCGGGCGTCGGCAGCGGCGGCGGTCACGGGAGCCCATGATGCCCGGGTGGACGTGCTCAGCAGCCGGGTCCTGCTCCGCACCGCCGACCCCGTGCGGTCGCAGGCGTTCTACCGCGACGTCCTCGGCCTGGCCGTGTACCGCGAGTTCGGGCCGCCGGAGCACCCGGGCGTCGTCTTCTTCCTGGGCAACGGCCTGCTCGAGGTCTCCGGCTCCGCCGCCGGGCCGCCGCGCGGGCTGGCCCTGTGGGTGCAGGTGCGCGACCTCGCCGCGGAGCTCGCCCGGCTCGCGGCGGCCGGCGTGCCTGTCCTCGAGGAGCCCCGGCGGCAGCCGTGGGGGCTGCTGGAGGCCACCGTCGTCGACCCCGACGGCGTGCACCTCGTGCTGGTCGAGGTGCCCGCGGACCACCCGCTGCGCCGCGACCAGCGCTAGGCGGTGCCGGCCGGCGGCGGGTCGGTGGGCGAGCGGCGCAGCACGTCGCCGAAGGACTGCTCCAGCCGGGCCCAGGTCCGGCTCCACTCCTCCACCGGCTCGAGCACCCGCTCGAAGACGGCGAGCTGCTCGTCGAAGGCCTGCAGCTGCCCGATCAGACCGGCGATGAGCTGCCGCTGACCGCGCACCTGCGAGGCGACCGCCCCCACCTGCGCCGCCGACATCGCCCCGGGCGGGGAGGGCAGCCGCGGCAGCGACAGCCCCGACGGGACCGCGCCGGAGGCCAGCCCCCGCGCCCGGTCGGTGAAGCCGCGCAGCTGCGCGACGAACTCCTCGACGGTCCGGGTGACCCGCGCCTGCGCCCCGCCGTCCCGCGGGCTCTCCGATTCGCTCACCCGCCCAGTCTCGCCGAGTCCGGGCGCCGGCGTGCGGCCGGCGCCGCTCCCGTCCGCGGCGGCGCTCAGTCCAGGCAGTACGTCGTCACCGACGCCGAGCCGACGTCCTGGCGGTCGTAGACGGCGACGAACTCCTGCGCCCGGGCGGCGCTGTCGAAGTACACGGCCACCCGGTGGTCCTGCGGGTCGAAGCCCAGCTGCTCGGCCGCGCCCACGTCGCACGCGACCTCGCCGACGCCCGAGCCGGTGTAGCCGAAGGAGGCGTGCACGTAGTCGGCGGTCTCGGCCAGCATGTGCCGCCCCCACTCGTCGTCGGGGTCGCCGACCGCGAGGTAGACGGCCCACACCTGGCCGCCGTGCACGGGCACGGCCTCGTCGGGGAGGACCGACCCGTCCGGCGCGGGCGCCGGGGACGGGGTGGGTGCGGGCGTGGTCGGCGCGGGCGCGGTGGGCCGGGCGGTGGTCGGGCGGGCCGTGGTCGTCGGCGCGGGGGTCGTCGGCGCGACGGTGGCGGGGGCGGGCGTGGAGGGTGCGGCCGTCGTCGTGGGCGCGTCCGGCGCGGACCTCGTCGTCCCGGCCGGCTGGGACGACACGGCCGGGCGGTCGCGGGCGGCCGTGGCGGTGTCGTCCTCACCCTCACAGCCGGTGAGCAGCACGGCGGTGGTGAGCAGCGACGACACGAGCGCG
The DNA here is from genome assembly GCF_003002915.1 of Geodermatophilus tzadiensis. Taxonomy (GTDB): domain Bacteria; phylum Actinomycetota; class Actinomycetes; order Mycobacteriales; family Geodermatophilaceae; genus Geodermatophilus; species Geodermatophilus tzadiensis. The sequence continues at coordinate 257,847 of NZ_PVTG01000005.1, read as the reverse complement.
GAGCGGTACATCAGTGACCTCCTGTGGTGTGGGAGGCACGAGGATCGACCAGCGACGGGTGCTCCGCCAGGGGTCAGAGGTGCACGAATCAGCCCAACTATCCCGCAGGAGTGGGCATAACCTGACCAAGAACCGGGCCGAATCGCGACGCGCCCTCGGCAAGATCACCGCGTGCGGGACGCCGGACACGCTGCGTCACGTCAGGGCAGCCGCCACACCGTCGTCCGGCGGGTGCCCGGGCCCTCCGTCTCGGGGACGTCGAGCGCGGTGACCGGCTCGAGCCGCTGGTGCGGGAGGTAGGGCCGGCCCGGGTCGCCGACGAGGACCTCGCAGCCACGCGCCCGCGCCCGGTCGAGGAAGGGCAGCACCCGCTCGGTCATCTCGCGGTCGTAGCAGACGTCACCGGCGAGGACGACGTCGACCGCGGGCGGGTCCCGGTCGAGCACGTCGCCGGTCACGCTGATGCCGGCGACACCGTTGAGCCCGGCGTTGACGCCGATCGCCGTCCGGGAGAACGGGTCGACGTCGCTGGCCAGCACCCACCGGGCACCGGCGAGGACCGCCGCGACGGCCACCAGCCCGCTCCCGGAGCCGAGGTCGAGCACGGTGCGGCCGGCCACCAGGCCGGGGTCGTCGAGGACGGCGCGGGCCAGCGCCTGACCGCCGGGCCAGGCGGCGGCCCAGAACGGCGGGGCCTCGCCCGCCCCGCCGGCGTCGTCCTCCATCGCCTCCCACAGGGCGACGACGTCGTCGGCGACGTGCAGCCGCACCTCGGGGACGAGAGAGGGCCGGCGCACCTGCGTGTGCGCGCGGACGAAGCCCGCGGGCACCACGCGAGTGGCCGGCCCTCCCGGTGTCATCACGCCCCCAGTGTCACGCGGCGTGCTGGAACGGCGCCGCTACAGGGGCCCGCGACGAGCTGGTGACGTGCTGGAACGGCCCCGGTGCAGGGGCCCGCGCCGAGCGGAGCGAGGCGTGGGGGGCACCGGGGTCCTTCTAGTACCAGCCGGTGGCCTGCGAGTGCGCCCAGGCGTCGCAGGGCGAGCCGTAGCGGCTCTCGATGTAGATCAGGCCCGCGTCGATCTGCCGGTAGCCGTCGGAGGTCTTGGCGATGCCGGTGCTGGCCCAGGTGGAGTCGAGGAACTGCGGGATGCCGTAGGCGGTGCTGGTGGGGTTCTGCGCGTTGGGGTTCCAGCCGCTCTCCTTTCCCCACAGCTTCTCCAGGCAGCCGAACTGCTCGGCGCTGCCGACCTTGGCCAGCGCGTAGTCCTTGAAGGAGCCCTGGCTCGCCGGCGCCGCGGCGGGCGCGGGCTCGGAGCTCTCCTCGGCCGCGGCGGCCTCGGCGGCGGCCCGCTCGGCCTCCTCGGCGGCGGCCTGCTCGGCGGCGACGCGCGCGGCCTCCTGCTCGGCGGCGACACGGGCGGCCTCCTGCTCGGCGGCCACGCGGGCGGCCTCCTCGGCGGCGCGGCGGTCGAGCTCGGCCTGGTCGGCGGCGGCCTGGGCCTGCGCGGCGCTGGCCTCCTCGGCGCTGCGCTCGCTGCGGGAGGCGGCGAGGTCCTCCAGCGGCGCGAGGTCACCGGCCTGCGGGGCGGCCTCGGTGCCGGCGGCCTGCTGGTCGACGATGCCGAGCTGCGCGGCCACGCTCACCGAGGTGCCGGCCGTCTCGGTGCCGGCCTCGGCGGCCGGGCCGCTGGTGGTGACCACCCCGACGACGAGGGCACCGGCCGCGGCGGTGGCCAGCAGGAGGGCCGGGCGGCGGGGACCCAGCGGCGGGCTGCTGCGGCGGGCCCGGGTGCGGGCGGGACGGCCGAACCGGCGGCGGGCGGGCGCCTCGGCGGGGTGCTCGGCGGCCGGGAGCTCGAGCGTCGCGGGCTGCGAGCCGGTCGCCTCGGCGGCGGCGGCCTCGGCGGTCGCCGGGGCGGAGGCAGGCGTGTTCGGGGTGTGGCTGGGCATGAGGGAGGAGGGCTCCGAGGGAGAGTGCGCGCGGCGGCCCGGGTCGCGGGCGTGCGTCGGCGTGCGGCGGTCTACGGGTCCCCGGCGGCGCGGGTCAGCGGCGCCGGGTCAGCGGGGCAGGTGTCGGCCGGGGTCAGGAGGCGCGGGGCGCGCGCCGGCGGCACCTGCGGGCCGCGGGGGCCCGGAGGCGGGGCATGCGGAGACTCTCCGTTCCTTCCGTGAGCCGCCTACCGAGTTAGCTGACGGGTTCGGGCGGGAAGAAGCCCTACGCACTGCGCTCGGCAGGCGATTCACCCCAGGACTGCGGTGGGTCCCCGGCTCGCGCCCGCGGCAGCGGACACGACTCGGCGGCGCCCGGCCAGGCTCCCCGGACGGGGACGAGACGACCAGCCGGACGTCGGCCACCGTACGGGCCGTTATCCGTCCGTGACAACACCCCGACGGCAGGGACCACCGTGACGGCTGTTACGGGCGGGGCGTCCCCAGCGGCCCGCCCGGCGTGTCGGCGCTGTTCAGGACGCCGCGGCGACCGTTCCCCGGCCGGTCCCGTGCAGCGCCGTGACGTCGGTCGCACCCTCGGCGGGAGCGGCGTCCCCACCGGTGCGCCCGTCGGCCTCCTCGCGCGCGGCCTCCCGCCGCTCCGCCAGCACCGGCACCTCGTCGGGCAGGTCGGTGCGGCCGGGCAGGGCCGCGTCGTCGGGCAGCGCGCCGGCGACCAGCTGCAGCGCGTCGCCGATCTGGTGCCCCAGCCGGTGCAGCGACTCGCGGGCCTGGTCGCGCTGGGCGCGCAGCGCGGCGAGCTCCGCCTCGACGGCGGCCCGCTGCTCCTCCGCCCGGGCGGTGATCTGGGCCGTGGCGCGGGCCTGCTCGGCGGCCGTCCTCCGGCGCAGCTCCTCGGCCTCGCCGCGGGCTGCCCCGACCAGCGCGGCGGCCTCCGCCCGCGCCTGCTCGCGCAGCGCGGTCACCGCCTGGCGCATCTCGGCGACCTTGGCCAGCCGGGCCTCGGCCTCCGTGCGGGCGTCCTCGCGGATCCGCTCGGCGTCGGCCTCGGCGCGCTGGATCATCGCGGCGGCGTCCTCCGGTGAGGGCAGCGACTGCCGCTCGCGCACCAGCTGGGCCAGCCGGCGGCGCGCGTTCTGCAGCTCGGCCGACGCCGCGGCGTAGCGGCTGAGCAGGTGGTCGTTCTCCCGGCGCAGCACGTGCAGCTCGGTCTCGGCCCAGGCGACGTAGTCGTCGACCTGCAGGCGGTCGTAGCCCCGGACGGCGTGGGTGAACACCGGGCCGGTGCCCAGCAGGCCGTCGAGCTCGCCCGGCCGGGCGTCGTCGCTGGTCCGGTTGCCCGAGAAGCGGGTGCGCCGCCGGCCCTCGTCACCCGCCGCGTCCGGAGCGCTCTGGTGCGTGTGCTGCGACATCCCGTGCCCCCTCGGTCAGTCGTGCTCCCCCGCGCCTCGTCGAGGTCGACGGGTGGTGAGCGCCAGGTTCCCAGTGCGGCCGGTCCGGTCGTGCACCGCCCAGATCACGGGACGGTCACCGACGGAGTGGTCCGCCGCGCCGTGGCCGGACCGTCACACCGCGCAGTCGGCCACAACGGGAACAGCCGGCCCCTCCGGCCCGTTGCGCAGACCGGTAGTTGTACGCTCAACAAGAGGAGCGGAGATGCAGTTCGGCGTCTTCTCGGTCAGTGACGTCACGACCGACCCCACCACCGGCCGCACGCCCAGCGAGGCGGAGCGGATCCAGGCGATCGTCCGCATCGCGGAGAAGGTCGAGGAGGTCGGGCTCGACGTCTTCGCCCTCGGCGAGCACCACAACCCGCCGTTCTTCTCCTCCTCGCCGACGACCACGCTCGCCTACGTCGCGGCGCGGACCACCCGGCTGCAGCTGTCGACGGCGACCACGCTGATCACCACCAACGACCCGGTGAAGATCGCCGAGGACTACGCGATGCTGCAGCACCTCGCCGGCGGCCGCGTCGACCTCATGATGGGCCGCGGCAACACCGGCCCGGTCTACCCCTGGTTCGGGCAGGACATCCGCAACGGCATCCCGCTGGCGGTCGAGAACTACGCGCTGCTGCGCCGGCTGTGGGACTCCGACGTCGTCGACTGGTCGGGCCGGTTCCGCACGCCGCTGCAGGGCTTCACCTCGACGCCGCGGCCGCTCGACGGCGTCGCGCCCTTCGTCTGGCACGGCTCGATCCGCAGCCCGCAGATCGCCGAGCAGGCCGCCTACTACGGCGACGGCTTCTTCTCCAACCACATCTTCTGGCCCAAGGAGCACACCCAGCGGATGGTGGAGTTCTACCGGCAGCGCTTCGAGCACCACGGTCACGGCTCGGCCGACCAGGCGATCGTCGGCCTGGGCGGGCAGGTGTTCGTGCGGAGGAACAGCCAGGACGCCGTCGCCGAGTTCCGGCCCTACTTCGACGAGGCGCCGGTCTACGGCCACGGTCCCTCGCTGGAGGAGTTCTCCCGGGAGACGCCGCTGACCGTGGGCAGCCCTCAGCAGGTCATCGAGCGCACCCTCGGCTTCCGCGACTACGTGGGCGACTACCAGCGGCAGCTGTTCCTCATCGACCACGCCGGCCTGCCGCTGAAGACCGTGCTCGAGCAGCTGGACCTCCTGGGCGAGGAGGTCGTGCCGGTGCTGCGCCGCGAGTTCGCCGCGCTGAAGCCCGCGCACGTGCCCGACGCCCCCACCCACGCCTCGCGGGTCGCCGCCCGCCGGGCCGCCGAGCAGACCACGCCCGAGGCCACGCCCGAGGAGGTCTCCGCATGACCACACGCACCCTCGCCGTGGTCAGCGCCGGGCTGTCGACGCCGTCGTCGACCCGGCTGCTGGCCGACCGGCTGGCCGCCGCGACCGTGGCCGCCCTGCGCGAGCGGGGCGAGGACGCCACCGTGGAGGTCGTCGAGCTGCGTGAGCACGCCCGCGACCTGGCCGACGCCTTCGTCACCGGCTTCCCGAACGCGGCGCTGCGCGCGGCGGTGGAGACGGTGACCGGCGCCGACGCGGTCCTCGCCGTGACGCCGGTGTTCACCGCGTCCTACAGCGGGCTGTTCAAGTCCTTCGTCGACGTGCTGGAGGAGGACGCGCTGACCGGCAAGCCGGTGCTGCTCGCCGCCACCGCGGGGACCGCCCGGCACTCGCTGGTGCTCGAGCACGCGATGCGCCCGCTGTTCTCCTTCCTGCGGGCGGTCACCGTGCCGACCGCGGTGTTCGCCGCGAGCGAGGACTGGGCCGGCGGCGACGGCGGTGAGCTGGGCCGGCGGATCACCCGGGCCGCCGGCGAGCTGGCCGACGTCGTCACCGGGCGCCCTGCGTCGGCGCGCCCGGCCGACCCGTTCGCCGACGTCCCCTCCTTCGAGGACCTGCTCCGCGGCCAGGCATAGGAGGCTTTCCCCACGTCCGGGCCACCCCGGACGTGGGGAGAGCCTCCTATGCCTGGGCGTCCTCGGACGGGGGCGCGGAGCCGCCCTGGGGTGCCCCGGCCGTCATGAGCTCCACGATCGCGGCGCGGTCGGCGGCCGAGGGCATCCCCCAGCCGGGCTCGTAGCCGTACACCTCCGCCAGCGGCGTGGACGCGCTGCGCCCGGTGAGCACCTCCACCGACTCCGTGCCGATCAGCCCGGGGTGCTCCACGCCGCAGGCCTCCGCCACCTTGAGCAGGTCGCGGCGCAGCGTGGCGAGGTAGCCGGCCAGCCGCACCGACTTCAGCGCCGGGTCCAGGCCGTGCGCCAGCCAGGCGTTCTGGGTGGCGACGCCGGTCGGGCAGGTGTCGGTGTGGCACTTCTGCGCCTGGATGCAGCCGATCGCCAGCATCGCCTCGCGGGCGACGTTGACCGTGTCGCAGCCCAGCGCGAACGCCACGACCGCGTTGTCGGGCAGGCCGAGCTTGCCGGCGCCGACGAAGGTGACCTGCTCGGCCAGACCGCGCCGGGCGAAGACCGAGTAGACGCGGGCGAAGCCGAGCTGGAAGGGCAGCGACACCGAGTCGGTGAAGATCAGCGGCGCGGCGCCGGTGCCGCCCTCGCCGCCGTCGATGGTCACGAAGTCCACGCCGCGGCCGGTGGTGGCCATGAGCTCGGTCAGCTCGTCCCAGAAGGCCATGTCGCCGACGGCGGACTTGATGCCCACCGGCAGCCCGGTCTCGGCGGCGAGCAGCTCCACCCAGTCGAGCAGGCTGTCGGCGTCGGTGAACTCCGCGTGCCGTGACGGGCTGACGCAGTCGACGCCCTCGGGCACCCCGCGGGCCGCGGCGATCTCGGCCGAGACCTTCGCCGCCGGCAGCACCCCGCCGAGGCCGGGCTTGGCGCCCTGGCTCAGCTTGATCTCCAGCGCCCGCACCGGGGCGCCCGCCACCAGGTCGCACAGCCGTTGCAGGTCGAAGCGGCCCTGCTCGTCCCGGCAGCCGAAGTAGGCGGTGCCGATCTGGAACACCAGCTCGCCGCCGTGCCGGTGGTGCACCGACAGGCCGCCCTCGCCGGTGTTGTGCAGGCACCCGGCCAGCGCGGCCCCGCGGTTGAGCGCCTCGACGGCCGCGCCCGACAGCGAGCCGAAGCTCATCGCCGACACGTTGACCACCGACGCCGGCCGGAAGGCGTGCCGCCGCCCGCGCGGGCCGCCGAGCACCTTGGCCGCGGGCAGCCGGACGTCGGCGGCCGACGCCGGGTGCGAGGGCGGGACGGCGCGGCCGAACGTGCGGTGGTTGATCACCGGGTAGCCGGCGGTGTACTCGAGGTCGTTGTCGGTGCCGAACCCGAAGTAGTTGTTCTCGCCCTTGGCCGAGGCGTAGACCCACCGGCGCTGGTCGCGGGTGAAGGGCCGCTCCTCGTTGTTGCCGGCCACCAGGTACTGCCGCAGCTCCGGCCCGATCGACTCCAGCAGGTACCGGGCGTGCCCGAGCACCGGGAAGTTGCGCAGCAGGGTGTGCTCCCGCTGCAGCAGGTCCCGCGCGGCCACCGCCGCCACCGCGCCCACGCCGGCCACCGCCGCCCGCGCCACACCCCTCATGTCGCCCCTCCGCTCGCCGCCAGGGCGTCATCCTGGCGCGGAACGGCCCCGACCGGACCGGTTCGGGTCCCGGGAGGCACGGCACCGCGCCCGGGTCAGGCGGGGGTGTGCGACGGGCTGTCGTCGAGGGCGTCGAGGGTGGTGAGGACGCCGGTGAGCGCCTGCGTGGACTGCTCCACCAGCGGGCGCACCCGCGCGTACAGGGCGGCGGCGGCCGCGTCGGGCACCACCGGGTCGGAGACGCCGACCAGGCCGGTGGCGGCGTCGAGGTCGGGCAGCGCCCCCAGCGTGTGCAGCCCCAGCAGGCAGGCGCCCAGGCCCGTGCCCTCGGGCGAGTCGGCCACCCGCACCGGCAGGTCGAGGGCGGCGGCCAGCGTCCGCACCCACAGCGAGGAGGCCACCGCCCCGCCGGTGGCGCGCACCTCCCGCACCGGCAGGCCGGTGGCCGAGAACGCGTCGCGGACCAGCGCCAGCTGCTGGCACACGCCCTCGACGGCGGCCCGGACCAGGTGCGGGCGGCGGTGCTCGCGGCGCAGCCCGACGTAGGCGCCGCGCAGCCCCGAGCGCCACCACGGCGCGCGCTCGCCGAGCAGGTAGGGCAGGCACAGCAGCCCGTCGCTGCCGGGCGGCACCTCGGCCGCCTCGGCCAGCAGCCGGGCGTCGAGGGCGTCGGCCGCCTCGCCCTCCGGCGGCGGCCCCTCCCCCGCGGCCAGCGCCTGCGCCGCCCAGCGCACGACCGAGCCGCCGTTGTTGACCGCGCCGCCCACCACCCAGTGCTCGTCGGTGAGCGCGTAGCAGAACAGCCGGTGCGCGGGGTCGACCGTCGGCGACGGGACGACGACCCGCATCGCGCCGCTGGTGCCCAGCGACACCGCGGCGACCTCGGGGCGGACCGCGCCGATGCCGAGGTTGGCCAGCACGCCGTCGGCGGCGCCGAGCACCAGCGGCGTGTCCGCGGGCAGGCCGGTCGCGGCGGCCACCTCCGGGCGCAGGCCGCGCAGCACCGCCGTGGTGGGCAGCACCTCGCCGAGCTGGCCCGCGCGGACGCCGGCGACCTCGAGGGCCTCGGTGTCCCAGGCGCCCGAGGCGAGGCCGTAGAGGCCGGTGGCCGACGCGCAGGAGCGGTCGAGCACCTGCGGCCCGCCGCGCAGCGCCGAGACGACGAGCTCCTTGACCCCGCCCCAGCGCGGCACCGCGGCCAGCCGGTCGGGGTCGTCGGCGCGCAGCGCCGCCAGCTTGAGCAGCGGCGACATCGGGTGCACCGGGGTGCCGGTGCGGGCGTGCAGCCCGCCGGCCCGTCCGTCGGCGCGCAGGGCCTCGGCGAACCCGGCGGCGCGGTCGTCGGCCCAGGTCACCACCGGGCCCAGCGGCCGGCCGTCGTCGTCCATCGGCACCAGGCCGTGCATCGCTGCCGACAGGCAGACGCCGACCACCCGGTCGCCGCGGTCGCGGGCTCGGGCGGTGACCGCGGCCAGCGCCTCCACGGCGGCGTCGGCCAGGCGCCGGGCGTCGAGCTCGGCGCGGCCGGGCGCGGGCACCGACAGCGGGTAGCCGACGCTGACCAGGTCGCGGACCCGCCCGTCCACCCCGGCGGTGACCGCCTTGGTGGCCGTCGTCCCGGAGTCCAGCCCGACCACGACCTCCATGCGGGCGATCCTGCCCGCAGCCGTGGAGACCGCGCGAGGTCAGCGCTGGATCTCCACCAGGAGCACCCACGCGGTCAGGCAGGACGCCGCGATCCCGCCGACCAGCGCCCCCACCAGCCAGTAGAGACCACCCCCGGCCCCGAGGGCCAGCGACAGCGCGGCCGCCAGCAGCGCAGCGGCCGGCAGCAGCACCGGGACCGCCGCGCGGACCCGGGGGGCGCGCGGGGCGTCCCCCTCCGCCCGGGCCCGCACCAGCTCGGCCGCGCCGGCGGCGCCGAGCAGCACGCCGGTGCCGGCGAGCTCGGCGGCGAGGGCGGACACCGGCTGACCGGGGACGAGGACGAAGACACCTGCGGCCAGCAGCGCCACCAGCAGCCCCAGTGTGGTCGCGGCCCGGCGGGGGAGCACCGGGAACGCGAGGACCCGGTCGAGGTTGATGGAGACCGCGACGAACAGCAGTCCGGTCAGCGCCGCGGTGGCACCGACGGTCGCCACGGCGAGGTCGTGCCACGCCTCGGGCCGGTAGGCGTCCGGGCTCTCGGCTCCCACGCCCCCCGATCCTGGCGCAGGGGCCGGCGGGACGGCGCCCGGCGGCCCGTCAGCGGTAGGCCGACCCCCCGCGCAGGCGGGCGCCCACGGCCACGTGCAGCGGCGCGAGGACGACGCCGTCGCGGGCCAGCCGTGCCCGCAGCGCCCGCCGGTGCCGCAGCAGGCCGACCAGCCCGACCGCCCAGAACACGTACTGGACGGCGAACGCGGCCCGGAAGGCGCCGAGGTCGTAGGCCGTCGAGGCCCCGGGCGTGAGCAGGTCGAGCACCGCGCCGATGGCCAGGACGGTCAGCAGCGAGGCGACGAAGCCGCCGACGTTGACCACGCCGCTGGCGCTGCCCTGCCGCTCGGCCGGGTTCCAGGTGCGGGCGAAGTCGAAGCCGATCATCGAGCCCGGGCCGTTGGTGCCCAGCACCAGCACCAGCACGACGAGCAGCCACACCGGCGCCCGCCCGGGCCACAGCAGCACGACGGTCCACACGGTCACGGTGGCGGCGAGGATGCCGAGCACGAGCACTGAGCGACGCAGCGGCCAGCGCCCGCACAGCCGGCCGAGCAGCGGGCCCACGCCCATGCCGACGACCACCAGCAGGGTCAGCAGGCCCGCCGCCGTCCCCGGGGCGAGCCCCTGGCCGACGACGAGGAACGGGTACCCCCACAGCAGCGCGAACACGGTGCCGGAGAACTGGGTGACCAGGTGCGTGTAGAGGCCGACGCGGGTGCCCGGCTCGTGCCAGGTCAGCGCCAGGCTGCGACGCACCTCGGCCAGCCCGGCGGGACGGGTGGTCTCCGCGCCCGGTGGCGCGTCGCGCAGCGCGACCAGCACCAGGACGGCGGTGAGCACGCCCACCGCCGCGGCGCCGAGGAAGGTGCTGCGCCAGCCCACGCCGTGCAGCAGCGCGACCAGCGGGTACGCGGCCACGATCTGCCCGACCTGGCCCAGGATGCCGGTGAGCTGGGTGATCACCGGGACGGTGGGCCCCGGGAACCAGAAACCGATCACCCGCAGCACGCTGATGAACGTCATCGCGTCGCCGGCGCCGACGAGCACCCGCGCGGCGACGGCGGTGGGCACGTCGGTGGCCAGGGCGAGCACCAACTGCCCGGCGGCCATGGTCAGCGCGCCCACCAGCACCAGCCGGCGCGAGCCGAACCGGTCCAGCGCCACCCCCACCGGCACCTGCAGCCCGGCGTAGACCGCCAGCTGCAGCACGAGGAACAGCGAGACCGCCGACGCCCCGGCCGAGAAGCGCTCCTGCGCCTCGACGCCGGCCACACCGAGCGAGGCGCGGTGGAACACCGCGACGGCGTAGGCGGCCAGCGCCGTGAGCCAGACGGCGTAGGCGCGCGCGGGAGCGCGGACGGGCGTCGTGGAGGTCACCCAGGTAGCGACAGCACCGCCCCGGCGGTTGTTCCCCCGAGCAGCGGTGAACCCGCTCACCGGCGACCGGACCCCGGCGTCCCTGCGGCGGCGCCTCCCCCGCCCGTGCCTAGGATCGGCCAGGTGAGCGCCACGGTCGTGCCCGAGGACACGACCCAGGACGACGCCGCCCGGCGGGTGCGCATCCTGCTCGCGCTGGCCACCTGCATGGCCCAGAAGGGCTACCGCGCCACGACGATCTCCGACATCGCCCGGGCGGGCCGGGTGTCCAAGACCGTCGTCTACACGCACTTCCGGGACAAGGAGCACTGCCTCCTCGAGCTCTACACCCGCGCCTCGGACACGATGCTGGCCGCGGTCCGGGCCGCGCAGGAGGACGCCGCGGCCGCGGGCCTGCCCTGGCGCGACCGGCTGCGCGCGGCGGTGCGGGCCTACGTGGAGCTGCTGGCCGCCAACCCCGAGGTGGCCTGGGCCGCCCTCGTCGAGGTGCAGGCCGCCGGCCGCCCGGCTCTCACCCTGCGGCGCCGGGTGATCGACCGCTACGTCGAGCTGCTCTGCGGCGTGGCCGCCGAGCTGGCCGGGCGGCACCCCGACGAGGTGCGCCCGGTGGACCGGGCCCTGGTGCTGGCGGCCGTCGGCGGGCTCAACGAGCTGATGCTGGCCCGCGTCGAGCGCGGCGAGGTCACCTGCCTGGCCGACGACACCGACGTCGCCACCGAGGTGCTCGTCCAGCTGGTCGCCCGCCGCTCCTGAGCCGGCGGCTCAGGCGGTCGGACGGGCCGGCCGCAGCGCCAGCACGGCCAGCGCCCCGGCGACGCTCAGCCCCGCCGCGGCCAGCGCCGCGGCGTCCCAGCCGTCCAGCAGCGCGGTGGCCGCGCCCGCGCCGGCCGGTGCCGCGGCGGTGACCAGCAGGACCACCAGGGTCGCTCCGACGGCGGCGCCCAGGTAGCGGGCGGTGTTGTTGGCCCCGCTGCCCATGGCCGCCCGCTCGGCGGGCACGTGCGCGACCGCCTCCCGGCCCAGCGCCGCGTTGGCCGCGCCGTAGCCGACGCCCAGGACGAGCAGCCCGGGCAGCACCGCGGTGCCCCGGTCGCCGACGTCGAGGACGGCGAGCGCGGCCAGCCCCGCCGCCGACACCGCCAGGCCGCCGGCCAGCAGCAGCCGCCCGTCGACGGCCGGCACCCAGCGCAGCCCCCAGGAGGTGGCGGTGGCGACCGCCGACCAGACGACCACCGGCACCGTCGTGGCCAGCAGGCTCTCCCCCAGCCCGCGCTGCAGCACGGTGGCCAGGTAGGACATCAGCCCGACCGTGGCCGCGCCGGTCACCAGCGCCCCGACGTTGGCCGCGACGAAGCCGCGGACACGGAACAGCGCGAGGTCCACCATCGGCGCCCGCACCCGCGCCTCGGCCAGCACGAAGCCCGCGGCGAGCAGCACGCCGGCGACCAGCAGCGCCACCCCGGTCGCCGTCCCCGCGCCGGTGCGCGGCGCCACCAGCCCGACCAGCAGGCAGCACACCGCCGACACCAGCAGCACCGGGCCCACGACGTCCACCCGCGGCCGGCGCGGGCGCGGCGACTCCGGCAGCAGCAGCCGCGCAGCCAGGGCCAGCACGAGGGTCAGGACGGCGGTGACCACGTGGGTGGCCCGCCAGCCGGTGTCGCCGTCCAGGACCACTGCGGCCAGCCCGCCGACCCCGGTGCCCGCGCCGAGGCTGGCACCCCACACGGCCGCCGCCCGCGCCCGCGGCGGGCCGAGCGGGAACACCTGTGCCAGCAGGCCGAGCGAGCAGGCCAGCACGGCCGCGCCGCCGACGCCCTGCACCAGCCGCCCCGCGACGAAGACGCCGGTGGACCCGGCGGCGGCGGTCAGCGCGGCGCCCGCGGCCAGCAGCACCAGCCCGGCGGTGAACACGCGGCGGCGGCCGACGTCGTCGGCACCGGCACCGGCGACCAGCAGGGCGGCGGCCAGCCCGACGCTCATCGCCGAGAGCAGCCACGCCTGCCCGCCGGGCCCGGCGCCGAGGTCGCGGGCGGTGGCGACGGCGGTCGCCAGCGGGGTCACGAAGGCGGCGAGCACGACGAGCGTGCTGGTGGCGACGACGGCGAGCGTGCGGCGCTGCACGGTGCGCGGCGCGGCCGCCGTCGACGCGGGCGCTGCCGGGGCGGTCCGGGTCACCGGCGCCTCCTGCCGGTCGAGTCAGTTCGACTCTCGAACCGACGGTGGGGCGACCGTAGCAGCACCCGGCGCCCCCGATCCACCTCCGCCGGACACGGGGAGGTCGGCGCATGGCCGGGACGGGTCGCGGGCAGGAGGACCGGCGAGAGGGCACCGACCGGGTGCCGAGCGACCAGGGAGGAGCAGCGCCGATGGCGTCCGTCATCCACTTCACCATCGCGACGACCGCGGAGGAGAGCCCCGACTTCCGCCGCGTCCTGTGGACCGGCACGAACACCCAGCTGGTGATCATGACCATCCCACCGGGCGGCGAGATCGGCGAGGAGGTCCACGAGGACATCGACCAGATCCTCACCTTCGTCAGCGGCGTCGGGGAGGCGAAGGTCGGCGGGGCCACCAAGAAGGTGGCGCAGGGCGACCTCGTCGTCGTCCCGGCCGGGACGAAGCACAACTTCCTCAACACCGGCCAGCTGCCGCTGGTGCTCTACACCGTCTACGGCCCGCCGGAGCACGCCGACGGCGCGGTGCACCACACCAAGGAGGAGGCCGACGCGGCCGAGGAGTCGGGCGAGGACGAGCCGCCGACCGAGAGCTGACCCCCGCCCCGGTGCCGTCCACGCCCGGACGGCACCGGGACGCCCTGGGGGACACTGCCCGGGTGACCCTCGTCGACTCCCCGGCCTCGCAGGACACCCCCTCGCAGGACACCGCCGCCCTCACCGCCGCGCTCCGCCGGGCCGGCATCGGGGACGTCGACGACTCGGGCCTGGCCCGGGCGCTGTACTCCTCCGACGGCTCGCTGTACCGGGTGCTGCCGCGGGCGGTCGTCCGGCCGCGGCACGCCGACGAGGTGGTCGCCGCGCTCGAGGTGTGCCGTGACCTCCGCGTGCCGCTGACCATGCGCGGGGCGGGCACCTCCATCGCCGGCAACGCGGTGGGCACCGGGGTCGTCGTCGACACCAGCCGGTACCTCAACCGCGTGCACGCCATCGACCCGGAGGCAGGCACCGCCGTCGTCGACCCCGGTGTCGTGCAGGCCGCGCTGCAGACCGCCGCCCGCCCGCACGGCCTGCGCTTCGGTCCCGACCCGAGCACGAGCAACCGCTGCACCGTGGGCGGGATGATCGGCAACAACGCCTGCGGCTCCCGGGCGCTGGGCTACGGCCGGACGTCGGACAACGTGGCCGGCCTCGACGTCGTCACCGGGACCGGGCAGCGGCTGCGGCTGGCCTCCGGGTCGGCACCGGGCGGCCTCGACGAGCTGCAGGCGCTGGTCGGACGCGAGCTCGCGACCATCCGCACCGAGCTCGGCCGCTTCGGCCGCCAGGTGTCGGGCTACTCGCTGGAGCACCTGCTGCCCGAGCACGGCTTCGACGTCGCCCGCGCGCTGGTGGGCAGCGAGGGCACGCTGGCCGTCGTCCTCGGCGCCACGGTGGAGCTCGTCGCCGACGCCCCGGCCCGCGGGCTGGTCGTGCTCGGCTACCCGTCGATGGCCGACGCCGCCGACGCGACCCCGGGGCTGCTGCGGCACGGGCCGACCGCGGTCGAGGGCCTCGACGAGCGGATCGTGCAGCGGCTGCGGGACGTGCCGGCCGCCGTCGTCCCCGACCTGCCGCGCGGCGCGGGCTGGCTGATCGTGGAGCTGACCGGCGACAGCGTCGCCGAGGTCGAGGCCAAGGCGGCCGGGGTGCTGGCCGACGCCGGTGCCGTGGACACGATGGTGGTCACCGACGTGGCGCAGGCGGCGGCGATCTGGCGGATCCGGGAGGACGGCGCCGGGCTGGCCGCGCGCACCTCCGACGGGCGGCCCGCGCACGCCGGCTGGGAGGACGCCGCGGTGCCGGTGACCTCGCTGGGCGGCTACCTGCGCGAGTTCGAGGCGCTGCTGGAGCAGCACGGGCTGCAGGGCGTCCCGTACGGGCACTTCGGCGACGGCTGCGTGCACGTGCGCATCGACTTCCCGTTCGGCCGCGAGCCCGACCGCGGGCGCGCGGCCTACCGGGCGTTCGTGCAGGACGCCGCCCGGCTGGTGGCCCGCTACGGCGGGTCGGTGTCGGGCGAGCACGGCGACGGCCGGGCCCGCAGCGAGCTGCTCGACACCATGTACTCCCCCGCCGCGCTCGACCTGTTCGCCCAGGTCAAGGCGCTGTTCGACCCCGCCGACGTGCTCAACCCCGGGGTGCTGGTGCGCCCCGCCCGGCTCGACGACGACATCCGGGTGGCCGCCGCGCCCCGCCGCCGTGAGGGCCTGGCGCTGGCCTACCCGCACGACGGCGGCGACCTGTCCAACGCGGTGCACCGCTGCACCGGCGTCGGCAAGTGCCGGGCCGACCCCTCGGGCGTGGCGGTGATGTGCCCGTCGTACCCGGCCACCCGCGAGGAGAAGGACTCCACGCGCGGCCGCGCACGGGTGCTGCAGGAGATGCTGGCGCCCGGCGGCCCGGTGCGGGACTGGCGCTCGCCGGAGGTGCACGAGGCGCTGGACCTCTGCCTGTCGTGCAAGGGCTGCTCGCGCGACTGCCCCACCGGCGTGGACATGGCCTCCTACAAGGCCGAGGTGCTGCACCAGAGCTACCGGCGGCGGCTGCGCCCGCGCTCGCACTACCTGCTCGGCCGGCTGCCGATGTGGGCCGACCTCGCCGCCCGGGCGCCCCGGCTGGTCAACGCGGTGACCCGCTCGCGGCTGGGCGGGCGGCTGGCCCGGTGGAGCGCCGGCGTCGACCAGCGGCGCGACCTGCCCGCCTTCGCCCGGCGCACCTTCCGCCAGGAGTTCACCCCGCGGCCCGGCGGGGGCGCCCCGGTGGCGCTGTGGGTGGACTCCTTCACCGACCACTTCGCGCCGGAGGTGGCGCACGCGGCGGTGCGGGTGCTGGAGGCGGCCGGCTACTCGGTGCAGGTGCCCGGCGACGACACCTGCTGCGGGCTGACCTGGATCACCACCGGCCAGCTCGACACGGCCAGGCGGGTGCTCGGCGACACGGTGCGGCGGCTGGCACCGCTGGTGGACGCCGGGGTGCCGGTCGTCGGCCTGGAGCCGTCGTGCACCGCCGCGCTGCGGGGAGACGCCGTCGACCTGGTGGACGACCCGGCCGCGGGGCGCGTCGCCGCGGGCACCCGGACGCTCGCCGAGCTGCTCACCGCGACCGAGGGCTGGACGTCGCCGTCGCTGGCCGGCGTCGAGGTGGTCGCGCAGCCGCACTGCCACCACCACGCGGTGATGGGCTGGGCGGCCGACGAGCGGCTGCTGCGGCAGGCCGGCGCCACGGTCACCCGGCTGGGGGGCTGCTGCGGGCTGGCCGGCAACTGGGGCGTCGAGCGCGGGCACCACGACGTGTCGGTCGCGATCGCCGAGCAGCAGCTGCTGCCCGCCGTCCGCGGGGCCGGGCCGGACGCCGTCGTCCTGGCCGACGGCTTCTCCTGCCGCACCCAGCTCGACCACCTCGCCGACCGCCCCGGCCGGCACCTCGCCGAACTGCTCGCCGACGCCCTGGACCAGGCATAGGAGGCTCCCCCCACGTCTCCGGGGCCCCGGACGTGGGGGGAGCCTCCTGTGCCTGGCGCGCGGGAATGGGCGGGCCGGCGGCGCGTTGGCGCGAGGCATGACGACTCTCGGCATCATCGGCGCCGGCCACATCGGCACGGCGCTCGCCCAGGCAGCCACCGACACCGGCTACGACGTCGTGCTCTCCAACTCCCGCGGTCCCGAGACCCTCGCCGACCTCGTCGACGCCCTCGCCGACCGCCCGTCGCGCAGGGGCACCGTCCGCGCGGCCACCGCCGCCGAGGCCGGCGCCGCCGGCGACCTGGTCGTCGTCACCGTGCCGCTCAAGGCGGTCGACGACGTCCCGGTCGAGCCGCTGGCCGGCAAGGTCGTCATCGACACCAACAACTACTACCCGGAGCGAGACGGGCACGTCGCCGCGCTGGACGACGAGACGACGACCACCTCGGAGCTGCTGCAGGAGCACCTGCCGACCTCGCGGGTGGTCAAGGCGTTCAACCACGTCCTCGCCGCCGACATCACCGCCCGCCGCACCCCGCCGGGCACGCCGAACCGGCGCGCCCTGGCCATCGCCGGGGACGACGCCTCGGCCCGGGAGACGGTGGCGTCGTTCATCGACGAGCTCGGCTTCGACGTCGTCGACCTGGGGCCGCTGGCCGAGGGCTGGCGCATCCAGCGCGACACCCCCGGCTACGGCGCCGACCTCGACGCCGGCCGGCTGACCGAGGCCCTGGCGGCGGCGAAGCGCTACCGCGAGATGTGAGCCGGCGGTCCGCCGGGCGGGCTCAGGCCGCCCGGCGGGCCCGGCGGGCGCGGGCGGCGGCGAGCACGGTCGGGGCGACGGCGGCGGCGATGCGGGCGTAGCCGGCGGAGGACGGGTGGAACCGGTCGGCGGAGAACAGCGCCGGGTCGTCGGTGAAGGCCCGGCCGACCTCGGCGGACACCGCGGCGACCGTGGCACCCCGGGCCTCGGCCACGGCGGCCTGCTGCCGCTGCAGCAGCGCGCAGGCGGCCTGCACGGCGGGGCGGAACGCCGGCGGGACGAACGGCACGCTGGACATGTCCGGCGCCGGGACGACGACGACGTCGGTGCCCGCGGCGCGCAGGTCGGCCACCGCGGCGCCCAGCGCGGCCGCGGCCTGGTCGGCGGGCAGGAAGCGGGCGAGGTCGTTGGCGCCGATGACGACGACGGCGAGGTCGGCGCCCAGCGGGGCGGCGCGGCGGACCTGGGCGGCGAGGTCGCGGGACACGGCGCCGGGGACGGCGAGGACGGTGAGCTCCACGTCGGTGCCCTCGCTGCGCAGCACCTGCGCCAGCCGCGGGCCGAGGCCGTCCTCGATCCGCGCGGCACCGGTGCCGAAGGCGATGGAGTCCCCGAGGAGGACGAGACGGAACGGTGCGGTCACGATCGGTGCAACGCCGCCGGGGGCGCCGATCTGCCCTCCGGCGACGTGCCGGGGCCCACGGACGGCACGAGGCCGCCCGCCCCGCACGGGGGACGGACGGCCTCGCGGTGGTGCGGTGGCCTCCCTGCAGGGTCCCGCCCCGAGCGGAGCGAGGGGTGGGGGCAGGGAGGTCCTTTCCTCAGGCCTTGGGGCCGCCGGCGGCGTAGACGACTTGGCCGGACACGAAGCCGGCGCCCTCGCTGACGAAGAACGACACGAGGTGGGCGATGTCCTCGGGCTGGCCCACCCGCTGCACCGGGATCTCCTTGGCGGCGTAGGAGATGAAGTCCTCGAACGCGACACCCATGCGCTCGGCGGTCGACTTGGTCATCTCGGTCTGGATGAAGCCGGGTGCGATCGCGTTGGCGGTCACGCCGAACTTGCCCAGCTCGATGGCGAGGGTCTTGGTGAAGCCCTGCAGGCCGGCCTTGGCCGTCGAGTAGTTGGCCTGGCCGCGGTTGCCCAGCGCCGAGGTCGAGGACAGGTTGACCACCCGGCCCCACTTGGCCTCGACCATGTACTTCTGCACGGCGCGGGCCATGAGGAAGGCGCCGCGCAGGTGCACGTTCATGACCAGGTCCCAGTCGACCTCGGTCATCTTGAACAGCATGTTGTCGCGGATGACGCCCGCGTTGTTGACCAGCACGACCGGTGCGCCCAGCTCGGCGGCGATCCGCTCGACGGCGGCCTGCACCTGCTCGGCGTCGCTGACGTCGGCACCCACCCCGAGGGCGCGACCACCGGCGCCCTCGATGGCCTGCACGGTCTCCTTGGTGGCGGTCTCCTCGAGGTCGAGCACGGCCACGGCGAAGCCGTCGGCGGCCAGCCGCTGTGCGGTCGCGGCCCCGATGCCCCGGGCGGCGCCGGTCACGATCGCGACGCGGGGGGTTCCCTCGCTCATTGCGGTTCCTCTCATGCTGGTGGCGGCGTCGTCGCCGGCCTCTCCGGGCACAGGGCGCGACGGGGAGCCCCGCCGTGCGCCCGCGCGCTGCGCCCGACACGTTACGGGTGAGTAGGTTCCCCACCCTCGTGGGCCCGGCGGCGCGTCGCGCGCCGCGGGCTCAGGGCCAGATGGAGGCGACGATGATCGCGGCCACCGACAGCTGGGCCGCGGCGCTGACCAGGCTGGCCGGGTGGAACCCGACCTCGGTGACCAGCGCGCCCAGCTTCCCGGGGGTGAGCAGGTCGAGCAGGACGAAGGCGCCCGCCTGCAGCAGCACGCCCAGCACGCCGAAGACGACGGTGTAGAGCAGCGCCTGCCCGAAGCCGGAGGTGGCGTTGGTCCAGATGGTGGTGAAGGTGATCGCGCCCTGGGCGAGGAAGCCCGCGGCCAGCACGACCGCCGCGCTCACCGACCGCTCCTCGTAGATGCGCCGGCCGAGGTGGCCGGGCGTGAGCAGGTCGAGGGCGAGGTAGCCCAGCGCCAGCAGCACGAGACCGACGGCGGTGTAGGCGACGGCGTAGCCGATGCTGGCCAGCACGAGGGAGACCTCCGGGGTGGGCGGGAACGGGCCTGCAAGGTCTACCGCACCGCTCCCCCGCGCCGCACGCGACGGTCCGCCGGTCAGCTCCCGGGACGGACGACGTCGACGCGGTCGAAGCCCTCGTCCTCCGACGGCGGGCGCAACCGCGCCCGGGCGGCCAGGACGCCGACCAGCGGCACCCGGGCCCGGCCCTCGCGGGCGTCGTTGCGGGACAGGCACTCCTCCACCGGCGTGTCGATCCAGACCGCCCGGACCGGCACGCCGGCGGCCCGGGCCGCGGCGACCAGGGGCGCCCGCTCCGCCGGCGACGGGGAGGTGTTGTCGACGACGACGCTGCGCCCGGCCGCGAGCAGCTCGGCGACCACCCGCTGCTGCCGGGCCTCGCGCCGGCGCGCCCGCGGCCAGTGGTCCTTGCTGACGACGACGTGGGTGGCGGCCAGGTGCCGCGCCACCCACGTCGACTTGCCCGCCCCCTGCAGGCCGACCATCACGACGAGTTCCTGTGTCACCTCAGGCCGACCGGCCGTCGGCCCCGGGCCCCGCCGCGAGGCTGCGCGGGGTGGGGGCAGGTGAGGTGCTGGAACGGCCCGCCTGCAGGGTCCCGCCCCGAGCGGAGCGAGGGGTGGGGGGCCGAGGAACGCTCCTCTCGGCCCCGCTGCAGGGCCCCACCGCGAGCCTGCGAGTGGTGGGGGGCAGCGGGGTCCTTCCTCAGGCGGTGCGCCGCAGCGGGGTCACCGGCTCGTCGTCCTCGAGCACCGGCCGGGCGGCCGGGTGCTCGACGAGGGCGAGCACCCGCCCGGACATGAACCGCGCGGTGCGCACGGGGGTGCCGCCGCGGGTGCTCTCGGTGACCTCCACGACGCCGCGGCCGTGGGTCACGTCCACCCGGCGTCCGGCGCGGGTGGCCTCGATCTCGTAGGTGCGGGTGTCGCCACCGGCGTCGATGACGACCTCGACACGATCGCCCTTCACGGGTCCTCCTCGAAGGTCTCGCCGGACGCGTCGTCCGACACGGGGACAACGTCCCGCAGACCCCTGACATTCCGCGAAAGCGCAGCTCAGCCGCCGGATCCCCGCCGTCCGGGCCAGTGCGGGTGCAGCGCCCGCACCGAGGCCAGCGCCGCCCTCCGGTCGTGCGCGCGCTTGCGGGCGCGGCTGGTCCGCGGCGGCCGCGGCTCCTCGCGCAGCAGCGCGTCGAGCCAGTGCCCGCGCGGGTCGACGTCGACCAGCAGGGCCTTGACCAGGAGGGTCAGCGGGATGGCCAGCAGCGCGCCCAGCGCCCCGAGCACCCAGCCCCAGAACAGCAGCGCGAGGAAGGTGACCGTCATCGACAGGCCCACCGAGTCGCCGACGAAGCGGGGCTGGATGAGGGTCTGGACGACGAAGTTGAGCAGTGCGTAGACGATGATGACGACCCAGAACTCGGTCCAGCCGGCGTCGAGCAGCGCGAGCAGGGCCGGCGGGATGACGCCGAGGACGAACCCGATGTTGGGCACGTAGTTGGTGATGAACGACAGCAGCCCCCACAGCAGGGGCAGCGGCACGCCGAGGATCTCCAGGGCGATGGTGTCGCCGACGGCGACGATCGCGCCGAACACGGTGCTGACCAGCAGGTAGCTGCGGGTGCCGCGGGCGAACAGCCCCAGGGCGATCGGCAGGTGCGGGCGCTCCTCGGCGACCAGCGCCAGCCGCCGGCCGAACCCCCCGGACTCGATGGCGAGGAACACCATGGCCGAGAGCAGCAGCACCAGCGTGGTGGCGGTGTCGGTGACCCGGGCGAGCAGCCCGGTGGCCAGGCCGACGAGCTGCCCGTAGTCGAAGCGGTCGACCAGCCCGGCGATCTGCGACGAGGACATGCCGGCCTCGTCCAGCCGCCGGACGGCGTCGTCGAGCAGGATCTGGAACTGCGGCGCGTAGTCGGGCAGCAGCAGGGCGAACTGGGCGATGGCCACGACCAGCATCGACCCGAGGGCGAGCAGCACCCCCCACACCAGCACCAGGAGCACGGTCGCGGCCATCCACCGGGGCACGTGGTGCCGCAGCAGCCAGCGCTGCACCGGCATGAGCGCGATGACGACCACCAGCGCGAGCATCACCGGCGCCAGCAGCCAGGCGATCTCGCGGACGCCGGCGACGGCGATGGTGGCGGCCGCCCCGCCGACCAGCAGCACCAGCCACCGGGGCAGCCCCGGCCCGCCCGGCAGCTCGGGTGGGGCGCCCGCGACCAGCGGATCGGCTCCCGGCCCGTCGCCGTCCAGCACGTCGACGGCGGGGCCGGCGGTCCCGGGCACGGTCAGGGGCTGGGCGGCCGCGCCGAGAGGGACCTGCAGGTCGCCGGCGTCGGGTGGCGTCAGCCGGGTGGCCCCGGTGTCGGCGCGGTCGCTGCCGGGGTGCGGCAGGTGCTGCTGCGCGGCCATGGTCTGGGTGGGTCCTCCTCCGCCGCCGCCGTGGGTCCTCAGGGTGACACGCCGAGGCCTCCTCCGGGGGGAGGCCTCAGCGGGGAGGCCCCTGCAGCAGGGCCGACATCTCCGGCAGCTCGAAGAAGGCCGCCGTCTCGCGGGCGCTGGGGCTGCCGGCGTCGGGGTCGGCACCGGCGTCGAGCAGAGCGCGGACGATGGGCTCCGAGCGGCGGAACACGGCCGCGGCCAGCGCCGTCTGCCCGCGGTCGTTGGCCCGGCCGTGCTCAGCGCCGCGGGCCAGCAGCGCGGCCACCGTCGCGGGGTGGGCGTGGTAGGCCGCGAGGACCAGCAGCGTGTCGCCCCTGTCGTTGGTGAGCTCCACCGGGACGCCGGCGTCGAGGTAGGCCTCCAGCTCCTCGGTGGAGCCGGAGCGGGCCAGGTCGAACACGCGCGCCGCCAGCGCGATGACGCCGGGGTCGACCGGCTCGCTCACGACGCGGCACCCCCGGCCCGGTCCACGAGCGCGAGCAGCCGCCGCCAGGCGTCCTGGCAGGCGTCGGCCCACTCCGGGGCGGCACGGTCGAAGAAGGAGTGCGGCGCCCCGTCGTAGACGGCGGTCTCGACGTCGGCGCCGGCCGCGCGCATCCGCTCGGCCAGCGCGAGCTGCTCCTCCACCGGGGTGGCCGCGTCGGCGCCGGCCACCAGCATCAGGGTGGGGCGGGTGGCGCGGTCGGCGGTGTCGCCGACCATGGCCGGCCGGCCGTAGAAGCCGGCGCACGCGGCGACGTCGAGGTCCCCGCCCGACTGCCGCCACGAGTGGCTGCCGCCGAAGCAGAACCCGACGGTGACGACCGGCAGGTCCGGCCGGGTGCGGGCGCGCAGCTCGGTGATCGCCGCGGCGAGGTCGGCGTCGACGCCCTCGGGCGTGGTCTGCGGGACGTGCGTCTGCCAGTCGAAGTCGCCGGCGCGGGTGCCGCCGTCGGCCGGGCCCGCGGTGCGGCCGAACCAGTCGATCGCCAGCGCCGGGACGCCGGCCTCGGCGAACCGCTCGGCCAGCGCCACGTAGTAGGGGTGCAGGCCGCGGATGTCGGGGAGGACGACGACACCGGCGGTCGCGGCGGCGGGGTCGGCCGGCCCGGCGAACGCCGCCGAGAACCGCGTGCCGTCGGCCGCCGTCAGGACGGTCAGGTCAGTCGCGCCGACCTCCCCGCCGGTGCGGGGCGGCGCGGGCGGGCGGCTGCTGGGGTCGTGGCACACGGCGACGTTGCTACCAGCCGCCGGCCCCGCCTGCTCAGTGGCCCCGGTCAGTGGCCCCGGTCAGTGGCCCCCGGTGCGCTCCGCCGCCGCCGGCCGGCCGCCGAAGGTCGCCGCGGCGACGTCGCGGCGGGCGTCGGTGAGCCACTCGTACTGCCGGTGCGCCTGGTCGATGAGCCGGTCGAGCTCCGCCGCGTCGATGCGGTCGTCGACCTCGGCGACGATGCGCAGCGTCTCGAACCCGCTGCGCTTGCCGCGCACCGCCGAGGCGAGGAACTCGAACTCGACGAGGTCCGACAGCGGGGACCGCGACAGCAGCCGCCCGTTGAGCTTGGCCCGGGTGACCTTCTCGGCCACCCACACGCCCAGCTGCTTGTACTGGCGCACCGGGATGCCCAGCGCCTGGGTGACCGCCAGCAGCGAGGCCTTCTCGTCGCGCAGCTCGTCGAGCAGCTGCCGCAGCGGGGCCTCCCACCGGGAGCCGGCGTGCACCCGGAGCATGCGGCACACCAGCTCGATGCCGCCGGTGGCCGCCGCCAGGTGGTCGTTGACGTAGATGCCGAGGAGCTCGGCGTTCCGCTGCGGGTGCGCGGGAGCGCTCATGACGGACCTCCGGGAGACGGCGTCGTGCCATTCTCCGGGTGCGGTGATCACCGCGCGCGCCGGGCGCCCTCCGGGGTGACCCCGTCCGTGCGGGCGAGCAGCCGGACGGCGGTGGGCCGCAGCTCCTGCTCGAGGTCCCACAGCCCCGCGGCGAGCCGCTGCGCCACCGCCTGCCGGGACACGCCCAGCGCGGCGGCCGCGGCGGCGCGGGTGTGCCCGGCCGCGACCAGGTCCACGGCGGCCCAGGCCGCCGGGGTGCGCCGGGCGAGCAGCACCGCCAGCGCCGTGAGCACCGCCTGCGCGTCGGCGGCCGCGGCCGGGTCGGGACCGCGGACGGCGAGCCGGGCCGGCCGGCGCGCGGCGGCGGCCAGGGCCCGGCGGGCGGCGAGCAGCACCTCGGCGTCCCCGGCGGGGTCCGGCGCCGCACCGACGCCGACCCGCCAGCCGCCCTGCCGGGCCAGCGTGAGGACGGCGTCCACGGCCGGGGCGGCGTCGTCGAGCAGCGCCGTCCACCCCTCCCCCGCCGGGGCGACCGGCAGCCCGGCCGGCGGCGACCGCGGGGGTCCGCCCGGCGCCCGGGGGACGGCAGCGAGCGCGAGCACCTGCGCAGCGTCGCGCCGGAGCGCCGGGCGGGCAAGCTCCTGGCCTTGCCCGGCGCGTCAGCCGACGGCGAGCCCGGGCGGGAAGCCGCCGGTGGCCACCGGGCCCCAGCGCTCGATGGTGACCCGCAGCAGCGACTTGCCCTGCCGGGCCATCGCGGCGCGGTACTCGTCCCAGTCGGGGTGCTCGCCGCTGATCGAGCGGAAGTACTCGACCAGCGGCTCGAGGGCCTCGGGCAGGTCGAGCACCTCGGCGCTGCCGTCGAGCTGCACCCAGGGGCCGTCGAAGTCGTCGGAGAGCACGCACAGCGAGACGGCCGGCTCGCGGCGGGCGTTGCGCACCTTCGCGCGCTGCGGGTAGGTCGAGACCACGACCCGCCCCTCGGCGTCCACGCCGAAGGTCACCGGCGACAGCTGCGGGCCGCCCTCGCGGCGGCGGGTGAGCAGCACGGCACGGTGCCGGGGGCGGAGGAACTCCAGCAGGGCTTCGCGGTCGACACGGTCGGCGGTGGCGGTCCGGGGCACGGCCCCGACGCTAGCCGCGCCCCCCGGGAGGGGCAGCGCAGTCGGCGCGCCGGGGCCGTGCGGCCGGTCAGGAGCCGGTCTTGGTGACGCCGAACATCAGCACCCGGCGGTCGATGTCGTAGTGCACCGTCTCGGTGTTGGCCAGCAGGTCCTGCAGGTTGTCCGCGTCGTCGGGGTCGAGGGTGAGGATCTCCTCCCACGCACCCTGGTCGAGCACCAGCTGCAGGGTGTAGGTGCCGGGCTTGCCGGGCTCGCCGGCGATCCAGCTGAACTGGTAGTGCGACAGCTGCCGCACCTTGACGCTGTTGTCGGTGACCGGCTGCGGGACGTCGGACATGGCGCTCCTCCGGGACGGGCCGGGGCGGGGTCCCCGGCTCGTCGGTGACTACCCGCTCGGGCCGCCGTCGACCTCGCCCACGGCGGGGAACGGGCCCGTGCGGTGCGCCCTGTCGATCTGTGGTGCGATCGGGGCCATGAAGTTCCGCCTGCCCGGACGCCGGGACGACGTCCCCGCCGCGCGGGCCGGCAGCTCGTCGGCCGCCGCCGGTGCCGGCCGGGCCGACGCCGGGCGCGAGCAGCCGACCCCCGCCCTCACCGGCGAGGGCGGCACCGGCGACCCGCGATCGGGCGACCACGAGGCCACCGCGGCCCCAGCGCCCACCTGGCAGCGCGGTGAGCGCGCCCGCGCCGCGACCCGCGCGCTGGCGATCGGCTCGGCGCAGCTGCTGCTGATCGCCGCCGCGCTGGTGGTGGTCGGCTGGGTGCTCGGCAGGCTGTGGGTGGTCCTGCTGCCGATCATCCTCGGACTGCTCTTCGCCACGGTCCTGTGGCCGCCCACCCGCTTCCTGCGCCGCCACGGCTGGCCGCCGGCCCTGGCCGCCGCGGTCGTGCTGCTGGTCTTCCTCGCGCTCATCGCCGGGCTGATCGCGGTGATCGCGCCGCAGGTGGCCGACCAGGTCACCGAGCTCGCCGACCAGGCCGCCGACGGCCTCGAGCAGGTCCAGCAGTGGCTGCAGGGCCCGCCGTTCAACATCGACGAGGAGCAGATCGGCCAGTACGTCGACCAGGCGATCGACTCGGTCCAGTCCAACGCCTCCAACATCGCCGGCTACGCCGCCACCGGCGCCTCCGCCGTCGGCAACGGCCTGATCAACCTGGTGCTCGCGCTGCTGCTGGCGTTCTTCTTCATCAAGGACGGGCCCCGCTGGGTGCCCTGGCTGGCCGCCCAGACCGGGCCGCGCGCCGCGCCGCACGTGGCCGCGCTGTCGCAGAAGACGTGGTCCACGCTGTCGGAGTTCATCAAGCAGCAGGCGCTCGTCGGCTTCGTCGACGCCCTGTTCATCGGCCTGGGGCTGTGGATCCTCGACGTGCCGCTGGTGGTCCCGCTGGCGGTGCTGACCTTCTTCGGCGCGTTCATCCCGATCATCGGCGCCTTCGTCGCGGGCGCCTTCGCCGTGCTCATCGCCCTCGTGGACGAGGGGTTCACCGTCGCGCTCATCGTCTTCGGCATCGTGCTGCTCGTGCAGCAGATCGAGGGCAACGTGCTGCAGCCGATCATCCAGGGCCGCGGCTTCAACCTGCACGCCGCGGTGGTCATCCTCGCCGTCACCGCGGGCAGCAGCCTGGCCGGCATCATCGGCGCGTTCCTCGGCGTGCCGGTGGCCGCGCTGATCGCCGTGGTCTACCGGTACACCCGCGACGTCCTCGACGGCCGGCACCCCGAGGTGGCCGGCGACGGCACGCACGCCCGGGTCGCCGGGGACGACGACGGCGCGGTGCTCACCCGGGGACCGGCGGCGCAGGCTCCCCCCGCCGGCTGAGCCGGGAATGCGGGGGTCCCCGCCGCCGCTGAGAGGAGGAGACGCCGGACACGGCGCCGTCCACCAGCAGGAGGTCCCCCGTGGCGCAGCGACCGGAGGAGCTCGTCGAGCTGCTCCCCGAGGCCGAGCCGTTCCTCGTCGCCGAGGCGGCCGTCGACCGGCCGGAGCAGCGCCGCGGCCTGGTGCTGGTGCACGCGCTGTCCGGCGACTTCGACTCCGCCTCCTCCGCCGCCCTGGCCGGGGCGCACCTGCTCGCCACGCTGCCGCACCGCACCGTCGCCCGCTTCGACGCCGACGCGCTGGTCGACTACCGCGCCCGCCGGCCGCGGATGACCTTCTCCGGCGACCGCTACGAGTCCTTCGACGCGCCGGAGATCGTGCTGACGGCCCTGGAGGACGACGCCGGCGAGCCCTTCCTCCTGCTGACCGGCCCGGAGCCGGACTACCGCTGGGAGGCGTTCACCGCGGCGGTCGCGCACCTCGTCGAGCGGCTCGGCGTCACCTCGGCGGTGGCGCTGCAGGCCATCCCGATGCCCGTGCCGCACACCCGGCCGGTCACCGTCACCGCGCACGCCACCCGTCGCCAGCTCATCGACGGCTACCCCGTCTACTGGAGCGAGATGCGCATCCCCGGCAGCGCCGCCGCGCTGCTGGAGCTGCGGCTGGGCGAGGCCGGCGTGGACGCGCTCGGCGTGGCCGCGCACGTGCCGCACTACCTCGCCCAGGCCGCCTGGCCGGCCGCGTCCCTGGGGCTGCTCGAGCACCTGGGCCGGCTCACCGGCCTGCTGCTGCCCACCGAGACGCTGCGCGAGGCCGCCCAGGCCAACCGCACCGAGATCGACGAGCAGATCGCCCGCTCGTCGGACAACACCGCGGTGGTGGCCGCCCTGGAGCAGCAGTACGACCAGTTCGCCGCCGCCCGCGAGGGCTCGGACCTGCTCAGCGACGCCGGCGAGGTGCCCAGCGGCGACGAGCTCGGTGCGGAGTTCGAGCGCTTCCTGGCCGAGCAGGACCGCCGCCGCGGCGACTGACGGAGGCACCGCTGCCCCCACCGCTGTCGAGCGGTGGGGGCAGCGGGACCCCGCTCAGGCGAGGACGACGCGCTCGTTCGGCACCGTGTGCGTCATCGTGAGGCCGGTGACGTCGCGCGGGCCGTTCTTGCCGAGGTTGGCGGCGCGCTGCAGCTCGTCCTCGGACAGCGTCTGCGACTGCAGCGGCTCCAGGCCGCGGACGTCGTCCGCGGTGATCCCGAGGCCGTCGCCGACCCGCTGGCCGAGCTCGTCGTCGCACATGAAGAAGTGCCAGACCATCCGCTCCTGCACCTCGCGGACCGCCTCGGAGACGTTGTCGACCAGGTTCTCCACCAGGTCGTCCTTCTCCCACTGGTCCATGAGCTGGTAGCGCTGCCCGGCCTGGGTGTAGTCGTTCGTCCGGGGGATGCGCTTGCGGGTCAGCCGGCCGGTGATCTCCGGGCCCTGCTCGTCGTGGGTCGGGTACTGCGCCTCGCGCAGGCCGCCCATGACCGACGGCTCGTAGTTCACGTGCGGGTTCTGGCCGGGGCCGAGGTCCACGCCGAAGGACATCTGGCCGCCGCGCTGGTTGGTGTGCACCGTCGCGCCCTGCGCCGAGTTGACCGGCAGCTGCAGGTAGTTCGGGCCCACCCGGTAGCGCTGGGTGTCGGAGTAGGAGAACGTCCGGCCGACCAGCATCTTGTCGTCGGAGAAGTCCAGGCCGTCGACCAGCACGCCGGTGCCGAACGCGCTCTGCTCGTTCTCGTTGTGGTGGTCGGTGACGTTCCGGTTCAGCGTCATCGTCCCGACGAGCTTGGGCTCGAAGTCGTTCTCCGGCCAGACCTTGGTGTCGTCGAGCGGGTCGAAGTCGAGCTCGGGGTGCTCGTCGTCGCTCATGAGCTGGACGTAGAGGTCCCACTGCGGGTACTCGCCCCGCTCGATCGCGTCGAAGAGGTCCTTGGAGGCGTGGCCCAGGTCGTTGGCCTGGATGGCGGCGGCGTCGGCCGCCGTCAGCGACCTCACGCCCTGCCTCGGCAGCCAGTGGTACTTGACCAGGTGGGTCCCGCCCTCGGCGTTGACCCACTTGTAGGTGTTCACGCCGAAGCCCTGCATGTGCCGGTAGTCCGACGGGATGCCGCGCGGCGAGAACAGGTTGACCAGCATGTGCATGGCCTCGGGCGTCTGCGACATGAAGTCGAAGATCCGGGCCGGCTCCTGCCGGAAGGTGATCGGGTCCGGCTTGAGCGAGTGGATGACGTCGGGGAACTTGATGGCGTCGCGGATGAAGAAGACCGCGAGGTTGTTGCCGACGAGGTCCCAGTTGCCGTCCTCGGTGTAGAGCTTCACCGCGAAGCCGCGCGGGTCACGGGCGGCCTCGGAGGAGTCCCGGCCGCCGATGACGGTGGAGAACCGGATGGCCAGCGGCGTCTTCTTGCCCGGGGCGTTCAGGAACTTGGCGCGGGTGTAGCGCTCGATCGGCTCGTCGCCCCACCGGCCGGTGGCCTCGAACTCGCCGTAGGCGAGGAAGCCGCGGGCGTGCACCACGCGCTCGGGGATCCGCTCCCGGTCGAAGTGGCTGATCTTCTCGAGGAACTGGTAGTTCTCCAGGGTCGCCGGGCCGCGAGCGCCCACCGTCCGCGAGTTCTGGTTGTCGTAGACCGGGTGGCCCTGACGGTTGGTCAGGACCGGGCGGTCGGCCTCGCTCGGTGCGGGGCCCTGCGATGCGACGTCGGTCATGCTCCTGCTCCTCCTGGGGTCTGGGCGGTCCGGCGCGCTGCCGGGAACGCGCGGACGGATCGGGACCGGCGGCAGGCCGGGCGCCGGGGCCGCTGCTGGGCCGGCGCCGTCCGCGTCGTGTCCCGGGCTCCTACCCGGCCCGGCTCTTCCTGAACCGGTCAAGTCAACGGGGACGTTCCGCCGTCCGGTGCCCTACCCAGCCCGGCCCGCGCCATGGGTCCACCCGGGGTGGGAGTCCGGGAAGACCTCGACCCGAGGTCGAGGCCCACCGCGGCCGGCCCCGGCGGGGTGGGGTCCGTGCGCAGTCGTGCTCTGCCCCCACCTCGTGGGCAGAGCACGACTCCCGGCGGAGGAACCTGTCGTCCGCCGTCCGCGGCGGCCGCCCGTCGCCCCACAGGGCTCTCCTGCGCCCGGGCTAGGCGAAGACGATGGTGCGGTCGCCCTCGACGACGACCCGGTCCTCGACGTGCCAGGTCACCGCCTGCGCGAGCACCTGGCGCTCGACGTAGCGGCCGACCCGGCGCATGTCCTCGACCGTGGCGCGGTGGTCGACCCGGGCCACCTCCTGCTCGATGATCGGGCCGGCGTCGAGGTCGGGGGTCACGTAGTGCGCCGTCGCCCCGATGAGCTTCACGCCGCGGTCGTGCGCCGCCCGGTAGGGGTTGGCGCCCACGAAGGCCGGCAGGAAGCTGTGGTGGATGTTGATCAGCCGCTCGGGGAAGCGGGCGCAGAAGTCGGCCGAGACGATCTGCATGTAGCGCGCGAGCACCACCAGGTCGACGTCGCCGACCAGCTCCAGGGCCCGCGCCTCGGCCTGGGCCCTGGTCCCCGGCGTCACCGGCACGTGGTGGAAGGGCACCCCGGCCCCGCGCGCCACCGGCTCGAGGTCGGGGTGGTTGGAGACGACGGCGGCGATGTCGGCGCGCAGGTCACCGGCCCGCACCCGGTAGAGCAGCTCCTGCAGCACGTGGTCGGTCCGCGACACGAACACCGCCAGCCGCGGACGGCGAGCGGCCTCCGACAGCCGCCAGGTCAGCTGCCACTGCGCGGCGAGAAGCTCCAGCGCGCCCTCCAGCTGCGGCCGGCGCGCGGCCAGCCCGGGCAGCACGAACTCCAGCCGCAGCGGGAACGTGCCGCCCACCGGGTCGGAGGAGTGCTGCTGCGACTCGGTGATGTTCGCCCCGACGTCGGCCAGCAGCCGGGAGAGCACCGCGACGATGCCCGGCCGGTCGGGGCAGCGGACCACCAGCCGCCCTCCGTCGGTGGAGACGGGGTCGTGCGCGAGCGGTGCGGCGGACACGGGCGCATGGTGTCAGGCGCATGGTGTCAAAGGCGCGCGGGAGGCCGCCCGTGCGGGCCGGTCAGACGGCGGGGAGCCGGCCGCGGGTGCGGTCGGCGACGTCGAACAGATCGCCGTACTCCGCCACCCGCGCCAGCACCTCCTCGGTGTGGAACCGCAGCTCGCCGGGGTCGGCGCCGCCCCGGACCGCGTCCACCTCGTCCCAGCCGATCGGCGCCGACACCGTCGCGTCGGGGCGGGCGCGCAGCGAGTAGGGCGCGACCGTGGTCTTGGCCGGGTTGTTCTGGCTCCAGTCGATGAGCACCTTGCCCGGGCGCAGCACCTTCTCCATCCGCCACACCACCCGGTCGGGCGTCTCGGCCGACAGCTCCTGCGCCAGCGCCTTGGCGTAGCGGGAGGGGTGCTCGCGGTCGGTGACCCGGATCGGCGCGTACACCTGCACCCCCTTGGACCCCGACGTCTTGACCACCGGGTCCAGCCCGTCGTCGTCGAGGCGCACGCGCAGCCGCTCGGCGACCTCGCAGCACTCCCGGATGCCGGCGTCCGGGCCCGGGTCGAGGTCCAGCACCAGCAGGTCGGGCAGCGCCGGCTGCAGCTTGCTGCCCACCTGCCACTGCGGCACGTGCAGCTCCAGCGCGGCCAGGTTCGCCGCCCAGGCCAGGTCGGCGACGGTCTCCAGGATCACCATCTCCAGCACCTCGCGGTCCCGGGAGCTCCCGGGGCTGGGCACGGTCACCGTGCGCACCCAGTCCGGCGCGTGCCGGGCGCTGTTCTTCTCGAAGAAGGCCTGCCCCTCGACGCCGTCGGGCCAGCGGGTGAAGGTCACCGGCCGGCCCGACAGGTGCGGCAGCAGCACCGGCGCGATCCGCACGTAGTAGTCGATGACCTGGGCCTTGGTGAAGGAGACCTCGGGGAAGAGCACCTTCTCCAGGTTCGAGACCGACATCTGCCGGCCGTCCACGCGCACCCGCTGCCGGCTCACGGGCTCCACTCCACCACGACGTCGTCCACGTCGAGGTCCTCGCGCAGCCCGCGCCAGGCCGGGTGGCGCAGCCGGCCCTCGGCGGTCCAGGCGGCGAAGGCCACCTCGCCGACCAGGCCGGGCTCCACCCACCGCGCGTCGCGGGCCACCTCGCGCGGGATGGCGTCGGCGAACGGCGACGTCCGCCGCGGGGCGAGCAGCGCGCCGAGCTCGCGCAGCGCCGCGTCGGTGAAGCCGGTGCCCACGTGCCCGGCGTAGACCAGCCGGCCCTCGTCGTCGTGCACGCCGACCAGCAGCGAGCCCACTCCCCCGGCCCGCCGCCCCCTGCCCGGCCGCCACCCGCCGACGACGACGCTCTGCATCCGCAGGTGCTTGACCTTGATCCACTCCTGCGCCCGGACGCCGGGCCGGTAGGGCGAGTCCAGCCGCTTGGCGACCACGCCCTCCAGGCCGTTGTCCCGGCTGGCCGCGTGCACGTCGGTGCCGCCGCCGCGGAACCACGGCGTGGTCGCCCACCTCCGGCCGGCCGCGCCGAGGGCGTCGAGCCGGTCGCGCCGCTCGGCGTAGGGCCGGTCGAGCAGGCTCTCCCCGCCGACGGTGAGCAGGTCGAACACGAGGTAGGTGACCGGCGCGTCCGCGGCCAGCCGGGCGACCTCGCCTCCGCCGGTGCGGTGCATGCGGTTCTGCAGCAGGCCGAAGTCCGGCCGCCCGAGCCGGTCGAGGGCCACCACCTCGCCGTCGACGACGACGTCGACGGCGGCCAGCGCCTCCGGTAGCCGACCCAGTTCGGGATAACGGGCGGTGACGTCGGTGCCGCTGCGCGCCCACAGCCCCACCCTGCCGTCGCGGACCACGGCCAGCGCGCGGACGCCGTCCCACTTGAACTCGTAGCCCCAGGCGGCGTCCTGCCCGCGCGGCGGGAGCTCCCCGGCGACGGCGAGCATCGGCGCCGGCACCGGCGGCGGGTCGGGCAGCGGCACGGGTCAGGCGCTGCGCCGCGAGGTGCGCTTGGCCGGCTCCTTCTTCGCCGGTGCCTTCGTCGCCGCTGCCTTCGTCGCCGGTGTCTTCGCCGCGGTGACCTTGCGCGCCCGGGGGCGGGCCGGCTCCTCCTCCGCGGCGGCCGCCGGCTTCTCCGCGGCGGCCTTCCTCGCCGGGGCCTTGGCGGCCGGCGTCCGCTTCGCCGGTGCCGCCTCCTCGGTGCGGCCGGCCCGGCGGGCGCGCGGCGCGGGCGCCTCGTCCTCCTCCGCGGCTCCTCCGCGCGCGCGCTCGACGCTGCGCCGCAGCGCGCTCATCAGGTCGACGACGGCCGCGCCGGGGTCGGCGGTCTCGGGTACCGGCTGCACCTCGCCGCCGGTCTGCTTGGCCTCCAGCAGCGCGGTCATCGCCTCGCGGTAGTCGTCGGTGAACTCGCCGGGGTCGAAGTCGCCGGCCATCGAGGTGATCAGCGCCTCGGCCATCTGCAGCTCCTGCGGGCGCACCGACACGTCCTCGTCGAGGAAGCCGAAGTCGGGACGGCGGATCTCGTCGGGCCAGCGCATCGTGTGCAGCACCAGCACGCCGTCGCGCACGCGCATCGCGGCCAGCGACTCACGCTGCCGCAGGGCGATCTTGGTGATCGCCACCCGGCCGGTGTTCTCCAGCGCGTCGCGCAGGAGCACGTAGGGGCGGGTGGCCGGGCCGTCGGGCTCGAGGTAGTAGGTCTTCTCGAAGTGGACCGGGTCGATCTCGGCCTGGTCGACGAACTGCAGGACCTCGATCTCCCGCCGCGTCGACAGCGGCAGCTCGGCGAGGTCGTCGTCGGTGAGGACCACCAGCTGGCCGTCGGGCAGCTCGTAGCCCTTGGCGATGTCGCCGTACTCGACCTCCTCGCCGTCGATCGAGCAGACCCGCCGGTACTTCACCCGGCCCCCGTCGGCGGCGTGCACCTGGTGGAAGCGGACGTCCTTGTCCTCGGTCGCCGAGTAGAGCTTCACCCCGATGCTGACCAGGCCGAACGAGACCGCGCCGCGCCAGATCGAGCGCATGTCCACTCCCCTTCCCCGGGCTCCGGGCCGCCGGCCGGCCGGTCCCGCAGGATAGGTGCGGGCCCCGGCCGCCGGCACGCGCTGGGCCGACGGTCTCCTCCGCCCGGGGGAAGCGGGCTGTGCTGCTGGACGGTGCTGCTGGACGGTGCTGCTGGACGGTGCTGCTGGATGGTGCTGCCGGACGCGTCTCAGGCCGACTCGGCGTGCCGGCCGGCGACGTCGGCGTCCTCGCCGTCGCCGGCTCCATCGTCCTCCTCCTCGCCGCCGGTGACGCTGCTCTGCAGCGCGTCGTAGGCGAACTGCAGGACGTCGGACCCGGCCACCATCGTCATGGTCAGCGCGGCCAGGCGGGTGGCCCGCGGCGCGGCGACGTAGCTGAAGACGAACGCGGTGCCGACCCACTGCGCCAGGCAGAACGGGCAGGTGACCAGCTCGCCGACGGCGTGCTTCCAACCGTGCTCGGCGCGCACCTGCTCGGCCAGCTCCGCCTCGCCGGAGGCGCCGTCGAAGCGGGCGAAGGGGGCGCGCAGCGGGCTGGTCACGGGGTCCTTGGCGATCCGCCGGGCCAGCCGGAAGGTGCCGACGGTGAGCAGGACGGCGTCGCCGAGCGGGATGCGGGTGGGCAGCTCCCGGCCCGACGCCCGGACGACGGCGGCGCCGGTGGCCACGGCGGCGCTGTAGACGCTCATCGCGCCCAGGAAGCCGCCCAGCGGCCGGTCCTGGCCGCCGTCGTAGGCCCGCCCCTGCTCCTCCGCCCAGCGGCGCACCGGCCCACTGATCCGCTGCACCTCGTCTGGAATCGCCATGCGCAGCCCGCTACCCGGCGGTGCCCCACCTCATGCCGCCGGCGGGCGTGGTGCACGTCCCCGCATGGGCGGCCGGGTGTCGGGTAGGCGGAGGGCAGTCCGCCGCCGCGACCCCGGTCCCGGCGGCCCGAGAGGAAGGGAACCCGTGAGCGAGGACCAGAGCGGTGCGCTGCACTCCGCCCAGAACGACGCCGACTTCCCCGACGACGAGCGCGGCCTGACCGGCGTCGCCGACGACGCCGGGACCCCGCGCCCGGAGGGCCAGACCGCCCGGGACGTGTTCCCCGAGGACGAGGGCATCCCGGAGGTGGCGCAGGACGACTCGCCCACCATGCAGTCCGCGGAGGACCCGGAGTTCGCGCCGATGCCCGGCGAGGACCCCGGCGCGGTGACCGACTTCGGCACCACCGCCCGCGAGCAGTCCGACGGCGAGTCGCTCAGCGGCCGGCTCGACCGCGAGGTGCCCGACGTGCAGCCCGGTGTCCGCGTGGCCGAGGACCCGCAGGCCGCGCAGATGCAGCTCGAGCAGGACACCTCGACGTCCTTCGACACCGACTCGGGCACCAACAAGACCGCCGACGACGTCGAGGCGACCGCCGACCGGCGCGCCGGCGGGGAGGGCCCCGAGGAGGCCGCCGTCCACGCGATCGACCCCTGACCCGGGTCGCACCCACCGCCGGCCGGCCCGGCGGGACGCCCCGGTGGCGCCCCGCCGGGCCGGTCGCACGTCCGTGGCGCCGGTTGGCGGACCGCCATCCGGTTGTCTACGTTGGGGCACGCGGTTGAGCAGGCAGCCGTGCGCCCGGCCGGCCGACCGCCGCCGGAGCGCCTTCGACCACACCGCGCCGCCGGGGGCCAGACGGCCCCGCGGGTGCGCGGCGGTAGATTGACCGGTGGCCGCGCCGCTCGGCGCGACCACTGAGAGGAGCTCCGTCCGTGACCGCATCCGACCTGCCCGCCGGCGGTCAGCCCGACGTGTCGACCGACGGCACGGAGGCACCCTTCGACGACGTGATCACGCTCTCGACCTCCACCGGTGAGGACGGCGCGGTCACGGTGACGGTCGTCGGCGAGGTCGACACGTTCACCGCCCCGGTGCTGCGTTCCTCGCTCGACACCCAGCTCGAGCAGCAGCCTCGCGAGCTGGTCATCGACCTGTCCGGTGTCCAGTTCCTGGGCTCGGCCGGGCTGGCCGTCCTCGTCGAGACCCAGAAGTCGGCCCGCGCGCGCGACGTCGACCTGCGACTGGTCGCCACCACCCGGGCGGTCACCCGCCCGCTGGAGGTCACCGGCCTGATCGACCTGTTCACCATCGTGGACAGCAGCGCGCGCTGACCCCGGCCGCGACCGCGCCGTGAGGCCCCGCCCTGGCGGGGCCTCACGGCGTTGCGGCGCCGCTCAGGCGGAGAGCAGCCGGCACACCGCCTGCTCGAGGGCCTTCTGGGCCTCCCGGTCGTCGTCGGCCTGCGCCACCGCGCCCAGCGCGTCGGCGACGGTCTCCCCGTGCTCGTACCGGTCGACCACCCGCGGGTCGACGTAGCTGGCCTTGCACACCGCCGGGGTGTTGCCCAGCTGCTCCGACACCCGCACGTAGGCCGCCCGGATCGTCTTGTTCCGCGCCGTCTTGTTCCGCGGCGGGGGCTGCTCGGCCAGCGTGGCCGCCATCAGCACCGTCGCGTTCCAGGTCCGGAAGTCCTTCGCGGTGATCTCCGCGCCGCTGACCTCCTTGAGGTAGGCGTTGATCTCGTCGCTGGTGACGTCGCGCCAGGTGCCGTCGGCCAGCTGGTAGGCCAGCAGCTCGTCGCCGGTGTCGTCGGGCCGCTCGAGCAGGTGCCGGACGACGGTGGCCGTCGGCCGGTCGGTGATCTCCACCTCGCGCTCGATGCCGCCCTTGGCGGTGTAGCGGAAGTACGTCCGCTCCCCGCGCACCGTGACGTGCTCCCGCCGCAGCGTGGCCAGGCCGTAGGTGCCGTTCTCCTCGGCGTACTCCTCGCTGCCGATCCGGAACGTGCCCAGGTCCAGCAGGCGCAGCGCGCAGGCCAGCACCCGCTCCCGGTTGAGCCCGCGGGTGCGCAGCGCCGCCGCCACCTGGTCGCGGACGTCGGGCAGCTCCTGCGCGATGGCCAGCACCCGCTCGTGCTTCTCCGCGTCCCGCCGCGCCCGCCAGGCGTCGTGGTAGCGGTACTGGCGGCGGCCGGCCGCGTCGAGACCGGTGGCCTGGATGTGGCCGTTGGGCCACGGGCAGATCCAGACGTCCTTCCAGGCGGGCGGGATGGCGATCGACCGGATGCGGTCGAGCCGGTCGGCGTCCCTGATCAGCTCCCCGCGCTCGTCGCGGTAGGAGAAGCCACGGCCGACCCGGCGACGGGTCCAGCCGGGCCCGTGGACGTCGCTGCGCCTCAGTCTCACGCCCTGTGGATGCGCACCGGGCGGGTCCGCCAAACGGTGTGGTCACCCTCCCGGGCGCTCAGCGCAGCTCGACCAGCCGCTCCAGCCCGCTGACCTCGAGGATGTGCCGGGTCACCCCGCCGTCGGGGGCGTGCACCACGAGCCGCCAGCCCTCGGCCTCGGCGATCGCGGCCACCGCCAGGACCACCCGCACGGCGGCGCTGCTGAACAGGGTGACCGAGGTGAGGTCGAGCTCCACGCGGACCGTGCCGCCGTGGCTGGCCTCCAGCAGCCGGATCCGCAGCTGGTCGGCGCTGACCATGTCGACGTCGCCGGAGGCGCGCACCACCGGGCTGCCGCCCTCCCGGTCGACGACGACGGTCGCGCTGGTGCCGCCCGTGGGGTGCTCGGGCTCCTCGTCGGGCGACTGACGCAGCCGGGTGCGCAGGGTGACCGTGGTGCCGTGCTCGCCGCGCACCACCATGCCGTCGACGAGCTGCCGCATGATCAGCAGCCCGCGGCCGCGGTCGCCGGGGTCGCGGTCGGGTGGGCGCCAGGTGCCCTCGTCGTGCACGGTCACGGTCAGCACGCCGTCGACGTCGACCGCCGCGGTCACCTGCACGGGCCCGGGCTCGGTGTCGCGGTAGGCGTGCTCGGCGGCGTTGGCGCAGGCCTCCCCGACGGCGACCATGACGCCGACCCGGTCCTCCTCCCCCATCCCGAGGGCGGTGAGCCACGCGCCGAGCCGCCGGCGCACCGCCGGCAGGGACGCCGGGACGGCGAGCAGGTCCATCTGCAGCGGCTGGACCGAGTGCGCGCGGCGGTGCGCGACCAGGACGGCGATGTCGTCGGGCTGGGCCCCGCCGGTGAGCAGCCCGCCGGCGATCACGCCCGCGAGGCCGGCCATCGCCTCGCCGTCGAGGGCGGCAGGGTCGGCCAGCGCGGCGCTCGCCGCCTCCACGAGCCGGGCCATGCCCTGGGCCGGCGGGGGGCCGGGGGCGGCGACCGCGCCGTCGGAGTAGAGGACGAGCGTGGCGCCGGGTTCCAGCTCGGCCCGGGCCACCGGTGTCGGGGCGCCGGGCATCGTGCCCAGCGGCGGGCGGGCGGTGACCGGCAGGTAGCCGCTGCTGCCGTCGGCGTGCACCAGCAGCGGCGCGGGGTGCCCGGCGGCGGCGTAGCTGATCGCGCCGGTGGCGGCGTCGAGCACGGCGTAGAACACCGAGGCGCCTTGCACGTCCTCCATCTGGGCGGCGAAGTCGTCGAGGGCGGCGAGCACCGCCGCGGGCGCCGGGTCGCGCAGCGCGCTGGAGCGCAGCGCGCCGCGCAGCCGGCTCATCGCCGCCGCCGCGGGCACGCCGTGGCCGACGGCGTCCCCGATGACCAGCGCCAGCCGGCCGTGGCCGATCGGCACCGCGTCGTACCAGTCCCCGCCGGCCGCCCGGACCGAGCTGGCCGGGTGGTAGCTGCCCGACAGCCGCACGTCGGGCAGCAGCGGCAGCGACGGCGGGAGCAGGGAGTGCTGCACCGGGTCGACGACGACGCCGCCCGTCGCTCCCTGGGTCACCGGGGCCGGCCGGTCGTCGGCACCCTCCACGACCAGCACGACGCCGGGGTCCCCCGCGGCCGGCAGGGGGCTGAGCGTGACGGTGACCGAGGGGCCGTCGGCGTCGAGGACGCCGGTGAGCGTCTCGGGGCGGCCCGACCGGAGCACCGCGGCGACGACGTCGGCGACCGCCCGCCCGCCCACGACCGGGAGGGCCGCGGGGTCACCGCCCAGCTCCCGGGCCCGGGCGTTGGCCCACAGCGTGCGCGGGCCGGGCCCGGAGAGGAACCACAGCGCCGAGGGAGCGTGCTCCAGAGCCGCGACGAGTGCGGCCGGGCCCGCGTCCTCGACGGGACGGGGCCCCGGCGGCAGGCTGCCCTGGCTGGCGTTCATCCGGGCCTAGCAGACAACAGGGCGGTGCCCTCGGCAACCGCGCGCGGGCGGGTCGGCGGCGGGCCACCGGGACGGGGAGCCGCGGAGTTTGGCGACCCGCCCAGGCCGGGTATGGCGGCTCGCTGGCACGGATCCGGTCGGGGGTCTGCACCCACGCGCGGCCCGGGTCGCGCGACGGGGCAGACTGGAGTCCGGACACCGGGCCCACAGGCGAGGCCGGTACCGAGCCGGCCCCCGGAGGGGGACCCCCGCGGGCAGCCGGCGCGACGGACCTGAGGAGCAGACGACGGATGGCGGACCCGAGGAGTGCCCACGCCCAGGTCGGGCGGCGCGCCGAGCGACTGGAGCTGCGCGTGCCCACCACGCCGAGCCAGCTCCCGGCGGTGCGCGCGATGGCCGGTGACCTGGCGATCCGCATGGACTACGACCTCGACTCGGTCGAGGACCTGCGCCTGGCCGTGGACGAGGCCTGCGCGACGCTCTCGGCGATCGCCGACGGCGACTCCCCGCTGACGGTGGTCTTCGAGACCACCCGCGCCGGGCTGCACATCGACGCCTGGGTGCCGGTCGCGGAGGGCACCGCGGTGCCCCGCGACGGCTTCGGCTGGGCGGTGCTGCAGACGCTGGCCGACAACGTCGACGGGCGCACGGCGACGCAGGCCGACGTCCCCGCCGGCGACGGCGGCGGCGACCCGGTGGGCGTCATCTCCATGGACAAGTACCTGCCCGGCCAGCGGCCGGGCGAGCTCGTCGGCGGCGCGGGCCAGAACCGCTCGGTCGCCCCGTGACCCCGGCGGCCGCCAGCCGACGGGCCGTCGAGGAGGACCCCCTGCACGACGACACGTCCGGGACCCCGGAGGGTCCGGTCGAGGAGACGCCCGCGCCCGCGGCCCGTTCCGCCACGACCGGCAGCAGTGCCGACGCCGACACCGAGGACAGCGCCGCCGAGGACACCGACGCCGAGGACACCGACGCCGAGGACACCGGCACCGAGGACACCGGCACCGAGGAAACCGGCACCGAGGACACCGGCACCGAGGACACCGGCACCGCTCGCGAGCCCGACGCCGCGCCGGTGTCGGACAACCGGCGCCGGGCCGAGCGGACCGCCCCGCTGTTCGCCGAGCTCGCGACGCTGGAGAAGACCGACCCCCGCCGCGAGCGGCTGCGCGAGATCCTGGTCGAGGAGCACCTGCCCCTCGTCCGGCACTTCGCCCGCCGCTTCAGCAACCGCGGCGAGCCCTTCGACGACCTGCTGCAGGTGGGCACGCTCGGCCTGATCGCGGCCATCGACCGGTTCGACCCGACCCGCGGGGTGGAGTTCCTCTCCTTCGCCGTCCCCACCATCACCGGGGAGATCAAGCGGCACTTCCGCGACCAGGGCTGGTCGGTGCGTGTGCCGCGGCGGCTGCAGGAGCTGCACCTGTCGCTGAACTCCGCCGTCGGCGAGCTGGCGCAGAAGAACGGCCGCGCGCCGACGCCCTCGGAGCTGGCTGAGCACCTGGGCATCCCGCGCGAGGAGGTGCTCGAGGGCCTGGCGGTGGCCAACGCCTACCGCAGCAGCTCCCTCGACGAGCGGCTCTCCGGCGAGGACGACTCCCCCACGCTGGCGGCCACGCTCGGCGAGGAGGACGCGGCGCTGGAGGGCGTGGAGTACCGCGAGTCGCTGCAGCCGCTGCTGGCCACCATCCCGGCCCGCGAGCGCCGCATCCTCATCCTGCGGTTCTTCGGCAACATGACCCAGTCGCAGATCGCCGCCGACATCGGCATCTCGCAGATGCACGTGTCGCGGCTGCTGTCCCAGACCCTGGCCAAGCTCCGCGAGGGCCTGCTCAAGGACTAGCTCGTCAGGCCGGCGCGGGGTTGCCGTTCTGGTGCTGCACCTCGGCGGCGATCTGGGGCAGCGGCGGCGGGGTCGGCAGCGCCGGGTCGTCGTCGGCGATGCTGCGCAGCTCGATCTTCGCCTCGGGCTGCTCGGCGGCCGGCGGCAGCTGCGACTCGAACCAGCCGCTGGTGTCGATCGGGCGGGCCGGCGCGGCGCCGTCGCCCGGGGCCGGGACGTCGAGGAAGGACCGCTCGCCGTCGGCCCCGCCGAGCCTGCCCAGGCCCTCGAGCGCCCGGCTGAACTCGCTGGGGACGATCCACATCTTGTTGGCGTCGCCCTGCGCGATCTGCGGCAGCGTCTGCAGGTACTGGTAGGCCAGCAGCCCCTGGTCGGGCCGGCCGTCGTGGATGGCCTGGAAGACCGTCTCGATCGACTTGGCCTGCCCCTGCGCCTGGAGGAACAGCGCCGCGCGCTCGCCCTCGGCCCGCAGGATGCGGCTCTGCCGCTCGGCCTCCGCCTGCAGGATCGCCGCCTGCTTCTCACCCTCGGCGGACAGGATCGCCGCGGCCTTCTGCCCCTCGGCCGAGGTGATCGCGGCCTGCCGCTGACCCTCGGCGGTGAGGATGATCGCCCGCTTGTCGCGGTCGGCGCGCAGCTGCTTCTCCATCGAGTCGCGGATCGACGGCGGCGGCTCGATCGCCTTGATCTCCACCCGCGCCACGCGCAGCCCCCACGGGCCGGTGGTGCCGTCGAGCACCTCGCGCAGCTGGCTGTTGATGCCGTCGCGGCCGGTCAGCGACTGCTCGAGGTTCAGCCCGCCGACGACGTTGCGCAGCGTCGTGGTGGTCAGCTGCTCCATGCCGGTGATGTAGTTCGCGATGCCGTAGACGGCCAGTCGCGGGTCGGTGACCTGGAAGTAGACGACGGTGTCGATGCCCACCTGCAGGTTGTCGGCGGTGATCACCGGCTGCGGCGGGAAGGAGACCACCTGCTCGCGCAGGTCCACCGTCGCGCGCACGCGGTCGATGAACGGCACGAGCAGCGAGAGGCCCGGCGAGAGCGTGCGGCTGTAGCGACCGAGCCGTTCGACCACCTTGGCCTGGGCCTGCGGGACGATCGTGACCGCCTTGACCACGACCAGCACGAACACCAGCGCCACGACGACGAGGGCGATGAGGGCGGCGTCCACGGGGTTCCTCCTGAGCTGGTCGGTGGTGCTCGCCCCCGATCCTCCCGTGCGCGGGGCCGCCGGTCACGCCCCTGCGGCGCGGGTCACCCCAGTTCGAGGGCCTCGCCGACGACGGCGGTGGCGCCGTCGACGTGGAGGATGCGCACGGTGCTGCCGACGTCGAAGACCTCGTCGCCGAACTGGGTGCGGGCGCTCCACTCGTCGGCGCCCACCTGGATGCGGCCACTGGAGCGACCGACCGGCCGGGTGACCGTGGCGGTGCGGCCGACCAGGGCCTGCACGCCGTCGACGTGCCCGGGCACCCGGCTGTCGAGGCGGGCCCGGGCGGCGGGCCGGGCGACGGCCAGCAGGATCGCCGACACCACGATGAAGGCCACCACCTGGACCGCCAGCCCGGCCCCGAGCAGCGCGACGGCGCCGCCGCCGAGCGCGCCGCCGGCGAGCATCAGCAGCACCAGGTCGCCGCTGGCCACCTCACCGGCGACCAGCAAGCCCGAGGCGACCAGCCAGAGCACCCACGCAGCCATGCCCCCAGTCTCCCAGGTCGGCCCGCGGCGGCGGGGTCCCGCTCGCGCCGACGTAACCTCGCCGGGTGCACGACCTCCCCGCCGGCCGGTTCGCGGTCTGGGCGACCGCCTGGCTCTCCGGCCGCACGCCCTACGACACCGCGCTCGACGCGCTGACCGACGACCGCGCGCACCGGGTCACCGGGCTGCCCGGCACGTCGGACGCCGTCCCCCTCGGGTGGGCGCTGAGCGCGCTGCGCGGACTCGGCGAGCGGCGCGTCCGGCTGGTGCTGCCGGTGCCCGGCGACGTCCGCGGGCTGCCGCGCGCGCCGGGGCTGGCCGCGCTGGCCACCGAGGCCGGGCAGGCCGCCGTCGGCGAGCACGTGGCGCTGGTGCCCGAGGAGCTCGGCCCGGAGGTCACCGCCTGGACGGCGTTCCCGCTGGACGGCGTCCCGCCCGCGCCGCCGCCGGTGGAGGGCTCGCTGCGCGCGGTGTCCGGCGCGCTCGACCTCGCCGTCGGCGACGCGGCGCGCACGCTGGCCGCCCTGGACCTCGCCCGCTGGAACCCCGAGGTGCCGGCGCTGCTGGCCGGGCTGGGCAGCGCGCAGGCGCCGGGCCTCCCCCCGGACACCGACCCGCTGGCGCTGTCGGTGCTGGCCCGCGCGCGGCGGCTGGCGCGGGTGCTCGACCTGGCGACGGCCGACGCGCCGGGCGCCGCGGTCACCCACGCCCAGGCCGCCGCCCGCGACGACGCGCTGCGCCCGCTGGCCACCGCCGTCCGCGAGGCCACGGTCGCCGCCTGCAACGCCGTCCCCCGCTGACCGCCCCCTCCTCAGGGACGGCGGGCGGTGACCAGCCAGGCCGCGGAGCCGAGCTCGACGCCGTCCGGGCCGGTGTGGGCCTCGAGCCGCCGCCGCAGGTCGGCCACCGCACGCTCCCGGGCGGCGTCGTCCAGGCCCTCGAGCAGCCAGCCGGCCAGGCCGAGCACGAACGTCAGCGCGTCGTCGGCGTCGGTCCCGAACCACTCCGGCTCGCGCAGACCCTCGACCTCCACCTGACGGTGACCCGCGGCGGCCAGCACCTCCCGCACCCGCCCGGGGTCGGCGAGGGAGAACGGGCCCGGGGCGCCCGGGGGCGGCGCCGGCAGCGGGCGCCCGGCGGCCAGGGCGCCCAGGATCTCGGTCATCCACTCGTTGGCCTCGAGCGCCTGCCACACCAGCAGCACGAGCCGGCCGCCGGGCACCAGCGCCCGGCCGACGTTGGCCAGCGCGGCGACCGGGTCGGCGAAGAACATCGCGCCGGTGCGGCTGATGGCCACGTCGAAGGCGGCCGGCGGGAAGGCGGCCACCTGGGCGTCGGCCTGCTCGAACCGGACGCCGGTCAGCCCCTCGTCGGCGGCGCGCCGGCGGGCGACCTCGAGCATCGCCGAGGACAGGTCGACGCCGAGCGCGTCCCCGGTGCGGCGCGCCGCCTCCCGGGTCGTGCGGCCGGTGCCGCAGCCGACGTCGAGGACCCGCTCCCCCGGCCGCAGGTCGGCCGCGGCGAGGAAGGCGGCGTCGTAGCGGGCCACGGCCCGGTCGAAGCGGTCGGCCTGGGCGGCCCAGTACGCCCCCTGCGCGCCGTCCCAGGCGCCCAGCTGTGCGGCGTTGGCGGGGTGGACGTCGACCACGGCTCACCGTCCTCGGCAGGCCCCCGGTCTACTCGCGGCACGGACCCGCGTCAACGCGCCGCGGCGCGGCGGCTCAGGCGGGGCGGGCCGC
Organism: Geodermatophilus tzadiensis; assembly: GCF_003002915.1. GTDB lineage: Bacteria > Actinomycetota > Actinomycetes > Mycobacteriales > Geodermatophilaceae > Geodermatophilus > Geodermatophilus tzadiensis. The sequence continues at coordinate 214,033 of NZ_PVTG01000005.1, read as the reverse complement.
CGGGCGCTGGACGAAGCAGCACGCGGCGGGGCAGTTCGTGCCCAGGCGCGGCTCGGCGCCCGCGCGCCGCTCCTCGAGCAGCTCGCGCACCATCGCCACGAACGCCGGGTGGGTGCCCGCGGTGCCGGCCCGGACGAAGACCAGCCCGAGCTCCCCGGCGGTCTCCTCCGCCTCGTGGTCGAGGTCCCAGACCACCTCGAGGTGGTCGCTGACGAACCCGACCGGGAACAGCACGACCGCCGTCTCGCCGTTCTCGTGCAGCGCCCGCAGGTGGTCGTTGACGTCGGGCTCGAGCCACGGCACCGAGGGCGGGCCGCTGCGGCTCTGCCACACCAGGTCGACGGGCCGGCCGGGCTCGACGGCGTCGACGACGGCGCGCGCGGCGGCCTGCAGCTCGGCCTCGTAGGCGTGCCCGTCGGGCCCGGCGACGGCGGCCATCGAGACGGGGATGGAGTGCGCCGTCGCCACCAGCCGCGCCGTCGCGCGGTGCTCCTCGGGCAGCTGCGCCAGCGCGGCGGCCAGGGCGTCGGCGTTGGCCCGCACGAAGCCCGGGGCGTCGGAGTAGTGCGGCAGCTTCTCCGCCGTCGGCCCTCCCCCGGTGGCGATCCGGGCCCGGGCGACGTCCTCGTGGTACTGCCGGCAGCCGGAGTACGAGGCGTAGGCGGAGGTGGCCAGCACGTAGACGTGCTCGATGCCGTCGTCGGTCATCTGCTGCCAGACGTCCTCGACGTAGGGGTCCCAGTTGCGGTTGCCCCAGTAGACGGGCAGGTCGACGCCGTGCGCGGCCAGGTCGGCCGCGACGGCGGCGACGAGCGCCTCGTTCTGCTCGTTGATCGGGCTGACGCCGCCGAAGTGGTGGTAGTGCTCGGCGACGTCGAGCAGCCGCTCGGGCGGGACGCCGCGGCCGCGGGTGACGTTCTCCAGGAACGGCATGACGTCGTCGGAGCCGCGGGGACCGCCGAAGGAGAGCACCAGCAGCGCCTCCCGGCGGCCGGCCGGTGCGGGGGACGCCGCCGGCGGCGTCCCCCCGTTGTTGCGGACGGCGAGCGAGGGGTCCTCGTCGGGTCGCTGGCCGGGGTGCAGGTCGACGGTGGCGCGGGGCACGGACTTCCTTCGGGAGGACGGGGTCGATCGGATGCGCTCACACGCCGACGGCGTGGCTCTGTGACCCTTCACACGCCGACGGCGTGGAAGCCCCCGTCGACGTGGACGATCTCGCCGGTGGTGGCGGGGAACCAGTCCGACAGCAGCGCGACGACGGCCTTGCCGGCGGGCTCGGTGTCGGTGACCGACCAGCCCAGCGGGGCGCGGCCCTCCCACGCCTCCTCGAACTGCTTGCTGCCGGGGATCGACTTCATCGCCATGCTGCGCAGCGGGCCGGCGGCGACCAGGTTGACCCGCACCCCCTCCGGGCCCAGCTCGCGGGCCAGGTAGCGGGAGGTGGACTCCAGCGCCGCCTTGGCCGCGCCCATCCAGCCGTACACCGGCCAGGCGACGGTGGCGTCGAAGGTCAGCCCGACCACCGACGCCCGCTCGCCGAACAGCGGCCGGCAGGCCTGGGTGAGCGAGGCCATCGACCAGGTGGACACCTGGAAGGCGGTGGCCGCGTGCTCCCAGGCGACCTCGGGGAAGCCCTCGCCCATCGCCTCCTGCGGCGCGAAGCCGATGGAGTGGACGACGCCGTCGAGGGAGCCGCCGACGTGCTCGCGCAGCCGGTCGGCCAGCGTGGCCAGGTGCTCGGTGTTCGTGACGTCGAGCTCGACGACGGGCGCCTCGGCGGGCAGCCGCTTGGCGATCCGCTGGCACAGCGACAGCGCGCGGCCGAAGTTGGACAGCACCACGGTGGCGCCCTGCTCCTGCGCGATCCGGGCGGTCGCGTACGCGATCGACGCCTCGGTGAGGACGCCGGTGACCAGGACCGTCTTGCCCTCGAGAATCCCCATCAGTGCCCCATCCCCAGTCCGCCGTCGACCGGGACGACCGCCCCGGTGATGTAGCCGGCCGCGTCGCTCGCCAGGAAGCGCACCACGCCCGCGATCTCCTCCGCCGAGGCGTACCGACCCAGCGGCACCTGCCCGAGGATCTCCTGCTGCCGCTTCTCCGGCAGCGCCGCCGTCATGTCGGTCTCCACGAAGCCCGGGGCCACCACGTTGGCGGTGATCCCGCGGCTGCCCAGCTCGCGGGCGACGGAGCGGGCCAGCCCCACCAGGCCGGCCTTGGACGCCGCGTAGTTGGTCTGGCCGGCCGAGCCGAGCAGCCCCACCACGGAGCTGACGTACACGATCCGGCCGCTGCGGGCGCGGACCATCCTCGCCGCGGCGCGCTTGGACACCCGGTAGGCGGCGGTGAGGTTGGCGTCGAGGACGTCGGTGAAGTCGGCCTCCTTCATCCGCATGAGCAGCCCGTCGCGGGTGATCCCGGCGTTGCTCACCAGCACCTCGACCGGGCCGTGCGCCTCCTCGACCTCGCCGAACGCGCGGTCGACGGCGTCGGCGTCGGTGACGTCGCACTGCACGCCCAGCAGCCCGTCGGGGGCGCCGCTGCCGCGGTGGGTGACCGCCACCCGGTCGCCCTGCTCGGCGAAGGAGCGGGCGATGGCCAGCCCGATCCCCCGGTTGCCGCCGGTCACCAGCACCGACCTGGCCACGTGCACCCCCTGAGCCGCCGACTCGTCCGGCTGTCGAACCTAGTCGCTGGGCGCGGGTCACACCTCGCGGCGGTCGGCCGCGGCCCGCAGCAGCCCGGCGACGTCGGGCCGCGCGGCGTGCACGCCGGCCTGCAGGAACGACTGCTGCAGGACCTCGTGGACGCGGTCGCGCGCCATCATGTCCGCGCCCATGACCTCCTGCTCGGCCGGTCCCGGGGTGAACACGACCGTCCGGACGCCGGCCGCCTCCAGCGCCCGCACCTCCCGGTCGAGCTGCCGCTGCGAGTACCGGCGCATGGCCGCGGTGAAGTCCTGGCGCCAGCCCGGCGACCCGCTCATCGGCGCCACCACGACGACGACGTCGACGCCGGTGCCGCGCAGCACGGCGGCGTTGGTGGCCGAGTGCACGCCGCCGTCGACGTAGGTGTGCCGGCCGATCGCGACCGGCGTGAAGTACCCGGGCACCGCGCACGAGGCGGCCACGGCCAGGTGCAGCGGCGCGGGCGGGGAGCCCGGACGGCCGAAGACGACGCGGCGCCCGTCGCTGCGGCGCACCGCGGTGACCCACAGGTCGCGCTCGGGCCAGGCGTCCCCCTCGACCTCGCGGAGCGCGGCCAGCTGGGACACGATGTCGTGCCGTCCGGGGGCCAGCAGCGTCATGCCCGCGGCCAGGGGGCGGAACCGCCACGGGCGGGCCAGGGCGCGCGCGACCAGCGGCGGGCCCGGCAGCCGCATCGGCCGGCGGAACACGTCGAGCGGGCGGAAGGGCGCCAGCTCCGGGACGTCGGTGGCGGCGATGGTGCGCAGCACGTCGTCGTCGCCGGACAGCGGCGCCTTCACCGTCCAGGCGGCGAGGTCCTCCGGGGAGACGCCGGCCCGCAGCAGGCTGCCGGTGATCGACCCGGCGGAGGTGCCCACGACGACGTCGGCGGTGCGGGCGTCCCACCCGGTGTCGTGCTGGAGCACCGCCAGCACGCCCGCGTGGTAGGCCTGCCCGACGACGCCACCGCCACCCAGCACCAGACCGACCCGGACCACCCCACGAGCCTGCCACGCCCGGGACGCCGCGTCCCCGGCCCCCGCGCCGCACCTACGCTGACCGGGTGTTCCTCCTCTTCGGGTTCGGTACCAAGCAGAAGCACCTGGGCCCCGGGGCGGTCCGCACCTGCCCGCGCTGCTCGAACACCACGCAGTGGACGCGGATCCGGCAGTTCCGCCAGTTCTCCCTGTTCTTCGTGCCGGTCGCGCGGTGGCGGCGGCAGACACTCGAGGTCTGCGGGGTGTGCGGCACCGCCGTCGAGGTCTGAGCCCGGCGGTCCTCAGCCGATGCGGACCGGGAGCGTGCGCGGGCCGCGGATCTGCCCGGTCGACCACCGTACGGCGTCCGGGTCGGCGAGGGTGAACTCCGGCACCCGGTCGAGCCACACGTCGAGGGCCACCCGCAGCTCCATCCGCGCCAGGTGCGAGCCGACGCAGCGGTGGATGCCCAGGCCGAAGGCGGCGTGCCGGTTGACCTGCCGGTCGACGAGCACCTCGTCGGCGCGCTCGAACTGCGCCGGGTCGCGGTTGGCCGCCGGGAAGGACAGCAGCACCCAGTCCTCGGCCTTCATGTCCACCCCGCGCCAGGGGAGGTCCTCCTTCACCAGGCGGGCCATGGTCACCGGCGCGTAGGCGCGCAGGAACTCCTCCACCGCCGTCGTCCGCACCCCGGGCTCGGCCACCAGCCGGCGCCGGTCGTCGGGGTGGCCGGCGAGGTGCCACAGCGAGGCGCCGATCGCGCTCCAGGTGGTGTCGATGCCGGCGATGAGCAGCAGCGCCATGCTGCCCGCGACGTGCGCGGGCTCGAGCCTGCGGCCGTGCAGCTCGGCCTGCAGCAGGTGGCCGGTGAGGTCGTCGCGCGGGTGCTCGAGGTGGTCGCGGATCTGCACCAGCAGGTAGTCGAAGAGGGAGCTGCTGCGGGCCAGCCGCTCCTCGGGCGGCAGGTCGATGCCCTCGAGCGCGTTCTCCACGAAGTGCCGGAACCGCGGCCCGTCCTCCGGCGGGAACCCCAGCATGTCGGCCATGACCCGCACCGGGACGTGCTGGGCGTAGTCGGCGGCCGCGTCGACGACGTCGCGGCCGGCCAGCGCGTCGACCAGCGAGGAGCAGAACGCGCGGGTCGACTCCTCGTACCGGGCGACGGCGGTCCGGGTGAACGCCGGCAGCAGCAGCTTGCGGGCGTCGTGGTGGAACGGCGGGTCCGAGGAGATCGGCGGCGCGGTCCCGACCGGTGCGAGGGAGCGCGGCGGCCGGACGTTGCTCGCGATGATCGCGCGGGAGGAGAAGTGCTCGGTGTCGTAGGCGACCGCGGCGACGTCGTCGTAGCGGGTGGGCAGCCAGGCGCCGCCGAAGCGCTCGGTGTGCGCGATCGGGCAGCGCTGCCGCAGGTCGTCCCAGATGCCGATGGCGTCCTGCGCCCACTCCTCCCCGGTGTGGGAGAAGTCGGTGGCCCAGTCGGTGACCGGGCCGGTGACCACCTCGCTGAAGGTGGAGAGGGACGGGTCGGCGCGCAGCGCGCCGGCGCCGGCGGCGAAGCGGTCGTCGACGGTCACGGTGCCGCCTCCCCCACCACGCGGTCCTCGGCCACGGTGTCCCCGTGCACCAGCACGGCGGCCTCGGGACAGTTGTCGGCGGCCAGCCGGGCGTCGTCCTCCCCGTCGGCGGGCACCTCGCCGTCGGGGACGAGCACGGTGCCGTAGCCCTCGTCGTCCTCGCCGAAGAGGTCGGGCGCGAGGTCGTAGCAGCGGCCGTGTCCCTGGCACAGGGACGGGTCGATCGAGATCCTCATGGACGCGGTCCCCTCGGTCCTCCGGGCGTGGGTGCGGCCTCCGCCCCGAGCGAACCGCCGTCCGGCCGGTGCCGTCAAGGACCGCGGCCCCGGCGGGCCGGCCGCTCGCCGCCGGGGCAGGATCGCGGCGTGCTCACCGACGTCGACCTGGTGCACCTGCGCCGCTGCGTGGAGCTGGCCACCGCCGCGCTGGAGGCCGGGGACGAGCCCTTCGGGTCGCTGCTGACCGGTCCCGACGGCGCCGTGCTGTTCGAGGACACCAACCACGTGGCCGGGGGCGACGCCACGCAGCACCCGGAGTTCGCCATCGCCCGCTGGGCGGCCGCGCACCTGTCCCCGGGGCAGCGGGCGGGCAGCACCGTCTACACCTCGGGCGAGCACTGCCCGATGTGCGCCGCGGCGCACGGCTGGGTGGGCCTCGGCCGGATCGTCTACGCCAGCTCCTCCGCGCAGCTGACCGGCTGGCTGGCCGACCTCGGCGTCCCGCCGGCGCCCGTGCGGCCGCTGCCGGTCCCCGACGTCGCGCCCGGCGTGCCCGTCGACGGCCCGGCGCCGGGCCTCGACGAGCAGGTGCGGGCGCTGCACGAGCGCCTGCACCGCCGCTGAGGGACGCCGGTCAGACCCGGAACCGCCCCACCAGGCCGCGCAGCTGCCCGGCCAGCGCGGCCAGCTCGTCGGAGGCGCGTCGGGTGCTCGCCGCCTCCTCCTGCGCGGCGTCGGCCGCCGCGGCCAGGCCGCCCACCGTCGCGGTGATCGCGGTCGCGCCCCCGGCCACCTCGCCGACGCTGCGGCTCATCTCCGCGGTGGTCGCGGTCTGCTCCTCGACGGCGGCGGCGATGGCCGACTGGAAGGAGTTGATCCGGTCGATGGTGTCGGAGACCTCGGCGATCGCCCGGGTCGCCTGACCGGTGTCGGCCTGGATGGCCTCGACGCGGCGGGCGATGTCCTCGGTGGCCTTCGCCGTCTCCTGGGCCAGCTCCTTGACCTCGTTGGCCACGACGGCGAAGCCCTTGCCGGCCTCGCCCGCGCGGGCGGCCTCGATGGTGGCGTTGAGGGCGAGCAGGTTGGTCTGCTCGGCGATCGAGGTGATCACCTTGAGCACGTTGCCGATCTCGGCCGAGGACCCGCCGAGCTTCGCCACCGTCGCGCTGGTGTCGCGGGCGGTCTCCACGGCGGCGGCGGCGACCTGCGCGGCCTGCTGGGCGTTGACCGAGATCTCGCGGATGGAGGCGCCCATCTCCTCGGCGCCGCCGGCCGTCGTCCGCACGCTGCGGCTCACCTCCGCGGCCAGCCCGGCCGAGCCCTGGGCCTGCTCGGAGACCTGGGCGGCGGAGGAGGACAGCCGGGTGGCGACGTCGGACAGGCCGGTGGAGGCGGCGCCGAGCGTCTCGACGCTGCGGCCGATGTCGGCCACGGCCTCGCGCATGCCGCTGCCTGCCTCGTTGAGCGCGGCGGCCATCTCGCCCATCTCGTCGCGGCTGCGCAGGTCGAGGCGGGCGGAGAGGTCGCGGCGGCCGAGCGCGCGCAGCGCGGCCACGCAGCGCTGCAGCGGCCGGGTCACCGACACCTGGACGGCGCGGGCGAGGACGAGCGCGGCCACCAGCGCGAGGCCCAGGGTGACCAGGGTCGCGGTGCGGTAGGCGGTCGCCTCCGCCGCCGCGTCGGCCGCCGTCCGGGCGGCGCGGTCCTGCACGTCGGTGACCATCGCCGTCGAGACCTCGGTGAGCTCGAGGAAGGCCGCGAGCTGTCCCTGCTGGTCGTCGTTGAGCCAGGCGACGAGCTGCAGCGGCGCATCCAAGGCGCCCGAGGAGAGGATGGCGCGCATCTGGTCGGCCGTGGCGAGGAAGCCCTCCCACTTCTCGGTCAGGACGGCGAAGTCGTCGCGCTCGGCCGGCGTCATGTACTCGGTGTGGACCGCGTCGAGCATCTCGCGGGCCGCCGCGAGCTCGCCCTGCAGGCCCTGCCAGTTGGGGCCGTCGGCGGACACCGCCTGCCGGGGGCCGAGGGAGAAGGCGTCCATGCCCACGCCCATCTCCCAGGCGCCGATGTCGGCCGTGTAGTACGCCGAGGAGTCCATCTCCTGCACCAGCACGCGCAGGTGGTCGGCCTCGACCGCCGCGGCGTGCTGCCGGCCCAGCCCGACCAGGCCGACCACCGTCGCGGCCGAGGACAGGCCGAAGACCAGCAGGAAGGCGAGGAACAGGCGGGGGCCGGTGCGCAGGCGGCTGAGCAGACCCATGGGGTGGCACCTCTCGGGACGGGGCCACTCCGGGCCGGGACGGGATCCGGTCAGACCATCGGCCGGTCCGGTCTCGCATCCAGCCGAGCGGGCCGGCTCCCGGGCCGCCGGCTCAGGCCGCCGGCGGCTCCAGCACCCGGTCGGCCACGTACTCGCCGATCGCCAGCGACGAGGTGGCCGCCGGCGAGGGCGCGTTGCGGACGGTGACCACCGGGCCGACGCGGTGCACGCGGAAGTCGTCGACGAGGCCGCCGTCGCGGTCGACCGCCTGCGCGCGGACGCCGGCGGGGGCGGGCACCACGTCGTCGTCGGACAGGGTGGGCACGAACTCGCGGGCCGCGGCCAGGAACACCCGGCGCGACAGCGAGCCGTGGAACTCGGCCAGGCCCGTCCGCCAGTGCTTCCGGGCCAGGGGGCGCATGCCCGGCCAGGTGAGCGTGCGCAGCAGCTCGGCGGGCCGGACGTCGCGACGCCGGTAGCCCTCGCGCGCGAAGGCCAGGACGGCGTTGGGCCCGACGTCCACCCCGCCGCCGACCCGCCGGGTGAAGTGCACGCCGAGGAAGGGGTACCGCGGGTCGGGCACCGGGTAGACCAGGCCGCGCACCAGGTGCTCGCGCTCGGGGACCAGCCGGTGGTACTCGCCGCGGAACGGCACGATCGCCGGCCCGGCGTCGTCGCCGACCAGGCGCGACACCCGGTCGGCCTGCAGGCCGGCGCACACGACCAGCCGGTCGACGGCGAACGCCTCGCGGCCGCTGGACACCACCACTCCCCCGCCGAGCTGCGGCAGCACGGCGGTGACCTCGAAGCCCAGCCGCACGTCGTGGCCCTTGTCGCGCAGGTCGCCGGCCAGGGCGCGGGCGACGGCGCGGAAGTCGACGATCGCGGTGTGCGGCGAGTGCAGCGCCGCGACCCCCACGGCCTCGGGCTCGACCTGCGCGATCTCCTCGCCGGGCAGCCACCGCAGTCCGGGGACGCCGTTCTCGGTGGCCCGCCGCTCGATCTCCCGCAGCGCCGGCAGCTCCTCGTCCCGGCGGGCGATGACGAGCTTGCCGCACTCGTCGTACGCCAGGCCGTGGTCGGCGCAGAAGTCGCGCAGCAGGCCGCGGCCACGGGTGCACAGCCGCGCCTTGAGCGAGCCGGGCGCGTAGTAGAGCCCGGCGTGCACGACACCGCTGTTGTGGCCGGTCTGGTGGACGGCGACGTCGTCCTCCTTGTCCACCACCGTGACGTGCAGGTCCGGCCGGAGCTCGGTCAGCCGGCGGGCGACCGCCAGCCCGACGATGCCCGCGCCGACGACGCCGACGCGGTCCACGGTCCCTGCGGCCATCGGGCCTCCCCGTTCCCCGGGCAGGGCCGCGCACCCCGCCGTCGGCAGGGATGGTGCCCGTCGCGGCGCGGCGGGGACAGGCCTGCCGGCGTCGTGCGGCTACCCGCGCCCGCGCCGGGCGCGGACGGCCCCGGCGAGCTCGGCGAGCATCGCCTCGGTCGTCGCGGGGTCGACGCAGGAGTCGGTGACGCTCACGCCGTAGGCCAGCCGCTCGGGGTGCTCGCGGTCGAGGTCCTGCCGGCCCTCGACGAGGGAGCTCTCCACCATGACCCCGCGGACGGCCCGCTCGCCGCCGGCCACCTGCCCGGCCAGGTCGGCCACGACGCCGGGCTGGCGGCGGTGGTCCTTGCGGCTGTTGCCGTGCGAGGCGTCGACGACGACCACCTCCGGCAGCCCGCGGGCGGCGAGCTTCCGCCTGACCTCGGCGACGTGCTCCGCGGAGTGGTTGGGGCCGTCGGCGGTGCCGCGCAGGATGACGTGGGCGGTGTCGTTGCCGGTGGTCGACAGCTGGGCGCTCACGCCGTGGGCGTCGACGCCGAGGAACTCGTGCGGGGCCCGGGCGGCGACGACGGCCTGCACGGCGGAGTCGATGCTGCCCTCCGGCGAGTTCTTGAACCCGACCACCGACGAGAAACCCGACACCCGCTCACGGGCGGTCTGGTCGGTGACGTTGCGCGCCCCGACGCCGTTGTAGGTGACCAGCCCGTTGACGTACTGCGGGGTGAGCGCGTTGAGCGGCTCGGCGGCCACCGGCACGCCCATCGCGGTGATGCGGCACATGAGCATCCGGGTGGCCACCAGCCCGACGCTGATCCGGCTGGACCCGTCGAGGAACGGGTCGTAGGCGAACCCCTTCCAGTCGACCTCGGTGCGGGGCTTCTCGGTGTAGGTCCGCATGAGGACCTCGAGGTCACCGGCGTGCCGCTGCCGCACCCGGGCGAGGAACGCGGCGTACTCCAGCGCGGCCTCGGGGTCGTGGATCGAGCAGGGGCCGGCGATCACCACCAGGCGGTCGTCCTCGCCGCGCAGGACGCCGGTCACCGCCCGGCGCGCGGCCGCGGTCGTGGCGGCGGACTCCTCCGGCAGCGGCACCACGGCGGCCACCGAGGCCGGGGTGACGACGACGCTGAGCCCGGTGATCCGGGTGTTGACCAGCCCGGAGACGTCGACGGCGTCGTCCGGGGAGACGCCGAGCCGGCGCTGGACGTCGGGCAGCAGCTCGGCGAGCGTGTCGTCGATCTGCCCGTTCACCCGGGTCTGGACCTCGAGCAGGAGGTCGGCGACCCGCGCCGCCTCGTCGAGGAGCTGGTGAGCCGGCACGGGCACTCCCTGTCGTCGTCGGCCCCGCGAGCCAACCACAGGCGCCCCGGCCGACCGGGGCCGGGCCGGGCCCCGGGCGTGCTCCGGCTACGCGGTGAGCAGCCCGGCGAGCACGCCGACGTCGGGGAGGTCCAGGTGGGGGCGGACGTCGTCGGGCAGGCCGGTGAACGACCCGGCGTGCCCGATGCCGGTGTGCACGGCGACGGCGAGGGCACCGCCGGCGTGCGCCATCGGCACCTCGAGGTCGGGGTCGTCGCCGACGACGGCCAGGTCGGAGGACGCCAGGCCCAGCCGCCGGCCCGCCGTCTGCAGCGCGAGGAGGGAGGGCTTGCCGACCACCGTCACCGCGCACCCGGTGATGTCGCGGACGACGGCGCTGATCGCCCGCGACGAGCCCAGGGCGCGCCCCTCCGACGTCGCGAAGTACGGGGACTGCGACGCGCTGTAGAACGCCGCCCCGGCCGAGACGGCCTCGACCGCGACCTCCAGGGACTCGAAGGTCAGCTCCTGCCGGTACCACCCGGCCATCACCGCGTCGACCGGCTCCCCGCGCACCGGGGGCAGCGTCTCGATCCCGGCCGCCTCGAGCGGCTCGGTGATGCCCCGGCCCCCCAGGACCATGACCCGCCGGTAGCCGCGCCGCTGGAACTCCTCGGCGGCCGACGAGGCGGGGGTCAGCGCCCCGTTCTCGGGCACCGGGATGCCGGCCTGCCGCAGCGCGTCCGCGCACTGCTCCGGGGTCTTCACCGTGCCGTTCGTGTACGTGCAGTACGCCAGTCCCCGGTCGGCCAGCGCGGTCACGAACTCCACCGCGCCCGGCAGCGGGGCCAGGCCCCTGTTGTCCCGGTCGCCGAGCACCAGCGTGCCGTCCATGTCGAGGACGAAGCCGCGCACGGCGCGCAGCCGGTCGACGACGGCGGGGGTGGGTTCAGGCACGGACGCCCCCTGCCGGGTGCCGGTGCACCGACAGGCGCAGGCCGGGCTTGCCGATCGCCAGGTCGTGGACGGTCGTGCGCTCGCCCAGCCCGCGCAGCAGGTCGAGCACGGGAGCCAGGGAGGGGTTGTGGTGCCGCGTGGCGGGGCCGGCGGCGATCATCGCGTCGACCTGCTCGGCGGGCATGTGCGCCCGCAGCAGCAGCTCCTCGTCGCTGACGGCCGGGCCGAACCGGCGGCGCAGCTCGCCGGGGGTGGGCGGCGGCGGCTCGTCGCGCAGCTCGCGGGCGCGCGGCCGGTCGAGGACCCGGTCGAGCACGTCCGGGTCGATCGGGGCGGTGGGCCGGCCGAAGCTGCCCAGCGCATAGCGGATGACCTGGTCCGGCACGGTGGACCAGCGCTCCCCGACCACGTTGAACAGCGCCTGCGAGACCACCATCTGGGGGAACGGCGTGACCATGATCGGGTGGCCGAGCTCCGCCCGGACCCGGCCGACCTCCTCGACCAGGCTCCCGAAGCGGTCCTCCATGCCGATCTCCCGCAGCTGGCGGCGGGTGGTGGTCAGCACGCCCCCGGCGATCTGGTGGTGCAGGAAGGCGGCGTCGAAGTCCTGGGGCCGCCCGACGGGGAGCCGCTCGGCCGCGGCGAGGCGGTCGACGTAGTCGCACGCCAGGCCGAGGGCGCGGTCGTCGACGTCGACCCGGTGGCCCATCTCGCGCAGGTTGGCCACGGTGCGCCGCACCTCGGGCAGCGACGAGCCGTTGCCCAGCGCACCGCAGCCGGTCTGCACGACCTCGACGCCCAGCTCGGGGGCGATCGCGTAGGTCGCCGGCGACAGCCCGATGGTGGCGTGGGAGTGCAGTTCCAGCGGGGTGTCGCCGAGCTGCGCCTTCACCGCCGGCAGCAGCGTGCGGGCCCGCTCCGCGGTGAGGATGCCGGCGGGGTCCTTGACGTAGACGCGGTCGACGTCCGGGCACGCGCGCATCTGGCGGGCGAGGTCGGCGTAGAAGGCGTCGTCGTGCACCGCGCTGATGGTGAACGTCAGCGCGCCGACCACCTCGTCGACGCCGGCGGCCTTCAGCCGCCGGGCCGTGGCGCGGGCGGCGTCCATGTCGTGCATGGGGTCCAGGACGACGACCCGGTCGATGCCGTTGGCCACGAGCCGGTCGTAGACCAGCTGCATCGTGTCGGGGTGGGAGTTCTGCCAGGAGATGAAGCGGAACCCCGTGCCGATGAACTGCAGCTTCGTCCTCGGCATCAGCGCCCGGGTGCGCCGGAACAGCTCCCAGGGGTCCTCCCGGTGGGTGCGCACCAGCATGCCCATCGCGGTGCTGGAGCTGTAGTCCAGCGCCCGGAAGCCGACCCGCTCCAGGAGGGGTGCCACCTGCAGCACGTGCGCGCTGCGCAGGCCCGCGGCTCCCCACAGGCTCTGGTTGCCGTCGCGCAGCGAGACGTCGACGAGCCCGACGTCGGCCATCAGGACACCTCCACCAGGTCGGGGTGCCGCGTCCGCAGGAAGCGCTCGAAGAAGGCGGTGTCCACGCCGCCGGCGGCGAACTCGGGGTCGTCGAGCAGCGCCCGGTGCACCGGGACGGTGGTGGTCACCCCGTCGATGCGCAGCAGGTCCAGCGCCGCGCGGGCACGGGCGAGCGCGTCGGCGCGGTCGCGGCCGTGCACCACCAGCTTGGCCAGCAGCGAGTCGTAGTGCGGCGGGACGACGGAGCCACCCTGCACGTGGGTGTCCACGCGGATCCCGTCGCCGACGGGGAGCACCACGCGGTCGATCCGCCCGGGCGAGGGGCGGAAGTCGTGCGCCCAGTCCTCGGCGTTGACGCGGCACTCCACCGCGTGCCCGGTCACGACGACGTCCTCCTGCCGGATGCGCAGCGGCAGCCCCTCGGCCACGGCGAGCTGCTCGGCGACGAGGTCCAGGCCGGTGACCATCTCGGTGACCGGGTGCTCCACCTGGATGCGGGCGTTCATCTCCAGGAAGTAGGAGGTCCGCCGCTCGCGGTCGTACAGCAGCTCGACGGTGCCCAGGCCGCGGTAGCGGAGGTGGGTGGCCAGTGCCAGCGCCGCGGCGGCCATCTCCGCGTGCACCCCGGCGGGGAGCAGCGGCGCCGGAGCCTCCTCGAACAGCTTCTGGTAGCGGCGCTGCACCGAACAGTCGCGGTCGCCGAGGGCGACGGCGCGGGTGCCGTCCCCGAGCACCTGGACCTCGACGTGCCGACCGGAGGCGACGTATCGCTCCAGGTAGACGCGCGGGTCGCCGAACGCGGCGGCGGCCTCGGAGACGGCGAGGTCCAGGGTGCGCGGCAGCTCGCCGGCGGAGCGGACCAGCTTCATCCCCCGGCCGCCGCCGCCGCCGACCGCCTTGACCAGCAGCGGGTAGCCGACCTCCGCCGCGACCGCCCGCGCCGAGGCCAGGTCGCCCGCCTCGCCGCCGGGCACGACCGGCAGCCCGGCGGCGACCGCGTGCGACCGGGCGGTGAGCTTGTCGCCGACCGCCTGCAGGGACTCCACCGTCGGTCCCACGAAGACGATCCCGGCGTCCGCGCAGGCCCGCGCCAGCGCCGGGTTCTCCGACAGGAAGCCGTAGCCGGGGTGCACCGCGTCGGCGCCGACCGACCGCGCCGCACGGACGACGGCCGCGGGGTCGAGGTAGGACTGCGCCGCGGGCGCCGGCCCGAGCCGCACGACCCGGTCGGCCAGCCGGGCCGGCAGCGAGTCGAGGTCGGCGTCCGAGGCGGCCAGCACCGACTCGATGCCGAGCCGGGAGCAGGTGCGGACCACCCGGGCCGCGATCTCCCCCCGGTTGGCCACGAGCAGCCGGCGGATCCTCACCGCGACCCCTCGACCGGCCCGGTCGCGTCCCGGGCCGGGTCCACCACGAGCAGCACGGCGTCGGTGCCGGTGAGCTCACCGTTGCCGGCACGGACCTCGACCACCGTGCCCCGGACGCCGGCGTGCACCGGGGTCATCATCTTCATGGTCTCGACGATGCCGACGACGGTGTCCTCCCCCACGCCGTCCCCGACCTCGACGAAGGGTGGCGCACCCGGCTGGGGCGCCCGGTAGAAGGTCCCCACCAGCGGCGGGTGCACGGCGACCATCCCCTCGGGCACGGCGGCGCGCGGCCGTTCCGGCTCGGCCGCGACCGCGGCCCCGCTCTCGACGACCGGACGGCGGAGCACCTGCTGCTCGGCCGTCCAGCCGGTCGCGCCCTCCCGCCGCACCGTCAGGGTCAGGTCGGCCAGCTCCAGGTGCAGCTCGTCCAGTCCGCTGGAGTCCAGCACGCGCAGCACGTCGCGGACGTCGTCCGGCGTGAGGTCCACGGCGCTCAGGACTCCGTCGGGCGCTTGCCGCCCAGCAGGTTGAACACGTGGTCGAAGGCGCGGGGCGTCGGCGCGGCCACCCGCTGCCCGGCGGCCGCGGCGTCCTTCTCCGCCCACACCGTCTCGGGCCGGCTCTGCAGCACGAACACGCTCTCCCCGGGCGCCGCCGTCCGCGACACCGCCCACTCGATGTCCTGGGGGCAGCCGTAGTGCGCCTCGACCCGGCGGGCGATCGCGGTCAGCTCGGCGATCTCGTCGTCGCTGATCGACGGGACGTCCCGCAGGTTGGCCGGCACGTCGCTCTCCACGACCCCCGAGCCCCGGGGGTCGGGCTGGTGCCAGCGGGTCTTGGTCGACACCGTGCGCCGGCCGATCTCCCCGGTCACCTTGCTCACGACGAAGGAGTCCGGGGTGACGTCGCCGCTGACGACCGCGGAGCCGAGGCCCCAGCTGGCGTCGATGGCGATCACCGACCGGTCGCCGGTGAGCGGGCTGCGGGTGAACATCACCCCGGAGCTGCGCGCACCGACCATCTCCTGCACCACGACGGCCATCGCCAGGTCCGTCTCGGGGATGCCGCGGCGCAGCCGGTAGGTCACCGACTCGACGCTGTAGAGGCTCGCCCAGCAGCGGCGGACGTGGTGCAGGACCGAGTCCGCACCGCGCACCCACAGGTAGGTGTCCTGCAGGCCGGCGAAGCTGGCCTCGGCCGAGTCCTCGCTGGTGGCACTGGAGCGGACGGCCACCGGCAGGTCGGACCGGCCGCACTCGGCGGCCAGCCGCACGTAGCCGGCGGTGACCGCCTCGACCACGGGGGGCGGCAGCGGCGCCGACTCGACGACGGAGCGCAGCTCCGCGCACGCGGCCGCGACGGCGTCGCCGTCGGCCGGGTCGAGGGACGCCACCCGGGAGCCGAGGTCGAGGGCGGCCACCGCGGACCGGAAGGCCGCGGTGGCCACCACGAAGCCGTCGGGGACGCGGATGCCGGCCCGCATCAGCTCTCCGAGGCTGGCGCCCTTGCCGCCGGCGACGGGCACGTCGTCCCGGCCGACGTCGGCGAAGCGGAGCACGAGCGGGAGGGGGGTCACGACGGTCCCCGTCACCGGAGGACGGTGACGACGCCGCGGTCGCCGTCGACCCGGACCCGGTCACCCGTCCTGATCTTGGCGGTGGCCTGGCCGGTGCCCACGACGGCCGGCAGGCCGTACTCGCGGGCCACGATCGCCGCGTGCGACATCGTGCCGCCGATGTCGGAGACGGCAGCGGCGATCTTGCCGAACACCGGGCCCCAGCTCGGGGCCGTCACCGGGCAGACGAGGATCTCGCCCTCGCGGATCTGGCCGATGTCGTTGGCGTTGAGCAGCACGCGGGCCACCGCCTCGACCACGCCGGGAGAGGCCGCGTACCCGCGGACGGTGTCCTCGTCGAGCTCCTCGTCCCCCAGCCAGGTCTGCACCGTCTCGTCGGTGATGCCCCAGAGCATCTTCACCGCGGGGTCGTTGAGGGACTCGGGCACCGGACCCAGCGCCGGCGGAGGGGACCAGCCGGCCAGCGCCGCGACGATCTCCTTGCGGCGGGCGACGATCGGCCGCCAGTGCCGGGCACCGAGCTCCGTGCCACCCGACGCCCAGGCCAGCTGGACGTCGGCCAGGGCGTCCTCGATCTCGACGTGGCGCAGGTGGAAGACGTCCTCGGCATCGGCGAGCACGCCGCGGTCGGCGAGCAGCTGCCCGAAGGCCCGGATCTTCTGGAAGAAGCGGGTGCTGAACCAGTGCTCGCAGTAGAACTTGTGCGACTCGATGTACGGGAACACCTGCCGGCACAGCCCCAGCATCTGGTCGAAGGCGGCCCGCTCGTCCTCGGAGCCGAGCAGGGCCCGGTACTCGTCGGCGATCCGCTCGCGCTCCGCGGCGAGCCGGTCGGTCGGCCGGGAGAGGTCCTCCCCCGCGCGGACCTGCTCGACGTAGCGCGGCAGCGCGGCGAACGGCACGGTCAGGTCGTCGGCCCAGGACAGGTGGTGGTGGTAGAAGCCGTCCCCGACCGAGACGTTGAACCACGGGTCCTTCGCCTCCTCGAGCGCAGCCAGCCAGCGGCGGCCGGCGTCCCCGCGCTCCTGGAGCGCGCCGAGCACCTTGTCCGGCTCGTTCCCCTCGACGAAGAGGTCCGCCAGGTCGAGGTCCACCGCGAGCGCGGCGAGCTTCTTCAGCTCGTCGTCCGGGCGGTACATCGTCACGTCGATGCCCGCGACCATCCGGGCCACCATCTGGTCACCCATCTCCGGGAACGCCTGCTTGCAGAACTCGAAGAAGACGACGTAGGCGCCGTAGCCGAGCATGAGGAACTCGGTGTGGTGGTGCCACATCTTCGAGTAGAGGTCGATGCAGCGGTGGAACTCCTCCCGCAGCAGGTGGTTGCTCGCGTACCCGCGCGAGGAGGTGACCACCTCGAGGTCGTCGAGCTCGCCGAGCCGCGGCACCTCGACCGCCTCGATCTCGGCGATCAGCGCCTCGATCCGCTGCTGCCAGCCGTCGTAGAGGCGCTGCCAGTTGGCGTAGTAGTGGCCGGCCCGCTCCTGGAAGTGCACCAGCCGCCGCTCGACCTGCGCGGGGTCGGTCACCGGGTTGGCCGTGATGTACACCCGCCCGTTGACGATCCGGTACTCGATGCCCAGCGTGGTCGGGAAGCTGAACAGCCGGGCGGTGTTGGCACCGATCGCGGTGTAGGGGATCTCCGAGGTCAGTCCGTCGAAGGCCGGGACCACCTCCGGGAAGTGCATCGAGTTGTAGAACCAGAACCGGCCGTCGTCCTCGGGCTGGAAGCGGGAGAAGAACGGGTACATCTCCTCCCACCCCTCGGCGCCCGGGACGGTGGCGATCTGGGACGGCAGCGGGAAGGACCGCTCGCCTGCTGGCTGGGACATCGGTGTCTCCTCTGCTCGGGGGTTCAGGCGAGCGAGTAGTCCCGCTGGGTGCGGGCGTACTCGACGAACTCGGTCAGGGCGTCCGGATCGGCCATCGCGCTGGGGTCGGCCACCGTGGCCGGGTCGGCGCCGAGGAGCAGCCGGCGGACCGGCACCTCCATCTTCTTGCCGCTGCGGGTCAGCGGGATCGCGTCGACGGCGATGATCCGGTCGGGGACGTGCCGGGGGCTGTACTCCTCGCGCAGCCGCCGTCGCATCCGCGCCTCCAGGTCGGCGTCCAGCTCCGCACCGGGGGCGAGCCGGACGAACAGCGGCATGAAGAACGCGCCGCCGGGCAGGTCGAGGTTGACCACCAGCGAGGAGAGCACGGCGGGGTCGTCCTCGACGACGCGGTAGACCTCCGCGGTGCCGATCCGCACGCCCTGCCGGTTGAGCACGGCGTCGGAGCGGCCGCGGACGAAGCAGCCGCCGCGCTCGTTGACCTCGAGGAAGTCCCCGTGCCGCCACACCCCCGGGAAGGTGTCGAAGTAGCTGGCCCGGTACCGGGCGCCGTCCTCGTCACCCCAGAAGAACAGCGGCATCGAGGGCATCGGCGCGGTGACGACCAGCTCGCCGACCTGCCCGACGACGGGCCGCCCGGCGTCGTCCCACGCCTCGGCGGCGACCCCGAGCGAGCGGGCCTGGATCTCCCCCGCCCGGACCGGCGACGTCGGCACGCCGCCGACCAGCCCGGTGCAGACGTCGGTGCCCCCGCTGCCGGTGGCGACGGACAGCTCGTCCTTGACGTCGGTGTAGAACCACGCGGTGATCCGCGGGGACACGGGGGACCCGGCCGGCATGACCACGTCCAGTGCGGAGAGGTCGAAGCGCTCGCGGGGCACCACCCCGGCCTTCTGCATCAGCTCGACGAAGGTCGGGCTGGCGCCGAACAGTCGCGCCCGGCTGTCCTGCGCGATGCGCCAGAGGACGTCGACCTCGGGGTGCGCGGGGTTGCCGTCGTAGAGCACCGGCACGGCCCCGACCAGCGGCATCGTGACCAGGGAGTTCCACATCATCCAGCCGGTGGTGGTGAAGAAGAACGCCCGGTCGCCGGGACGCAGGTCGTGGTGCAGCGCGTGCAGCTTCAGGTGCTCGAGCAGGATGCCGCCGTGCCCGTGCACGATCGGCTTGGGCAGCCCGGTCGTCCCCGAGGAGAACAGCACCCACAGCGGGTGGTCGAACGGGACCTGCTCGCAGACGAACTCCTCGGCGGGCACGGACGGCCCGTCGAGGACGTCGGCCCACGTGGTGCCCGCCGCGCCGAGGCCGAGCACCGGCACGTGCACCACCTCGCGCAGGCTCGGCAGCCCGGCGACGAGGTCGGCCACCTCGCCGCGCCGGTCGAAGTCCCGGCCGCCGTAGCGGTAGCCGTCGGTCGCGAACAGGACCGTCGGAGCGAGCTGGCCCAGCCGGTCGAGGGCGCCCCGGGCACCGAAGTCCGGGGAGACGCCGGCCCACACCGCACCGACGCCGGCGGCGGCCAGCGCGGCGATCATCGTCTCGGGCACGTTCGGGAGGTAGGCCGCGACCCGGTCCCCGGGGCGGACGCCGACCGAGCGCAGGTGCGTGGCGACCGTGCGGACCCGGCCGGCGAACTCCTCCCACGGCAGCTCGTGCACCGGCGTGCCCTCGGCGGCGTGCACCAGGGCCGCCGTACCGGGCCGTTCGCTCCGCAGCACGTGCTCGGCGAGGTTCAGCCGGGCGCCGGGGAACCAGCGGGCCCCCGGCATGCTGCGGTGCTCGAGCACCGCGGTGTGCGGTGCCGACGAGCGGACGTCGAAGAAGTCCCAGACCGCCTGCCAGAACTCCTCCAGCTCGGTCGTCGACCACTGCCACAGGGCGGTGTAGTCGGCGAGGGTGCGACCGGCGCGTTCCTCGGCGAAGCGGGTGAAGGCCGTCAGGCGGGTCCGCTCGACCCGCTCAGGGGAGGGCGTCCACAGCAGGTCGCCCTCCTGGACCGGGCGCTGACCCGCTCCCTCGGGGACCGCCGTGTCGGGCATCCCGGAACCGTCGCGGAGCCGTCCGTGTGAGGCAACGCACGGTTCTCACTGGGCGGAAGACTTTCCGTCGCCGCCACGACCGCCGGCCGGGGGTTCCTCGGGGGACGGTGCCGCCAGCCCGCTCCGGAGGAGGTCCGCGCTCACCGACGCGGCGGCGGCCCGGAGGTGCGGCAGGGCGCCGGTCAGCCGTGGTCCCGTGAGGGACGCCAGCAGACCGATGGCCGCCGTCACGCCGTCGGTGCCGTGCACGGGGACGGCGACGGACGACACGCCGAGCCGGTGCTCCTGCGCGCTGCGGGCCAGGCCGGTCCGCCGGATCTCGTCGAGCTGCCGGTGCAGCACCCGGACGTCGGTGACCGTGTACGCGGTGTGCCGTCGGAGGTCCCCGGTGACCTCCTCGACCACCGGCCCGGGCGCGAAGGCCAGGAGCACCTTGCCGACCGCGGTGCAGTGCAGCGGGAGGCGGGCTCCGGGGTTGTGCCGGGTCGGGGTGCTCCGCGTCCCGCTGAGCCGCTCGATGACCAGCGCGCCGGCACCGTCGGGGACGACGAGGTGCACCGTGTGACCGGTGGCGACCACGAGGTCCTGGAGGTGGGGCAGGGCCAGCTCGCGCAGGTTCGTGGCCGGCGCGAGCAGCCCCAGTCGCCACAGGCGGGCGCCGATCTCGTAGCGCCCGTCGCCACGCCGGACGAGCAGCTGCCCCTCCACCAGGTCGGCGGCGAGCCGGTGGACCGTGGCCAGGGGCAGCCCGCTGCGACGGGACAGCTGGGAGAGGTTCAGGGTGCGGTGCTCGGCGTCGAAGGCCCCCAGGACGGCGGTCGCCCGGAGGGTCACCGACCTGCTCCGGGGGCTGACGTCAGGCGACCGCATCGCGCCTCCTCCACCGATCGGGGTCCCCGCCCGGTGTCCCACGGCCGACGTCCTCACCCGGGTTTCCGGTCACCGGGAACCCGTGGCGACCCCGCCGTCCGGCCGCACCGTACCGCTGTCGTCAGCGGCCGACGGTGAGCGTCGTCAGCCAGGCCGCCAGCCCGAGCGCCAGGCAGCCGGCGACGACCGGGAGGTAGGAGCCGGTGGCGTCGATCGCCGCGCCGGCGAGCGGGGCGCCCACCGCCGACCCGAGCCCGGCGCTGGTGTAGAGCACCCCGAGCAGCCCACCGAGCCGGGTGGTGCCGAAGCGCTCGGCGACGACGGCGGGGCCGATGGCGACGAAGCCGCCGTACCCGACCCCCAGGACGACGGCGAAGACGACCAGCACGCCGTACCCGCCGCCGAGGCCCCACAGCGCGAAGCTCGCGCCCATGACCAGGAAGCAGCCCTGGAAGGCGCGCAGCGCACCCGTCCTCGCCGCCACCACCCCGAGCACCAGCCGCCCGGCGGTGCTCGCAGCGCCGATCACCCCGACCAGGGCCGCCGCCGCGACCCGGTCGGCCCCGGCCTGCTCGGCGTACCCGGGCAGGTGCACGAACGGCACGAACAGCGCGACGGTCAGCAGCCCCGACGCCAGGTACAGCCGCCGGTAGTCGCCGTTGCGCACCGCCTGCTCCAGCGTCAGCGCCGCCGGCCCGGGCCGCACCGGTGGGCGGGGCACGACCAGGGCGCAGACCACGAGGACCGCGGCGCCGCCCACCCCGAGCACGAGGTGGGTGGTCCGCCAGCCCAGCTCGTCGATCATCGCGGCGGCCAGCGGCGCGACGGTGAGCGTGCCCAGGCCGATCCCGGTCACCGCCACCCCGATCGCGAGCGTGCGCCGCCGCTCGAACCAGCCGCCGACGACGGCGACCATCGGGACGTAGGCACAGGCCACCCCGATGCCGACCCCCAGGCCGTAGGTGACCAGCCCGATCCACAGCTCGCCGGCCTGCGACGTCGCCGCCAGCCCCGCCCCGAGGGCGGCGCCACCGGCGAGCAGCACCCGGCGGGGGCCGTAGCGGTCCACCGCGACGCCGCTGAGGGCGCCGAGGCCGAAGTAGGTGAGCGAGGTCAGGGCGAAGAACGTCGACGTGGCACCGCGACCGGTGCCGAACTCCGCCGCCATCGGCTCGAGGAACGCGCCGAAGGAGTAGGCGATCCCGAAGGAGGCGAACATCGCCGCGAACGCCGCGGCGACCACCACCCAGCTCCGGGCGGAGTCGACCGAGGCGGCGGGGCGCATGCCGGAGGACGATACGAGTCCGCCGTCCGGCCGCCGGGCGGCTGCCCGGCCCCGTGCCCGGGGACGGTCAGCCGGTGCTCCTCAGGGACGGCGGTCCACCCCGTCCCAGGAGGTGCATCAGCGCCGCGGCCTCGTCCGTGATGATCGCGTCGACCCCCAGGGACACCGCGAGGTGCATGTCGCGCGGGCGGTTGACGACCCACACGTGGACCTGCAGCCCGGCCCGGTGCAGGCGTCCGACGAGGCCGGGGTCGTGGCGCAGCATCGCCAGGGACGGACCGATCGCCGTGCCGGCAGGGAGGACGGGTCGCGACCGGGACCGCGACCGCGGCAGCACCTGGCGGACCAGGTGCACGGTGGGGAGGTCCGGCGCCAGGAGCCGGACCCGCCGCAGCGCCGTCGGCGAGAAGCTCATGACCCGGACCGCCGGACGCCCCGACCACTCCAGCGGACGCCCGCCGGACAGCAGCCCGAACCGCCGGAGACTGGTCAACAGGGCCGCCTCGACCTGCCCGGCGTGGCGGGTCGGGTGCTTGGTCTCGATCGCCAGCCGCACCCGGCCGGGGGTGGCCGTCACGTAGTCCAGCAGGCGGTCGAGGGTGAGCACCCGCCCGGCGTCCTCGTCGGGCTCCACGTCGTCCTCCGCGACGGCGGGACGCGACGGGCGGCCCCGGATCCCGGCGCGCCGGGGTCGCCGGTGGACGACGCGGTGGCGCTCCAGCTCGGCGAGGTCCAGCGCCGACACGACGCCGCGGCCCGTGGACGTCCGGTTGATGCGGCGGTCGTGCACGCACACGAGCACGCCGTCGCGGGTCATCCGGACGTCGCACTCCACGGCGTCCGCCCCCAGGGTCAGCGCCTGCTGGTAGGCGGTGAGGGTGTGCTCGGGGGCCTCGGCCGACACACCGCGGTGCGCGACGACCTCGATGTCGGACGGCGCGCGCGGCGGCAGGCTCACGGCGAGCTCACCTGGGTCGTACCGGTCCCCGTACGGGACACGCGATCTCCTCGATCGGTGCGAGGACCGGGGCGCGAGCACCGGGTCGCTGTCGTCCGGCGGCAGGACCCCCCGCCGCCGCTGGCCTGGCCTCCTACCCGCCGGTCGCCGGGCGACACGTGCACCGGTCGTGCGGCAGGCTGGCCGGGTGGGCGAGGCGGAACTGCGTGACCTGGTCGGGTGGACGGTCGAGGACGCCCCGCCCGAGGCCCGCGCGGGACGGGTGCTCGGCGCCGTGCTGCACGCCGTCTCCGCCGTGGTCACCCTGGGCGCGGACGCCGCCGGCGGCGCCCGCCGCCCGGCCTGGACCGTGCCCGCCGACCCGGCCGCCTACCTGGACCTCGGCGCCGTCCGGCTGCACTGGCCGCCGTCCGCCCCGGGCGAGGCGGTGGCGGCCTCCCGCGTGGGCGTGTGGGCGCTCGCGCCGGGACGCCCGCCCCGGGCGCTGCCGGTCGAGGCGTGGCGGGTGCTGCGCGCCGTGCCGGCCACCGGCTCCCGGCGACCCCGGCAGGCGGCCGCGCCGTGGCGGCTCGAGGTCGGCGACGGCACGGGCAGCGGGACGCTCACCGGCGCCTGGCTGGCGCTCGCCTGGATCGGCACGCTGGCCGGCTGGCCCGAGCCGACCGGACCCGGGCCGGACGGCGGCGACCGGGCCGATCCCCACCGGCTGTAGTAGGACCCACCTCGTCCCCGACGTCACCCCGACCCGGTCGACGTCGACCGCGACGACCAGGGAGCTCCGGCATGCAGGCGACCCACCCCGACCACCTCCGTGGCACCGCCGGCCCGGGCACCTGGACGCTCGTCGTCGCCGACCGGGTACACACGCTCGCCGGTCCGCCGGCGGAGGCGCTGGTGCTGCTCGACGACCGGGTGGCGGCCGTCGGAGATACTCGCGAGCTGCGCGAGAGGTTCCGCCCCGACCGCACGGTCGAGCTCGACGGCGTGCTCGTCCCGGGCCTCAACGACGCGCACGCCCACCCGAGCATGACCGCGGAGAACCTGCTGCACGTCAACTGCTCACCGGAGGTCGCCACCGACGGGGACGTGCTCGTCCGCCTGCTCCGCGACGAGGCCGCCGTCGTCGGCGAGGGGCAGTGGGTCCTCGGCTCGCGCTACGACCACACCAAGACGACCGGCGGCCGGGTCGTGGACCGCGAGTTCCTCGACCGCGCCGTCCCCGACCGGCCGGTGCTGCTGACCCACGTGGCCGCGCACTGGGGGGTGCTCAACTCCGCCGGACTGGCGGCCGCCGGCCTCACGGGTGACAGCACGGACCCGCCGGGCGGCGCGCTGGGCCGCGACGCGGCCGGGGAGCTCAACGGCGTCGTGTACGAGCAGGCCCTGTTCGACGTCTCGTACCCGTCGCTGGCGCGGGGCAGGACCGTCGTCCCCCCGTCGACGCCCGAGGCCCGCCTGCGCGGACTGGCCCGTGCCCAGCAGATGTTCCACGCCGCCGGGATCACCTCGATGGTGGACGCGCTCTGCGGGCCCGACGACGTGGCGCTGCTGTCGGAGGCCGCCCGCTCCGGGCAGCTGACCCTGCGCGTGGCGGTGCTGGTCGCCTTCCCGCACTACGACCGCATCGCCGCGCTCGGGCTGCACAGCGGCTTCGGGGACGAGCGGCTGCGCCTGCTCGGGGTCAAGGCGTTCGTCGACGGCGCCTGCGCCGGCGGGAACTGCCTGGTGGACGAGCCGTTCGAGGGCACCGACGACCACGGCATGCAGACCATGGCCGACGCCGATCTGCGGGACCTGGTCGAGCGGGTGACCGGCGACGGCGTCGTCCTGGCCGTGCACGCCAACGGCGACCGCGCCATCCGCAAGCTGCTCGACGCCCACGAGCGGGCCCGGGCGCTGGGAGCACCGCCCCGACGGCACCGCATCGAGCACTGCTCGCTGGTCGACGCCGACATCGTCGGCCGGATCCGCGCGCTCGGGCTCGTCGTCGTCCCGTTCGGTTCGTACGCGCGCTTCCACGGCGACAAGCTGGTCGGCTACTACGGGCGGGACCGGCTCGAGCGCATGTTCGCCCACCGGACGCTGCTCGACGCCGGCATCCCCGTCGCCGGGTCCAGCGACTACCCGTGCGGGCCCTACGAGCCGCTGGCCGCGATCACCAGCTGCGCCGAGCGGCGGGCGCTGGACGGGACCCTCATCGGCCCGAGCCAGCGGATCACCGTGCGGGAGGCGTTCGGCCTGTACACGACCGGGGCCGCGTACGCCGCGGGCGAGGAGCGCGTGAAGGGCACGCTGGCCCCGGGCATGCTCGCGGACTTCGTCGAGCTCGGCCGCGACCCGTTCGAGGTGCCGGCCGACGAGGTCGTCGACATCCCCGTCCGCTCGACGTGGGTCGGTGGCCGGCTGGTCCACGCGCTCTAGCCCCAGCCGCGTGCGGGCCGTGCAGATCACCCGCATCGGCGGCCCCGAGGTCCTCGACGTCGTCGACCTCCGCGATCCCGTCCCCGACGAGCGACGGCTCCCGAGCCACGCCTCGCGGACGGTCACTGCTGAGCGGCGTACCGCTCCTCGAGCAGGCGGTTCACGCAGCTCTCCGCCTCGTCGACGGCGGAGGCGTTCTCCCCGCTCGGGCACCGGTCCCAGGCGCTGCGGGCGACGCCGAGCGCGATGTAGGCGACCGAGATGTCGAGGTCGAGCTGGTCGGTGCTGGTGATGGTCGGGCTCATGACGACCTCCGGGCGATCGGTGCCTGTGAGCTGCACGGTAGGACGCAGGTGTGACGGTCCTGCTGCGCCGAGGTCATCGGCGGATGTCGATCCGTTCCGTCCGGCACTCCCTCCCCCTAGCGTCGGCACCGACCCACCGGAGGACGACGGAAGGGGATCCCATGACCGGCTCGACCACCCTCACCCGAGAGCGCGCCGACCTGATCGAGTCGCTCCGGCGGCACCGGTCCTTCCTGCGGTTCACCGTCCGCGACCTGACCGACGAGCAGGCGGTGCGGCGGCCGACCACCAGCGCGCTCGACCTGGCCGGGCTGATCAAGCACGTGGCGGCCACGGAGGCCGGATGGGTGCGGTTCGCCGAAGGCGGGGCCGAGGCGATGCACCGCAACTGGGGCCCGGATGCCGCGACCCGCCACTGGCACCTCGAGCCCGGGGAGACGCTGGCCGGTGTGCTGCTCCACTACGAGGAGGTCGCCCGGCACACCAACGAGCTCGTGGCCACCCTGCCCGACCTGGACGCCGAGCACGCGCTGCCGGAGGCACCCTGGTTCGAGCCGGGCGCCCGCTGGTCGGTCCGGCGGGTGTTCCTGCACGTCATCGCCGAGACAGCGCAGCACGCCGGCCACGCCGACATCCTGAGGGAGTCGATCGACGGCCAGAAGACGATGGGCTGACCCGTCGTTCGCCCGACGACCGCCCCGACGGCTCGGCGGTCGGTGCAGCGGTCGGCCTCGACGACGAACCGGCCGGTGGCGGTGTCGGCGTCGACGAGCTCCGGAAGCCAGGACGGATCCGCGACCAGGGGTGCGGCCGGACGGCCGGCCACCTGGCCGAGGGCCGGCGTGCTCAGAGGGACGGGTCGCCCTCCGGCACCTCGGTGGCGACCACCTCGGCCACCTCCGCGTCCTCACCGGACAGCCCCTCGGCCTGCTCGTGCTCGTCGTGGAACGCCAGCCAGCGCATCCCGAGGGCCTCGCGCTGCTCGTCGTCGACGGCCTCCTTGAACGGGGGGAAGAAGTCCGTCTCCTCCTCGGCCATGTGGTCGGCGTTGACCTGCCGGGCGTTGCGCACCGCCTCCCACCACGCCTCGCTGCCGACCTCGTGCTCCACGACAGCGGCCGCGGCGTGCCGGATCTCGTTGTGGTCGTGCACGCCCTCCGCCGTCTCCTGCGCACCGTCCGCCTCCTGGGCGAGCAGCGGGTAGAACAGCTGCTCCTCGGCGACGGCGTGCACCTCCAACTTGGCGTGCAGCGCCTCCCACGCGGCGGCGAGCTCCTGGCCGGACAGGTCCTCGAGCGCCGAGAACTCCCGCCGGAAGACCTCGTGCTCGGCCAGGACGAGGGCGGTGATCTCGAAGTCGGACACGTCGGACCCCTACCCGTACCGCGGGGAGGTAGGCCGGGCCCACGCCATAGCCTCAGCTGCATGCGAGCCGTGCAGATCACCCGCTTCGGCGGCCCCGAGGTCCTCGACGTCGTCGACCTCCCCGATCCCGTCCCCGGCGACGGCCAGCAGCTCTACGAGGTCTCCGCGGCCGGCGTGAACTACGCCGACACCCACCAGACGGAGGACAGCTACCTCGCCCCGCAGCAGCTGCCGCTGATCCCGGGGGCGGAGTTCGTCGGCCGCCCGGTCGGCGGCGGTGAGCGGGTGGTCGGGCTGCTCGAGGGCGGCGGCTACGCCGAGCGGGTCGTCGCCCACCCGCGGCTGACCTGGCCGGTACCGGACGCGATCACCGACGAGCAGGCCCTCGCCGTCGTGCTGCAGGGCGCCACCGCCTGGCACCTGCTGCGCACCAGCGCGCACCTGGCCGCCGGGGAGTCGGTGGTGGTCATCGCCGGCGCCGGCGGGGTCGGGTCGCTGGCCGTCCAGCTGGCCAAGCGCTGGGGTGCCGGCCGGGTGATCGCGACCGCTTCCAGCGCGGAGAAGCGGGCGCTGGCCGAGGAGCTCGGCGCCGACGCCACCGTCGACCCGGCGCTGGCCGACGACGACCCGAAGACCTTCGCCGACGCGCTGCGGGAGGCCAACGGCGGCAGCCGCGTCGACGTCGTCCTGGAGATGACCGGCGGCAACGTCTTCGACGGGTCGTTCTCCGCCCTGGCGCCCTTCGGCCGGCTGGTCTCCTACGGCATGGCCGGCCGCCGTCCCCCGAGGCCGGTGCAGGCGCCCGCGCTCATGGGCACCAGCCGCGCGGTCGTCGGCTTCTGGCTGGCCCACTGCATGAGCCGCCCGTCGATGATGGACGACGCCATGACCGAGCTGCTGCCGCTCGTGGCCGACGGCGCGCTGCGCCCCGTCGGCGGCGGCCGCTACCCGCTGTCGGCCGTCCGCGAGGCGCACCAGGACCTGCTCGCCCGCCGCACCACCGGCAAGCTCGTCCTCGACCCCACCCGCTGAGGCACTCCGGCCGGCCGAGCGGTCGCGCGCGGCCGGCCGTCCTCCGAGTGTGTCGAGGCGCTTCGGGGATCTGTGGACAAGCGTCTGACCTGCGGATTCGTGCTGCGCGACTGGCTGCGTTCGCTTAGACTTCGTACGTGTGTTCGGACGCCTCGTTGACCGGTGACGCGCTGGAGGACGTCGCCGCGCTGGTCGCCGAGCGCAACCGGATCGACGCCCTGCTGGCCCGGCGGGTGCGGGCCGCGGAGCTGTCCGGCGCGCCCGAGCGGGACGGCGCGAAGAGCATGCGCTCGTGGCTGCCCGGGCACTGCCGGCTCTCGGCCGCGGCGGCCGCCCGGATCGTGGGGAACGGCCGGGTGCTGGAGCACATGCCGGCGCTGGCCGAGGCGCACGACGCCGGCCTCGTCGGCGCCGAGCAGGTCGCGGTGGCGGCCACGGCGCTGACGCCGGAACGCCTGCAGACCGCCGCCGAGCACGGTGTGGACCTGGCCGAGATCGATGCGGTGCTCACCGGTGCCGCGATCGAGCAGCGGTACGCCGACTTCGTCGCCGTCGTGCGCCACTACCTCGCCCAGCTCGATCCCGACGGGCCCGAGCCCGACCCCACCGAGGGCCGGCGGTTGACGCTGACGAAGCACGCCGACGGGTCGCTGTCGGTGCGCGGGGAGCTCGACGCGGTGGGTGGGGAGAAGCTGCAGGCGGCGCTGGAGTCCTTCGTGCAGGCCGACCGGCCCGCCGGCGACGAGCGCAGCCGCGCGCAGCGCCTCGGCGACGCGCTGGTGCAGCTGTGCGACACCGCCCTGGCCGCCGGGGGCCTGCCCACCCTGCGGACGGTGAAGCCCCACGTCGCCGTCGTCATCGACCTCGCCGATCTCGCCGATCCCGCCACCGGCCCGGAGGCGGGACGGATGGGGTTCGGCGCGACCATCTCCGCCGCCCGGGCCCGCTGGCTGGCCTGCGACGCGACCGTCTCCCGGGTGGTGTTCGGTCCCGACGGGGCGCCGATCGACCTCGGCCGCGAGCAACGCGTCGCCGATCGCTACCTGCGGCGCGCGGTCGAGCTGCGCGACGGCGGCTGCGTCTTCGCCGGCTGCGCAGCACCGACCTGGTGGGCGGAGGTGCACCACCTCGTGCACTGGCTCGACGGCGGCGAGACCACCCTGACCAACTCCGCGCTGCTGTGCGAGCGCCACCACACCAAGGTCCACCACGGGTTCCGGGTCGAACGCCAACCGGATGGTCGGTGGCGCACCTGGCGACCCGACGGCACCGAGATCACCGTGCCGACACCCCTGGCTCCCGCAGCAGCCTGAGCTGCGCAGCGTCACCTCCGGCCTGGTCGCCCGTCCGGGTGGGTCACGCCCCTCCCCCGTCCGGGTTGCAGGGGCTGATGGGGACGCACCCGTCCGATCTACGTTTCCCCCGTCGCAGCTGGACGTGGGCAACGGAGCCGGTCCCCTGCGGTCACCCGATCGCCTCACGAGGGGGAACCCGTGCCTCCAGGTACACCCGTGCTCCGCGCCCGCGCCGCCGGGGCCGCAGCACTCGCACTGTCGGCGGCGCTGCTGACCGGCTGCCAGCTGCCCGACGTCAGCATGAGCCCCGACCTCACCGCCGGGGAGGAGACCGCCGCCCCGACCCGGGCCGCGAGCACCCAGGCCGCCGTCCGCACCGAGGCCGCCCCGGCCGCCCCGAGCACCGAGGTCGCACCGCCCACGCCGGCCCGCCCGGCCGGTGACCTCGACACCGGCGCGCTCACCCACGCCCTGCCCGCCGGTGACCGCACCGTCGTCGTCGACTACTGGACCACCGGGCAGGCGGTCACCTGGACGGCCGAGGACGACAAGACCGTCCAGCTGTCCGCGCACGTCGAGGGCGGTGACGAGGACACCGAGGTCCTGGTCACCCGCTTCGCCCTCACCGTCGACGACGGCACCACCCGGGCACTGGCCGCGGAGGACCGCGGCGAGTTCGCCCTCATGCCGCCCTACAGCTACTCGACCGCGCTCACCCTGCCCGGCGCCGACTCCGCCGCCGAGGCGCTGACCCTCGAGGTCCAGTTCGACCTGCTGGTCGAGACCGAGCCCGGCTCGCAGCGCTGGTTCCGCCAGACCGTGCTCGACACTCTCCAGCTCCCGCTCCTCCAGGAGGACCCCTCGTGACCCAGCTCGTCGTCCCCGGCATGCGGCGCTCCACCGACCGCGTGCACCTGCTGGCCCGGGGTGGCCAGGAGATCCCCGACATCAGCTCGCTGGTGCCCGAGGAGTTCGGCGGTCCCGCCGTCCGCGACGAGCGGCGGCACGCCACGATCAGCTGCATCATCCCGGCCTACAACGAGGAGTCGACGATCGCCGACGTCCTCACCTCGCTGCTGTCGCAGACCCGGCCGCCGGACGCGATCCACGTCGTCATCAACAACACCGACGACGACACCCCGGAGATCGCCGGGCAGTACGCCGGCGAGCACAGCCGCGTGGTCAAGGGCGAGACCTACACGACCGTCGTCCACGTGCACGACATCGGCGACAACCCCGACAAGAAGGTCGGCGCGCTGAACTTCGGCTACTTCGTCAGCCGCGGCTACGACTACATCCTCGGTGTCGACGGCGACACCACCCTCGACCGGCGCTGCGTCGAGTGGATGGAGAAGGAGATGGTCACCGACCCGCGCATCGGCGGGCTCTCGGCCATCTACACCTTCGACAAGGGCCGGGTGCACGGCGGGATGGCGCGCTTCCTCGTGGCCGGCCAGCGCGCCCAGTTCGCCGGGTTCAACATGGACAACCTCGT
Source organism: Geodermatophilus tzadiensis (assembly GCF_003002915.1). Taxonomy (GTDB): domain Bacteria; phylum Actinomycetota; class Actinomycetes; order Mycobacteriales; family Geodermatophilaceae; genus Geodermatophilus; species Geodermatophilus tzadiensis. The sequence continues at coordinate 183,417 of NZ_PVTG01000005.1, read as the reverse complement.
CCGCGGCCGCAACATGGCCGTCCTCGGCGGGCAGTGCAGCCTGTTCAGCGTCCGTGCGCTCGAGGCCGTCATGTACCGCCACCACCAGTCCGCGCCCTGGGTGCGCGACTCGGAGGTCGAGGACTCCAAGCTCTCGCTGCAGATCAAGGACGCCGGCTTCAACACCAAGATCAGCGCCCGGGCACGGGCGTTCGTCGGCCCGATGACCACGCTGCGCGCGCTGCACGGCCAGCAGGTGAAGTGGAACTTCGGCGGCATCGACCTGCTGTGGCCGGGTCAGCGCGGCGACACCAAGGGCCAGCCGCTGCACCCCAACCTGCGGCTGCGCTGGTACGAGAACATCGCGATGCTGTTCAACATCAGCGCGCGGATGGGCTTCCTGCTGCTGCTGGCCGCGGCGCTGTCGATCGACGCGTTCGTGTTCAACCCGATCTGGCTGATCCCGCCGGTGGTCGCGACGCTGCTCAACCTGCGCATCGCCCTGTCGATGCACGACAAGAGCGCGATCGACATCTTCTACGCGCTGCTGGTCGCACCCGCCGAGCTCTACATGTGGGTCCGCATGGGCCACTTCGTCACCGCGTGGGTGCAGTTCTTCGCGCGGGTGGAGAAGGACAACTGGGCGGCCCAGGCGGCGGCCGAGCGGGGCCGCGGGTCGGCCTACGTCATGCCGGCCGTGTGCGCGGTCGTCACCTTCGCGGTGCTGATCTTCGCCTGGAGCCAGCAGAGCATCGGCGTGCAGTCGGCGATCCTGTCGATCGGCTGGCCGGCGCTGTACCTGCTGACCATCCTGCAGACGGTGTTCATGGTGAAGAAGCTGGTCCGCCGCCAGCGCGGCTTCACGGTGTGACCGCACCGCACCGAGACCCGGGGCCGCCGGGGGACGACGAGGTCCCCCGGCGGCCCCGCCGTCTCCCCGGTGCTCAGCAGCGGACGGCGACGGGAGCCGAGACCACCAGGTGTGGCAGGTGGGCGCTCTGCCTCTCGTGCCCTAGAAGAGCCGCTGCAGGCGCCAGGCGGCCAGGCCCAGCCCGCAGGCGAGGAGCAGCGTGGACACCCGCACGAACCAGTGGGAGACGTCCTGCGGCTCGGTGGTGTAGCCGATCTGGCTGCCCAGGTCGTCGTAGACGGCCTCCAGCTCGGCGCGGGTGCGCGCCTCGTTGTACTGCCCGCCGGTCTCCTCGGCGATCTGCCGCAGCGCCTCGCGGTCGATGGGCACCGGCGTCACCTCGCCGCCGATCTCGATGGAGCCGTAGTCGGTGCCGAAGGCGATGGTGGACACCTCGACCCCGGCTCCCTGCGCCGCGGCGATCGCCTGGGTGTTCTCCCGGCCCACGGTGTTGTAGCCGTCGGAGAGCAGCAGGATCCGCGCCGGCGGCAGCTCCTCCTCGTCCGCCACGTCGAGCGAGGACTGGAAGGTGCTGATCGTGGTCAGCGAGGTGAAGACCGCCTCACCGATCGCGGTGGCCTCCGACAGCTCCAGGTTGGCGATCGCGCCGCTGACCTGCTCACGGTCGGTGGTCGGCGCCACCAGCGTCGAGGCGGTGCCGGAGAACGACACGAGCCCCAGGTTGATCCGCGGCGGCAGGATCTCGACGAAGTCGGTGGCAGCGTCCTTCATCGCCTCGAACCGGCTCGGGTCGATGTCCTCGGCCTGCATCGACAGCGACACGTCCAGCGCCAGGACGACGGTGGCGGTCTCCCGCGGCACCCGCACCTCGGTGCTCGGCCGGGCGAGGGAGAGCACCAGCCCGAACAGCGCGGCCAGCGTCAGGCCGAACGCGACGTGCCGCACCCAGCCGGCCCGCTTGGGCAGCAGGCTCTGCGCCAGCCCGGTCTGGGAGAAGCGCGCCGCGTACACCCTCCGCCGCAGCTGCTTGACCACGTACAGCGCGGCCAGCGCGAGCACGGGGACGAGCGCGATCAGCCACAGCGGTGACTGCAGACTCACGGGCGGGCCTCTCCTCTACCGCGGGTGGGGGCGCTCACCGGGACGCGCCGCCGCTGCCGGCGCGCCGCCGGTCGGCGACGAACCGCACGACGTCCATCAGCCAGTCGCGGTCGGTGCGCAGCTGCAGGTGCCCGGCACCCGCGCGGCGCAGTCCCGCGGCGACGGCCCGGCGCTGCTCGGCCGCCCCCGCGGCGAACCGCGCCCGGAACTCCGCGTCGCCGGTGGGCACCTCGAGGGTCTGCCCGCTCTCCGGGTCGACGACGGTGAGCAGGCCGACGTCGGGCAGCTCCAGCTCCCGCGGGTCGACGACCTCGATGCCCAGCAGCTCGTGCCGGGCACCCAGGCCGCGCAGCGGTCGCTCCCAGTCGGTGTCCCCGAGGAAGTCGCTGACCACCACGACCAGGCCGCGGCGGCGCGGCGGGCGGCGCAGCGTCTCCAGCGCCGCGGCGAGGTCGCCGCGCCGTCCGCTGGTGGCCCGCGGGGTGGCCACCACGGCGCGCAGCAGCCGGTCGGCGGCGAGCCGGCCGGCCTGCGCCGGGTAGCGGTCGACCCGCTCGCCGGTGGTGACGACGGCGCCCAGCCGGTTGCCGCCGCGCACGGTGAGGTGGCTGACGGCGGCCAGCCCGGCGATCGCCAGGTCGCGCTTGTCGCACAGCCCGGTGCCGAAGTCCAGGCTGGCCGACAGGTCGACCACCGCCCAGGTCTCCAGCTCGCGGTCGGCGATGGTCTCGCGGACGTGCGGCACCTGGGTGCGCGCGGTGACCGGCCAGTCCATCCGCCGGACGTCGTCGCCGGGGTGGTAGGTGCGCGAGTCGCCGGCCTCGGAGCCCGAGCCGGGCACCAGGCCGAGGTGGTCGCCCTGCAGCAGCCCGTCGAGGCGCCGCCGCACGGTCAGCTCCAGGCGCTGCAGGAGGATGTCGGCGGGACCCTCGCCGAAGTGCGGCGGCGCGCCGTCGTCGCCGGCGCCCGGGGCGACGCCCGAGCCCGGGGTGGGTGCGGTCGCCGTCCCCGTCGCCGGCCCGCCGCCGTCCGCGGGGGGTGCCGGGTCCGCGGCAGCGCGGGACCGGCCGCGACGCCGGATCACGCCTGGGGGGTGCCGGGGACGTGCCCGTTGCCGCCGGCCTGGCCGTTCTGCGCGGACGGCGGCAGCTGCTGCGGCACGGGCTGCCCGTTCGGCACGGGCGCGAAGCCGGGGCCGTAGGGCGCGCCCTGCGGCGGGCCGTACTGCGGGGCGAGCGGGGGCGGGACGGCGGGGCCGCCCGGCGCCGCGGGACCGTACCCGCCGGCGCGCTGGCGGGGGGTGACCTGCGGCAGCGGCACGGTCTGCAGGATCCGCTTGACCACGTGGTCGGCCGGCACGCCGTCGGCCAGCGCGTCGTAGGAGAGCACCAGCCGGTGGCGCAGCACGTCGGCGGTGACGTCGAGGACGTCCTGCGGGAGCACGTAGTCGCGGCCGCGCACCAGCGCCAAGGCACGGCCGGCGGCGATCAGGCCGAGCGAGGCGCGCGGGCTGGCGCCGTAGGAGACCCACGAGGCGACGTCGTCCATGCCGTGCTCGCGCGGCTGGCGGGTGGCCACGACGAGCCGGACGACGTAGTCGACCAGCGCGTGGTGCACGAACACCTGCGAGGCGGTGCGCTGCATGCGGCGCAGGTCCTCGGGACCGAGCACGGTCTCGGCCACCGGCGGGGTCGAGCCCATCCGGTAGATGATCTCGCGCTCCTCCTCCGGGCTCGGGTAGTCGACGAGCACCTTCATGAGGAAGCGGTCGCGCTGGGCCTCGGGGAGCGGGTAGACGCCCTCGGACTCGATGGGGTTCTGGGTGGCCAGCACCAGGAACGGGTCGGGCAGCGGGTGGGTGACCCCGCCGATGGACACCTGCCGCTCGGCCATGACCTCCAGCAGCGCCGACTGCACCTTCGCGGGGGCGCGGTTGATCTCGTCGGTCAGCACGAAGTTGGCGAACACCGGGCCGAGCTCGGTGTCGAAGGCGTCCTGGCCGGCCTTGTAGATGCGGGTGCCGAGGATGTCGGCGGGAACCAGGTCGGGCGTGAACTGCAGCCGGGCGAACCTGCCGCCCACGACGGTGGCCAGCGTCTCGACCGCGAGGGTCTTGGCCACCCCGGGCACGCCCTCGAGCAGCACGTGGCCGCGGGCCAGCAGGGCGACCAGCATCCGCTCGACCAGCCGGTCCTGACCGACGATCACCCGCTTGATCTCGAACAGCGCCCGCTCCAGCCGGGCGGCGTCCGCCGACGGGGGCACCGGAGCGCCGGAGCCCACCGCGGAGGAGCCGGTGGTCTTCTCGAGCGGGGTGCTGGCAGCGCTGGTCACGGGGCTCCCTGTCGTGCCGGTCCGTGGCCCTCCGTCGGTCCACGGGGAGGCCGGGCGCGGGCTCGCTGCCCGTCCCCTCGCCAGTGTCCCACCACGACCTGGGGGGACGTCCGCGGCGCGGGACGCCGCGCCGGGGCCGTCCCGGAGCACTCGCCGGGGATCCGCGAACTCTCGGCGAGCCGTGCCCCGGACACTGGGTCCGGGGTGCTCCGGCTGCTAGCGTGGACCCTGCGTCGGGCAGCTCCCCCCGTGGCTGCCCGACGCCCCACTCCTCCGGTCCGCTCCCGTCCGCGGGCTCACGCCGTCGGCCGGACCGCCCCGAAGTAGTCGCTGCCGAACCACATCGGCGCCACCTTCACCACGTCGCCGCTCTGCGGGGCGTGCACCACCCTGCCGTCGCCGAGGTAGAGCGCGACGTGGTAGATCGACGTGTACGCGCTGCCCGAGCCCCAGAAGACCAGGTCACCGGCGCGCAGGTCGGCGCGCGCGACGGTCGACCCGCGGAAGCGCCACCACTGGTCGCGGCTGGTGCCGCCGATCTGGACGCCGGCCCGGGCGTAGGCGTACTGGGTCAGCCCCGAGCAGTCGAAGCCGAAGACGCCGGAGTCCGGCGGGATGCCGTAGCTCGGGCCGCTGCTGCCGCCGCCGCCCCAGCTGTAGGGCAGGCCGCGCTGGGCCAGCGCCGCGTCGGTCGCCGTCTCCACCGCCGAGACCGTCGGCGTGCCGGCCGTGGTGACCGACGGCGGGGTCGGCGCGGACGGCGGGGCGCTGGAGACCGGCGCGGGCGCCGGCGTCGGGGTGCCACCCGCGCCCGATGAGGACGACGGGGACGAGGAGGACGACGAGCCGGACGGCGCCGGGGCCGGCGCGGGTGCGGCCGCGGGGGCCGGCGCCGACGGGGCGGCCGGCGGGGCGGCGCTCGCCCGGGCAGCGGCCGCGGCGGCCGCCTCGGCGGCGGCCTGCTCCTGCTCCATGCCGGCGACCTGCTGCTCGGCGGCGGCGGCCTGCGCGGCGACGGCGTCGCGCTGCTCGGCGAGCGCGGCGGTCTGCTCCCGTGCCGAGACCTCCTGGGCCTGGGCGCCGGCGAGGCTGGCGGCGGCCTCGGCCTGCAGCGACTCCGCCCGCGTGGCCGCGGCGCCGGCCTCGTCGTGGGCGGCGGCGGCCTGCTCCCGCAGGACGGTCAGCTCGGCGACGACGTCGACCCGGTGGGTGCCGGCGGCCTCGAGCAGCGCGGCGCGCTCGACCAGCTGCGCCGGGCCGTCGGCGCTGAGCAGCGCGGCCGCGCCCGGGGCGGTGCTGCCGCGCACGTAGCTGTCGCGGGCGAAGGCGGCCACCTGCGAGCGGCCGGTGCCGAGATCGGCCTCGGCCTGCGTCGCGGCGGCCGCGGCGGCGTCGGCGGCCGCGTGGGCGGCGTCGGCGGCGGCCTGGGTCTCCTCGTAGTCCTGCAGGGCGATCTGGGCGTCCTGGCGCGCGGTCGCCGCGGCGGCCTCGGCCTCGGCCAGCTGCGCGCTGAGCACGCCGACCTCCGCCGCGGCGGCGTCGCGCGCGGCCTCGGCGGCGGCGATCTCGTCGTCACTGGGCGCGGCCGACGCGACGCCGGGAGCCAGCCCGAGCACGACCAGGGCGGCGAGCACCGTCCCGGCCGTGCGGGCGGCCCGGCGGCCTCGTCGGTGCCGGGTGCGCGTCGCCGTACCCACGTGTCGACCCCTCCCGGTGCGGTGACGCCCGGGGCGCCGTCCACACGTGTTCGCCGGACGCCCCCTCGGACGCCTCCGCACGGGGCATCGACCCGGTCGGGGAGCCCGTTGAGAGGGCCTCCCCCTGGAGGGTGAGGACAGCGCCCGGCGCGTCGGGAGGGGTCGAGCGCTCAGTGCACCTGTCGTTCCCCCGGCTGCCAGAAGGCCTCGCGCAGCTTGAACTTCTGGATCTTGCCGGTGGCGGTGCGGGCCAGGGCGTCGCGGAACTCGACCCGCTTGGGCGCCTTGTAGCCGGCCAGCCGGCTCTTGCAGTGGGCGATGATCTCGTCCTCGGTGGCGCTCTGGCCCTCGGCGAGCACGACCAGCGCGGTGACCAGCTCGCCCCACTTCTCGTCGGGGATGCCGATGACGGCGACCTCGGCGACGGCGGGGTGGCTGAAGACGGCGTCCTCGACCTCGATGGAGGACACGTTCTCCCCGCCGGTGATGATCACGTCCTTCTTGCGGTCGGAGATGGTGAGGTAGCCGCCCTCGTCGAGGCTGCCGCCGTCCCCGGTGTGGAACCAGCCGCCCTCGAGCGCCTCGGCGCTGGCGTCGGGGTTGTCCCAGTAGCCGGCCAGCACGGTGTTGCTGCGCACCAGGGCCTCGCCGGACTCGCTGACCTGCAGCCGGGTGCCCAGCGCCGGGACGCCGGCCCGCGACAGCCGCCGGGCGCGCTCCTCCGGGTCGAGGTCGTCGTACTCCGCGCGCGGCCGGTTGATGGTGACCAGCGGCGCGGTCTCGGTGAGGCCGTAGATCTGGTTGAACTCCCAGCCGAGCTCGGCCTCGACGCGGGCGATGGTGCGCGAGGGCGGCGGGGCGCCGGCCACGATGATCCGCACCCGGTCGCGCCCGGGCACCTCGCCGTCCCAGTCGGCCGCGGCGTCGAGGACGGCGTTCCACACCGCCGGCGCCCCGGCCATCACGGTCACGCCGTGCCGCTCGACCCGCCGCAGGATCTCCGCGCCGTCGATCTTGCGGATCACGACCTGGCGGGCCCCGACGCCGGCCGCGCTGAACGGCAGGCCCCAGCCGTTGCAGTGGAACATCGGCAGCGTGTGCATGTAGACGTCGCGGTCGCCCAGCTGCATGTGCATGGCGAAGGTGACCGCGTTGACCCACTCGTTGCGGTGGGTCATCTGCACGCCCTTGGGCCGCGCCGTCGTCCCGCTGGTGTAGTTGATCGTGGCGGTGGCGTCCTCGTCGGGCTCGCTCCACGGGCGCGGCTCGGTGTCGAAGGCGAGCAGCTGCTCGTACTCCTCGCCGGTGCCGAACCGGTGCTCGGCCTGCACCCGCTTCAGCGAGGTTTCCAGCTCCGGGTCGACCAGCAGCACGCGGGCGCCGCAGTGGCCGACGATGTAGGACACCTCCTCCGGGTTGAGCCGGAAGTTGACCGGCACCGCGACCCGCCCCGACGACGGGACGGCGAGCAGCACCTCGAGCAGCCGGGCGGCGTTGTGGCTGACGATCGCGATCCGCTCGCCCTCCCCCACCCCGAGCGCGTCCAGGCCGGCCTGCAGCGCACGCCCGCGGCGGGCCACCTCGCGGTAGGAGACCTCCCCCAGCGACGGCGCGGGCTGGTCCGGTTCGTCGACGATGCCGACGCGGTCGCCGTAGACGAGCTCGGCGCGGTCGAGGAAGTCGCGGGTGGTGAGGGGGACGCGCATGCCGGGCTCCCGGTTGCCAGGCTGCCCGGCCCGCCCGGTCAGCCGCTCGACGTGGTCCAGCTCACGCTAGCGGTGTCCGCCGGGATCAGGTCACCTGATCGTGCAGCGTCCTCCCCGACGGTGGGCGGTCAGGTCGGACGCGCCGCGGTGCGGTCGGACGCGCTGCGGTGCGGTCGGACACGCTCCGGTGCGGTCGGACGCCCTCAGCCGAGGACCAGCCACCCGGCCGCGAGGGTGCCCGCGGTGGCGGCGAGCGCCCGCACCGTGTCCACCCGCAGCAGCGCGCGGAACGCGGCGTCGTCGAACCCGGCGTCCAGCCGCCGGTGCAGCGGCACGGCCAGCAGCCCAGTGACCCCGAGGACGACGGCCAGGCACCCCGCGCCGGCGAGCACCGGGAGCAGCGGGGCGCCGTCGGGGCGGGCCAGCAGCAGCCACAGCGTGGTGACCCCCTGGCCGGCGAACAGCGGCCCGACCACCCGGCTGACCCGCCGCTGGTGCGCCCGCTCGTACGCGGCGAACGCCGGGCGCGGGACCATCGCGAACTGCGGGTACACCAGCCCGCGCACCGTCCACTGGAAGCCGGCGTAGGCCGCCGTCAGCGCCAGGTGGACGACGACGAGCGTCACCGCTGCGTCGTCACCGGCTTGGGCGGCTTCCCGCGCCAGGTGAGGCTCTGGGCGTCCAGCTCGCGCAGCAGCGGGTCCCGCTCGGCGAGCACCCGCTCGGCCAGCGCCACCGCACCGGCCAGCTGCTCGTCGGAGAGCTGGGCGAACGCCGGGGAGCGGCGCCGGTCGAGGTGGTCGTACCAGCGGCCGCCCACCGCGTGGTCGAGCACGATCCGGCCGAAGCAGTGGTCGGTGGTCACCACCCAGCGCCCGGCCCGCGCCCGCCGGGGCAGCTCGCCGAGCACCAGCTCGCGGTAGCGCGCCTCGAGCTCCGCGCGGCTCACCCGGCGCCGACCAGCCGCGGCAGCGCCGTGGAGATCGGCTCGCGGACGACGAGGTCGGCCAGCCCGTCGAACGGCGTCGGCTCGGCGTTGACGATGACCACCCGGGCGCCGTGCGCGGCGGCCACCTCGACCAGCCCGGCGACCGGGTAGACGACCAGCGAGGTGCCGACGGCGAGCAGGACGTCGCAGTCGGCGGCGGCCTGCGCGGCGGCGTCGAGCACGCGCTCGTCGAGGGCCTGCCCGAAGCTGACCGTCGCGGACTTGAGGATCCCGCCGCACACCAGGCAGGCCGGGTCCGGGTCGCCGGCGTCGATCCGCGCCAGCGCGTCGTCCATCGACGTCCGGTCGCCGCAGGAGAGGCACTCGACGGCGTGCACCGTGCCGTGCAGCTCGAGCACGTGCTCCGGGGAGGAGCCGGCCGCCTGGTGCAGCCCGTCGACGTTCTGGGTGAGCAGCGCCCGCAGCCGGCCCTGCCGCTCGAGGTCGACCAGCGCGCGGTGGCCGGCGTTGGGGGCGACGTCGGGCGCGCGGACGTCGGCCCGCATCCGCCAGGCCCGGCGCCGGATCTCCGGGTCGGCCACGTAGTAGGACAGCGTGACGAGCTTCTCGGCGTCCGGGTCGCGGGTCCACACGCCCTGGGGACCGCGGTAGTCGGGGATGCCGCTGTCGGTGGAGACGCCCGCGCCGGTGAGCACGGTGACCCGCCGGGCGTCGCGGAGCCAGTCCGGCAGCGGGTCGGGGACGGCACCGGTCACGCGTCCCACCGTAGGTCGCAGGTGAGAGCGACGTCACGGGGGAAGGGAAGGGTCGCCTTCCCAGCAGCCCACTGGCGTGGCCTGGGAGGATGGCGGGTGGCAAGCAAGCCCGATGGACACTCGAGGGTGAGGCGCACGCAGTGGCAGCCAGCAAGGACAGCTTCGGAGCCCGGTCGACGCTCAGCGTCGAGGGCACCGACTACGACATCTACCGGCTCGACGCGGTCGAGGGCGCAGACCGGCTCCCCTTCAGCCTGAAGGTCCTGCTCGAGAACCTCCTGCGCACCGAGGACGGCGCGGACATCACCGCCGACCACATCCGCGCGATCGCGAACTGGGACCCCTCGGCCGAGCCGGACCAGGAGATCCAGTTCACCCCGGCCCGCGTCGTCATGCAGGACTTCACCGGCGTCCCCTGCATCGTCGACCTGGCCACCATGCGCGAGGCCATGGCCGACCTCGGCGGCGACCCGAACCGGATCAACCCGCTCGCCCCCGCCGAGCTGGTCATCGACCACTCCGTGATCGCCGACGTGTTCGGCACCCCGGAGAGCTTCGAGCGCAACGTCGAGATCGAGTACGAGCGCAACGGCGAGCGCTACCAGTTCCTCCGCTGGGGTCAGGGCGCCTTCGACGACTTCAAGGTCGTCCCCCCGGGCACCGGCATCGTGCACCAGGTCAACATCGAGCACCTGGCGCGCGTGGTCTTCCCGCGGCAGGAGGGCGACCGCGTGGTCGCCTACCCCGACACCTGCGTGGGCACCGACAGCCACACCACGATGGTCAACGGCCTGGGCGTGCTCGGCTGGGGCGTCGGCGGCATCGAGGCCGAGGCGGCCATGCTGGGCCAGCCGGTGTCGATGCTCATCCCGCGCGTGGTCGGCTTCAAGCTGACCGGCGAGCTGCCCGACGGCTCCACCGCCACCGACCTGGTGCTCACCATCACCGAGATGCTGCGCCGGCACGGCGTGGTCGGGAAGTTCGTCGAGTTCTACGGCGAGGGCGTCTCCGCCGTCCCGCTGGCCAACCGCGCCACGATCGGCAACATGAGCCCGGAGTTCGGCTCCACCGCGGCGATGTTCCCCATCGACGGCGAGACGATCGACTACCTGCGGCTGACCGGCCGCTCTGCCGAGCAGGTCGCGCTGGTCGAGGCCTACGCCAAGGAGCAGGGCCTCTGGCACGACCCGTCGCGCGAGCCGGCGTTCTCCGAGTACCTCGAGCTCGACCTGTCCACGGTCGTGCCCTCGATCGCCGGCCCGAAGCGGCCGCAGGACCGGGTCGCCATCACCGACGCCAAGCAGGCCTTCCGCGCCGCGCTGGCCGACTACGTGTCCGCCGACGAGACCGGCGGCGACGACCGCAAGCCCGGCGTCCCGCAGAACACGCAGCCCTACGGCGTCGAGTCCCGCGTCGACGAGGCCTCGGCGGAGTCCTTCCCGGCCTCCGACCCGGCCACCTCGGCCCCCGGCAGCGAGCGCGGCAACGGCGACGCCGGGCAGCCGCACCACTACGAGGACGACCCGGTCTCCGGGCGGCCCTCGAAGCCGACCCGCGTGGTCATGGAGGACGGCACCGAGACGACCGTCGACCACGGCTCCGTCGTGATCGCCGCCATCACCTCGTGCACCAACACGTCCAACCCGTCGGTGATGATCGGCGCGGCGCTGCTGGCCAAGAACGCCGTCGAGCGGGGCCTGACCACCAAGCCGTGGGTGAAGACGACGCTCGCCCCGGGCTCGAAGGTCGTCACCGACTACTACGAGAAGGCGCAGCTCACCCCGTACCTGGAGAAGCTCGGCTTCTACCTGGTCGGCTACGGCTGCACCACCTGCATCGGCAACTCCGGCCCGCTGCCGGAGCCGGTCAGCAAGGCGGTCAACGAGGCCGACCTCGCCGTCGTCTCGGTGCTCTCGGGCAACCGCAACTTCGAGGGCCGGATCAACCCCGACGTCAAGATGAACTACCTGGCGTCCCCGCCGCTGGTCATCGCCTACGCGCTGGCCGGCTCGATGGACGTCGACCTCAACAACGACCCGCTGGGCCAGGACGCCGACGGCAACGACGTCTTCCTGCACGACATCTGGCCCTCGCCGCACGAGGTGCAGCGGGTCATCGACGAGGCCGTCTCGGCGGAGATGTTCAGCAACGACTACGCCGACGTCTTCGCCGGCACCGAGCAGTGGCAGGCCCTGCCCACCCCCACCGGCGACACGTTCGAGTGGGACCCGCAGAGCACCTACGTCCGCAAGCCCCCGTACTTCGAGGGCATGCAGGACCAGCCGGCCCCGGTGCAGGACATCACCGGCGCGCGCACCCTGGCGGTGCTCGGCGACTCGGTGACCACCGACCACATCTCCCCCGCCGGGTCGATCAAGGCCGACAGCCCGGCCGGGAGGTACCTGTCCGAGCACGGCGTGCAGCGCCGCGACTTCAACTCCTACGGGTCCCGGCGCGGGAACCACGAGGTGATGATCCGCGGCACGTTCGCCAACATCCGGCTGCGCAACCAGCTGGTGCCGGGCACCGAGGGTGGCGTCACCAAGAACCACCTGACCGGCGAGACGACGACGATCTACGACGCCTCCGTCGCCTACCAGGAGCAGGGCATCCCCCTGGTCGTGCTGGCCGGCAAGGAGTACGGCTCGGGCTCGTCGCGCGACTGGGCGGCCAAGGGGACGGCGCTGCTCGGCGTCAAGGCGGTCATCGCCGAGAGCTACGAGCGGATCCACCGCTCCAACCTCATCGGCATGGGCGTGCTGCCGCTGCAGTTCCCCGAGGGGCAGAACCGGGAGTCGCTGGGCCTGACCGGCGACGAGGAGTTCACCATCACCGGGATCACCGCCCTGAACGACGGCGAGACCCCGCGCACGGTGAAGGTGACGGCGGGCAGCGGCGACCAGGCTGTGGAGTTCGACGCCCGGGTGCGCATCGACACCCCGGGCGAGGCGAACTACTACCGCAACGGCGGGATCATGCAGTACGTCCTGCGCTCCCTGCGGCAGGGCTGACCCCCCGATGGACCTGGGCCTGGGCGGTCGCGGGTACCTGCTCACCGGCGCGAGCCGGGGGCTGGGCCTGGCGACCGCCCGGGCCCTCGTCGCCGACGGGGCCCGCGTCCTCGTCAGCTCCCGGTCCGCCGCCTCCGTGGACGCCGCCGTCGCCGAGCTCGGCGACGGCGCGTCCGGGGCGGTGGCCGACCTCGCCGACCCGGGCGCCGCGGACACCCTGGTCTCGACGGCGCTCGAGCGGCTCGGCCGGGTCGACGGCCTGCTGGTCAGCGTCGGCGGCCCCGCGACGGGCACGGTGCTCGGGACGCCGGAGGAGGCCTGGCGGTCCGGCGTGGACAGCGTGCTGCTCGGGCCGCTGCGGCTGGTCCGGGCGCTGGTGCCGCACCTGGGCGAGGGCGCCGCGATCGCCTTCGTGCTCTCCACCTCGGTGCGCTCCCCGCTGGAGGGCCTGGCGGTGAGCAACGGCCTGCGCCCGGGCCTGGCCATGACCGCCAAGGGCCTCTCCGACGAGCTCGGCCCGCGCGGGATCCGGGTGGTCGGGCTGCTGCCCGGCACCATCGCCACCGACCGGGTCACCGAGATCGAGGCCGCCTCCGGCGACCCTGCCGCCGCCCGCGCCCGCACCGAGGCCGGCATCCCGCTGGGCCGGGTCGGGCAGCCCGAGGAGTTCGGCCGGGTGGCGGCCTTCCTGCTCTCCCCCGCCGCCTCCTACGTCACCGGCACGATGGTCGCCGTCGACGGCGGCAAGCTGCGGGTCCCGTGAGCGCACCGGTGCTCGTCGCGTGTGCGCACGGCACACGCAACCCCACCGGACGGCGGCTGGTCGCCGAACTGGCGCTGGCCGCCCGCCGGCTGCGTCCCGGTCTGGTGACGACGGCGGCCTTCGTCGACGTCCAGCCGCCCACGGTCGTCGACGTCGTCGCGGGGCTGGCCGCCGAGGGCCGGCCCGCCGTCGTCGTGCCGCTGCTGCTCTCGGGTGGCTACCACGTGCACGTCGACATCGCGGGGGCCGTGGCCGCGCACGACTCGGCGGTCGCCGCCCGCCCGCTGGGCCCCGACCCGCGGCTGGCCTCGGTGCTGCACGACCGGCTCACCGGGGCCGGCGCCGACCCGGGCGACCCGCTGACCGCCGTGGTGCTCGCCGCGGCCGGGTCCAGCGACCCCCGCTCGGTCGCCGACGTCGAGGACACCGCCGACCTGCTGCAGCGCTCCTGGGCGGGCCCGGTGACCACCGGCTACGGGTCGGCCGCCCAGCCCCCGGTCGCCGAGGCCGTCGCCGCGGCACGGAGGGGCGGCGCCGAGCGGGTCGTCGTCGCCTCCTACCTGCTGGCGCCGGGCCACTTCCACGGCAAGCTCGCCGAGGCGGGGGCCGACGTCGTCACCGCCCCGCTGCTGCCCGACGAGCGGGTCGCCGCCGTCCTGCTCGACCGCTACGACGCCGCGCTCGGCTGAGCCGGCCGCCGCCCGCGCCGCCCTGCCGGCGTCAGCTCACGGGGCGGCGGCGAGCAAGCCGCGCAGCTCCTGGGTGAGCGCCTCGCGGGCCTCGGGGTGCTGGTGCCACGCCGCGGGGGTGGCCTGCAGCAGCGAGATGCGCCAGCGGCCACCCTCCTCGACGGCGACCAGCGTGTGGACCGTGTGGAAGCGCGGGTCCACGTCGGCCGCTCCCGGCGGGATCATCCCGGCGTGCGCCAGCAGGACGGCGACGCCCTGCGCCACGGGCCGCACGCTGCGGATCACCGCCACGTAGGTGGCCGTCTGGTGGCCGCCGAAGATCTGCCGGAAGTCGGCGGCGATGGCCAGCCGCCCGTGGTGGTGGGTGCCGTCGTAGCCGATCATGTCCCCGTCGTCGGCGAACCCGGACGCCACGGCCGCGCCGCTGCGCCGGTTCCAGCCGTCGAGGAAGGCGGCGTAGAGCGCGCGGATCGAGGTGTCGTGCGGGTGTGCGGACGTCACGGAGTTCCTCCTGGTGCTGCTGTGGCAGCAGGAACGCTAGTTGCTACGCCGCACCGACCGTTCGACGCTCGCCGTCGGCGAACTGGGTGCGGTAGAGGTCGGCGTAACGCCGTCCGAGCGCCAGCAACTCGGTGTGAGTGCCCGACTCCACGATGCGACCGTCGTCGATGACGAGGATCTGGTCGGCGCTGCGGATGGTCGACAGCCGGTGGGCGATCACCAGCGACGTCCGGCCGGCCAGCGCCGTGTCGAGCGCGTGCTGCACCGCCACCTCCGACTCGCTGTCGAGGTGCGCGGTCGCCTCGTCGAGGATGACGATGCCCGGTGCCTTGAGCAGCACCCGGGCGATGGCCAGCCGCTGCTTCTCCCCGCCGGAGAGCCGGTAGCCGCGGTCGCCGACCACGGTGTCCAGCCCGTCGGGCAGCGAGGCGATGAGCGCGGCGATCCGCGCACCGGTGAGCGCCGCCCACAGCTGCTCCTCGGTGGCCTCGGGCCGGGCGTAGAGGAGGTTGGCGCGGATGGTGTCGTGGAAGAGGTGCGCGTCCTGGCTGACGACGCCGATCGCGTCGCGCAGCGAGGCCAGCGTGGCCTGCCGGACGTCGACGCCGCCGACGCGCACCGCGCCGGCGGTGACGTCGTAGAGCCGCGGCACCAGGTTGACGATCGTGGACTTGCCCGCGCCCGAGTGCCCGACCAGCGCCACCATCTGTCCCGGCTCGACGCGGAAGCTCACGTCGTGCAGCACCGCGGTCGGGCCGCCGTGCTCGGGCAGCGAGACGTCCTCCAGGGAGGCCAGGGAGACGTCGGCGGCGGCCGGGTAGCTGAAGGAGACGGCGTCGAACTCGAGGGAGCGGTCCCCGTCGGGCACCGGCACCGCGTCGGGCGCCTCGGCGATCATCGGCGGCAGGTCGAGCACCTCGAAGACGCGGTCGAAGCTGACCATCGCGCTCATCACGTCGACGCGGACGTTGGACAGCGCGGTCAGCGGCCCGTACAGCCGCGACAGCAGCAGGGCCAGCGCCACGACGTCGCCGGGCGAGAGCGACCCGGTGAACGCCAGCGCCCCGCCCAGGCCGTACACCAGCGCGGTCGCGAGCGCGGCCACCAGGGTGAGCGCGGTGAAGAAGGTGCGGCCGTACATGGCCGACAGGACGCCGATGTCGCGCACCCGGGCGGCCCGCCCCCGGAAGGACTGCGCCTCGACGTCGGGCCGGCCGAACAGCTTGACCAGCAGCGCGCCGGCGACGTTGAACCGCTCGGTCATCGTCGCGTTCATCGACGCGTTGAGGCCGTAGGACTCCCGGGTGATCTCCTGCAGCCGCTTGCCGATGCGGCGGGCGGGCAGCACGAACAGCGGCACCATCACCAGTGACAGCAGGGTGATCTGCCAGGACAGCGTGAACATCACGCCGGCGGTGAGCACCAGGCCGATGACGTTGGAGACCACGCCCGACAGCGTCGAGGTGAACGCCTGCTGGGCACCGACCACGTCGTTGTTCAGCCGGCTGACCAGCGCGCCGGTCTGCGTGCGGGTGAAGAACGCCACCGGCATGCGCTGCACGTGCTCGAACACCCGGCTGCGCAGGTCGTAGATGACGCCCTCGCCGATCCGCGCGGAGTACCAGCGGGTGACCACCGAGATGGCCGCGTCGACCACGGCCAGGCCGGCGATGAACAGGGCGATGCGGACGACGCCACCGGCGGTGCCGTCGAGCCGGGCGATGCGGTTGACGATGTCGCCGGCCAGCAGCGGCGTCAGGACGCCGATGACCGAGGACCCGACGACCAGCAGCAGGAAGAAGGTGAGCTCGCGGCGGTAGGGCCGGGCGATGCCGAGGATGCGGCGCACCGTGCCCTTGGGCAGCTCGCGGGAGGTGACCGACGGGTCGCGGCGGAACGAGCGCATCGCCGCCATGGAGGTCATCGGACCCATGGGACTGCTCATGGCACGACCTCCTCACCCGGCGACAGGGACCGGCGGCTCGGACAACAGCCGCCGGTCCCCGCGTGTTCCGGTGTCGCCGTGGTGCTCAGCGCCCGGCCAGCTCGGCCAGCCGCCGCGACTGCGCGGCCCGCTCGGCCGCGTCCTGGGCCTCCGGGTCGTTGCGGACGGCGGAGCGCACCAGCGCCGCGGTCTCCCGGCTGGCCCCCACCGGCGCGGCGGTGATCGCGGCGACCAGCCCGGCCACCGCCTCGTCCAGCCCGGCCGCGGGGACCACCGCGTTGGCCAGGCCGGTGGCGAGGGCCTCGGCCGCCCCCACCGCCCGGCCGGTCAGGCAGATCTCCAGCGCCCGCGAGTAGCCCACCAGCTCGGTGAGCGTGCTCGTGCCGGTCAGGTCGGGCACCAGGCCGAGGCCCGCCTCCGGCAGCCGCAGCGAGGCGTCCTCGGTGAGCACCCGCAGGTCGCAGGCCAGCGCGAGCTGCGCCCCGGCGCCGATCGCGTGGCCCTGCACCGCCGCGACCGACACGATCCCCGGCGACCGCAGCCACCGGAAGCCCGCCTGGTAGGAGCGGATGCGCTCCTGGGTGAGCTCGGCCGGCATCGCGCCCAGCTCGCCGAGCCCGCCGGGCGTCGACGGGTCGGTGCTGAACAGGCTGCGGTCGAGGCCCGCGGAGAAGGAGCGGCCGGCGCCCCGCACGACGACCACGCGGACGCCGTCGTCGAGGGAGGCGCCGACCTCCGCCAGCGCCGACCAGGTGGCCGGCGTCTGCGCGTTGAGCTGGTCGGGGCGGTCGAGCGTGACGGTGAGGACGGCGCCGTCCCGGGTGGTGCGGACCCGGCCGTCGACCTCCGCCGCCGTCACGCGGTCTTCTTGCTGTTCCGGTTCGCCCCGCCACGGCTGCGCAGCGTGGCACCCGACTCCGACAGGAGCCGGTGCACGAAGCCGTAGGACCGGTTGGTCGAGGTGGCCAGCGAGCGGATGCTCTCCCCGCCGTCGTAGCGCTTCTTCAGCTCGTCGGCGAGGGACGTGCGGTCGCCACCCGTGATGCGCTTGCCCTTGCCGAGGTCCGCCGTACTCGAGTCGGCCATGACTCCCCTCCGTCGCCGCCGTCCGTGCCGGTCGACCCCGGCCCGTCGGGTGCTCGTCCGCGTGGTGCCGCCGTCCCCGTGACAGCGAACTCCCGCCTCGATGATCACCCAGGGGTCGCCCCACGGCCACGCGAACGCCGGAATCCCCGCTCACCCCCCGGACACCGCCACGGTGGCCGGTGTCCGCGACGAGGACGGGACGCGAGCCGCCCCGCGCAGGACGGCGGTCCCACCGCGGGCCCTCCCGGGCCCGTGGTGGCGGTGTCGGCCGGGAGGCCGACGAGGTGTCAGGCCAGCTCGACCAGGTCGGCGAGGTCCTCGCTCCAGGCGTCCTCGGTGCCGTCGGGCAGCAGGATCACCTTGTCCGGGTCGAGCGCGCGCACGGCGCCCTCGTCGTGGGTGACCAGCACGATCGCGCCCGCGTAGGTGCGCAGCGCGTCGAGCACCTGCTCGCGGCTGGCGGGGTCGAGGTTGTTGGTCGGCTCGTCGAGCAGCAGCACGTTGGCCCCGGAGACGACGAGGGTGGCCATCGCCAGCCGCGTCTTCTCCCCGCCGGAGAGGGTGCCGGCGCGCTGGTCGGCGGCGTCGCCGGAGAACAGGAACGCCCCGAGGATGCGCCGCAGCTCGGTGTCGGTGCTCTGCGGCGCGGCGGCGCGCATGTTCTCCAGCAGCGACCGGTCGTGGTCGAGGGTCTCGTGCTCCTGCGCGTAGTAGCCGATCCGCAGGCCGTGCCCGGGCCGCACCTCGCCGGTGTCGGGCAGCTCGGTGCCGGCCAGCATCCGCAGCAACGTCGTCTTCCCGGCACCGTTGAGCCCGAGGACGACGACCCGCGCGCCCCGGTCGACGGCGAGGTCGACGTCGGTGAACACCTCGAGCGAGCCGTAGCTCTTCGACAGGCCCTCCGCGGTCAGCGGCGTCCGCCCGCACGACGCCGGCGTCGGGAAGCGCAGCCGGGCCACGCGGTCGGCGACGCGGACCTCGTCCAGGCCGGCGGCCAGCCGCTGCGCCCGCTTGTCCATGCTCTGCGCGGCCTTGGCCTTGGTGGCCTTGGCGCGCATCTTGTCCGCCTGCGCGGTCAGCGCGTCGATCTTGCGCTCGGTGTTGGCCCGCTCCTGCTTGCGCCGGCGCTCGTCGGTCTCGCGCTGGGCGAGGTAGGCCTTCCAGCCGAGGTTGTAGACGTCGACGGTGGCCCGGTTGGCGTCGAGGTGCCACACCTTGTTGACGACGGCGGCGAGCAGCTCGACGTCGTGGCTGATGACCACCAGCCCGCCCTTGTGCGCGGCGAGGAAGCTCTTGAGCCAGGTGATCGAGTCGGCGTCGAGGTGGTTGGTCGGCTCGTCGAGCAGCAGCGTCTCGGCGTCGGAGAACAGGATGCGGGCCAGCTCCACACGTCGGCGCTGACCGCCGGACAGCGTGCGCAGCGGCTGGCCCATGACCCGGTCGGGCAGGCCCAGCGCGGTGCAGATGCGGGCGGCGTCGCTCTCGGCGGCGTACCCGCCCAGCGCCGCGAACTGGTCCTCGAGCTGCCCGTAGCGGCGGACGGCGCGGTCGCGCTCGGCATCGTCGGCCGGCTCGGCCATGGCCACCTGGGCCTTGACGAGCTGGGACTTGAGGACGTCGAGGCCGCGGCCGGAGAGCACCCGGTCGGTGGCGGTGATGTCGAGGTCGCCGCTGCGCGGGTCCTGGGGGAGGTAGCCGAGCTCGCCGGTCACCTCGACCTTGCCGGCGTGCGGCAGCCGCTCACCGGCCAGCGTGGTGAGCGTCGTCGTCTTGCCGGCGCCGTTGCGCCCGACCAGGCCGATGCGGTCACCGGGTTGCACGCGCAGGGTGACGTCGCCGAGGAGGATGCGGGCGCCGGCGCGGAGCTCGAGGCCGGTCGTCGTGATCACTGATCCCAGGGTAGGCGCTCGGACGGCGGAACCCGAGCGGATTGCCGGGTGACGTCCACAGCACCCGTCCGCGTCCACAGGGAGAGGGAGACCCCGTTCCGCCGGCGCCCGCCGCGCGCCACCATCCCCGACGTGAGCACGCCGACCTGGGCACCGCCCTGTCCCGTCTGCGGTACACCGGCCGCGCCGGCACCCGCGCCCTGCGGCACGTGCGGCCTGCCTGCCGTCGCGCAGGCCGCCACCGTGGTGGCCCGGCTGGGGGCGACGATCGACGAGTTCAGCCGCGAGCGCGACGCGCTGGTCGCCACCCTCCGCGCGGCGGCGGGAGGTGGCCCGGTCCGGGCGGCCGTGCCGGTCGCGGCCCCACCCCGGCCGGCACCGCCCGGCGTGCCGGCCTGGGCCCCGCCGCTCCCGCCGGCCGTGCCCGCTCCCCCGCCGCCGGCCCCGCCCGCACCGGCCCGGGTCCCGCGGCGGCGGGTCAGCCCGCAGCAGGTCCTCGAAGGCCTCGGTGCGCTGCTCGTGGTGGCCGCGTCGCTGGCCTTCGTGGCGGTGGCCTGGACCCGCCTGGGCGTGACGTTCCAGGCGGCGGTCATGGCCGCGGTCACCGCGGCGGCGGCGGGCGCGTCGGCGTGGACCGCCCGGCGCGGCCTGCGGGCCACCGAGGAGGCGCTGGCCGCCGCGGGCGCGGCGCTGCTCGCCGTCGACCTCGGCGCCGCCCACGCGCTGGGGCTGTGGGGTGCCGACGCCCTCCCCGGGCGGCTGTGGGCCGCGCTGAGCTGCGCGCTGGTCGCCCTGGCGGCCCTGGGACTGGGCCGGCTGACCCGCACCACGGTCACCTGGCCGGCGGTGGCGCTGCTGGCCGCCCAGCCGGTGGCGCTGCTGCTCCTGCCCGAGGGACAGGACGGGCTGGTCGCGGGGGTCGCGGTCCTCGCCGGGACGGCGCTGGCCGACGTCCTCGCCCTGCTCGTGCTGCGCCGGTCGCTGCACCGCCTCGCCCTCGGCCTGGCCGCGCTGTGGGCGGTGGCCGGCGCGCTGCGCGGGCTGGTGCTGGCGTGGTCGCTCGACCCGGTGCAGTCGTGGACGGCCACGGTCCTGCTCGGGGTGGCCGGCGCCGTCGCGGTGCCCCTGCTGCGGGAGCTGCGGCCGGCCGACCCGCGGCCGGTGGCCGCTCTCGCCGCGGGCCTGCCCGCGGTGGCCCTGAGCGGATCGCTGAGCGGCGTCGGCGTCGTCGGCCCCGTCGTGGCCGTGGGCCTCGGCCTGGTGCTGCTCGCCGGCGCGGCGCCGGTGCGCTCCGCCCCGGCCGTCCTCGCCGGCCTGCTGGCCTCCGGGGCGGCCCTGGGCGCCACCGGTGCCGGCGTGGTCGCCGAGGCCGGCCGGACCGACCTGCTGGCGCTGCTCGCCCTGGCCGCCGCCGTGCCGGCGGCGCTGGCCGCGGTGCTGCGCCCGGAGCTGCGGGCCGCGGCGACCGGCGCGGCCCTGGTCGCGCCCGGGTCGGCCGCCGTGCTCGCCTCCGACACGCTGGTCCGGCCGGAAGCGGCCGGGCTGCTGCTCGCCGCGGTCGCCGCGGTCGCCTTCGGCGTGGCCGCGCTGCGGGCGCCCTCACCGGAGGAGGCCACCGCGGCCACCGTCGGCGGGGCCACCGGCCTCCTCGCCGGCCTGCTGACCTGGCCCACGGGGGCCTCCGGGCTCGTGGCGGTGGACCTGGCCGTCGCCGGTGCGGCCGCCGGCGTCTACGCGCTGGTGACGCGGCAGCGGCTCGTGGCCGCGGCGGCCGTGGCCGAGCTGGTCGTCGCGAGCTGGATCGCGGCCGCCGGGGCGGAGATCCGGACGCCGGAGGTCTACACGCTGCCCGCGGCGGCGGGACTGCTGCTGCTCGCCGTCCCGGCACTGCGGTCGGGCGCGCCGTCGTGGGCCGCGGAGGGTGCGGCGCTCGCCGTCGCGCTGGTGCCCTCGGCCGTCGTGGTCGTGGCCGACCCGACGGCGGTCCGCCTGACCGTGGTGGTCGTCGCCGCGGCCGCGCTCACTGTTGCCGGGACGCTCACCCACCGGCAGGCGCCGTTCGTCGTCGGCGCGGGGGCGCTGGTGCTGGTGGTCGCCGGCCGGCTCGGGCCCTACGCGCCGCTGGTGCCGCGCTGGGTCACGCTCGCCACCGTGGGGCTGGTGCTGCTCGTCGTCGGCGCCACCTACGAGCGCCGCCGGCAGCAGGCGCGGGAGGCGGTCGCCTGGGTGGCCCAGATGCGCTGAGCCGGACGGCCGCCGGGCCCCTAGCGTGGGAACCCGGCGGCCGAGGGGAGGGGATGGCGATGGCGTCTGGGCCCGTGCCTCCCCCGTACTCCCCCGGCCCACCGCCGGTGGTCCTCGAGCCGGTGGCGGAGCTGTCGACGCGGCTGCGGCCACCGCAGGTGCTGTTGACCGTCGGCGTGGTGCTCCTGGTGGCCGCCGGGCTGGCCGGACCGGCGCTGGTGGGAGCGGGTCCGGCCCGCACCGGGGTGCTGCTGCTCGCCGCCGCGGCCGCCGGGGCCTCCGCCTGGGCGGGCGGGGCCGGGCTGCGCAGCACCGAGGAGGCCTGCGCGGCCGCCGCCGCAGCCCTGGCGCTGACCGGCGCCGCCGGCGACCGCACGGCCGGCGCCGGACCGGCGCCCCTGCTGCTGCTCGCGGTGGTCCTGCTGGCGGTGCGGCTGCTGCGCCCGGAACCGCTCACCTGGCCGCTGGCCGCGTGGGTGGCGCTGCAGGTGGCCGCACTGCGCTCGCTGGACCTGGTCGCCGCGGGCACCCCCCGCACCGCGCTGCTGCTCGCCGCCGCCCTCACCGGTCTCGGCCTCACCGTCGTCGCGCGCCCGGCACTCGCCCGGGTGGCCCTGGTGACCGCCGCCCCCTGGTGGGTGGCCGGGGTCGCCGGCGGGCTGGTCACCGCGGCGACGGCCGACGGCGCCGACCGCTGGGGATCGGCCGCGCTCACCGTGGCCGTGGCGGCGGCGCTGCTGCCCGTGCGGCTGGTCCGGGCGGTGGACTCGCTCCTGGGCCCGCCGCGGGCGGTGCCCGTGCTCGCGGGCCTGGTCGCCGGCGGGGCGGTGGGTGCCGCGCTGTCCACCGACGGGGTCCTCGCGCTGCCCGCCGCCGGGGAGCTGGGCGTGCTGGTCGTCTCGGCCGCCGCGGCCACGCTGACCGGCTGGCGGCGGGGGCTGCTGCTGCCTGCCGCCGGGGCGGCCGGAGGGGTGCTCGTCGTCCTGGCCGTCGTGCAGCTGGCGGCCGACGCCCGCTGGGCGTCCCTGGTCGTGCTGCTGCTGCTCACCGCGCTGCCCGCGGCCTGGGTGGCCGCCGTCCGGCGGGACGAGCGCCCCACGGCGGCCCCCACCGCGCTGGGCTGCCTGGCGGCGGCGGCGCTGCTCGCCGTGCTCGCCGGCCTGCTCCCACCGGGAGGGTGCGCGGCGGCGCTCACCGCGCTCTACGCCGCCTCGCTGGCCACCCGGCCCCGGTCGGCCGCCGACGTCCGCGGTCCCACGGGCGCCGTCGGGGCGGTCAGCGCCGCCGCGGCACTCGTGGTCCTGGCCGGCCACGGCGCCTGGGGGCAGCTGGCCGCGCACCTGGCGGTGCAGGGCACGCTCACCTGGGCGTGGGGCCTGCACCGGGGACGGTCCGCGGAGGCGGACGCGGACGCAGGGGCGGCGGCAGAGGCGGGGTCGTGCCGGCGGATCGGCGCGGCGGAGGTCGTGGCGGCGGCCTGGACGTGCGCCGCGCTGGCGGGGTCGGCGGTGGTGGAGAGCTGGACGCTGCCCGCCGCGGCCGGGCTGCTGCTGGCCGCGGGCCCCCGGTTGCTCGACGGGCGGGAGCCGTCCTGGCCGACGTGGGGCCCCGGGCTGCTCACCGCCGCGGTGCCGTCGACGGTGGCGGCGGTCGTGCAGCCCGGTGCGCTGCGGCCGGTGCTGGTCCTGGCGGTCGCGGCGGGGGTCGTAGCGCTGCCCGGCCGGATGGCACTGCGGGCCCCGCTGGTCACCGCGGCCGCCACCGCCGTCGCCCTGGCCGTCGGGCTGGCCGTGGCCGTGCTGCCGCTCCCGGTGGCCGGCGTCCTGGTTGTCGGCGGGGCGCTGCTGGCGCTCGGCGCGCGGCGGGAGTCCCGCGCGGTCGCCGGGCTCGGCGCCCGGCTGTCGGAGCTGCGCTGACGGTCCTGACGCCGACCGCCCGCGCCCCCGGAGGGACGCGGGCGGTCATGACGTGCCGGAACGGCCCGGCTGCAGGGTCCCGCGGCGCGTGACGCGGGGGGCGGCCGGGTCCGTCGTCAGACGCGGAAGCCGAGGGCGCGCAGCTGCTCGCGGCCGTCGTCGGTGATCTTGTCCGGGCCCCACGGCGGCATCCAGACCCAGTTGATCCGGATGTCGTCGACCAGGCCGGGGCCGGGGCCTCCGGTGAGGGCCTGGCGGGCCTGGTCCTCGATGACGTCGGTCAGCGGGCAGGCCGCCGAGGTCAGCGTCATGTCCAGGACGGCGACGTTCTGCTCGTCGACGTCGATGCCGTACACCAGGCCGAGGTCGACGACGTTGACGCCCAGCTCGGGGTCGACGACGTCGCGCATGGCCTCCTCGACGTCCTCGAGCAGCGCCGACTTGTAGGCCGGCAGCTCGGCGGGGGTCTGGTTCTCGGTGGTCTCGCTCATGCTCCCTGTCCTCCGGTCGGGGTGGTGGGGTGGGTGACCGACAGAGCGCGGGCGGATGCGTCCTTGAGGGCCATCCAGCTCATCAGCGCGCACTTGATGCGCGCCGGGTACTTCGACACCCCGGCGAACGCGACGGCGTCCTCCAGCTCGTCCTCGAGCTTCTCGGCCGCGGCCGGGTCGCCCTTGGACTGCATGAGCGTCATGAAGTGCTCGCCGGTCTCCAGCGCCTCGGGCACGGAGCGGCCGATCACCAGGTCGTACATCGCCGAGACCGACGCCTGGCTGATCGAGCAGCCCATGCCCTCGTAGGAGACGTCGGCGATGGTGTCGCCGTCGAGGTGCACGCGCAGCGTGACCTCGTCGCCGCACGTCGGGTTGACGTGGTGCACCTCGGCCTCGAACGGCTCCCGCAGCCCGCGGCCGTGCGGGTTGCGGTAGTGGTCCAGGATGATGTCCTGGTACATCGACTGCAGCTGCATCAGGCGGTTGCCTCCTCCGGCGTCACTCCGAAGAAACGCTGGGCGGACCGCACACCTTCCACCAGCGCGTCGACGTCGTCGTAGCCGGTGTGCACGTAGAACGTGGCCCGGGTGGTGGCCGGGACGCCGTAGCGGCGGACCACCGGCCACGCGCAGTGGTGGCCCACCCGGACGGCGATGCCGAGGTCGTCGAGGACCTGGCCGACGTCGTGCGGGTGGATGCCCTCCACGGTGAACGACACCGCTCCCCCGCGTGCGACGGTGTCGGGCGGGCCGATCACGGTGACGCCGGGGACCGCCTGCAGCTGCTCCAGCGCGTAGGCGGTCAGCGCCTCCTCGTGCGCCTGCACCCGGTCCATGCCGAGGCCCTGCAGGTAGTCGACGGCGGCGCCGAGCCCGACGACCTGCGCGGTCATCGGCACGCCGGCCTCGAAGCGCTGCGGCGGCGGCATGAAGGTGCTGCCCTCCATCCGCACGACCTCGATCATCGACCCGCCGGTGAGGAAGGGCGGCAGCGCGTCGAGGACGTCGTAGCGCCCCCACAGCACGCCGACACCGGTGGGCCCGAGCATCTTGTGGCCGGAGAAGACCAGGAAGTCCGCGCCGAGGGCGGCGACGTCGACCGGCTGGTGCGGCACCGACTGCGCGCCGTCGACCAGCACCAGGGCGCCGACCTCGCGGGCCCGGGCCACGATCGGCTCGAGCGGGTTGATCGTGCCGAGGATGTTCGACTGCTGGGTGACCGCGACGAGCTTCGTGCGCTCGTTGACCACGGTGCCCAGGTCGGAGAGGTCGAGCCGGCCGTCGTCGGTGAGGCCCAGCCAGCGCAGCGTGGCGCCGGTGCGCTCGCACAGCTGCTGCCAGGGCACCAGGTTGGCGTGGTGCTCCATCTCGGTCACCACGATCTCGTCGCCCTGCCCAACGGCGTACCGGCGGAAGGACGGCTCCTTGGCCGTGGCGGCGTTGGACAGCGCGTAGGCGACGGTGTTGACCGCGTCGGTCGTGTTGCGGGTGAACACGACCTCCTCGACGGCCGCGCCGATGAAGTCCGCGATCCTCGCCCGGGCCGCCTCGTAGAGGCCGGTGGCCTCCTCGGCGAGCTGGTGGGCGCCGCGGTGCGGGGCGGCGTTGTGGTTCTCGTAGAAGTCGCGCTCGGCGTCGAGCACGCTGCGCGGCTTCTGCGACGTGGCGCCGGAGTCGAGGTAGACCAGCCGCTTCCCGTCGCGGACGGTGCGCGACAGGATCGGGAAGTCCGCCCGGATCGCCTCGACGTCCAGCGGGAGGGGCGGCCGGTGCGCCCCGCCAGCGGGACGCGAGACGGTCTGGGTCATGCCTTCGCGGTCTCCTTCGAGTCCTTCACGTAGGCCGCGTAGCCCTCGGCCTCGAGCTTGTCGGCCAGCTCCCGGCCGCCCTCGTCGACGACGCGGCCGTTGACGAACACGTGCACGAAGTCGGGCTGGATGTAGCGCAGGATCCGCGTGTAGTGGGTGATCAGCAGGACGCCGACGTCACCCTCCTCGCGGGTGCGGTTGACGCCCTCGGAGACGACCCGCAGCGCGTCGACGTCGAGGCCGGAGTCGGTCTCGTCGAGGACGGCGATGCGCGGCTTGAGCAGCCGCATCTGCAGGATCTCGTGGCGCTTCTTCTCACCGCCGGAGAAGCCCTCGTTGACGTTGCGCTCGGCGAAGGCGGAGTCCATCTCGAGCAGGTCCATCTCGCTCTTGACGTCCTTGACCCAGGTGCGCAGCTTCGGGGCCTCGCCCTTGACCGCGGTGGCGGCGGTGCGCAGGAAGTTCGACACCGAGACGCCGGGGACCTCGACCGGGTACTGCATGGCGAGGAACAGGCCGGCGCGGGCGCGCTCGTCGACGCTCATCGCGAGGACGTCCTCGCCGTCGAGGGTCACCGTGCCGCCGGTGATCGTGTACTTGGGGTGGCCGGCGATCGAGTACGCCAGGGTCGACTTGCCCGACCCGTTGGGGCCCATGATCGCGTGCGTCTCGCCCGACCGGACGGTCAGGTCGACGCCGCGGAGGATCTCCTTGGCGTCGTCGCCCTCACCGACCGTGACGTGCAGGTCGCGGATCTCCAGAACCGACACTTCTTCTCTCGCTCCTCAGTTGCCGGCCGCGAGCGGGAGGCGCCCGTCGGACTCGGTGTCGACGTAGACGTCTCCCCCCTCCACGCGGACCGGGTAGACGTCGACCGGCTCGGTGGCCGGCAGGTTGGTGGGCTCGCCGGTGCGCAGGTCGAAGCACGACCCGTGCAGCCAGCACTCGATGGTCGGGGCGCCGTCGAACTCCTCGACGTCGCCCTCCGACAGCGGGACCTCGGCGTGCGAGCAGACGTCCTGCACCGCGTAGACGTCGTCCTCGTAGCGGACGACGGCCACGTCGAGGTCGGCGAGCTCCACGCGCAGGGCCCCGTTCTCCGGGACCTCCGCGAGCCCGCAGACGCGCTCGAAGGCCATGCTCAGGCCACCTCGACCGGCTGCTCGTCGAGGCCGGGCAGCGCGCCGAGGCGGACCTCGATGGAGCGCATCAGCCGGTCCTGCAGCTCGGGCAGCCCGATCCGCTGGACGACGTCGGCGAAGAAGCCGCGCACCACCAGGCGGCGGGCGGTCTCGGCGTCGATGCCGCGCGAGCACAGGTAGAACAGCTGCTCGTCGTCGAACCGGCCGGTGGCGCTGGCGTGGCCGGCGCCGACGATCTCGCCGGTCTCGATCTCCAGGTTGGGCACCGAGTCGGCGCGGGCGCCGTCGGTGAGCACCAGGTTGCGGTTGAGCTCGTAGGTGTCCGTGCCGGTGGCCTGCGGGCGGATGCGGACGTCGCCGATCCACACCGTGCGCGCGCCCTCGCCCTGCAGCGCGCCCTTGTAGAGCACGTTGCTGGTGCAGTTGGGCACCGCGTGGTCCACCCAGAGCCGGTGCTCCTGGTGCTGGGTCTCGTCGGAGAAGTAGACGCCGAACAGCTCCGCCGTCCCGCCGGGGCCGGCGTACTGCACGTTGCTGACCAGCCGGACCAGGTCGCCGCCGAGGGTGACCACGACCTGGGTGAAGGTGGCGTCGCGGCCGACGACGGCGTCGAACTGGCCGCCGTGCACCGTGCCGGGCGCCCACTCCTGCACCGACACCAGCGTCACCTGCGCGCCGTCGCCCACGAGGACGGCGACGCCGCCGGCGTAGCGGGCCAGGCCGCTGTGGTCGAGGACGACGGTCGCCGTCGCGAAGGCGCCGACCTCGACGACGAGCTGGCCCCAGACGACGTCGTCGGACCCGGTGCCGGACAGGCCCAGGGTGACCGGGCGGTCGAGCTGGGCCTCGGCCGGCACGCGGACGACGGCCGCGCCGCCGCTGCGCTGCCGGGCGAGGGCGGCGAGCCGGTCGACCGGCTCGGGCAGGCCCTTGAGCAGCGGGTCGTCGGCGTCGACGCTGGTCAGCTCGACGCCCTCGGGCAGGTCGGGATCCCACTGCAGGTGGGCGTCCGACGGGGCGCCGTCGAGCAGCGGACGGACCCGGCGCATCGGGGTGAAGCGCCAGGACTCCTCGCGCCCGGTGACGGTCCCGAAGGCCTCCGGGTCGACAGAGGTGAACCGCTCGGCCGGCGAGCCGGTCGGGGTGGTCCCGCCGTGCGAGTGCGCGCCCGGGGCGGCCTGCCCGGCGGTGCCGGTCCCGGTGGCGGGCACCGCCGGCGGGCCGGCCTGGGTGCCGACGCCCTCGCCGAACAGCTCGCCGGCGAGGGTGGCCGACTCGGTGGTGAGACCGGTGGTGCTGGGGGCGTTCTGGTCCGGCATCAGCCGACGGCACCTTCCATCTGCAGCTCGATCAGGCGGTTGAGCTCGAGGGCGTACTCCATCGGCAGCTCCCGGGCGATGGGCTCGACGAACCCGCGGACCACCATCGCCATGGCCTCGTCCTCGGACAGGCCGCGGCTCATCAGGTAGAAGAGCTGGTCCTCGCTGACCCGGGAGACGGTCGCCTCGTGGCCCATCGACACGTCGTCCTCGCGGACGTCGACGTAGGGGTAGGTGTCCGACCGGCTGATCGTGTCGACCAGCAGGGCGTCGCACTTGACCGTCGACCTCGAGCCGGAGGCGCCCTCGTCGATCTGCACGAGGCCGCGGTAGCTGGTGCGGCCGCCGCCGCGGGCCACCGACTTGCTCACGATGGTCGAGGAGGTGTTGGGCGCCGCGTGCACCATCTTGGCGCCGGCGTCCTGGTGCTGGCCCTCGCCGGCGAAGGCGATGGAGAGCACCTCGCCCTTGGCGTGCTCGCCGGTCATCCAGACCGCCGGGTACTTCATGGTGACCTTGGAGCCGAGGTTGCCGTCGATCCACTCCATGGTCGCGCCCTCGTGGGCGATCGCCCGCTTGGTGACCAGGTTGTAGACGTTGTTCGACCAGTTCTGGATGGTCGTGTACCGGCAGCGCGCGTTCTTCTTGACGATGATCTCGACGACCGCGGAGTGCAGCGAGTCCGACTTGTAGATCGGCGCGGTGCAGCCCTCGACGTAGTGCACGTAGGCGCCCTCGTCGACGATGATCAGCGTCCGCTCGAACTGGCCCATGTTCTCGGTGTTGATCCGGAAGTAGGCCTGCAGCGGGATCTCGACGTGCACGCCCTTCGGCACGTAAATGAACGAGCCGCCCGACCACACCGCGGTGTTCAGCGCGGCGAACTTGTTGTCCCCGCTGGGGATCACCGTGCCGAAGTACTCGCGGAACAGCTCCGGGTGCTCCTTGAGGGCGGTGTCGGTGTCGAGGAAGACGACACCCTGCTCCTCGAGGTCCTCGCGGATCTTGTGGTAGACGACCTCGGACTCGTACTGGGCCGCGACACCGGCGATCAGCCGCTGCTTCTCCGCCTCGGGGATGCCCAGCTTGTCGTAGGTGTTCTTGATGTCCTCGGGCAGCTCGTCCCACGAGGCGGCCTGCGCCTCGGTCGAGCGCACGAAGTACTTGATGTTCTGGAAGTCGATGCCGGACAGGTCCGAGCCCCAGTCGGGCATGGGCTTGCGGTCGAAGAGCTTGAGCGCCTTGAGGCGGCGCTCGAGCATCCACTCGGGCTCGCTCTTGCGCGCCGAGATGTCCCGGACGACGTCCTCGTCCAGGCCGCGGCGGGCGGAGGCCCCGGCGACGTCGGCGTCGGCCCAGCCGTACTGGTAGCGGCCGAGCTGCTCGATCTGCTCGTCCTGCGTCAGCGGCGTGCCGGTCACCGGCTGCTGGGTGCTGGTCATGCGGGCGTCCTCTCCCGGTCGCTCGTGGGGGTGCTGCGGGTGGTGCTGGTGGACGGGGCGGGGCGCGGGACCCGCGCCGCTCGCTCACCTGGTACAGGGCGCGCGGGGCCCGGTGTGTTCCCCGCGTCGGTGTGAGCCCGGGCGCCCGCACGGGCGTGCGGCCCGGGGATGTGGGTGGTGCAGACGCCGTCGCCGTGGGCGATGGTGGCCAGCCGCTGGACGTGCGTACCCACCAGCCGGCCGATCACCGCCGTCTCGACCTCGCACAGCTGCGGGAACTCGGCCGCCACGTGCGCCACCGGGCAGTGGTGCTGGCAGAGCTGGCCGCCGCTGGCGATCGCCGAGGCCGACGCAGCGTAGCCCTCGGCCGTGAGCGCCTCGGCCAGCGCCCGGGCGCGGTCGACGGGCGCGCCCGCCGACCGGGCGACGGCGTCGGAGGCGCGCTGCTCGAGGCCGGCCAGCTGCGCCTCGGCGACGGCGCGGACGGCGTCCGGCCCGCCGGAGGCGGCGACGTACCGCAGCGCGGTGAGCGCCAGGTCGTCGTAGGCGTGCGGGAAGCCGGAGCGACCGGCCTCGGTGAGGTGGAAGCGCCGGGCGGGCCGGCCCCTCCCCCGCTGCGCGCCCGGCGCCGCGCGCTCCTCCACCCGCCCGCGGGCGGCGAGCGCGTCGAGGTGGCGGCGCACCGCGGCGGGGCTCACGCCCAGCCGGGCGGCGAGCTCGCTGGCGGTCTGCGGACCGTGCTCGACGAGCAGCGCGGTCACGCGGTCGCGGGTGCGGACGTCGTCGGCCCGCACCGTCCCCACCTGCCCCGCGCTTGTTTCCACAACACGATTGTGTCCTATTTCGGGGACCCCGCAAGGAAGGTCGCCCTAACCCACCCGGCCCCTGACCGCGCTGGTCAGGGGCCGGGTGAGCCAGGTCACGGACGCCGGGTCAGCCCTGCGCCGCCACCGGCTCGGCGTCCCCGACCGACAGGTCGAGGCGGCCGTCGCGGACGCCGACCTCCACCGTCCGGCCGGCGCCGACGCGGCCGTCGAGCAGCAGCCGGGCCAGCGGGTTGTCGACCTCCCGCTGGATGGCCCGGCGCAGCGGGCGGGCGCCGAACTGCGGCTCGAAGCCGTGCTCGGCGATCCAGGCCACCGCCTCGTCGGTGAAGCGGACCTCGATGCCCTGCGCCGAGAGCCGGCGGCGGGTCTCGTCGAGCAGCAGCCGGGTGATCTGCTGCAGCTGCTCGCTCTCCAGCTGCTGGAACACCACGATCTCGTCGATCCGGTTGAGGAACTCCGGCCGGAACGAGTCCCGCAGCCGGCGCAGCAGCCGGTCGCGCAGGCCCGCGTCGGCGGCCGCGCCGTCGCCGGTGCCGAAGCCGAGCGGGGTGTTGCGGCCCTGGATCAGCTCCGACCCCAGGTTGCTCGTCATGATCAGCACGGTGTTCCGGAAGTCCACGGTGCGGCCCTGCGAGTCGGTGAGCCGGCCGTCGTCGAGCACCTGCAGCAGGGTGTTGAAGACGTCCGGGTGGGCCTTCTCGACCTCGTCGAGCAGCACCACCGAGTACGGCCGGCGGCGGACGGCCTCGGTGAGCTGGCCGGCGTCCTCGTAGCCGACGTACCCGGGCGGGGAGCCCACGAGGCGGCTGACGGTGTGCCGCTCCTGGAACTCGCTCATGTCCAGCCGGACCATCCGGTCCTCGTCGCCGAACAGCGCCTCGGCCAGCGCCCGGGCCAGCTCGGTCTTGCCGACGCCGGTGGGGCCGAGGAAGAGGAACGACCCGATCGGCCGGTCGGGGTCGCCCAGGCCGACGCGCGAGCGGCGCACCGCCTCGGCGACCACGCGCACGGCGTCGTCCTGGCCGACGACCCGCCGGTGCAGGTGCCCCTCGAGGTCGAGCAGCCGCTGCACCTCCTCCTGCGTCAGCTGCGCGACCGGGATGCCGGTCTGCCGCGACACCACCTCGGCGATGTCCTCGACGCCGACCTCCGGGACGCCGGACTGCCCGCCGCCGGTGCGCGCCTGCTCCAGCCGGGCCTGCGCCTCGGCGAGCTGGTCGCGCAGCTCCGAGGCCCGCTCGTACTGCTCGGCGGCGACGGCCTGGTCCTTCTCCCGCTGCAGCCGCTCGACCTCCTGCTCGAGGCCGCGCAGGTCCGTCGGCGGGGTCTTCACCCGCCGCCGCACCCGGGCGCCGGCC
The DNA here is from genome assembly GCF_003002915.1 of Geodermatophilus tzadiensis. Classification (GTDB taxonomy): domain Bacteria; phylum Actinomycetota; class Actinomycetes; order Mycobacteriales; family Geodermatophilaceae; genus Geodermatophilus; species Geodermatophilus tzadiensis. Next base: position 151,592 of record NZ_PVTG01000005.1, on the reverse strand, counting down.
TGGTCGATGAGGTCGATGGCCTTGTCGGGCAGGTGCCGGTCGGTCACGTAGCGGTCGGAGAGCTCGACCGCGGCGCGGATGGCGTCGTCGGTGAACCGCACGCCGTGGTGGGCCTCGTAGCGGTCGCGCAGGCCGCACAGGATCGACACGGTGTCCTCGACGTCGGGCTCGGCCACCAGGATCGGCTGGAACCGCCGCTCCAGCGCCGCGTCCTTCTCGATGTTGCGGCGGTACTCGTCCAGCGTCGTCGCGCCGATGATGTGCAGCTCGCCGCGGGCCAGGGCCGGCTTGAGCATGTTGCCCGCGCCGCTGGAGCCCTCGGAGGAGCCCGCGCCGACGACGGTGTGGAGCTCGTCGATGAAGACGATGACCTCGTCGGAGTGCTCGCGGATCTCGTCGATGATCTTCTTGACGCGCTCCTCGAAGTCGCCGCGGTAGCGGGTGCCGGCGACCAGGCCGGTCAGGTCGAGCTCGACCAGCCGCCGTCCGCGCAGCGTCTCGGGGACGTCGCCCTCGACGATCTGCGCGGCGATGCCCTCGACGATGGCGGTCTTGCCGACGCCGGCCTCGCCGATGAGCACCGGGTTGTTCTTCCGCCGCCGGGACAGCACCTCGACGGTCTGCTCGATCTCCTGCTCGCGGCCGATGACCGGGTCGATCCGGCCGTCGCGGGCCATCTGGGTGAGGTCGCGGCCGAACTCGTCCAGCGTCGGGGTGCTCGACCCGCCCTGCCCGGGGGCACCGGGGCGCCCGCCGCCGGGCTGGGGGGCGCCGGTCGCGGCCTGCTGCAGCGCCTCCGGGGTGACGCCGCGCTCGCGCAGCACCCGCCCGCCCGGGGAGTCGGGGTTCACGGCGAGGGCGAACAGCAGGTGCTCGGGACCGATGTAGGTCGAGCCCAGGGCGCGGGAGACCCGGTGGGCGTCGAGCAGCGCCCGCTTGGCCGCCGGGGTGAGCGACGGCGGCTCGTCGCGGGGCTCGCCGCGCTGCAGCTGGGGCTCGAGCTGGGAGCGCAGCTGGTCGGGGTCGACGCCGCTGCGGGCGAGGAACTGCCGGGTCGTCTCGTCGCCGGTCATCGCCCACAGCAGGTGCTCGGTGTCGAGGTCGGCGCTGCCGGTGGCCACGGCCTGGTGCGCCGCGGCGTTGACCAGCTGGCGGGCCTGCTGGCTGAGGAACTGGGTGATGTCCACGCGCTGCCGCTGCTGCGGCGCCCCGCCACCGAGGAAGCGGGCGAAGAAGTCGTCGAAGGGGCTCCCGTAGGGGCCCGGGTAGTAGGGGCTGGTCATGCCTCACGTCCAAGGGGAGTCGGATCGGTCGGAGGCGCTCCCTCGGGGAGGGCTCCCGCTGGGACCCCCGTACCCGGATGCGCACCCCGACACCGGGAGCGGCTCGGCGGCCGCTCGTGTCCGGTACAGCGCGCGACCGGCCTGCGGCCTTCCGCGGTGTGATCCGCCCTGAGCGAACCGGGAGGCGCCGCTCCCGCGGCTAGCATCGGGACGTGCCGGTCTCCTCCTCGCTGGTCTCGCGGGTCGCCCTGGTCAACCTGGTCGCCAACGGGGCGATCGTCGTCACCGGCGGCGCCGTCCGGCTCACCGGCTCGGGCCTGGGCTGCCCCACCTGGCCGCGGTGCACCGACGCGAGCTTCGTGGCCACCCCGGAGCTGGCCGGGCACGGTGTCATCGAGTTCGGCAACCGGCTGCTCACCTTCGTGCTCGCCGCCGCCGCGATCGCGCTGCTCGTGGTGGTGTTCCGCTCCGCACGGCGCGACCTGCGCCCCCTCGCCGTCCTCGCGTTCCTCGGCATCCCCGCGCAGGCCCTGCTCGGCGGGGTGACCGTGCTGACCGGCCTCAACCCGTGGACGGTGGCCGCGCACTTCCTGCTGTCGTCGGTGCTGGTCGCGCTGACGACGGTGCTGTGGCTGCGCTCCCGCGAGCCCGGGGTCGGCCGGCCGGTGGTGCGCCGCCCGCTCACGCTGCTGGTCGGTGGCACCGCCGCGGTGACCGCGGTGGTGCTCGCGCTGGGCACCGTGGTCACCGGCAGCGGCCCGCACAGCGGCGACCTCGACGAGTCCGGCGCGCCGAGCGGCGGGCGGATGGGCTTCGACCCCGAGACGGTCAGCCAGCTGCACGCCGACGCGGTGTTCCTGCTCGTCGGGCTGACCGTCGCGCTGCTGGTGGCGCTGTACGCCACCGACGCCCCGGGGCGGGTCAGGCGGGCCGCGCGCGACGTGCTCGTCGTCCAGCTGCTGCAGGGCGTCGTCGGCTTCGTCCAGTACTTCACGCACCTGCCGGTCGCGCTGGTGCTGCTGCACATGCTGGGCGCGGTGCTGGTGACCGCCTACACCGCCCGCCTGCTGTGGTCGGTGCGCGGCCCGGCCAGCGAGCGGCCGCTCGACAGCCCCGCCGTCCCCGCCGCCGCCACCCGCTGACCGGCGTGGTCCTCGGCACCCCCGGCCCGGGGCGGTGAGCGGGCGGGCGAGCGCGGCGTCGTCGGGCGTGGGGCTGCGCTCGGAGCGCGGCCCGGTCCTCGTCGGCGTGATGCTGTCGACGGCGCTGGTGGCCATCGACGCCACCGTCATCGCCACCGCCGTCCCGTCGGTGGTCGCCGAGCTCGGCGGGTTCGCCGAGTTCCCGTGGCTGTTCTCCGTCTACCTGCTCGCCCAGGCGGTCACCGTCCCCGTCTACGGCAAGCTGGCCGACTCCTTCGGGCGCAAGCCGGTCATGCTCGTCGGCATCGGCCTGTTCCTCCTCGGCTCGGTCCTCTGCGGCGCCGCCTGGAGCATGGGCGCGCTCATCGCGTTCCGGGCGGTGCAGGGCCTGGGTGCCGGCGCGGTCCAGCCCATGTCGATGACGATCGTCGGCGACCTGTACTCCCTCCGGGAGCGGGCCCGGGTGCAGGGCTACATCGCCAGCGTCTGGGCGGTGTCCTCGGTGGTGGGCCCGACGCTGGGCGGGGTCTTCTCCGAGTACGTGAGCTGGCGCTGGATCTTCTTCGTCAACGTCCCGCTGTGCCTGGTGGCCGCGGCGGCGATCGGCCTGCGCTTCGCCGAGCGAGTCGACCGCCGGCCGCCGCGGTTCGACCACACCGGCGCCGCGGTGCTCACCGTGGCCCTGACGCTGCTGGTCCTCGGCCTGCTCGAGGGCGGCCAGGCGTGGGCGTGGAGCTCGCCGCAGGGCGTCGCCGTGCTCGGGGGCGGCGCCGTCCTGCTCGGCGTCTTCGTGCTCGTCGAGCGCCGGGCGGCCGACCCCGTCGTCCCCCTGCGGCTGCTCCGCAGCCGGCTGCTGGTGGCCACCAACGTGGTCTCCGCCTGCGTCGGCGCAGTGCTGCTCGGGCTGACCTCCTACGTCCCGACCTTCGTGCAGGACGTGCTGGGCACCGGGCCCCTGGTCGCCGGGTTCGCGCTGGCCGCGCTGACCCTCGGCTGGCCGATCTCGGCGTCGCAGGCCGGCCGGGTCTACCTCCGGATCGGGATGCGCGCGACCGCCTGTGTGGGCGCCACCGTCGTCGTCGCCGGCGCGGCCCTGCTGCTCCTGCTGGACGGCTCCTCGGGCGTGCTCCAGGTCGGGGCGACGGTGTTCGTCATCGGCCTGGGCATGGGCCTGACGGCGGCGCCCACGCTGATCGCCGCCCAGGCGGCGGTCGGGTGGCAGCAGCGCGGCGTGGTCACCGGCAGCAACATGTTCTTCCGCTCGGCGGGGAGCGCGGTCGGGGTCGCCGTCTTCGGCGCGGTGGTCAACGCGACGGTCGGCGGGTCCGGCGGCGGGGTGACGCCGGCCGCGCTCACCACCGCGGTGCAGCACGTCTTCCTCGGGACGACGGTCCTCGCCGTGGTGCTGCTGGTCGCCGCGCTGCTCATGCCCCGGGACCGCGGCGGGGCGCCGGTCACGGTGACCGACCCGAGCGAGGCCGCCGCCGGCTGAGCGCCGCGGTCGGGCGGTCCGCCCGACCGCGGCAGGCCGCCGCACGTCGACCTGGTGCTGCCTCAGGCCCGCCGAGGCAGCACCAGGTCGACAGCGCGCGGCGCCGGAGGGCGGGTCAGACCAGGACGTCGATGGCGATGGCGATCGACAGCAGCGTCATGTGCGTGATCGACACCGAGAACAGCTTCATCGGCCGGTCGGGCAGGGCGCTCCGGATGCGGCCCAGCCACTGGTGGGACTCGGCCACGTACCAGGCGCCGAGGAGCCCCCCGCCGATGGCGAACGCCCAGCCCAGCACCGGCGTGATCGAGCCCATCAGCAGCGTGGCGCCCAGGGTGGCCCAGGCCCACGCGACGGACTGCCGGCCGACGCTCGCCGGGCCCGCGACCACCGACAGCATGGGCACGCCGGCGCGGGCGTAGTCCTCGCGGTACCGGCTGGCCAGCGCCCAGAAGTGCGGCATCTGCCAGCAGAAGACGACGGCGAAGAACGCGAGCGCCGGCCACTCCAGCGAGCCGGTGACCGCCGCCCAGCCGATGAGCACCGGCGCCGCCCCGGGGAAGGCCCCGAACACCGTGTTGTGCCGGGTGCGGCGCTTGAGCACCATCGTGTACACGACGGAGTAGGCCAGGATCGCGATCGCGGCCAGAGCCGTGGCGAGCGGCGTGGTGGCCACCCACAGCAGCGTCAGCGACGCCACGGCGAGGACGAGCCCGAAGACGAGGGCCGCCCGCGGGGACACCACCCCGGACGGGATCGGCCGGTCGCGCGTGCGCGACATCAGCCGGTCGATGTCCCGGTCGTACCAGCAGTTGAACACGTTGGCCGCGCCGGCGGCGAACATCCCGCCGACCATCGTGGCGCCGACCAGCCGCCAGGTTGGCCACCCGTCGGCCGCCATCATCATCGCCGGGAGGGTCGTCACCAGCAGCAGCTCGACGAGCTTCGGCTTGGTCAGCGCCACATAGGCGCCCACGACCTCGGACAGGCGGCGGGCGGAGACGACCGGCCGCTCGGAGACGGCCGTCACCGGACGGCCTCCCCGGCGCGCGCGCACGGGCGGCAGGGCACCACCGGGCAGGACGGCAGCACGGAGGTCCCTTCAGACCGGCGACGGAACGGCTCCCACTGTATCCCGCGGCCACCGCGGGGACCGGCCGGGACCGCGGACCACCCCGGATCGTCAGCCGGTGACCACGAGGGTCAGCCGCGGCCGGAGGTCGAGCGCCGGGTCCTCCCTCGAGACGAGGCGCAGACCGTCGTCGACCTGCGCGTACAGCTCCAGGGACAGCTCACCGACCGGCCCGGCCAGCATCAGCGGCAGCGTGACCGGTCCGGGCGCCATCGCGCCGAGGTCCGCCAGCGGAACGGTCGCCGCACGTGTCGGCTGCCGTTTCCAGGACAGCGTCGACTCGCTCCACACCGTCGTCGTGGGCCAGATCACCGGGCCGTCGACGGTGCCGTCGGTCACCTGCACCGTGAGCGCGGCGGAGACGACCGACTCGCCCGGGGCCAGGTCCGGCCGGGGGAAGCGCAGGTAGGAGGTGACCCGGGAGGAGCCACCGGCCGCCCGACTGTCGACCTCCAGCGTCGTCGCGGCGCCCGCCGACCGCCCGGCCGACGCCTGCCACGCCGTGGCGTCGGCGACCGGGTCCAGGGTGACGACACGGGTGTCGTCGGGCTGCCTCAGCGCGTCCAGTCGGTCGTTGGCGTTGCGCAGGGCGCCCAACGCCGGTTTCGGGCTGCCGTCGAGCCGGGTGAGCCCGAAGTTGTTCTCATACGCGTTCCAGTCATCCCGATCACGGATGGTGAACACGAACGCGTGCGTCACGTACGGATACTGCCGCTGCACCATGTCGATCGCCCGGCCCAGATAGTCGGCCTGGGTCGCCTCGTCCACCCCCGCCGACCACCCCTCCCCCGCGCCGGTCGTCCACCCGAACTCGGTGAACCACACCGGCACCGCCGCATCCCCGGCCGCCACCATCACCGCCCGCACCCGCTCCACGTTCGAGATCCGATAGGGATGATCAGCCGGTGGCGCCTCCGGCGGCTCGGCCGCCGGCCCCTGATACGGATGCACCCCCAACGCGTCGAACCACCCCCGCCCCCCCGCGGCGTACAACCCCTCGACCCAGCCGGTGTTCACCCCACTGATCCCTCCCGAGACCACCACCGCACCCGGATCTCCGGCCCGCACCCCGGTGAACCCCGCCCGCAACACCGGCAGGTACACCTCCGGCGCCGTGGCCCCACACCCGGTCCCGGCCGAACAATCCGGCTCGTTCCAGATCTCCCACGCCGCGATCCGCCCCGCATACCGCCCCGCCAACCACGCCGCCACCCGCTGCACCTCCCCCACCCGCAACGCCGGCGGCAACACCGTCAACGACCCACTGCCACTGAGCCAGCCCGGCGTGCACCCCAACGTCGCCAGCACCTGCAACCCCCGCGCCTCGGCCGCGACCACCGTCGCGTCCAACCGCTGCACGTACCACTCCGACACCACCCCCGGACCGGCCTCCTCCACCGAACACCAGCCCACCCCCACCCGCACCCATCCCGACCCCGACTCCACCACCCGATCCAGCACCACCCCGTTCACCGGCCAGTCCCGCCACAACGAGAACACCTCCACCCCCGTCTCCAACACCCGCTCCGGGGAGGTCACGGCCGGAGTCTCGGCGACTGCCCGCGGGGACGTCGGCGGGGCGACGGTGAGCGCGGAGGCGACGGCCAGGGTCACCAACACGGGGGCGAACACACGCCGGGACAGCCGGATCATGGGGAGGTGGTCGGTCACCGGCCGCCGAGGGTTGAACGGATTCACTCGCCCAGGTGGCCGGCTCTCCCGCCGGGGCGGCGGCCGCTGCCGTGTCCTGTCACCCGGCCGGCAGGTCGCCTCCGCGGCCACCGCGGGGACCGGCCGGGATGACTAGGGTTCGATCACGTTGACGCTGCGCGGACAGCGGGTAGGGCCGTCGTCGACGACGACGGAGGTCTCGGGTCACCGACGCCCGGAGGCCGGGCGCCCCACCGGGCACCGCACCGCGTCACCCGCCCGGGAGCACGGGACACCGGTCCCCCGGACGGCCCCCAGACGGCCGACCTCGAGGAGCACCGCCCGACATGACGACTCAGGCCAACGACGCGAGGAGCACGGAGTCCGAGGCCCCCGCCGAGGCCGCCACCGACTCCCCCACCGGCTCCCCCCGCCAGCCGCAGCCGACGCTGCCCGAGGGCTTCGGCGACCTCGACCGCCGCGCCATCGACACCGCCCGCGTGCTGGCCATGGACGCGGTGCAGAAGGTGGGTAACGGCCACCCGGGCACCGCGATGAGCATGGCACCGACGGCCTACCTGCTCTTCCACAAGTGGCTCCGGCACGACCCCACCGACCCGAACTGGGTCGCCCGCGACCGGTTCGTGCTGTCGATGGGCCACTCGAGCCTGACGCTGTACGTGCAGCTGTTCCTCGCCGGCTACGGGCTGGAGGTCGAGGACCTGCAGGCGCTGCGCACCTGGGGCTCGAGGACCCCCGGTCACCCGGAGGTCAACCACACCCCCGGCGTGGAGACGACGACCGGCCCGCTGGGCCAGGGGGTCGGCAACGCCGTCGGCATGGCGATGGCCGCCCGCCGCGAGCGCGGCCTGCTCGACCCTGACGCCCCCGAGGGCGAGAGCCTCTTCGACCACACGATCTGGGCCTTCGCCTCCGACGGCGACCTGGAGGAGGGCGTCAGCGGCGAGGCCTCCTCGCTGGCCGGCACCCAGCAGCTGGGCAACCTGGTGCTCGTCTACGACGACAACCGGATCTCCATCGAGGACGACACGACCGTCGCCTTCACCGAGGACGTCGGCAAGCGCTACGAGGCCTACGGCTGGCACGTGCAGCACGTCGACGACGGTGAGGACCTGGCCGCCGTCGACGCCGCGTTCGCCGCCGCGAAGGCCGAGACGTCCCGCCCGTCGATCATCGTGCTGCGGACGATCATCGCCTGGCCCGCGCCGAACAAGCAGAACACCGGCGCCGCGCACGGCTCGGCCCTCGGCGACGACGAGGTGCGCGCCACCAAGGAGGTCCTCGGCCTCGACCCGGAGCGGACCTTCCAGGTCGACGACGACGTGCTCGCCCACGCCCGCTCGGTGGTCGAGAGGGGCCGCGAGGCGCACGCCGAGTGGCAGCAGCGCTTCGACGCCTGGGCACGGGAGAACGGCGAGCGCGCCGCCCTGCTGGAGCGGATGCGCGAGCGCCGGCTGCCCGAGGGCTTCGCCGAGGCGCTGCCCACCTTCGACGCCGACCCCAAGGGCGTGGCCACCCGCAAGGCGTCGGGCAAGGTGCTCGCCGCGCTCTACCCGGAGCTGCCCGAGCTGTGGGGCGGGTCGGCCGACCTGGCGGAGAGCAACAACACCGCCGTCGAGGGCGAACCGTCGTTCCTGCCGGCCAACCGCCAGACCAAGATGTGGAGCGGCGGCCCCTACGGGCGCACCCTGCACTTCGGCGTCCGCGAGCACGCCATGGGCGCGATCATGAACGGCATCGCGCTGCACGGCGGCACCCGGGTCTACGGCGGCACCTTCCTCACCTTCTCCGACTACATGCGCGGCGCGGTGCGGCTGGCCGCACTCATGCAGCTGCCGGTCGTCTACGTGTGGACGCACGACTCGATCGGCCTCGGCGAGGACGGCCCGACCCACCAGCCGATCGAGCACTTCGCCGCGCTGCGCGCCATCCCCGGTCTCGACGTCGTCCGCCCGGCCGACGCCAACGAGGTCTCCGTCGCCTGGCGCACGGTGCTCGAGCACAACGACCGCCCGGCGGGCCTGCTGCTGTCGCGGCAGAACCTGCCGGTGTTCGACCGCTCGCAGATGGCCTCGGCCGAGGGCGTGGCGCGGGGCGCGTACGTGCTGGCCGACGCCTCGAACGGGCAGCCCGAGGTGATCCTGCTGGGCACCGGCTCGGAGGTGCAGATCGCGGTGGCCGCCCGCGAGCGGCTCGAGGCCGACGGCGTGCCCACCCGCGTGGTGTCGGTGCCCTGCGTCGAGTGGTTCGCCGACCAGGACCAGGCCTACAAGGACGAGGTGCTCCCGCCCTCGGTCCGGGCGCGGGTGAGCGTCGAGGCCGGCGTGCCCCTGGGCTGGCGCGAGTTCGTCGGCGACGCCGGCCGGATCGTGGGCCTGACCCACTACGGCGCCAGTGCCGCCTACTCGGTGCTCTACGAGCAGTTCGGGCTCACCGACGAGGCCGTCGTCGCCGCGGCCCGTGAGTCCCTCGAGGCCGCGGCGTCGGGGAACGCCGTCCCGGCCGGGCCGGTCGCGGCGACCGGCGGCCTCCCCCACCCGACCGGCGACCGATGAAGGACCCCCTTGCCCCCACCGCTCGCGAGCTCGCGGCGGGCCCCTGCAAGGGGGCCACAACCCAGAGTCCGGAAAGGACCTGACATGGCACAGAACGAGAACCTGGCCCAGTTGTCACAGGCGGGCGTCGCCGTGTGGCTCGACGACCTGTCCCGCGACCGCATCCGCAGCGGGAACCTGCAGTCGCTGGTCGACGAGTACTCCGTCGTCGGCGTCACCACCAACCCGACGATCTTCGCCGCGGCGATCAGCGGGTCGGAGTCCTACGACGACCAGCTGCACGCCCTCGCCGTGCGCAAGGTGAGCGTCGAGGAGGCGCTGCGCACGATCACCGCCGCCGACGTCCGCGACGCCTGCGACCTGCTCGCGCCGGTCGCCCAGCGGCAGCCCGGCGACGGCCGGGTGTCGCTGGAGGTGGCGCCGGGGCTGGCGCACGACACCGACGCGACGGCGGCCGAGGCCGCGCACCTGTGGTGGCTGGTCGACCGGCCCAACCTGTTCATCAAGATCCCGGCGACCGAGGCGGGCCTGCCGGCCATCACCACCTCGATCGCGCGGGGCATCAGCGTCAACGTCACCCTCATCTTCAGCCTCGAGCGGTACCGCGCCGTCATGGACGCCTACCTCAGCGGGCTGGAGCAGCGGCTGGCCGACGACGCCGACGCCGACCTGACGCAGATCGCCTCGGTGGCGTCGTTCTTCGTGTCCCGCGTGGACACCGAGATCGACAAGCGGCTGGAGAAGGTCGGCGCCGACCAGCTCAAGGGCAAGGCGGCGCTGGCCAACGCGCAACTGGCCTACCAGGCCTACGAGGAGGTGTTCTCCTCCGACCGCTGGAAGGCGCTCGAGGCCAAGGGCGCCCGCCCGCAGCGGCCGCTGTGGGCCTCGACCGGCGTCAAGGACCCGTCCTACCCCGACACCCTCTACGTCAGCGAGCTCATCGCCCCGGGCACGGTCAACACCATGCCGGAGAAGACGATGAAGGCCTACGCCGACCACGGCGTGGCCGGCACGCCGGTGCAGCAGACCTACGAGGACGCTGCCTCGGTGATGAAGGCCGTCGCCGACGCCGGCGTGGACCTCGACGACGTCTTCCGCGTGCTGGAGGACGAGGGCGTGCAGAAGTTCGTCGACTCCTGGGACGAGCTGACCGCGTCGGTGAAGAGCGAGCTCGAGGACAAGGCGTGACCCTGCGGTCCGACTGCAGCGGCCGCCTGCACCTGAGCGACCGCTCCGCCGGCATCGACCGGCTGACGCGAGCCCTCGGCTGACCCCGCTCCGCGGGACCCCCACGCCCGGCCGGGACACCCGTCCCGGCCGGGCGTCCCGCACCCATCTCCAGGAGGGTCCATGATCCCCAACCCGCTGCGGGACCCGCGGGACCGGCGGCTGCCCCGCGTCCCCGAACCCTGTGCCCTCGTCGTCTTCGGCATCACCGGCGACCTCGCCCGCAAGAAGCTGCTGCCGGCCGTCTACGACCTGGCCAACCGCGGCCTGCTGCCCACCAACTTCGCGCTGCTGGGCTTCGCCCGCCGCGACTGGGGCGACCAGGACTTCGCCGAGCTGGCCCGCGACGCCGCCCGCAACGCCGCCCGCACCCCGTGGCGCGAGGAGGTGTGGGAGCGGCTGGCCAACAGCGTCCGCTTCGTGCAGGGCTCCTTCGACGACGACAACGCCTTCGACGAGCTGGCCGCCACCCTCGACGAGCTCGAGGGCAGCCACGGCATCGGCGGCAACGCGGCGTTCTACCTGTCCATCCCGCCGGCGATGTTCCCGGTGGTGCTCAAGCAGATGCAGCGCACCCGGATGGCCGAGAGCACCCCGGACCGGTGGCGCCGCGTCGTCGTCGAGAAGCCCTTCGGCACCGACCTGGCCTCCAGCCGCGAGCTCAACGAGCTGGTCGACTCGGTGTTCAGCGCCCAGGACGTCTTCCGCATCGACCACTACCTGGGCAAGGAGACCGTCCAGAACCTGATGGCGCTGCGCTTCGCCAACGAGCTGTTCGAGCCGGTGTGGAACGGCCACCACGTCGACTCGGTGCAGATCACCATGGCCGAGGACGTCGGCATCGGCGGGCGGGCCGGCTTCTACGAGAAGACCGGCGCCGCCCGCGACGTGCTGCAGAACCACCTGCTGCAGCTGCTGGCGCTCACCGCGATGGAGGAGCCGGTCGAGTTCTCCGCCGACGAGATCCGCACCGAGAAGCTCAAGGTGCTGCGCGCGGTCTCGCTGCCGCAGGACCTGCGCACCTTCGCCGTCCGCGGGCAGTACGAGCAGGGCTGGCTGGCCGGGCAGCGGGCGAAGGGCTACCGGCAGGAGGAGGGCGTCGACCCGTCGTCGACCACCGAGACCTTCGCCGCCGTCCGGCTGGGGGTGGAGACCCGCCGCTGGGCGGGGGTGCCGTTCTACCTGCGCACCGGCAAGCGGCTGCCCCGGCGGGTCACCGAGATCGCGCTGGTGTTCAAGCGGGCTCCGCACCTGCCCTTCGCCGACACCGACACCGAGGAGCTGGGCAACAACCAGCTCGTCGTCCGCGTCCAGCCCGACGAGGGCGTGACGCTCAAGTTCGGCTCGAAGGTGCCCGGCAGCGTGATGGAGGTCCGGGACGTGTCCATGGACTTCCTCTACGGCGAGCAGTTCACCGAGACCAGCCCCGAGGCCTACGAGCGACTGCTGCTCGACGTGCTGCTCGGCGACGCCACGCTCTTCCCGCGCAACGCCGAGGTCGAGGCGTCGTGGTCGGTGATCGACCCGCTCGAGGAGTTCTGGGCCGGCAGCACGCCCGAGCCCTACCGGGCCGGTGAGTGGGGCCCGCGGGCGGCCGACCGGATGCTCGCCGCCGAGGGCCGCCGGTGGCGGCGTCCGTGAGCGGCACACGCGAGGAGGAGACGACGTGACGACGCTGTGGGACACCACCGGATCCGCGGTGGTCAAGGAGCTGGCCGCGCAGCGGCGGACCGGGGGCGCGGTGCTCTCCGGCGTGGCGCTGACGCTGGTCGTCGTCGCCGACGAGGACCGCGTGACCGAGGCCGAGGACGCGGCCACCGTCGCCGCCGAGCAGCACCCCTGCCGGATCCTGGTGGTGGTGCGCCGGCAGATCGAGGCGCCGGTCCCGCGGCTGGACGCCGAGGTGTCCATCGGCGGGCGACTCGGCCCCGGCGAGGCCGTGGTCATGCGGATGTACGGCCGGCTGGCGCTGCACGCCGAGTCGGTCGTGCTGCCGCTGCTGGCCGCCGACGCGCCCGTCGTCACCTGGTGGCACACCCAGCCGCCGTCGCGGCTGACCACCGACGCGCTCGCCGTGATCGCCGACCGGCGGATCACCGACAGCACCTCGGCGCCCGACCAGCTCGCCGCGCTGCGCACCCGCGCGCAGGACTACGCCCCCGGTGACACCGACCTCGCCTGGACCCGCACCACCGCCTGGCGGGCGACGCTCACCTCCGCGGTCGACTCGGTGGCCGGCCGCCGCAGCGACGCCGTCCGGGTGCTCGGCGGCCGGGTCGAGGGGCAGCCCGGCGCGGCCACCGCCCGGCTGCTGGCCGGCTGGCTGTCCTCGCGCTCCGGTGCGGACATCGACGTCGTGCAGGCCACCCGCCACGCCGGGGACACCGGCGTCGACTCCGTCGTCCTGCAGCTCGACCAGGACGAGGAGGTGCGGGTGCACGCCGACCGCCGCGGCGGCGCGGTGATCAGCCAGCCCTACCGGCCCGACGCGACGATGGCGCTGCCCGACCGGTCGCTGGGCGACCTGCTCGGCGAGGAGCTGCGGCGGCTGGACCCCGACGAGCCCTACGCCGAGGCGCTCGAGGTCACCACCGGGGTCACCGGCCTGGCCGGGCGGGCCGCGGTGCGCGCGCACGTCTGGGTCGACCCCGCGGAGCAGGACGGGCACGGCGCCTCCCCGGCCTCGGAGGACGACGTCGCGGAGGGCAGCCCGCACGGCGAGGCGCCCACCGTGCCGCTGGACTCCGAGGGCGCCGACGAGGTGGCCGAGCACGGTGAGCACGACACCCCCGACCCGACGGCGCCCGAGGCGGTCCGGTGACGCTGTCCCCCGGCGAGCGGATCGCCGCGCGGCTGGCCGAGCGCACCGACGGCCCGGTGCCCGACGTCGTGGTGGAGCCCGACGCCGAGCAGCTGGCGCGGGCGGCCGCGGCCGCGCTGGTCGCCCGGCTGACCGCCGCCCAGGCGGTGCACGGGACGGCGTCGGTCGTGCTCACCGGCGGCGGCGTGGGCACCGCGGTGCTGCGGCACGTGGCCGGGCTGGCCGAGGAGCCGGCCCCCGGCCAGGACGTGGACTGGACGGCGGTCGACGTCTGGTGGGGCGACGAGCGCTTCGTCCCCGCCGGCGACGACGACCGCAACGAGAAGGGCGCCCGTGAGGCGCTGCTCGACCGGGTGGGGGTGCCCGCGGAGCGGGTGCACGCGATGCCCGCCTCCGACGCCGGTCTCGGCACCCCCGAGGAGGCCGCGGAGTGGTACGCGGGGCAGCTCGCGGCCGCCGCGCAGGACGGTCCGCTCCCCCGGTTCGACGTGCTGCTGCTGGGGATGGGCCCCGAGGGCCACGTGGCGTCGATCTTCCCGCGCTCGCCGGCGGCCTCCGACGAACGCCCGGTGGTCGCCGTCCGCGACTGCCCGAAGCCCCCGCCGACGCGGGTGAGCCTCGGCTTCGCCGCGATCACGAGCGCCGAGGAGGTGTGGCTGCTGGTCTCCGGCGAGGGCAAGGCGGAAGCGGTGGCGACCGCGCTCGGCGGCGCGGACCCCCTCGACCTGCCCGCCGCCGGGGCCCGCGGCCGCCGGGCCACCCGCTGGCTGCTCGACGCGGCGGCGGCCGGCCGGCTGCCCGGCGCCCGGGAGTAGCCGGCGGGCGGGCCGGGATCAGGTGACCTGATCGTCGAGCGTCCTACCTGACCGTGGGAGGTCGGGTGGGACGCGCTGGGATCAGGTCACCTGATCGTCGCGCGGGGCGGCTCAGGCGCCGCGGCGGGCCCGGAGCTTGGCGAGGGCCTCCTCGAGGAGCGCGTCCCCGTCGGCGTCGCTGCGCCGCTCCCGCACGTAGGCCAGGTGCGTCTTGTACGGCTCGGTGCGCGGCGCCGGCGGAGGCGCCTGCTGGTCCTGACCGGCGGGCAGTCCGCACCGGGGGCAGTCCCACGTCTCGGGCACCTCGGCGTCGGTGGCGAAGGCCACCTGCGTCTCGTGCCCCTGGCTGCACCAGTAGGACATCCGGTTGCGTGGCGCTGCCTCACCGCGCTCGGCCTCACCCATCGGACCCGCACCGACCCGGGTCCCCCGGATCGCGTTGCCACCAGCCACGAGCGTCCCCTCAGAACCGACGTGCCGTCCGTGCCACGGCGCAGTCGCACCGCCCGGGCAGTCTATGGCCTGCGGCGTTCACTCCTGGTCACGATCTCGCGGCTTTTCTCCCAGTTCAGACCTGGGGAGGGGCCGTTCAGACCTTGAGGAGGATGCCCAGCGTCACGATGCACACGCTCCAGACCAGGCCGGTGAGCACGGTGAGCCGGTTGAGGTTCTTCTCCACCACGGAGGACCCGGACAGCTGCGAGGACACCGCGCCGCCGAACATCGAGGACAGGCCCCCGCCCTTGCCGCGGTGCAGCAGGATGAGCACCACGAGCAGCACGCTGGTCAGCACCAGCACCACGTTGAGGCCGATCTCGAACACGACCCCAGGGTAACGGGTGCCCGCGAGCGCCCCGCTCAGCGCACGCCGGCGGTGGCCAGGTCGTAGCCGGCGTAGGGCTGCATGACCACGCCGTTGTGCAGCCGCTGGCCGGCCAGGAGCTGCACCCGGGCCTCCACCAGCGGCACGTAGGCGTCGGTGGCGCGGGCGGCGGTGGCGAGCTCGCGCCAGCCCGACACGGCGGCGCCGGCGTCCGGGGCGGCGCGGGCGGTGTCGACCAGGCCGGACAGCGCCGGGTCGGTGAGCCGGGCGTAGTTGGTGTTGCCCGGGTCGGTCACGGAGCGGCCGTCGGCCAGCGGCACCAGGAACGAGCCCGGCGTGGGGAGGCCGGCCCGCCAGGTGACCAGCACGACCCCGAAGCCGTTGCGCGCGACGTTGTCCGGCGAGCCGACGTCGGTCGCGTAGAAGCTGGCCGCCGGCAGCGGGCGGACGTCCACCTCGATCCCGACGGCACCGAGCTGGTCGGCGATCTCCTCGGCGACGTCGATGCTGGCCTGCGCGTCGGGGACGGCGAGCACCGTGCTGAAACCGTCGGGCCGCCCGCAGGCGGCGAGCGCGGCGCGCGCGGCACCGGGGTCGGGACCGGGATCGGGGTCCTCGGGACCGCCGGCGATCGCCCGCGGCCACAGCTGGGAGGTGCGGACGGCGTTGTCCGCGCCGCCGACCGCCTCCTGGACGGCGCCGCGGTCGACCGCGGCGGCCACCGCGGCCCGGCAGCCGGGGTCGTCCATCGGCGCCACGTCGGTGGGCAGCGCCAGCATCCGCACCGCGCCGCTGGTCACGTCGTCGACCCGGTCGGCCAGCGGCACCTCTCCCCCGCCCTCGGCCAACCGGGAGCTGGTGGCCGGGTGCACGCCGGCGCCGGAGACGTCGACGTCGGCCGACCCCGCGAGCAGCATCTGGTCGCGCTCGAGCTGGGACAGCCCGGTGCGGACGACGACCCGGTCGGGCAGCGCGGTGCGCAGCCCGTCGCTGGCGCGGTCCCACTGCGGGTTGCGGTCGAGCACGATGCCGGTCTCGGGGTCGACGGTGGTGACCGCGTAGGGCCCCGAGGAGACCGGGTCCGCGCCGTAGCCGGCGCCGGTGTCGTTCTCCGCCGGCACCGGGCTGCTCGCGGGCAGCGCCAGCACGTGCGGGAAGTCCGGCTCGGCGTAGCGCAGCCGGAACACGATGGTGAGGTCGTCGGGCGTCTGGACCGAGGCGAGCCCGAGCCGGGCGGGATCCTCGTCCTGGTAGGGCCCGGGGTAGGGGTTCGCCCGGTCGTCGAGCAGGCCCACCGCGTAGGTGGGGCCGCCGACGACGACGTCGGAGGCGAAGGAGCGCTCGATGCCGTACTTGACGTCGCGGGAGGTGATCGCCCGGCCGTTCTCGAAGCGGGCCCCCTCGCGGAGGGTGAACGTCCAGGTCAGCCCGCCGTCCTGGGTGGTGCCGGTGTCCGTGGCGAGGTCGGGGACCAGCTCGGCGGTGCGGCCGGGCTCGGAGGAGTAGGTGACCAGCGTGCGGGTGTAGAGCCGCATGAGGTTCCACACGCCGGGCTGGTAGGACACCTGCGGGTCGAGGCTGTCGACGTCGCCGGTGACCACGCGCAGCGTCCCGCCGGTCCGCTCCGAGGCCGCGCGCACGCCCTCGACGCCGGCGTCGGGCCCGTCCCCGAGCACGGGCACCGCGGTGGCCGACTCCCGCCCGCCGCCGCAGCTCACCGCCAGGACGACCACGAGGACGACGACGACCGCCAGCCCGAGCACCCGGCCGGGGGCACCGCGCAGCCACGCGGGCAGCCGGCGTCCGGACCGGGAGCGGGTGGGTCCCTGCTGCGTGCTGTCCACCCACCCGCCCCCACTGGGCCGCCGGGGCTGCTAGCTGCCCTCGGCGGCGATCCGACAGATCTGCGCGAACTCGTCGGCGTCCAGGCTCGCGCCACCGACCAGTGCGCCGTCGACGTCCGGCCCGGCCAGGATCCCGGCCGTGTTCGCGGCCTTCACCGACCCGCCGTAGAGGATACGGACGATCCCTGCCGTCTCGGTGCCGAAACGCTCGGCGAGCCGTGACCGGAGGGCACCGCACACCTCCTGAGCGTCGTCGGGGGTGGCGACCTCGCCGGTGCCGATGGCCCAGACCGGCTCGTAGGCGATGACGATGCCGGTGCCCTCTCCCGGGCCGGTGAGCTGCTCGGCCGACAGGCCCTCGAGCGCGGCGTCGAGCTGGGCGGTGCAGTGCGCGACGTGCTCGCCGGCACGGCGGACGTCGAGCCCCTCCCCCACGCAGAGGATCGGCACGAGGCCGTGCCGCAGGCTGCTGCGCACCTTGGCGGCCACCACCGCGTCGTCCTCGGCGTGCAGCGCGCGCCGCTCGGAGTGCCCGACGACGACGTAGCGGCAGGCCAGGGCGGCGAGCATGCCCCCGCTGACCTCACCGGTGTAGGCGCCGGAGTCCTCCGCGGAGACGTCCTGCGCGCCGTAGCCGACGTCGAGGTCGTCGCCGGTCACCAGGGTCTGCACGCTGCGCAGCGCGGTGAACGGCGGGAGGACGACGACCTCGGCGGCCTCCAGCTCGGGCTCCGTGAGGCTGAAGACCAGCTTCTGCACCAGGCCGATGGCCTCCAGGTGCGTCAGGTGCATCTTCCAGTTGCCCGCGATGAGCGGGCGCCGGCCCTCGCGCCGGACCGGCGGCTTCCTGCGTGCCATCTGCGCCTCCTCAGTCGGCGAGCACCGCGAGGCCCGGGAGCTCCCGGCCCTCGAGGTACTCCAGCGACGCGCCGCCGCCGGTGCTGATGTGCCCGTAGGCCGCCTCGTCCAGGCCGAGCACCCGGACGGCGGCCGCGGAGTCGCCGCCGCCGACGACCGACAGCCCGTCGACGGCGGCCACGGCCCGGGCCACGCCCCGGGTGCCGGCCTGGAACGGCGCGAGCTCGAAGACGCCCATCGGGCCGTTCCAGAACACCGTGCGGGCACCGGCCAGCTCGCGGCCGAACGCCTCGACGGTGCGCGGGCCGACGTCGAGGCCCATCCGGTCGTCGGGGATCTCCTCCACCGGGACGACGCCGGTGTCGACGTCAGCGCTGAACTCCGGCGCGACGACGACGTCGAGCGGCAGCACGATCCGCTCGCCGGCCTCGGCGAGCAGCCGGCGGCAGGTGTCCACCTGGTCGGCCTCGAGCAGCGACCGCCCGACGCCGAGACCCCGGGCGGCGAGGAAGGTGAAGCACATGCCGCCGCCGACCAGCAGCCGGTCGACCTTGGGCAGCAGCGCCTCGATGACGGCGAGCTTGTCGCTGACCTTGGAACCGCCGAGCACCACCACGTAGGGCCGCTCGGGGTCGGTGGTCAGCCGGGTCAGCACGTCGAGCTCGGCGGCCACCAGCCGCCCCGCCACGTGCGGCAGCCGCCGGGCGACGTCGTAGACCGACGCGTGCTTGCGGTGCACCGCGCCGAAGGCGTCGTCGACGTAGACGTCGGCCAGCGCGGCCAGCCGGTCGGCCAGCCCGCCCCGCTCGGCGTCGTCCTTGCTGGTCTCGGCGGCCTCGAAGCGCACGTTCTCCAGCAGCAGCAGGTCGCCGTCCCCGAGGGCCTCGGCCCTCGTGCGGGCGTCGTCGCCGGCGACGTCGGCGGCCAGCGGCACCCCGGTGCCGAGCAGCTCACCGAGCCGCTCGGCCACCGGGGCCAGCGAGTACTGCGGGTCCGGCGCGCCCTTGGGCCGGCCCAGGTGCGCGGCCACGACGACGCGGGCACCGGCGTCGCGCAGCGCCTGCAGCGTCGGGAGGCTGGCCCGGATGCGGCCGTCGTCGGTGATGGCGCGGGTCTGCTTGTCGAGGGGGACGTTCAGGTCGGTGCGCACCAGCACGCGCCGGCCCGACACCCCCTCGGCGAGCAGGTCGTCGAGGGAGCGCATCGGGTTACAGCGAGCGGCCGACGAGCTCGACGGAGTCGACCAGCCGGTTGGAGTAGCCCCACTCGTTGTCGTACCAGCCGAGCACCTTGACCATCGGGCCGAAGACCTTGGTCAGCTTGGAGTCGTAGATGCACGACGCCGGGTCGGTGACGATGTCGGAGGAGACGATCGGCGCGTCGGTGTACTTCAGGTAGCCGGCCAGCGGGCCGGCCGCGGCCTCCCGGTAGGCGGCGTCGATCTCGTCGGCCGAGGCCTCGCGGGAGACCTGGACGGTGAGGTCGGTGGCCGAGCCGGTGGGCACGGGGACGCGGACGGCGTAGCCGTCGAGCTTGCCCTGCAGCTCCGGCAGCACCAGGCCGATGGCCTTGGCCGCGCCGGTGGAGGTCGGGACCATGTTGAGCGCGGCGGCGCGGGCGCGCCGGAGGTCCTTGTGCGGGCCGTCCTGCAGGTTCTGGTCGGCGGTGTAGGCGTGGATCGTCGTCATCAGGCCGCGCTCGATGCCGAAGACGTCGTGCAGCACCTTGGCCAGCGGCGCCAGGCAGTTCGTGGTGCAGGACGCGTTGCTGATGATCGTCTGCGAGCCGTCGTACTTCTCGTGGTTGACGCCCATGACGATGGTCAGGTCGTCGCCGGTGGCCGGCGCCGAGATGATGACCTTCTTGGCGCCACCCTTGTCGACGTGCTGGCGAGCGGCCTCCGCCTTGGTGAAGAACCCGGTGGACTCGACGACGACGTCGACGCCCAGGTCGCCCCACGGCAGGTCGGCCGGGTCGCGCTCGGAGAGCACCTTCACCGTGGCGCCGCCGATCTTGATGCTGTCGCCGTCGGCGGCGACGTCCTCGGACAGCACGCCCAGCACGCTGTCGTACTTGAGCAGGTGCGCCAGGACCTCGGGGCTGGTCAGGTCGTTGACCGCCACGATCTCGAGGTCCTTGCCGCTGGCCGCGGCCGCCCGCCAGAAGTTGCGCCCGATCCGGCCGAAGCCGTTGATGCCCACCCGTACGGTCACAGTGACCTCCTGTGCTCGGTTGTCGCCTCCGGTCGACCGCGCGGGCGCGCGGCCGCGATCGGCGACGACCCTATCGGCCGCGCGCGGCGTCGTCCGGTCGAGCCCCGGCCGGTCCGGCCGGGGCCCGCCGGCTACTGGGCGAGCATGTCGTCGGTGACGACCGACTCGGTGTCGGGGATGCCGAGGTCCTTGGCCCGCTTGTCGGCCATCGCCAGGAGACGCCGTATCCGGCCGGCGACGGCGTCCTTGGTCATCGGCGGGTCGGCGCGCTGGCCGAGCTCCTCCAGCGAGGCCTGGCCGTGCTCGAGGCGCAGCCGCCCGGCGACCAGCAGGTGCTCCGGCGCGTCCCCGGCGAGGATCTCCAGGGCCCGCTCCACCCGGGCGCTGGCCGCGACCGCGGCACGGGCCGAGCGGCGCAGGTTGGCGTCGTCGAAGTTGGCCAGCCGGTTGGCCGTGGCCCGGACCTCGCGGCGCATCCGCCGCTCCTCCCAGGCCAGGACGGCGTCGTGGGCGCCCATGCGGGTGAGCAGCGCGCTGATCGCGTCGCCGTCGCGGACGACGACCCGGTCGGCGCCGCGCACCTCGCGGGCCTTGGCGGCGATCCCGAGCCGGCGGGCGGCGCCCACGAGGGCCATCGCCGCCTCCGGACCCGGGCAGGTGACCTCCAGGGAGGACGAGCGGCCGGGCTCGGTGAGCGAGCCGTGCGCGAGGAAGGCGCCCCGCCAGGCGGCCTCGGCGTCGTTGATGCTGCCCGAGACCACCGACGGCGGCAGGCCGCGCACCGGGCGGCCGCGCTGGTCGACCAGCCCGGTCTGCCGGGCCAGGCCCTCGCCGTGCTTGGCGATCCGCACGAGGTAGCGCACGCCGCGGCGGATGTTGCCGCCGGCCAGCACGCTCACCCCGCTGGTGTAGCCGTAGACCTCGCTGATGTCGCGCCGCAGCCGGCGGGCGACCGAGCCGGTGTCCAGCTCGGCCTCGATCACCACGCGGCCGCCCACGATGTGCAGGCCCCCGGAGAAGCGCAGCAGCGCCGTCACCTCGGCCTTGCGCTCGGAGGTGCGCGTGCACTCCACCCGGGACAGCTCGTCCTTGACCATGGCGGTCATCGCCACGACGACCACCCCCTGCTCTGCGGCGCCATGTCCGGCGTCACCTCTCCCCCTCGTACCGTCCGGGCACCTCGGTCCCGCTGCGGACCCCTCCCCGTTCCCGCGGCCCGGCCACCGGTGCCAGCGCGGCTGCCAGCCGCGCGGGGTCGTGGCGCGGCTGGCCGTCGAGCTCGGCGACCGGAGCCAGCACGAGCTCGGCGCCGCACTCACGCACTGCAGACAGCAGACCACAGCGGTCAACCACCGATTCAGCGTCGGCGATCACCGTGTGCAGCGCCACACCGTCCAGGTGGGCCTGCAGCACCCGCAGGTGCTCCTCCGGCGAGAAGCCGTCGGTCTCCCCGGGCTGCGGTTCCAGGTTGAGCACCACCACGACCCGGGCCGGCGTCTCGGCGAGCGCCCGGCGCAGCCTGGGCACCAGGAGGTGCGGCAGCACCGAGGTGTACCAGGACCCGGGGCCCAGCGACACCACGTCGGCGGCGGCGATGGCGGCCAGCACGTCGGGGTGCACGGGCGGGTCGGGCGGTGCGACGAGGATCTCGCGCACCCGGCCGGGGGTGGAGGCGATGGCCGCCTGCCCGCGGATGGTGCGGGTGCGCGCCGGGTCGTCGGGGTCGGCGGTCTCCACGCGGGCGACCAGGTCGAGCGGGACGTCGGCCATCGGCAGCACCCGCCCGCACGCGCCGACCATCGCGGCGACCGCGTCCAGGGCGCGGACGGTGTCGCCGCCGTGCAGCTCCACCAGTCCGGTGAGCAGCAGGTTGCCCACCGGGTGCCCGGCGAGCACGCCGGTCCCCCCGAGCCGGTGCTGCAGCAACCGGGCCATCTCCTGACGGGCGGGGTCCTCCCCCGCCAGGGCGGCCAGCGCCATCCGCAGGTCACCGGGCGGCAGCACCGGCATCTCGCGGCGGATCCGCCCGGACGAGCCGCCGTCGTCGGCGACGGTGACGACGGCGGTCAGCTCGGTCGTGAGCCGGCGCCAGGCCGCCAGCGCCGCGGCCAGGCCGTGGCCGCCGCCGAAGGCGACCACCCGGGGCCCGCCCACTACTCCCGCCCCAGGTCGCGGTGGCGCGCGACCGCGTCGATGCCCTCGGCGCGCAGCCGCCGGGCGAACTCCTCGGCGATGGCGACGCTGCGGTGCTTGCCGCCGGTGCAGCCCACCGCGAGCGTCAGGTAGCGCTTGCCCTCGCGCCGGTAGCCGGGCACCAGCAGGCGCAGCACGTCGGTGTAGCGGTCGAGGAACGGGCCGGCGTCCTCCTGGCCGAGGACGTAGTCGCGGACGTCGGGGTCCTGCCCAGTGTGCGGCCGCAGCTCGGGCAGCCAGTGCGGGTTGGGCAGGAACCGGGCGTCGACGACGAGGTCGGCGTCCAGGGGCAGGCCGTACTTGAAGCCGAAGCTGAGCACGGTCGCCGTCAGCGGCGGGGTGCGGCCCTCGCGGGCGAAGGCGTTCTCCAGCGTCGCGCGCAGCTGGTGCACGTTGAGGTCGCTGGTGTCCACCCACAGGTCGGCCTCGCCGGCGATGCCGGTGAGCAGCTCCCGCTCGGCGGTGATCCCGTCGATCAGCCGGCCGCTGCCCTGCAGCGGGTGCTCGCGCCGGTTGGACTCGTAGCGGCGCACCAGCACCTCGTCGCGGGCGTGCACGTAGACGACGCGCGGGTGGTGGCCGGCGCCGCGCAGCACCCGGATCGCCTCCTGCAGGTCGCTGGAGAAGGCCCGGCTGCGGACGTCGACGACGGCGGCGAACCGGCGGACGTCGCCGCGCGCGCCGAGCTCGACCATCGGCAGCAGCAGCGCCGGCGGCAGGTTGTCGACGACGTACCAGCCGAGGTCCTCCAGCACCCGCCCGGCGCTGTTCTTGCCCGCGCCGGACAGCCCGGTGACCACGACGACCTCGACCGGCGGGGTCTCGGTGCTCGCGGGGTCCAGCCCGGCGGGCACGCCCGACTGGGGCCCGGCGACGCCGTCGCCCGGGGACGCGACGGGACCGCCGGCCGCGGTGCCCGCGCCCGACCCGGTGGGGCCGCTCACGAGGCGACCCGGCCGACCTCGGCGGTCTCCCCGGCGTCGGCGCGCGGGGTGCCCCGCTCGGCCGGCCCGGCAGGCGCCGTGGTGCCCTCGACGACGGTGTCCCCGGCGAGGGCGTCGTCGGCGTCCTCGGCGGCCGGCTCGGCGGCGTCGGCCGCGGGCTCGGCGACGGCCGCCAGCACCGCCTCCGCCGTCCGCCGGCCGATGCCGGGCACGGCCACCAGCTCGTCGACCGAGGCCGCGCGCAGCCGCTTGAGCGACCCGAACTGCTTCATCAGCGCCTTCCGCCGCGTCTCCCCGAGACCGGGGACGTCGTCCAACAGGGAGACCAGCATGCTGACGGACCGCTTCTGCCGGTGGTAGGTGATGGCGAACCGGTGGGCCTCGTCCCGCACCCGCTGCAGCAGGTACAGCGCCTCGGAGGTGCGCGGCAGGACCACCGGGTCGGACTCCCCGGGCAGCCACACCTCCTCCATCCGCTTGGCCAGCCCGCACACCGCGACGTCGACGATGCCGAGCTCGTCGAGCGAGCGGGCCGCGGCCGCCACCTGCGGGGCGCCGCCGTCGACGACGAGCAGGTTCGGCGGGTAGGCGAACCGGCGCGGCCGGCCCTCCTCCGCGGCGACGCCCTGCTCGTCGCGCCGATCGGCCTCCTCCTTGAGGTGGCGGGCGAACCGGCGGCGGAC
Organism: Geodermatophilus tzadiensis; assembly: GCF_003002915.1. GTDB lineage: Bacteria > Actinomycetota > Actinomycetes > Mycobacteriales > Geodermatophilaceae > Geodermatophilus > Geodermatophilus tzadiensis. Next base: position 127,896 of record NZ_PVTG01000005.1, on the reverse strand, counting down.
CACCTCGGCCATCGCCGCGGTGTCGTCGGTGCCGTGCTGGACGGAGAACCGGCGGTAGTCGGACTTTTTGGCCAGGCCGTCCTCGAAGACGACCATCGAGGCGACCACGTTGGTCTGCTGCACGTGCGAGACGTCGATGCACTCGATGCGCAGCGGCGCCTCCGGCAGCTCGAGGGCCTCCTGCAGCTCCGAGAGCGCCAGTGACCGCGCCGTCAGGTCGCTGGAGCGCTTGACCCGGTGCCGGGCGAACGCCTCCTTCGCGTTGCGCTCGACGGTCTCCATGAGGCTGCGCTTGTCGCCGCGCTGGGGCACCCGCAGCGACACCCGCGAGCCGCGCAGCTCGGAGAGCAGGTCCTCGTAGACGTCGGCGTCGTCGGGCAGCTCGGGGACCAGCACCTCCTTGGGCACCGCCTCCCCCGCCTCGCCGATGCCGGTGGCCTCGTCGACGCCGCCGTACACCTGCAGGAGGAACTGCTCCACCAGCTCGCCGGTGGAGACCTCCTCGACCTTGTCGATGATCCAGCCGCGCTGGCCGCGCACCCGGCCGCCGCGGACGTGGAACACCTGGACGGCGGCCTCCAGCTCGTCCTGGGCGAAGGCGACGACGTCGGCGTCGGTGCCGTCGCCGAGGACGACGGCCTGCTTCTCCATGGCCCGCCTGAGGGCGCCGAGGTCGTCGCGCAGCCGGGCGGCCTTCTCGTACTCCATCGCCTCGGCCGCCTCGGCCATCTCCCGCTCGAGGCGCCGGGTCATCAGGTCGGTGCGGCCGGCCATGAAGTCGCAGAAGTCGTCGACGATCGCCCGGTGCTCCTCGGCGCTGACCCGGCCGACGCAGGGCGCGGCGCACTTGCCGATGTAGCCGAGCAGGCACGGCCGGCCGATCTGCCCGGCGCGCTTGAAGACGCCGTTGGAGCAGGTGCGGGCGGGGAAGACGCGGGTGAGCGTGTCGAGCGTCTCGCGGATGGCCCACGCGTGGGCGTAGGGGCCGAAGTAGCGCACGCCCTTCTTCTTCGGCCCGCGCATCACCTGCAGCCGCGGGTAGTCCTCGTTGAGCGTCACCGCGAGGCTCGGGTAGCTCTTGTCGTCGCGGTAGCGGACGTTGAACCGCGGGTCGAACTCCTTGATCCAGTTGTACTCGAGCTGGAGCGCCTCGACCTCGGTGCCGACGACGGTCCACTCGACGCCGGCCGCCGTCGTCACCATCTGGCGGGTGCGCGGGTGCAGGCCGGCGACGTCGGCGAAGTAGCTGTTCAGCCGCTGCCGGAGGCTCTTGGCCTTGCCGACGTAGATCACGCGGCCGTTGGGGTCGCGGAACTTGTAGACCCCGGGTGACTCCGGGATGCTGCCGACCGCGGGGCGGTACGTGGACGGGTCGGGCATGGCTCCCAGGTTAGGTCGGGCGGACGACACCGGTGTGGTTCGCCCCCGCGGTCCCGCTCACGCGGGCAGCCGGCCCTCGAGCCAGGCCAGCAGGTCGGCGGTCACCTCGTCGCGGTTGGTCTCGTTGAACACCTCGTGCCGGGCGCCGGGGTACACGTGCAGCTCCACCATGAGGCCCCGGTCGCGCAGCAGGTCGGCCAGCGCGGTCACGTGCTCGGCCTCGTCGCCGCCGACCGGGTCGCGGGAGCCGCAGAGCACCAGCACGGGCAGGCCGGCGGGCAGACGGTCCAGGCTCTCGGGCGAGGCCGACCGGGCGACGAGGGCGAACATCCCGGCGCCGTAGCCGTACGTGGGCGGGACGTCGTCGCCGCAGAGCGGGTCGGCGAGGTAGGCGTCGACCTCCGCCGGGTCGCGGGACAGCCAGTCGTAGGGCGTGCGCGCGGGCTCGAACGACGCGTTGAACGCCCCGAGCACCGCCATCGGCTCCTCCCCCGACCCCGCGGCGACCGCGGCCTCAAGGCCGGGCACGGACGCGGCGAGCCCCGGCGCGGTCCCCAGCGGCCCGGACAGCACGAGGCCGGTCAGCCCGGCGCCGTCGCGGGCCGCGGAGGCCAGTGCGACCGCCGAGCCGAGCGAGTGGCCGAGCAGGAACCGCGGCACGCCGGGGTGGTCGGCGGCCAGCCGCTCGCCGAGGTCGCGGACGTCGTCGAGGACGGCGTCGCTGCCCGCCCCGTCGCCGAAGCGGCCGGGGCCCGTCGACTCCGCGGTCCGCCCGTGCCCGCGCTGGTCGAGCGCACCGACGGCGATCCCGCGGGCGGTCAGCGCGGCGGCCAGCCGGCCGTAGCGGCCGGCGTGCTCGGACAGCCCGTGCACGACCTGCAGGACGGCCCGGACCTCGCCGTCGGGCGTCCAACGGCGCTCGGCGAGGCGGGCGCCGTCGGCGGCGGTGGTGAAGGTCGGGTCGGTCATGGGGCTGGCCTCCTCGGACGTCGTCGGAGGTCACCCTGCCGTGCGGCCGGGCCGGCCGCACGGCCGGACGGTCAGCCGGCGGGACGGGAGCGGTGCGCCCCGACCAGGCCGGGGAGGTGCACCGCCGCGACGGCACGCTGCCCCAGGCGGACGCCCCGCGCACCGAGCACGAGCGCCGCGACCGCACCCACGCCCCCGGCCAGGAACGCCACGGCACCCGGGACGGCGTCGCCGGTGACGGCGAGCACCGCGACGGTCACCAGGGCGACCAGCACGAGGGTCGACCGGAGGCCACCACCGGAGGGCGGCTTGCCGCAGTGGGACAGGTCGGGGTCGCAGTCGGGCGTGAGCGCGCTCATCGGCAGCTCCTCCATCGCAGGACCCGTCGCGCCGACACACGGCGTGACGTTCGTCACACGGACGATACGGGTCGGTGCCCTATCTGCTCAAGAGGGCGACGGCGGGCTCCGTCTCGCGAGGGGCCAGGAATCCCCGCCAGGCCGCGCGGACCGCGTTTCCGCTGCTCGACGACGGTGCAGGCCGCCGACCGGGAGATCGCCCGGCACACCGCGTGGCGGGCGCGGGCGGCCACCGCCGGCCACCGGCCGGCCGCCGTCGCGTCCCGCACAGCGGCGACCTCGACCACGCCGCCCCCTGGCCGGACGGGCCACCGGCGCCGCCGACCCGGCCGGCTTCCGCACCCGCCACCACCGCGGCACGCACCCGGCACCCGGCTGGCACCACCAGGTCACCGCCGACGGCACGCCGACTGTCACCACCCCCACCGGCCGGACCACCACGACCGCACTCCCGCCCTCCCGAGCCGGTCCACCGGAGCACGCGGGAACCACACGGGTGTTCCGGACGACCAAGGACGTGACACCCGCTCCCCTGGAGGTCCCGTGCCACCGGCCGTCCGCCGCTCCGTCCTCGCCCGCCTGTCCGCGGTCACCGTGCTGGTCGTCGGGCTGCTGCTCGCCGCCCCCGCGACGGCCTCGGCGCACACCGGCCTGCGCTCCACCGAGCCGGCGGCCGACAGCACCGTGACGACCACCCCGCAGGCGGTCACGCTGACCTTCACCGCGAGCGTCCTCGGCGGCGACGTCACGGTGACCGGACCCGACGGCACACCCGTCGGCGCCGGCGCGGTGTCGCACGAGGGCGCGGTGCTCACCGCGCCCGTCGCGCTGACCGGGGCGGGCCGGCACACGGTCACCTGGTCGGCGGTCGCCGCCGACGGTCACCCCCTGGACGGCACGTTCACGTTCGAGCACGCACCGCTGGCCCCGGTCACCCCGGCGCCCGCTCCGCCGTCCGGCACGGACCCGGACGCCGCCACGCCCGAGCCGGCCCCTGACACCTCCACTGACACCGATCCCGAGACGGGGACCGACACGGCGTCCGCAGACGGTGCGGCCGGTCTGCCGGCTGGGGTGCCGGTCCTCGTCGCCACCGCCGCCGTGGTGGTGGGCACGGCCGCCCTGGCGCTGCGTCGCACGCGGCGCCGCTGACCCGGGACGCACGACGGCGCCGGTCCCGGATCCCGGGACCGGCGCCGTCGGTGCGGCGTCAGCTGGCGCGCTTGCGGGTGGCCCGCTTCTTCGGCCCGGCCGCCGCGGCCTCGACCGCCGCCGGGTCGAGCAGCGGCACCAGGTAGCGGCCGGTGTGCGACTCGGGCACCGACGCGACGAACTCCGGCGGTCCCTCGGCCACCACCGTGCCGCCGCGGAACCCGCCCTCGGGACCCATGTCGATCAGCCAGTCGGCGCTCTTGATGACGTCGAGGTTGTGCTCGATGACGATCACCGAGTTGCCCTTGTCGACCAGCCCCTGCAGCACCATCAGCAGCTTGCGGATGTCCTCGAAGTGCAGCCCGGTGGTCGGCTCGTCGAGCACGTACACGCTGCGGCCGTTGGACCGCTTCTGCAGCTCGCTGGCCAGCTTCACCCGCTGCGCCTCGCCGCCGGACAGCGTGGTGGCCGGCTGCCCGAGCCGCACGTAGCCCAGGCCGACGTCGGTCAGCGTGCGCAGGTAACGCGCGATCGACGGGATCGCGGCGAAGAAGTCCGCGGCCTCCTCGATCGGCATGTCGAGCACCTCGGCCACCGTCCGGCCCTTGTAGTGCACCTCGAGCGTCTCCCGGTTGAACCGGGCGCCCTTGCAGACCTCGCACGGGACGTAGACGTCCGGCAGGAAGTTCATCTCGATCTTCAGCGTGCCGTCACCGGAGCACGCCTCGCAGCGCCCGCCCTTGACGTTGAAGGAGAAGCGTCCGGGCTGGTAGCCGCGGATCTTGGCCTCCGACGTCTGCGCGAACAGCTTGCGGATCTGGTCCCAGACACCGGTGTAGGTGGCCGGGTTGGACCGCGGCGTCCGCCCGATCGGCGACTGGTCGACGTGCACGACCTTGTCGAGGTGCTCCAGGCCGGTGACCGTGCGGTGCCGGCCGGGGACCATCCGCGCCCGGTTGAGCTGGTTGGCCAGCACCGTGTAGAGGATGTCGTTGACCAGGCTGGACTTGCCCGACCCCGACACCCCGGTGACGCCGACGAGCATCCCCAGCGGGAACGTCACGTCGACGCCCTTGAGGTTGTGCTCGCGGGCGCCCTTGACCACCAGCTCCCGGCCCGGCTGCGGCTGGCGCCGCACCTTCGGCACGGTGATCTCCATCCGCCCCGACAGGTACTGCCCGGTCAGCGACCGCTCGCTGGCCAGCAGGTCGTCGACGGTGCCGCTGACGATCACCTCGCCGCCGTGCTCGCCGGCGCCGGGCCCGATGTCGACCACCCAGTCGGCGGTCTTGATGGTGTCCTCGTCGTGCTCGACGACGATGAGCGTGTTGCCCATGTCGCGCAGCCGGACCAGCGTCTCGATCAGCCGGGTGTTGTCCCGCTGGTGCAGCCCGATCGACGGCTCGTCGAGCACGTAGAGGACGCCGACCAGCCCCGAGCCGATCTGCGTCGCCAGCCGGATCCGCTGCGCCTCGCCGCCGGCCAGCGTGGCCGCCGGGCGGTCGAGGGACAGGTAGTCCAGGCCGACGTCGACGAGGAAGGACAGCCGGGCCTGGATCTCCCGCAGCACGCGGTCGGCGATCGCCCGCTCCCGCTCGCCCAGCTCCAGCGCACCCAGCCACTCGGCGGCCTCGCCGATCGACAGGCCGGTGACCTCGGCGATCGAGCGGTCGTTGAGCTTGACGGCGAGGATCTCGGGCTTGAGCCGGGTGCCGTGGCACACGGGACAGGGCACGTCTCGCATGTAGCCCTCGTACTTGTCCCGCATGTAGTCGCTGTCGGTGTCCTCGTGCCGGCGCTCGAGGAAGGGCAGCACGCCCTCGAAGGCGGCGTAGTAGCTGCGCTCGCGGCCGTAGCGGTTCTTGTAGCGGACGTGCACCTGGTCGGGCGAGCCGTGCAGCACGGCCTTCTGCACCTTGGCAGGCAGCCGCTCCCACGGGGTGTCCATGGAGAAGCCGAGCTGGTCCGCCAGCCCCGACAGCAGCCGCTGGAAGTACTCGTTGCTCATCGACCCGGCCCACGGGGCGATCGCACCGTCGGCCAGGGACTTCTCCGGGTCGGGCACGACGAGGTCGGGGTCGACCTCCTTGCGGGTGCCGATGCCGGTGCACTCGGGGCAGGCGCCGAACGGCGAGTTGAACGAGAAGCTGCGCGGCTCCAGCGCCTCGAACGACAGGCCGTCGTCGACGCAAGCCAGGTGCTCGGAGAAGGTGCGCTCGCGCTCGGGGTCGCCCTCGGGCAGGTCGACGAAGTCGAGGACGACGAGGCCGCCGGCCAGGCCGAGCGCGGTCTCGACGGAGTCGGTGAGCCGCCGCTTCGCGCTCTCCTTGACCGTCAGCCGGTCGACGATCACCTCGATGGTGTGCTTCTCCTGCTTCTTGAGCTTCGGCGGCTCGGTCAGCGGGTGCACGACGCCGTCGACCCGGACGCGGGAGAAGCCCTGGGTCTGCAGCGAGCTGAACAGGTCGACGTACTCGCCCTTGCGCGCCCGCACGACCGGGGCGAGCACCTGGAAGCGGGTGCCCTCCTCCATGGCGAGCACCTGGTCGACGATCTGCTGCGGGGTCTGCCGCGAGATCGGCTTGCCGCAGTTGGGGCAGTGCGGCTGGCCGGCGCGGGCGTAGAGCAGCCGCAGGTAGTCGTAGACCTCGGTGATGGTGCCGACGGTCGACCGCGGGTTGCGGTTGGTCGACTTCTGGTCGATCGACACCGCCGGGGATAGGCCCTCGATGAAGTCGACGTCGGGCTTGTCCATCTGCCCGAGGAACTGGCGGGCGTAGGCCGACAGCGACTCGACGTAGCGCCGCTGGCCCTCGGCGAAGATGGTGTCGAAGGCCAGGCTCGACTTGCCCGACCCGGACAGCCCGGTGAAGACGATCAGGGCGTCGCGGGGCAGGTCGAGGTGGACGTCCTTGAGGTTGTGCTCACGGGCGCCGCGGACGACGAGACGGTCCAATGTGATCCCTGTCGGTCAGCCGGGCCGGCCGGTCGCGCCGGGCCCTGCGGGGTGGTGTCGAGGTGTCGGTACGGGCAACGCCGTCACTGCCCGGGCGCAATCCGTGACGACGGCGACGTCGCCGGCGGGAACAGCAGCTCAGGCGGGAGCCGGGGACGGCGCTCCGGCACCGGCTCCGCCGCGGGCGGGGTCGAAGACCGGCGCGTGCCGGCGCCAGGGCTGCCGGCGCTCCAGCTCCCCGGCCAGCCAGAGTAGTCGCGTCTCGCTGCCCGGGGGGCCGACCAGCTGGACCGCCAGCGGCGACCCCTCGGCGCGCGTGCCGGCGGGCACGACGGCCGCCGGCACCCCGGCCAGGTTCCAGGCCGGCGCCCACGCCGCCCAGCGGCTCGCGGCGCCGACGTTCACGAGGAACCCCCGCTCGTGCCACGGCCGGGCGGGCAGCGGCGGGCCGTTGGTGATCGGCGACAGCAGCACGTCGAGGTCGGAGTCGGCGAAGAAGGCCGCCGTCCGCTCGCGGAACCGCTCGGCGGTGGCGGGCCGGACCAGGCCGGCCCGGCGGGCGAGCCGGCCCAGCCGCGCGTGGGTGCGGCTGCGCGGCAGCAGGGCCGACCGGTCGACGCCGAGGGCCGCGGCGTCGTCCTCCGCGCCGGCGAACCAGCGGGCGAGCCCGCCGAGCGCGGCGCCCGGCGGGACCACGGGGTCGCGCTCGACGACGACGTGCCCGGCGTCGCGCAGCAGCCGCGCCGTCCGCTCGACCGCGTCGCGGGCGGGCCCGTCGGGCCGCACGCCGGGCAGCGGCGAGCGCCGGCTGACGGCGATCCGCAGCGGCCGGCCGGGGTCCGCGGGCGGCGCCGGGACCTCCCCGGCCAGTACGGCGGTGCCCAGCGCGACGTCGGCGACCGTCGTGGCCAGCACGCCGTTGGCGACCATGCCCGACCAGTCGTCGGCGCCCACCCCGGCGGGCAGCACGCCGCGGCCGGGCTTGAGCGTCACCACCCCGCACGCCGCGGCCGGCAGGCGCAGCGACCCCAGCCCGTCGTTGCCCTGCGCCAGGGGCACGACGCCGGCCGCGACGGCGGCGGCGCTCCCCCCGGAGCTGCCGCCCGGCGACAGCGCGGTGTCCCACGGGTTGCGGGTGACCGTGCCCGGGCCGTCCGTCGTGGGCCAGAGGCCCAGCTCGGGCATCCGGGTGATGCCGACGACGACCGCGCCGGCGGCCCGCAGCCGGGCGACGACCGGGTGGTCGGCCGCGGCGGGCCGCGCCCCGGTCACCGCGCCGCCGTCGGTGGCGGTCTCCCCGGCGACCGCGACGTTGTCCTTGACCGCGACCGGGACGCCGGCCAGCGGCAGCGACGCCCGGTCGGGGTGCGCGTCGACCGCGGCCGCCTCGGCCAGGGCCGCCTCCGCGCGGACCACGCGGAACGCGCCGATCCGCGGCTCGACGTCGGCGAGGTGGGCCAGGTGCGCGCGGACGACGGCGACGGCGGAGAGCTCCCCGGAGCGGACCCGGGCGGCGAGCCCGGTGGCGGGCAGGCCGACGACCCGGGCGCCGCCCGGACCTCCGCTAGCGTCCATGACCGCGACCGTAACCACGGTCGCCGACACTTTCCGAACGGAGGCCCGATGAGCTACACCGGCGACGTCGAGGTGGGTGGCCCGGCCGACGTGCGGGAGCTGCCCGGCCTCACGATCAGCAAGGTCGCGGTCAGCGAGATGGCCAACAACGCCTACCTGCTGCGGGACACCGCCACCGGGCAGGCGCTGCTGGTCGACGCCGCGGCCGAGCCCGACACGCTGCGCGCGCTCGTCGGCGACACCGACCTGCGCACCGTCGTCACCACGCACGGGCACTGGGACCACCACCGGGCGCTGCCCGACGTCGTGGCGGCCACCGGGGCGCGGACGGTGGCACACGCCGCCGACGCCGGCGACCTGCCCGTGCCGGTGGACCGCACCGTCGCCCACGGCGACACCGTCGAGGTCGGCGCGGAGGTGCTCGAGGTGGTGCACCTGCGCGGGCACACGCCGGGCAGCATCGCGCTGGTCTGGCGCGGCCCGGGTGACGCCGGCACGCACGTGTTCACCGGCGACAGCCTCTTCCCGGGCGGCGTCGGGAAGACCTGGTCGCCGGAGGACTTCACGAGCCTGCTCGCCGACGTCGAGGAGCGGCTGTTCGGCGCGCTGCCCGACGACACCTGGGTCTACCCCGGCCACGGGAAGGACACGACGCTGGGCGCCGAGCGGCCGTCCCTCCCGGAGTGGCGCGCCCGGGGCTGGTGAGCACCACGCCCCCATCAGCCCCATCCCGCCCAGTGGAGAGACTCAGAGTGACAAGACCGTCACCCAATCGCGGATCGGCGCAGCTGTTCCCGCACCGGTGAGCGGCGCGAGGAACGGAGTCGTACCTCGAGATCTTCAGGAGCCGGGCGGCTGGTAGTTCGGCTGCACCTGACCCGCGGCGTCGACCTCCTCGGGGGTCATGAGCACGACCGTGCGCAGGCTGACGGCGCCACTGCCGTTCACGGTGAGGGAGATGGAAGTCGCGGTCCGGGCGTCGGGCAGGTCGACGATCGTGTAGATGTCATCGGATCCGAAGGCGAAGTCGAAGCTCTCCACGCGACCGCCCACGTCCGAGACCATCTTCTCGATGGCAGCCCGGCGAGCGGTACCGCCGCCTGCGAGGAGCCCCTTCGAGCCTTGCGGGGAGTACTTGCCGGTGAACAGGTACCGAGGCATGGCGCCTCCTCTCTGGGTGACGGTGCGGATGGTGCCGCCGGAGAGGGGCTTCGCCAACGACTACCGCAGCGGCGGAGCTGTCGTCGGCGTGGCGGCAACGGACCGTCAACAGTGGTGAGTGAAGCGCGCGGCGTGACCACACACGCCCCATGGTGGGCCGTTGAGGGACACCGGCAGCCCGGTCAGAGCTGGATGCCGCGGGTGAGCGCGCCGTCGACGACGAGGTTGGTGCCGGTCGTGAAGCTCGACACCGGGCTGGACAGGAAGACCACGGCGCGGGCCATCTCCTCCGCCGTCCCCATGCGGCCGGTCGGGTTGAGCCCCAGGGCCGCGGCGAACAGCTCGGGGTCCCCGCGCTCAATGTTCTGCCAGAAGCCGTCCGGGAAATAGGTGTTGCCCGGCGAGACGACGTTGGCGCGCACCCCGCGCCCGGCCAGCTGGAACGCCAGCCCGGAGACGTAGCCGACGATCGCGGTCTTCATCGTCCCGTACGGGCCGGCGGCGAAGTCGGCCTCGCGACCGGAGACGCTGGAGACGGCGACGATCGAGCCGCGGCCGCCGGCCTCCAGGTGCGGCAGGGCGGCGGTGGCCAGCCGGACCGTGTGCATGAGGTCCACCTCGAAGGAGGTGTACCAGTTCTCCTCCCCCGGTCCGGCCGCCAGCGCGCTGACGTTCGCGACGACGGCGTCCAGCCCGCCGAGCCGGCCGGCGGCGGCCTCGACCCAGCTGGTCAGCGCCGGCCCGTCCCGGACGTCGAGCTGCGCGCCGGTCGCCCGGCCCCCGCGCTCGGCGATCGCCTGCTCCGTCGCCGTGATCTCGGCGGCGTCGCGGGCGCAGAACTCCACGACGGCGCCCTCGTCGACGAAGGCCTCGACGACGGCGCGGCCGATGCCGCGGGTGCCGCCGGTGACGAGCACGCGCGCACCGGTGAGCTGCAGGTCCACGGGGATCCTCCTGAGGTCAGAGCAGGGACGCCGCGCGGCGGCGGAGGTCGTCGTGCAGCCCGCCGTAGGCGCTCGCCCGGGGCAGGAGCGACTTGCGGGCCTTCACCACGGTGCTGTAGTTCGCGTCGACCACGTTGGCGATCGGCACCTCGGTGATCTGCGAGAGCAGCTGGTAGGCGTCCATCGGGTGCAGGCCATAGAGCTCGCCGAACCACCGCACCAGCTCGACCTGGCCGATCCGCCATGCGTCCTCCAGCGGACGGCTGGACCCGACGGTCATCCAGTGCGTGTCGTCCTCGATCCGCGGCCACAGCGGGGCGCCGCCCTTGATCAGCTCCACGACGAGGGTGGTGGTCATCGCGCCCTCGACGGCGGTGCCGCAGGCCTCGCCCTCGCCCTGCCGGTAGTGCCCGTCGCCGACGGAGAACAGTGCGCCCTCGACGTTCACGCCGAGGAAGCAGGTGGCGCCGGGCCGCATCTGCGGGGTGTCCATGTTGCCGCCGAACCGCTCGGGCACCAGCGAGCTGCGCACCTCGCCGCCGGGAGGGGCGACGCCGACCGTCCCGAGCATCGGCTCGACGGGGAGCGCGATCTCCAGGTCGGTGTGCCGGGCGGCGAAGGTCACCGTGTTGCGCGCGCGGTCGAGCTCGTAGATCCACGTGGTGTCCGGCAGCGGGTCCTGCAGCGTGGCCACCCGGTCGGTGCTGGTGAGCCCGCCGAAGAACGGGATGGCCGCCGAGGCGCCCCAGTCCCGCGCCGGCTCCATGGCGACGAAGTGCAGCGCCAGGGTGTCCCCCGGCTCGGCGCCCTCGACGTGGAAGGGACCGGTCTGCGGGTTGACGAAGCGCAGGTCGACCTTCTCGCCGGAGAGGTCGGTGGGCTTCTGCAGCGCGCCGCAGAACGCGTCGTCGGACCAGACCCGCAGCGCCGTGCCGGGCCTGATCCGCATCAGGGGGGCGACGCCGCCGAAGGTGAACGCGTACTGCTCGAACGTGGGAACGACCTCGACGACGTCCATCGCCGCACCCTAGGAACCCCGCAGGCGGTGCGGCAAACCGGCGGGCTCAGCCGCGCAGCCGCACCCGGTCCGGCGTCAGCTCGGCGACCGACGGCACGCCGAGCAGCTGCAGCGTCCGGACGATCTCCCGGGTCAGGATGTCGGCGGCCCGCTGCACCCCACGTTCCCCGCCGGCCATGAGCCCGTAGAGGTAGGCCCGGCCCACCAGGCAGCCGCGGGCGCCCAGGGCGACGGCGGCCACCACGTCGGCGCCGTCCAGGATGCCGCCGTCGAGGTAGACCTCGGCGCGGTCGCCGACCGCCCGCACCACCGCGGGCAGCTCCTCCAGGGGCGTGGGTGCCCGGTCGAGCTGGCGGCCGCCGTGGTTGGAGACGACGACCGCGTCGGCCCCGGCGTCGACGACCGCCCGCGCGTCCTCCGCCGTCTGCACGCCCTTGACCACCAGCGCGCCCGCCCACGTCGCCCGCAGCGCCCGGACGTCGTCCAGCGTCGCGGCCGGCTCGAACACGCGGTCGGCGAGTTCGGCGACCGTGCCGCCCCACGAGCGCAGCGAGGCGAACTGCAGCGGCTCGGTGGTGAGCAGGTCGATCCACCAGCGGGGGTGGACGGCGGCGTTGGCGACGGTGCGGGCGGTCAGCGCCGGGGGGATGGTGAAGCCGTTGCGGACGTCGCGCAGCCGCGGCCCGGCCACCGGCGTGTCGACGGTGAGGACCAGCGCCTCGTACCCGGCCGCGGCGGCCCGCTCGACGAGCGCGGCGCTGGCCTCCCGGTCGCGCCACAGGTACAGCTGGAACCAGCGGCGCACCCCGGGCGCGGCGGCCGCCAGCTCCTCGATCGTCGTCGTCCCCATGGTGGACAGGGCGTGCGGGATGCCGACCCGCTCGGCCACCCGGCCCACCGCTCTCTCCCCCTCGGCGTGCATGAGCCGGGTGAAGCCGGTCGGCGCGAACGCCAGCGGCAGGGCCGACGGGCGGCCCAGCAGCACGGTCGAGGGGTCGACGACGGAGACGTCGCGCAGCACGCTGGGCCGGAACTCGATCCGCTGGAACGCCTCGCGGGAGCGCCGCAGGCTGATCTCCGCCCCGGCGGCGCCGTCGGTGTAGTCGAAGACGGCCCGCGGTGCCCGCCGGCGGGCCAGCTCGCGGAGGTCGCCGATGTCGGCCGCGCCGGCCAGCCGGCGGTCGGTGGCGTCGCCGACGCGGGGGCGCGGGCGGGCCAGTTCCCTCAGCTCGGACCAGCGGGGCAGCCGGCGCTCTCCCACGGGGACCCCCTCCGTCGTCGTCCGCTCACCTCACTTGCGGCCGGGTGTCCAGTCCATGCCCCAGCCGTAGGTGCGGTCGAGGACGTCCTGGCCGCCGTGTACGTAGCGCACCTCGCGGTTGACGACGAGCTCGCCGCCCCGGTTCTCCAGCATCGCGATCGCACAGATCCGGGCGCGGGGGTCGTGCTCGTCGAGGCGCACCTCGATCTGCGGCCCGTTCGCCGGGAACATCGTGACCACGGCGTCGGCCTGGCCCCAGTTGGGCACGCCCTCGTAGATCAGCGCGAAGACCAGGATCCGCCGGATGAGCTGCGTGTGCTGCAGGTCCACCAGCAGGTTCTCGCCACCGGTGTTCCGCCCGGACCGGTCGTCGCCGTCCAGCCACGCGATCGACTGCCCGTTGCCCATCGTGTGCTGCCCGCGGAAGGCGTTGCCCAGCGCCTGGATGACACCCTTCGACCCGTCCGCGTACTCGTAGAGGCAGCCGAGGTCGAGGTCGATCGCACCTCCGCCGGCGGCCGAGGCGAGCCGCTTGAGGAAGCCCCCTCCGCCTCCTCCCGCGCCCCCCGGCCTGGAGTTCCAGTTGAGGTTGACCCGCAGGATCCCCGTGGTGCCGGCCGTCTTGGTCAGCGAGACCGACGGCGCCGACTTGGTCAGCGACACCTTGCTCATGTTCACGCCGCTCCCCTGCGGGGGCGGCGGCTGCTGGCCGTACTGCTGCGGCGGCTGCCCGTACGGCTGCGCCGGCGGCGGCTGGGGGGGCGGCTGCGCCGGGGACTTGGGGCGCTTCGTGTAGTCGACCAAGGGAGCCCTCCTCGCAGGTCACCCCGCAGGGGTCCCTGCACTCCGAGCTGCGGACGTGTCCCCCCGACCCTAGGGGGCCCGGCCACCCTCGGGACCGGTGCCCGTCGACGCCGGCGCGCACGCCCGCTCGGCGCCCTGGTCGGCCGGCAGCCACCGGTCCCACCAGCGCAGCAGGTGCTCGAGCCGGGCCGCGCGGTCGCCGGGCCGGTCCCCGGGCAGGAGCAGCAGCTCGCTGGGCACGCCGCGCCGCTGCAGCGCGGCGAACAGCCGCGGCCCCTCCCCGGGCGGGCAGTCGCGGTCGTCCTCGGCGGCGACGACCAGCAGCGGCGCGCGCAGCGCGTCGAGGTCGTCGGGCAGGCTGCCGGAGGGAGGACGCTCGACCACGGCGGCAGCCACGCGGCCGGGTCCGGCCAGCCACCGCAGCGCGGCGCCGGCCGCCTCCCCGGCGGCCAGGACGCCGACCCGGCCGGTGTCCAGCGGACGCCCGTCGAGGGCCGCGTCGAGCAGGGCGGTCGCGGCGGGGACGTCGTCCGGGTCGCCCTGGACGACGGCGTAGCCGGCCGACACCAGCACCTGGACGTCCTCGCGCAGGCACCACCCGCCGCCGGGCAGCACCAGCAGCACCGGGTGCGGCCCGGGACCGCCGGGGACGGTGACCCGCGCGCCGGCGGGGGCCTCGAGACCGGTCGCCCGGTGCAGCCGCCCGGTGGCGCCCAGCGCGCGGCCGAAGCCGGTGAGCAGCCGCCGCCGGCCCGGGGTGAGCGCCACCAGCTCACCCGCCGACCGGTCGTGCGCCACGGTGGCGACGACGACCCCGCCGGCGGCCGCGACCCCGCGGACGGTGAACGGCCCCTCGACCAGCGTCTCGGCCGGCCCGCCGTCCAGCGGCACCCGCAGCAGCTCCACCGCCCCGCGCCGGGCGACGCCGAGCAGCGCCGCACCGCCGGCCAGCACGGTCGCGGGCGCCTCGTCGGCGCGGGCGTCGGGCAGCAGCGGCTCGAGCACCCCGCCGGCGACCGGCACGCGGCACAGCGTCGGCCCGCCGGCCCCCAGCTCCAGGCCGGCCGGGCCCAGGTCGGGGCGGGCGGTGACGTAGAGGCTGCGGCCGTCGGGCCCGAAGGCCGGCAGCCGGCACTCGCCGCGGCCCCGGGTGACCCGCCGCGGCTCCCCGCCGGCGGCCGGGACCAGGTAGACGTCGCGGACGAGGTCGCGGCCGGCGCGCGCGTGCCGGGCGGAGACGAAGGCCAGCGTGCCGCCGTCGGGCGACCACGCGACGTCGACGTCGTCCCCGGTGCCGTCGGTCACCGCGCGCGGCGCGGGCAGCGGCACGGCGTCGTCGTCCGGGTCGCCGGGCAGGTCGACGACGAACAGGCGGCGGGGCGGGCCGTCGTCGGGCCGCAGCGGCAGGCGGGTGAGCAGCCGCGGCGTCCCGGCGCCGGGCCCGGGCACGCGGGCGGCGAAGGCCAGCCGGCGGGAGTCGGGCGACCAGACCGGGACACCGGCGCCCAGCGGCAGGTCGGTCAGCCGCCGCGGCGCCCCGCCGGCGGTGGGCAGCAGGTGCAGCTGCGCGGGCTCGCCGGGCGCCGCGGAGAGGTGGGCCAGCCAGCGGCCGTCCGGGGAGAACGCGGGGGCGGAGTCGCGGGCGCCGGAGGTGAGCGGCCGGGCCGGCGCGGAGCCGTCGGTGGGCACGGCCCACAGCTGGGCGCGGTACCCGTCGGTGCCCGGGTCGGGCCGCTCGACGGCGACCACGGCGATCCGCCCGTCCGGGGAGACGGCCGGCACGCCCGGGGTGCGCAGCAGGGCGAGGTCGGCGGGCCGCATGGGTCCCCCAGGGTAGTGGAGCGGTGACTCCCCGCCCCGGGACGCGCGCCGGGGTGGGGAGCCGCCGCTCAGTGCTGCTGCTGCGCCCGGGCGATGAGCCGCTGGCCCAGCGAGCCGGCCTGGCTGTCGGTGAGCAGCTGGGTCTGCGACTCCACCAGTCGTAGCACCGCCGGGTCCTCCCGGGCCACCTCGGAGGACTGCAGGAGGATCGTCCCCGTCCCGGTGAAGTCGTACTGCCGCTCCTCGCCCGAGGCCCGGCCCAGCGCGCCGGAGATCATGGCGCGGATGTTCTGCGTCATCCACTGCGCGTCGTGGTGCACGGACGGCGACGGGCAGTCGGCCCACCCCAGCAGCGCCTCCGGGTCGGCCCGGAACGGCGGCTCGACGAAGATCACCGGCCCGTTGGAGGAGGCGATGAACTTGCCGGTGCCGATGAGCGTGACGAAGCCGGGCACGATCGACTGCTTGAGCTCCAGCTGCGGCGAGAACGCGCAGAGGTTGCCCGCCTTGATCGTCAGGTTGCCGTCGTCGAGGTCGTAGGAGTTGAGGTCGAAGCCGCGGTCGCCGATGAGCACCTTGCCGTGCCCGGTGGCCACCACCCAGTCCTGCACGTAGACCGGGCTGGAGAAGCGGGCGGCCACCCACCCCTGCACCGAGGAGTACTCGGTGACGGCCTCGAAGCGCACGTCGCCGTAGTAGGCGAGCATCGCGCCCTTGCTCATGAACCAGTCGCCGTTGAGCGAGACGCAGAAGACGTAGGGGTTGACGTTGTCGTCGTCCGGGAGGGTCCGCGGGTTCAGCGTGGTCCCGGTCGGGCTGGCGGCCGGCTGCGGCGGCCCGCCGTACCCCGGCTGGGGCTGGCCGTACCCGGGCGGGGGCTGGCCGTAGCCGGGCGAGGGCTGGCCGTACCCGGGAGGCGGCTGGCCGTAGCCGGGCTGGGGCTGGCCGTAGGGGTTGCCGCCGGGGCCGGGCTGGCCGCCGTAGGGGTTGCCGGGCGGGTACGTCATGTCGCCGTCCTCAGAACTTCTGCTCGCTGGCCTGCACGTACACGGTGCCGTAGCCGCCAATCCGCAGCTGGAAGGCCTCGCCGGAGCCCCGGCCGACCACGTCGCGCAAGCCCACCTTGGCGGCGAGGTCCACGGTGAGCTGCCCGACGTGCCCGACGTAGGCCTGCGGGTCGACGCCGACCTGGGTGCCGTTGAGCTGCAGCGGGAACGCGCCGCCGTGGGACAGCAGCGCCACCGACCCGCGCCCGTGCACGTTGGTGGTGAACAGCCCCTGCCCGGTCATGGCGCCGCCGATCGCCTGCTTGATCCCGCCCGAGCCGAGGAACTGCACGCTGGTCTGCAGGCCCGCGTCGTGCACCAGCAGCCGGTCGGCCTCGCAGACCAGCGGCGCGCCGCCGTCGAGTTCGAGCACCGTCACGTGCAGGCCCTTGTAGCCGTAGAGCACCTCACCCTGGCCCTCGGTGGCCATCATCGGGTTGGACTCCCCCGACAGCGCCGCGCCGGCGAACCCGCCGATGCCGCGACCCTGCCCGTGGACCGGGCGGAAGGTCACCTGCCCGGAGTAGCCGAGCATCGCGCCCCGCCGGGCGAGCACCGGTGACGCCGGGCTGACCCGCGCGCGCACGACCTTGCTGTTGACCTCTTCGAACGGCACGGGTCAGCGCTCCGAGGACTGGACGAGCACCAGGCCGTGCCCGGTGAAGCGGAGGGAGAAGGGCTCGCCGGAGCCCTCCCCCACGAGGGACTTCCACGAGACGCCGCTGACCAGGTTCATCGACAGCTGGCCGCGGGAGCCGACGTAGGCGTCGGGGTCGACGACGAGGTCCTGGCCGGGCGCGACCTCCAGCGCCATCACCGGGCCCTCGGAGACGAGCGCCACCTGGCCGTGCCCGGTGACGGTGGTGGTGGCCAGGCCCTGGCCGCTGGTGACGCCGCGCAGGCCGGCGAACTGGACGTCGAGGCGCAGCTGCTCGGTGTGCGCCAGGATGTGCTCGCTCTCCACGGTGAGCGTGTCGCCGGCCAGGTCGACGACGAGCACGTCCATGGCGTCGAGGGCGAGGTGGACGCGGCCGTGGCCGGCGCAGTCCATGAGCGAGAGGCTCTCCCCGGCGACGGCGCGCTTGAGCGCCGCCCGCAAGCCGCCGCCACCGCCCATGCCGGCGCTCGTGAACTCGACGTTGCCCTCGACGGCGACCATCGAGCCGCTGGCGGCCCGGATGCGGTCGCCCTGCAGGTCGGCGTGCAGGACGCGCTTGTGCGCGGTGAGCAGTGCCACGGGTTCCTCTCGCGGGACGGGTCGGGGACCGCGCGGGACCGTATCGGGCTCCCCGGCGCGACGGTAGGTCCCGCGCCGCGGACGCAGCGGCGGCCCCGGGGCCGGTGCCCCGGGGCCGCCGGTCGAGCCGTCCGGTCAGCGACCGACGGTCACCTCGTCGCGCTCCCGCGCGGCGCGGGAGGGCACCTCGGCGCGCTCCTTGCGGGTGGCGACAACGCTGCTGATCACCGCGGCGACGATGAACAGCAGGCCGGTCAGGCCGGTGACGTACTCGCTGATGTGGAACTTGAGCTCGAGGATCATGATCGCGGCGAGGAAGCCGATGGCCCACATCGCGCCGTGCTCGAGGTAGCGGTACTCGTCGAGGGTGCCCTTGTCGACCATGTAGATGGTCAGCGACCGCACCCAGAAGGCGCCGATGCCCAGGCCCAGCGCGATGATGAAGATGTCGCTGCTGATGGCGAACGCGCCGATGACGCCGTCGAAGGAGAACGACGCGTCGAGCACCTCGAGGTAGAGGAACGCCGCCAGGCCGGCGCCCGCGACGGCCTTGGTCGCCGTCCCGCCGGCCCCGGCGCCGGAGGAGGCGGTCTCGCCGGTGGCGGTCACGTCGTCCTCGTCGTCGCCGCCCGGCGCCTCGAGCATCTCGTTGATGCCGCCGATGAGCAGGTAGGTGAACAGGCCGGCGATGCCGGAGACCAGCACGGTGGCGTACTTGTCGTCGGCGGCGATCTGCGAGCCGACGTAGATGACGGCCAGCGCGATGACCACCGCGAGGTAGGGCAGCTTGCCGGCCTTGGCCAGCGGCCGCTCGATCCAGGCCAGCCAGTGGATCTCCCGCTCCTCGTCGAAGAGGAAGTTGAGGAAGATCATCAGCAGGAAGATGCCACCGAAGGTGTAGATGGCCTCCGCGGCGGCCTCGACGTTCTCGCCGTAGGCCTGCTGGTCGGTGAGCGCGAGGTCCCAGACCTCGGGGATCGACAGCGACGCGGTGATCGACACGAGCACGACCGGCAGCAGCAGCCGCATGCCGAACACGGCGATGAAGATGCCGACGTAGAGGAAGAGCTTGCGCCACAGCGGGCTCATCCGGCGCAGCACCTTGGCGTTGACCACGGCGTTGTCGAACGACAGGCAGACCTCGAGCACACCGAGGACGGCGACCGCGAGCAGGGCGGCCGGGCCGCCGAAGAACACGGCGGTGACGAGTGCGGCCACCGTCAGGAAGACGGAGAAGCCGAAGTAGCGGAGCATCAGGGGGGTTCCTCTCCACCGCCGGAGGGGTCCGGGCGGCGACGACTGGGGGTCGACCGGGCCGGGGTCGGCCGGGAACCCGGGTCGGGGTGTCAACGCGACCCGGGGAGGCGGTGTTCCCCGCTCCCCTCGCGAGGGGGCGGGACGCCGGGTCAGCGGCCGGGGCGCCTCCCGCCGTCCGCGCGGCCGGGGAACAGCCCGACGGGGAGCCGCCCGACGTGGTATCCACAGGCCGCCGGGGCGCGGAGGCCGCCGGCGGACGGCAACGGGAGGCGCTGATGGCCGGGCTCGGTTCCGGTGCGGCTCCCCGCTGGTGGCGTCGCGACGCGGACGCCGCCCGGCGCCGGGCGGCCGCGGCGCGCGAGGCGGCGGCCGCGGCGATGCTGGAGCTCGACGCGGCGCTCAGCGACCTGCCGGACGCGGTGGCCGTGGCCGAGGAGCGTGCGGAGGAGACCGCGGCGGCTGTTGCGCGCGGAGGCCGGGCCCAGCACGCCGCATCCGCCCCCGACTCGTTGACCCGTGACTGGCGGGACCTCTCCGCCCACGCCGACGCGGTCATTGGACACTATCTGCAGGCGCTTTCCAACCATGACGCGGACGCCGCGACCGAGTCCGGACCGGCCCGCGCGGCCACCGCCGAGCTGGGCCGGGCGGCCGACGCGCTGCGCGAGGTGCTCGCCCAGGTGCTGCGCTTCCGCGAGCAGTACGGCGAGGCCCTCACCGCCGCCTCGAGCGCCCGCGCCGGGGCCACGCGCACGCTCTCCGCGGCCCGCGACGCGGTCGCCGCCGCCCGCGCCGCGCTCGGGGAGGCCACCGCCGCCGGGCTGGCCGACCCCGCGCTGGACGCCGCCCTCGCCGGTGCCCGGGCCGCGGCCGCGAGGGCGGAGGCCGAGCTGGCCGCCCGCCGCGCCGGCGCCGCCGGCAGCGCCGCCGAGGAGGCGCGGCGGACCGCCGCGTCGGTCGCCGAGCGGGCCCGGGCGCTGCCCGGCCGCGCCGCCGACGTGCGCCGCGGCGCCGCCTCGGTGCACACCCGGCGGGAGGCGCTGGGCACCCGGCACGAGCGGCTGGCGCCGGTGATGAGCGAGCTGCGGCGGCGCTACCCGCTCTCGGCCTGGGCCGACGTCGAGCGGGCGCCGCAGCGGGCGGCCGAGGCGCTGCGCGAGGTCGACGCCGCCCTGGCCGGCCTGGACGGCGTCCTCGCCGCCCCGGTGCTCGACGTCCCCGCCGCGGCCGCGCTGCTCGCCCAGGTGCGGACCGCGGCCGGCCGCGTCGACGACGAGGTGCGCGCGGCCACCGGGCGCCTGGAGCAGCTCGACGCGGTGGCCGCCGACCCCCGGGCGCTGCTCGGCGACGTGCAGCGCGCGCTGGTCGACGCCCGCCGGTTCCTCGCGGGCCTCCCCGAAGAGCGGGCCCGCCGCTTCCGCCGCACCTTCGAGGAGCTCGCCCGGCGGCTGCCCCCGCTGGAGGAGGCCGCGCGCGCCGAGCGGCCCGACGTGGGCGCGGTGCTGCGCGAGGCGACCTCGATCGAGCGGGGGCTGGCCGGGCTGGTGCGCACCGCCCGGGCCGACTAGGCCCGGTCGAGCAGCCAGCGCACGATCTCCTCGCCGGCCGCGGCGCCGGTGGCCGCGGTGACCGCGACCCGGGCGCCGGTCCAGCCCTGCTCGTGCAGCTCGCCGTGCGCGGGCCGGACGGCGGCGTCGGCGGCCAGCAGCATCGGCGCGTCGAGCAGGCTGTCGCCGGCGCACAGCAGCCGCGGCGCGGCCCCGCCGGCGGTGAGCAGGCGGCGCAGCCGGAGCAGCCCGGCGGCCTTCGACAGCCCGGCCGGCACGAGGTACACCTTGCGGCCCTGCACCGACAGGGTGGCGCCCGCGGCCGACGCGGCGGCCGCGGTGCCGGCCAGCCAGTCCTCCGGGATGCCGGCCCGGGAGTGCGCCACGAGGTAGCAGAACAGGTCCTCCGCGGCGCGCACGGTGCGCACCCACGGCTGCCCGGCCACCGCCTCGAGCAGGCCGAGCAGCTCCGGCAGCGGCGCCGCGCGCCCGGCCACGCCGGCCGCCCAGTCGTCCCAGCCGGGGTCGCGGACGCCGTCGACGAGCAGCACCCCGCCGTTGCCGCACAGCGCGTACCGGGGCAGCAGCGGCAGCCGCACCCGCTCGTACTGCGCCACGGTGCGGGTGGTCACCGGGACGACCAGCGCCCGGCCGGCCAGCTCGGCGAGCAGCGCCCAGGAGGCCGGGGTGGCGTGCGACAGCGGGGCGCCGTCGAGGTGCTCGACGACCTCGAGGCCCGCGGTGTCCCCGGCCGCGGCGGCGGAGTAGATGAGCGTGCGGTCGAGGTCGACCGCGGCCAGGGTCGCCGGCAGCACCGCCGTCACCGGCCCACCGGCCGGATCAGCCCCACGCAGGAGTAGGGCAGGTCGGGGACGTCGACCAGCGGCACCCCGCGGGCGCGGGCCAGCGCGGCGACGTGCCGCAGGTCCTCGGCCCGGTCGGGGCGGACCAGCACCTGCCAGGGCACCCGGCGCAGCAGCACCCGGGTGGTCTCCCCGACCCCGGGCTTGACCAGGTGGACGTCGGCGATGCCGTGCTCGGCGGCGATCCGCTCCACCGCCGTCCAGCCGGCCCAGGTGGGCGTGCGCGCGCCGGCCGGGACGTCGTCGGCGGGCGGGGCGGCCGGGAAGGCGGCGGCCACGGTGTCGACGAACCGCGCCGACACGTCGGACCCGGCGAGCTCGGCGTAGTACTTCGCGCCGTGGAACATGCCGGGGCCGATGAGGTCGTCGCGCAGCACCGTGCGCGACACCAGCCCCGACACCGTGCTGTTGAGGCAGGCGCTCGGGATGAGGAAGTCGTCGCGGGTGCCGTGCAGCTCCGTGCAGCCGCCGGGGTCGGCCAGGACGGCGAGCCGGTCGTCGAGGGCGGCGTCCTCCGGGTGCGCGGCGACCCAGCCGGCGACGGCCGCGGTGAGCTGGCGCTGGATGGCGCCCTTGCCGGTCCAGCCGTCGACGAAGCGCACCGCCGACGCCGGGTGCCGGGCGAGCACGTGCGCCACCGCCACCTCGTCGATGCCGCGGCCGCGGATGATCGAGATCGTGTAGTGCGGCACGTCGACCCCCCGGGAGGCGCGGTACCAGCGGCGCAGCAGCACGCCGATCGGCGTCCCGGCACGGGCCAGCGAGACGAGCACCGGGGTCTGCCCGTGCGCGGCCGCGGCGTCCCACACCAGCTCGCCGACCCGGGCCACGGCGTCGGCCAGCCGGCCCGCCGAGGCCTCGAGCGCCGCGTCGAACAGCGCGAGGTAGGCCGCGTCGGGCTGGTACTCGACCGGCAGCATCTCCGAGTAGTGGGTGCCCGACTGGATGGCCTCCTCGCGGTCCTCGGTGCCGCGCTCCAGCGCGACCGACGACAGGTCGGTGAGCAGCCAGGTCACCTCCTCGGGCGCGTAGGAGCCGAACCGGCCGGGGACGGCGGGCGCGAGGGCCGCCGCCGCGGTCACGGCGCGGGCTCCGCGACCGGCACGGGCACCAGGTGCACCGCGCGGGCGGCGAACGGGCGCAGCGCCTCGGCCAGCGGCGCGCAGTCGGCGGCCGGCGCGTCGGCGACGACCACGACGTCGTCGGCCCGCAGGTCCGCCCACCGGCCGGCGGCGGGGACGGCGGCCGGGTCGGCCAGGTTGTGCACCCGGGACAGCCGCGACGGGTCGTCGGGCGCGGGGAAGGCGAGGCTGCGCCGCAGGGCGTAGCCGGGGTCGTCGGCGGCGTGCACGGGGCTCCGGGTGGTCGACTGGGTGGTGACGGGGACGCCGGGCAGTCGGCCGGCCAGCCGGGCGGCGACCACGGTGGGCGCGTACATGAGCTCCTCGGTGCCGAGCACCAGGACACCGCGGCTGCCGGCCAGCGCGGGTGCGAGTGCCGCGGCGACGGCGTCGGCGGCCGCGTGCAGCCGTCCCGTGCCGGCGGGGGTCAGGCCGTGCCGGGCGGTGGTGGGCACGCCGGCCGGCCACAGGCCCCCGTGGCGGACGACGGCGCCCGGCGCACCGGCGGGTGCGGGCGCGGGGCCGGGCAGCGCGGCGCGGGCGGCGGCGGCCCGCTCGAGGACGTCGCCGGGCAGCTCCAGCTCCGTGGTGAGCACGGCGGCGACGTAGACCCGCACACCCAGCGCCGCGGCCCGCTCGGCGAACGCCGACCGGGCGGCCGCGGTGCGCGCGTCGAGCAGGGTGGCGACGACGTAGCGCTCGCGCGGCCAGCGGGCCTGCAGCTCGGCGACGGTGTTCAGCGCGGTGCGGCCGCTGGTCAGCTCGTCGTCGACCAGGACGAGCGCCCCGGGGGCGTCCAGCCCGACCGGGCCGGCCGGCTGCAGCGCGTGGGCGACGGCGTGCGAGTGCTCCTCCGCGAACCGGGCGGCCACCGGCACGCCGGGGTGCACCCGCCGGGTGGTGTGCAGGCAGGCCGCGCCGAGGCGGGCCGCGGCCGCGTGGCCGAGGCCGGTCGCCGTCTCGCAGTAGCCGACGACCAGGCCGGGGACGTCGTCGCCGAGGACGGCGGCCACGGCGTCCCCCACCGCCGCCCCGGCGCCGAGGACGGCGTCCGGCGCGACCGGCACGTGCTTGCCCAGCACCCGGGAGACCACCAGGTGGGCGCGGCGCGGGTTGTCCCGCAGGCCCAGGCCGCACAGCGCGGCGAAGCCGGCCGGGTCCGCCGCGCGGACGTCGAGCAGGCGGGAGACGGTGCCGTCCAGCGCGGCACCCGACAGGAGCGCCGTCACGAGCGCCGGGCCTCCCCAACCGCGAACACCTCGGCCAGCCGGCGCTGCCCGGCCGAGAGCAGCTCGACCAGCGCGGCCTCGTCGGCGACCACGCCGTAGACCGCGGCGCGGCGGCTGACCAGCTCGGCCCACAGCGCGTGCGGCCCGACCTCGTTCATCCGCCCGTGCCCGGACACCGCGATGCCGCCGCGGCCGCGGGCCATGAGCACCTCGAGGGCGTCGTCGTACTCGTCGCGGGAGACGGTGAGCAGCGCGTTGACCACCGACACGTGCGACGGGTGGATCACCGTCTTGCCGAGCACGCCGTTGGCCTTGTCCAGCGCCACCTCGCGCATCAGCCCGTCGAGGTCGCCGTCGATCATCCGCTGCCGCAGCGGGCCCTCGTGCTGGTCGCTGAACGGCGTGGAGCGCAGCTGCGGCTTGAACAGCCGGGGGCCGGGGATGTGCTCCCACACCGCGCCGGTGACCACGTGCTCGCCGCCCCGGGTGAAGCGGTTGACCACGTCGGCCAGGCAGTCGCGGACGACGGCGACGTCCCAGATGGTGGTGTCGCGGTCGCGGCGCAGGCCGAACAGCCCCGACAGGTCGGTGCCGCCGACGCGCAGGCACAGCACGTGCTCGCGGTGCTCCTCGACGACCTCGGCGAGCGCGGTCAGCGCCCCGGCGCGGGTCTCCCGCCAGGCCAGGTCGGCGGTCTCGAGGATCGGCATGCCGTAGAGCGGGTGGCCGGTCGCGGCGCTGACCTCGGCGACCGCCGCCAGCATCGGGCCGAGCGTGCCGCCGGTGGCCTTGGGCAGGCTGAAGCCGGTGAGGCGGGGCAGGGCGGGACCGGCGGCCAGCGCGATCGAGCGGATCTGCTCGGGGGTGCGCACCCGGACGAACAGCAGCGGCAGGTCCCCGCCGTCGCCGGCCCGCTGGTCGAGCCGCTGCAGCGCGGCCACCACGTTGGCCTCGGCGGCGGGCACCTCGGCGTGCGGGATGGCGTCCTCCAGGCACCAGACCACGCTGGTGGCGCCGATCGAGGCGGCCCGCTCGGCGTCGGCGTCGAGCGCCGGCCGGGTGCCGGGGCTGTAGAGCGTGGCGCCGAGGGCCAGCGCGAGCATGCCGCGCTGGGTGGCCGGGCCGACGTCCCCCGGGGGGACGGCGAACAGCCGGTCGCGGTCGTCGTCGGTCAGGTACGCGAAGTGGCGCACGGTCGTTCCCTTCCACCCGCTGCTGGATGTGGGTCCTGCGGTGCCGGCGAGCCGGCGGCTCACCGGAGGAGCAGTCCCTGGGCGCGCGCCCGGCGCAGCCAGTCGGGGTACTCGGTCATCAGCCGGTCGAACAGCGCGTCGTCGCTGATCGGCCGGCGGCCCATGAGGTCGTCCTGGGCGACGGCGAAGAAGTCGGCGTTGTCGGTGTAGCGGCCCTCGAGGTCGTCCAGGCGCTGCAGGTAGGAGAACTGCCGCTCCGGGCCGATGCCCATGAACTGCCAGAACACCGGCTCGAACGACGCCGACCGGATCTGCCGGGTGGCCACCGCCTTGTCGCTGGGCGCGCCGTCGGTGAGGAACATGACGTACACGGGCACCTGCGCCGGCTGCGGCTCGACGCGCTCCCGGCTGTCGCCGAAGTAGGCCTGCCGGACGGCGGCCATCGCCGCGCCGTAGCGGGTGTCGTACTCCAGCCGGTACTGCCGGGTGAGGTCGGCGATGTACTGCTGGTGGCCCTCCAGGCGCAGCCCCGGCTCGGGCCGGTGGACGTCCTTGCCGAAGAGGAACACGTCGACGACGCCGTCGTCGTCGAAGCGCAGCCCCAGCGCGAGCACCCGCTCGGCCAGCCGCTGCACGGCGCCGGCGCGGTAGAGGGCGGCCATCGAGCCGGAGATGTCCAGGACGAGGGCGACCCGCGCGGTGTGCTCGCCCAGGCCGCGCTTCTCCAGGCTGACGCCGGCGGTCTTGACCAGGCTGAGCATCTGCGGGGCGGAGGTCGCGAGCTTCTTCTCGAGGTCGACCAGCCGGCGCTTCTCCATGCTCACCGGCGGGGTGCTCACCGGCGGGGTGCTCACCGGCGGCGCCGCGGGTGCCGGGGCGGCGGCCTGCGGGGCGGCGGTCGCCGGCTCGTCGTCGACGCTGACGCCGACGTCGGTGGCCAGCCCCGCCAGGCCGGTGGTGAAACCCTGCCCGACCGCGCGGACCTTCCACTCCGCGCCGCGGCGGTACACCTCGGCGAAGACGAGGGCGGTCTCCGGACCGGCGGCGAGCTCGCAGCGGACGGCGGCCGCGCCGCCCTCGGGGCCCACCTCGACGGCCAGGCCGGAGAGCCCGCCGAAGGTGCCCGCCCCGTCGAGGGAGGCGCCGATGACGACCTTCTCGACGTCGGGCGGCAGCGCGGCGGGATCGATGCGCACCTGGTCGACGGTGGCGCCGCCGCGGGTGGACTTGCCCAGGTGGCGGACCGCGCCGCCGGCCCCGGAGGGCTGGTTGTAGAAGACGAAGTCGTCGTCGCTGCGGACCCTGCCGGCGCCGGTGGTGAGGAAGGCCGACAGGTCGGCGTCGACCCCGGGGGCCGGGGTCCAGGTGAGGGTGACGACGACGGGACCGGTCAGGCCGGCCTGGGCCAGGCCGACGTTGCCGCCCCGGGTGAGGACGTGGACCACGCTGCGGCCGCTCAGCCGCGGGGGCGGGGGGTGGACGGGCGGCCGGGCTCGGCCATGGGGACCTCCGGGTCTCGAGGGCTGGCGCAGCGCAGCGCGGCGGCCCCGGCCGGGCGGCGTCGCCACCCGGCCGGGGTGCCGGGCCCGGACGCGGGGGTCCGGGCCCGGCGGGGGTCAGCCGACGTTGACGCCGAAGTCCTGGGCGATGCCGCGCAGGCCGGAGGCGTAGCCCTGGCCCACCGCGCGGAACTTCCACTCGGCGCCGTTGCGGTACAGCTCGCCGAAGACCATGGCGGTCTCGACCGAGGCGTCCTCGGTCAGGTCGTAGCGGGCGATCTCCGCGCCGTTGGCCTGGTTGACCACGCGGATGAACGCGTTGCGGACGGCGCCGAAGTTCTGCTTGCGGCTGTCCGCGTCGTAGATGGACACCGGGAAGACGATCTTCTGGCAGGTCGGCGGGACCGAGGAGAGGTCGACCTGGATGACCTCGTCGTCGCCCTCGCCGGCGCCGGTGAGGTTGTCACCGACGTGCACCACCGAGCCGTCGGGGCTGCGCAGGTTGTTGAAGAAGACGAAGCCCGAGTCGTCCGGGGTGACCTTGCCCTCGGGGCCGACCATGATCGCCGATGCGTCGAGGTCGAAGTCGCCACCGGAGAACGTGTTGACGTCCCAGCCGAGGCCGACGTTCACCGCGGTCAGACCCGGGGCCTCCTTGGTCAGCGAGACGTTCCCGCCCTTGGAGAGGCTGACACCCATCTGTTTGGACTCCCATGTCGCGTGCGGTAGCGGGTCGGCGGTCGCCGCCCTGCTCGGGCGCCGGCGGAGCCGGCGCTGCCGGACGACGGCGCGGGCGCGGGCGCCCGGGCTCGGCCCCCGGCACCGCTCCGCGGGACGCCGGTCGGGCGTCCCGCGGAGCGGACGTGTCTCGGATACTGCCCGACGATCACGGGCGGCAACAGGTTCCCCGGCGCCGTCGCCGGGCGGGGGTCAGACGGTGCCGCGCCCGTCCCCGGGGTCGCGCGACCCGGCCGGCGCCGGGGTCACGGAGCGGTCGCCGCTGTCGGCGGGGACGCCGTCCGCGCGCACCTCGCCCGCGACGCCCGGGCCGGTGGTGCCCACCGTCGGGGTGCCGGTGCGGCCGGCGCGGGCCGCGGCCTCCCGCTCGTCGCGGCGGCTGCGGGCGAGGCTGGCGACGGTGGTGACGAGCAGGGTGACCACGATGACCGCCAGCGACAGCCAGGTCGGCACCTCCGGGATGGCCGTCACGTGCTCGCCGCCGTTGATGAACGGCAGCTCGTTCTCGTGCAGGGCGTGGATGAGCAGCTTGACGCCGATGAAGCCGAGGATGACCGCCAGGCCGTAGTGCAGGTAGACCAGCCGGTCGAGCAGGCCGTCGATGAGGAAGAACAGCTGGCGCAGGCCGAGCAGCGAGAAGGCGTTGGCGGCGAAGACGAGGAAGGTCTCCTCGGTCAGGCCGAAGATGGCCGGGATCGAGTCGACGGCGAAGAGGATGTCGGCGCTGCCGATGGCGACCAGCGCGATGGCCAGCGGGGTGATGTGCCGCCTGCCGTCGAGCTTCGTCGTCATCCGGTCGGAGTGGTACTCCTCGGTGGTCGGGATGACGCGGCGGACCAGCCGGAGGAAGCCGTTCTCCTTGAACTCGTCGTCCTCGTCACCGCTGGCGCGGGCCTGGACGACGGCGGTGTAGATGAGGAAGGCGCCGAAGAGGTAGAAGACCCAGCTGAAGTTCTCGATCGCCGCGGCGCCGAGGAGGATGAAGACCGTCCGCAGGACCAGCGCGAAGGCGATGCCGAACAGCAGCACCTTCTGCTGCAGCTCCCGGGGCACCGCGAAGCTGGCCATGATCAGGACGAAGACGAACAGGTTGTCCACCGAGAGGCTCTTCTCGGTGATGTAACCGGCGAAGTACTCACCGCCGTACTGGCCGCCGGCGAAGACCCACACGCCGATGCCGAACACGACGGCGATGGCGACGTAGATCGCCGACCAGGTCGCCGCCTCGCGCAGCGACGGGGCGTGCGGTGTGCGCACGTGGCCGACGAAGTCGAACACGATCATGGCGATGATCGCGCCGACCGTGATCGCCCAGACCCAGAAGGGGACGTCCACGACAGGTACCTCCGGTGACTCTGCGGCGCGCTCGCGCCGCGTGTCGGGCCTGAGGTCTCTCCCACCGCCTCGGTCGAGGTGGCCGGCGGTACCGGAGGCCCTCGGGGACCTCGTGCTGACGACACCGCCGCGTGGGGATACTCCCCTCCACGGATGACCCCCCGAGGCGGACCTGCTGACGGACCGCGGTCGGGGGGTTCCTTCCCCACAGACGTCCCCGAGATGCGCGGTGTTCCTCGATGAGAGAACTCTCATCGGGGGCCCGCCCCCACCCCGCCGGTCGACGGGGTGGGCGAGCGCACCGTTCCGGACGTCGGAACGGGGCGTGGGCGCACACCGTCGATCGCCCACGCGCGGCCGCTGCGCCGCGCCGTCTCCTCGTTCGACGGTGCACGCCCGCGCCCGGTTCCCCGACCGGGGACGGGCGCACCCACCGTCGGCGGTCCGAGCGTCCGCGACGGGCGCGGGCCGCCGTCCGGCCCGGTGGTCGGCGGCCCGGTCTCAGGCGTGCGCGGCGTCGAGCTGGCGCAGCTCCTTCTTCAGCTCGGTCAGCTCGTCGCGCAGCCGGGCGGCCACCTCGAACTGCAGCTCGCGGGCCGCGGCCAGCATCTGGTCGTTCATCTGGGTGATGAGGTCGGCCAGCTCGGCGCGCGGCAGGCCCTGCACGTCGATCGCCCCGGCCTTGCCCTTCTTGCCGGCCTTCGACGACAGCCCGGGCACCGGTGCCTTGCCGCGGGACTGCTGCCGGCCCGAGCCGCCGACCAGCTCGACGTTCTCGGTGTCCTCGGCCGCGCGGTAGATGCCGTCGAGGATGTCGACGATCTTCTTGCGCAGCGGCTGCGGGTCGATGCCGCGCTCGCGGTTGTAGGCGATCTGCTTCTCGCGGCGCCGGTTGGTCTCGTCGATCGCCTGGGCCATCGACGGGGTGACCGTGTCGGCGTACATGTGCACCTGGCCCGACACGTTGCGCGCGGCCCGGCCGATCGTCTGGATCAGCGACTTGCCCGAGCGGAGGAAGCCCTCCTTGTCGGCGTCGAGGATGGCCACCAGCGACACCTCGGGCAGGTCCAGGCCCTCGCGCAGCAGGTTGATGCCGACCAGCACGTCGTACTCGCCCTGCCGCAGCTCGCGCAGCAGCTCGACCCGGCGCAGGGTGTCGACCTCGGAGTGCAGGTAGCGCACCTTGATGCCGAGCTCGAGCAGGTAGTCGGTGAGGTCCTCGGCCATCTTCTTGGTCAGCGTGGTGACCAGGACCCGCTCGTCCTTCTCGACCCGCAGGCGGATCTCGTGCACCAGGTCGTCGATCTGGCCCTTGGTCGGCTTGACGACGACCTCCGGGTCGACCAGGCCGGTCGGGCGGATGACCTGCTCGACGACCTCGCCGCCGGTGCGGCCGAGCTCGTAGTCGCCCGGGGTGGCCGACAGGTAGACGGTCTGGCCGATCCGGTCGGTGAACTCCTCCCACCGCAGCGGGCGGTTGTCCATCGCCGAGGGCAGCCGGAAGCCGTGGTCGACCAGCGTCCGCTTGCGGCTCATGTCGCCCTCGTACATGCCGCCGATCTGCGGCACGGTCACGTGCGACTCGTCGATGACGAGCAGGAAGTCCTCGGGGAAGTAGTCGAGCAGGCAGGCGCCGGCGGTGCCGGGCGCGCGGCCGTCGATGTGCCGCGAGTAGTTCTCGATGCCGGAGCAGAAACCGACCTGCCGCATCATCTCGATGTCGTAGGTGGTGCGCATGCGCAGCCGCTGGGCCTCCAGCAGCTTGCCCTGCCGCTCCAGCTCGGCCAGCCGCTGCTCCAGCTCGGCCTCGATGGTGGCGATCGCCCGCTCCATCCGCTCCGGGCCGGCCACGTAGTGCGTCGCGGGGAAGACGAACAGCTCCTGCACCTCGCGGACGACCTCGCCGGTGAGCGGGTGCAGGTAGTAGAGCCGCTCCACCTCGTCGCCGAACATCTCGATCCGGACGGCGAGCTCCTCGTAGACCGGGAAGACCTCGATCGTGTCGCCGCGCACCCGGAACGTGCCGCGGGTGAAGGACAGGTCGTTGCGGGTGTACTGCTCGGTGACCAGCGTGCGCAGCAGCTCGTCGCGGTCGCGCTCCTCCCCCACCGAGATCTTCAGCGCCCGGTCGACGTACTCCTGCGGCGTGCCCAGGCCGTAGATGCAGGAGACGGTGGCGACCACGACGACGTCGCGCCGGGTCAGCAGCGCCTGGGTGGCCGAGTGCCGCAGCCGCTCGACCTCGTCGTTGACCGAGCTGTCCTTCTCGATGTAGGTGTCGGTCTGCGGGACGTAGGCCTCGGGCTGGTAGTAGTCGTAGTACGAGACGAAGTACTCGACGGCGTTGCCGGGCAGCAGCTCGCGGAACTCGTTGGCCAGCTGCGCGGCCAGTGTCTTGTTCGGCGCCATGACCAGCGTCGGCCGCTGCACCTGCTCGATGAGCCAGGCGGTGGTGGCGGACTTCCCGGTGCCGGTGGCGCCCAGCAGCACGGTGTCCTGCTCCCCCGCGTTCACCTTCTCCGCCAGCGCCCGGATGGCGGCCGGCTGGTCGCCCGCGGGCTGGAACTCGCTGACGACGCGGAAGCGCCCCTGGGTGGGCCGGATGTCGGTGGTCGCGCGCACGGGACGACGGTACGACCGCACGGTGACAGAACGGCGGGTGTGACGGGAGCGCACGTGCGGGGCGCGTGGGCCCGACCGGTTGCGCGCCGGCGCCCCGCTGTGCTCGTGCCGTCCCCGGTGCTGCGCTAGCGTGCCCTCTCGCAGGCGCGGTGCCGCGCCGGGGACCAGTGCCACCCGGGATGCCCGGACGAGGTCGGACCCCGGCGCCCCGCGGCTCGGTACCAGGTCTCCCCGGCGCACGCCGGGGCACACCGGACCTGCGCACGACGCCCTCCGCGGCCCCGGCCGCGGAGGGCGTCGTCGTCCCGGGAGCCGCCGGGGCCCGGCGTGATCTCCGCCGCGCCAGGTGTGGGCCCGCCCGGATCGGGCACAGGGACCGGCGGGCACCAGGTGCCCAGACCCCCCGCGACGGCCGCGTCGGGGGGCCACCGCGTCCCGTGAGGTGTGGGACGCCCGTGCAGGAGGAAACACTCGAATGACCCAGGTGTGGCCCGGATCCGCCTACCCGCTGGGTGCCACGTACGACGGCACCGGGACCAACTTCGCGCTCTTCAGCGAGGTGGCCGAAAAGGTGGAGCTCTGCCTCTTCGACGAGGCGGGCAACGAGGAGCGCATCCGGCTCCCCGAGATGGACGGCTACGTCTGGCACGCCTTCCTGCCCGGCATCCAGCCCGGGCAGCGCTACGGCTACCGCGTACACGGCCCCTACGACCCGGAGAACGGGCACCGCTGCAACCCGAACAAGCTGCTGCTCGACCCCTACGCCAAGGCGATCGACGGGTCGATCGACTGGGACGAGGCCTGCTTCGGCTACCGGTTCGGCAGCGGGGAGCGCAACGACGACGACTCGGCGCCGCACATGCCGAAGTCGGTCGTGATCAACCCCTACTTCGACTGGGGCGTCGACCGCCCGCCGAGGACGCCGTACAACAAGACGGTCATCTACGAGGCCCACGTCAAGGGGCTGACGATGACCCACCCGCGCATCCCCGAGGAGCTGCGCGGCACCTACGCCGGCATCGCCCACCCCGCGGTCGTCGAGCACCTGCAGTCGCTGGGCATCACGGCGATCGAGCTCATGCCGGTGCACCAGTTCGTGCAGGACGACACGCTGCTGCAGAAGGGCCTGCGCAACTACTGGGGCTACAACACGATCGGTTTCTTCGCGCCGCACAACGAGTACGCGCAGCAGACCGACGGCCAGCAGGTGCAGGAGTTCAAGGGCATGGTCCGGACCCTGCACGAGGCGGGCATCGAGGTCATCCTCGACGTCGTCTACAACCACACGGCCGAGGGCAACCACATGGGCCCGACGCTGTCGTTCAAGGGCATCGACAACCGGACGTACTACCGGCTGGTCGAGGGCGACGAGCAGTACTACATGGACACCACCGGCACCGGGAACTCGCTCAACGTCCGCACCCCGCAGGCGCTGCAGCTGATCATGGACTCGCTGCGCTACTGGGTGACCGAGATGCACGTCGACGGCTTCCGCTTCGACCTCGCCTCCACCCTCGCCCGCCAGTTCCACGAGGTGGACCGGCTCTCGGCGTTCTTCGACCTGGTGCACCAGGACCCGGTCGTCAGCCAGGTGAAGCTCATCGCCGAGCCGTGGGACATCGGCGACGGCGGCTACCAGGTGGGCAACTTCCCCGCGCTGTGGACCGAGTGGAACGGCAAGTACCGCGACACCGTGCGCGACTTCTGGCGCGGCGAGGACGCCACCATCGGCGAGTTCGCCAGCCGGATCTCCGGCTCGGCCGACCTCTACAAGCACTCGGGGCGCCGGCCGGTGGCCAGCATCAACTTCGTCACCGCGCACGACGGGTTCACCCTCAACGACCTCGTCTCCTACAACGAGAAGCACAACGAGGCCAACGGCGAGGGCAACAACGACGGCGAGAGCCACAACCGCAGCTGGAACTGCGGCGTCGAGGGCGACACCGACGACGCCGAGGTGCTGGCGCTGCGGGCCCGTCAGCGGCGCAACTTCATCACCACGCTGATGCTGTCCCAGGGCGTGCCGATGCTGCTGCACGGCGACGAGCTGGGCCGCACGCAGGGCGGCAACAACAACGGCTACTGCCAGGACTCCGAGCTGACCTGGATCGACTGGGACGACGTCGACGAGGGGCTGCTGGAGTTCACCAAGCTGGTCACCCGGCTGCGCACCGAGCACCCGACCTTCCGCCGCCGCCGGTTCTTCCACGGCCGGCCGGTGCGCCGCGAGGAGGGCGACCCGGTGCAGGACGTCGCCTGGTTCACCCCGTCCGGTGAGCTGATGAGCGACGAGGACTGGGACGCCGGTTTCGCCAAGTCGCTGGCCATGTACCTCAACGGCCACGGCATCCGGGAGACCGACGAGCGCGGCGAGGACGTCGTCGACGACTGCTTCTACCTGGCCTTCAACGCCTCCCACGAGCCGATCGACTACACCGTGCCGTCGGCGGACTACGCCGAGGGCTGGACCGTCGTCGTCGACACCGCCGAGTTCGGCGAGGTGGAGCCGGTGCAGGTCAAGGCCGGTGACGTCCTCACCGTGGCCGCCCGCGCCACCGTCGTCCTGCAGGCGGCCCCGTGAGCGAGCCGCTGAGCGAGGACCGGCGCCGCGCCGTCCCCACCGGGACCTACCGGCTCCAGGTCACCGCCGACTTCCCCCTCGACGACGCCGCGGCGGTGGCCGGCTACCTGGCCGACCTCGGCGTCAGCCACGCGTACTCCTCGCCGCTGCTGCGGGCGGCGGCGGGCAGCACGCACGGCTACGACACCGTCGACCACGCGCACGTCGACGAGTCCCGCGGCGGGCAGGAGGGCTTCGACCGGCTCGTCGCGGCGCTGCACGAGCACGGCCTGGGCCTGGTGCTCGACCTGGTGCCCAACCACATGGGCGTGGCCGACCCGGCCGAGGCGCCCTGGTGGTGGGACGTGCTGCAGCACGGGCGGGACAGCGCGCACGCGTCGGCGTTCGACGTCGACTGGGACTTCGGCGACGGACGCGTCCGCATCCCGGTCCTGGGCTCGGCCGACGACGTCGAGAAGCTCGAGGTCGTCGACGGGGAGCTGCGGTACTACGACAACCGCTTCCCGATCGCGCCGGGCACCGGTCAGGGGACGCCCCAGGAGGTGCACGACCGGCAGCACTACGAGCTGGTCGACTGGCGGCGCGCGGACTCCGACCTCAACTACCGCCGGTTCTTCGCCATCAACACCCTCGCCGGGCTCCGGGTCGAGGACCCCGAGGTCTTCGCCGCGACCCACGAGCTGGTGCTGCGCATGGTGGCCGACGGCGCCGTCGACGGGCTGCGCATCGACCACCCCGACGGCCTCGCCGACCCGAAGGGCTACCTCGACCGGCTGGCCGAGGCCTCCGGCGGCCGGTGGACCGTGGTCGAGAAGATCCTCGAGCCCGGCGAGGACCTGCCCGAGAGCTGGCGGACGGCGGGCACCACCGGCTACGACGCCCTCGCCGAGGTCGACGACGTGCTCGTCGACCCGGCCGGCGAGGCGGCGCTGACCGCGCTGGACACCGAGCTGTCGGGCCGCGAGGTCGACTACGCGCAGCTGGTGCACGACTGCAAGCGCGAGGTGACCGACGGCAGCCTCGGCTCGGAGGTCGCCCGGCTGGTGCGGGTGATGGGCGAGTTGCCCGGCATCGACCGCCAGCAGCAGGTCGAGGCGCTGGCCGAGCTGCTGGCGACCTTCCCGGTCTACCGCAGCTACCTGCCCGACGGCCGCGAGCACCTCGACGCCGCCGTGGCCGCCGTCCGCGACCGCCGGCCCGACCTGGTCGCCGCCGTCGACGCGCTGCACCCCGTGCTGGCGCAGGCCGGCACGGAGGCGGCCACCCGCTTCGAGCAGACCAGCGGCCCGGTGATGGCCAAGGGCGTCGAGGACAGCGCCTACTACCGGTGGGCGCGGTTCGTGGTGCTCAACGAGGTGGGCGGGGACCCGGCGCGGTTCGGCAGCACCGTGGCGGAGTTCCACGAGGCCCAGGTCCGGCGGGCCGAGCGCCGGCCCGAGTCGATGACCACGCTGACCACGCACGACACCAAGCGCAGCGAGGACACCCGGGCCCGGCTGGCCGTCCTCGCCGAGGTGCCCACCGAGTGGGCCGACCTGGTGCGCGGCTGGCTGTCCCGGCACCCGCTGCCCGACCGGCCGCTGGCGCACCTGGTGTGGCAGAACCTGGTCGGCGCCTGGCCGCTGTCGCGCGACCGGGCGCACGCCTACGCCGAGAAGGCCGCCCGGGAGGCGGGCACCTCCACGACGTGGACCGACGTCGACGAGGCGTTCGAGACCCAGCTGCACGCGGTGGTCGACGCCGCCTACGACGACGAGGACACGCACCGCGAGATCGAGGCGTTCGTCGCCCGCATCGGGCCGGCCGGGCGGTCCAACGGGCTGGCGCAGAAGCTGCTGCAGCTGACGATGCCGGGAGTGCCCGACGTCTACCAGGGCACCGAGCTGTGGGACCACTCGCTGGTCGACCCCGACAACCGCCGCCCGGTCGACTACGCCGCCCGCCGGCAGCTGCTGGCCCGGCTCGACGCCGGCGAGGCGCCCGGGGTCGACGAGGACGGCGCGGCCAAGCTGCTGGTCGTGTCGCGGGTGCTGCGGCTGCGGCGGGACCGGCCGGAGCTGTTCACCGGCTACGCGCCGGTCGAGGCCACCGGGTCGGCCGCCGGCCACGTCGTCGCCTTCGACCGCGGGTCCGCGGAGCACGGCGGCGCGGTGACCGTGGCGACCCGGCTCCCGATCGGCCTGGCGGGCAGCGGCTGGGGCGACACCGCGCTGGCGCTGCCGACCGGCGCCTGGCGCGACGTGCTCACCGGCACGCGGGTGGTCTCCGACGCCGGCGGCGCACCCGTCGGCGAGCTGCTCGCCCGGCTGCCGGTGGCCCTGCTCGTCCGCGACTGAGGCACAGGTCACGTCCCCGTCGCCGACGGGGACGTGACCTGCGCGGACGCCCGGCGCCGAGTGGGTGACCGGGCGCGACACGCCTGGGACGCGTGGGGCACGACGTGCCCCGCCGTGATCCGGTCGTTATGTTTGCCCGCGCACCCGGCCGACAGAGAGCCGGGCGTCGGAGCCGGTCCGCCCAACCCCGTCCGCCGGTGTCCGTTCCTCCTGCACCGCCAGGACGGGGGTGGGGGACCCACTTCGACGGGGCGCGGCCGAGGTCACGGGGGCCGGGCCGCACCGTCTCGGGGTGAAGCCGCACGTCGTGCGGCCGGGGCACCGATCGCTCCGAACCCGACAGCTCACCTCGCAGGCGGCGGATCGGAGTACCCCCATGTCCTCGTCCCTGCTTCGCCGTGCCCTCCTCACGACCGGCGTGACCGCGGTCGCCCTCGGTGTGGCCGCCGGCCCCGCCTCGGCCGCCGCCCCCAACGACTGGGACGCCGTCGCCCAGTGCGAGTCCAGCGGCAACTGGTCGATCAACACCGGCAACGGCTACTACGGCGGCCTGCAGTTCAGCGCCGGCACCTGGGCGGCCTTCGGCGGCCTGGACTACGCCCAGCGCGCCGACCTGGCTACCAAGGCGCAGCAGATCGCCGTCGCCGAGCGCACCCTCGACGCCCAGGGCCCCGGCGCCTGGCCGACCTGCGGCAAGAGCCTCGACCCGAGCGCCCCCGAGGCCGGAGCGGCCGCCCCGGCTGCCGCCC
This sequence comes from Geodermatophilus tzadiensis, assembly GCF_003002915.1. GTDB lineage: Bacteria > Actinomycetota > Actinomycetes > Mycobacteriales > Geodermatophilaceae > Geodermatophilus > Geodermatophilus tzadiensis. The sequence continues at coordinate 91,143 of NZ_PVTG01000005.1, read as the reverse complement.
CTGCCCCGGCTCCGGCCGCCGCCCCGGTGGAGCGGGAGCCCGAGGCCGCGTCGCGCGCCGACCGGCCGGCCGGTGAGAGCTACACGGTCGTCGCCGGTGACACGCTGTCTAAGATCGCCGCGGCCCACGGCACGACCTGGGAGGCCCTGTTCGACCTGAACGAGGGCACGCTCAGCGACCCCGACCGCATCGCCGTCGGCCAGGTGCTGAAGCTCGCGTGAGCCGCGCGGCGGCCGGGGGACGCGTCCCCCGGCCGCCGCTGTCGGTGGTTGGCCGGGCGGCAGGCGGGCAAGACCCACCGGTCACCCCCCTGTCCCCTGGAGGCCCCCGCATGTCCGCACCCGTCGAGTTCGCCGTCTGGGCGCCGGTCCCCGAGCGGGTCCGGCTGCAGGTCGACGGCTCGGTGCACGAGATGCGCCGGGACGACGCCGGCTGGTGGCGGGCCGAGGTCGAGGCCGCTCCGGAGGCCGACTACGGCTACCTGCTAGGCGACGACGACACGCCCCGGCCCGACCCGCGCTCCCGGCGCCAGCCCGAGGGCGTGCACGGCCTGTCCCGCCGCTTCGACCCGGCCGCGCACGCCTGGGGCGACCGCGCCTGGACCGGCCGCCCGCTGGCCGGTGGCGTCGTCTACGAGCTGCACGTCGGCACCTTCACCCCCGAGGGGACGCTGGACTCGGCGATCGAGCGGCTCGACCACCTCGTCGACCTCGGCGTCGACTTCGTCGAGCTGCTGCCGGTCAACGGCTTCGACGGCACCCACAACTGGGGCTACGACGGCGTCCTCTGGTACACGGTCCAGGAGAGCTACGGCGGGCCCGCGGCCTACCAGCGCTTCGTCGACGCCTGCCACCAGCGCGGCCTGGGCGTGGTCCAGGACGTCGTCTACAACCACCTCGGCCCGTCGGGGAACTACCTGCCGCTGTTCATGCCGGTCTTCGCCGAGGGCGGCGCGAACACCTGGGGCGAGTCGGTCAACCTCTCCGGCCCCGACTCCGACGAGGTCCGCCGGTACATCCTCGACAACGCCCTGATGTGGCTGCGCGACATGCACGTCGACGGGTTGCGGCTGGACGCCGTCCACGCGCTGGTCGACGAGCGCGCCACCCACGTGCTCGAGGAGATGGCGCAGGAGGTCGACCGGCTCTCGGTCGCCGTCGGCCGGCCGCTGACGCTCATCGCCGAGAGCGACCTCAACGACCCGCGGATGGTCACCCCGCGCGTGGCCGGCGGCCTGGGCATCCACGCCCAGTGGAGCGACGACTTCCACCACGCGCTGCACGCCACGCTCACCGGCGAGGGCCAGGGCTACTACGCCGACTTCGCCGCGGCCGGCCTGGGCGGGCTGGCCAAGACCCTCACCGGGGCCTTCTTCCACGACGGGGCCTGGTCGAGCTTCCGCCGCCGGCACCACGGCCGGCCGGTGGACGCCGCGGCGCTGCCGGGCTGGAAGTTCCTCGGCTACCTGCAGGACCACGACCAGATCGGCAACCGCGCCGTCGGCGACCGCGTCTCGGCGTCGCTGTCCCCGGGCCTGCTCGCCGTCGGGGCGACGCTGGTGCTGACCAGCCCGTTCACCCCGATGCTCTTCATGGGCGAGGAGTGGGGCGCCTCGACGCCGTGGCAGTTCTTCACCAGCCACACCGACCCCGAGATCGGCCGGGCCACCGCCGAGGGGCGCAAGGGCGAGTTCGCCGAGCACGGCTGGGACGAGGACGAGGTGCCCGACCCGCAGGACCCCGAGACGTTCCGGCGCTCGAAGCTGGACTGGTCGGAGGTGGAGCGCGAGCCGCACGCCCGGCTGCTCGAGGTGCACCGGACGCTGCTGGCGCTGCGGCACTCGCAGCCGGAGCTGGTCGACGCCGACCTCTCCGCGGTGGAGGCCGGCTGGGACGACGAGGACCGCGTGCTGGTGGTGCACCGCGGGTCGCTGCGGGTGGTGGCCAACCTGTCGGGCGAGCCGCGGGAGGTCGACCTGGACCGGGCGGCCACCGGGGTGCTGTTCGCCACCGGGGACACCCCCGGGCTCGACGGGACGACGGTGACCGTGCCGGCCGAGAGCGCCGTCGTCCTGACCACCTGATGCGCCGGCTGCACCCCTCGCCGGCGGCGGACCTCTCCGACGACGACCTGGCGGCGGCGTACGCGCTGCCGCCGGGCCGGTCGGTGCGGGTCGACTTCGTGACCTCGCTGGACGGCGCGGTCACCGTGGACGGCCGCAGCGCGGGCCTGGGCTCGCCGGGCGACCGGCGGGTGTTCCGGGTGCTGCGGGCGCTGGCCGACGCGGTGCTGGTCGGGCACGGGACCGCCGCCGCCGAGGGCTACCGGCCGGTGGCCGCCGACTCCGCGGTCGGGCGGCTGCGCGCGGCGCTGGGCCGGCCGGGCACGGCGCCAGTGGTGGTGGTCTCGCGGCGGGCCTCGCTGGCGCCGGGCGACCGGCTGGCCGTCCCCTCGACGGTGCTGGTGACCTGCGCGTCCGCCGACCCCGGACGCCGGGCCGCGCTGGCCGACGCCGGGGTCGAGGTGCTCGTCTGCGGGGACGACGACGTCGACCTGCCGCTGGCGCTGGACCGGCTGGCCGACCGCCGCCTGGCGCAGCTGGTCTGCGAGGGCGGCCCGGCGCTGCTGACCGCGGCGCTGGCCGCAGGGGTCGTCGACGAGCTGGACCTCACCGTCTCACCGGCCCTCGTCGGCGGGGAGAGCCGGCTGGTGACCGACGCGCTGCCCGGCGTCGTCCGCCCCCGCCTGCTGCAGGTGCTGGAGGAGGACGGGGTCCTGTTCACCCGCTACGCCGTCGACCGCTGACGCCCAGGACGCCGACGGCGACGTCGGCCGCTCCGCTGAGGACCACCACGGCCGAGCGGGCTGGCACCCACGGCGGGGCCAGCCGCCGGGAGCGGTCGGGCGACGCGACGTGCGCGATCCCGCCGACGGCCATGGAGGTGGCCAGTGCCCGCGCTGCGGCGTCCCCCACCCGGTCCTCCCTCCGACGCACGCCCAGCCTGCCGCAGACCGCCCGCCGGGCAACGGACCGGCCGCAGCGCGTCGCCGCACCCGGTCGGCCGCTCGCCGTCCCGGCCACCCGTCCGGTCGACGTCGTCGTGTGCGGGGTCGTCCCCCACTGCTTGACTGGCCGGCATGGACCTGCCCCTCCTCCCGCCGGTGAAGCCGATGCTGGCCAAGGCCGTCACCAAGCTGCCGACGGACGACGGCCTGTTCTACGAGCCGAAGTGGGACGGCTTCCGCTGCATCGTCTTCCGCGACGGCGACGAGGTGGAGCTGGGCAGCCGCAACGAGCGCCCGCTGACCCGCTACTTCCCCGAGGTGGTCGCCGCGGTCAAGGAGGCGCTGCCGGAGCGCTGCGTCGTCGACGGCGAGATCGTCGTCCCGCAGGGCGACCGGCTGCACTTCGAGTCGCTGCTGCAGCGCATCCACCCCGCGAAGTCGCGGGTGGACCTGCTGGCCGAGCAGACGCCGGCGCACTTCGTCGCCTTCGACCTGCTGGCGCTGGGCGACGAGTCGCTGCTGGAGACGCCCTTCGCCGAGCGCCAGGCCCGGCTGCACGACTCGGTCACGGCCACCGAGCGGGTGCACGTCACCGCCGTCACCCGCGACGTGGCGACGGCGCAGCGCTGGTTCGAGGAGTTCGAGGGCGCCGGCCTCGACGGCGTCGTCGCCAAGGCCCCCGACCTGCCCTACGGCCCCGACCAGCGGCTGATGGTCAAGGTCAAGCACGTCCGCACCGCCGACGCCGTCGTCGCCGGGTTCCGCTGGCACAAGAGCGGGCCGATCGTCGGCTCGCTGCTGCTGGGCCTCTACGACGACGGCGGGCTGCAGCACATCGGCGTCGCGGCGTCCTTCCCCATGGCCCGGCGGGCGGAGCTGGTCGAGGAGCTGGCGCCCTACCGGGCCGAGGCGCTGGACACCCACCCGTGGCGGGAGTGGGCCAACGCCGAGCTGCAGGCCGACGGCGAGCACCGGATGCCGGGGGCGCAGAGCCGGTGGAACGCCAAGAAGGACCTGTCCTGGGTGCCGCTGCGCCCGGAGCTCGTCGTCGAGGTCAAGTACGACCAGCTGGAGGGGCGGCGGCTGCGGCACACCGGCCAGTTCCTGCGCTGGCGGCCCGACCGCGACCCGCGCAGCTGCACCTACGACCAGCTCGAGGTGCCGGTGCGCTACGACCTGGCCGAGGTGTTCGACGGTTGAGAGACCGGACACGACGCCTGCACTCGCGCCGCGCGGCTCCTAACCTCGTGATCATGCGTCTGCGCCGCGGCCTGCTCGCCGCCTCGACCGGCCTGCTCCTCGCGGTCACCGGGTGCACCTCCTTCTCCGAGTCGGTGTCGGCCTCGGGCTCGTCGGCCGCGACGACGACCCCGGCCGAGGCGGAGGCCGCCCCGATCGCCTGGACCGACTGCGACGCCCAGATCAGCCAGCTCCTCGCCGGGACGCCGGGCAGCGAGCGCGACATCGCCTTCGAGTGCGGCCGCACCGAGGTGCCCATCGACCACGACGAGGCCGACGGCGCCACGCTGCCCTTGTTCCTCATCCGCGCGAAGCTCGCCGGCCAGACCGACCGGATCGGCTCGCTGCTGGTCAACCCGGGCGGACCCGGCGCCTCCGGCGCCGACGCCGCGCTGGGCCTGGCGCTGTCGCTGCCCGAGGACGTGCTGCGCCGCTTCGACCTGGTCGGCTTCGACCCCCGCGGGGTGGGCCTGTCGACGCCGGTCGAGTGCCTCCCGGCCGAGCTCAAGGACCGCTCGATCGCCGCCGAGCCGCGGCCGACGACGCAGGAGCAGATGGACGAGGTGCTCGCGCTCACCGACGAGGCCGCCGCCGCGTGCGCGGAGGAGTACGGCGACGCCCTGGGCACCTTCAACACCGTCGACACCGCCCGCGACATGGACCTGCTGCGCGAGTCCCTCGGCGACGAGCAGCTGACCTACCTGGGCTACTCCTACGGCACCACGCTGGGCTCCACCTACGCCGAGCTGTACCCCGACCGGGTGCGGGCGATGGTGCTCGACGCCGCGGTCGACCCCGACGTCGACCCACAGGCCGACGCCGAGGCGTCGGCCGCCGCCCTCGAGGCCGGCTTCGACGCGTTCGCCGCCAACTGCACCGGGCTGGTCTCGGGCTGCCCGATCGGCGACGACCCGCGTCGGTGGCTCGAGGACCTGCTCGCCCAGGCCGCCGCGAGCCCGATCCCCAGCACCGCCGCCGGGGAGACCCGGACGGCGACCCCCGGCGTGGTCATGACGGCGGTGGTGGCGGCGCTGTACGACCCGGGGTCGTGGCCGCAGCTGTCGCAGTCGCTGGCGGCGGCGCGCTCGAACAACGACAGCGCCGGCCTGTTCTCGCTGGCCGACAGCTACTCGGGCCGGCTCCCGGACGGCGGCTACACCAACCTCTTCGACGCCAACGTCGCCGTCAACTGCGCCGACACCCCCGAGGACGAGGTCTTCTCGGAGGAGCAGGTGCTGCAGCTGGCGCAGGACTGGGGACAGCGCTACCCGCTGTTCGGTGCCGGCAAGGCCTCCAGCCTCTACACCTGCGGCGTGTGGGAGGCCCCGCGCACCCCGCTGCCCGAGCGGGACGCCGAGGGCAGCGCGCCGGTCCTCGTCGTCGGCACCCAGGGCGACCCGGTGACCCCGCTGCCCGGCGCGGTCGACCTGGCCGAGGACCTCGACGCGGGCGTGCTGCTGACCTGGCAGGGCCAGGGGCACACCGCCTACCCCCGCACCCCGTGCGTCACCGACGCGGTCAACGCCTACCTGATCGACCTGACCGTGCCGCAGGACGGCCTGACCTGCCCCGCCTGACGAGAGCCCGACCCGCCGCGCCCGAGACGAGGAGCCCATGGCCAGCAGCAAGGACGCCGTCGTCCTGACCGTCGACGGGCACGAGGTGCGGGTCTCCAACCCGGAGAAGCCGTACTTCGCCGAGCGCGGGATCCGCAAGATCGACGTCGTCGAGTACTTCCTGGCCGTGGGCGAGGGGGTCCTGTTCGCGCTGCGGGACCGGCCGACGACGCTCGAGCGCTGGCCCGGCGGGGTGTTCGAGGGCGCCCGGCTGTCGACCCGGATGGACAACACCGGCGACGCCTTCTACCAGAAGCGGGTGCCCAAGAACGCGCCCGGCTGGGTGCCGACGGCGCACATCACCTTCCCCAGCGGACGGACGGCCGACGAGATCGCTCCGGACTCGGTGGCCGTCGTCGCGTGGTGCGCCAACCTCGGCACGCTGACGTTCCACCCGTGGCCGGTGGACAAGACCGACGTCGAGTCGCCGAACCAGATCCGCATCGACCTCGACCCGCAGCCGGGCACCGACTTCTCCGACGCCGTCCGGGTGGCCCCGCACGTGCGCGAGCTGCTGCACGAGCTCGGCATGGAGGGCTGGCCGAAGACCTCCGGCGGGCGCGGCGTGCACGTGTACGTGCCGATCCAGCCGCGGTGGACCTTCACCGACGTGCGCCGGGCGGTCATCGCCTTCGGCCGGGAGCTGGAACGGCGCCTCCCCGACCGCGTGACGATGTCGTGGTGGAAGGAGGAGCGCGGCGAGAAGATCTTCATCGACTACAACCAGATGGCCCGGGACCGCACGATCGCCTCGGCGTACTCCATCCGGCCCAAGCCGCACGCGCCGGTGTCCGCGCCGCTGGACTGGGACGAGCTGCCCGACGTGCACCCCACCGACTTCACCGTGCTGACCATGCCCGAGCGGTTCCGGGCGGTCGGCGACAAGCACGCCGGCCTGGCCGGGCACGCCTTCGGCATCGAGCCGCTGCTCGAGCTCGCCGAGCGCCAGGCCGCCGACCAGGGCCTGGGCGACCTGCCCTATCCCCCCGACTACCCGAAGATGCCGGGCGAGCCGATGCGGGTGCAGCCGAGTCGCGCTAAGCGTTCTACCAGCGAAGATGCACCATTATGAGACCCCGGCTGGGCTAGCACAGCGCTGTTTCCCCGGATGACCTGCCACCGTGGCGATCCGGCTCGAGGACCTGCTGGCGTCCTTCCGGCGGCACCTGCGGGCCGCCGCCAAGGCGCCGCGGACGATCGAGCTCTACAGCCAGTCGGTGCGGTACTTCAGCCGCTGGCTGGCCGATCGCGGCCGGCCGGTGACGCTGGAGGAGCTGACCAGGCACGCGATCAGCGCCTGGCTGGCCGACCTCGCCGAGACGTGCGAGCCCTCCACCGTCGGGACCCGGCTGCGCGGCATGCGCCGGTTCTGCCGCTGGCTGGTCACCGAAGGAGAACTGGAGAAGGCACCCACCGACGGCATCGAGATCCCCAGCCCACCCGACAAGCCCGTCCCCATCCTCACCGACAGCGAGATCGCCGCCCTTCTGAAGACGTGCGCGGTCCCCCGCGGCCAGCCCGGCGTCTTCCACCGCGCGGTCTTCCTCGGACGCCGCGACGAGGTGGTGCTGCGGCTGCTGCTCGACACCGGCGTCCGGGTCTCGGAGCTGTGCGGGCTGGAGATCACCGACGTGGACCTGGACCGGGAGCTGGCCTACGTCACCGGCAAGGGCTCCCGCCTCCGGGTGGTGCCGTTCGGCGCCAAGACCGCGCAGGCCGTCGACCGCTATCTGCGGGTGCGCGCGCTGCACCCCTATGCCCGGTCGCCGCGGCTGCTACTCGGCCAGCGCGGGCCGATGACCCCCGACGGCGCCCGCGACGTGCTGCACCTCCGTGCTGGGCAGGCCGGCGTCGCCGACGTCCACCCGCACCGCTTCCGGCACACCTTCGCCCACCGGTGGCTGGCCGGAGGAGGACAGGAGCGGGACCTGGTGATGCTGGCCGGCTGGCGGTCCGACGACATGCTCTCCCGGTACGCCGCCTCCACCGCCGTCGAGCGGGCCCACGAGGCGCACCGGCGCCTCGGCCTGGGCGATCGACTGTGAGGCGGCGGACTACTCGTTGACGTCCGCGATGCCGTTGCCGTTGGCATCCGCGCCGGGTCCGAAGCACTCCTCGACCGTGGCCGTGCCGTCGGAACACCGCACCTCCAGGTCGTTGATCTGCGCGTCCTGCTCCGGGCTGCAGCCGTAGCCGATGCACTCCTCCTCGACGACGGTCGCCTCTTCCGCGGCCGTTGCCTCCGCTGCGGCCTGTGCTGCCGCCTCCTCTGCGGCCGCCGCCTCCGCCGCGGCCCGGGCGGCCGCTGCCGCCGCTTCTGCCTGTCGCCGCTGGTCCTCAGCCGCTTGTCGCTGCTCCTCCAGGGTTACCCGTGCCCCCTGTTCTGCCTCGACCTCCAGACCCGACGGGCCCTCGAACAGCGCCCATGCGGGCGTACTGGGGGTTGCCACCGGAGCGGCGGATGGAGCCGCCTCGGTACAGGCGGACAGCAGGAGAACACCGGCAGCCAAGGTGCCGATCACCGTCAAGCGCATCTGTTGCCTCTCGCGCTGGGTCGCCTCGAGGAGGCTCCTTGCGCTTGGGTGCATCGGCACAGCCGGGCCCCGCTTGAGCGGAGCGTCGAGCGACTCCTCAGGAGACGGCCCATCCTGCGAGTTGATCTTGAGGCTGTGGGCAGCGGTTGGTCCGCGCTGAACATGCAGGTCAGCAGCCGTTCGTGTCATCGGCCGGCGTTGGTCATCATCGGGCGTCAGGGGTGGTTTGCTGGTCGTGAGTTGGTCGCGCCATGAACCGCTCCAGCGTTGTTGGAGGCTTCCCTCCTTCGGTGGTTGGAAGCCTCCGTCAATGCTGGGCGGTTCACCGGGTCGCAGATCTGCAGGTCGGCCGCCGCAGCACCGCCCACGCCAAAGGCCGCCTCGATGATCGCCCGCAGGACGGTCGACCGGTCGGCGACCGCCAGGAAGTCCACATCCAGGAAACCCACAGCCGGCAGCTTCGTATGGAGGCGAGCCAGCCGCAGCAGGGCCCGACGGGTCTCGCGAACCTCGGCATCCACGAGCCACTGCTCGCTCTGGGCGATCAGCAAGGAGCGATGGCGCAGCATCTCCGTGCGCTCGGCGCGTAGGGCCGCCGTGTTCCTGGAGATGACCACCGACCGCACCGTAAACAGTGTGCTCGCAGCAGGCCGCTCCCGGATCGGACCGGCGCCCCGCTGAGGGAGCGTCAGGCCAACGGTCGCAGCAGATCGCGCAACCGCTTCACCCCGGCACCGGCAGCATCCGGGTCGCCCAGGCACACCTGCTGGAACACCAGGCCGTCGACCGCCGCGAAGACCAGGTGGACCAGAGCATCGTCAGCTCGGATGCCGGCGGCGTCCAGCTCATTCCTGAGCGCCTGACGGTAGGTCGCGTAGACCTGCACCACATGCGGCCGGAGCTCCGGACGGCGCCGGGCCTCCAGGATCAGCTCGTACTGGAAGGCCTGGTCGTCCGGGTTGGCCTGCACCATCTCGACGACGCCGGCGAAGATTGCCTCCAGGTCGCCACTGCCCGGAGCGGCGCTGATCGAGCCGACGCTGTTGGCCAGCGAGAACTCCAGGGCGGCCTCGAGCAGGGCGTCCCGGGTCCCGAAGTGGTGCGCCACCAGCCCGTGCGCGACACGAGCCTCCTGCGCCACCGATCGGTAGGTCAAGTGGCGCAGCCCCCGCGTGGCCACGACGTGGACGGCCGCAGCGAGCAGAGCCTGTCGGCCCTCCCCATAGCCCGGTGCCGGGCGCGCGGTCATCGCCGCCGTCTCGGTCCCTGTCATGTCACCCCGTTCCTCGATGGGTCGACGGTACGCACGAAGTCGTGCCGCGCTCGGCCGCAACCCGGCCAGCACCCCTGACCGTGAAAAAAGGTGAAGCTGGCCACTTGACCAGTTTCACACCCGCGTGCATTCTTCGTGCCAGCGGTCACAACTGTCCAGGTGGACAGTTCCGCCTGTAGCGCCGGCACTCCGCAGTCCGTCGTCCCGGATCAGGGACGACGCCGCTCTCCCGCTGTCGTGGTCACTGCCCGCAGCGTGATCCGCCGCCCACTCATCGGAGCGACCATGTCCCAGGCAACGCAGCCCCCGGCCACCCCCGTCGACGAGCGGGGCGGCAACCGCCAGCTCAGGCGCGGCGCGATCGGCGTCGTCGGCATCCTGTTCTTCGTCCTGTCCGCCCAGGCGCCGTTGACGGGCATCGGTGGCGCCTTGCCGCTGGCGGTCGCGCTCGGGAACGGCGCAGGTGCGCCCGCCGCGTACCTGGTCGTCGGCGTGGTGATCGCGATCTTCGCGGTCGGCTTCATCGCGATGAGCCGACACGTCACCGAGGAAGGCGCCTTCTACGCCTACATCGGCAGAGGCCTTGGACGTCGCCTGGGCACCGGTTCCGCGATGCTCGCCCTGTGGTCGTACAACACGGTCCAGGCCTGCATGTACGGGCTCTACGGCTTCATCGTGTCCTTCCTCTTCGACACCTACCTCGGCTTCGCTCCTCCGTGGTGGGTGTGCGCACTGGTCACGATGGCCGTGGTGCAGGTGCTCGGTTCCCTGAACATCGACCTCGGCGCCCGATTCCTCGGAGTGCTGGTCGCCGCCGAGATGTCGATCCTCCTGGCCTTCGCGCTGGTCACCCTCTTCACCGGCGGCGGCCCCGAGGGGCTGAACCCCGGCGCATCGTTCACCCCCTCGGCCTTCCTCGCCGGTGCACCCGGCATCGCACTCACCTTCGGCATCGCCTCGATGTTCGGCTTTGAGTCCACCGCCATCTACTCGGCCGAGGCCAAGGACCCCGCGCGCACCGTGCCCCGGGCCACCTACCTCGCCGTCGCCACGATCGCGCTGTTCTTCGCGTTCGTCTCCTGGATGGTCGTCAGCCACTACGGCGCCAGCCAGGTCGTCGATGCCGCCGGCAGCGCGCTGGAGTCCGGCGACGGCACGGTGCTGCTGTTCGCCGCCATCTCCGACGCCCTCGGTCCGTGGGCCGCCGAGGTGGGCGGCGTCCTGCTGGCCACGTCGCTGCTGGCCGGGATCCTCGCCTTCCACAACGCGTCGAACCGCTACGTCCACTCGCTCGGACAGACGGGGATCTTCCCGTCTGTCGTGGCCCGTACGACGCGGCAGGGTGCGCCGTACGTCGCCAGCGCGCTGCAGACCGTTATGGCGCTGCTCCTGGTCATGCCGTTCGCGGTCCTCGGGCTCGACCCGGTCCTCACGCTGTTCGCCTGGTTCAGCGGCGTGGCCGTCCTCGGCCTGGTCGTCCTGTACTTCCTGACGTCGATCTCCGTGGTGGTCTTCTTCCGGCGCACCAAGCTGGACACCCGGCCGTGGCAGACGCTCATCGCCCCGGTCCTCGCCGCCGTGCTGATCGCCGCGCTGGCCGTCCTGGTGCTGACGAACTTCACCCTGCTCATCGGGGGCTCGGTTGGCACCGCTCTGCCGCTGATCGCCTCCGTTCCGCTGGTGGTCCTCGTCGGAGTGGCGCTCGCGTCAGTCCGCCGGACTACGCCCGATGCGGACACCCCGGCCGCCGCGGCGAACCTGGCCGGCGCCACCACCCACTGACCGCCCCCGTACGCCCGCAAGGAGAAGACATGAGCACCTCGAACGATGCCGACGTCATCGTCATCGGCGCCGGGTTCGCCGGGATCACGGCCGCCCGGGAGCTGCACAGGCAGGGGCACCGCACCCTCGTCCTGGAAGCCCGCGACCGCATCGGCGGTCGTACGTGGACCGACAGTCGACTCGGTCGCGACCTGGAGATGGGCGGCACGTGGGTCCACTGGATCCAGCCGCACTCCTGGGCCGAGCTCAGCCGGTACGGCATCGACGTCAAGCCCTCCCCCACCCCGGTCCGCGGCCACTGGATCGCCGGCGGCGCCCTGCACAGCGGCACCGCCGACGATCTGCTCGGCCTCATCGACCGCGGGATGGGAGCCAGCACGGCCGAGGCACTCACGTACTTCCCGCAGCCCTACCAGCCGCTCTTGAGCGGCGACTCGCTCGCCGGGATCGACACCCTGACCATCCGCGAGAAGCTGGAGCAGGTCGGCCTGAGCGCTGACGAGTTCGACGCCGTCGAGGGCATGTGGGCGACGAACTTCAGCGGCCGGACCGAGGACGGCGGCTACGCGCAGGCGCTGCGCTGGTGCGCTCTGGCCGGCGGCAGCTGGCAGCTGATGTTCGAGGCCTGCGCCACCTACAAGGTGGTGGGCGGCACCCGCCGGCTGATCGAGGCGATGGCCGCCGACGCCGGCGTGGAGATCCGCACCGACGCCCGCGTCTCCGCTGTCACCCAGGACGACGGAGGCGCCACCGTCACGCTCCAGGACGGCACGATCCTGACGGCGGCCGCGGTCGTCGTGACCCTGCCGCTCAACGTGCTCGACTCGGTGACCTTCGACCCGCCGCTGTCGGAGGGCAAGCGCCGGGCCGCCCACCAGGGTCAGACGTCGCAGGGGGTCAAGGTCTGGGCACGGCTGCGCGGCGAGTACGAGCCGTTCGTCGCCCTGGCCCCGGGGTCGGCACCGCTCACGCTGTGCCAGGTCGAGGAGGTCGGCGACGGCGAGACGCTCGTGGTCGCCTTCGGTTCGGTGAGCGAGCGGCTCGACGGCAACGACCGGGTAGCGGTCCAGGAGGCCCTGCGCGGCTGGCTTCCCGACGTCGAGGTGCTGGAGACCACGAGCCACGACTGGGTAGCGGACGACCTCTCCGGCGAGACCTGGCCGATGCAGCGGGCCGGGCAGCTGACCGGGGCTCTCGCCGAACTGCAGCGACCGGAGGGTCGCGTGGCCCTCGCCGGCGCCGACTACGCGAACGGGTGGGCCGGCTTCATCGACGGCGCCATCGAGAGCGGCATGCGCGCCGCGCGCCACGTGCACACCTTCCTGACCACGGTCGACGTGGTCCTGCCCGAGCAGCCGGCTCTGTCCCGGTCCTGACGCACCACCACCTTCCGAAGGGATCCCCATGAAGCAGCACCTCGTCGAGTTCGTCCACATCCGCGTCCAGGAGGGGCAGGAGGAGGAGTTCCTGGCCAGTCGCCCGGGCGCTGTCGCAGCCGTCCAGGCCGCCATCCCGGGCTTCGTGGCCGCTCCGGTCATCGCCAAGGGCGAGGACGGCCTGTGGACCGACGTCTGGATCTACGACAGCGTCGAGCAGGCGGAGGCGGCCAACGCCAAGGCCGCCAACATGCCGGAGTTCGGGCGGATGGCTGCGGTCAGCGAGGTCGTGTCCATCGACATGGCGTGGACGCCTGTCCCCTGACCCATGCCCCTCCGGCGCCCGGGCTCCCACGACCTCCGTCGGGCGCCCGGGCGCCGCCGTTTCAGCGACATCGAAAGCTCACCAGGCCTTGTGTCGCAGGCCACCCGCCCGTACCGTTGGACCGGTAAGGGAACACACTGTTCGGCTATCGAACAACGGCGGATCAGGAGATCCCCTCATGGCAACCAAGCCCTTCGCTTCTTCCGCCGACCTCGGCGTCAAGGAGCAGACCCTCGAGGTGCTCGCCGACGGCGTGTACGCCCTGACCGCGGAAGGCGACCCCAACCTCGGTGCCATCGAGGGCGAGGACTTCCTCGTGTGCTTCGAGGCGCTGGCCACCCCCGTCGCCGCGCGCCGCTGGCTGGCCAAGCTGCGGGAGCACACCGACAAGCCGGTCCGTTACCTGGTGCTGTCCCACTACCACGCCGTCCGCGTGCTGGGCGCCAGCGCCTTCGACGCCGAGATCATCGTCAGCTCCGAGCAGACCAAGGGCCTGATCGCCGAGCGCGGCCAGCAGGACTGGGTAAGCGAGTACGGCCGGATGCCCCGGCTGTTCGAGGAGCCCGAGTCCATCCCCGGCCTCACCTGGCCCACGATGACCTTCCGCGACAAGCTGACCATCGAACTGGGCGGCGACCGCGGCGAGCTGGTGCTGGAGTTCCTCGGCCGCGGCCACACCGAGGGCGACATCGTCGCCTGGATCCCCAAGCACGAGATCCTCTTCGCCGGCGACCTCGTCGAGTCCCAGGCCGCGCTCTACACCGGCGACGCGTTCCACTTCGACTGGGCCTCCGACACCCTCGACCGGGTCAAGGCCCTCGGCGCGCAGCAGCTCATCGGTGGGCGAGGCGCCATCGCCCGGGGCCGGGACCAGGTCGACGCCGCGATCGAGCAGACGCGCGACTTCCTCCTCACCATGCAGCGCACCGTCGGCGACGTGCACCGTGCCGGCGGCACCCTCAAGCAGGCCTTCGAGGCCACTCACACCGCCCTGGCCCCGAAGTACGGCAAGTGGCCGATCTTCGAGCACTGCCTGCCCTTCGACGTCCAACGCCTCTGGGACGAGATGGACGGCATCGAGCGCCCCGTGATCTGGACGGCGGAGCGCGACCGCCAGGTCTGGGACGAGCTGCAGGGCTGACGACGGCGATGACCACTCCCACCACCAGCGCACCGGTCCTGGTGCTCGGCTGCGGCCCGGTCGGCCAGACCACCGCCCTCCTCCTGGCCCGCTGGGGCCTGTCCGTCGTCGTCCTGGACGGACGCTCCGAGCGCGACGTCATCGGCAGCAAGGCCATCTGCCAGCAGCGCGACGTCCTCGATGTCTGGGACGCCGTCGGCGTCGGCGCCGAAGTGGCCCGCCGCGGCGTCACGTGGACGACCGCCCGGACGTTCCACCGCGACCAGGAGCTCTTCAGCTTCCAGTTCGCCGACCGCGGGAAGTCCCCCTTCCCCCCGTTCGTCAACATCTCGCAGTGCGAGACCGAGCAGCTGCTCGACGAGCGCATCTCCGCCGAACCGCTGATCGAGGTCCGCTGGGGCCACCGGGTCACCGGCATCCAGCAGGACGAGTCCGGCGTCACCGCCGTCTGCGCCACCGAGGGCGGCGAGACGTCCGTCCAGGGCTCCTACGTCGTCGCGTGTGCCGGCCCGCGCAGCGACGAGATCCGCGCGGCCCTCGGCCTCACCTTCGAGGGCGAGACGTTCGACGACCACTTCCTCATCTGCGACATCCGCACGGACATGCCGGGCTGGGAGACCGAGCGGCGGTTCTACTTCGACCCGGAGTGGAACCCCGGTCGGCAGGTGCTGATCCACCCGTGCCCCGACTCCACGTTCCGCATCGACTGGCAGGTTCCCCCGGACTTCGACCTCGCGGCCGAGGAGGCCTCCGGCGGTCTCGACCGGCGGATCCGGCAGGTGATCGGCGACCGGCCCTACGAGATCGCGTGGAAGTCGGTCTACCGCTTCCACTCCCGGGTCGTCGACCGGATGCGGGTCGGCCGGGTGCTCGTCGCCGGCGACGCGGCACACCTCGTCTCCCCCTTCGGTGCCCGGGGCCTGAACTCCGGTGTGCTGGACGCCGAGAACGCCGCCTGGAAGATCGCCTTCGTCCTCCGTGGCTGGGCCCCGGAGTCGCTCCTCGACAGCTACCACGACGAGCGGCACGCCGCGGCGCTGGAGAACATCGCGGTCACCGGCGACACCATGCGGTTCCTCGTGCCGGGTAGCGACGAGGAGGCAGCCCACCGCCTGGACGTCCTGGAGCGGGCGGCGACCGATCCCTCCGCACGAACCCAGGTGGACTCGGGCCGGCTCGCCGAGCCGTTCTGGTACGTCGACTCGCCGCTGACGACCCCCGACGAGCGGCGGCCGTTCCCCGGCCGGCCGGCCCGCGGGGACGTCCCCGTGCCGGCACCGGGTGTCCTCGTGCCCGACTGCCCGATCAGCGTGCCCGGCCGGCCCGAGCTGGTGCGGCTGCGGCAGCTGGCCCGCTCCGGGGTGACCGTGCTGGTCGGGGACGACGCCGCGCTGCCCTCCCTGCCGGAGACCCTTCCGGCGGACCTGCCCGTCGCCGTGCACCGCATCAGCGACCTCGACGCCGGCCCCACGCTGCGCGACGCGCTCGGCGCCCGCCCGGACGAGATCTGGGTGCTGCGCCCCGACGGTCACGTGGCCGCCGTCCTCACACGCTCCGCCGACGTCGCCCCCGCGGTGGCCCGGCTGCTCGACCGCTCCGTTCCCAGCCCCGTCCTGGCCTGACCCTTCTGGAGGCACTCCCATGGCGTTCTACAAGCAGGTGGGCAGCGTCCCGCCGAAGCGGCACACCCAGTTCCGCGCTCCCGACGGCAGCCTCTACTCCGAGGAGCTGGTCGGTGAGGAGGGCTTCTCCTCCGACTCGTCGCTGCTCTACCACCGCGGCATCCCGTCGGCGATCGTCGACGCCCGCCCGTGGGAGCTGCCCGACCAGACCCTCACGCCCAACGCCCCGCTGACGCCGCGGCACCTGAAGCTGCACGACCTGTTCCCGTGCGAGGAGCACAAGGCCACCGACGCGGTCACCGGCCGGCGCCTGGTGCTGGGCAACGGCGACGTCCGGATCTCCTACGCCGTCTCCTCGGCGACCTCGCCGTACTACCGCAACGCGACCGGCGACGAATGCGTCTACGTCGAACGCGGCACGGCGACGGTCGAGACGTCCTTCGGCGCCCTCGACGTCGGGCAGGGCGATTACGTGATCATCCCGCGCACCGTCACGCACCGCTGGGTCCCGACCGGCAGCGAGCCGCTGCGGACCTACGCCATCGAGGCCAACAGCCACATCGCCCCGCCGAAGCGGTACCTGTCGAAGTACGGGCAGTTCCTGGAGCACGCCCCGTTCTGCGAACGCGATCTGCGCACCCCCACGGAGCCGCTGCTGGCCGAGGGCACCGACGTCGAGGTCTACGTCAAGCACCGCGGAAGGGGTCCAGGAGGACTCACGGGCACGATCCACGTCGTCCCGGAGCACCCCTTCGACGTGGTCGGGTGGGACGGCTGCCTCTACCCGTACGTCTTCAACATCGCCGACTACGAGCCGATCACCGGCCGGGTCCACCAGCCGCCGCCGGTGCACCAGGTCTTCGAGGGCGCCAACTTCGTGATCTGCAACTTCGTGCCCCGCAAGGTCGACTACCACCCCCAGGCGGTGCCGGTGCCCTACTACCACTCCAACGTCGACTCCGACGAGATCATGTTCTACGTCGACGGCGACTACGAGGCCCGCAAGGGCTCCGGCATCGGCAAGGGCTCGATCTCCGTGCACCCGGGCGGGCACAGCCACGGCCCGCAGCCGGGCGCCGTCGAGCGTTCCCTGGGCATCGAGTACTTCGACGAGCTCGCCGTCATGGTCGACACCTTCCGGCCGCTCGACCTCGGTGAGGGCGGGCTCGCCGTCGACGACGGCAAGTACGCCTGGACCTGGTCGGGCCGAGGGCCGTCGGCGTGACCACCCTCTTCGACGGGCTCTTCGACGACGCCGCGCTCTTCCCACCCGGGGACGCCCCGATGGCCGCCGCGGTGCCGGCCCACCGGGAACTGCGGACCCGGCTCGGCGACCTCGTCGGCCCCTTCGTCGTACCGGCCACCCGGCTCGACGAGCTGAGCGTGCACCTCGACGTCGGCCCGGCGTTCGGGATCTCGCTGATCGTGTCCGCCGGCGACCTGCCGGCCGCCACCCGTCGGGTCGAGGACCCAGGCCTGCACCTGGCCGCGGTCGAGGTACCGGTCGTCGCCGACGCCGAGGCCGCCGCCGAGGCGGTGCGCGCACTCGACGAGGTGCTGCCCGCCACCGTGCCGGCGGCGATCGAAGTGCCCCGCTCGGCGGCGCGGGACGAGGTGCTCGACGTCCTCGCCGGCACCCGCTACCGCGCGAAGCTGCGCACCGGCGGCGTGCGGCCGGAGCTGTTCCCGTCCGCCGCGGAGCTCGCGGAGACCCTGCACGCCTGCATCGCGCGCGACGTGGCCTTCAAGTGCACCGCCGGCCTGCACCACGCCGTCCGGCACACCGACCCGGCGACGGGGTTCGAGCACCACGGCTTCCTCAACCTGCTGCTGGCGGTCTCCGCGATGTCGGCCGGGGCGCCACCGCAGATCGCCGCCGAGCACCTGCGTGACTCCGACGCGAGCCGAATGGTCGCGGCACTCCGGACCTGGCCGCCTCAGCGCTGCGAGCGGGCCCGGGCGCTGTTCACCTCCTTCGGCACCTGCAGCGTGCTCGAGCCCGTCGACGACCTCGTCGCTCTCGACCTGCTGCCCTCACCCGATCGGATCCCCGCGTGACCGCGAACGCACAGAGCTGGCTCGACCTGTCCCCGGACAACGGGTTCGGACTCGGCAACCTGCCGTACGGCGTCTTCTCCACCCCCGCTACCGGGCGTCGCACCGGCGTCGCGATCGGCGACCTCGTCCTCGACCTGCAGGCAGCCACCGGCGACGACGTCCACGCGACGGGCTCGCTCAACGCCTTCATGGCCCGGGGGCCGGAGGCGTGGCACGCCCTGCGGGCGGACCTGACCACCTGGCTCACCGACACGGCGCACCGGGACACGATCGAGCCGCACCTGCTGGCCCGGACCGACGTGACGATGCACCTGCCGATCGAGGTCGCCGACTACGTCGACTTCTACAGCTCGCAGCACCACGCGGAGAACCTCGGCCGGATGTTCCGGCCCGACTCCCCTCCCCTGACCCCGAACTGGAAGCACCTGCCCATCGGCTACCACGGCCGCTCCGGCACCGTCCAGGTCTCCGGCACGCCGGTGGTCCGCCCGTCGGGGCAGCGCAAGGCGCCGTCCGACGACGCGCCGACCTTCGGCCCCTCACAACGTCTGGACATCGAGGCGGAGATCGGCTTCGTCGTCGGCACGCCGTCGGAACTCGGCCGCCCGGTGCCGCTCGGAGCCTTCCGGGACCACGTGTTCGGCGTCTGCCTCGTCAACGACTGGTCCGCCCGCGACCTGCAGGCGTGGGAGTACGTGCCGCTGGGCCCCTTCCTCGGCAAGTCCTTCCTCACCTCGGTGTCGCCGTGGGTGGTTCCGCTGGCCGCCCTCGAGGGCGCCCGGGTGACGCCCCCCTCACGTGACCCGAAGCCCCTTCCCTACCTGGACGACACCGATGCCGAGCCGTGGGGCCTCGACATCGCCATCGAGGTCCGCCTGAACGGCGAACTCATCTCCTGCCCGCCCTTCGACCTCGTGTACTGGACCCCGGCGCAGCAGCTGGCGCACATGACCGTCAACGGCGCCAGCCTGCGCACCGGTGACCTCTACGCCTCCGGCACCGTCTCCGGCCCCGGCAAGGACCAGCGCGGGTCGTTCATCGAGCTGTCCTGGGGCGGCAAGGAGCCGATCACCCTGCAGGACGGCACGACGCGCACCTTCCTGGACGACGGCGACGTCATCACCATCACCGCGAGCGCGCCCGGCGCCGACGGCATCCGGATCGCGCTCGGCGAGGTGACGGGCCGGGTGGAACCCTCCCGATGAACGGCCCGTTCAGCTTCAGGTTCCCTACTGCAGTTCTCGACCGCAAGGCGCCATCCACTCCACCGAGAGGCCGACGATGACCACTCCGACCGTGAGCGAGCCCGTGGACACCACCTCGGGCACGCCGACCTACGACAGCCTGCTGGCCGCCGTGACCGACCCCGACGGCCGTGAGGTGCTCGACCCGGCGACCGGCGAGGTCGTCGGCCGGGTCGCCGAGCGGTCGGCCGAGGACGTCGACGCCGCCGTCGCGCGGGTCCGGGCCGCCCAGCCGGCCTGGGCCGCCCGCGCCGACGCCGAGCGCATCGACCTGCTCAACCGCGCCGCCGACGCCATCGAGGCGGCGGCCGAGCCGCTGGCCGAGCTGCTCTCCCGCGAGCAGGGCAAACCGCTCAACGGCCCCAACGCCCGCTTCGAGGTCGGCGCCTGCGCCGCGTGGCTGCGCGCCACCGCAGCGACCCCGCTGCCGGTGGAGACCGTGGTCGACGACGGCGAGGTCCACGCCGAGCTGCACTACCGCCCGATCGGCGTCGTCGGCGCCATCGGCCCGTGGAACTGGCCGATGATGATCACCATCTGGCAGGTCGCGCCGTCGCTGCGGATGGGCAACACCGTGGTCGTCAAGCCCTCGGAGTACACCCCGCTGAGCGTGCTGGCCCTGGTCCACGTCCTCAACACCGTCCTGCCGGCCGACGTGCTCACCGCCGTCGCCGGCGGCCGCGACGTCGGCGCCCGACTGTCGGCCCACCCCGACGTGGACAAGGTCATGTTCACCGGCTCCACCGCCACCGGGCAGGCCATCATCAAGAGCTCGGCCGACACCGTCAAG
The DNA here is from genome assembly GCF_003002915.1 of Geodermatophilus tzadiensis. GTDB lineage: Bacteria > Actinomycetota > Actinomycetes > Mycobacteriales > Geodermatophilaceae > Geodermatophilus > Geodermatophilus tzadiensis. The sequence continues at coordinate 71,137 of NZ_PVTG01000005.1, read as the reverse complement.
CGCCTGACCCTCGAACTCGGCGGCAACGACGCCGGCATCGTGCTGCCCGACGTCGACCCCGAGGCCATCGCCGAGGGCCTGTTCTGGGGCGCGTTCATCAACACCGGCCAGACCTGCGCCGCCCTCAAGCGCCTCTACGTGCACACCGACGTCTACGACGACGTCGTCGCCGCCCTCACCGAGGTCGCCAAGGCCATGCCCATGGGCCGCGGCCTGGACGAGAACAACGTGCTCGGCCCGCTGCAGAACCGCGCGCAGTACGACATCGTCGCCCGCCTCGTCGACGCCGCCCGCGACTCCGGCGCGCGGATCCTGCTCGGCGGCGACCCCGACCCCGACGCCCCCGGCCACTTCTACCCCACCACCCTCGTCGCCGACATCGACGACGACAACCCACTGGTCGCCGAGGAGCAGTTCGGCCCCGCCCTGCCGATCATCCGCTACGAGACCATCGACGAAGCGATCGCCATGGCCAACCGGCTCGACGTCGGCCTCGGCGCCTCGGTCTGGAGCAGCGACCGCGACGCCGCCCGCGCCGTCGCCGCCCACCTGCAGGCCGGCACCGTCTGGATCAACGCCCACGGCGGGGTGCACCCGATGATCCCCTTCGGCGGACACAAGAAGTCCGGCTACGGCCTGGAGTTCGGCGCCGAGGGCCTCAAGGCCGTCGCCGTCCCCCAGGTGATCAACGGCTGAGCGACCGCGACACGGCCCCCGGCCCCGTCGCGGGCCGGGGCCGTGTCGCTTCCAGGGGCCTGTCCCGCTGCGCCGACCGTAGGCTGGAAACGATCGACCACCGAGAGAGACGGCGACGAGTGGCAGACGACGACGGGGCGGTGCCCCAGTCCCAGACGCTGGACCGCGGTGTCCGCATCCTCGAGCACCTGGCCGCGGTCGGCACTCCTCAGCCGATCACCGAGATCGGCCAAGCGCTCGGCCTGCACCGGTCGATCACCTACCGGCTGCTGCGCACGCTGGAGGACCACCAGCTCGTCGAGCGGGACGCCGTCGGGCGCTACCGGCTCGGACTCGGCATCGCCGGGCTCGCCCGCGGCGTACGCAGCGATCTCCAGACGGCCGCCCTCCCCCGCCTGGACGCGCTGGTGGCCGAGCTGGGGGTGACCGCGTTCCTCGTCGTCCGGTCCGGAGACGACGCCGTGACCGTGGCGAGCGTCGAACCCCAGCACTCGCAGGCACACGTCGTGTACCGCCCGGGGATCCGTCATCCCGTCGGCCGTGGAGCTCCGGGATTGGCGCTGCTGATCCAGGAGCCGCCATCCGGCGACGACCGGCCAGAGCTCAGGGAGGCCCGGGACCTCGGCTGGGCCACGTCGCACGGTGAGGTCATCGCCGGCCTGCGGTCGGTCGCTGCGCCGATCCTCGGTCCCGACGGTGGGACGCGGGCCGCGATCGCGGTCGTCTTCGTCGACGCGGGCGCCGACACCGCGCGCATCGGTGCAGCCGTCACCGCGGCCGCCGCAGAGGTCGCTGCCGCGCTGCGCTGAGCGACGCCGCGCGGCCACTGACGGTGGTCGACGGACTCGCCGCTGACCCGGGGTCACGCCGTCCCTGGCTCACCGACGCAGGACGGCGCAGCGGAGGTGTGACGAACGGCCGCGATGCACCGCGCCCGAGCCGAGTGGACGGGAGGCCCTGCACACCCGGCGCGCGACGCCCCGGTGCCGCAGTCACCAGGTGGCTGCGGCACCGGGGGCACGATCAGTCGAAGACGACGACGCCGCGGATGTTGCGGCCGGCGTGCATGTCCTCGTAGGCCTCGGCCACCTGGTCGAGCGTGTACTCCCGGGTCACCAGCTCGTCGAGCTTGAGCTGGCCGGCCTGGTACATGCGCAGCAGGTTGGGCACGTCGTGGCGGGGGTTGGACTCCCCGAACAGCGACCCCTGCAGGCGCTTCTGCATCAGCGTCAGGTCCCCGAGCGCGATCGGCGCGCCGACGGCGGTGATGTCGCCGAGGCCGGTGAGCACCACGGTGCCGGCCTTGCGGATGCTGGCCAGCGCCTGCGCAACGTGCTCGCCCTCGACCACGCCGATGGTGACGATGGTGGCGTCGGCGCCCTGCCCGTTGGTGAGGGAGCGGGCGTGGTCGGCGGCCTCGTCGATCGAGGTGTAGAAGTGCGTGGCGCCGAACTGCTGGGCCCACTCGCCCTTGCTGGCCACCGGGTCGACGGCGATGACCGTCGTCGCCCCGGCGTGCACCGCGCCCTGCAGCGCGTTGGCGCCGATCCCGCCGATGCCCATGACGATGACCGTGGCGCCCGGCTTGATGTTCGCGGAGTTCACCGCGGCACCGAAGCCGGTGGGCACGCCGCAGCCGACGAGTGCGGCGGACTTGAGCGGGATCTCCTTGTCGATCTTGATGACGGAGTCGACGGACGCGGTCGTGTACTCGGCGAACGTCGAGATGCCGCACTGCTGGCCGACCGGTTGCCCGTTCTCCGACATGCGGAAGCTGGTCGGGTCCTCGGCGCGGGCGCCGGTCAGCAGCGAGGCGCCCAGGTCGCAGAGGTTGGACATGCCCTGCGCGCAGAACTCGCACCTGCCGCACGCGGGGAGGAAGGAGAAGACGACGTGGTCGCCGACCTCGTAGCCCGGGGTGTTCGGGCCGACGGCGGTGACCACGCCGGCGCCCTCGTGGCCGCCGACGAACGGGTAGACGCCGACCGGCACGTCGCCGGTGGCGACGTGGTCGTCGGAGTGGCAGAGACCCGAGGCGGCGATCTTGACGGTGACCTCGCCCTGGCGGGGGTCGTCGAGCTCGACGGTCGCGGTCTCGTAGGTCCCGGGGGCCTTGCGGACCAGCGACACCTTGGTGGTGATGGGCACGGGGAAGCGCTCCTCTCTCAGTGGGGTCGGGCAGGCACCGCGTCCTCAGAGGACGACGGTGACGACCTTCTCCTCGGTGTTGGCGACGATGCCGCTCCAGCCGAGTTCACGGCCGATGCCGCTGGACTTCATGCCGCCCCACGGTAGGGCGGCGTCGATGGCGGCCCAGCCGTTGACCCACACCGCACCGGCGTGGACCTGGGCCGCGAGGGTGTGGGCGGCGGTGACGTCCTTGGTCCAGATCGTGGCGGCGAGCCCGTAGGTGGTCGCGTTCGCGAGCCGGACGGCGTCGGCCGGGTCGTCGAAGGGGATGACCGTGCCGACGGGACCGAAGATCTCCTCGCGGGCGATCGTCATGTCGTTGTCGGCGTCGGCGAAGATCGTCGGCTGCACGAAGAAGCCGGCGTGGTCGGGGCGGGCGCCGCCGGCGACCAGCCGCGCGCCCTCGGCCTGCCCCTTGGCGATGTAGCCGAGCACCCGGTCCTGCTGCTTCTTGTTGACCAGGGCCCCCATGGTGGTGGCCTGGTCGAACGGGTCGCCGAGGACCTGCTGGGACGCCGCGCCGGCGAGGGCGTCGACGACGTCGGAGTACAGCGACCGGTGCACCAGCACGCGGGTGCCGGCGGCGCAGACCTGCCCCTGGTTGAAGAACAGGCCCATGGCGGTTCCGCCGACGGCGGCCTCGATGTCGGCGTCGGCGAGGATGACCTGCGGCGACTTGCCGCCGAGCTCGAGGGTGACCCGCTTGAAGGAGCTGGCCGCGGCCATGCCGATGTGCCGCCCGACCTCCGGGCTCCCGGTGAAGCTGATCTTGTCGACGTCGGCGTGGTCGACCAGCGCCTGGCCGGTCACCGAGCCGAGGCCGGGCAGCACGCTGACCACACCGTCGGGGACGCCGGCCTCCTGCAGGATCCCGGCCAGGTGCAGGATCGACAGCGGCGCGTCCTCCGCGGGCTTGACCACGACGGTGTTGCCCGCGGCCAGAGCCGGCCCGAGCTTCCAGGCCGCGATCATCAGCGGCGTGTTCCACGGCACGATCGCGGCGATGACACCCACCGGCTCGCGCCGCGTGTAGGAGTGCGTGGGCCGGCCGAAGTAGCCGTCGGTCGGGATCACCGTGCCGGTGATCTTGTCCGCCCAGCCGGCGAAGTGCCGGAACGTGCGGGCGGCATTCGGCACGTCCAGGACGGTGGGCTGCATGACCGGCTTGCCGATGTCGAGGGCCTCCAGCCGGGCCAGGATCTCCGCGTCGCGCTCGATCAGGTCGGCGACCCGTGCGAGGATCCGCCCCCGCTGCGAGCCCGGCAGCGCGGCCCACTCCCCCGACAGCTGCGCACGGGCCGCGGCCACGGCGGTGTTGACGTCCTCCGCCGAGGCGGCCGCCACCTCGACGAGCGTGTCCTCGGTGGCCGGGTTGACGTCGGCGAAGGTCCCGGCTCCGCCGTCGCGCCACTCACCCGCCAGGAACAGCTGGTGGGGAAGGATGTCGGTGCTGGTCACGCGTCTTTCTCCTCGCCGGTCGGCTGACCGCGGCCCGGACGGGTCCGCCGCTGCGAGCGTGCGGGCGGCCACACCGGCAGCCTTGCGTCTGCGCGCCCAGCTCTTGTGCCAGGACGACCACCGTCGACCCATGCGCCTCAGCCGTCGCGGGCCGTCAGGTCCGCCCGGTGCGCGCGCGGGGTGGTCCCGTACCGGGCACGGAAGGCGCGGCTGAACTGGGCCGCGTCCACCAGACCCCAGGAGGCGGCGACCGCCGCGACCGGGCGGTGCGCCAGCCGGGGATCGGCCAGGTCGTGCCAGCACCGCTCCAGCCGGAGCTCGCGGATCCCGCCGGTGATGGTCGACCCGCGCCGCTCGAAGAGCTTCTGCAGGTGCCGCAGCGACATGTGGACCGCGGTCGCCACCTCCGCCGGGGACAGCGCCGGATCGGCGAGGTGGTCCTCGATGTAGCGCCGTGCCGCCAGCACGACCGCATCCGCGCCCGGGGCGGCCCCCCGCGAGTCGCTGCAGCCGGCGAGACAGGCCGCCACCAGGTCGACCGCGGCGTCACTGAGGTAGACCGCCTCCGCGCCCTGTCGCGCGGTCCGGGGGTCCAGTCCTCGCAGCAGGGACGACGTGAGCGCGCCGCTGCCCCGCGCACCGGAGATCGTCACCGCGGTCAACCCGTCCAGGCCCGGCGCACGGGAGACGAGCCGCCGACGAGGCACCACCAGGACGAGCATCTCGAAGTCGCGCTCGAAGACGAGCTCGTAGGGGCGGGCGGTGTCGTAGACGGCGAGGTCACCCGGCGCGAGTTCGGCGACGCGGCCGTCCTGCTCGACGAGACCGCGACCGCGCAGCTGGACGCCGACCTTGTACAGGTCGGCCGCGGCGTGCTCCACCAGTCGACGGGTGCGGCGGACGACCTGCCCCGACCCGGACACGATCGACAACTGCAGATCGGCCACGGGCGCGGCCTGCACCCGCCCGTGGAACGCCGCCTCCTCGCCCAGCGGCGTGGCCTCCAGCGGCACGAAGGTCTGCGCCAGGACCTCACGCCACGCCTCCAGGCGCGTCACGCGCGCCACGTCGAGCACTGCTGGAGAGGCGGGCACCCGGGTCTCCTTCCGGCACCATTCCTGACCGTCTGGTCGGTAATGGGGAGGATACGGCGTTCCGTGGCCCGCGTCACGGTCCACCTGGATCGAGGCGACCGGCCCGAGCGGGGGCTTGCACCGGCGACCGGGCGTCCGCCACACTGGCCCTCCATTTACTGAACGCTTGGTCGGGAAATCGCGGTCACGGGGCTCCCCCGTCGCCTTCCCGACGACGCTGAGGAGTGCCGATGTCCCACGGGTCCACCGAGGTCTTCCTGGTCGACGGGGTCCGCACCCCCCAGGGCCGGTACGGAGGCGCCCTGGCCGCCGTCCGCCCGGACGACCTGGCCGCACTCGTCGTCGGGGAGGCGCTGCGCCGGTCCGGCGCACCGGCCGACGCCGTCGAGGAGGTGGTCCTCGGGGCCGCCAACCAGGCCGGCGAGGACAACCGCGACGTCGCGCGCATGGCCGTCCTGCTCGCGGGCCTCCCGGACACCGTCCCCGGTTACACCACCAACCGGCTCTGCGCCTCCGGTCTCACCGCGACCGCGTCGGCCGCAGCTGCCATCCGGGCCGGGGAACTGGACCTGGCCATCGCCGGTGGCGTCGAGTCGATGACCCGCGCCCCGTGGGTCATGGCCAAGCCCGGGACACCGTGGGCCAAGCCCGGCGAGATCGCCGACACCGCTCTCGGGTGGCGGTTCACCAACCCCGCCTTCACCGCGCACGACGAGGCGGTGGAGCACCCCGAGGATCCGCGGACCCGGAAGATCACCCTGTCGATGGGCGAGACGGCCGAGGAGATCGCCGCGCTCGACGGGCTCACCCGCGACGAGTGCGACGCGTTCGCCGTCCGCAGCCACGAGCGCGCGCTCGCCGCGCAGGACGCCGGCCGGTTCGCGTCGGAGATCGTCCCGGTGGCCGTGCGCTCGAGGAAGGAGACCGTCGAGGTCAGCCTCGACGAGGGCCCCCGCCGCGGGTCGTCCCTGGAGACGCTGGGCAGGCTCCGGCCCGTCTTCCGCTCCGGGGGTGTGGTCACCGCCGGCAACAGCTCGCCGCTGTCCGACGGTGCCGCCGCACTCGTGCTGGCCGGCGGCGATGCGGTGGATCGGCACGGCCTGACCCCGCGCGCCCGGATCGTGGTCAGTGCGAGCGCCGGCGTCGCCCCGAACGTCATGGGCCTCGGTCCCGTCCCGGCGGTGGAGAAGGCGCTGGGCAAGGCCGGCTGGAGCGTGGGTGACCTGGACGCCGTCGAGCTCAACGAGGCGTTCGCCGCCCAGTCGATCGGCGTACTGCGCCGGCTGAAGATCGACGAGGAGATCGTCAACGCCGACGGCGGCGCGATCGCGCTCGGTCATCCGCTCGGCTGTTCCGGAGCCCGGCTGCTGGTGACCCTGCTCGGCCGCCTGGAGCGCGAGGGCGGACGGCGCGGCCTCGCCACTCTCTGCGTGGGCGTCGGGCAGGGCGTCGCCATGCTCGTGGAGCGGGTGTGACCGCCGTCCCGGCGCGGGTGGGCGTGATCGGCGGCGGCCGCATGGGTGCCGGGATCGCGCAGGTCTTCCTCGCCGCCGGCGCCCGGGTGGACGTGGTGGAGGCCGGCGGCGACGCCACGGAAGCCGCGCGTACCCGGGTGAGCGAGGGCTTGGCGGAGGCCGCCCGCCGCGGAAAGCTCGACGGGGACGTCGAGGCCGTCCTCGGCCGGCTGACGCTGGTGGACTCGGCCGCGGAGCTCCCGGCCGGGACCGACCTGGTGGTCGAGGCCGTGCCGGAGCGGGCCGACCTGAAGGCCGAGGTGCTGCGCGCCGCCGAGTCCGCCGTCGGACCCGACGCCGTCCTGGCCACCAACACCAGTTCGTTGTCCGTGACCGAGCTCGGCGCGGTGCTGCAGCGGCCTGCCCGGTTCCTGGGTCTGCACTTCTTCAACCCGGTTCCGGCCTCGAAGCTGGTGGAGGTCGTCGTCGCGCGCGAGACCGAGCCGGAGCTGGTCGGGACGGCGAGCAGGTGGGTCCGGGCCCTGGGCAAGACCGACGTCGTGGTGCAGGACTCCCCCGGCTTCGCCTCCTCGCGGCTGGGCGTGCTGCTCGGCCTGGAGGCCATCCGGATGCTCGAGGAGGGCGTCGCCGACGCCGAGGCCATCGACACCGCCATGGAACTGGGGTACCGCCACCCCATGGGCCCGCTGCGGTCCACCGACCTGGTCGGCCTGGACGTCCGGCTGGCGATCGCCGAGTACCTGCACCGGACCCTCGGGGAGCGCTTCGCCCCGCCCCGGCTGCTGCGCGACAAGGTCGCGGCCGGCGAGCTCGGTCGCAAGACCGGACGCGGCTTCCACACCTACTCCTGACCCGCACTCCCACCCCGAGGAACCCGACGATGACGTCGACGACCGATCCCGCGGTGACCCGGACCGACGCCGACGGCGTCGTCACGCTCACCCTGCAGTCCCCCGGCCTGTCCCGGCGATCCCGGACGGAACTCACCGACGCACTGCGCGCCGTCGCTGCCGACGGGGACGTGCGCGCGGTGGTGCTCACCGGGTCCGGGCGGGCGTTCTGCGTCGGACAGGACCTGGCTGAGCACGTCGAGGCGCTGCGGGCCGACCCCACCACGGCGATGGACGTCGTCGCGGACTCCTACAACCCGATGGCCCTGGCACTCGCCGCGGTGCCGGTCCCGGTGGTGGTCGGCGTCAACGGCGCCTGCGTCGGCGCCGGGCTCGGACTGGCCCTGGCCGGTGACCTGCGCGTCGCGGCTGCCGGCGCGAAGTTCGGCACCGCGTTCACCGGCATCGGGCTGTCCAGCGACTCGGGGCTCGCCGCCCGGCTGGTGCACGCGCTGGGGACGTCACGCGCCACCGAGCTGCTGCTCCTCCCCGAGCCGTTCAGTTCGGAGACCGCGCTGCAGTGGGGTCTGGTGCACCGGGTCGTCGATCCGGCGGCGGTGCTCGCCGAGGCCCAGGCGCTGGCCGGACGGCTGGCGCAGGGACCGACCGCGGCCTACTGGGCCGTGAAGGCCGTCCTGGCGGCAGCGGCGACCGACTCCCTGGAGAGCAGCCTGGCGCGGGAGGCGCGACTGCAGGCCGAGCTCGGTCGGACCGCCGACCACCGCGAGGCGGTCGAGGCCTTCCTGGCCAAGCGGGTCCCGTCCTTCACGGGCCGATGAGCGCGCCGGCCGGCTCGCGGGACACCACGTCGATCGTCGACCCGGTGACCTACGAGACCGGTCCGCCGTTCGAGGTGCTGCACAGGCTCCGCGCCGAGACACCGGTGACCTGGGTCGAGGAACCGGCGCTGCACGGCCAGCCGGAGGGGTCCGGATTCTGGCTGGTGCTGCGGCACGCCGACGTCGAGCGGGTGCTGCGGGATCCGGCGACCTTCTCCTCGTGGCTGGGCGCCACCCAGGTCCGCGACGCGGCGGACCTGGCGTGGGTGCGCCGGATGATGCTCAACACGGACCCGCCGGACCACTCCCGGCTGCGACGGCTGCTCACCCGCTCCTTCACCCCGCGGGCCGTCGCCGGGCTCACCGCGTCGATCGAGGCGACCGCGGCCCGGCTCGTCGACCGCATGGTCGACGGCGCGGCCGAGGGACACTGCGACTTCGCCAAGGACGTCGCCGCGGACCTGCCGCTGCTCACCCTCGCCGACATCCTCGGCGTCCCGGCCGAGGACCGCTGGTTGCTCTTCGACTGGTCGAACCGCGTCATCGGCTGGCAGGACCCCGACTACGCGGTCTCCGCCGCCTTCGACGGGACCGGCGGGACGGCCCTGGCCCGCGAGGCGTTGACCCTGCGCCCCTCCCCCGGCGCCGACGGGCGGATGCCCGACCCGCGGACCCGCGCCGGCATGCCCGACCTCTACGCCTACGCCCGCCTGCTGGCCGAGGACAAACGGCGTGCACCCGGCAGCGACGTCATGTCGATCCTGCTCGCGCAGGTGGACGAGGACGGCGGCCAGGTCAGCGACGCCGAGTTCGAGAACCTGTTCTGGCTGTTCGCCGTCGCCGGGAACGAGACGCTGCGCAACGGCCTGCCCGGCGGTCTGATCGCGCTGCTGCAGCACCCCGAGCAGTTGGCCGCCCTGCGCGCCGACCCGGTGCTGCTGGCCGGTGCGGTCGAGGAGATGCTGCGCTGGTGGACCCCGGTCATGGTGTTCCGCCGCACCGCGAGCCGCGACGTCGACCTCGCGGGCGTGCGCATCCGGGCCGGGGACAAGGTGGTCGTCTCGTTCACCTCGGCCAACCGCGACGGGACGGTGTTCCCCGACCCCGACGCCTTCGACGTCCGCCGCGCCCCCAACCCGCACCTGTCCTTCGGCCACGGGCCGCACTTCTGCCTGGGCGCCCAGCTGGCCCGCGTGCAGATGCGTGCGCTGTTCGCCGAGCTGCTGCGCCGCACCAGCTCGCTGGAGCTGGACGGGTCGCCTGCGCTCCTGCGCTCGAACTTCCAGCGCGGCGTCAAGCGCCTGCCGCTGCGGTGGACGGCCGCGCGAGGAGCCTGACGGCCGGGGTGGTGCTCCGCGACCGCGGTCGCGGAGCACCACCCGGCGGGTCTCAGCCCTCCTGCTGAGCGGCCGGAGGCCAGGTCTTGGCGACCATCGTCAGGACGTCGTAGGTGGCCACCGGCTTGCCCTCGGTGTTCACCACGACGGCGTCCCAGCGCACCTCGCCGTGGTCGGCGCCGCCGCGCGGGGTGATCTGCTTGGCCGTGAGGGTGACCGTCAGCTCCTCCCCGGGCTTGACCGGGGTGAGGAACCGCAGGTTGTCCACACCGTAGTTGGCGAGCACCGGGCCGGGTGCCGGGTCCACGAACAGTCCGGCCGCCCAGGAGACGATCAGGTAGCCGTGCGCGACCCGGCCGCCGAACAGCGGGTTCGCCGCCGCGGCCTCCTCGTCGGTGTGGGCGTAGAAGGTGTCGCCGGTGAACTCGGCGAAGTGCTCGATGTCCGCCAGCGTCACCGGCCGGGGGCCGGCGGTGACGGAGTCACCGATGCGCAGCTCGGCCAGCGACTTGCGGAACGGGTGGACGCCGTCGTCGGTGCGGCGGGCGCCAGCGACCCAGCGGCCACCGATCGCGGTGAGCATGTCGGGCGAGGCCTGCACGGCGGTGCGCTGCATGTGGTGCAGCACGCCGCGGATGCCGCCCAGCTCCTCACCGCCGCCGGCGCGGCCGGGGCCGCCGTGGACGAGTACCGGCAGCGGGGAGCCGTGGCCGGTGTTCTCCTTGGCGTCGTCGCGGTCGAGCACCAGGATGCGGCCGTGGGCGTGCGCCGCGCCGAGCACGAACTCGCGGGCGAACTGCTGGTCGTGGGTGACCAGCGAGGCGACCAGGCTGCCCTGTCCGCGCGCGGCGAGCTCCACGGCCTGCCCGACGCCGTCGTAGGGCAGGACGGTGCTGACCGGGCCGAAGGCCTCGATGTCGTGCGGCTCGGCGGCAGTCAGGTCGTCGCAGCGCAGCAGCATCGGCGGCAGGAACGCCCCGCGGTCCCGGTCGGCCCCCACCACCTCGAAGTGGTCCGGGTCCCCGACGACGAGTTCGGCGACGCCACGCAGGGCCTTGACCGAGCGCAGCACCTCCTCGCGCTGGTCAAGGCTGGCCAGGGCGCCCATCCGGACCCCCTCGGCGTCGGGTGCGCCGACGACGACCTTCGCCAGCCGTTCCCGGGTCGCCTCGACGACGTCGTCGACCAGCTCGCGGGGCACGAACGCGCGGCGGATGGCGGTGCACTTCTGGCCGGCCTTGACCGTCATCTCGGTCACCAGCTGCTTGACGAACAGGTCGAACTCGGGGGTGTCCGGGGTGGCATCGGGCCCCAGCACGGCGCAGTTGAGCGAGTCGGCCTCGGCGTTGAAGCGCACCGAGTTGGCCACCACGGCGGGATGGCTGCGCAGCTTGCGGGCGGTGGTGGCCGAGCCGGTGAAGAAGACCAGGTCCTGCCCGGCCAGCCCGTCGAGCAAGCCGGTCGCGCTGCCGGCGAGCAGCTGTACCGAGCCCTCGGGCAGCAGGCCCGACTCGATGATCTTCCGGACGACGGCCTCGGTGAGGTACGCGGTCTGGCTGGCCGGCTTGACGATCGTCGGCACACCGGCGAGGAAGGCAGGGGCCAGCTTCTCCAGGAACCCCCAGACGGGGAAGTTGAAGGCGTTGATCTGCACGGCCACCCCGCGCAGCGGGGTGTAGAGGTGCTGGCCGACGAAGGTGCCACCCTTGCCGAGCGGCTCGACCGCGCCGTCGAGGACCACGGTGTCGTCGGGCAGCTCGCGGCGGCCCTTGCTCGCGTAGGACAGCAGCGTGCCGAAGCCGCCGTCGATGTCGACCGCGCTGTCGCGGTCGGTGGCGCCGGTGCGCCGGGACAGTGCGTAGAAGGCGTCCTTGTCGGCCATCAGCCGCAGGCCCAGCTGCTTGAGCAGCCCGGCCCTCTGGTGGAACGTCAGCTCCCGCAGCGCCGGGCCGCCGACGGTCCGGGCGTGCTCGAGCATCCCGGCCACGTCCAGGCCGGTGCTGCTGATCCGGACGACGGTCTCACCGGTCACCGCGTCGGCGATCGGCGTCCCGTCGTCCGGTGCGGCGTACCACCGGCCGGCGACGTAGCTCTCCAGGAGCGGTGCGGGGTGGGTCATGGCGGTCTCCTCTGGGCCCGGTGGTCACCGGGCCCCGCAGGGGTCAGGGGCAGGGATCAGGGCCGGGCGCGCAGGCCCTCGAACGTGGTGGCGACGAGGGCGTCGGCGAGGTCGTCGGCGGACAGGCCGCCGTCCGGCCGGTACCACTCGGTGAGGGAGTTGACGGTGCCGAACAGCAGCCGGCTGGTGACGGCGGGGTCGACGTCGGGGCGCACGTCGCCCTCCTCCTCGGCGGCGCGCACGAGGTCGGTGACGATCCGGTCGAACTCGCGCCGCCGGGCGAGCGCGGCCTGCTCGACCGGGGAGTTGCCGCGCACGCGCAGCAGCAGCGTGACGAAGGGCAACTGCTCGGTGAGGACGCGGACCGAGCCGCGGACGACGTGCTCGAGGCGGTCGATGGCCGGCCCCGTGGTCGCCTCCGGCTCCTCGGTGACGGCGAACAGCGCGTCGAGCGCGCGGTCGAGGGCCAGCCGCAGGAGCTCGACCTTGCCGGTGACGTGGTGGTAGATCGCGGACTTGGTGACCCTCAGCCGGGTGGCGAGCTCCTCCATGCTGGTGGCGTCGTAGCCGCGCTCGTTGAAGGCCGCCACGGCGATGTCCAGCAGTGAGTCCAGCGAGTGGCCCGGGCGTCCACGCCGGGTCCGGGCCGGATCGGCCGTGGCCGTCATCCGCGGTCCCGGTGGTCGAACAGCCGCTGGAGCTTGCCGACGGAGCGGGCGAGGGTCTCGGGGTCGACGACGAGGACCTCGATGCTCGTGCCGACGGTGTCCTTGACGCCCTTGGCGACCTCCCGGGCGGCCTGGGCGCGCCGCTCGGGCGGGCAGTCCGGGCGGGCCTCGACCCGGCAGGTGAGGTGGTCCATCCGGCCGCGGGTGGTGAGCTCGAGGGCGAAGTGCGGAGACAGGCCCGGGGTGCGCAGCACGATCTCCTCGATCTGGGTGGGGAAGAGGTTGACCCCGCGCAGGATGATCATGTCGTCGCTGCGGCCGGTGATCTTCTCCATCCGCCGCATACCGGGCCGGGCGGTGCCGGGCAGCAGCCGGGTGAGGTCGCGGGTGCGATAGCGGACGACCGGCATGGCCTCCTTGGTCAGCGAGGTGAACACCAGCTCGCCGACCTCCCCCTCGGGCAGCACCTCGCCGGTGATCGGGTCGATGACCTCGGGGTAGAAGTGGTCCTCCCAGATGTGCAGCCCGTCCTTGGTCTCCACGCACTCCTGCGCCACGCCGGGGCCCATCACCTCCGACAGGCCGTAGATGTCGACGGCCTGGATGTCGAGGCGCTCCTCCATCTCGCGGCGCATCTGCTCGGTCCACGGCTCGGCCCCGAAGATGCCGACCTGGAGCGAGGAGGTGCGGGGGTCGATCCCCTGCTTCTCGAACTCGTCGATGACGGTGAGCATGTAGGACGGCGTGACCATGATGATCCGGGGCTGGAAGTCCTGGATGAGCTGCACCTGGCGGGGCGTCATGCCCCCGGAGACCGGGATGACCGTGCAGCCGAGCTTCTCGGCGCCGTAGTGCGCGCCGAGCCCGCCGGTGAACAGGCCGTAGCCGTAGGCGTTGTGCAGCCGGTCCCCCGGCCGCCCGCCCGCGGCGCGGATGGAGCGGGCCATGACCGTGGCCCAGGTGTCGATGTCGCGCTCGGTGTAGCCGACGACGGTCGGGCGGCCGGTGGTGCCGGAGGAGGCGTGCACGCGGCGCACCTGCTCCTGCGGGACGGCGAACATGCCGAAGGGGTAGTTCTCGCGCAGGTCGGCCTTGCTGGTGGTGGGGAACCGCGCGAGGTCGGCGAGCTCGCGGCAGTCGTCGGGGTGCACGCCGGCGGCGTCGAAGGCCCGCCGGTGGTGCGGCACGTTGTCGTAGGCGTGCCGCAGCGACCACTGCAGCCGCTCCAGCTGCAGCGCGCGCAGCTCGTCGACGGACAGGCGCTCCGCCGGGTCGAGGATCGCCGGGTCGGGCGCCGTCCCCAGGCGCCGGGTGGTCTCGCTGGTCGCAGCCGTCATGGCCGGTGCCTCCGTGGTGCAGCGTCGTCGCCGGGCGGTCGGCGCGGGCGTCCCACCCAAATACCGACCAGATGGTCAGGTAATCAACTCCTCCGCGCGGGCCCTGTCAAGCCCCTTCGGGAACCCCCGCCCCGGGCTTGTGCTGTGGGGTCGTGTCGTGCACACTCATTACCGACCATCCGGTCAGTAAATGGCTCGAGTCGCACACCGAGGGAACGAGATGTCGGCACCCACACTGGAACGACCTGCCCCCGACGAAACCGCACTGCAGCAGCGGTTCGACGCCACCATCGCCGCCGACCGGCGCATCGAGCCGCGCGACTGGATGCCCGAGGGCTACCGCAGGACGCTGGTGCGCCAGATCGCCCAGCACGCGCACTCGGAGATCATCGGGATGCAGCCCGAGGGCGACTGGCTGCTGGCCGCCCCGAGCCTGCGCCGCAAGGCGATCCTGCTGGCCAAGGTGCAGGACGAGGCCGGCCACGGCATGTACCTCTACTCCGCCGCGGAGACGCTCGGCGCCGACCGCGCCGACCTGACCGACAAGCTCATCGAGTCCAAGCAGAAGTACAGCTCGATCTTCAACTACCCCACGCTGACCTACGCCGACGTCGGCGTCATCGGCTGGCTGGTCGACGGCGCGGCGATCTGCAACCAGGTGCCGCTGTGCCGCTCCTCCTACGGGCCCTACGCCCGGGCGATGATCCGCATCTGCAAGGAGGAGTCCTTCCACCAGCGGCAGGGCTACGAGCTGCTGATGACGATGATGCGCGGCACGCCTGCGCAGCGGGCGATGGTGCAGGACGCCGTCGACCGGTGGTGGTGGCCCTCGCTGATGATGTTCGGCCCGCCCGATGACGACAGCCCCAACTCCGCGCAGTCGATGGCCTGGGGCATCAAGCGGCACAGCAACGACGAGCTGCGGCAGCGCTACGTGGACATGAGCGTCCCGCAGGCGCAGTTCCTCGGCGTCACGCTGCCCGACCCCGACCTGCGCTTCGACGAGGAGTCCGGGCACTGGCGGTTCGGGGCGATCGACTGGGAGGAGTTCAAGCGGGTCGTGTCGGGCCACGGGCCGGCCAACGCCGAGCGCCTCCGCCGCCGCCGCGCCGCCCGCGACGACAACGCCTGGGTCACCGAGGCCGCCACCGCCTACGCCGCCAAGCACGCCGGGACCGCCGCGGGGAGCGCCGCGTGAGCACCGACGTCACCGCCGAGGGCGGGCACGGCGCGATCCCGACCGGGCCGGAGGTGCCGGTGGCCCCGAAGCCGGCCGTCACCCGGCGGGACTGGCCGCTGTACGAGGTGTTCGTGCGCGGCAAGCGCGGGCTCAACCACGTGCACGTCGGCTCGCTGCACGCCCCCGACGACGAGATGGCCGTGCACGCCGCCCGCGACGTCTACACCCGGCGCAACGAGGGCGTGAGCATCTGGGTGGTCAAGGCCGCCGACATCACCGCCTCCAGCCCCGACGAGAAGGACCCGATGTTCGCCCCCAGCGGCGACAAGGTCTACCGCCACCCCACGTTCTACGAGATCCCCGAGAACGTCCCCCACATGTGAGCCGGGCGCCTCGGTAGCGCCATCGGCATCTCAGGAGAGGCAGTGATCTTGCACGAGGAAACCGTCTACGAGGCCCTGGACCACGCGCACGGGGGCGAGGGCCACTGGGCGTTCGGCACCGGCTTCGACGAGCCGTTGGCCGGCGTCGACACCACCGTCCCCGAGGGCATCGACCCGGCCGACCTGGGCGCCTACTGCCTGATGCTCGGTGACGACGCCCTGGTGCTGGCCCAGCGGCTGACCCAGTGGGTCACCGCCGCGCCGGAGCTGGAGGAGGAGGTCGCGATCGGCAACACCGCGCTGGACCTGCTCGGCCAGGCGCGGCTGCTGCTGGCCCGCGCCGGGTCGGTCGGCGTCCTCGGCCGCTCCCGGACGCTCGCGACCGACTCCATCCCCGACGAGGACGCGCTGGCCTACTTCCGCGACCCCGACGAGTTCCGCAACACCGGCCTGGTCGCGGCGGAGAACGGCGACTTCGGGCAGACGGTGGTCCGGCTGCTGGTGGCCTCCACCGTGCGGCTGGCGGTGTTCGCCCGGCTGCGGGAGTCGCGCGACCCGGTGCTCGCCGCGATCGCGGCCAAGGGCGTCAACGAGCTGGCCTACCACCGCGACCACGCCGCCCGCTGGGTGCTGCGGCTCGGCGACGGCACCGCGGAGTCGCACCGCCGGGTGCAGGCCGGCGTCGACGCGGTGTGGCCCCACCTGGCCGACCTGTTCACCGCCACCGACGTCGAGCGGCGACTCACCGAGGCCGGCGTCGCGGTAGACCCCGCCGACGTCCGCGAGGAGGTCGTGTCCGTGCTGACGCAGGTGCTCGACCAGGCGACGCTGCGGGTGCCCGAGTGGCCGGCCGACACCCCGCCGCGGAGCCGGACCGGCGAGCACGGGCCGGAGCTCAGCGCGCTGCTGGAGACCCTGCAGGGCCTGGCCCGCCGGCACCCGGCGGCCACCTGGTGACCGGCGTGCTCACCGACCCCCGCGCCGTGGCCGAGACCGTCACCGACCCCGAGCTGCCGATGCTCACGCTCGCCGACCTCGGCGTGCTGCGCGACGTGCGGACCGAGGACGACGGCACGGTGATCGTGGACATCACCCCGACCTACAGCGGCTGCCCGGCGATGGGCGTCATGCGCGCCGACCTGCTGCACGCGCTGCACTCGGCCGGCTTCGACGACGTCGAGGTGCGCACCGTGCTCTCCCCCGCCTGGTCCACCGACTGGATCAGCGAGGCGGGCCGCCGCAAGCTCGCCGCGGCCGGCATCGCCCCGCCCGGCAAGGCGCCGGTCCGCCCCGCCGGGCCCGTGCCGCTGCAGCTGGGCCCCTCCCGCCGCACCGCGGCCTGCCCGCTGTGCGGCTCGGCCGACACCGTGGAGCAGAGCGAGTTCGGCGCCACCGCCTGCAAGGCCCTCCGCCGCTGCCGCAGCTGCGGCGAGCCGTTCGAGCACGTCAAGGAGATCTGAGCGTGAGCGTTCCGACCAGCACCCGGCGCCGGCCGCAGTTCCACCCGCTGAAAGTGGCCAAGGTCGAGCAGCTCACCGACGACGCCGTCGCGGTCACCTTCGACGTCCCCACAGAGCTCGCCGAGGACTACGCCTTCCGGCCCGGCCAGGCGCTCACCCTGCGCCGGGTCGACGGCGACCGCGACGAGCGGCGCTCCTACTCCATCTGCGCGCCGGTCGGCGAACCACCGCGGGTCGGCGTCCGCGAGGTCCCCGGCGGCTTCTTCTCCTCCTACCTCGTGCACGAGGTGCGGCCCGGTGACGAGATCGAGGTGCTGCCCCCCTCGGGCACCTTCACCGCCGACCTCTCGACCCCGGCCGACCACGTCTTCGTCGTCGCCGGCTCCGGCATCACCCCGGCGATCAGCCTCGCCGGGAGCGTGCTGCGCGACGGCGAGTCGACCGTCACCGTCTTCTACGGCAACCGGCGCACCAACACCGTCATGTTCGCCGACGAGCTCGCCGATCTGAAGGACGCCTACGGCACCCGCCTGCAGCTGGTGCACGTGCTCTCCCGCGAGCCCCGCGACGCCGAACTGACCAGCGGCCGCCTCGACGCCGAGCGGCTGCGCACCCTGGTCGGCACCTTCACCGACCCGGAGCACGTCGACCACTGGTGGCTGTGCGGACCGCACGGCATGGTCACCGAGGCGCAGGAACTGCTCACGGGGCTGGGGGTGCCGCGCGAGAAGGTGCACCAGGAGCTGTTCTACGTCGACGACGTCCCACCCCAGCCGGTGCGCGGGGACGACCAGACCGTCGACGGGCCGAGCAGCCAGGTCACCGTCGTCCTCGACGGCCGCTCCACCACCCTGGCCCTCCCCAAGGACGAGACCGTCCTGGACTCGGCGCAGCGGGTGCGCTCCGACCTGCCCTTCGCCTGCAAGGGCGGCGTCTGCGGCACCTGCCGCGCCCGCGTCACCGACGGCGAGGTCGAGATGCGCCGCAACTACGCCCTGGAGGAGAAGGAGGTCGCGGCCGGCTACGTGCTCACCTGCCAGACCCTGCCGCTCTCCGACGCCGTCACCGTCGACTTCGACGCCTGACGCCCGTGAGCGACCGGGTGCTGCAGGTCGACGTGCGACACGGGGTCGCCACCCTGACCCTCGACTCCCCCGCCAACCGCAACGCCCTCTCGCGGGCGTTGCGTGCCCAGCTGCGATCGGCACTGACCGAGGCGCTCGCCGACGACGCCGTCCGGGTGATCGTCCTCGACCACACGGGCCGGGTGTTCTGCTCCGGCATGGACCTGGCCGAGGCCGCCGGCGGTGCTGCGGAGGACCAGGGCGTCAACGAGTTCCCCGCCCTGCTGGAGCAGATCTGGGACTCCCCCAAGCCGGTGGTGGCAGCCGTCCGCGGCCCTGCGCGCGCCGGCGGCCTGGGCCTCCTGGCCGCCTGCGACGTCGTCGTCGCGGCGGCCACGGCCACGTTCGCGTTCACCGAGGTGCGCATCGGCATCGTGCCGGCCGTGATCTCCGCAGTGGTGCTCCCGCGGATGGTGCCCAACGTGGCGCACCGGCTGCTGTTGACCGGCGAGGTGTTCGATGCACAGGAGGCCCTGGCCGGGGGCCTGGTCGACGTCGTCGTGCCCGCCGACGACGTCGACGCCTGCGTCCGGGAGCAGGTCGTCGCGTTGGGCAAGGGAGCACCGCTCGCCCTGGGGGAGACCAAGCGCCTGCTGCGCGCAGCGCGCTCGGGTCCACTGACCGAGCAGTTCCCGGACCTGCTGACGGTCTCGGCCCGGTTCTTCGCCAGCGAGGAGGGGCAGGAGGGGATCGCTGCCTTCCGGGAGAAGCGGCCGGCCCGCTGGGTCCCCGCGTGATCCCCGTCCCGGTCGGGGCCGAGGCTGAACTGGACGTGGTGGTGACGACGGAGATGACCGTCCGGTTCGACGAGCTCGGACCCGTCCACCCGGTGTATGCGACCTACTCGATGGCCAAGCACTTCGAGGAGGCCGGCCGCAAGCTCCTGCTCCGGCACCTCGAGCCGGGTGAGGCCGGCATCGGGCGCTCGGTGTCGGTCGAGCACCTCGGCCCGAGCTGGGTCGGTGACGCCCTCCGGGTGAGGGCCCGCTGCGTGGAGGTGCGGGGCAATCGGCTCACCTGCGCGTGCAGCGCCGTGGCCACCGACGGTCGGGAACTCGGCCGCGGTACCACCGTTCAGGTCGTCCTCTCCGCGGAGGCCCTGCAGGCCCGCATCGGCGCGCAGGTAGAAGGCGCCACCGACCCGCGGGACCCCGGGGACCCCGGGGACCCCGGCCCCAACACTCCCTGACCCGGCCCCCGGGAACGGACGCTCGACCCGGCCCTCCGGGACGGAGGCGGCGGACACCGGAGGGATGCCTGCCGTCCCTGAGCGCGCGGTAGGCGGTCAGCGCGGAGCCCGGCCGAGGAACGCGGACAGGCGAGCGTAGGCGTCGGCGCCGTCCGGCACCGCTTGCGGGGCGGCGAAGGCCGACCCGGTACCCCGGAGCGTGGTCGGGAGGAGCCGCTCGGTGATGCGCAGAGCCGCCGTGGCGAGCCGCTGGTCGAGGGGGTCGGGGTAGTCGGTGCTGAGGGCCAGGTCATGGGTGTGCACGACCAGCTCGAGGACGAACCCCGACAGTCCGACGGGTCCGGGCAGCATGCCCCAGGGAGCGACGACGTCGGCCGGTGCGGCCGCGTCCCAGGCGTGCCGCGCCTTCGCCGTGGCTGCCCGGAACCGCGAGGCCCAACCGCCGCGAGGATCGACCGCCGCCACCTGCGGCACGGACTCGACCGACCGCCCGCCAGCCACCCGCTCGGCTCGCCGGACCGTGGCCAGCAGATGCCCGAGCAGCGCCTGTACGTCCCACTCGGTGCAGGGCGTGGACAGCGGGAACTGGTCCCGCCCGACCCGCCCGACGACCCGCTCGGCCTGCTGCAGCGCATCGACGAACAGCTGGTGGACGTCTGCGGTCGGAGTCGGCTCCTCACCGGGGCGCGGACCGGCGAGTCCGAACAGGCGTCGGGTGTTGTCCTGCAGCAGGGCCCGCAGCGTCGGCGCGGGGAGCTGCCGGGCCAGCACCAGCAGGCTCTCGTTGTAGTTCTCGGTCATCTCGATGTTCGGCGGCGAGCGGACGAAGTGCACGGGCCCGTCCGTGGCCGCGTCGGACCCGAAGAGGACCCGCTCGGCACCGACCTCGTCGATCAGGCGCCGGACCTCGGCCGAGCGACACCACGACGTCTCGAGGTGCAGGTTCGGCAGCTGCTGGGCGTGGCGCGCCGCGCGCCGGCGCCCTTCCTCGGGTCCGAGGAAGGTGTGGTAGAGCACGAAGGGCACCTGAGGGAACCGCTCGGCCAGCCGGCGGACGAGGTCGGGATCGGAGGGTCCCGGCGCGGTGTGCACCGCCACCGGCACCCCGGCGTCCGCCGCCGCCTGCAGGAAGGGATCGAGCCCGGGGGCGTCCGCGGGGTACTCGTCATAGGTGGGGTGCAGCTTCAGGCCGACAGCACCGCCGGACAGACGACGGCGGACGTCGTCGGGCCCGGGGCCGCCCGGACTGACCCACACCAGCCTGGTGAGCCACGGGACACCGGCGGTCACCTCGTCGATGAAGGCGTTGTCCTGCCACGACACGAGCGCGTGGGTCATGCCTCCCGAGGCCAGGGCCGTCCGGAGGCTCTGGAAGCCCATGCTGTCGGAGCCGCGGGTGCGGGCGTGCACGTGGGCGTCCACCGGATCCAGACCGATCCACAGCCGGAAGTCAGCCCCGCCGTTGTTGTCCCAGTCGTCCTCGGCGGTGGAGACCGCGCAGTCGAGCAGGATGTGGCCGTCGGTGTCGGGGACCTCAGCGGTCCAGCTGCCGTCCTCCTCACGCTCCATGGCGACGTCGAGGAAGGGCGGCTCCGAGCCGTCGAACCCCAGGTGCAGGCTCAGCGGACGGTCGGCCGCAGCAAGGGAACCGCGGTAGCGCACTCGGCCGCTCGGTGTCCGCTCCCCCGCGGGCGACACCCACTCCAGGGGGAGGCCGGCGTTCGTGGAGGCAGGCATGACCAGTCCAATCCCGTGCTGGTGGGCAACTCGTCGAGGCGTCCTGGCCGGGGGCGCCCTCGACCACTACAGCGTCAAGACCCATCCGCTGCCGTCGGCGTAGTCCCAGGTCTCGGTGTCGTCCTCGGGACGCGGACTGCCGGCCCGGACCAGGTGGAAGACATAGCGCAGCTCGGATCCCCGCGGCCCCCACACCAGGCCGCGGAAGACGTGCGGGAGCGGCTGGGCCCGGACGAACTCGTGGATCGGCGCCGGTTCCGGTGGTGCTCCCGCTCCGGCGTCCTCGAACGTCAGGCCGTCCATGGCCGCAGCCGTGTAGTTGGGGGCCGGGGGCTCCGGATCTCCGGGGGTCACTCCCCAACCGATCCCCACGTGGGTCCAGCGCCCGGACTCGTCCGTGTAGGTGACCTCGCGCGCGACGATCTCCTCCGTGACGATCGGCGAGGTGCTCGTCTCGGCGCCACCGACCGCGAAGAAGAAGTGGTGCAGGTGGTAGTCACGGCTCCCGCCGAGCTGCCGCGGGACCTCGATGACCGCCGTCCGCAGTCCCGGTGAGTGCCGACTCGGGGTCAGGACGCGGCGGTCGCCGGCATCCCAGTCCGGTTCCTCACCCGGCCGGGTCCACGCGTAGTGCAGTTGCACCATCTCCAGGCCCGGGGCGGGATCGACCCAGGTCTTGAGGAGGCTGACGAGCTGCTCCGTCTCCGCCCGACGGGCACCGGAGACGGCGGTCGACAGTTCGCTCACGTTCACCTCGCATCCATGGGGGACCAGTGGGGTGGCGCTCGGGTACCTATAGGTGGTGCACCCACCAGTTGGCGCCGGGAGCCGCCCGCCCGTCCGGCCCCAGCCAGAACTCGTCCTTCTCCTCCGGCGGGAACATGCGTCCGACGTGGTACTGCTGGACCAGCGTCGCTCCGCGGGGGCCGTACATGCGCGACTGCCACCGGTGTGGCCGTCCGAGGGCCTGGAGCATGTGGAACTTCTCGCGGTGGAACCGCTCCTTGTCCCAGTACGAGTAGTACTTGGTGGACCGGAACTCCGAGTCGCCGGGGAAGCGGGGATCCTCCATCGGGCTGTAGACCGGAGCACTCCAGTCCCCCACCGACCAGTAGATGCAGATGTTCGTCGCCCACCCGTGGTCGTCGACGTACTCGAGGTCGCGGTAGACGATGTCCTCGCTGAACAGGTCAGTCGTCCACCGGTGACCGTCCTGGAAGACCTCGAAGTAGTAGTGGAACCGGTACTCCGGGGTCGATCGCCCGTGCTCGAGGTCCCACACCGTGCGGGGCATCCGCAGCACCTTCAGCCGGTTCCGCGGGTGCCCGCCCCGATCCTCGAGGACGCGTGACTCGTGGCCCCAGGACCAGTCGGGCCACTGGCCGGGCGGGGTGCAGGCGTAGTGGATGACCACCTGCTCGACGCCGTCCTCCTGATCGGTCCAGCCCTTGGGGTAGTACCAGCTCACCGTCGCCCCCCGACCCGGGCCCCGCTCGTGTCCGGATCGTCTCCCGTCCACCCGGCAGCACCGTCACCGTCGCCGATCACCTGATAGGTGCGGACGCTCGGGCTGCCCATCAGCAGTTCCGGGAGTGCCCGGTAGAACTCCTGGGTGACCTCCTGGTCGAGGTAGCCCTGCATGTCCTCAGCGCTCCGCCAGCTCGACACCGCAAGCACCTGGTCACCGCTGCGGAGGGCCTGGGCGAACAAGGCGCCGGGCGCGGATCCGACGACCTCGTCGTTCTGCCGCACGAGCAGCTCGGCCAGGCGGTCGATGGCGCCCGGACGGGCTTTCGCTTCGAGGATCCGGAAGACGGCCATGGGGCTCTCCAGGTCGGACGTCGACGGGTGAGGACACGGTATGGGTCGTGATCGCCGCCACGCAGGTCGGCGGGGCAGCGCAGATCGCCGGCACCACCGCAGCCCCGAGGCCGGGGGACGGCTTCCGTCCCCCTCCGGCGCCGGGCGGACGGATGCCGAGCCGTCGGGACGACGGATCACTCGGTGCCGAGTGGTCCCCGCCCCTGTCGTCGCAGCGTGCAGGGAGGAGGGCGCCGGGGAGCCGGCGACCGCGCAGGCCCACTGGCCGATCAGGTCGCCTGCGCCGCCGGATGCGGCTCGGCGGAGAACATCGTGACCAGCTCCATGCCACCCCAGGCGGCGAGGTCCTTGCCTCCCGCTGCCCACTCCGGCGTCCGGAAGGCGGCCTTCATCGCCTCGGCCGACTCGAAGACCAGCTCGGCGAGGAGGAAGTACGCCGGCTCCCCGACGAACTGACGGGTCACCCGGTGCACCTTGTTCTCGAGCAGTCCCGGCGTCTTCTCGATCAGCGGCACGTGGCTGCCGAAGTAGTGCGCTTCGAAATCGGCCGGGTCCTCCGGCGTCCGGTACAGCGCGAAGTAGCTGACGGTCATGGTCCGTTCTACCGCCCCGGGCCGACGGGACGACCGGCCACCTCCCCGGTCGGGCGTCCAGGCACAAGGATCGAGCGCCAGGAGACAAGAGCCTCGTCACCTGCGGCCAGCAGTCTGTGCCCTTCGGAGGACCGGTCCGCACCGCTTCGACGGCCACACGGATGGAGTTGGACCCTTGACTGATCTGAGGCTTCACGACGCGCGCGTGATCGTGAGCGGGGGTGCCTCCGGCATCGGCCTGGCGTGCGCCCGGGCCATGCTGGACCAAGGTGCTCGGGTCGGTGTGATCAGCCGGAGCGAGGCGGCGATCCAGAGCGCCCTGTCCAGAGCGCTCACCGGCCACGACGGCCAGGTCTTCACCGCGGTCGCCGACGTCAGGGACGAGACCGCGGTGGCTGGCGCCGTCGGCGATCTCGCGCATCAGCTGGGCGGCCTCGACCACGTCGTGGCCTCCGCCGGCGTGGAGGGCGAGATGGGAGCACCGCTGGAGGAGGTCACCAGCCAGGGCTTTCGCGACACCCTGGACGCCAACGTCCTGGGCACGTTCCTGCTCGTCAAGCACGCGACTCCCCATCTGAAGCAAGGGTCGGCGGCGTCGGTGACGATCATCGGGTCGGACTCGGGTTTCGTCGCGGCCCCGGGCATGCTGGCGTACAACGCGTCCAAGGGCGCGATCGTGCAGCTGACGCGGGCGCTGTCGTTCGAGCTCTACGAGGACTTCGGCATCCGGGTGAACAGCGTCTGCCCGTCGATCACCGACACCCCGATGGCGCGCCGCGGCATGGGTGTCGAGTCCTTCGACGACGTGCCGTTCCCGGTCAACACGCCCGAGGACATCGCGTGGTCGGTCCTCTTCCTGAGCTCCCCGCTGTCGCGCGCCATCAACGGGGTCTCGCTGCTGAGCGACTTCGGGTACAGCAGCCGGTCGTCCTTTCCCGCATAGCCGGGACCGGAGCACGGCCTCGCGGGTCGTGACGGAGCCCATCCGGTACCCCCGGCGCCGTTGCAGGAGGTCTCGGGCGCACTGGGAGATGCAGGGGTCGAGCCGTTGCGTCGGTCCACTCCACACCTCGGTCACGCCGCGCTCCCGGGGCAAGCCCGATGCGCAGGCGTGGCGCGAACGGTCCCGCGGGACGATGCTGCCGAACGCGGTCCTGGCGGGGAACAGCCGCGGCCACCCCGGCCGCCGGCTGCAGTCCAGGAGGAGGAACCGGGTTGGGGACCGCGCATCGACCGGGGCGGCACAGCTGCCCGAGCCCCACTTCAGCCCATGATGCCGGCCTCCGCGGAGACCGTCGTGTCGTCGCCGTGCCCGGTGTGCACGACGGTGTCGCCGTGCAGGGTCAGCAACTCGCTGCGGATGGACCGCACGATCGTGGGGTGGTCGCCGAAGGAGCGGCCGGTGGCGCCCGAGCCGCCGCCGGTGACGATGGCGGTCCGATGGTCTGCGTTCACGAGCTCCGTGGCTGCTCTCCTCGCTGCCGGTCCGGCTGTTCCACCAGATGGGCCGTGTCGTTGAAGGTGCGCAGGCGCCACCTGCCCTCGTCGGTGCGGAGCAGCGTCGTGATCGATGCGTTCTCGACGTGGACGAAGGCGAACCGGTCGCTGCCGGTCACCTGGTGGCAGAGCTCGGCGACGACGCCACCGTGGACGATGGCCACGGCGGCCGCGTCCGGTCCGACCACGTCGGCGACCCGCTTCAGGCCGCGGCTGACCCGTTGGGCGAAGGAGTGCATCGACTCGGCCCCGGGGATGACGTCCCACCGCTGCTCGGCGAAGGCACGCGCCAGTACGGGGTCACCGGCCTGACGGCGCCGCTCGAACTCGTCACCCTCCAACTCGCCCAGCGAGATCTCGCGGAGGTCGGCGACGACCTCCGGCTCGAGCCCGAGCGCCTCGGCCAGCGGCGCGGCGGTCTGCTGGGTGCGACGGAGGGAGGTCACGAAGACGCCGTCGACCGCCATCTGCCCCAGCCGCCGTGCCACGGCCTCCGCCTGGGCCGCACCGGCCGGCGTCAGCGGCGGATCTGCCTGACCCTCGAGCACGTCCGGGCCGTCGGGCGAGGTGAGGCCCTGATGAGCCGCCGACCCGTGGCGGACGAGCAGCACCTCCGTCGCGCCGGCTGGCCGGGTGAACGGCGCCTGCAGGTCACCGGGGAGGTGGGAGCGGAGGTCACGGGTCACTGGAGGGCTCAGCGCCGTGCCCGCTGCAGCAGATCACCGAAGTCGTCGGCATCCAGAGCAGCTCGCAGTCGCCTGCGACTGCTCGCCAGCTCGCCCGCGTAATCGTAGTCGTCGTTGGTGTCGGCCATCGAGAGCGCGACCTTCCACAGCCCCACCGACGCCCAGTTGGCCGCGATGGCGCACAGCCGCGTCCGTGCCACGGTCCGCTCGTCGACCGCCCCGACGTAGGACTCGCACAGCCGGTTGATCTGGTCGAGGTCCATCTCACCGTAGGCGGACGCGAAACCGAGGTCGTAACAGCGGTCCCCCATGCCCGAGAGGTCGTAGTCGATCAGCCGGAGTGCGCCACCGCTCTCGAGGATGTTGGCGCCGTAGAGGTCGTTGTGGCAGGGCACGAACTCGTTGACCCGGAGGTCGAGGACCTGTTCGACGCGAGCGATCTCACGCTCCAGGTCGGGGAAGTCGTCGGGGGAACCGACTCCGCGATGGTGGGCGACCGCGAACATCTTCCGGCTCTCCGCGAAGGGGTTGTAGTCGTTCGCGAACCGCACGCCCGAGTCGTGCAGTTCGCGGGCCTTGGCCGCGAGCCGCGGGATCCAGTTGTCGCCGCTCTGGTCCATGACCTGGCCCGGCAGGAAGTCGATGACCAGTGCCAGTGGCTCCTGGATGACGGCCACCACGGGGGCTCCCACGCCCACATCCCCGGCGAGCCTCGTATTGTGGAACACGATGGGCGCCGGCGGGACGACCGCGACCCCCTCCCACATCCGGTTCCAGAGCTTCACGACCACCTGCTCGCCACCGGCCCTGACGAGGAAGTTCTTGTGCGCCCCTCCCCCGCTGAGCCACCTCCAGACCGTGTCCGGCCCGTCGAAGCCGGGCAGCTGCGCCAGGACCGCGCGGATGTCCGATTGGGCCTGGAGTTCCTCGGCAGAGGCCTCGCCCACCGTGCCGGACGGGGCCGCGACCTCGTCCGGCGTCGGAGGGGTCAGGGTCGCGTGGTCCATGGGCTTCTCCTGTGCGTCCACGGTGGTGAGGGGTGGGCTGCCGGCGGTCAGGCGGTGACCGGGGTGATCTCGAAGCGGGTCGACTCGAACAGGGCGAGGTCGGGGCGAGTGATCCCCTCGGAGAGGTCGGCGAGGACCTGGCCGACCACGGGGGCGTAGCGGAAGCCGCGTCCGTTGCAGGCAGCCGCGTACGTCACCCGCTCGCTGTCGGGATAGCGGCCGATGAGCCAGTGCCCGTCGGTCGCCTCCGTCCACATGCAGACCGTCGTCCGGAGCGGTTCACCGGTGATCTCCGGGACGCGGTCACGGAGCACGGCCAGCACCCGGTCGAGGTCGGCGGACGTCACGTCCTGGGACAGGTCCTGCGGCTCGATCACGTCGCCCTTGCCCACGACGCTGAACTTGAAGGTCCCGTCGGGCTCGGGGCAGCCGTAGCTGGGCGCGGAGTCGTCCCCGGGGGGCGCCGCGAAGTACATCGACGGGAGGCGCGGGGCGCCCGGGTCGACGGCGAAGTTGGCGAGCACCTGCCGCTCCACGCTGGTGGGCAGGTCGAGACCGAGCAACGTGGTGGAGAAGGCCCCCGCGGTCACGACGAGCTGCTCGGCGCGGTACGTGCCCTGTTCGGTCCGGACGGTCACGCCCGACTCGTCGGCCGACCAGTCGACCACCGGCTCGTCGAAGCGGAACTCGGCGCCGGCCTCCCGAGCGAGCTGCTGCATCGCGCGCAGCGCGGCCGGCACCTGCCCCACGGAGCCGCGGGGCTCCCACACCGCCAGCTCGCCGTCGCCGATGCGCAGCCTCGGGAAGCGGCTCCGGGCCTCCGCCGTCTGGAAGACCTCGTGCTCGAAGGGCGAGGCCGCGAGGTTGGCCAGCGTGTTGTCGAACCAACGCGACCCCGGCGCGCCGACGAACACGTTCCCGGTCTCGATCATGACCTGTTCACCGGTGCGGGCAGCGATGCGGTCCCACAGCTCGAAGGCCTGCCGGGTGAGCTCGACGTACTCCGGTCCGGTGCTGTTGGACTGGCGGACCAGGCGGGTCGCCCCGCCGTGGGATCCGTGCTCGTGCGGCGGCCGGAAGGCGTCGATGGCCAGGACCCGTCGCCCTCGCTCGGCGAGGTGCCAGGCGGTCGAACCTCCCCAGGTCCCGGCTCCGATGATGATGACGTCGTACGAGTTCACGTGGGCTTCCCCTCCATCGAGCGTCGATCAGTGGGAGGTAGGGGCACCCGGGGGCCGCCACCGGGTGCCCCTACCGGCTCCGGTCAGGTGATCTTCTGCCGGCCGATCCGCGCGTAGGTCTCCGGTCGCTTCGACCGGTAGTAGAGCGCGACCCCGATCCCCACGAGGAACACTCCCCAGATGACGACCTGCAGGGCGATCGCCGTGCCGCGGTCGCCGCCGGTCAGCAGGACGAAGTTGGTGGCCGCCAGGTACAGCGCGGTGCCGAGGGCCACCATCGCCAGCACCGGGGCGATCAGCGTGTGCCAGATCGTCGAGTCGTCGACGTCCGCCCGGGACCTGCGGAAGAAGACGACCACGGCCACGCTCGTCAGGAACATGAGCAGCAGCAGCGGGAAGCCTCCGGCCCCCGCCAGCCAGGCGTAGGCGACGCCCGGGTCGCTTCCGGAGAAGGCGAGCACACCGAGCAGGAAGACGACGGTGAGGACGATCGAGCTGACGTAGGGCGAGCCGTGTCGCGGGTGCACGCGCCCCAGCGCAGACGGCAGGGCCCTGTCCGATCCGAGCGAGTAGCCGTAGCGCGCGATGATGTTCTGGCAGGAGAGCACGGCGGCGAACGAAGAGGTCAGGAACAGCACGGAGAGCACGTCCCGGGCCCACACGCCGACGAACTGGTCCATGGCGTCGGGGAACATGGTGGGCGCACTCGCAGCCGCGACATCGGGAGCGGCTGAGGGACCGTAGGCGATGATGATCAGCCAGACCGCGACGATGTAGAACACCCCGATGAACGCGACCGAGACGTAGGTCGCCCTCGGCACCGTCCGGCGGGGGTCCCTGGTCTCCTCCCGGAAGATCGCGGTGGCCTCGAAGCCGATGAACGTGATAACGGCGAAGAGCACCGCGACGCCGACCGATGCTCCGGAGAAGTTGCTCAAGGCGAAGGGCGCCACCGAGAGACCTTCCGGCCCTCCATCTGCGGCGACGGCGACGTCGAAGACCAGCACGACCGCGATCTCGAGCACCATGACAAGGGAGAGCACCTTCGCCGACAGCTCGATGTGGAAGAAGGCGAGGCTCCCCACGACCACGATGAGCAGCAGGGAGTACAGCCACCAGGGCACCGCGGGACCGCCGAACGTGGTGGCGACCAGGTCCGATGCGGCGAGGCCGAAGAAGAGGGTGATCCCCAGCCCGATCATCGTGTAGCCGAGGATGGCGAGGAAGCTCGCCGCCAACCCGAGCGTCTTGGTCAGGCCGGCGCTGATGTAGGCGTAGAAGGCGCCGGGGTTCGGCAGGTACCGGCTCATCGTGGTGTAGCCCACGGCGAAGAGCAGCAGCATGACCGTCGCTGCCACGAACGCCAGCGGTGCCCCCACACCGGCGAAGATGATCACCAGGGGAAGCACCGCCACCACGCTCGCGAGCGGCGCCGCGAAGGCGAGGACGGTGAGCGCTAGTTCGATCACGCCCATCCGGCCGCGGAGCTGCGGTCCGGCTCCCTCGTGGGCGCCCGACCCCGGCGCTGCGCCGGCGGCGTGCACGGCTGTTCTCTCACTCATGTCGGATCCTGTCTCGCGGGTTGGAGGTGGATGGGGCACGGGCTCTGCGGTGCAGCCCTCGGGGAGGAGGGACCAGCGCGGGGATCCGGCTGGGGTGGTCCAGGGGTCAGACCTGTTCGGTCGTCCCGGCCAGGAACTCGCGGGCGAGCGCGACCACGACCGGCGTCACGTGCTCGGCGATGAACTCGGCGGTCTCGTCGCCGCGACGCTCCGCCGCCCAGCCCAGGTAGGTGAGGCCACGTGCGAGGAGCATCCCGGTCCACAGGCGCAGCTGGTCCTCGCCCAGGGGGCGGCGGGACCGGTAGCCGGCGATGGCGGCCTCGGCGTACTCGGTGAACCGGGGGTGTGGGCGGTAGAAGAACAGGATCGTGGCGAGCTCGAACAGGTGCCAGCCCTCGCCGAAGTCGTCGAAGTCGATCAGCACGAGCTCCTCACCGCGCACGAGGATGTTCTCGGGGGTGAAGTCGGCGTGGATCACGCCGTACACCTCCGGTCCGGTGCCCAGTGCAGCGAGTTCCGCCCTCAGCACGGTGATGGCCTCCCGCAGGACTCCGCGGTCCCCGGCAGACATCCCCTCGAGCGCCAGGGGGTCACCCCACAGGGCCCCCTCGCCGAAGAGGCCCTCGAGGTCCCAGGCGCCACGACTGAACCCCGGCAGCCTGCCCAGCTCCTGCATGTGGCCGTGCAGGTCGCCCGCCAGTCGTCCCAGGCGGTGGAAGTCCGCCGGCTCCAGGGGACTGCTGCCGTCGAAGGCCGCCCCGATGTCGCCCAGCGGCGCAGCCCCGTCGACCCAGCGCTGCACGTCGACCTGGTGCTCGGCGCCGGTCTCGTCCTCGACCAGGCAGACGACCTCGCCGGACACGGTCGTGATCGCCTGGGACACCGGGAAGCCCCGCTCCCCCAGCGCGACCAGGTAGTCCAGCTCCGTCCGCACTTCGGCCGTGGAGTGCACACCGCGGCGGTGCAGCCGGACCGCGAAGGACTCGTTCCCCTGCTCGGCTCGGAAGACGTAGTTCTCCCGGTACTTCACGAAGTGGAGCTCGGCACCGTCCAGGCCGTACGCGCGCAGCGCCGTCTGCGCCATCCCGCGGGCCGCGGTTTCGTCGATGAGCGCCACGTGATCCTCCCGTGCCGGCCGCAGCCGGTCCGCGTCGTTGTGATGACCGAGGACGTCGAGACGGTGTGCCCGGCGTCACTTGACGCGAGAAGACTGACAGCGCATGAACGACTCGTCAATAGTCTGGACGTGGCGTTCACAGGAGGCATCGGGATCTGCGAGCACGGCGCCCCGGCGACACTCCCTCAGCTCCGGCGGCGGCAGGAGTGAGCCACGGCCGATGACGTCGGCGACTGCACCGGCGCGGTCATCGACGGGCCGGCTCCGGTCACCGGTGCGGACGACGTCCGCGGCCGCCCACAGCGGCGCACGGCGGACCCGCCGAACCGCCCGCACGGCAGCGGCCAAGAGCCGTGACGACGTGCCTCGCCCGCGAGTGGCAGATGCCGATCAGCGGGGCCACGCAGGCACGACGCCGTCACGCAGGTACGGCACACCACCGCGGCGGAACCGCCCGGGCACGCCCGAGGTCAGCCCGACGAGCAGCCCGGGAGCCGTCGGGTCAGTCGATGCGGCGGAGCAAGCCCGCCGCCAGCGCGGCGATCCCCGTGAGGAGCCGCTCGGCCGCGGTGGGATCGGTGGCGACCGCCGCCAGGCCTGCGCGCATCGCACCCACCAGCAGCACGGCCATGGTCTCCGGCTGCACCGCGGTGTCGACGACGCCCGCGGCACGCGCCTCGGCGATGTCCGCGGCGAGGAGCTCGACGTAGACCCGCGAGGCGTGCCCGCGGACCGGCACCAGCGCAGCTTCCGCCGTGGGGTCGCTGTTGGCGTAGAACTGGCCGATCAGCGGCCGGGCGCCGATGTCGAGGAGCGGCCTGGTCAGGGCGACCACCCGGTCGACCAGTCCGGAGGCTGCGGTGTGCCCGGCCCTCGCGAGCTCGATCAGCTCCTGGCTGATCTCCTCGTAGAGCTCGCGGAAGAGGTCGTCACGCCCCGCCGGGAAGTAGGCGTAGAGGGTGACCTTCGAGGCCCCGGCCGCGCCGGCGATGGCTTCGACCGCGGCCCCGGCGAACCCCTTCTCGGCGAAGACCTTCAAGGCGGCGTCGAGCAGTTCCCGTCGGGTGCGGAGTCGGTTGCGCTCTCGCAGCGAGAGGGGAGCGTCCGCCTGACGCAGCGCCTGCGGGTCCGTCATCCGGTCGACTCCCTCGGTGGTGCCAGGAACGGGCGCCGGTCGCCGCGCACGGCGGAGGACGAACCGGGTCCGGGCGTCGCCGGGACCCGCTCATCGTACGAACCCGGGAGCTGCCACCGTGCAGCACGGTGGCAGCCCCCCGGGCGCGCCGGATGCCTAGAGCACGATCGTGACGACCTTCTCCTCCGTGTTGGCCAGGATGCCGCTCCAGCCCAGCTCCCGGCCGACGCCGCTGGTCTTCACGCCACCCCAGGGCAGCGCCGGGTTGATCGCGGCCCAGCCGTTCACCCAGACCGCTCCGGCGCGGACCTCGTGCGCCAGGGTGTGAGCCAGACTCACGTCGCGGGTCCAGATGGTCGCCGCGAGGCCGTACTCGGTCTCGTTGGCGATCTCGATGGCCTCCTCGACGTCGTCGAAGGGGATGACCGCGCCGACCGGGCCGAAGATCTCCTCCCGGGCGATCGTGGCGTCGCGGGCGACGTCGGCGAAGACGGTGGGCTGGATGAAGTACCCCTCACCACGCGGTCGGCCGCCGCCGGCAACGAGTCGAGCACCCTCGTCCTTCGCCCGGTCCACGTAGGACAGGACGCGGTCCAGGTGCTCCTGGCTGACGAGGGCACCCATCGTGGTCTGCGGGTCGAAGGGGTCACCCACCACCTGACCGTTCGCAGCGCCTGCCAGCGCCTCGACGACCTGGTCGTACAGGGACCGGTGCACCAGCACCCGGGTTCCCGCGGCACAGACCTCACCCTGGTTGAAGAACAACCCCAGGGCGATGCCCTGGACCGCCGCCTCGACGTCGGCGTCCGCCAGCACGATCTGCGGGCTCTTCCCGCCCAGCTCGAGCGTGACGCGCTTAAAGGACTCCGCGGCGACCCTCCCGATCTGCCGCCCCACTTCCGGGGACCCGGTGAAGCTGATCTTGTCCACCTCGGGGTGGCGGACGAGAGCCGCTCCCGCCTCCTCCCCCAGGCCCGGGATCACGTTGACCACGCCCGCCGGCACGCCGGCCTCCTGCACGAGCTCGGCCAGGGCGAGGATCGACAGCGGCGCATCCTCCGCGGGCTTGACGACGACCGTGTTGCCGGTGGCGAGCGCCGGGGCGAGCTTCCACGCGGCGATCATCAGCGGCGTGTTCCACGGGATGATCGCCGCCACGACGCCGATCGGCTCGCGGACGGTGTAGCTGTGCGTGGGCCGGCCGAAGTAGCCGTCGGTCGGGATCGCACTGCCGGTGATCTTGTCGGCCCATCCGGCGAAGTGGCGGAAGGTGGCCGCGGCGTTGGGGACGTCCAGCATCGCCGGCTGGCCCACCGGCTTGCCGATGTCCAGGGCCTCGAGCCGGGCGAGCCTGTCCGCGTCGCGCTCGATCAGGTCGGCGATGCGGTGGAGCACGGCAGCCCGGGCGGTTCCCGCAGCCTGGCCCCACTCGCCGTCGAACGCCCGGCGGGCGGACCGCACGGCGTCGTCCACGTCCGACTCGTCGGCCGCCGTGACGCGGGTCAGCAGGCTGCCGTCGGCGGGATTGAGGACGTCGAAGGTCCGGGACCCGGAGCGCCAGCGACCGTCGATGAACAGGCCGGTGCTGACCCCGATGTCCGGTGTCCCCGCGCTCGCCCCTGCCACGTCGGGGGCGGCGCTGCCGGACCGGAGTCCTCCGCGGGCCTCGACCTGCTCGAGCTCGTCGAGGCTCGCCGTGAGCCGGTCGACCAGCAGGTCCAGGTGCTCGTGCTCGAACACCATGGGTGGCCGGATCTTGAGCACGTTCTCGCGCGGACCGATCTTGCTGATGAGCACCCCCCTGCGGAGCATGTCCTCCACGACCCACTTGGCGCGCGCGGCGCCGGCCCCACCGTCGTCGTCGACGAACTCCAGGCCGAAGAAGAGGCCGCTCCCACGGACCGCGCGCACGCTCGGCCGCTCGGCCGCCAGCTTGTCCAGCACCTCCCGGGCGTGCCGGCCGAGTTCGGCGGCGCGGCTCTGCAGCTCCCGCGACGCCGTCTCGCGGAGGACGGCCATCCCGGCGGCTGCGGAGACGGGGTTGCCGGCGAAGGTGTTGAAGTACAGGTTGGCGCTGCCGAACTCCTCGAGGAGCGCGGTCGTGGTCACGACCCCGCCGAGGGGGTGCCCGTTGCCCAGGGGCTTGCCCATCGTGACCAGATCGGGGCGGATGCCGTGGACCTCGTGACCCCAGAAGTGCGAGCCGGAGCGGCCGAGGCCGGACTGCACCTCGTCGGCGATCACCAGCCCGCCGGCCCCGTGGACCAGCGCCACCAGACCCTCGACGTAGCCGGCCGGCGGCTGGAGCAGGCCCTCGGTGGAGAAGAGCGGGTCGAACAGCAGCGCCGAGACGCCGTGGCCGGCCGCCCGCAGCGACGCGATCGCCGCTGCCGCCGCCTCCAGCGCCTCCGCGAGGACGACGTGCTCAGGACGCGAGTCGGCCACCACGTCCGGGATGCGCAGCGCGCGGACGTGCTGCCCCAGCGGCTCCTTCACCGGCAGGCCCGTGGTGAGCTCCGCGAGAGCGGTCGTGTTGCCGTGATAGCTGAAGTCGGTGACCAGCACACCTGTCGCCCCGGTGTGCTGACGCGCGATGCGGAGGGCCAGCTCGTTGGCCTCCGAGCCGCTGTTGGTGAGGAAGACCTTGTCCAGGTACGGCGCGAACGTCGCCAGCAGCATCTCGGCGTACTCGACCACGGGCTCGTGCAGGTAGCGCGTGTGCACGTTCAGCTTGGCCGCCTGCTCGGAGATGGCACGGACGACCTCGGGGTTGCAGTGCCCCACGTGCGGCACGTTGTTGTACGCGTCGAGGTACTCGACCCCGTCGGAGCCGGTCAGCCACACGTCGTGGCCGGAGACGACGTGCAACGGCTCGTCGTAGAACATGGGCGAGTACGGCCCGATCACCGCCGCACGTCGGGCGCGCAGCGCCCGGGCTTCCCACACGCTGCTGGTCGACATGACGCCTCCTGTCACCGAGCGAGCCTCCACGTGGCGGAGACCACCATCTCTCTGAACGCAGAGTACAGATTTCCTACGGCTGGTCAACGGTTCCGGCCTGCCTCGCACACCCGGAGGGGCGAGGCGACCCGGCTCGGCGCGGGAGGCCGTCCGCCCGTTCCGCTGCGCGTCGACGTACCCCGAGTGCTCCCCCGCTGCTGACGAGTCGGTCGGGTCAGTTGCGGGACGCTGCCATCTCCGGCCTTGTGGCCCGGGACACACATCGCTATCGTCGCACCGGCAGCCGAGACGATTGCTCCATTACCGAGCGAGCCGCCCGAACACCAACCGCCTCACGACCACAGGGCGGGGCCGCGCGACCGAGCCCCGCCCGACTCCTGTGGACGTCACGGTTCCTCCCTCCATTCGACCGCCTCGTCGCACGAGTCTTTTCGTCTACGTGCGTAGACCTTCTGGGAGCAGGCATGACCACGACCG
The DNA here is from genome assembly GCF_003002915.1 of Geodermatophilus tzadiensis. Lineage (GTDB taxonomy): Bacteria > Actinomycetota > Actinomycetes > Mycobacteriales > Geodermatophilaceae > Geodermatophilus > Geodermatophilus tzadiensis. The sequence continues at coordinate 35,984 of NZ_PVTG01000005.1, read as the reverse complement.
AACGCCTCCGAGTGACCCATCCACTGGACCCGGTGACGGCCGAGGAGATCGGCGAGGTGCGGCGGATCACCGGCGAGGCCGGCCTCGTCGCCGACAGCACCCGGTTCGTGTACGTCGGGCTGCACGAGCCGGACAAGCAGGAGGTCCTGCGGCACCGGGCCGACCAGCCGGTGACCCGGCGCTTCCGGGTCCTGCTCCTGGACCTGGAGTCCCAGGTGTCCCGGGACGTCGTGGTCGACGTCACCGCCGGCGAGGTCGTGTCCGACGTCCGGCTGGACACGGCGACCTCCGGTCAGCTGCCGGTGCTGGACGAGGAGTTCGAGCTCGTCGAGCAGCTGTTGTCGACCGACGAGCGGTGGCTGGCCGCGCTGGCAGCCCGCGATCTGGACGTGGCCCAGGTCCGGGTGGCTCCGCTGTCGGCGGGGGCCTACGAGGAGTACCCCGACGAGGCGGGCCGGCGGGTGCTGCGCGGCCTCGCCTTCCTGCAGCCGACGCCCACCGACTCCGCCTGGGCGCACCCGATCGACGGTCTGGTGGCCTACGTGGACACCATCAACAAGGTCGTCGACCAGGTCATCGACACCGGCGCCGTCCCGGTGCCCTCCGGCTCGGGCAACTACGACGACCCCGCGGTCAGCGGCCCGCCCCGGACCACCCAGAAGCCGATCGAGATCACCCAGCCCCAGGGGTCGAGCCTCACGCTCGAGGGCAACCTGCTGACCTGGGAGAAGTGGTCGCTGCGGGTCGGGTTCGACTCCCGCGAGGGCCTCGTACTGCACCAGATCGGATTCGACGAGGGCACCGGCGTGCGTCCGATCGTCTACCGGGCCTCGATCGCCGAGATGGTCGTGCCCTACGCCGACCCCTCCCCCGTGCGCTCCTGGCAGAACTACTTCGACACCGGCGAGTACCTCGTGGGCCGCTACGCCAACGCCCTCGAGCTCGGCTGCGACTGCCTCGGCGACATCACCTACCTGGACGCCGTGATCGCCGACGAGCAGGGCAACCCGCGCACGCTGCGGAACGCGGTCTGCATCCACGAGGAGGACTACGGGATCCTCTGGAAGCACACCGACCTGTGGAGCGGCTCGCAGCAGACCCGGCGGCAGCGGCGGCTGGTGGTCTCCTTCTTCACGACCGTCGGCAACTACGACTACGGCTTCTACTGGTACCTCTACCTCGACGGCACGATCGAGTTCGAGGCCAAGGCCAGCGGCGTCGTCTTCACCTCCGCCCACGCCGGGGGCGACTACCCCTACGCCTCGCAGATCGCGCCCGGCCTCGGCGCGCCCCTGCACCAGCACCTGTTCAGCGCCCGGCTGGACATGACGGTCGACGGCACGACCAACCGGGTCGACGAGGTCGAGGTCGTCCGCGTGCCGATGGGGCCGGAGAACCGTCGCGGCAACGCCTTCACCACCTCCTGCACCACCCTGGCCACCGAGTCGGCGGCCCAGCGGGACGCCTCACCCGCCACCAACCGGGTGTGGCACATCGTCAACCCCGAGCGGCGCAACCACGTCGGCCAGCCCGTCGGCTACGCCCTGTTCCCCGAGGGGCTGCCCACCCTGCTGTCGGACCCCGGATCCTCCATCGCCCGCCGCGCCGCGTTCGCCACCAAGCACCTCTGGGTCACCCGCTACGACCCCGCGCAGCGCTACTCGGCCGGGGACTTCGTCAACCAGCACAGCGGCGGCTCCGGGCTCCCCGCGTACGCCGCCGCCGACCGCGACATCGACGGCCAGGACATCGTCGTCTGGCACACCTTCGGGCTCACCCACGTCCCCCGGCCCGAGGACTGGCCGATCATGCCGGTCGACTACACCGGCTTCACGCTCAAGCCGGTCGGCTTCTTCGACCGGAACCCCACCTTGGACGTGCCCGCATCGACCTCCGCGCACTGCGCCGGCACGGCCGCCGGGGAGGGCTCCCACTGCGGGACGACGGCCTCCGATGAGTGAGCGCAGCAGGTCGACGGTCGGCGGCGCGTCAGCCGCCGTCCACCCGGGTCCGGAGACCGGCTGGACGCTGGTCGTCCGACCGTTCGCGTTCTTCCCCGTCGGGCTGGTGAGGGGCACCGCCCTCGCGCGGCGCCGGAGCAGCCGGCGGGAGGCCCTCCAGGAGATCGTGGGCTGACCGGTGACCACACACCTCGCGATCTGCGGGGCGGGTGCCGCCCTGGCGATGGCCGGCCACTTCCCCGGGCGGCCGGCGCTGTGGGTGCCGCACGCCCTCGGACTCGTGGCCATGCTGCTGGCCTGGCTCCCGGCCGCGCAGCCGATGGGCGAGCCCGTCGCCCTCCTGGGGCTGGCTGCGGTGCTGGTGTGGCAGCTGTCGTCCGGGCGGGCCGCCGCAGGCCGCTGGTCCGGGGTCGCGGACACCATCGCCATGGCCGCGCTCATCGCGCTCGCCGGTGCCGACACGGCAACGACGGCGGCGGCCGGTGCGCATGGCATGCACCACAGCCATGCCGAGGGCACGCTGCCCTACACCCTGGCCGTCCTCGTGGCCTGGCTCGCGGTGCGACACCAGGCTCGCGAGGGCGCGCTCCGCGCCCCTCACCTCGTCGGGGACGACGACACCCCGGAGCAGCGCCCGGAGGCGGGCAAGGTGCTGGCTGCCCTGCGCTGCAGCGGAGGGCTGGTGGTGCTGACGTCGATGACCGCGATGCTCGCCTGAACCCGCTCGACCACGCCCCGAGGACTCCTGTGCCGAAGATCGTCGACCATGCCGCCCGCCGCACCGAGATCATCGAGGCGGTGTGGTCCCTGATCGTCCGCAAGGGCTTCACGGCGGTCACCATGCGCGAGCTGGCCACCGAGGCCGGGTACGCCAACGGTGCGCTGGCCCGCTACTTCCCCGACAAGGAGTCGGTGCTGCGGGCGGCCTTCCAGCGGGCGTTCGATGCCACCAACGAACGCGCCCGGGCGGCCATCGGTGACCAGGGCGGCCTGACCGCCTTCCGGCTGCTCTGCCTGGAGATCATGCCGCTGGACGAGGTCCGGCTGGCCGAGGCCCGCGTGGTCATCGGCTTCTGGGACTACGCCGCCGGACAGCCCGCCCTGGTCGAGTTCTTCGACCAGTCCATGGAGACCTGGCGCCAGGAGATGTGCATGTACCTGGGGCAGGCCCGGGCCGCCGGTGAGGTGGACGCCGACCGACCCGACGACCGCGTCATCGACGCGGTGCTCGCGCTGACCATGGGGCTGCAGATCAACGCCTGCTTCTCCCCCCGCCACAACACGCCGCAACGACAGACGGCCGTGCTCGACGACTTCCTCGCCGGGCTCCGCGTCCGTGCCCTCTCCTCCTGACCCGAAAGGCACGCCATGACGACCGGTTACCTCTGGGATGAGATCTTCGGCTGGCACGACACCGGCAGCGGCGCGCTGTTCCCGGCCGACCCGACCGCCGGGCACCAGCCCCTCGGCCACCACGTCGCCCATCCGGACACCAAGCGCCGCATGCACGAGCTCATCTGTGTCTCCGGCCTGATCGACCACCTCACACGGATCCAGCCCCGAACGGCGACCGAGGCCGAACTCACCCGTGTGCACACAGCCGAGCACGTCGGGCGCATCCGGCGGGACAGCGAACTGCCCAAGGGCGGCGACGCCGGCGACGGGATCTCCCCCTTCGGCAAGGGCGCCTACCGGATCGCCGCACTCGGCGCAGGGAGCGCGATCGCCATGACCGAGGCCGTGGTCGACGGCACCGTCGACAACGGCTACGCGCTGGTCAACCCGGCCGGACACCACGCCCTGCCGGAGACGGGCATGGGCTTCTGCATCTTCAACAACGTCGCCATCGCTGCCCGGCACGCCCAGGCCGCGCTCGGCATCGAGCGGATCGCCATCGTCGACTGGGACGTCCACCACGGCAACGGCGCCCAAGCGATCTTCGCCGACGACCCCTCGGTGCTCACCGTCTCGCTGCACCAGGACCGGTGCTTCCCGCCGAACTCCGGGCTGGTCACCGAGCGGGGTACCGGGGCCGGGCACGGCTACAACATCAACATCCCGATGCCCGTGGGCACCGGCGACGGCGGCTACCAGTACGCCGCCGAGACCGTGATCGGCCCGGCACTGGAGGCCTTCGCCCCCGAGTTGGTCCTGGTCGCCTCGGGCTTCGACCCCAACGCGATGGACCCGCTCGCCCGCCAGCTCGTCACCAGCCGCGGCTTCATCTCCCTCACCGAGACGGTGATGGCCGCGGCCGACCGTTCCGCGCATGGCCGCCTGGTGCTCCTCCAGGAGGGTGGGTACAGCCCCGTGTACGTGCCGTTCTGTGGCCTGGCGACGATCGAGACCCTCGCAGGCGTCCACGTCCTGGACGACGCCATCCTCCCCGTCGTCGGTGGCATGGGCGGCCACGATCTCGAGCCGCACCAGAAGGCCCTCGTCGACCAGGTGGCCGAGCTCATCGCCGACGTGCACCGGCCCTGAGGCGACGGCGCCCCGGCACCCGCACGGGCTCCCCCACACGCGGCCAGTTCCGCACGTCCTCCCACCGCCAGGCGCCGCCCCTGAGGTACTGCAGAACCACCAAGATCAACAGGGACACACCTCACGCACTCGGCGCACGGGAACTCGTCGGGACGGGTTGCCGGAGGTCGCGACGGACGCTGCTCACATGCCGAGCGGACGGAGCACCAGCAACCGAGCCCAACGATGAGACGCCGAGCGACGACGGCGGGAGCGGACGGAACGGCGAGCCACCACCGACCCCTCCGCACGGGTCGACGCGCCACAGCGCGCATCCTCCGACGCCCGTGCCCGGCGCCGGGCAGCCGGGTCCTGCGCCTGGTGTGGCAGTGCGGTGACGCCTCGATCCCGAGGGCCCATCCCGAAGTGGTGCTCGGTCAACTGGCGGCGCCGCGCCTGGGAGCAGGGCCGCGCGGCGGCATCGGGCCGATCAGCTGTCGAGGTGGTCGAGCGCCGGGTGGAGGTCCCGACGCCAATGGCGCCGACCCGTCGAGACTGGGGACCACTCCTCGGGGAGCTGGCTCGCCAACTGGAGGATGGTCGGGTCTACGAGCGTGACCTCACGGCACTCGGCGTCGCCCTGGCCACCGTCCTGGAGGCCTACCGCCGTCGGCCGTCTGTCCGGGACCGGTCGCACATGGCAGGTCTCCCCTACCTGCCGTGAGATCCCATCGGTCCGGCGCGTTCGTCGGCTCCCCGGCCGACGGCTGTCTCCGGTCGTCCTCCAGTGCAGGCACGTAGTGGGAGAGCCGGTGGCCAGCGGACAACGATGGCCGCGGTGAGAGCCACTGCGGAAGCCGAGACCTCCGTTCTCCAGTCGACGGAGGCTGCGTCACCGGAGGCCGGCTGGAGACACGACCGCACCCTCGGTCCCATCTCGGCCGACCGCTCGCTCATCGCGCGCCTCGCCGCGCACGAGTCCTGGGCAAGGACCGCCGACCCCAGCGCCCGCACGGAGCCGGCACGCCGCGCGATGCTCGACCGTTTCGAGCGTCAGGTCGACCCCGAGGGCGTGCTGTCACCGGAGGAACGGGCCCGCCGTGCGGGGCATGCGCGCAAGGCCTACTCCACCCGCCTCGCACTGCGATCGGCCCAGGCTCGACGCAACTCCCCGTCGACCTGCGCCGACGAGTACCACATCGAGGAGACGTCACGACACCACCGCGCACTGTCGTCGCGGCGACTTCCCGCGCTGACGACGGGCCGACATCGCCCTGTGCGGCAGCCTGTCCCCTACCGTTGACCCGGTCGTGGTGGCGAGGAGACCGCCGGTTCTTGCGCCCTTCCGGGCGCGGGAACTCGCCTGATGACCCACCCACTTGCGCTCACGCTCGACCTGCGGTTCTGCCGCTCTGAACAGCGCTCTCGGGTTTCGCTCCCCCGAAGATGCCGGGCGAGCCGATGCGGGTACGGCCCAGCCGCGCCAAGCGTCCTACCAGCGAAGACGAGTGATTCGGCGCCTCTCGGAGGGAGCGCTGACTCGCCCGATCGTCTTCCGCGAACGGCGATCCGGCTCAAGGACCTGCTGGCGTCCTCCCGGCGGGACTCAGCTCATCCCGGACGCTGCGAGCGGGTCGTAACCACTGCTGGTCAGCAGGGCGTGCATCTGGCGGCGGCGGACGCCGATGTTGGAACCCTCGATGACGGGATAGGCCAGCGCCTCGTCGAGGTGGCGCTTGAGCGGGAAGTCGTTGTCGTAGGCCGAGATCCCGACCACGCCGACCAGGTCGTTGATCACCTCGACCGCAGTCTCGGACCCGAAGACCTTCGCGTGCAGCGCCCACTCGAGCGCCTGGGGGTCCCCCGACAATGCCGCATCCAGCGCGCGCCAGGACAGCAGCCGAGTCGCCTCGATCCGCGCCTTGGCATCGGCCAGGACGTCCGCGACCGCCTGGTGCTCGATGATCGGGACCGCGCCGCCACGGTGCTCGGTGAGCGCGAAGCGGTAGGCGGCGTCGAAGGCCTGGCGCATCGCGGCCACCGAGAAGGTCCCGATCGAGGCACCGCTGCCGATGAAGGCGTTGCGCGTCAGCTCGACACCTTGGCCCTCCTGACCGAGCAGGTTGGCCTTGGGGACACGAACGTCGACCAGGCCGATCCGCGCCGTGAGGCAACCCCTGAGAGCGGGCAGATCGTAGAGGTGCTCGACCTCGATGTGCCCGGCAAGCTGCTCGCGCTTCGCGACCACCAGCGACACGCCTCCGGGCGCGCGGCACACGATCGTCATGACGTCGGGACCGTCCCCGTCCCAGCCGGGCAGGTGCGAGGCCCAGGCTTTGCGACCGTTGATGACGTACTCGTCGCCGTCCGGGACGGCGGTGGTCCGTACCCCCTCCGCCGGCGGCGCGGCTGCGAAGTTCGCGCTGCCGCCGGGTTCGGAGTAGGCCATGGCCGCCACCGGGGCTCCGCCGTCGGCCAGGAAAGGGGCGACGAACTGTCGGATCTGCTCCGGCGTGCCCACCTGGTAGACGGGCACGAGCGCGATCAGCGGACCGGCAATCGAGATCACGAAATCCGGGCTGTAGGACGCCCACTCCTCGATCAGGATGGCCGCGTCGACGCCGCTGCCCGCCGCCCCGCCGAAGGGCACGGGGATCAGTCCTTTGAGGAAACCGGCCTCGACGGCCTTCTCGAAGGCCGGCCGAGCGAGGTCCGCTCGGCGGGCGGGGTCGGCTTCGTGCCGCACCGCTTCGGCCAGATCACGGAGATGGGCCTCGGCGAACTGCCGGGCCACCTGCTTGAGCTGCTCCTGCTGCGGAGACAGCGAGAACGACACAGCCATCGGGCACCTCCGCCATCGGTCCTGGATCGACGGAGAGCGTCGCCGGGGAGCCGGCGGATGTCTGTTCAGTGTGCGCGCACTTCCTGTCCACCTCGCGCAGGAGCGCGCCGGAGGTCGGTCGGCGAGCGGCCGAACTGCCGGCGGAAGGCGCGGCTGAACGAGGACGGGCCGTCGAACCCGACCGACGCCGCGATGTCGGTGACCGCCAGCCCCGTTCCGGCGTCGGCGAGGAGGACCGCGGCACGCTCCAGGCGCCGGCGCCGCACCATCGCCGCGAAGGTCACCCCGCCGGAGCTCACCACGGTGTGCAACGTGCGCGGCGAGATGCCGACTCGCCGGCTGACGGTCGCGACGCAGAGCGCCGGATCGGACAGCTCGGCGTCCACCACGCGTTCGATCTCCGCGCGCAGGATCGCCCGCCGGTCGGATACGGCGCCGGCCCGCTCCCCCGCGACAGCGCCCAGCGCCGACACCATGGCCAGTTCCGCGTCCGGCGCGCCGAGGCCGTTGTCGAGCTCCCACAGGGAGGACATCACGGCCGCGACGACTCCACCGGCTCCGCGTGCGTCGATGGCCCGGGCGGTCAGCCGGCGCATACCGTCCAGCCGGCCTCCGAGCAGAGGGTGCGGGATGCGGTAGGACACCATCCGCCACGGCAGGTCGAACTGGAACCTGTACGGCTCGGCCGTGTCGACGACGGTGAACTGCCCCGGCTGGACCAGGGCATGGCGCCCGCCCTGCTCCACTGCGCAGGTGCCGGCCGTCTGCAGGTTGACGAAGAGGTAGGCGCCGTCGGTCCGCGCGACCTCCCCCTTGCCGTGCGAGGTCCGCTGTGGTTGCGAGGTGAGCCGCGCCCGGACGAGATGCGCCAGCGGGCGCGTCTCCACGCGGCTGCGGAAGTCGTCGGCGTCGCCGATCCGGGACGGCGTGAGGGGCACGAACGCCTCGCAGATGACCTCTCGCCAGTACCCGAACTGCTCATGCGGCGGGCGGCTGGCCACGTCCCACACCGCCATGCTCCGCCTCCGCGCCCTGGCCCGCTCGTCCGGCCCCCGTCTGGGCACAGGGTCGCCGGTGCGCGAGGTCACGTCAACGCGCCGGCGCCCGGCCGGCAGCGCCCAGCGTCGTGCCGGCGGCCCGCCGGACGTCCGGCGCGCTGCCGGTCAGGTGACAGTGGCGCTGGAGGACTCGCGGTAGGCCGTCGGGCTCATCCCGTACTTTCCCTTGAACGCCCGGTTGAGATGCGAGGCATCGCAGAAGCCCCAGCGATTCGCCACGTCCGTCACGGTGACGTGCGGACCTCCGGTCTCCAGCTGACGGGCCGCCCGCTGGAGGCGCAGGTCGCGGACGGTGGCGCCGAACGTGGTCTCGTGTCCGTCGTACAGCTGGTGGAGCTTGCGGACGGAGATTCCGACGTGCCGCGCCGCTTCGACGGCGAGCACCTGCCCGTGCGGCAGCCGTTCGTGCACGAAGCGGGCGATGGACGCCCGCGTCGCGTCGTCGACGGAGCTGCGGTCGTCACCCTCCTTCTCGAAGGCCCCGAGCGCGGTGGCGATCACCTCGGTGCAGGCGTGGTCGAGGGCGAGACGTGCGGCGGCACTCAGCTGCGCGCGCGAGCGCCACACGCTCGTCATCATGTCGGCCGCGACGACGCCGGCCCCGGACCGGGCATCGACGGTGCGCGCGGTGCGCAGGGTCGGCTGCGGGATCAGCGCCAGCATCTGGTCCCGCGGGATCTTGAAGGACAGGACCCGCCACGGGGAGCCGTCGGGCGACTCGTCGAACTCCAGCACGTAGGGCCGCGTCGTGTCGAACACCGCGAACGACCCCGGCGGCACGACGCACCTGCGTCCGTCCTGCTCGCCGCGACCCGTTCCGTCCAGCTGCAGGTTCACGAAGATCTGCTCGTCTCGGCCGCGCCGGACCTCGGCCGGCCCGTGGGTCAGCCGCTGGGTGCACGAGACGACCTCGGTCGGGGTCGAGTCCGCCAGCCGTTCGGCCCGGACCCAGCCGGTCAGCCCCTCACCCCAACGGCTCCGGGTGAGGTGCTGCCGGGTGCGCACAGGCGCCAGCGGCGCGCACGCCTCGCAGACGACGTCGGCCCAGTAGGCGAACTGGTCCTCGGGCGCCAGGCCTTCGGTCGACCAGGTCAGTTCCATCGCTCACCCCAACCGCGCTCGTGCGGACGCACTATCCCGCGCACGCGGCCGTCCGTCACCACACGCCGGTGGTGGAGCCTCCGTCGACGGTCAGCACGGCACCGGTCACGTAGTCCGAGCCCGTGAGGTACAGGACGGCGTCGACGACGTCCTGGGGCACACCGGTCTTCCCGTTCGGGGCGAGCGTCCGGAAGAACGCCCAGTTCTCCTCACCGCGCGGCAGGAGCGGGGTGTCGATGACGCCAGGAGCGACCGCGTTCACGTGGACCCCCGACCCGGCGAGCTCCAACGCCAGAGCCCTGACCGCGTGGTCCAGAGCACCCTTGGTGACGGCGGTCATGAAGCACGGCAGCTTGACGTTGGGCTGCAGCGCGATGCACGCGGTGACAGCGAGGATGTGGCCGGACCCGTTCGCCGTCATGTGTCGGGCGGCCTCCTGGGCCGGGTAGACGAAGCCCTTGACGTTGGTGTCGAGCATGGCCTCGACGTCGTCCACGGAGAAGTCGACGACCGGCTTCGCCATGAAGATGCCCGCGTTGGCGATCAGGATGTCGACCCTGCCGAACTGCTCGACAGCCTGCGCGAACACCGTGGTGGCCGTCTCCGGCCTGCTGATGTCGCCCTCGACGAGGAGGAAGTTGGCGGGGTTGCCGAGGGCGGCCGCGGCGTCCTCCAGCCTGGCCAGCGTGCGGGCGTTGCCGACCACGTTGTAGCCGAGCTTCAGGTACGCCTCGGCGACGGCGAAGCCCAGGCCGCTCGAGGCTCCCGTCACGATCGCTGTCTTGGTGGATGTCATCGCGCTTCCCATCTCGAGGGGTAGGTGTGGCCGGCCTGCGGGCCGCCCGTCCGGAGCGGCGAGGTTCAGGGAACGTCGGACGACGTGAGCGGGTCGTACTCCGCGCTCTGGATCAAGGCGTGCAGCGCACGTCGGCGCACGCCGAGGTTTCCCCCGCCGAAGACAGGGAGGGCGAGAGCGTCCTGCAGCAGCCCGTTGAGCGGGTTGGAGAGGTCGTAGCTCTCGACGCCGACGACTCGTGTGAGGTCGGTGATGACGCTGACGGCGGTCTCGGAACTGAAGATCTTCGCGCAGTTCGCGAGCTCGGCGGCCGCGACGCTCCCCGCGTCGATGGCCCGGCAGGCACGCCAGGTGAGGGACCGGCAGGCCTCCATCCGCGCCTTGGCGTTCACCAGCTCGTACCCGACCGCCTGATGGTCGATGATCGGCACCGCGCCGCCACGCCGCTCCGACTTGGCGAACTGCAGGACATGGACGAAGGCCGCCCGCATCAGGGCCACCCCCATGACACCGACGAGTGCGGACGCCTCGGCGAAGGACTCGGAGACCAGGCGGAGGCCTGCCCCCTCCCGGCCGATCAGGTTCCGGCGGGAGCTCCGCACGCCTCGGAAGGTGAAGTCAGGCAGGAAGTGCGCGCGGAACCCGGGTGAGTCGATGATGCCCTCGAGGACCAATCCGTCGACGGGGCCCTCGACGGCGAGGACGGACACCCCCCCAGCAGGAGGGACCGACGGATCGGTGCGGGCGACGACGCACAGCAGGTCCGCACCGCTGCCGTCCCAACCGGTGGCCGACGAGACCCACCGCTTGCGCCCGTTGATGATCCAGTCGTCGCCGTCGACGCGGGCGGCGGTGCGCACGCCCTCCCCAGGGGGTGGCGACCCGGCGTTCGCGCTGCCACCAGGCTCGGAGGAGCAGAACCCCGCGAGCGGTGCGCCGTGCCCGGTGAGGAACGGTGCCAGCAGGCGCGACTGCTGCTCCCGGGTTCCCCCGACGACCACCGGCTGCAGGCCGAGCACGGTCCCGACCAGAGTGAGAGCGACGCCGGGACTGCCGCAGAACAGTTCCTCGGTGAGGAGGGCCACGTCGGTGAGGCACGATCTGTCGCCGCCGGCGGTCTCCCGGATGCACGCCCGGAGGAAGCCGCCGGAGACCAGCCGCTCGTACGCCGGCTTCGTCGCGGCGAACCGCTCAGCGGGAGTGGACAGCTGTTCCGCACTCGCCTTGACGTCGCGCAGCACGTCCTCGGCGAAGCGCCGCGCCTTCGTGCGCAACTCGCCCTGACGCGCGGTGGGAGTGGGAGCGAGCGGCATCCTGCATCAGGCCTTTCCCGTTCTCCGCGTGGCGCTCAATGCCTGGGGACGACGACGGTCGTGGTCGGCGAAGAAGTCGCTGGCACCGACGTTGGCCGTCGCGGCATGGTGTGCCGACGGCTGGGGCTCTGACGTGGAGATCCGCGCACTGCGACGTGGACGTGCGTGCACGCTCATCTTCGGTGGGCAGGATGGGCGTCCGGCAGCACCTGGTGTCGTGTTGCTCCCCTCGCACCGCGGTCCGATGGCGTGCTGCCGTTGCAACTGCACGGGGAGCGATGTCCTCACGCCCTCGGACGACGTGGAACTCGCCCGACAACCCACCGATCTTCGCTCATCCGGGACCTGCGGTCACAGCGTTCTGAACAGCGCTTTCGTGGATCGCTCCCCGAAGATGCCGGGCGAGCCCATGCGCGTGCAGCGAAGCCGCGTCAGGCGTCCGACCAGCGAGAACGCCTGATCTCGCGCGCCTACAGGCCCGGGTACGGAGCCCAGTCGCCCGGCAACTCCCGCAGCAGGCGATGCGGTCGTCCTTCCGCCGTGGCACCCAGGCGGCGCCCCAGGCCGGACGAGCGCCAGGCGCTCCGAAGGAGCTGCTCGCCGACATTCCGGGCGGCTGGCTGCGGATCCGCACCGCGTCGGGAAGCCGCTGCGCTTCGATCTCGAGGGCCATTGGTCCGCGCGACGGGGCCAGTACCGCGTCGTCTACTCGATCCACGACGATGAGGTCCTCGTCCGGGTCGTCCGCATCTCGCACCGCGCCGACGTCTACGGCTGACCGGTACCTCCGGCACCGGCATCTGCGGAAGCGCTGTGTTCCTCCCCCTCCGACACAGCAGGGAAGCCCGTGGCCGGTGCCCGCCTCCCCGCCCTCCGCGAGACCGATGAGCGGCCGGCTCGACGGCGCGCCAGGGTCAGGACCGGCCGGCTTGTCAGCTCACCCCGACCGGACCGTCAGACGCGCGACGACCGGTGGTCACTCGGCTGCGGCCAGGATGCGTTCGACGTTGTCCGGTGCGAAGAAGTCCGCCGGTGACTCGACTCCCGCGTTGACCCGCGCGAACTGGTCCATCGCCTCCTGGTTGCCATGGGCGGCCGTGAGCAGGCGCAGCAGCTCAGGCGGCGGCGGCTCCAGAGCCGCGAGTTCCAGCGTGAACTCGTACATCGGGAGGACGCGTTCATCCCGTCGCGACTGGTACTCGCCCAAGGCGGCGTCCAAGGAACGTCCTCCCGAGAAGCTCTCGTGCAACGCGACGGCGCACAGCTCCGCGTCCTGGAAGGCGTCCTGGATGCCCTGCGCCGTCACGAAGTCCTTGTTGTGACCGGCGTCGCCCACCAGGACCCAGCCGGGCCCGTAGGGCTTGCGGAAGAAGTTGGGCACGACAGCGCCGACGAGGCGGGCTTCGCGGGTGGCCGAGCGGAGCCGCTCGGCGAACGGCGGAGCCGATTCGAGCGTCTGCAGGTAGTGACCCTCGAGGTCCTTCTTGTTGACCTCGAACTCCCGGTAGGGCCACCCGGCGATGACCAACGTCAGGTCGTCGTTCGTGGGCCATGCGGCGAAGGCTCGATCCGGCCGGTCATACGCCTCCCATCGGCCGTCCATCGGCAGGCCGCTCCAGTAGGTGTAGTAGCCGCACAGCAACGGCGGGTGCTCGTGGTACCGCTCCGGTCGCACGAGGCGGGCCACGAGCGAGTGCAGGCCATCCGCGCCGACGACCACCCCGGCGCGCTCCTCGACGGTGTGGCGGTCGTTCCTGCCGTGACCGCGGATCCCGACGACCGCGCCGTCCTCAGTGACCAGTTCACCGACCGTGAAGCCCTCACGGATCTCGGCGCCCGCGTCGGCCGCTGCCTCGACCAGCAGCTCGTCCAGCACCGTCCGCCGCGGGGCGTACGCGACGGGGGACTCCGGGGCTGCCGGTGAACCGGAGAGGGTGAAGGGTCCGAAGTCGAATGCGTACGTGTCGATCGGCGGACATCCCGTGGCGATGACACGGTCGAGGAGGCCCCAGCGCTGCAGCGCCGCGATCCCTGGGGGGTGGATCAGGTGGGTGGAGATCGTGTCGCTGGGGAAGGTCGAACGGTCGACGACCAGGACCCGGTGGCCGTCGCGGGCCAGCAGCATCGCGGTGGAGGAGCCGGCACACCGGGCGCCGACGACGATCACGTCGTACTGGTTCTCGTGCACGTCGCACCGCCCAGACGGTGGAGCTGGCGACCGCGGACCTCGCGGGTCCAGCGTGTGGAGGTGTGGTGCCGGATCGCCGCGGAGCCAATCTGGTCACGGCGCCCGGCAGGACGGGAACATCCGACTCCGGGCCCATGGGGAGCGACCGAGAGGTCTTGCGGTCCGCCGCGAGGGCGCGTCCTCACCGGTCCTCCGGACAGGTACCGGCCCGGGTCCGGCACCCGCCGTCACTCACCGGCGCTCAGCCGCAGTCGCAGTCACACGAGTCGTCGCAGTCGGGGTCGCAGACGCAGGTCAGCACGAACACGTGGGGTCACCTCCCTCCATCGACGGGCACCAGGTACCGGGGCTCGGCGGAGGGCATCCGGTGACCGGCAACGCGGCGGCCATCGCGGCCATCTCCGTCCTGAGCGCGGTGAGTCGGGCGATCTCTGCATCGACCTCCGCGAGCCGGCGCCGGAGGAGGTGCTCGGCGGGTTCACAGGGGCAGATCCCCGTGTCCCGGACCGCCAGCAGGTGTCGGATGTCCACGAGGCGCAGCCCGAGCCGTTGCGCGCCTCGGATGAAGCGGAGGCGGTCGACGGCGGTGGCGTCGTAGGCCCGGTAGCCACTCGGGGTGCGGTTCGGAGGCGGCAGGAGGCCCACCCGCTCGTAGTAGCGGATGGTGTCGGGCCGCACCCCGACGACCGAACCCAGTTCCGACACGCGCAGCGCTCGTGCGACGGTGGGAAGCACGGCGGGAACGCTAGACCTTGGAGGAGGGTCCAAGGTCAAGCCCGAGCCAGCTCGCCGCATCCTCCGGACCTCGACCGGCCCGCGCGCCTGGCCGTGGGCCGCACTCGGCAACAGCCCCGGATGCTCTCGCTGCGAGTGCTGATCTCAGAGCACGCACCGGTCCCAGGACGGGCGCCCTGCGGTCTGCGTCGCGGGTAGCCGGCTGACATCCTGCACGGGTCGCCAACTGACAGGAGACCCAGGTGACCGGCAACTTCAACCTCCCGAAGCCGGAGTTCGACCTCGAGGCGACCGTCGAGCGCGCGATGGCGTTGATCAACCGGACCTTGCAGCCCTCGCTCGAGGATGCCCAGAAGGTCGTCGACAAGGTGCGGGCGGGCAAGCCGCTGGTCGCGCCAGGAGACCTGGTCGACCAGGTGACGCGCGGGAACCGGATGAGGGCGGCTCGAGCCGTCTCCTTCTCCCTGCCGTCGATCCTGCCGGGCGTGGGAACGGCGATCTCCGCTGCCGCGGTCCCGGTCGCGCTGAGGGAGGTCCTGAAGGAGGCGGTCAGCGCGGCGATCAAGGTCGGACTGCTGTTCGACAGGGACCTGGAGGACCCCGAACTGACCCGCGTCGCCGTCCTGCTGGTCCTCACGGAGGGCGCCGTCAGGCTCGACAAGACCGGGAGGATCCGTCCCGACGCCATCCTGGGACGCCACGCCGCACTGCTGGGGAGGACAGCGTCGTACGACGCCCTGGCGGCCCTCACGACGACGGAGCGCCAGGAGATCGCCGCCTCCCAGTCGGAGATCCTGCGGGCATGGGCGCTGGCGGTCGGTCCGCCGCTCCTGGCCGGACTGCTGCCCTTCGGCTTGGGGCCCATGGCCGCTGCGAACTACGTGCAGTACGTCCTCAAGGGCACGATCACGTCCGCCACCAGGGTCTTCGGACCGGCTGGGACCACGCCGGTGGCCGTCGACGAGATCCCCGGACGTGAGGTCCAGGAAGACGTCCCGGGGTCCTGATCCGGCGCGGCCCTCGAGGCGACCCTGCGCCCGAGGACCCGTCGGGAACCGGTGGTGGGGCCACCCGCCCGGCCGCACGTGGCTGCGGGGTCGGGTGCACCGCTGCGCCATCGTGCCGACGCGGTGTCAGGCCCTCGCGTGGGGAGGCGGTGGGGTCAGCGCGAGCAGCGCGAGCGCAGCGGGGATCAACGGCACGGCGAGCACCAGCACCAGGTCGGCACGTTGGCCGCCGGCGGTGAGTGCTCCCCCGACGACCGGTGCCGCCAGGCCTGCGCAGCCCCAGGCGGTGAAGACCCGGCCGTAGGCCCGGGGGAAGGCGCAGGCTCCGACCCGGTCCGCCGTGGCAGCGGGCACCAGGGCGGACACCGCCCCGTAGGCCAGGCCGGTGCCGGCGAAGGAGCCGAGCACGACCCCGGGCGCGACCGGACCGGCGAGCCCCCCGACCAACGCCGCGGCGACGGCCAGCGCTGCGGTCAGGGCGAGGCGGCAGCCGACCCGGTCGGACCACCAACCGGCGACCAGTCGTCCGGCGAGGTTGCCCCCCGCCAGCAGTGAGACGGCTGCACCGGCTGTCGCGGGGCCCAGCCCACGACCGGCAGCGAGCGGAGCCGCGGAGGCGAAGACGAACAGGCCCGGCGCCGCCCCGCCGGCGAAGACCACCCACAGCAGGACCACGGCGCGGCGGTCCGCCGGCTCCGCACCTGCGGGACCCCACCGTGACGTCCGTTCCGCCGGGGCCAGGGCCGCCCCGGCGGCGAGCAGACCCGTCACGGCCACCGCCAGGCCGGCCGCGCAGGCCCGCCACCCGAGGAGCGGCACGACCCGCGGGGCCAGGAGCCCCAGGACCACGGGGCCGGCGGCGAAGGCAGCGACGACGAGGCCGGTCGCGGCTCCCCGGCGCGGGGCGGGGACCCGGGCGGCGAGCGCGACCGAGACGCCGTAACCCACACCACTGGCCGCGCCGAACGCGAGCCCGATGCCGCACCAGAGGGCCGACGGGTGCTGTCCGGTCGCGGCCACCCCGATGCCTGCGCCCGCGGCGACGGCGGCTCCCCCCAGCAGCCGTCGGGGCCCCAGGACGTGCAACCCGAGCCGCACGCCCAGCAGCGCCACAGCGAAGACCCCGATCGCGACGGCGAAGACCGCAGTGGCAGCGGGAGCCGGCGCGCCGACGTCCCGGCTCGCTTCGGGGGCCACGAGGCTCCAACCGAACAAGGTGCCGCCCGCGAGGTTCGCCAGCACGCCGGACAGCACGAGCCTCGCCACTCCGGGCCTCCTGTCTCGCGCACGGGCGGACACGGCCACCGCCGGACGAGGATCCCGCGTCGCGCACGGCATCGAGGCGCCGGCCACCGCGCGAGCAGGGGCAGCAGCGCGAAACGAGACAGAAACGTCGCTGTGACGTGCACGACACACGGGAGGCCAGTCGGCCGACGGTCACGACGCGCCGCGGACGGAGCGGGCCGGGCCCGGGCTCGGGGTCGACGGAGGGGCAGCGCTCTTGACCCGCCCGGTGCACCGGCGAAGGGTCCGCCTGCACCGGGGGCCACCCGCCTCGAGGCAGCCGGAGGTGCGACATCGCCGTCTACGTCTACCGCTGCCCCGAGCACGGACCGATCGAGACCAGCTGCGCGATCGGTACGGCGTCAGCTGTCGTCACGTGTCCTTCGTGTGGGGCGGTGTCGGCACGGGTCTTCACCGCGCCCCGGCTGTCGCTGGGCCCACCGACCCGACGCGCGCTGATCGAGCGCACCGAGCGCAGCAGCGAGCGACCCGACGTCGTCGCCGCCCCACCGTCCGCGCGGGACACCCGGCGGCGCGCCGACGTCCCGCGCAACCCGGCCCTGGGCCGGCTGCCGCGTCCGTGACCGGACCGCGGCGCACGCGTCTCGACACGGGGACCTGATCGGCTGCACACCGGGAGAGGTGAGCGAGATGGCCAGCGTCGGGCTGTTGTACGTCGGAGCGGTCCTGATCGTGAACGGGCTGATGCTGCTCGGCCGCGTCGACGCCCGGGCGGCGGCACCGCTGAACCTCTTCGTCGGCGCGCTGCAGGTGGTCACCCCCACGTACCTCCTCTTCACGGCCGGAGGGGACCCGGACACGATCCTCGGGGCCTCCGGGCTGTACCTGTTCGGGTTCACCTACCTGTACGTCGGCCTCAACCTGCTCGGTGGTCTCGACGGCACCGGACTGGGCTGGTTCTCCGCGTTCGTGGCGGGGTGTGCGCTCGTCTACGCCGGACTGAACTTCGGCCGGCTCGACGATCCGGCCTTCGGCGTGATCTGGCTGTACTGGGCAGTGCTGTGGGCGCTGTTCTTCCTGGTGCTCGGGCTCAAGCGGGAGGAACTCACCCGCTTCACCGGGGCGATCGCGATCGTCGCGGGCGTGCTGACCTGCGCCGTCCCGGCCTTTCTGCTGCTGACCGGGGTGTGGCAGGACAACCGGAGGACGGCGGCGATCGTGCTCGCCGCGCTCCTCGTGCTGTCGTTGGGCCTGTACCCGGCCCTCCGCGGACCCGGCGTGACGGCAGGAGGAGAACCGGCGCCCGAACTGCGCGAGGGCGGGCCGGCCGCAGGGGGTCCCGCGACCGTGACCGACCGGATCCGCGGCGACGTCGGCGACCCGCAGCCGACGCAGGCGTCACCCCACCAGCCGTCCTCCCGGCGGAGGTGACCCGTCCAGCAACCGAGCCGCCCCACCGCCCGGCACCGACCCAGGAGGCAGTCCATGCCCGACGTCGTCTTCCCCCTCGACTCCGGCAAGAAGTTCACCGACCAGAAGTACCTCGGCCACAACCGCTGGCACCCCGACATCCCGACCCAGGTGACCGTCCGCCCCGACGACACCTTCCGGGTGCACTGCCGGGAGTGGTTCGACGGGGCGATCCACAACGACGACTCCGCCGACGACGTCCGCGATGCACCGCTCTCCACGGTGCACGTGCTCAGCGGCCCGATCGCGGTGGAGGGGGCCGAGCCCGGTGACCTGCTGATCGTCGACATCCTCGACGTCGGGCCCATCCCGCAGGAGGACAGCGGTCCGCTCGCCGGCCAGGGCTGGGGCTACACGGGCATCTTCGCCACCCAGAACGGCGGCGGCTTCCTGACCGAGCAGTTCCCCGACGCCTACAAGGTGATCTGGGACTTCTCCGGGCAGACCGCCACCTCCCGGCACGTCCCCGGTGTCTCCTTCACCGGGATCGTGCACCCCGGCCTCATGGGGACCGCGCCGTCTGCCGACCTGCTGGCCCGCTGGAACCGCAGGGAGGCCGCCCTCATCGCGACCGACCCCGACCGGGTCCCACCACTGGCGCTGCCGCCACTCCCCCAGGACGCGATCCTCGGCGGCCTGACGGGCGCCGAGTTCGAGCGGGTGGCCGGTGAAGCGGCACGCACGGCCCCGCCCCGGGAGAACGGCGGGAACCAGGACATCAAGAACCTGACCAAGGGCAGCCGGGTGTTCTACCCGGTCTTCGTCCCAGGCGCGAAGCTCTCGATGGGTGACCTGCACTTCTCCCAGGGCGACGGGGAGATCACCTTCTGCGGTGCCATCGAGATGGGCGGGTTCATGGACCTGCACGTCGACGTCATCAAGGGCGGCATGGAGACCTACGGGGTGAGCGAGAACGCCGTCTTCATGCCCGGCAACGTCGACCCCCGCTACGAGCGGTGGCTGGCCTTCTCCGGCACGTCGGTGACCCTGGACGACGAACAGCACTACCTGGACTCACACCTGTCCTACCAGCGGGCCTGCCTGCACGCGATCGACTACCTGACCAGGTTCGGCTACACCCCGGAGCAGGCCTACATGATCCTGGGCGCTGCACCGATCGAGGGGCGGCTGTCCGGCGTCGTCGACATCCCCAACTCGTGCTCGACCGTGTACATCCCCACCGGGATCTTCGACTTCGACGTGACCCCGTCGGCATCCGGTCCGACCCGGATCGACCCCGGCGCCGGCGTGCCCAGGTCCAGCTTCTGAGCGCGACGACGCACGGACGCCGGAGAGCGACCGGCGTCCGCACGACCGGGAGGAGGCCGCGCCCCCGTCCCTCGCCGCACCGTCCCGTCCGTCCCGCCGTGCTTCCCCCCGAGGAGTTCCTGTGCCCGACGTCATCTTCGAGATCAACCGCGACCTGAGCGTGTCGATGCGCGACCAGACGGTTCCCGGCCACAACCGCTGGCACCCCGACATCCCGCCGGCCAACACGGTGGCCCCCGGCGCGACGTACCGGATCGAGTGCAAGGACTGGACCGACGACCAGGTCCGCAACAGCGACGACGCCGACGACATCCGGGACATGAACATCGACCCGTGCCACATGTTGAGCGGCCCGTTCGCGATCGAGGGCGCCGAGCCCGGCGACCTGCTCGTCGTGGACATCGTCGACATCGGTCCCTTCGACGTGCAGCCGTGGGGCTACACCGGGATCTTCGCCAAGGAGAACGGCGGCGGCTTCCTCACCGACCACTCCCCACAGGCGTCCAAGGCGATCTGGGACCTCGACGGGATCTGGACGACCAGCAGGCACGTCCCCGGCGTGCGGTTCATCGGGAACTCCCACCCGGGGCTGTTCGGTTGCGCGCCGTCCCACGACCTGCTCGCCGAGTGGAACCGGCGGGAACAGGCGCTCATCGACCAGAACCCCGACCGGATCACCGGCGACGTCCCCGCACACGGCGGTGACACGCCGGGGACCCCGCAGGTACCCGCTCTCGCACTCCCCCCGCTGCCCCACGACGCGCTGCTGGGCACGCTGAGCGGGGCGGACCTCGAGCGGGCCGCCGCCGAGGCCTGCCGCACGATCCCGCCCCGGGAGCACGGCGGCAACGTCGACATCAAGGACCTCGGTGTCGGCAGCCGGGTGTACATGCCGGTCTTCGTCCCCGGCGGCCTGTTCTCCGTCGGGGATCTGCACTTCGCCCAGGGCGACGGGGAGATCACCTTCTGCGGTGCCATCGAGATGCCCGGCTTCATCGACCTCCACTTCGACCTGGTCAAGGGGGGGATGGACCGCTACAAGCAGTCGATGCCGTTCTTCAAGCCCGGCCGGGTCGGCCCCAACTACTCGGAGTTCCTGACCTTCGAGGGGATCAGCGTCGAGGACGGCCGCAACTACTACATGAACGCGACGGTCGCCTACCGACAGGCCTGCCTCAACGCCATCAACTACCTGATGCCGGCGATGGACTGGACCTTCGAGCAGGCCTACCTGTTCCTCGGAGCGGCACCGATCGACGGCCGCATCGGCGGCGTGGTCGACATCCCCAACAGTGCGGTCTCCCTCAGCATCCCGCTGTCGATCTTCGACCGGAACATCCTCCCCGGTGGAGCCGGCGGAGGCCGCGACCTGCTCGCTGACTGACCGACCGGTGCTCCGGGGCGGGCACGACCGCCCCGGAGCACGCACCGGAGAGGAGCACCGCGTGCCGCTGTACGAGTTCCGCTGTCCCGACTGCGGGTCCTTCGACCTCCGCTGCGACATGCAGGATGCCGCGGCGACGGCGCCGTGCCCGTCCTGCACCCAGCCCGCTCGGCGCCACTACGGCGTGGGAGTGGGGGGACCACCGGGAGGGGGCCTGCGGGACGCGGGCCGCAGCGACCGCAGACGCGTGGATCGAGCGCGCAGCGGCGAGCCGGTGGTCACCGGACCCCCGTCCGGCCGCCGGCTGTCCCGTGCCGGCGGTCACCGGCACTGAGGGGAGCGGGAGTGCACCGGGCACCTCCGTCCGCGCACACCCGGCGTCCTCACGGACGGAGCTCCCCGGGAACGACGTCCCGGAGGACGCCGAGCACCTCACCCACCCCCTCGAGCCTGCGGGAGTCGCCATGCCCATGCCCACCGACCACGAGTTGTTCGACCTCGGCGACGTCGTCCTGCAACGGGGCGCGACCCTGCGGGGAGCGACGCTCGCCTACAAGACCTACGGCACGCTGAACGCCGACAAGTCCAACGTGATCGTCCATCCGACGTGGTACAGCGCCTGGCACGACGCCAACGAGTGGACGATCGGGAAGGGCAGGGCCTGCGACCCGGACGAGTACTTCATCGTCGTCCCGAACCAGCTCAACAACGGCCTGTCGTCCTCGCCCAGCAACACCCCTCCCCCCTACGACGGCCCGAACTTCCCGCCGGTCACCTTCTACGACCAGGTCGAGGTGCAACACCGGCTGCTCACGCAGAAGTGGGGCATCGAGTCCATCGAGCTGGTCCTGGGTTCCTCCATGGGCGCGGCGCAGACGTACCAGTGGGCCGTCAGCCACCCCGAGATGGTGAAGCGGGCCGCGCCCATCGTGGGCGCGCCCGTCACCAGCGAACACAACCAGGTCTTCCTGAAGAGCCTCCGCGCGGCGCTCACCGCCGACCCCGTCTTCAACGGCGGGCGTTACTCCCCCGGCGCACTGCCCACCGTCGGGCTGCGCGCCTTCGCCCGGATCTACGCCGGCTGGGGCCTGTCCCAGGCCTTCTACCGGCAGCGCGAGTACCGCAGGATCGGTTTCTCCTCCCTCGAGGACTTCCTCGTCGGTTTCTGGGAGGGCTTCTGGCTCGACGATCGGGACCCGAACAACCTGCTGGGCATGCTGTGGACGTGGGAGCACGGCGACGTCGTACAGACCCCGGGTCTCGACGGCGACACCGAGGCCGCACTCCGGTCCATACGCTGCCCGCTGCTCGCGATGCCGGGCAAGACGGACCTCTACTTCCCTCCCGAGGACGAGGAGTGGGCATCCCAGTTCATCCCGAACGGGGAGGTCCGGGTCATCCCGAGCATCTACGGGCACTTCGCCGGCCTGGGCAACAACCCGGCCGACAACGACTTCATCGACGGAGCTCTCAAGGAGCTGCTGCACCGACCCGCCTGAGCGGGCCGGGGGTGTGGTCAGCCGCGCGCGGCCTCGACGGGCGCTGAGGCGGCGGGAACACGCTGGTGGCGCTCCGGCCGGACCACCAGCACGGGGCACGGCGCGTGCACCACGCAGTGCAGGGCGACCGGACCGAGAGCCCGGCCCGCTCTGCGGCTGCCGACGACGAGGAGGCCGGCGCCGGCGGCCCGGCGCACGAACACGTCGCCCGGCGCGCCGGTCTCGGCCACCACCTCACCCGTCCGGGTGCGGCCCGGGACCGAGGACGGCGGCCACGGCGTCCTCGGCGCGCTGCCGGACCGATCCCGCTGCCGGTCGGCATCGGGGACCCGGCGGCCGGGTCACCGGAAGACGACGGTGCTGTGCCCGTTGAGGAGCACCCGCTGCTCGCTGTGCCACCGGACGGCCCGCGACAGTGCCAGCGCCTCGGCGTCCTGGCCGACCGTGGCCAGCGCACGAGGGTCGTAGGTGTGGTCGATCCGGATGACCTCCTGCTCGATGATCGGGCCCTCGTCCAGGTCGGCGGTGACGTAGTGGGCCGTCGCGCCGACCAGCTTCACGCCGCGGTCGAAGGCCTGGTGGTAGGGCTTGGCGCCCTTGAACCCCGGCAGGAAGGAGTGGTGGATGTTGATCGCCCGGCCGTACAGGGCCGCGCACGTCTCGTCGGAGAGGATCTGCATGTAGCGGGCCAGCACGACCAGGTCGGCCCGGTACTCCTCGACCAGCTCGAGCAGCCGGGCCTCGGCCTCGCGCTTGGTCGCCGGCGTCACCGGCAGGTGGACGAACGGGAGGCCGGCCGCCTCCGCCATCGGGCGCAGGTCCTCGTGGTTGGAGACCACGGCGACGAGCTCGGCGCCGAGGTTGCCGGCCCGCCACCGGAAGACCAGGTCGTTCAGGCAGTGACCGAGCTTGGACACCATGACCACGACTCGCTGCGGCCGCTCCCCGGAGACCTGGAAGGTCATCCCGAACTCCTCGGCCACCGACGAGAAGTCCGCCGAGAGGCGGGCGCAGTCGGTGTCCTCGGCGCAGACGAACTCGGTGCGCAGGAACAGCTGCCCGCGCACCGCGTCGTCGAACTGCTGGTGCTCGACGATGTCGCAGCCGTGCCGGAACAGGAACGAGGTCACCGCGTGCACGATGCCCGGCCGCTCGGGGCAGCTGAGCGTGAGGATGAACGGGTGGGACACGGGTGCCTCCTCAGCACTCGACGATGTTGAGGGCCAGCCCGCCACGGGCGGTCTCCTTGTACTTGTCCTTCATGTCCGCACCCGTCTCGCGCATGGTCTTGATCGCCTTGTCCAGCGAGACGTGGTGCCGGCCGTCCCCGCGCACGGCCATGCGGGCGGCGGTGATGGCCTTGACCGAGCCCACGGCGTTGCGCTCGATGCACGGGATCTGCACCAGCCCGCCCACCGGGTCGCAGGTGAGGCCGAGGTTGTGCTCGATGCCGATCTCGGCGGCGTTCTCCACCTGCTCCGGCGTTCCGCCGAGCACCTCGGCGAGGCCGGCCGCGGCCATCGAGCAGGCCGAGCCCACCTCGCCCTGGCACCCGACCTCGGCGCCGGAGATGGAGGCGTTCTCCTTGAACAGCAGCCCGATCGCGGCGGCGGTGAGCAGGAACCGCACGACGCCGTCCTCGTCGTAGGAGTCGACGAAGTCGCGGTAGTAGTGCAGGACGGCCGGCACGATGCCGGCGGCGCCGTTGGTCGGTGCGGTCACCACCCGGCCCCCGGCGGCGTTCTCCTCGTTGACCGCCAGCGCGTAGAGGGTGACCCAGTCCATCGCTCGGAGCGGGTCGGTCTCGTCCGGGGAGCTCTCCAGCTGGGCGTGCAGCGCGGCCGCGCGCCGGCGGACCCTCAGCCCGCCGGGCAGGACGCCGGTGGTCCGGGTGCCGCGCTCCACGCACTCCTGCATCACCGACCAGACGTGCAGCAGGCCGGCGCGGACCTCCCCCTCGCTGCGCCAGGCCAGCTCGTTGGCCAGCATCACGTCGCTGATCCGCAGGCCCGTCTCCCGGGTGCGGGCGAGCAGCTCCTCACCGGTCCGGAACGGGTACCGGACGGGTGTGGGGTCCTCGACGACGGCCGGGTTGCCGGCGTCGTCCTCGTCGAGCACGAACCCGCCGCCCACCGAGTAGTACTCGCGCCGGTCGACCTCCTCCCCCCGGGCGTCCAGGGCGCGGAAGAGCATGCCGTTGCTGTGGAAGTCCAGCCGCTTGCGACGGTGCAGCACGACGTCGTCGTCGACCGAGAACGCGATGGGGTGCTCGCCGGCCAGGAGGAGCTTGCCCTCGCGGCGGACGGCGTCGACGCGCGGCTCGGCCGCGACCGGGTCGACCAGGTCGGGCTGCTCCCCCTCGAGGCCCAGGACGACGGCCTTGACGCTGCCGTGCCCGTGCCCGGTCGCCCCCAGCGACCCGAACAGCTCGCAGCGCACCCCCGCGACCCGTCCCAGCAGGCCCTCGTCCCGGAGGCGGGAGGCGAAGGCGCAGGCCGCGCGCATGGGGCCGACGGTGTGCGAGCTCGACGGGCCGATGCCGACCTTGAACAGGTCGAAGGCGCTGATGGTCACCCGTGCCTCCTCCGCCCGGTGTGCCGATCCCCACTGCGGAATTGGTACACAGTTGGTATATCAGCTGTATCGTCACGGTATGTCGATCCCCCTGACGAGGCAAGGCCCGGCGGTGACCAAGCTCTACGATCCGTCCGTGAGCGCTGCGCCCCTGGACCTCGACTCGTCCACCGTCGCGTCCCTGGCGGACAAGGCCTACGTGGCGATCCGGGACCGGCTGATCATGCTCGACATCCGCCCGGGCGACCCGATCGACGACGACGAGCTGGCCAAGGACCTCGGTGTGGGCCGGACACCGGTCCGTGAGGCGCTGAAGCGCCTGGAGGGGGACCGGCTCGTGGTGTCCTACCCCCGGCGCGGGACCTTCGCGACCGGCATGGACATCTCCGACCTGGCGCACATCTCCGACATCCGCGCCCAGCTCGAGCCGCTGGCGGCGCGCCGCGCCGCCGAGCGCGCCGTCCGCACGTCGTTCGCCGAGCTCGAGGAGCTGGCCGCGAGCATCGAGCACCTGGACGTCGCCCGGACCGATCGAACCGAGCTGATGCGCTGGGACCTCGCCGTGCACCGGGCCATCTACCGGGCCGGCGGCAACCCCCACCTGGAGGACGTCCTGATCCGCTACGACAACCTGGCGACGCGGATCTTCTGCCTGTTCCTGGACCGGCTGCCCACGGTCGACGAGCACGTCGGGGAGCACGTCGAGCTGCTGCGCGCCATCGCCGCCGGCGACGCCGACCGGGCCGACGAGCTCGCCCGTGAGCACGTGCTCGGCTTCGAGAAGGCGATCCGCGCGGTCATCTAGGAGCGCACCCCTGCCCCCGGGGCTGCGGGGGCAGGGGACGGCCCCCTTGCAGGGTCCCGCCCCGAGCTTGCGAGGGGTGGGGGGCAAGGGGGTCCTTTCTCAGCCGCGGATGCGGGTCATCTCCGGGTCGACGAGCGGCTCGGCGGCGACGGTCGCGCGGATGCGGGCGCCGAAGTACTCGATCTCGACGCTCGTGCCGACGGTCGCCGAGGCCGGCAGCCAGGCGTAGGCGATCGGCCGGCCGACGGTGTGCCCGAAGGCCGCGCTCGTCACGTAGCCCGCCGGCCGCCCGTCGACGAACACCGGCTCGTGGCCGAGGACGACGCTGCGGCCGTCGTCGATCGTCAGGCAGGACAGCCGGCGGCTGACCGTGTCGGCGCTGCGCCCGGCGAGGGCCTCCTGGCCCACGTAGCCCTGCTTCTGCTTCCGCACGGCGAAGCCGAGACCGGCCTCGTAGGGGTCGTGCTCGGTGGTCATGTCGTGGCCCCAGGCGCGGTAGCCCTTCTCCAGCCGCAGGCTGCCGAACGCCGCCCGGCCCGCGGCGACGACACCGAGGTCCTGGCCGGCCCGCCACAGCGCGTCCCACAGCCGCTGTCCGGAGTCGGCGCTGGCGTAGAGCTCCCAGCCGAGCTCCCCGACGTAGGACAGCCGCATCGCCGTCACCGGCACTCCCCCGATCCGGGCCCGCTTGGCGCGGAAGTACCTCAGCCCGTCGTCGGTGAAGTCGTCGGCACTGACCCGCTGCACCAGGTCGCGGGCCCGCGGGCCCCACAGCCCGATGCAGCAGGTGCCGCCGGTGACGTCCCGGACCTGCACGCTGCCGTCGTCGGGCGCCTCGCGCAGCAGGAGGTCGTGGTCGAGGGGGCCGTTGGCGCCGACCTGGAAGAGCTGCTCGCCGAGCCGGGCGACGGTGAGGTCGCTGCGGATGCCGCCGGCCGCGTCGAGGGCGAGCGTGTAGGTCACCGACCCGACGGACTTGTCCATCTCCCCGGTCGTGAGCCGCTGCAGGAGCGCGAGGGCGCCGGGACCGCTGACCTCGAGCCGCTTGAGCGGGGTCATGTCGTACAGCGCGACGGCGGTGCGGGTCCTCCACGCCTCGGCCGCCGCGACCGGGGACCAGAACTGCCCTGCCCACGCGTCGCGCTCCGGCGGCACCCACTCCGCGGGCAGCTCGTCCAGCAGGTGCGCGTTGGCCTCGTACCAGTGCGGCCGCTCCCAGCCGCCGGCCTCCAGGAAGACCGCACCCAGCTCCTGCTGCCGGGCGTGGAAGGGGCTGACCCGCAGGTCGCGCGGCGACAGCCGGGGCTGCAGCGGGTGGAGGACGTCGTAGACCTCGACGAAGTTCTGCTGCGAGGTCTCGCGCACGTACTCCGGCGTGAGCTGGACGTCCTCGAAGCGGTGCACGTCGCAGCCGTGCAGGTCCACCTCGCTGCGGCCGTCGACGAGCAGCTGGGCCACCGACCGGGCCACGCCGGCCGAGTGCGTCACCCAGACCGCCTCGGCGATCCAGAAGCCCGCCACGTCCCGCGACTCCCCGATCAGCGGGCCGCCGTCCGGGGTGAAGGAGAAGACCCCGTTGAAGCCGGAGTCGATCTTCGAGGACCGCAGCGAGGGCAGCAGCAGACGGCTCTCCTCCCACTGGGCGGCGAAGTCCTCCTCGGTGAAGGGCAGCATCGAGGGCATCGACTCCTCCCCGACGCCGTCCCCCTGCGGCAGCTCGCGCAGGTCGACCGGCATCGGCCGGTGCGCGTAGGAGCCGATGCCGAGGCGGTCGGCGCGCTCCCGGTAGTAGAGGTCCTGGTCCTGGTGGCGCAGGATCGGCAGGCTCGCCTCGCTGCGCTCGTCGTTGCGGCCGACCAGGTCGGGCACCTGGCCGGTCCAGACGAACTGGTGGGCCAGGGGCAGCAGCGGCACGGTCATCCCGACCATCGCGCCGAGCTCCTGGCCCCAGAAGCCGGCGCAGGAGACCACGACGTCGGCGGGCAGAACGCCGTCCGGGGTCCGGACGCCGGTCACGCGCCCACCGCTCTGCTCGATGCCGGTCACCCGCGTCGAGCCCTGGAAGCGGGCGCCCCGCGCCTCGGCGCGGCGGGCCAGCGCGACCACCGCCCGGGAGGCCTTGGCCAGGCCGTCGGAGGGGATGTGCAGGCCGCCGAGGATGCGCTCACGGTCGACGAGCGGGTGCAGCCGCACGCACTCGTCGGCGTCGACCACCTGCGCCTCGACGCCCCAGGAGGTGGCCCAGCCCTGCTTGCGGTGCAGGTCGGCGAGCCGCTCCGGCGTCGTGGCGACCTCGAGGCCGCCGACCGGGTTGAAGCACCAGGCGCCGTCGACGTCGATGTCGGTGAACTTCTCCACCGTGTAGCGGGCGAACGCCGTCATGGTCTTGGAGGCGTTGGTCTGGAAGACCAGGCCCGGCGCGTGCGACGTGGAGCCCCCGGTCAGCGGCAGGGGCCCCTGGTCGACGACGGTGACGCGGTCCCAGCCACGGGCGGTCAGCTCGTCGGCCAGGTTGGCACCGACGATCCCCGCTCCGATGACGACCACACGAGGGGTGGTGGACATTGCTCAGCTCCTGACTGACGGCCGGTCAGCGGTCGTGGGTGGGGGTGGTCGTGAACTCGAGGGCCGCGTCGAGCAGCCAGTCGGCCAGGTAGCCGGCGAACGACGACCGGACGAGCACGAGGAAGTCGTCGGCGGCGTCGGAGAGGGCCAGCAGGACGACGCCGGCCTGGCCGAGCGTCGTCTGCGCGCTGCTCCCCCGGCCGAACACCCGCGGGTGCAGGTCGATCGAGCAGCCCGTGGCCAGGACGTCGCGCACCCGCGCACCCGTCAGCCGCAGGCCGATCCGCTGCGCGGAGACGTCGGTCGCGGACCCGCCCAGCGGCAGGACGGCGGCGCGGACCCGGGCCTCGAACTCCTCCGGCGTCTCCGTGCTGCTGGTGAGCAGCCACTCGTCGGGGCCCAGCCAGACGGCCCGCCCCGTGCCGGCGGGCACCCAGGTGTTGGGCGCCGTCGGCAGGTCGACGCCCAGCGCCGCCGACGCCTCCGGGCCGACGGTGCCGAGCCGGACGTCGACCGTCGCGACGAACGGTTCGGCGGTGATGCCGACGGGATCCGGCAGGCGGGCGAAGGTGTCGGTCCACGCCTGGAGCGGGGAGGTGCGCAGCAGCTCAGCCATCGCGACGGGCTCCTTCGGGGTCGACGAGCACCGAGCCGGTGACCTCCACCGGGACGAGCGTGCCGTCGACGGGGACGTGGACGGTCTCGCCGATGCGCTCCCGGCCGCCCTTGACCAGGGCCAGGGCGAAGGGGCGGGCGAGCTCGGCGCTGCGGTAGCTGGAGGTGACGTGGCCGAGCATCGGCACCGGCGGCGCCGGCAGCCGTCCGTCGGTGCGGTACTCGACGATCTGCGAGCCCTCCGGCAGGACGGTCTGCCGGTCCACGGGCAGCAGCCCGACCAGGTGCTTGCGCAGCGGGTTGTGGTTCTCCGGGCGGGCGAAGGAGCGCTTGCCGACGAAGTCGGGCTTCTTCTTCGAGACCGCCCAGGCCATGCCGAGGTCGTGCGGGGTGACGGTGCCGTCGGTGTCCTGCCCGATGATCGGGTAGCCCTTCTCGGCGCGCAGGACGTGCATGGTCTCGGTGCCGTACGGCGTGATGCCGTGCGGGCGGCCGGCGTCGAGCAGCCGCTGCCACACCGCGACCGCGTACCAGGGGTTGACGTAGACCTCGTAGGCCAGCTCGCCGGAGAAGCTGATCCGGGCCAGCCGGACCGGCACCCCGTCGAGGGTGGTGTCCCGCCAGGTCATGAACGGGAAGGCCTCGTTCGAGACGTCCACGCCGGGGAAGACCGCGCCGACGACGTCGCGGGAGCGCGGGCCGACGACCGGGAAGGTGCACCACTGCTCGGTGACCGAGGTGCAGTGGACCCGCAGGTCCGGCCACTCGGTCTGGATCCACTCCTCCATCCAGTCGAGGACCTTCGCCGCGCCGCCGGTGGTGGTGAGGACCAGGAAGCGGTCCTCGGCCAGCCGCAGCACCGTGCCGTCGTCGATCACCATGCCGTCGACGCCGCACATGACCCCGTAGCGGACCGAGCCGACCTTCAGGCTGCTCATCAGGTTCGTGTACAGCCGGTCCAGGAGGACGGCGGCGTCCGGGCCCTGGACGTCGATCTTGCCGAGGGTGGAGCCGTCGAGGATCCCGACGCCGGTGCGGGCCGCGGCGCACTCGCGGAGGACCGCGGCCTCCATGTCCTCGCCGGGCCGCGGGTAGTGGCGGGGACGCTTCCACTGCCCGACGTCCTCGAAGACCGCCCCCGCCGCCACGTGCCACTCGTGCAGGGCGGTGACCCGCTCGGGGTCGAACAGCCGCCCACGGTCACGGCCGGCCAGCGCGGCGAAGGCGACCGGGGTGTAGGGCGGCCGGAACGTGGTCGTCCCGGTGTCCTGCACCGGGACCCCCAGCAGCTCGGCGACGATCCCCGAGGTGAGCACGCCGGAGGTCTTGCCCTGGTCGTGCGCCGTCCCGATCGTCGTGTAGCGCTTGACGTGCTCGATGGAGCGCAGCCCGGCGCCCACCGCGCGGGCGATGTCGGCGACCGTCGCGTCGCGCTGCAGGTCGACGAACGAGGTGCTGCCCTCGGCACCGGAGGGATCCGGCACCCGCCACAGCACCAGGGGCGCGGTGGGGACGACGGGCTCCGGGGCGGTGGGCAGCCGGTCGTCGGCCGCCGACGGGACGGCCGGCACGCCGAGCGCGGCGCGGGCCACGCGCTGCCCGTCGGCCAGGCAGCCGGCCAGGTCGGGCACGCCGGCGGCCGAACCGGCGACGGCCACACCGTCGAGCTCCTCCCCCGGGAGGAAGGCGCCGAGGGTCGCGTCGTAGCGCAGCCGGCCGCGGGCCTGGCTGAACAGGTGCACGGCGGGGTTCCAGCCCCCGCTGACCAGGAGCAGGTCGCAGGCGATCGCGCTGCCCGCGCCGACCTCGCCGTCCAGGAACGGGGCGACGAGGGCGTGCGTGACCCGCTCGACGCCCTGCGTGCCGGTCACCACGGCGCCGGACAGGACGCGGATGCCGGCGCCCTCGCACTCCGCACGGCGCTGCGGCGAGCCCTCCGGCCGGGCGTCGACCACGGCCTGCACGCGCACACCCGCGCGGAACAGGTCGAGGGCGGCGTCGTAGGCGCTGTCGTTCGTGGTGAACACGACGGCCTCGCGACCGGGCAGCACGCCGTAGCGGTGCAGGAACGTCCGGGCGGCGCCGGCGAGCATGGTCCCCGGCCGGTCGTTGTCGGCGAACACGACCGGGCGCTCGTGCGCCCCCGTCGCGACGACGACCGAGCGTGCCCGGATGCGCCACACCCGCTGGCGGGAGACGTGCTTGGGCGCGGCGGCGCCGAGGTGGTCGGTGCGCCGCTCCAGCGCGAGCACGAAGCCGTCGTCGTAGAGCCCGAAGGCCGTCGTCCGCTGCAGGTGCAGGACGTCGGGGGTCGCGGCCAGCTCGGCGACCGCCGCCGCCACCCAGTCCACGGCGGGCGCGCCGTCGAGCTCGTCGTCGGTGCCGAGCAGCGCGCCGCCGGCCTCGGACTGCTCGTCGACCAGCGCCACCCGCGCGCCGGACCGGGATGCGGTGAGCGCGGCGGCCAGCCCCGCGGGCCCGGCGCCGACGACCAGCACGTCGACGTGGGAGTGGACCGCGTCGTAGCGGGCCGAGTCGGGGACGTCGGCGAGGCGGCCCTGCCCCGGCAGGCCGGAGGCGGCCAGCCCGTCGTACAGCTCGACGGTGGTGGCCAGCAGCATGGGCTCCGGGAAGGGCTCCTCGATCTGCACCAGGCCGCCCGGGTCCTCGGCCCAGGCGGCGGCGATGCCGCGGGGGCGGCCGAACTTGACGCTCGTGGCGACCTGGTGCCGGCCGTTGGCGAGCAGCGCCGAGGCCAGGGTGTCGCCGGGGTGACCGCGGAGGACCTGCCCGTCGAAGGTGAACTCGACGGTGGCGCTGCGGTCGATGCGGCCGCCCTCGGGGGTGCGGAACGGACTGGTCACGGGGTCACCGGCTTGGGGTCATCGAGGCGGTAGACGCGCTCGAAGCGGTAGGTGGCGGTGTCGCGGATCGCGTTGAACCAGCGGCGGCAGCCGGCGCTGTGGTTCCAGCGCTCGGCGAAGCGGCCCTTGGGGTTGTCGCGGAAGAAGACGTAGTGCGCCCACTCCTCGTCGGAGAGCTCGGCGGGGCTGTCCGGGTAGGGGACGTGGGCCTGCCCTCCGTAGGAGAACTCGACCTCCTCGCGGGGGCCGCACCACGGGCACGCGATGAGTTGCACGGGAGACTCCTGGGTGGCTGGGCGAGGACGTCAGTGGGCCACGGCGGCCGCGCCGTGCTCGTCGACGAGGGCGCCGGTGACGAAGCGGTCGAGGGTGAACGGCGCCACGTACGGGTGGGGCTCGTCGTGGGCGATGGTGTGCGCCAGGGCCGAGCCGATGCCGGGCGTGGCCTTGAACCCGCCGGTGCCCCAGCCACAGTTGAGGTAGACGTTGTCGTAGGGGGTCCGCCCCACGATCGGCGAGGCGTCGGGGCTGACGTCGACGATGCCGCCCCAGGTGCGCAGCAGGTGCGCCCGCGCGAACACCGGGAAGAGCTCGACGGCGGCGGCCATCTGGCGCTCGATGACGTGGAAGGCGCCGCGCTGGCCGTAGCCGTTGTAGGAGTCGACGCCGGCGCCCATGACCAGCTCGCCCTTGTGCGCCTGGGAGACGTACACGTGCACGGCGTTGGACATGACCACCGTGGGGTGCACCGGCTCGAGGAGCTCGGAGACCAGCGCCTGCAGCGGGTGGCTCTGCACCGGCACGCGGATGCCGAGCATGTCGGTGAGCACGGAGGTGTGGCCGGCCGCGCAGAGGGCCACCGTGCCGGCGGCGATGGTGCCGCGGGTGGTCTGCACCCCGGTGACCCGGTCGCCGTCGGTGGTGAACCCGGTGACCTCGCAGTCCTGGACGAGGTCGATCCCGGCCTCGTCCGCGCGGCGGGCGAAGCCCCAGGCCACGTAGTCGTGCTTGGCGATGCCCGCGCGCGGCTGGTACGTGGCCCCCAGGACCGGGTAGCGGATGTCGGTCGAGGTGTTGACGACCGGGCAGACCTTGCGGACCTCGTCCGGCTCCAGCCACTCCGCGTCGACGCCGTTGAGCTTGTTGGCCTCGACCCGGCGCACGCTGTCGCGGACGTCCTGCAGGGTGTGGGCGAGGTTGAGCACGCCGCGCTGACTGAACAGGATCGGGTAGCCGAGGTCCTCCTCGAGCCCCTCCCAGAGCTTCAGCGCGTGCTCGTAGATGGCCGAGCTCTCGTCCCACAGGTAGTTGGACCGGATGATCGTGGTGTTGCGGGCCATGTTGCCGCCGGCCAGCCAGCCCTTCTCCAGCACCGCGACGTTCGTGATGCCGTGGTCCTTGGCCAGGTAGTGCGCGGTGGCCAGACCGTGTCCACCGCCTCCGACGATCACCACGTCGTAGGAGCGCTTCGGCTCCGTGTCGCGCCAGAGGAGGTCGGGGTGATCGGGCAGGTCCGCGCCGGGAGTGCGGGGGCTCATCGGGGGACCTCCGTCAGGTCGGGGTAGAGCGGGTGGCGGTCGGCCAGGTCGGTGACCCGCGCGCGGAGCCGAGCCAGTTCCCGGTCCCCGGTGGCGGGCCGGAGGGCGGTGGCGATCACGTCGGAGACCTCCGCGAAGTCGGCCCGGTCGAAGCCGCGCGCGGCCAGGGCGGGGGTGCCGATGCGGACGCCGGAGCTGACCATGGGCGGGCGGGGGTCGAACGGCACCGCGTTGCGGTTGACGGTGATGCCGATCGCGTGCAGCCGGTCCTCGGCCTGCCGGCCGTCGAGCTCCGACCCCCGCAGGTCGACCAGGACGAGGTGGACGTCGGTGCCGCCGCTGACCACGTCGATGCCCGCCTCCCGGGAGTCCGGTGCCAGCAGCCGGTCGGCCAGGATCCGGGCGCCGGCGAGCGTCCGCTCCTGGCGCTCGCGGAACGCGGGCTCACCGGCCAGCTTGAACGCCACCGCCTTGGCGGCGATCACGTGCTCCAGGGGCCCGCCCTGCTGACCGGGGAAGACCGACGAGTTGAACCTCTTCGCGAGGTCGGCCGTGGCCAGGATGACGCCGCCGCGCGGACCGCCGAGGGTCTTGTGGGTGGTCGAGGTGACGACGTGGGCGTGCGGGACGGGCGAGGGGTGCAGCCCGGCGGCGACCAGCCCGGCGAAGTGGGCCATGTCGACCATCAGGTAGGCGCCGACCTCGTCGGCGATCCGCCGGAACTCGGCGAAGTCCAGCTGCCGCGGGTAGGCCGACCAGCCGGCGACGATGAGCCGGGGCCGCCGCTCGTGGGCCAGCCGCTCGACCTCGGCCATGTCGACGCGGTGGTCGTCGGGCCGCACGTGGTAGGCGGCGACGTCGTAGAGCTTGCCGGAGAAGTTGAGCTTCATCCCGTGGGTCAGGTGGCCGCCGTGGGCCAGGTCGAGCCCCAGGATGGTGTCCCCGGGCTGCAGGAGCGCCGCCATCGCCGCCGCGTTGGCCTGCGCGCCGGAGTGCGGCTGCACGTTCGCGTACTCGGCGCCAAACAGCGCCGTCAGCCGGTCGATGGCCAGCTGCTCGACGACGTCGACGTGCTCGCAGCCGCCGTAGTAGCGCCGGCCCGGGTAGCCCTCGGCGTACTTGTTGGTCAGCACCGACCCCTGCGCCTGCATCACCGCAACCGGAGCGGAGTTCTCGCTGGCGATCATCTCCAGCGTGGTCTGCTGCCGGGTCAGCTCCGCGGAGATCGCCTGGGAGACCTCCGGGTCCGTGTCCGCCAGTGACCGGTCGAGCCAGCGGCCGGGAGCGGTCGGCGGAGCCTCGCCGAGCTGGACGACCATGCCGGGATCCCCTCTGCCAGGAAGTCGTGACGAGGACTGGTATATCAGTCGTCGAACAACATAGGGTGGCGCCGGGCAGGGGTCAAGGGGCGGCTGGACCGCCGTCCGGCAGCGCCACCGCACCGGACGCCCGTCCCCACCGGCGCGACGCGGTCGCGCATCTCCAGGAGAGGAGCTCCACCGTCATGACCTACGAGGTGAAGGGCGTGGTCGCCCGCGGCAAGGGTGCCCCGGTGACCGTCGAGACGGTCCTCGTGCCGGACCCGGGGCCCGGTGAGGCGATCGTCGACGTGCAGGCCTGCGGCGTCTGCGCCACCGACCTGCACTACCGCGAGGGCAACATCAACGACGAGTTCCCGTTCCTGCTCGGCCACGAGGCCGCCGGGGTCGTGGCCGCGGTCGGCGAGGGCGTGACGGACGTGGCGGTCGGGGACTTCGTGGTCCTCAACTGGCGGGCGGTGTGCGGGCAGTGCCGCGCCTGCCTCAAGGGGCAGCCGCAGTACTGCTTCGCCACGCACAACGCCGCGCAGAAGATGACCCTGGCCGACGGCACCGAGCTGTCCCCGGCACTGGGGATCGGCGCGTTCGTGGAGAAGACCCTGGTGCACTCCGGGCAGTGCACCAAGGTCGACCCCGCCACCCCGGCCACCGCGGCCGGGCTGCTCGGCTGCGGCGTCATGGCCGGCGCCGGCGCCGCGATGCACACCGGCGCGGTCGGGCGGGGTGAGAGCGTGGCCGTCTTCGGCTGCGGCGGGGTGGGGAACGCCGCCATCGCGGGCGCGACGCTGGCCGGGGCGACCACGATCGTCGCCGTCGACGTCGAGGACCGGAAGCTGGAGTGGGCGCGGAGGTTCGGCGCCACCCACACGGTCAACTCCCGGGAGACCGACCCGGTGGAGGCGATCAGGGCCCTGACCGGAGGCTTCGGGGTGGACGTCGCGATCGACGCCGTCGGGCACCCGAAGGTGTTCGAGCAGGCCTTCTACGCCCGTGACCTCGCCGGCCGCGTCGTCATGGTCGGCGTGCCCGCCCCGGACGTGCGCATCGAGCTGCCGGCCATCGACGTCTTCGGCCGCGGTGGGGCGATCAGGTCCTCCTGGTACGGCGACTGCCTGCCCTCCCGCGACTTCCCGATGCTCGCCGACCTGTACCTGCAGGGCCGCTTCCCCCTCGACGAGTTCGTCACCGAGACGATCGGGCTGGACGACGTCGAGGAGGCCTTCGAGAACCTGCGCCGGGGTGACGTGCTGCGCTCGGTCGTGGTGCTGGACAAGTGAGCGCCCGCATCGAGAAGGCCGTCGTTCCCGGGGTGTTCAGCCTCGACGGGGCCGACTTCGACGTCGACAACAACGTCTGGCTCGTCGGCGACGACG
>NZ_PVTG01000004.1 GCF_003002915.1 Geodermatophilus tzadiensis | reverse complement strand
CTGCGGAGCGAATGGTCTTCGACAACCACGTGCGTTCCGCAGAGGCGCCCCCATGTCAACACTCAGTTGCTGCGAGCAACCCACATAACGCGCCTGAGGGGTCCCGATAGGTCCCCTCCGACTCGACGCCCGACCGTCGCCGGCCGCCGGTGAGCGCGTCAGGGTCGGAAGCGTGTGCGTATGTTGCGAGTCGCCCCTCGGACACCGGGTTGACTCCCCGGGCCTCTCGGTCGGCGGGGGTTCTCCTGTTCCTGGGGTCGGCCTCGTGGGCAAGGCACGTG
Organism: Geodermatophilus tzadiensis; assembly: GCF_003002915.1. Classification (GTDB taxonomy): domain Bacteria; phylum Actinomycetota; class Actinomycetes; order Mycobacteriales; family Geodermatophilaceae; genus Geodermatophilus; species Geodermatophilus tzadiensis. The sequence continues at coordinate 328,030 of NZ_PVTG01000004.1, read as the reverse complement.
TCATGCTCCGGGGATCCTGCTTACCGAGGATCTTCGGGTGTTGGATGCAGCGATGCGTGTGCACGACCGGCTCCGGGACCTCGGCCTGCCCCTGCCAGCGTCGCCGGCGATGCCGGTCACCACGTCCTTCAGCTGGGTGCGGGTGCTCGGCAACCGGGTCCTGGTCTCCGGCCACGGCGCGCAGCAGCCGGACGGCGCTCCTGCCGGGCCCTTCGGCCGGGTCCCGGACGCTGTGTCGCTGGAGCAGGCCCAACAGTCGGCTCGACTGGCGGCCCTCGCGGTGATCGCCAGTGTCGAGCAAGCCGTCGGGGACCTCGACCGCATCGACGCCTGGCTCACCGTGACGGGCTTCGTCCAGGCCGAGGCGGGCTACCCGAAGACCACCGCCGTGCTCAACAGCTTCTCAGAGGTGGTGCTGGACGTCTTCGGGCCCTCGATCGGGCAGCACGCCCGTACGGCCATCGGCGCGGCCGCCCTTCCCCTGGACCTCCCCGTCATCGTCGCCGCCGAACTGCACCTCGCCGATCGTTGACCGAGCCGCCACCCGCAGGCGCCGTGTGGCCGGTCAAACGGCCGGTTCACTCTTGGGTTCGTGCAGCGCGTCGCGCCTCGGACACCGATGACGGCTCACCGGCACCCGACGAGTCGTGTGCGTATGTAGCGAGTCGCCCCTCGGACACAGGATCGCCCCAGTGTTCCTGCAGGCCAGGAGCCCGGGGCGGTCCTGCATCCGACCCTCGTGATGCCTGTTCGATACCTGTTCCTGGTCTCGGCCCTCGAGCAGGGCAGCGGAGCGGTCGGCGGCCTGGCAGCCCGTGTCGGAGTGCACGTGCTCGTAGATGGTGAGCCTGCGCGCGCCGTCAGGCGAGGATGCGGTGCGCGTCCGCGACCTCGGCTTTGAGCAGGATGCGCCGTGCCGGGAGATACCGGCCCTCGCGGAGGCTGCGGGCCTTGTCCGGGTCGGTCCCGGCCAGGACCAGCGTCTCGTCGAGGCAGCGCTTGTTGTTCAGCAGTGCGACCAAGCGGCCGAGCCGGTCCGCGGCGGAGCGCTGGATGACGCCGCCGAGGAAGCGTTCGCCAGGACGCTGGGTGACCGCGTCGACGGCTCGGACGACCTCCTCGGGCACGTCGAGGGCGCGCAGCCGCGCGAGGTCGTAGCGGCGGGTGATGTCGGGGTGGTCGCGGGTGTCCTCGACGATGCGGTGCAGGACCGCAGCCATCTCGGCGAGCGCTCCGTACGGCCGGGCCAATTCGGCGAGCGGGACGAGGTAGTGCAGGTAGAAGTCACCCTCCTGCGGCTGGACCTGGCCTGCGTGCGCCTCCATGGCGAGGAGGTGGGCCGAGGCCACCGTGAACAGCACGGGTCAAGGCTAGGTCGCGCAGCAGTCCGGGATCAGCCGCGATCCGGAGGACCGGGCCGACCGCTGCAGACGGCGCAGCCCGCGGCACAGCAGGCCGGCCACGACTGCGTGCCCGGAGGGCAGCGACCCGGCAGGGTCCGGGTCGCAGCGCCAGCGCGCCCACGCTGGCGCCTCGTGCGCTTGCGGGGTCAGGTACAGGCTGCCGGACAGGTGGTCCTCCCCAGCCGTGCGGTCGCGCGGTGACGGGGGCGGACAGGGTCGCGACCGACGCACCGGACGCCAGCACTCCTGCCGCCGACGCCGGGAGGCTCCACAGAGCGGCGAGTCACCGCAGCAGGTCAGGCTCCAGCGCGACCAACGCCGGGGCCGGGAACGCCAGGCCGGTGTACCGGTCGAGCGCCACCACCAGGAGGTCCGCACACGCACCTCCACCAGCGCGTCGAGGACCGCGCCGGGGGATCGCGTGACGGTGAGCCCGTCGGGTTCCTATCCGGGGGCGCGCCACGAGCGACGCGTTGCTGCGGCGGGATCACCAGCAGGCTTCCGCGGTCCGAGCGCCCAGCCCAGTCCCTCGCTCGCGGGGACAAGCAGTGGGGCGGACGCCTGCCCACCGGCCACAGCCCCGTGCGGTTGCACCGGTGGAACCCAGCAGGTCCTCGACGCGTGCCTCGCCCGCTCAGCAGAGGACTTGCCCGCGGATCGGCCGGTCGGTCGTTGGCCGCCCACCTCCCGCGCAGGGCGGCGTGCCGGACCGTGTCGGCGGCGACCGGCCGGCGGACGCGGTCGTGACCGGCCGGGTCAGGCCGGAGGCGGCCTCACCGGACTGCCGGGCGGCCGGACGACGGAGGGAGCTCCGCCCTCGCCAGCCGGGGGGCGAGGAACCGGGCGGTCTGGCTCCCCGGCGCGGTGGCCACCTGTTCCGGCGTGCCGGCGGCCACGATCCTGCCGCCCTGGTCACCGGCTCCAGGACCCAGGTCGATGACCCAGTCGGCGTCGGCGACGACGTCCATGTCGTGTTCCACCACCACCACGGTGTTGCCCGCGTCGACGAGCTGGTGGAGCTGGCGCACCAGCAGTTCCACGTCAGCGGGGTGCAGCCCGGTGGTCGGCTCGTCGAGGACGTACAGCGTGTGCCCCCGTCGGGCCCGTTGCAGCTCGCTGGCCAGCTTCACCCGCTGCGCCTCGCCGCCGGACAGCTCCGTCGCCGGTTGGCCGAGGCGCAGGTAGCCCAGACCGACCTCCTGCAGCACGCGCAGGCTCTTGGCCACCGGCGCGAGGTCGGCGAGGAAGTCCGTGGCCGCGTCGACGGTCAGGTCGAGCACCTCGGCGATGTTCTTGCCGCGGTGCGTGATCTCCAGCGTCTCGGGGTCGTACCGCGCACCGTGGCAGGTCGGGCAGGGCGAGTACGTCCCGGGGAGGAAGAGCAGCTCCACGGTCACGAAGCCCTCGCCCTGGCACGTCGGGCAGCGCCCCTCGGCCACGTTGAAGGAGAACCGTCCGGCGCCGTAGCCGCGCCTGCGGGCCTCGTCGGTGGCCGCGAAGAGCCTGCGCACCGCGTCGAAGAGCCCGGTGTAGGTGGCCAGGTTGGACCGGGGGGTCCGGCCGATGGCCTTCTGGTCGACACGCACGAGACGGTCGACGGCCGCAGGCCCCTCGACCTGCACCGTCACCCCCGCGGTGTCCTGGACGACGTCGTCCGGGTCGGCGGTCGGGTCGTCACCGGCGTCGTCGGGGCCGTCCGTGGCCGTCGCGGGTGAGCCGAGCCGCCGGGAGACGACATCGGCCAGCACCTGGCTGACCAGCGTCGACTTGCCCGAGCCCGAGACGCCGGTGACCGCGGTGAGGACCCCGAGCGGGAACCCCGCCACGACGTCGCGCAGGTTGTGCCGGTCGATGCCACCCAGGCGCAGCTGCCCCGCGGGCTGTCGCCGCGGCCGACCGATCGGCGGCTCCCGGTCGAAGAGGAAGCGCCGGGTCACCGATGTCTCCACGTGGGACAGGCCGGCGACGGGCCCGCTGTAGAGGACGCGGCCGCCCCGCTCCCCTGCCAGCGGGCCGACGTCGACGATCCAGTCGGCGCGGTGCGCCAGCGCCATGTCGTGCTCGATGACGAACAACGAGTTGCCGGCCGCGGTCAGCTGGTCCAGCACCCTCAGCAGCGGTTCGGCGTCGGCCGGGTGCAACCCCGCGGACGGCTCGTCCAGGACGTACACCACGCCGAACAGCCCCGACCGCAGCTGGGTCGCGATCCGCAGCCGTTGCAGCTCGCCCGGCGACAGGGTCGGGGTCGTCCGGTCCAGGCTGAGGTAACCGAGGCCCAACGCGGTGAGCACCTCGATCCGGCCGAGGAGGTCCGTCGTGATCCGCGCCGCGACGTCGGTCGCCTGCGGTACCTGGCGGAGCGTCTCGACGAGCGCGGTCAGCGGCTGGGCGGCCAGTTCGGCGATGTTCCGGCCGCCGACGGTGACGGCCAGGGACTCGGGCCGCAGCCGGCTGCCCGAGCAGACGGGGCAGATCGAGGTCTGCACGAACCGCAGGACCCGCTGCCGCATGGTCGGGCTCTTGGTGTTGGCCAGGGTGTGCAGCACGTAGGCCCGTGCGCCGGTGTACCGGCCCTGGTAGTCCCGCTGGACCTGACCCACCCCGCGGACGGGTCGCACGGTGACCTCGGGCTGCTCGTCGGTGAACAGGATCCAGTCGCGCTCGGCTTGCGGCAGGTCCCGCCACGGCCGGTCGATGTCGTGGCCGAGCTCGACCAGGATGTCGCGCAGGTTCTTGCCGTGCCAGGCGCCCGGCCAGGCGGCGATCGCGCCGTCCCGGATGCTGAGCGATGCGTCGGGGACCAGGCTGTCCTCGGTCACCAGGTGCACCCTGCCCAGACCGGAGCACTCGGGGCAGGCGCCGGCGGCGGTGTTGGGCGAGAAGGCGTCGGAGTCCAGCCGGCCGGACGACCCCGGCGGGTGGGTGCCGGTGCGCGAGAACAGCATCCGCAGCGAGTTGGACAGTGTCGTCACGGTGCCGACGGTGGACCGGCTGCTGGGGGTGCCCCGGCTCTGCTGCAGCGCCACCGCCGGCGGCAGCCCGGTGATCTCGTCGACGACGGGTGCGCCGACCTGGTGGATGAGCCGCCGGGCGTACGGGGCCACGGACTCGAAGTACCGGCGCTGCGCCTCCGCGTAGATCGTGCCGAAGGCCAACGAGGACTTCCCGGATCCGGAGACGCCGGTGAAGACGACCAGGGCGTCCCGCGGCACCTGGACGTCGACGTTGCGCAGGTTGTGCTCGCGGGCGCCGCGCACCCGGACGAACCGGTCCCTCGGCGAGGACGCGCGGCCCGGTTCGTCGATCACGGCTCCAGCCTGACCCGTGCCCGGGCCGGAGGGGTACGCGGGGCACACACCCGGTCACGCCGGCGTTGCCCGGACCGTCGATGCGGGCACCGAGCGGGACCCCACCCGAGTCAGCGTCGCCGGCCGGGCAGCGCGGGGTCACCCGCCGGCTCCTCACCCGTCGCTGGGAGCCGACCGCAGGATGGTGGAGGTGGCGCACCGTCCGGGGTGGGAGTCCGCCTGCGCCGTCCGCCCGGCCGGTCGCCTCCGGCTTGCGCATCCAGGTGTCGACCACCGGGCCGGTGGGTCGTGCGGACCGATGCGCTCCGAGGTACGGGTCGATGTGCAGCCGGGTGTCCTCCACGTACGACGCCCGCGGGGAAGGACCCAGACGTCGGGTGTGCACCCACTCGGCGAGGTAGGCGTCCAGGCGCTGCCGGCCGTGACGTGCCCTCCGGCCCGGCTGCGCCGGCGACCCGGTGACGGTCGGAGACCGCGAGCGGCCGGTCGGCCCGGACCCCCGCCCGGGGAGCGCCGGCTCTAGGGTGGCCGACGCGGGGCGCGAACCCCCGCGCGGCCGAACGCCCTCCGGCTGCCCGCCGACGACGTCGTGCCGCACCCCTCGACCCCGGGGAGCTGGTTCCGGTGCCGGCAGAGACGGCCGTCGTACGGGTCCTCGTGCTCGACGAGCAGGAGGTGGTCCGCCGCGGCGTGATCCAGGTGCTCGCGGGCGACCCGGGCATCACGGTCGTCGCCGAGGCGGCCTCGGTCGACCAGGCGCTGGTCCGCGGCCGGGCGGTGCGGCCGGACGTGGCCGTGCTCGGCATGCGGCTGCCCGACGGCACCGGGGCCGAGGCCTGCACCCGGCTGCGCGCGGACGTGCCCGGGGTGCGCTGCCTGGTGCTCAGCCAGTACGCCGACCCGCAGACGGTGGCAGCAGCCGTGCGGGCGGGGGTGTCCGGCTACCTGGTCAAGCACGTGCGCGGCCCGGCGCTGCGGGCGGCCGTGCGCCGGGTGGCCGCGGGCGGCACCGTGTTCGCGCCCGAGGTCACCGCGGTGCTCGACGCCGGCGACGCCAGCGGGCGGCCGGATCCGCTGGCCGGCCTCACCGAGCGGGAGCGCGCCGTGCTGCAACTGATCGGGGACGGGCTCACCAACCGCCAGATCGGCGACCGGCTCGGCCTGGCGGAGAAGACGGTGAAGAACTACGTCAGCAACCTGCTGCCCAAACTGGGCCTGCAACGCCGCACCCAGGTCGCCGTCCTCGTCACGAAGTTGCGCGGCCGCCGGGCCGACGGGATCCCGCCGTCCAGCGACGACAGGACTCCCTCCCGCACCCCGGCGAGCGGACAGCGCCCGACAGGTCCGCCCGACACCCACCGCGCCGCGACCGGGGGTCGTCGAACGAGCCGCTCAGGGACATCGACAGCGGGCACGGCGAGCATGGACCTGCCAGTCGATCTCGACGGTGTCGGCAGCGGCTGATCGGTGACGAACGGCCAGGTCAGCACACGTTCACGCGAGCGACCGGCGTCGGTCGTGGTCGGGGGTCGAGAGGGGGGCGTTGGTCGTGAGCTGGTTGCGTCGCCGCCGCCCTCCACTGCAGATCTGGCCCACGGGGGTCACGTCAGTCCTCGCGCAGAGCCGAGCCGTTGCAGGACGGCAGCCAGCCCGATGGGCGTTCGACGACCCAGCGGTGCCGGCTCGACCGACCCGACGAGGACGTGGCGCAGCCGGCACTGATCACGCCGTGGTCCGACCCGCAGGACCTCCGCGTGCTGCGAGCGACACCACCGGGCGGGACGTCATGCAGTGGACCCGCCCGATGCCGGCGCCGACGCGCTGCTCACACCCAGCCGCGCGGGAACCATCTGCACGCCGGCGAGCGGTTCGTCCGCCGGCCCATCGCCGGGCACCGCACCGACGACGTCGAGCTCGGCAGGTACGTCCGCGATCAGCAATCGGTTCTGCCGCCTCATCGAGTCCGGCCGGGTCTCCCGGACACCTCACGCCCGCTGACTGGTCGAACCCACCGGCGGAGAGGCCGGACGGTCACCGCCCTCGGGAGCCGCTTCGTCCCGGCGCCGGGTCGGCCGATCCCGTGCCCACTGGACCGGCACGACGTGGGGGGCGAGGATCGGACGGGACGAGAGGGGTGGCGCCGTGGACGGTCAGCAGCCGATCGAGCCGAGCGAGGTCTACCGGGCGGACGGGAGTCTGGTGCCCCAGCGGCGTACGGCCCTGGGCACGGTGCCGGCCGCGGTGCGGTCCCTGCTCCCGGTCCTGCTCCGCGGCACGACCGCCGGGCCGCTGATCACCGCCTCGGCGTTCGCCGTGGCGGCGGCGGTCACCGCTCGGGCCGCCGAGGCGGCACGCCAGGTGGCGGAGCAGGCGGTCCGGGAGGCGCTCGTCACGCGTCCCACCGGCTCGTGGATCGAGGTCTCGGTCACCCGGATCGAGGTGCGCTGGCCTCGCTGAGCGGCGTCCCGGAGCCGGAAGGGGCTCGACGGCCCACGTCCGCACCGTCTCCGGAGGAGCAGAACGCAGCTCGCCCTCGCTCCTGAGGAGCCGCCGCGGCCGGACGGCACGGACGGTGCCGGGAGGCGATGGCGGCGGCGTCGACAGCCCGGAGCTCGGCACCCCGAGGAGTGGTCGGCACCGGCGGCGCAGCGGCGGGAGCGCCGTCCGGCGGGCCGCGCCCGGTGACGTTCCGGTGACGCCGTCGGCCGACGATGCTGGCTCACCCCCAGTCAAGGGATGGCCTGCACATGGTCAAGGTCGGCACGTTCAACGTCCTCAACCTCGCCCGGCCCGGCGAGCCCTACTACCCCGACGAGAAGCCCTACAGCGCCGCCGAGTACGAGGAGAAGGCGGCGTGGATCGCCGGTCAGCTCGGCCGCATGGACGCCGACGTCGTCGGCTTCCAGGAGGTCTTCTCCGAGGACGCGCTGCGCGACGTCTGCGCCCGGTCAGAGGAGTTCGGCGAGGGCACCGTCGTGGCGCCGGGCGCGGACGGGGACAGCGGTCCGCGGCTCGGGCTGGCCAGCCGGTTGCCCCTCGACGGACCGGTCACCACCGTTGCCGACTTCCCGGCCGGGCTGGACGTCGCCGTCGACGGCATCGCCCTGCCGGTCGGCACGTTCAGCCGCCCGGTCCTGCGTGCCCGCGTGGTCCTCGACCCGCAGGCCGGCACGACCGCGACGGTCTTCGTCGCCCACCTGAAGTCCAAGCGACCCATCCGCGATCCGCAGGCCCCCGAGCACGACCCGCGCGAGGAGGCCCTCGGCAAGGCCCGGGCGCTCATCCGCCGCGCCGCCGAGGCGGCCGCCCTGCGCTTCCTGGTGCTCGATGAGGTCGTCGGCACCGCGCAGCCGACCATCGTCCTCGGCGACCTCAACGACGCCGCCCGCGCCGTCACCACCGACGTCATCACCGGCGACTCCCCCTCCCGCTTCTGGCCGGGCGACCCCGACGTCCGCCGGGCCTACTGGGATCGGCTGCTCTACTCGGCCCACGAGCTCACCGCCCGCCGGACCGGGCGGGACGTCAGCTACACGCACATCTTCAACGGGCACTACGAGAACCTCGACCACGTCCTGGTGAGCCAGGAGTTCTACGAGCGCAACCCGCAGCGCATCGGCGAGGTGCAGCTGCTGCGGTACTTCAACGACCACCTCGTCGACAGCCAGCTCAGCGACGACCGTCGCGACCGCATCGTCTCCGACCACGCGCAACTGGTCGCCGAGATCCGCCTGCGGTGACTCCCGACAGCGGGCCGGACGTCGCGATCCCCGGCGATCGCGACGTCCGGGTCGCGCACCCCGGCACACCGCAGGGTGCGCGCCAGCCCGCCGGCCGCCCGTCCAGGCGTCTCCCGCCGCGCCACTCGACGGGACGGGGACAGCCGCGCCCGGTGCCGGACCGCTCCGCGGACGCCGACGACGAGTGACCGACCGCCCGCTCGCGACCCGGCTTCCTCATCCGGTCGGACACGGGACGAGGACGAGGTGTGCCTCTCCGACCGCCACGGGGCCCACCATCTCGCGCAGGCGCGCCGACTCCTCGGCCGGGAACCCCTCTGCCTGCCACGACGCCAGCCGCTCGAGGACCTGTCGTGCGTACCCCTGCTCGAGCAGGGACGGCGGGCCCTCGGCCGGTGCCAGGCAGGACGGCCCCGTGGCCGCCGGCGCCGGGGCGAGGCCGGCCAACGCACGGAACAGCGCCAGCCGAGTGGCGGCGGCGTACCGGGGGTCGAGGCCCTGGCCGCTCAGCAGGAGGTCGAGCACCTGCACCGCTGCCCGTTGCCGCACCGCCTGGTCCGCCGACTGCAGGTCCTGGAGTCCGTCGAGCAGGAGCGGTCCCGCCGGTCCGGCCACGTCCGGTCGCGCTGTCAGGTCGGCGATCAGCCCCGGGATCGTCTCGGGCGGAGGAGACGGCGACTGCGGAGCGGCGGACGTCGACCGCGGTGCGACGGAGGAGGACGTCGCTGCGGTCGGGGCCGAGCCCGCCGTCGTCCTCCCGTCCTCCCCCCCGGGGAGCAGCAGGAGGGCTGTCACGGCCGCGGCCGTGACAGCGGCGACCGCGAGCCCCGCCAGACGCCACCGACGCCGGGAGGCGCTCCTGACCGGCCGGCCGGCGTCCGGCCGTGCGTGCCGATGGGGGGACCGGACCGCACCGCCCGACGGGCCCGTCGGGGCCAGGCCCGGTCCCGGGGTGAGCCGTCCCGGGGCGGGCACGTGCCGGCCACGGGCCCGGCGGTGGGAACCCCTCGCGCCGTGGCCGTCCCGGGCGCCGTGACCACCCGGCGAGCCGTGTGCCCGCTCAGCGCCCTCGGGGTCCCCGTCGCGACGGCCCCCGGCGGCCGCCCGCTCCAGGAAGCCGGCGAGGCTGGCGGACAGCACGGCCTCCTCCATGCCCACCTTGGGCACGCGGTGGAGCAACGCTCGGAAGAAGGCGGCCGCGGCACCGACGTCGTCCGCCGGGCCGGGCTCCGCCGGCGGCCGGGGTGGGACGGGCGCCCAGGGCGCCGGCTCGTCCGCCGGGCCGGCCGACGCGGGCACCGGGAGCAGCAGGACGCCGGGGTCCTCGACACCGGCCCGCGGGGACAGGAGCAGGGAGCGTTCCCCCACCGCGCCGTGGACGACGCCCGCCTGGTGCAGCGCCCTCAGGGCGTCCAGCACGTCCGTCGCCATCCGCTGCACCGCCCGCACGGTCAGCGGGGTGCGCTGCGGGTGGAGGGTGAGCAGCTCCCCCTCGAGCGACCGGCAGACGACGACCAGCGTGTCGGCCTGCAGGTCGACCGCCAGCACCTCGGCCAGGTGCGGGTGGTGGACGTGCGCGAACCGCTGCAGGCGGTCCAGCTCACGCGCGGCTGCGCCGGCATCGACCGGTGCGGGCACACGCAGGAGGCTGACGAGCTCCCCGGTCCGGGTGTCGCGAGCCGGGTCCACCACGGGTCCACCCTCGGGGAGGGCAGCCGGTCCGTCGTCGTACCGGTCAGTGATCAACGGCACGCTGCCTCCTCGGTGACTGAGGTCGTCCCCCCGGACACGCGTGGCCACCCGCTGACGCCGTCCTCCGGGTGGCCCGTCGCCGCCGGCTGCCCGCCCGTGCGGCGAGCAGCGGAGCCGCACGTCCGGCGTCGGGCTCCGTGTCCGTCATGCACTCCCCCTCCCGTCACCGGTGCTGCAAAGGGTCGTCGGCCCGGTACCGCGGCGACAAGTACCCGCGCCGCACCTCGCACCGGCAGGAGCGGCCCGGACGGAGACGCGGGTCCGTCGTGACCGGGTCTGCGGTACTGCACCGCCCTGAGCGACCGGACCCTTGAGACGAGGCGTCGTCGCCCGGCTCGATCCGTCCCCGGCGCCTGGGACGTCCCTCCCGCTCGGAGGTCCGCTGACCACCCCGGCACGCGGGAGCGGCCTTAGGGTCGTCCGTGGACTTCGCCGACCTGAGCCGGCCGTTCGTCATCGCCCACCGCGGCGGCTCCCTGCAGGTGCCCGAGCACACGATGGAGGGCTACCGGGTCGCGGTGGGCCAGGGCCTGGCGGTCATCGAGCAGGACGTGGCGACGCTCGCCGACGGCGGTCTCGGCGTCATGCACGACGGCACCGTGGACCGCATGACCACCTCCAGCGGCAACGTCGCCGACCACACGTCGGTGTCCTGGAAGCAGCTCGACATCGACGCCTCGGTCACCCTCGGCGGAGGCTGGCCCGACGGGTTGCGTCCTCCGCTGTTCGAGGAGGTGCTCGTCGAGTTCGGCAACCGCGTCCTCCTCTGCGCCGAGGCCAAGAGCGTCGATGCGATGGGCCCGATGATCGACGCGCTCGAGCGACGCGGTGTCCGCCCGACGTCCGTGCTGCTCCAGTCCTTCACCCTCGCCGACTGCCGGCTGGCGCGGTCACGGGGGTGGGGGGTCATCTGGCTCGGCAGCACCGACGTCGCCCGGGCCTCCGCCGAGGGCATCGGCTGGATCGGCCCGGAGGCGGGCCACGTCACCCCGACGGTCTGCACGGCGGCACACGCGGCGGGGATCGAGGTGGCCTGCTACACGGTGAACCGCCGACACCAGCGGGACGCCCTCGTCGCCGACGGCGTGGACGCCATCTTCTCCGACGATCCCGTCTACGTCGCGGGGGACGCGGGCCGGCGCGCCTCGGACCTGTTCGCCCGTCAGGTCTGGCTGCCCGGCATGCTGCCGGACACCAGCCGCGGCCGGTTCCACCCGGACGACTCCTCCTGGGGCCTCGACGTCTCCGACACCGTCGCGTCCACGCTCATGGGTTTCCTCGCACCACCGGATCCGGAGGCGTTCACGCTGCACCTCCGCGTGCGGGTGGACCCGTCGTGCGCGGACAGCCGGAGGTGCTGGGGGTCGGTCTTCCTGAGCACCGACGACCACCCGTACCGACCGTCGTCCGGCTCGTCACCCGGCGCCGACGGCTACCTCTTCCTCCTGCGCGGAGACGGCTCCCTGGGCGTCCATCGGGTCGTCGAGGGTGTCGCCACCACCCTGGCGTCCTCCACGGAGGGCCCCGCGCCGACGCCGGGCACCTACGTCCGGCTGCGGATCACCGTCACCGGGTCGGGACTCGCCTTCTCCCGCACGGACGCCCCGACCGGAACCCTGACGGTGGCGGACGCCACCTACCGACCCGTGCCCGTCGTGCACCTCGGCAGCGCCTTCGCCGGTGTGCGCTTCAAGGAGGTGGTGTTCACGTGACCGACCCGCACGAGCGCCCGGGCCACGGCCCCGCCGACCCGGACGGCTACCTCGTCGAGCAGACCCGGGGTGGCTACCGGTGGACCTGCCGGGCCGACGGCCGCACCGCAGGGCCGTTCGCCAGTCGCGAGGAAGCCGTCGCCTCCGCCGAGGCGGACCGGACCGGCTGATGCACCGGGGAGTGGGCTCCGCGGCACCGGTCGACACCCGGGTCCTCCCCCCCCCCCCCCCCCCCCCCCCCCCCGGCACGGCGCTGCGGGGTGTCAGGCCCCCGGGTCGTCGTCCCCGGGCTCCCGGCCCGCGTCAGCGGGCGGGGTCGACGACGGTCATCCCGGCGACCGTCGTCCGGTCGAACACCGGCAGCAGGGCGGCCGCCTCCTCCAGGCCGATGGTGCGTTCGACCAGCCGCTGCGGCTGCAGCGTGCCCTGCTCGACGAGCGCCATCATCGCCGGGTAGTCGGCCGCGGCCATCCCGTGGCTGCCCAGCAGGTCCAGCTCCCAGCCGATCACCCGCGCCATCGGGACCCGCGGATGACCGGCGACCGGCGGCAGCAGCCCGACCTGCACGTGCCGCCCCCGCCGGCGCAGGCTCAGGATCGCGTCGGCGCAGGTCTGCTCGCTGCCCACCGCGTCGACGGCGACGTGGCTGCCCCCACCGGTCAGGTCCACGACGGCCGCCGGGACGGCGCGGCCGTCGGCGTGCACCGTGTGCTCCGCGCCCAGTGCGGCGGCCACGGCGAGGGCCTCGGGGTTGCGGTCCACCGCCACCACCCGCGCCCCCAGCGAGCGGGCGACGGCGACCGCGCTCAGCCCCACACCGCCCGTCCCCACCACGGTGACCCACTCCCCCTCGCCGACCCGCGCGCGGCCGACCAGGGCGCGGTAGGCCGTGGCGAACCGGCACCCCAGCGCGGCCGCGGCGGTGGCGTCGACCCCGTCGGGGATGCGCACCAGGTTGGGATCGGCCGCGTGCAGGGCGACGTACTCGGCGAAGGACCCCCAGTGGGTGAAGCCGGGCTGCTGCTGGTCCGGACAGACCTGGGCCTCCCCGGCCCGGCACCACTCGCAGCGCCCGCAGCCGCAGACGAACGGGACGGTCACCCGGTCACCGGGGCGCCAGCGGGCGACGCCGGCACCGACCTCGACCACCACCCCGGCGAGCTCGTGGCCCGGCACGTGCGGGAACACGACCTCGTCGTGCCCCGCCCAGGCGTGCCAGTCGCTGCGGCACACGCCGGTGGCCGTCACCCGCAGCACCACCCCGCCGGACGGAGCCGTGGGCTCGGCCACCTCCCGGACCCGGGGCAGGGCTCGGACCGAGTCGACGACCACCGCGCGCACCGCCACATGCTGCCAGCCCGGCGCCGCCCCACCGGCCGGGGAACCGGGGACCGGCGGTGCCCGCCGCCTCCGACGGTGCGTCGGGGGCGCCGTCAGTCGCCGACGAGGACGCCGTCGGGCGTCCGGTAGACGCCGACCGAGTCCGGGACGTCGCCCTCGCAGACCGGGATGCCGTCCACGCCCATGTCACAGGCGAAGGGCGGGTAGTCGACCTCGTCCTCCGCGGGCGCCTGACTCGCCGGGTCGACCCGGAACGCCACCAGGACCTCGCCGTCCGGGTCGAGGTAGGAGATCAGCACCGCGCCCTCCGGGACGTCGAAGGCGATCCCGTCCGCCACCCGACGGCCGACCACGCCGTCCCCGGGGTCGACGGTGGCACCCTCCACGGTCTGCGCCCGGAAGCGCAGCGGGTCCACGGGCACGGCGCCGTCGGCGGCGGCGACCGTGACCTCGGCGACGAGCTGGGAACTGTCCGCCCGGTCGACGCGGCGGACCCCGTCCAGGGTGATCGTGGCCCCCCCGCCCGCGGGGTCGGTGAACGCCACGGTGTCCCCCACGCCCACGACGGGCGCCGGCGTGCTGGTGCCGGCGGCGACCGCGCGCGGCGCGGCGTCGACGCCTCCCGGACCGCAACCGGCCAGCAGGGTGAGGCAGGCAGCGAGCAGAACGGTGCGGCGCATGACGATCCCCCGGACGGCTGTGTCCCCACGCTAGCCGCGCAGCGGGCTCCCGGGAGCGGCTCCCGGCGCGCCCTGACGGACTCCGGCTGCCACCATCACGTCATGGGTCACGGCCACGCCGTCCAGGAGGAACTCCGCGAACCGGCCCGCGCGCTGCGCCGCGCGATCCCCGAGGTCTACGACGGCTACCGCCGGCTGCACGCCGCCGCGTACGCCGCCGGTGCGCTGGACGAGAAGACGAAGGAGCTGATGGCCCTCGCGATCGCGGTCAGCAAGGAGTGCGACGGCTGCATCGCGTCGCACGCGCGGGGCGCCGTCCGCACCGGCGCCACCGAGGCGGAGGTCGCCGAAGCGCTCGGCGTCGCCATCGCGATGAACGGCGGACCCGGCACGGTGTACGGCCCCCGCGCCTTCGCGGCCTACCGGGAGTTCGCCGCGGAGGGGGACCGCCGGCCGGGGTGACCCCGGTGCTGCCCGCACCGGGGTGCGGACGCGTGTGCGCTCGGACCGTGTCCGCTCAGCCGGGCCGGCCCCGCTCCTCACCACGGCGCGCGTTGTCCGCGATGGCGCGGACCAGTCGCGGCCACGCGCCGGGAGGCAGGTCGTGCCCCATCCCCTCGACGACCTCCAGGCGGGCACCGGGGACGGCGGCGGCCGTCGCCCGACCGCCCGACGGATGACACATCCGGTCGTCCGTCCCGTGCACCACCACGGTCGGGACGGCGACCCGCCGCAGCGCCGTCGTCCGGTCGGGCGCCGTCCGCACCGCACGGTGCTGGCGGCGCCGCCCTCCACGTGCGTCGGGATCGCGCGCCATCGCCAGTGCCGTGACCCGCCGGAGCTCGTCGAGGTCCTGGTCGAACCCGGTGGAACCGATCGTGGCGAACACCCGGACGCGGCGCTCGACCGCCTCCTCCACGGTCCTCGGCGGGCGCGAGAGGAGGTGGCGGAGGACGCGCGGGGAGGTCCGCCCCACGCCGCGGCGGCCCGTCGTGGACATCAGCGACGCCAGCGAGCGCACCCGCCGGGGGTGCCGGATCGCCGTCGTCTGGACAACCATGCCGCCGAGGGAGGCGCCCACGAGGTGCGCGGAGTCGACCCCGAGCGCGTCCAGGAGGCCGACCACGTCGTCGGCCATGTCCTCGAGGGAGTACCGCCGACCGGGCAGGTGGGTGGAGGAGCCCGCGTCACGGTTGTCGAAGCGGACCACGCGGAAGCCCTCGGCGGCCAGCTGCCGGCAGAACCCCTCCGGCCAGTGGACGAGCTGAAAGCCCATGCCCATCACCAGCAGCACCGTCGGGGAGGTCGGTTCCCCGAACGCGTCGAAGCAGAGGTCGACGTCGCCGGCGTCCGCGAGCTGCGGACCGTCGTACCGGACGTCGCTCACCGCGCCCCCCGCACGCCGGCGCGCTCGTCGTCGAGCCGGCGACGGGCGTCCTCCCACCGGACCGGCACCCCGTCCGCGGGGACCGTCCAGAACGTGAACGTGGACTCCGCCATGGCGGGACGGTGCCGGCGCATCGCGCCGACGTGGGGCTGGGTCCGGACCAGGGCGTCGAGCGCGCTCCGGTCGCGCCACGCGCTGAGCGTGAGGAACTCCCGGCGCAGGGGACGGGCGACCAGCGAGACACCGAGCGCGCCGTCGGCGCCACGGACCTGGCGGTGGACGCGCAGCGAGTCGACGAGGAAGCGCGGGACGTCCCGCCCGCGTCGCAACCGGAAGCGCGAGGCCATGACCAGCGCGGTCGCGCCGGGCTCCACGGAGCGGAGGGTGGTCCAGGGCAGAGTCGGCACGGTGACTCCTCCAGCCTCGGTGGCGGTGTCGACACCGACGGGTCCACGCCCTCGCGGGACCTCGCCGACGACGGATCGGGGCCACCGTGGCGGCCGACCCACGGGCGTGGCGCACGGATATCGGGTGGCCCGTCCCCCGCGTGGCTCCGCGCCGAGCGGGGCGGTGTCCGGTACAGGGACGTCATCCTCCTCCGGCCCGCGGGACGCCGACAGGGGGAGAAGTACGTACAGACGCCCCGGTCCGGCCCTCCCTAGCGTGCTGACCGTCGACGTCGGACGCGGTCACCCGGGGGAACGTCATGTCGCTGCTCGTCATCCACCTCTGCTGGACCGACGCCGGCCCCGAGGAGCTGGCCCGCCTGCAGCGGCTGCTCCCGCCGGTCCGGCTCGTCCCCGAGGGCCCGTGCCTGCACCGCCGCGCGTGGCCGTCCGGGTCCCGGGTGCTCGGCGTCGAGGTGTGGGGGGACGACGACGCGGCGCGCCGGTACCTCGACGAGCTGCCGCTGGACTCGGCCGCGGCGGGCCTCGAGGCACCGACCGTGATCGTCCTCGTGTACCCGGACGTCTACCGGTCGGTGCTGCCGACCGTCATCGCGACGACGGACCGGGGAACGCACCCGCTCGGCGACCTGGCCGCCACGACCACGGGGCAGTAGGCCCGGACCCGGCACCCGCCCGGGTGACGGCCTCGACCATCGACGTCATCACCGAGCCGAGCGCTCCGACGGCGAGAGCGCCGATGGCGGCACGGAGCAGCCGGCGGTCGCCGGTCACGGCACACCCCCGGGGTGACCGAGGATCAGGTCCCCCTCGAGGTCACGTCGGCAGGGACCCGGGACAGCCCCGCCTGGAGGTCGCCGAGGTCCATGCACGGCGTGAGGGTCACCCGAGCCCGCGCGCCGTGGAACAGGGGCTCCGAGATGACCGGGATCTGCGAGGAGTCGGCCATGTCGAACACCACGAGGCAGGACCGCTGCCCGTCGTCCGATGCCGTGAAGTAGGTGGCCTCGGGGTGGAGCTCCTGCACCATCTGCTCGATCGCCTTGATCATGGAGCCGTTGCGGAACGCCTCGTTGCCTGCCTCGGTGTCCACGACGGCCTTGAGCATCATCCGCATGACGAACCTCCGGTTCCGCAGGGGTGCCCACCCTTAACCCGGCCGAGGCGGACAGGGAGAAGCCTCGTCCCGGGAGCCGCTCCCCCGTCCGACGCCCCGGGGCGGCGCTACGGGGCGGAGCCGCCCGGTTGCCGCGGTCCCCGGTGACGACGGCGGGGTGCGCTCGCCGGCAGCCGGGGATGCCTTGAAAACACGGAACGTGGGCCCGACCATGCGTGCGGAACGGGGGCGGAGCGAGGGAGGCGAGCCGTGCTCACGACCGCGTACTGGCCTGCCGAGCACCCCGAGTCGGTGCGCGAGCAGACCGTCGGCGACCTGCTGCGCAGCGCTGCCGAGCGGGCCCCGGACGCCGTGGCGCTGGTCGAGGGAGTGGCCGACGGGGACCGCCGTCGGTGGTCCTATGCGCAGCTGCTGTCCGACGCCGAGCGAGCCGCGCGGGCCCTGCTCGGCCGGTTCGCCCCGGGCGAGCGGGTGGCGGTCTGGGCCAACAACGTCCCCGAGTGGATCGTCCTGGAGATGGCCGCGGCCCTGGCCGGGCTGACCCTCGTGACGGTGAACCCGGCGCTGCGCGCCGACGAGCTGCGACACGTGCTGCGGCAGTCCCGCGCGTCCGGCGTGTTCCTGCTGCGTGAGTACCGGGGCAACCCGATGGCCGACACCCTCGCCGCCGTGCAGCCGGACCTGCCGGACCTGCGCGAGAGCGTCCTGTTCGAGGAGTGGGACGCCTACTGCCGGTCGGGGAGCCCCACCGAGGCG
Source organism: Geodermatophilus tzadiensis (assembly GCF_003002915.1). Classification (GTDB taxonomy): domain Bacteria; phylum Actinomycetota; class Actinomycetes; order Mycobacteriales; family Geodermatophilaceae; genus Geodermatophilus; species Geodermatophilus tzadiensis. Next base: position 310,427 of record NZ_PVTG01000004.1, on the reverse strand, counting down.
TTGCCGGCGGTGTCCCCGGACGACCCGGCGCAGGTCCAGTACACCTCCGGCACGACCGGGCTGCCCAAGGGCGCGGTGCTCCACCACCGCGGCCTGACCAACAACGCGCGGCTGTCCTACGTCGAGGTCCTCGGGATGCGCGAGGGTGAGGCGGTCGTCAACCCGATGCCGCTGTTCCACACCGCGGGCTGCGTGCTGGCCACCCTGTCCTCGATCGCCAGTCTCGGCACCCAGGTCCTCCCGCCGTTCTTCGACCCGGGCCTGCAACTGCACCTGATCGAGCAGGAACGCAGCGTCGGGTTCGTCGGCGTCCCGACCATGGTCGTCGCGCTGCTGGCGCACCCCGACTTCTCCCCCACCCGCACCTCGTCCGTGCGCTGGGCGCTGTCCGGCGGTGCTCCCGTCCCGCCACACCTGCAGCGCCGCGTCGAACAGCTCCTCGGGGTGCCGATGCACATCATCTACGCCCAGACCGAGGCCTCCCCCGGCATCACCATGACCCGAGCCGACGACAGCCCGGACGACCGGGCGGAGACCCTGGGCCGTCCCCTGCCGGCGACCGAGGTGGCGATCGTCGACCCGACGGACGGCAGCACCGTGGCCCCGGGCGCAGTCGGGGAGCTGTGCACCCGGGGGTACCACGTGATGGCCGGGTACTTCGACGCGCCCGAGCAGACTGCCGCCGCGATCGACGCCGACGGCTGGCTGCACACCGGCGACCTCGCGACCATGGACGAGCGCGGCTACTGCCGGATCACCGGCCGGCTGAAGGACATGATCATCCGCGGGGGCGAGAACGTCTACCCGCGCGAGATCGAGGACGTGTTGTCCGCCCATCCCGGCGTGGCCGAGGTCGCCGTCGTCGGGGTCCCGGACCCGGTGTGGGGTGAGCAGGTCGCCGCCTTCGTCCGGCCGGCCCCCGGGGCCAGGCCCACGGAGGCCGAGCTGGAGGCCTTCTGCCGGCAGCGGTTGGCCCCGCACAAGACGCCGCGGCACTGGCGGTTCCCCGAGGCGTTCCCGCTGACCGGGTCGGGCAAGATCCAGAAGTACCGACTGCGGGAGGAGTTCGTCCCGCTCGAGGAGCACGGCGGTGGTCGTCGCTGACCGACCGGCTCACGACGGGGCTCGAGGCGCCTCCGCACCCACCGGCCCCGGCGGCACCGCGGCGCCCGGGAGGCCGGACGCCCGGGATGCGGCCCGGTGCGGTCGCAGGCGGGCCACCTCCTCCGCACAGGCCGCGTCGTGCTGGTAGTCGGAGTGTCCCCGGATCGCGTCCGGGGTCGGCTGACCCGGCCGGCGGTCGAAGGACCAGGGGTCGTGCGGCAGCCGTCGGTCCACCGTTCCGCCCTCCTCGACGACGCAGCCGCCGATGGGATCGGTCGGTCGGTACAGGTTGCGCCACCTCCCCGGGCCGAGCGCCGTGCGGAGGGCGTCGAGCTGGGCGGGGCCGAAGTACGCCGGGAACCAGCGTCCGTAAAGCCTGCTCAGCGGCGATCCGAAGGTGAGCAGGCTCGCGCCCGCGAGGGAGTCGGGAGGCAGCTGCAGGACGGCCGCCGCCGCGAGCACCGAGCCCTGGCTGTGAGCCGCGACGACCACCCCGTCGCCCGTCCCGTCGGCGCCACACGTCGGACCGGCCGAGCATGTCGGGCGCCGTCGGCGGCGTACCGCTCACCCCGTGCACCCGGAGCTCCGTGCTCGGCGGTCCGTCGGGCCGCTGCGCCACCTCGCCGGACGTCGGGCGCTCCGCTCCTCCCGGCAGCGGCGCGTCCAGGGACTCGTGGCTGCCCGACCCCTGGTGGGGGATGGCCGCTCGTGACGGTCGGCTCCCGCTCACACCGCGCCCTCCCGACGACGTCCCCGGTGCAGCCTGTGCCCAGGAGCCTGACCACGCCGACCCGACGACGCCACAGCCCGAAGTCCCGCGCCTGCACCGCGCGACCTGCCCGTCCTCCTGGGTGCAGAGCCGCTCAGGACGAGAGGTAGCGGATCACCGCCAGCACCCGCCGGTGGTCGTCGTCGCTGGGCGCCAGGCCCAGCTCGTCGTAGATGTGGGACGTGTGCTGCACGACCGCCCGCTCGGTGATCGACAGGGTGCGGGCGATCGACGCGTTGGTCCGGCCCTCCGACATCAGGGCCAGCACCTGCTGCTGGCGCGGGGTCAGCCGGTCGAGCGCGCGGTGGTGCCCCCGCGCCCGGGCGACCACGAGGCCCACCACCTCGGGGTCGAGGACGGTGCCCCCGGCGGCGACGCGGCGGAGGTCCTCCGTGAACGCGTCGACGTCGGCGATCCGCTGCTTGAGGAGGTACCCGACGCCCGCCGAGCGGTCGCCCAGCAGCTCGACGGCGTAGGCGCGCTGGAGGTGCTGCGACAGCACGAGGACGGCGATCCCGGGGTGCTCCCGCCGGATCCGCACCGCCGCCCGCAGGCCGGCGTCCCTGCGGTCGGGCGGCATCCGGATGTCGGTGACGACGAGGTCGGGCACGTGCTCCGCCGCGCTGCGGACCAGCTCGTCCGCGTCCCCGACGGCAGCGACGACGTCGAACCCGCCCGCCTGGACCACGTGCGTGAGCCCGCTGCGCAACAGCGCCTCGTCCTCGCCGATCACGACCCGCACGGCAGCTCCACGAGCAGGTGGGTGCCCCCGCCGGCCGGGCTCTCGATGGTGAACCGGCCACCGAGGGCGTCGACCCGGTCGGCGAGGCCGTGCAGCCCCACACCGCCCTCCGGGGTCGCGCCGCCGACGCCGTCGTCGGTCACGCCGATGACGAGCCGCGTCGCCGCGTGCTCGAGCGTGACGGTCAGCGTGTCGGCCGCGGCGTGCTTGACCGCGTTGGTCAGCGCCTCCGCGACCACGAAGTAGGCCGTCCGCTCGACCGTCGCCGGCAGGCGCCCGTCGACCTCGGCCACCGCCAGCCGGGTGGGCAGCGGCACGCGGTCGACCAGGTCCTCGATCGCCGCGGTCAGGCCCCGCTCCACGAGGGCGGCCGGCATCAGGGCGTGCACGATCCCCCGGAGGTGCCGGGCGGCACCGTCGATGCCGACACGGAGGCGCGTCGCCGCGTCGGGGAGACCGGCCGACCCGTCGAGGGAAGCCAGTCGCTGTGCCTCCAGCGCCAGCAGGACGAGCTCCACCTGCAGACCGTCGTGCAGGTCCTGGGCGATGCGCTGCCGCACCCGGTCGCCCGCCTCGACGAGGCGGGCACGCGACTGCCGCAGGTCGGCGTGGCTGGCCCGCAGCTCGGCCGTCAACCGGTCGTGGTCGATCGCGAGGGCGGCCACCTGGCCCGCCCCCCGGACCAGCTCGGCGTCGTCGACGACCGTCGCGTCGTAGACGATCGCGCCGATCCGTCGCGACCCGAGCTCGATGCCGACCAGGCCGCGGTGCTCGCCCAGTGCCGACGGATCGAGCCAGGCGCCGTTCCCGTCGAGGAAGCCGCGCCCGTCCCGCGACGCGTAGACGACCTGCACCGACGCGTCCCCGAGGGCGCGCCCGAGGGCGCCGGCCAGCCGCTCCGGGGTGGCGGCGGACGACGCCAGCCAGGCGGCGAGCTCCTGGACCCCGGCCGTCCTCGCGAACCCGCCGCGCAGCATCGCCGCCGCGAACGCCACGGGCACCCCGGCCAGCAGCGCGATCTGGAGCACGGCCACCTGGGTGGCCGAGAGACCGGCGGACGGGCCCAGGAGGGGACCCAGCGGCATCACCAGGACCGCCAGGACCCCGTAGGCGTACAGCGGCAGCAGGACCCTCCGCTGGCCGGGCGTCGCGGTCCGGAGCCGGCTGACGAGGACGCCCGCGGTCGTGAGCACGACGACCATCCCGGCGCCCCGCTGGAGCCACGTGCCGGCCTGCAGCAGGTCCGCCCGGGAACCGACGGAGAGCACCCCGCCCGGGCTGGCAGCCGGGTCGAAGAGGTAACCCGGGACCTGCAGGACGAGGGACACCCCGAAGGCCCCCAGCACCGTCAGGCGGGAGGTGCGCGAGCGGAGGCGGCCGGACGGGAAGGCGTGCAGCAGCCACACCACGACGGCGAGCGGGGTGGTGGCGAGGACGATCCCGACCGCCACCAGGACGGGCGTCGCGGTGTTGGCGAGAGCCGCCACGAACCACGACAGCGCCCCGATCACCATGATCGGGCCCGTCCGGTTGCTCGGCCGGCGCCGCCACGCCTCCAGACCCGCGGCCAGCCAGACGAGCCCCCCGGCCGGGAACAGCGCGAGCAGCTCCCACGGCACGACGCGCTGGTCGGCGAACAGGGCGATCTCGATGCCGGCGACGACGGCACCGCACGCGCCGATCAGCGCCAGGCCCACCCGCAGCGCCCGGACCAGCGGCGATCGGACACCTCCCCGTCGGGCCACCGGTGCAGCATGGCACCGGCGGCGTGCGCTCGGTGCCTCGTCGCACCGGCGACGACCCCGGCCCGACCCTGTACCCAGGTCCAGGTGAGCGGGCCACCCCGGTCCCTTGCCCGGCCGTCCCGACGTCGCCAGGGTCGCCTCCGTGACTCGCCGAGCGGCTGCCCTCCCGTTGCGCTGGAACACCGGCGGGGGCCCCCGCCGGACACCCGGTCCGCTGGCCGCCTGGGTCGCGACGACGGCGGCCGCGGTGCTGGTCGTGGCCCCCGCCCCGGCGCACGCGTCGCCGGGCGGCGCGACGGCGGCGTCGGCGGCGGCGTCGGCGGCGGCGGAGGTCCCGGCGTACGCCGCGGCGGTCCAGCCCGAGCTCGACCGGCTCGTGGCGGACCTGGCGGTCACCGGCGCCGTCGTCCTCGTGCGGTCCCCCGAGCTCGGCGACTGGGCCACCACGATGGGCACCCGGACCTGGCACGGCACCGAGCCGGTCACGCTCGCCGACCACGTCCGGGTCGGCAGCAACACCAAGACCTGGACCGCCACGGTGGTCCTGCAGCTGGTCGACGAGGGCAGGATCGGCCTGGACGACCCGGTGTCGCGGTACCGCCCGGACGTGCCCAACGGGGAGCACATCACCATCGCCCAGCTGCTCGACATGACCAGCGGCCTGGCCAACTACACCGAAGACCTCGAACTCAACGAGCAGATGGACAGCAACCCCGGCCGGGTGTGGGACCCGGAGGAACTGCTCGCGATCGGCCTCGCCGAGCCCCCCGCCTTCCCCCCGGGCGAGGGGTTCCTGTACTCCAACACCAACTACGTGCTGCTGGGCCTGATCATCGAGCAGCTCACCGGGGTCCCGGTGGAGCAGGCCTTCCAGGAGCGGCTCTTCGACCCGCTGGGGCTGGGCGAGACCTCCTTCCCGGCGGTCACCGACGCCGCGATCCCCGAGCCGCACCCGCAGATGTACACCTTCGGCACGAACGTGGAGACCATCGACAGCCTGGTGCTCCCACCGGAGGTCCAGGCCGCGGCCCGCGCCGGCACCCTCGAGCCCCTGGACGTCACCGACACCAACCCCTCCTGGGGGTGGACCGCGGGCGCCGGGATCTCCACCGCGCCGGACCTCGCCGACTACGTCGAGGCACTGGTCGACGGGGACCTGCTCAGCCCGCGGCTGCAGCAGCAGCGGCTCGCCAGCGTCCGGCCGGTGGACCCCGACGACCCGGCCGGCCCCGGCTACGGGCTCGGCCTGGCCCGGTTCGGGCCCGTGTACGGGCACACCGGTGAGCTGCCCGGGACCAACTCCTTCATGGGTCACGACCCGGTCCGGGACATCACCGTCGTCACCTGGACCTCCACCGCCCCGGCACCCGACGGCGAGGACCCGGCCGTCGAGCTGGCCCGGGCGGTGATCGACGAGCTCTACGCCGGATGACCACACCGTTCCCCCACGGGAGGAGCTGTTCCTCGTGCGCCGATGGATGCGCCCCGCCGCCCTGGCACTCGCCCTGCTCGCCGGAGCCGGGACGACCGGCTTCACCGCCACCCCCGCTCCCCCGGCCGCGGCCGCCGATCCCCCGGCCGCGGCCCTCGACCCGGGTCTCGCCGCCCAGGTCGACGAGCTGGCCCGGGCCGCGCTGACCGACGGCGTCACCGGTGCGGTGGTGGGCATCTCCGACCCGGTCCGGGGGAGCTACCTGCGGGCCTACGGGACCGCGGACACCGCGGGCACCCCGATGACTCCCGACGTGCACTACCGCATCGCCAGCGTGACCAAGACGTTCACCGCCCAGGCCGTGCTGCGCCTCGTGGACCAGGGGAGGCTGTCCCTCGACGACCGCCTGGCCGAGTACGTCCCCGACGTCCCCCACGGCGACGAGATCACCGTCGCGCACCTGCTGGGCATGCGCGGCGGCGTGTACGACTTCGTCGCGGACGAGGAGTTCCTGGCGCGGTACGCCGCCGATCCGCTCCTGCCGGGGTGGTCCCCGTACGACGTCCTGGAGATCATCCGCGCGCACGCCGACGAGGCCACCCCACCCGGCCGGGCGACCGTGTACTCCAACTCGGAGTACGTCCTGCTCGGACTGGTCCTCGAGCGGGTCACCGGCCGCTCGGCGCAGCAGGTCACCACGTCGGTGATCGAGGAGCTCGGCCTCCCGGAGACGTCGTACCCCACGACCGCCGCCCTGCCGGAGCCCTTCGCCCGCGGCTACGTGAACACCGACAGCGAGCTGGCACCGACGCCCCCGGGAGCGGAGCCGCGCGACGTCACGCTCAGCAGCCCTGAGGTCCCGTACACCGCCGGTGCGGTCGTCTCCACCGTGCCGGACATGGTCCGCTACGCCGAGCAGCTGGCGACCGGGGCCGGCCTCGCCCCGGAGACCGCCCGGCTGCGCCAGGAGTGGACGCCGCTCACCTCGACCGGCGTCCGGGTGCAGTACGGCCTCGGCGTCCTCCGGCTCGGGGACTGGGTCGGCCACAACGGCTCGATCTTCGGCTACAGCGACGTGGTCACCCACCTGCCGGATCAGGAGGCGAGCGTGGTGGTCATGGTCAACGCGGCCGACGGCGAGGCCGTCCCCGCGGACGACCTCTGGGCCGGCGTCGTCAGGCTGCTGTACCCCGACAGCCTGCCGACCTGGTGACCGCCGGGGCGCCGCGGCGCACGGCGTCCCGGGTCCTCGGCCCGCCGACGATGCCGGACGCTGCGCCCTCGACGTCGTCCCGGCGCCCGCTCGCTCCGGAACGGCCCCGGGATCCCCGGACCGTCACGGAGCCGTCGTCAGGCCGCGCCGCAGCTCGTCGAGGGCCTGCGCGAGGCCCACCCGCGGGGTCCAGCCCCACGCCCGCGCGCGGTCGGTGCGCAGCTGCCCGGTCCACACGGGCTCGTCGGTCCACTCGGGCGTGACACCCAGCGCGTCGGTCACCGCGCCCAGGTAGTCGCGCCACGTCGCGGGCTCGCCCGCGACGATCACCGGGGTCGTGCCGCCGGCGACGGGGCCGCGCTCCGGGTCGTCGGCGGTCGCGACGGCACCCGTGGCCACGTCCGCGACGAAGGCCGCCAGGTCGTCGACGTGCACCCAGGCCCAGGTGGCCGTCGGGTTCGCCCGGCGCTCGCCGTCGCGGACCTCCCGCGGCCGCAGCGTGTTCCACACCGACGTGTCGCCGGCGCCCAGGACCGCCGGCGGGCGGACCAGCACGGTCGTGAGCCCGCCGACCCGCGCCAGCGCGGCGTCGGTGGCGTTCTTGGTGTCGGGGTAGTCGCCGCTGCCCCCGGGCAGGAGGGCACCGTCCTCGGCGACGTCCCCCACACCGGCGGAGCGGTCGTAGACCCCGGCCGTGGACAGGTGCACGAGGCGGGCGACGCCGGCGTCCCGGGCCGCCCGGGCGAGGACCGGTGTCCCCTCCGCGCCCACCCGGTGCTGCACCTCGCGGGACGAGCCCATCGGGTGCACCGTCGTGACGACCGCGTCGGCGCCCCGGGTCACCGCGCGGGCGAGGGCCTCGTCGGCGAAGTCGCCGACGTGCTCGGTGACCCCGTCGAGCGCGGGCGCGCTGCCGGCGCGCCGGACGACGGCGCGCACCCGGGCCGACCGCTCGACGAGCGCCCGGCAGACCGCGGCGCCCACCAGCCCGTTCGCACCGGTCACCACGACGACGGGAGAGGAGGCGGCCATGCCGTCCACCCTGCCAGCGACCACCCGACGGCGCCCGCGACCGCACCGCGCCGTCCCTGGGCCCGAGGGACGACCGATGAGCCGGAGGGGACCGACCTAGCCTGAGGGCGTGTCCGCCCGTCCCCGGTCCCGCCGCTCGGCCTACGCGCGCATCCCGGAGCGGGCGTGGCGGGCCATCGCGGGGAGCTCCCCGCCCACCGCGCCGATCGGCCTGCGGGCGCAGCCCAGCCGGATGGACGACCTCACCGCGCACGCCGCGCTCGGCCTGGCGCTGCGCATCGGGGCGGCGATGCTGGCCGTCGGCGCCGGCGCGGCCGACGTGACCGCGACGGTGCTGCGGGTGGCCGCGGGCTACGGGCTGACGAACTGCCAGGTCGACGTCACCTTCACGTCGATCACGGTCAGCTACGACCGGGAGAACGCGGTGCCGCTCACCGCGATGCGGACCGTGCGCACGAGCCGGCTGGACTACACGCGGCTGCAGGGGATCACCGACCTGGCCCGTGCGGTCGGCACGGGCCAGCTCGACGTCGAGGAGGCGCACCGCCGGCTGGACGGGACCGTGTCGGCGCCGCCCACGTACCGCCGCAGCGTCAGCACGCTGGGCTGGGCCGGTGTCGCCGGTTCGCTCGCGGTCCTGCTCGGCGGCGGGTGGGCGGAGGCCCTCGTCGGTGCGCTGACCACCGCGCTGATCGAGCAGGTCATGCGGGTGCTCAACCGGCGCAGCCTGCCGCTGTTCTTCCAGCAGGCGGCCGGCGCCGCGCTCGCGACGGGTGTCGCCGTCCTCCTCCTCGCCGGGGACGTCGACGTGCGCAGCTCACTGGTGGTCGCGGCCGGCATCGTCGTGCTGCTCGCCGGGTTGTCCCTGGTGGGTGCCGCGGAGGACGCGATCAGCGGGTTCCCGGTGACCGCCGCGGCCCGGGCCTTCGAGGTGCTGACGCTGACCGCCGGCATCGTCGTGGGCATCGCCGGCGTGCTGGACGTCGCCCGGCGCGCGGACCTCCCGCTCACCGTCGTGGACCCCTCGCCGGGCGCCGTGCCGTTCGGCGTCGCGCTGGCCGCGTCGGCCGGGATCGCCGGCTCCTGGGCACTGGGCTGCCACGCCCGGCCGCGCGCCGTCGTCCTCGCCGCGGTCGCCGGGGCGCTCGCGTGGGCGACGACGTGGGCGGCCGGGGACCTGGGGACCGGTCCCGCGGTGGCCAGCGGGGTCGCGGCCGTCGTCCTCGGGTTCTGCGGGGAGGTGCTGACCGACCGGCTCCGCGTCCCGCCGCTGCTCGTCGCGGTGTGCGGCATCGTCCCGCTGCTGCCGGGCCTGACGATCTACCAGGGCCTGTTCGCGATCGTCGTGGACTCCGACGTCCAGGGCGGGCTCGCCGCCCTCGTCGGGGCCGCGGCGGTCGGGCTCGCCCTGGCCGCCGGCGTCACGCTGGGCGAGTACCTCGGCCGGCCCGTCGGTGCGCGGCGGGACCGCTACGACCTCCGCGTCCGCCGCCGGGCGATGACCACCGACTGACCACGCCGGTCAGGGCGCCTCGTTGGGATAGCCCTCCTCGTCCATCCGCCGGATGACGCGGGGGTCGAGCCGGCCCTCCCCCACGGCGGCGTCCACCTCGGCGTCGACGACGGCGCCGTGCTCGTGCATCCACCGGTCGGCGCGGGTCTCCGCGGCGATCCCCTCCTCGGTCAGGTGGGCCGCACCGATGACCCTGCGCCGGACGGCGTAGGCGACGAGCACCAGCGCCCAGGCGAGCAGGCTGAGCAGGAGCTGCGAGCGGGTGCTGTCCCGGACGCCCATCTGCACGAGGATCGCGACGATCGCGGCCGCGGTGAGCAGGGTCAGCACGGGGTAGGCCCACATCTTCACCCGCAGCCGCTCCGGCGGGATCGTCGGCCGCATCCGCAGCTGCGAGAGGGTGATCAGCAGGTAGACGAACAGGATGATCGCGCCGGAGGAGTTGAGCAGGAACAGGAACACGGTGTCCGGCGAGACGTAGGCGGCGATCACGCAGAGGAACCCGACGACGCTGGACGCGAGGATCGCCCACGCGGGGACGCCCCGCCGGTTGATCCTGAGCATCCGGCCCGGTGCCTCGTGCCGGGCGGCGAGCACGAACAGCATCCGCGAGGCCGTGTACAGGCCGGAGTTCAGGCAGGACAGGACGGCGGTGAGCACGACCGCGTTCATGATGTCGGCCGCCGCCGGGATCCCCATCTCCTCCATCGCGGACACGTACGGCGAGTCCCCGAGCTCCGTGGAGTTCCACGGCAGGATGGTGGCCAGCAGGAAGATCGAGCCGACGTAGAAGATCAGGATCCGGAAGACCACGGAGTTCGTCGCCCGCGCGATGCCGCGCTCCGGCTCGGCGGACTCGGCGGCGGCGATGGTGGCGATCTCGGCGCCGACCATCGAGAAGACCACGATGACGATGCCCGAGACGAGCGTGCCGGCGCCGTTGGGGAACAGGCCGCCGTGCTCGGTGAGGTTGGAGAAGTCCAGGTCGCGGCCCGGCCACAGCCCCAGGACGAACAGCGAGCCGAGGGCGATGAACGCGACGATCGCGGCGACCTTGACGCCGGCGAACCAGTACTCGAACTCCCCGTAGGAGGCCACGGAGAACAGGTTGGTGGCCGTCATGAGCACCATCAGGACGAGCGCCATCACCCACAGCGGGACGTCGGGCAGCCAGCGCTGCAGGATCGCCGCCCCGGCCACGGCCTCGAAGCCGACGACGATGACCCAGAAGTACCAGTACAGCCAGCCCACGCTGAAGCCGGCCCAGCCGCCGAGCGACTGCCGGGCGTAGTCGGCGAAGGACCCGGTCGAGGGGTTGGCCACCGCCATCTCCCCGAGCATCCGCATGACCATGACGATCAGGACGCCGGTGAGGGCGTAGGTGAGGAACGCCGCCGGTCCGACCTCGCCGATGATCGCCCCCGAGCCGACGAACAGGCCCGCGCCGATGACACCGCCGATCGCGATCATCGTGAGGTGGCGCTGCTTGAGTCCCTTGTGGAGGTCGCCGCTGTCGGCGGGGCCGTGTGCCATGTCCGCTCCCTCGTGGAACGACGAGTGGGTGAGGCCGGGCGCGCGACCAGGATCGGACGGCTCCCGGGGCCACGCCACTGGAACGACTGCGCTCGGTGAGGTCGCGTGCGCGGCAGCGACCCGGCGCGCGGGAGGGCCGGCGGAGACGCCGGGGTCCCCGGCTCAGCCGGCGGCGTGCGTCAGTCCGACCAGGCCGTCGTCTCGTCGAGGACGACCAGGGCGCCGGCCTGCGGCCCGGTGAGGTCGCCGGAGCGGGTCCACTGGTCCCGCAGGTGGCGGCGGGCGGCCCGCGGGGAGCTCAGGTGGGCGAGGTCCGGGGACCAGGAGTCGAGGAGCGCCAGGTGGCGCACCAGGCGCCCGGGCCAGGTCCGTGCCGGTGCCGGCCCGCGGCCCGCCTGGCGGCCGAGGGCGCGGTGGCCCGGCTCGAGGGGGTCGGGTCGGCGGGACACCGGTGCTCTCCTGTGTTCCTCGGTGGCGGGCGGGGAGGGCGCTGTCTCGGCGCCGCTCCCACCGTACGACCGGGCCACCGGCGCGGGTCGCACGTCGGGGGTGATGGTCCGCACGCCCGGCGGGTGTCAGGCGGGGTCCGGACTGCTGTCGGGGTCGGGTCGCGGGGGGACCGCGTGCCGGTGCAGGTCCTCGGTGAGGTACCCACGGACGAGCTGCTCGGCGGTCGAGGAGGTCGCGGAGAAGCCGGTGACCGCCGCGACGAACTGGGGACCGCTCAGGGCGGCGAGCTCGGTGTCGACGAGCGCGCGCACGGTCGCCGTCCGCGGGACCGAGCGCAGCAGCGCGATCTCGCCGAACGCGTCGCCGGGCCCCAACCGGCGGATCTCCCGCCCGTCGGCGACCACGGCCACGGAGCCGGACTCCACGACGTAGAAGTCGTCGCCGGGGTCCCCCGCCCGGAACACGTCGGTCCGCGCCGGGACACGGATCCGGCGCAGCCGCAGCGCCAGGCCCTCGATGGCCGGCACCGGCAGCAGCCGGAGCATGCCCACCCGGCGCAGCAGCAGGATCCGGTCGCGCCGCGTGCCGATGTCCGCGTCGATCGCCCGCAGTGCCGCCCACCGCGCGGCGACCGCCACCGGGAGGAGGCAGCCGGTGACGGCGAGGGCGCCGGTGTCGCCCAGCGCGGAGACGAGGAGCGGGACCACCAGCGAGCCGAGCGCCACCGTCAGGGAGAACACCGCCTCGGTCAGGGCCAGCACCCGCGCCAGCGTCCGGTCGGGGACGAGCCGCTGCAGCAGCGTGAACCCGGTGACGTCGACGAGTGCGTTGGCGGCGCCGACGACCAGGAACGCGCCGACCGCCACGGAGCTGCTCGTCACCAGCCCGACGACGACGAGCGGCACCCCCCACAGCGCGATCCCGGCGCCGAACAGCGTGCCCAGCCGGGCGCTGCCCGCGGCGCCGATCGACGCCGTCGCCGCCACGAGGCCGCCCACCCCGAACGCCGCCCACAGCAGCCCGACGCCCGGGCGGCCCAGGTCCGTGACGTCCACCGCGACCACCACGGCCAGCACCGTCAGCGCGCCCCGGACGACGCACTGCACGCCCCCCAGGACGATCACCTCGGCGGCCCGGGGGTGCCGGCGCAGCTCGCGCAGCCCGTCGACGACGTCCGCGACCACCCGGGTCCGCTCGGCGGGCGCGCCGGCCGCCGGTCGCCCCGACTCGTAGCGCAGCCCGGCCGCCAGCACCCCCGCGACGCCGGAGAGCAGGGCCACCGCGGCGAACGCGGCGGCCGGGCTGGCCTGCGCGAGCAGCGCGGCGGCGAGCAGCGGGCCGACCAGCGCCGCCAGGCCGTCGAGGACGGCGCGGACCGCGTTCACCCCGGCCAGCTCCTCCGGCGTGGTGCACAGCGTGGGGAGCAGCGCGCCGAGCACCGGCCGGTAGGCGGCGTGGCAGACCGTGGAGACGGTGAGCAGCGCGTACACCGCGGTCGGCTGGTCGGCGGCGGCCGCGAGCCCCGCTCCCGCGGCGGTGGCCGCCCGGAGGCCGCACGTCCCCACGAGCAGCCGGCGGCGCGGCACCCGGTCGGCCAGCGCGCCCAGCCAGGGCAGCGCGACCGTCGCCGGCAGCACCCGCAGGAACCCGACCACGCCGACGCCGACCGCCCCGTCGGTGTCGAAGGCGTAGACCGTCATCGCGGTGAGGAACAGGAACTCGCCCGTCCACGCCGAGAACGACGAGGACTGCGCGAGCCGGAGGTTGCGGTTGCGGGTCACCGATGCCAACGCCTCGCGGTAGGCACCGGGCACGGCGTGGACGCTAGCAGCGCAGACGCGGTCCCCGGGTGAGCCGCGGCCGCCGACCGGAGGCGGTGCAGCCGGCCGCGCACCGGACCGGCCCGTCGCCTCCCGGGACCGGTACGGTGCGCCCCCGACCGGAGGCCGGTCCGCAGGTCCCGGCCACGTCCCCGAGCAGCAGAGTCGGCGGTGGTGCATGGCTCCCGACCCCCTGGTCCGGGCTCCCGGTCGGCAGCGTCCGCGCGTGCTCGGCGTCTTCGCCCACCCCGACGACGAGACCATCTGTGCCGGCGGCACCTTCGCCAAGTACGCCGGTGCCGGCGCCGACGTCCGCGTGGTCTCGCTGACCCGGGGCGGGGCCGGCCAGATCCGGGACGCCGGCGTGGCGACCCGGGCCACCCTCGAGGCGGTCCGCGAGGCGGAGCTCGCCGCGGCCGGAGCGGAACTCGGGCTCACCGCGGCACGGTGTCTCGACCACCCGGACGGCGGCCTCGCCGACATCGACGGCCCGGTCCTGGTGGACCTGGTACGGGACCTCATCCGGGACGCCGACCCCGACGTGGTGGTCACGTTCGGCCCGGACGGGTTCTCCGGTCACCCGGACCACGTCGCCGTCGGCGCGGCGGTCACCGCGGCCTGCCGGGAGCTGCGGCCGGCCACGCCGGTGCGGCTGTTCCACTGCCACCTGCCGCGCAGCGGCATGCTGCTGCGCGACCGGCTGGCCACCTGGGTCGTCGAGCTGACGACCCGCTTCACGGGTACGAGGGACTTCGTCCGCGCGCTGTCCGTCTTCTCGCGCGAGACGACGGCGCTCGGGTACGCGGCCGACTTCGTCACCGTCGAGTGGTTCCCCTCCGGCACCTACCTCATCGAGCAGGGCGAGGCCGCGACCGCGATGTACTTCCTGCTGTCCGGTTCCGTCGAGATCCGGCGGGAGGGCGAGGACGGCCGGGTCCGGGTGGTCGACCGGTCGGGCCCGGGGGAGTTCGTCGGGGAGCAGGGCATCGCCACCGGCCGGCCGCGCAACGCGCACGTCGTCGCCGTCGACGACGTCACGAGCCTGACGTTCCTGGCGACCGACCCCGCCGTCCTCGGCGGAGGGGAGGAGCAGGTCCACCTGCGGACCAGGTCGCTCCCCTCGGGGGACCGGATCGACGCCCGGGTGAGCACGTGCATCGACGTCTCGGACTTCGTCGGCCACAAGATCCGGGCCACCGCCGCGCACCGGTCGCAGTACCCCATCGACCCGGAGATGTTCCCCGAGTCGATCCTCCGGGAGATGTTCGGCGTCGAGTACTTCATCCAGGTCCTGCCGGAGCGGGAGCTCAAGACCTCCCTGTTCGACGACTAGTCCGGGCCGTGCGACGACGCCGCCGTCGGGGCCGCACGCGCTGTTAGGGTCCGGCATGGCGACCCGGCGTGCGCTGCTCCTGATCGCCGACATCGGCGGGTACACGCAGTACATGCAGTACCACCGCAGCGTCCTCGGGCACGCGGAGGCGGCCACGCGGCGCATGCTCGACCGGGTCGTCGGTGCGGCACGGGACTTCGACCTGATCGAGATCGAGGGCGACGCGGCGTTCCTCTCCCGGGACGTCGACGGGCTGGACGGCCCGGCGACGCTGTCGGCCACCACCCGCGCCGTCGTCGCCATGCACCGCGCCTTCCACGTGGAGCGCCGGTTCGTCGAGCTCAACATGTGCCCGTGCGGGAGCTGCACGCGGACCAGCGACCTGACGCTGAAGTTCGTCGCGCACGTCGGGGAGGTCGCGACCCAGACGATCCGGCGCCGGAAGAAGCTCGTCGGCCTGGACGTCATCTACGTCCACCGGCTGCTCAAGAACCCCGTCGAGGTCCCGGAGTACCTGCTCGTCTCCGACGACCTGTTCCGCAGCGGGGGCACCGCCGCCGCCGAGCTGCCGGTGCGGGAGGTCCCCCAGGACCTCGAGGGCATCGGCGCGGTGCAGACGTTCGTCGTGGACGTCGCGGACATGGCCGTGCCGGCCCCGCTGCCCGACCCCTCCTGGCCCCAGCGCCTCGGCAGCACGCTCGGCATGGTCGGCCGCGGCCTCCCGCACGTGCTCCCCCGCCGGCGTCCCCGGCAGCTCGTCCCCGCCGGCTGACCCCGACGGTCCGGCCGGCCCCGACCCACCGCCGTCGTGTCCCTCGGACGGGCGCCGTCGGCCGGACGCGCGCCGGCCCGTTGACCCCCGCACGGGGCCCGAGGACAGTGCGCTCAGCCGGACACCGTCGCCCGACGGGCGGGTGTGCTCGACCGGCCGTCAGCACCGCGGGCCGGTCGCCGGATGGGCACTCCCACGTCCGGCGGGATGGAGGACCGCCCGATGGCCAGCATCGAGACCAGGAGCCTGGACCGCCCCGACGAGTCCCGGACCCCGGAGAAGACCGCCGTCGACGTCGTGCACCTGGGTGACGCCACCGTCGCCCGGCTGACCGTGCAGCCGGGGTGGCGGTGGTCGGAGTGCATCAAGCCGCTCGCCGGCACCGAGCACTGCGAGGCCGCGCACCTGGGGTACGTGGTGTCGGGCAGGATCCACATCGCCGCCACCGACGGCACCGAGGCGGACCTGGGCCCCGGTGACGGCTACCGGCTCGCTCCGGGCCACGACGCCTGGGTGGTGGGCGACGAGCCGGTCGTGGCGCTGGAGTTCGAGAGCAAGACCGCTGAGACCTACGCCAAGACCTGATCCCGCTCGCAGGTGGGCCGTCGACGGGGCGCCGCCGTGCTCCCGCACCGGGGCCGGACGGTGACGTGCCCGGCGCCGGTGGACGCCTCGATCGACCCGGGGGCGGAGGGCGCCACGTCCACGGGGGCGTCCTCCGTGCCCGTGCCGGACCTCCTCGGGAGCGGCGACGGACGACGCGGTGCCCGTGGCGGCGCCGGCGGGCACCGGGCCACCCCGGCACCGGGGCAGGATCGCCCCCCGTCGTGGCGGCCCGCCGGTCCGTCGGCGTCCCGCTCACCGCCGGAGGAACGCCAGCACCGCGAGCACCCGCCGGTTGTCGTCGACCCCCTGGTGCAGGCCCAGCTTGGTGAACACCGACCGCACGTAGGCCTCGACCGTCTTCGGGCTGAGGAACAGCCGCTCCCCGATCGCCTGGTTCGAGCGCCCCTCCGCCATCACGGCGAGCACCTCGCGCTCCCGCTCCGACAGCGCGTCGAGGGGGCTGTGCACCCGGCGGCGGCCGACGAGCGTGGCGACCACGCCCGGGTCGACCACCAGCCCACCCGCGGCGACCCGGCGGACGGCGTCGCTGAGCTCGGTCACGTCGGCGACCCGCTCCTTGAGCAGGTACCCCGCGCCGGTCGCCCCGTTCTCGATGAGCTGCAGCGCGTAGCCGGTCTCGACGTGCGCCGACAGCACCAGCACCCCCGTCCCCGGGTGCCGGGCGCGCAGCGTGCGCGCCGCCTCCAGGCCCTCGGTCGTGTGCGTGGGCGGCATGCGGATGTCGACGAGCGCGACGTCCGGGGGGTCGGCGGCCACGTGGGCCAGCAGCGCGCCGGCGTCCCCCACGGCGGCCGTGACGGCGAAGCCCGCCTCGGCGAGCAGCCGGGACAGGCCCTCCCGGAACAGTGCCGCGTCGTCGGCGACGACGACCCGCAGGGCAGGCGCCGGGGCCGGCCGGGTGGACGACACGCGCACAACGTCGAGCTGCTCGCGGGGGCTGTCAAGGAGCCCGCGTCCCGCGACGGGTACGGGGCTGGCCCTGTATCCCCGCGACCGGCGCGTCGCGACCATGAGGAGGTGCCGATCCGGGTCCTCATCGTCGACGACCACCCGTCGTTCCGGTCGCTCGCGCGCCGGCTGCTGGTCGACGAGGGCTTCGACGTCGTCGGGGAGGCGGGGGACGGCCGCGGCGCGCTGCAGGCGGCCGGGGAGCTGCGCCCCGACCTGGTGCTGCTCGACGTGCAGCTGCCCGACGTCGACGGGTTCGGCGTCGCGGCGGCGCTGGCCGGTCAGCCCTCCCCGCCGGAGGTCGTGCTGGTGTCCAGCCGGTCGCGCGCCGACTACGGGCAGCGGGTCGGGAGCAGCGGCACCCGCGGGTTCATCGCCAAGGCCGAGCTGAGCGGAGCGCTGCTGCGGCAGCTGCTGACCGGCGGGCGGACGGCGTCGTGAGGCCGCCGGGCCGCCGGGGCCGGGCCGCGGTCGCCGCTGCCGGGCTGGCCGCCGGCGCCGGCGCCGGGGTGGCCCTCCTCTGGGGCGGGTACGACGTGCCGGCCGCGCTGGCGGCGCCGACCCTCGTGCTCAACCTCGCCGTCGGCTGGTCCTTCATCGGGATCGGGCTGCTCGCCTGGTCGCGGCACCCCGACAACCGCACCGGCCCGCTGATGGTCGTGCTGGGCTTCGCCGTGCTCGGCCGGTTCGCCGTGGCGGTCGCCTCGGACGTCGGCTTCGCCGTCGGGGTGCTGCTGGGGTCGCTCTACCTGAGCGTCTTCGTCCACCTGCTGGTCACCTTCCCCACCGGTCGCGCGGGGACCCGCCTGCAGCGCGGGACCGTCGTCGCCGGCTACCTGCTCGCCACGCCGCTGGACGCGGTGTTCCTGCTGCTCGGCGCGACGCGCGGCGCCCCGGCCGGGCTCCCGCCCAACGGGCTGGTGATCGTGCCGGCCACCGCGGGCAGCCCGGACCCCGTGGACGTCGTGGTCCAGGTCGTCGTGCTGGCGCTGTGCGGAGCGGTCCTCGCGATCGTGTGGGGCCGGTGGCGGCGGGCGGGCACCGCTGAGCGGCGCGCCATCGGCCCCGGGCTGCTGGGCGGCGTGCTGGTGGTCCTCGCGCTGATGGCGCAGCGCAGCGCGTTCGTGGTCGGCATCCACCCCGACGTCCGGGTGGTGTTCACCTGGGCCGCCCGCGTCGTGCTGGTCGTCTGGCCGCTGGCCCTGCTGTTCGGGCTGGTCCGCAGCCGGCTGGACCGCTCGGCGGTGAGCCGGATGATCGTCGAGCTGGGCGCGGGCCCGCCCGGGTCCGAGCGGCTGCGCGAGGTGCTCGTGGCGACGCTGCACGACCCGACCGTGCAGGTCGCCTACTGGCTGTCCGAGCGCGGCAGGTTCGTCGACGCCGCCGGCGACCCGGTCCCGGTGGAGCCGCCCGGCCCCGGCCGGGCGGTGACGTACCTGGAGCGGGCCGGGTCCCGGATCGCCGCGCTCACCCACGACGCGGCGCTGGCGGGCGAGCCGGAGCTGGTGGAGGCCGTCGCGGCCGGCGCCGGGATGGCGCTGGAGAACGAGCGGCTGCACGCCGAGGTGCGGGCCCGGCTGCGCGAGGTGCAGGCCTCGCGGGCGCGCATCGTCGAGTCGGCCGACGCCGCGCGCCGCCGCGTCGAGCGCGACCTGCACGACGGCGCCCAGCAGCGGCTCGTGAACGTGGCCCTCCTGCTCAGGATGGCCCAGGGGCGGCTGTCCTCCCGGGCGCTCGACGAGGTGGACGCGCTGCTGCGCGAGACCGCCGACGAGCTGGCCGGGGCGCTGGAGGAGCTGCGCGAGCTCGCCCGCGGCATCTACCCGGCGCTGCTGACCGACTGCGGGCTCGGCCCCGCCCTGACCGCGCTCGCCGAGCGCTCGTCGGTGCCGGCCGTGGTCACCGCGGCACCGCCCGGGCGGCTGCCCGCCGCCCTCGAGCACGCCGCCTACTTCGTGGTGTCGGAGGGCCTGGCCAACGCCGCGAAGCACTCGGCGGCCGGGGAGGTGCGCATCGACGTCCGGGTCGCCGACGGGGTGCTCGTCGTCGAGATCGCCGACGACGGCGTCGGCGGCGCGAACCTCGACGGGGGCGGGCTGCGCGGCCTCGTCGACCGCCTGGCGGCCGCGGGGGGTCGGCTGCGCCTCACCAGCCCGGCGGGCGGCGGGACGCGGCTGATCGCCGAGCTGCCGATCGGTGCGACGGGTGCGGGCGCGCCCGCCCCGCTCCCCCGCGCGGCGGCCGACCCGACCCGGGCGGCCGCCGCGGCCACCTGACCCGGCGGCGGGCACCGGGCGCTACCGGGTCAGCCCTGGGTGCACACCCGGGTCAGCCCGCTGGTGGGCGGACCTGCCCGGCGAGGAGCCTCGGCGACGTCGACCCGAGTCCCCGGGAGGCCGTCGTGTCCCGCACCGCGCACCCGACCGCCCGCGGCCCGGCCGTCGCCGGAGCAGCCGCCGCCGACGCGGCGGCACCGAACAGGAGGGCACCGACATGACGCTGGACGCGACGATGGCCCGGGCCTTCGGCCTGGACGAGGACACCTGGCAGCGCCACGCGAACCCGTGGAGCGTCTACACCCGCATCCCCGTCCCGTCGCTGCTGGTCGGCGCGATCTGGTCGCGCACCCGGATCGGCCGGTGGTGCCTCGTGCCGGTGGGCGCGGTGTGCGCCTGGACCGCGGTCAACCCGCGGGCGTTCCCCCCGCCGCGCTCGCTGGACCACTGGGCGTCCCGGGCGGTGCTGGGCGAGACCGACTGGGCGCGGCGCAGGACGGTCCCGGTCCCGCCGCGGCACCGGGCCGCGCCGAACGTGCTGGGCGCCGTCAGCGCGCTGGGCGTGCCCTTCGTGGTGCGGGGACTGGTCGTGCGGAACGGCTGGATGGTGCTGTTCGGACTCGGCGTGCAGACGGCCGGCAAGCTCTGGTTCCTCGACCGGATGGCCCTCCTGCACGACGACGTCGCGCCGGCCGGCTCCTCGCCCGCCGAGCGGCCGGCGTGACGGCCGCGACACCCGGACCGACCACGGGGACAGCCCTCGGCGGGGTCGAGGGCTGTCCTGCTGCCCCGGCCCCGCCGCACGGCGAACGCTCGACCCGTCCCGCTCCACCCCCCTCGGAGGTCCTCGTGTCCGGCACCGCGTCGTGGGTGCGACAGCACCGACTCACCAGCTTCTTCGTCCTCGCCTACGTGGTGTCGTGGACACCCTGGCTCGTCCACACCGCAGGGCTGTCCCTCGGCACCCCGTTCTTCCCCGGCGGTCCCCTCGTCGCCGCCCTCGTGGTCATCGCGGTCGCCGAGGGCCGGCCGGGGTTCCGGGAGCTCGGCGCGCGGCTGCTCCGGTGGCGGGTCGGCTGGGTCTGGTACGTCGTCGCGCTCGGGCTGCCGGTGGTGCTGGTGCTCGTGACCGGCCTGCTCACCGACTGGCTCGGTGCGCCCGCGCCGGACTGGTCGTCGATCGTCTGGGCGGACGTGGCGCTGACCCTCGCGCTGCGCCTGGTGAACCCGACGGACAGCCCGCTGGGTGAGGAGCCCGGCTTCCGCGGCTACGCGCTGCCCCTGCTGCAGCGCCGGCGGTCCCCGCTCGCGGCGGCCGCGGTGCTGGGCCTGCTGACGGCGGGGTGGCACGTGCCGCTGGTGCCGCTGGGCAACCTCGGCTGGATCGGCCTGCCCTCGACCGTGGTGATCGCCTTCCTCTACGTCTGGCTGGTCAACCGCACCGGCGGCAGCCTCCTCATGGCGGTCCTCTTCCACGCCAGCCAGGGCGCGTTCACCTTCGGCATGCTCGGCTACACGGGCGCCGCGGCCGACCGCGCGGCCCACGTCTACTTCGGCGTCCTCGTCGTCACCGTGGCCCTCGTGGTCGTCGGGGACCGCGCGGCCTGGCGGCGGGCGCCGGCGTCGGCCGTCGCCGCGGAGCCGGGGACGGACGTCGACCGCGTGCCCGCCCGGCGCTGACCCCGACGCGCCCGCGGAGCGGCCTCCGGTCAGTCCGACCAGACCGGGGGCCGCCGCGCCAGGAAGGCGTCCAGCCCCTCGCGGAAGTCCGCCGTCGCGCCGAGGGCCACCGCCTCCTCCCGCTCGACGGCCAGGCCCTCGTCGAAGGGCAGGTCGGCGCCCTCGGTGACGCAGCGCCGGATCGCCGCCAGCGCCCGCGCGGGCTTGCGGGCCAGCCCCTCGGCGTAGGCCTGCACCTCCTCGCGGAGCCGCTCGGGGGCCACCACGACGTCGACCAGGCCGATGGCGGAGGCCTCCTCGGCGCTCAGCAGCGTGCCGTCGTAGAGCAGGCGCAGGGCCCGGGGCCGGCCCAGCAGGCGGGCCAGCGCCTGCGTGGCGCCGACCGGCGGGATGAAGCCGATGCCGATCTCCGGCTGCCCGAGCCGGGCCGTGCTCGCCGCGAAGCGGACGTCGCAGTGCAGCACGATCTCCAGCCCGCCGCCGACCGCGGTGCCGTGGACCGCCGCCAGCAGCGGCTTGGGCGACGCGCGCATCCTCCGCACCAGGTCGTGGCACAGGTCGACCCAGCGGCGCATGCCCTCGTCGTCGGTGTCGGCGAAGACCCGCAGGTCGGCGCCCACGCTGAAGTGGGCGTCCAGGGCGCTGCCGACCACCACCACCCGGACGGCGGGGTCGGCGAGGTGCCGCTCCAGCGCCTCCGGGACCTCCCGGAGCATCTCCCAGTGGAACGCGTTGACCGGTGGGCGGTCGTACTCGATCCACCCCACCCGGTCGTGCACCGTGACCCGCAGGAACTCGGCCATCCGCCCTCCCTCGTGCCGGTCCACCGGGCTCGCCGTCGACGCGGGAGCAGGTGGTCGGTGCGGCATGGTCAGTGCGGCATGGTCAGGATGGGCTTGACCACCGCGCCGCTGTAGGAGGCCTCGACGGCGTCCTCGATGCGGTCCAGCGGGAAGTACTGCACCAGCTGGTCGAACGGGAACCGCCCCTGGGCGTGCAGGTCCATGAGGGCGGCGATCAGCCGCTGGCCGTGGCCGCTGCCGCCGAGGGTGCCGCGGACGGTCTTGCCCCACAGCGTGGTCAGGTGGTCGGCGCTGAACTCGGCCCCCGCGGGGGCACCGCCGATGAGCAGGGCGGTGCCGAGCATGCCCACCGAGTCGATCGCCTGCCGGACGACCGTGGTGTTGCCGGTGCAGTCCATCGACGCGTCGGCGGGGCCGCCGCAGATGTCGGTCACCGCCTGCACCGGGTCGGTGTCGGTGGCGTCGACGGTGTGCGTGGCGCCCAGCCCCTCGGCCAGCCGCAGCCGGCCGGCGTGCCGGTCGACCGCGATGATCGTCGTCGCCGCGGAGTTGCGGGCCGCCATCACCGCGGCCAGCCCGACGGTGCCGGCGCCGTAGACGACGATCGAGCTGCCCGGCTCGGGTCGCAGCGTGTTGAACACCGCGCCGGCGCCGGTGGCCAGCCCGCAGGCCAGCGGACCCAGGAGCTCCACCGGCAGCCCGGCGGGGACGGGGACCAGCGAGGAGACGGTGGTCATGGCGTAGGTGCCGAACGACGACTGCCCGAAGAAGTGGCTGGCCAGCGGCGACCCGTCGGTGTCGCGCAGCGCCGACGCCCCGTCGAGGCGGCGCCCCCCGGCGACCAGCTCCCCCGTGCGCAGGCAGTAGCGCGGCTCCCCTGCCTGGCAGTTGCGGCAGGCTCCGCACCACGGCCAGCCGAGGACGACGTCCTGGCCCTCGCGGACGCCGGTGACCCCCTCCCCCACCGCCACCACCGTGCCGGCGCCCTCGTGGCCCAGCACGCCGGGCAGCGGGAAGGGCAGGTCGCCGTCGCGGGCGATGCCGTCGGTGTGGCAGAAGCCGGTGGCGGCCACCCGGACCAGCACGTCCCCCGGGCCGGGCTCGTCGAGCTCGACCTCCCGGACGACGAAGGGGCCGTGCAGCTCGTCGACGACGGCGGCGGTGATCCTCATGCGGGCCCTCTCTCGGGGATCGGGGCACTGGGTCCTGGGGAGCGCGGCGACTCGACGGCGACCCTACGAGGATCTGCCCACCGGCTCGACCCGAGCCGCCCGCGACCGGCGGCGCCCCCGACCGGGTCCGCTCACAGACCGAGCCGGGCCGACGCCGGGTCCGCCCAGCGGCTGCTGGAGTCGTAGCCCCGCATGGTGGTCACCGAGGCCCACCGGCCGGTGCGGGCCAGTTCCCGCTCGCTGACCCCGGCCCGGTAGCCCTCGGTCGCGAACGACCGGCGCAGGCTGTGCGGGCTCAGCCCCTCGAGCGGGACGCCGGCCCGCTCGGCGGCCCGGCGCAGGACCAGCCGCACCGACGAGCGGGCCATCCGGGTCCGGCCGATGCGGGGCTGCGCGCCCCGTCCGACGCTGCGGAACAGCGGCCCCGAGCCGCCGAGGTCGGCCGCCTCGACCCAGGCGTGCAGCGCGCGCACCGGGCACGTCCGCGCCCGCACGCCGGGCGCCAGGGCCAGCACCTCACCGGCGCCCTCCTGGTCGGTCTTCGACCAGCGGATGGTGACGTCCAGGCCGCCGTGCCCGGAGGGGGCCAGGTCGCCCACGTCCAGCCCGCAGACGTCCGAGGCCCGCAGCCCGAGCGCGAAGGAGGTGAGGATGATCGCCCGGTCGCGCAGGCCGGCCACGCCGTCCGGGAGGTCCTCGACCAGTGCCCGGATGGTCTGGGTGTCCAGCGCCCGGGCCTTCTTGGGACGGCGGCCGTCGCGGGCGGCGGTGCGCCGGATGCCCCGGAGGACCGCGCGCGTGCCCGGGTGCTCCGACGGGCTGGGGTGCCCGGCCTCGCGGTGGGCGTGCCCGATGCCGGACAGCCGGCGGGCGATCGTGCGCGGGCTCGCCCCCGCGTCGCTCAGCGCCGCCAGGTACGCCGCCACCGCCGCGTCGGCCGCGGGCAGCGGGGAGAAGCCGCGCTGCCGGGCCCAGGTGGACCAGGCGCGGAAGTCCGCGTCGTAGGCCCGGCGGGTGGCCTCGGACCTCGCGGCGGTGAGGTAGCGCCCCACCGCCGCGACGTCCCCGGGCAGCACCAGGCCTCCTGCCGCGGGGTCGACGTCGCCCTCCCCCGGTCGCGTCGGCCCGGCGACGACCGCTCCCGACGGATGGGGGCCGACCGCTCCGCCGCCGTTCCACGAGGACTCCATAACAGCTGATTATGGAGTGTTCCGTGCAACTCCGCGGACTTGCGCCGTCGTACGGTCGTTCGTCCGCTCGTGCGTCACGACACGAACGACGAGAGACTCGGCCGCATGACCGAGGCCTCGGCGATCTGCGCGTATCCGGACTGCGACCGCCCGGTGGCCCCGCCCCCACCCACCGGCGGGCGGTCGTCGTACTGCGCCCGCCCCGACCACAACCGCACGACCGCCTTCGCCGCCCGCCGCGCGGAGGCCGCCGGGCGCGCGCCGGCCGCCGCGGAGGCGCCCGCCGCCCCGCAGCCCGGAGCGCCGGCCGCCGCGACGCTGACCGAGGTCGCCGACCGGCTCCGCCAGACGCTGGCGGCGATCGAGGACCAGGTGGGCCGGGCCCGGGAGGCGCTGACCCGGGCCGCCGACGCGGAGCTGCTCGAGGCCGAGCGGGCCGCCGTCCGCACCGACGCGCGCCGCGAGGTCGCCGAGGCCGAGCAGCGCGCGTCCCGCGCCGACCGACGGCGCGCGGTCGCCGAGAAGGCGACCCGGGAGGCCCTCGAGGTCGCGGCGCGCGCCGATGCAGACGCCGCCGGCGCCCGCGAGGAGGCGGCTGCCGCCCGGGACCGGGCGGCGGCGGCCCGGGACGAGGCGGCCACCGCCCGGGAGACCGCCGGCGCCGCCCAGGCGGCCGCGGAGCAGGCGCGCGCCGATGCAGACGCCGCCGGGGCGGCCGCCGCGCGGGCCGAGGCGGGGCGGCGCGACGCCGAGGCTCGACGCGCGGCGGCCGAGCGCGACGCGGAGTCGGCCCGTGACGGGACCGCGCGGGCGGAGGAGGTCCGGGACCGCGCGCTGGCCGACGCCGCGTCGGCGCAGGAGCGGGCGGCGTCCGCGGAGGCGGCGCGCGACCGGGCGCTGGAGGCCGAGCGTGCCGCCCGTGCCGAGACCGAGCGCGTCCGGGCGGAGGCGGCGCGGGCGGTCGGCGGCGCCGAGCAGGCGGCGGCGGCCGCGCGGCTGGAGACCACGGCCGCGGAGGGCCGGGTGCAGGCGGCGACCGCCCGGGCCGACGCCGCGACCGAGCGGGCGCGGGCCCAGGAGGACCGCGCCGAGCAGGCCGAGTGCCGCGCCGAGGAGAGCCGCCGGGACCGCCTGCGCGCGGAGGAGGCGCGGGACCGGGCCGTCGCCGACGCGGCATCGGCACGCGCTCAGCTGGCCGAGGCGCACCGCCCCCCACCGGCGGACAGCGCGGACGGCGGGGCCGCGGAGGCGCCTCCCCGGCCGGAGCCGCCGACCGGAACCCCACCCTCCGCGCCGGACCCGGCGGACTGAGGACCGGCCGCGTCCGGCGGACCGGGGCGCGATCGATCGGGGACCCGCCGCCGGGCACCACGGCTACGTTGACGCCGTGCAGCACCCGGCCCTCGGGCCGCTGGACAGCCGCTGACCGGGAGGAGACCCCGTGAGCAGCACGCCAGCCGGATCCGGCAGCAGCACCGCAGCCCCGACCGCGCACCGGTCGAGGTCCGACGTCGTGGTCGTGGGAGGCGGCCCGGCGGGGCTGGTGCTCGCCCTGCTCCTCGCCCGCGACGGCGTCGACGTCGTGGTCCTCGAGAAGCACGCCGACTTCTTCCGCGACTTCCGGGGCGACACCGTCCACCCCTCCACGCTGCGGCTGCTCGGCGAGCTCGGGCTCGCCGAGGCGTTCCTGGAGCTGCCGCACCAGGAGGTCGAGCGGCTCGGGGTGACGACCGACGAGGGCGAGTTCACCCTGGCCGACTTCCGCCGCCTCCCGGGGCCCTACCGCTTCCTCACCTTCGTGCCGCAGTGGGACTTCCTCTCCTTCCTCGCCGGGCAGGCCGCCCGCTCCCCGCACTTCCGGCTGCTCATGGGAGCCGAGGCGGTGGCGCTGCTCCGGCAGGACGGCCGGGTCACCGGCGTCCGGTACACCACGGCGGACGGCGCCACGGGCGAGGTGTCCGCTGCCCTCACCGTGGCGGCCGACGGGCGGGACTCGCGCCTGCGCGCGGAGGCGGGCCTGGCGGTCCGGGAGTTCGGCGCACCGATGGACGTGCTGTGGTTCCGGCTGCCCAAGGCGGCCGGGTCGGCGGCGCCGCCCTTCGGAGGCGTCGGGCGGCTCACGCGCGGGCGGCTGCTGGTCCTCATCGACCGGGGCGAGTACTGGCAGAGCGCCTACCTGGTGCGCAAGGGCACCGTCGACGAGGTCCGGGCGGCGGGGTTGGCCGCCTTCCGCGCCGACCTCCTGCGCCTGCTGCCCGGCATGGAGGCGTCCGTCGCCGCCTTGCAGTCCTGGGACGACGTCAGGCTGCTGTCGGTCCAGCTCGACCGGCTGTCCCGGTGGCACCTGCCGGGCCTGCTGCTCATCGGGGACGCCGCGCACGCGATGTCCCCGATCGGCGGGGTCGGCGTCAACCTCGCCGTGCAGGACGCCGCGGCCGCGGCCCGACTGCTGGCACCGTGGGTGCGCCGGGGCAGCGTCCCCTCCCGCGTCCTGGCCCGCGTCCACCGCCGGCGGGTGCTGCCCACCGTGGTGACGCAACGGGTGCAGCGGCTCGTCCAGCAGCGCTTCGTCGACCGCCTGCTCGCCGGGGACCGGCCGGCCGCGACGCCGGGCGTCCTCCGGCTGCTGCAGCGCTGGCCGGTCCTGCAGGGGATCCCGGCGCGCGTCATCGGCCTCGGGGTCCTCCCCGAGCACGCGAGGTCCGCGCCGCTGACCGCACCACGCGAGGCGGCACAGGCCGGACGGGGGGCTACCTGAAGAGGTCCCAGAGGCTGCCCGAGGTGTCCCACGGCCGCCCCCCGCCGTCCCCGGCCTCGGGCAGCGCGTGCCGGACCAGGAACAGGCCGATCACGAACGGCAGGATCCCGACCCCGAAGCCGATGCCGCCGAGCACGGCGCGACCGGGGTCGACGACGGCCAGCACCATCCCGCCGAGCGACACCGCCAGCCCCACCACGATCCACACGACACCCCACACCGTCCGTGCCCGCACGTCTCCTCCTCCGGTCGCAGCGGGGGACTGTCACACACCGCGGCCCCGATCGGGTGCTCCCCGCGCACGGCGGCACCGGACGAGGATGGCGGCCGGCACGAGGAGAGGGAGGCGCCATGGCGATCGAGGACGGCGTCCGCGCCATCGAGGAGGGGATGGCGACGGACTTCCGCGACCGGATGGACTACGGCAGCTACCTCGACCTCGACGTGCTCCTGTCGGCGCAGCACCCGATCAGCGACCACCACGACGAGCCGCTGTTCATCATCCAGCACCAGACCACCGAGCTGTGGCTGAAGCTCGCGCTGCACGAGCTGCGCGCCGTCCGCGCGTACCTGGAGGCCGACGACGTCCGCCGCGCCCGCAAGGGCCTGGCCCGGGTCAAGCACGTCTTCCACACGATCACCGACCAGTGGTCGGTGCTGGCGACCCTGACCCCCAGCGAGTACACCGAGTTCCGCGGCGTCCTGGGCAACGCGTCGGGGTTCCAGTCCCACCAGTACCGCGCCGTCGAGTTCGTCCTCGGCAACAAGAACGAGCGCGTGCTGAAGGTGTTCGAGGCGCGGCCGCACGCGCACGACCTGCTCGCCGCCGAGCTCGCGGCGCCGACGGTCTACGACGCCTTCCTGCGCCACCTGGCCCGGGCCGGCCACCCCGTCCCGGAGCACGTCCTGCACCGCGACGTGCGCCGGGCCTGGGTGGAGGAGCCGGCGCTGGTCCCCGTGTACAAGGCGATCTACGAGGACACCACGACCCACTGGGCGGAGTACGCGACCTGCGAGGACCTCGTCGACCTCGAGGACGCCGTCCAGCTGTGGCGCTTCCGCCACCTGCGCACCGTGCAGCGGACCATCGGCTTCAAGCCCGGCACCGGCGGGAGCTCGGGCGTCGGCTTCCTCCGCCGGGCGCTGGACCTCACCTTCTTCCCGGAGCTCTACACGGTGCGGACGCACATCGGCAGCTGAGCACCGCGCGGGCTCAGTGACCGCGGAAGGCCTCCTCCAGCCACCACGACGGCCGCTCGCGCGCCACCTTGGCGTCGACGAGCAGCGGCGCGCTCCGCGGGCCGGCGACCCAGGCCGCCACGCCGGCGAGGTCCTCTACGCCGCGCACCGTGACGGCGTCGAAGCCGTACCCGCGCGCGATCGCGGCGAAGTCCGTCTCGGGGAAGCGCACCGTGTCCAGCACGTCCCCGTGCGGGCCGAAGTGGTGCACCTCGGCGCCGTAGGCCGCGTCGTCGTAGACGACGACCACCATGGGCAGGCCCAGCCGGACGACCGTCTCCAGCTCGGCGGCGCCCATGAGCGCGCCGCCGTCGCCGAGCGCGGCGACCGGCAGCCGGTCCGGGCGGGCCAGCGCCGCGCCGATCGCGGTCGCCAGGCCCAGCCCCACCGACTGGAACGCCTGGGTGAAGCAGAAGCCGGACTCGTCGGGGACGTCGAGGAACACGCTCGGGTAGCCCATGAAGTTGCCGGAGTCGACGGCGACCACGCGCTCGGCCGGCAGCAGGTCGTCCAGGCCGATGGTCAGCGTCCGCGGGTCGACGTGCCCCGCCTCCCCGGCCTCCTCGAACGGCTCGTGGCGCCACCGGCCGCGCCGGGCGATCCGCTCCCGCACCTCCGGCGTCCGGTACCCCGTGGCCGGCTCGCCGAGCTGCGCCGTCACCGCCGCGGCGACCGCCCGCACGTCGCCGACGACGCCGAGGGCGACGTCGCGGTGCGCGCCGATCGCGTCGGCCTCGAGGTCCACCTGGACGACGACGGCGTCGTCGGCGATCAGCCGCCCGTGCCGCGTGGTCCACGTGTTGAGGGCGCAGCCCCAGCCGACGACCAGGTCGGCGGCGGAGACGAGCTCCGCGGCCAGCGGCGTGGCGAAGCCCCCGGACACGTCGAGGTCCCACGCGCTGCCGCGGAACAGGCCCCGGGCGACCGCCGACGTGGCCAGCAGCGCACCGCAGCGGTCGGCCAGCTCCTCCAGCGCCGCGCGGGACCCGGGTCCCCGCGACCCGCGGCCGGCCACGAACACCGGCCGGCGCGCGGCCCGCAGCGCATCGGTCAGCCGCTGCACCGCGGCCGGGTCGGGCGGCACCGGCGAGGGGGTGCCCGCCACCGGCGGCTCCCCGGGGGACGCCGGGAGGGCCTGCACGTCGAGCGGCAGGTTCAGGACGACGACCCGCCGGTCGTCGCGGGCGGTGGCGACGGCGGCCGCGGCCTGCGCGACGGCGTCGTCCGCCGCGGTGACCCGCACCGGCACCGCCCCGACCGCCTCGGCCAGCGCCCACTGGTCGACGGCGAAGTTCGACCGCGGCGACGTCGCCTCCGCCGTCACGACCACCAGCGGCGTGCGGCTCTTGGCCGCCTCGGTGACCCCGGTCAGGGAGTTGGTGAGCCCGCAGCCCTGGTGCAGGCTGACCGCGGCCACGCCCCCGCTCGTGCGGGCGTACGCGTCGGCCATGGTGGCGGCGCCGCCCTCGTGCCGGGCGGCGACGAACCGCGCCCCCGCGGCGACCATCGCGTTGGTCACCGCGAAGTTGCCGGAGCCCACCACGCCGAAGACGGCACCGACCCCGCAGCGGACGAGCGCGGCGCCGACCGCCTGCGCGACGGTGCCGCCGGCCGCGCTCATCCGCGCTCGACGAGCGCGAGCACCCGCGCCGGGGACCCGGAGCCGGACACGATCGGCAGGGGGGCGGCGAGCACCAGGGCCCCGGTCGGCGGGAGCGCGGCGAGGTTCTGCAGCTGGGTGAGGCCGTACTTCCCGCTGCCCATGAGGGCGGCGTGGCACGGGAACGGCGGGTCGAAGGAGTGCGCGGTGCCGGCGTCGGTGCCCACCGTCTCCACGCCCAGGCCCAGCACCGGCGACTCCTCGGCGATCCACCGGGCGCACGCCGGGGCAACGCCGGGGGTGTGCGGCCCGGTGTCGTCGGCGTTGAGGAAGTCCTGCTGCGAGGCCGAGCGGGCGTCCCATCCGGTGCGGTAGAGCAGCCACCCGCCGTCGGGCAGCGGGCCGTGCTGCTCCTCCCACTGCCGGACGTGCTCGACCTCCAGCAGGAAGTCGGGATCGGCGGCGGCCTGCGCGGAGAAGTCCAGCACCGCGGCCGGGGCGAGCAGCCGCCGCGCCGGCACCGACGCCACGTCGTCGCCGTCCCGGCCGGTGACCCAGTGGTTGGGCGCGTCGAAGTGCGTGCCCGTGTGCTCACCGGTGCGGAAGTTGTTCCAGTACCAGGCCGGGCCGCGGTCGTCGTAGCGGCTGAGCTCCTCGAGCTCGAACCGCGCGGTCTGGGCGAACTGCGGCGGCAGCGCGATGACCGGCGTGTCGGCCGACAGCGGCGCGGTGAGGTCGACGACCTCGACGCGGCCGCTGGTCAGGGCCTCGGCCAGCGTGGACAGGATCGACATCGACGTCCCTCGGGCGTGGGGGCAGCAACGGCGACAGCCAAGCAGACCACCGCACCCGCAGGGCGAGGGACCGGCGTCAGAGCAGCTGCTGGGCCTCGGTGAGGGTGTGCCGCAGGACCTGCTCCATCTCGTCGAACTCCGCCTGGCCGCAGATCAGCGGCGGCGCGACCTGGACGACGACGTCGCCGCGGTCGTCGGGCCGGCAGTACAGGCCGTTGTCGAACAGCGCGCCGGGCAGGAAGCCGCGGACGAGCCGGTCGCGCTCGGCGGCGTCGAACGTCTCCCGGGTGGCCTTGTCCTTGACCAGCTCGACGGCCCAGAAGTAGCCGTCGCCGCGGACGTCGCCGACGATCGGCAGGTCCAGCAGCCGGCGCAGCGTCGCGCCCAGGGCGTCCTCGTGGTCGAGCACGCGCTGGTTGAGCCCCTCGCGCTCCATGAGGTCGAGGTTGGCCAGCGACACCGCGGCCGAGACCGGGTGGCCGCCGAAGGTGTAGCCGTGCGGGAAGGCCACGCCGGGGCGCAGGAACGGCTCGACGACCTTCTCCGAGGCGATCATCGCGCCGATCGGGCCGTAGCCGGAGCTCATGCCCTTGGCGCAGGTGATCAGGTCGGGCGTGTAGCCGAACTTCTCGCAGGCGAACGTCGTCCCGTGCCGGCCGAAGGCGCAGATGACCTCGTCGGAGACGAGCAGGACGTCGTGCTGGTCGCAGATCTCGCGGACCCGGTCGAAGTAGCCCGGCGGCGGGGTGAGGCAGCCGCCGGAGTTCTGCACCGGCTCGAGGAACACCGCCGCGACGGTGTCGGCGCCCTCGAAGAGGATGGCCTCCTCGATCCGGTCGGCGGCCCAGCGGCCGAAGGCCTTCGGGTCGTCGGCGAACTCCGGGTGGCGGTAGAGGTTGGTGTTGGGCACCCGGAACCCGCCGGGCGCCAGCGGCTCGAAGTCCCTCTTCATGGCGGGCAGCCCGGTGATCGCCAGCGCGCCGTGCGGCGTGCCGTGGTAGGCCACCGCCCGGCTGATCACCTTGTGCTTCTGTGGCTTGCCGATCAGCTTGAAGTACTGCTTCGCCGCCTTCCACGCCGACTCCACCGCCTCTCCGCCGCCGGTGGTGAAGAAGACGCGGTTGAGGTCCCCCGGCGCGAGGTCGGCCACCCGCTCGGCCAGCTCCGCCTGCACCGGGGTGGTGTAGCCCCACACCGGGAAGTAGGCCAGCCGGGCGGCCTGCTCCGCCGCCGCCTCGGCCAGCTCCCGGCGCCCGTGCCCGACCTGGACGACGAACAGCCCGGACAGGCCGTCGAGGACCCGGCGGCCCCGGTTGTCCCACAGGTAGGCGCCCTCACCGCGGGTGACCACGGGGACGGGCGTCTCCGGGTGGCGGCCCTGGCGGGCGAAGTGCATCCACAGGTGGTCCGCGGCCCGGGCCGCCGTCGCGTCCGGCGCGCCGGCGGGCGGCTGCTCGATCGAGGTGGTCATGACGCTCCTCGGGCTCGGGGAGGGGACGGGCGCTCCCCCGAGTCTGCGGCCACCTGCCCCTCGCCGTCACCCGGTGCCGCGGGGACCGTGCGCGTCCAGCCAGGCGACCATCGCCGCGCGGGTGGCGCCCGAGAGCCGGTGCCAGTCGGCCAGCGGCACCCGTGGCACGCCGGCGGCCCGGCAGGCGGCCGCGACCGCGCCGGCCGGCGCCTCGGGGTCCCAGGCCGGGTCCAGCACCACCGCGGGCCGGTCGGCCAGCGTGGCGAGCAGGTCGGCCAGCGTGTACGCCGGCCGGGCCCGCAGCAGCGGCTCCCCGCAGCTGGGGGCGGCGAGGACCGCCCCGGCGAGCGGCGCGTCCCCCAGCGCGGCCAGGTGCAGCGCGACCAGCGCCCCGGTGCCGTAGGCGGCGACCCACGCCCGGTCGTGCCCGCTGGCCGCGGTCGCGACGGCGGCCACCGCGGCCGCGTCGGCGGTCATCCGGGCCAGCGGCGAGGACCCCGACCCGAGGTGCTCACCGTGCCGGGAGCCGCTGCCGACCGGGTCGTGGCAGGCGACCGTCCAGCCGTCCGCGGCCAGCAGCGCGGGCAGCGGCTCGGCCTGCTCGTACCCCGCCCGCCACCCGGTGGCCGCGCACGGCGGGCCGAGCCAGAGCACCAGTCCGCGGCCGCTCCCCCCGCCCGGCGGGGGCAGCAGGGTCACCGCGACGCCGTCCGGTGTCCGCAGCCCCTCCCCCGTCGCCGCCGGGCCCTCGACGGCGGGACCCAGGGCGGCGCGGACGGCGGCGCGCAGCTCCGCGCCGCGGACCGGCCGCTCCCCCGGGCGGATCCGGTCGGCCGGCCACCGCACCGGGGACGGCGCTCCCGGCGCCTGCCCGCGGCGGCGGGGCGGGCCGCCGAGCACCGACTGCGCCCAGTCCAGCTGGGCGGCCACCGCGGAGTCGTCGGCCCGGTGACCGCCGGGGCGCAGCGCCAGCTCGAGGGCGTCGCGGCGGCCGAGCAGGGTGAACGCCTCGCGCGCGGCCTCGACCGCGGCGCGGGCGGCCGGGACGCGCTCGACCGGGTCCTCGACCGCCACCGAGACCAGCACCGGCCGGGGCGCGGCGAGCGCGAGCAGCTCGTGGGCGTCGGTGGGCAGCCGGTGCTCCCGACCGGCGAACCAGCGCAGCCGCGGGTGGTACCAGCCGGGGTAGTGCCGGGTGAGCAGCTCCACGCCCTCGCCGAAGTGCCGGTCGGTGCACAGCCGGGCGGGGATGGCGCCGAGCACGCCGCTGGAGCTGGACACCACCCCGGCGAAGCGGTCGTCGAAGGCGGCGGCCAGCAGCGCGGTCTTGCCGTTGCGGCTGTGCCCGCCGACCAGCACCCGGCGGCCGTCCACCCCGGGCTGGTCGGACAGCGCGTCGAGGACCCGCGACAGCGCCCACGCCCGCCAGGCGAGCCGGCCGGCGACCACGGAGGGGAACGCCCGCTCGACGGCCTC
Organism: Geodermatophilus tzadiensis; assembly: GCF_003002915.1. Classification (GTDB taxonomy): domain Bacteria; phylum Actinomycetota; class Actinomycetes; order Mycobacteriales; family Geodermatophilaceae; genus Geodermatophilus; species Geodermatophilus tzadiensis. Next base: position 276,935 of record NZ_PVTG01000004.1, on the reverse strand, counting down.
GGTGTCGTCGTCGCCGTCCGCGGCCGACACCAGGCAGGCGCCCCACCCGCGGGCCAGCGCCGCCTCCGCCCAGGTCCCGTGGCTGGACTGCAGCAGGTAGACGGGGACGTCACGGTGCACGCCGGGCGGGGGCACCGGCAGCAGCAGGCGCGCCCGCACCGGCCGGCCCGCGTCGACGACGAGCTCGCGGACCGCCACGCCGCCGGCCGTGCGCGCCCGGTCGACGCGGGCGGCCGTGCGGCGCGGGGCGGGCGGCAGGTCCCCGGTCAGCCACCGGCGCCAGCGGGCGCGCAGCACCGCGCGCCGGGCCGGCCACCCCGCCGGTCCGGACACGCCCTCCACCGGCGACCACAGCCCGGTGCGCGCCGGGAGCCGGGCGAAGTCCGGCGCCGGGTCCCCACCGGCGGCGAGCCACGCCGCGAAGGGCGCGCTCGGCGGCAGCACCCCGGCCAGCTCGGCGGTGTAGCGCCGCCGCCGGGCCGCGGCCGTGCGCCCGTCCGGCAGCACCTGCGTCATGCGAGCGCACGCTAGGGCCGGCAGGTGTCGGCAGGGTGCTCCGCGTGTTGCGTCCGTGCTGCGTCGGGCGCGTGGTTCGAGGAACCGGGTCCGGGGGCACTGGAGGCCGCGTGCGCGTGCTGCTGGTGATCACCGACGAGGACTGGTACGAGGACGCCGGCTACGCGGCCGCCTGGGTGCGGGCGCTGGAGGAGCAGGGCGCCGACGTCGAGCGGCTGGCCCGGATCCCGGACGACTGGCCGGTCGCCGGCCCGCCACCGGGCCGCTACGACCTGGCCATCGCGCACGTGCTGGTCGAGGAGGTGGTCGCCTACGCGCCGACGTTCGCCCTGGCCACCCTGCTCGAGGCGGCCGGCGTGCCCCTGCTCAACCCGGTCACCTCGCTGGTCGCCTCCGCCGACAAGCTGGTGACCCACGCGGTCTGGGCCGCCGCCGGCGTGCCGCAGCCCGCCGCGTGGGACCTCGCCCGGGTCCGCGAGTGGCCGATGCCCGGACGGCAGATGGTGCTCAAGCCCTCGCTCGGCGACGGCGCCCGCTACGTCGAGCTGGTCGGCGACCTCGACGCCGCCGCGCAGGTCGAGGCGGCGTGGCGGGCCGACGAGGCGGCCGGCGGTCACCGGCGCGGCGCCTCCCTCCTGCAGGAGTGGATCGCCGAGCCGGCGTGCGCGCGGGTCTTCGCCACGCCCACGACCACCTCCCTGGTCTACGAGAAGTCCCGCGAGGAGGGGGCGCTGGTGACCCACGGGACGGTCTACCCGCGGGTCTACGAGGCGCCGCCGGAGATGGCGCAGCTGGCCCAGCGCATGGTCGCCACGCTCGGCGGCGGGCTGATGGGCGTCGACGTGCTCGTCGAGCCCGGCGGCCGGCTGCTCGCGCTGGAGGCCAACGCGCCCTTCGGCTTCGACGTCACCGACCCGCAGCAGGGGCGGTGGGTGGCCCGCGCCGCCCTCGACGTCGCCCGGCGCGCTGCCCAGCGGCGAGCCGCCGCGTGAACCCCGGGGACGGCCGTACACCGAGCCTCGACGAGGCGCTGCTGCCCGACGGCGGCGACCGGCCGCACGCCGCGGCCGCGCTGGCCGCCGTCCGCGCGTACGGCCCGGGTGCGCTGGCCGCGGACGTGGCCCGCGCGGCCGCCGAGCTGGACCTGCGGCACGGGCCCGCCGGGGAGGACCACCTGTTCACCGTCGACCCGGTGCCGCGGGTGCTGGCGCGGCCGGAGTGGGAGTCGCTGGCCACCGGCCTGACCCAGCGGCTGCGGGCGCTGGAGGCCTTCGTCGCCGACGCGCACGGGCCGCGCGAGGCCGTCCGCGCCGGCGTCGTCCCGGCCGCGGTGCTCGACACCAACCGGTACCTCGCCCCCGGGCTGCCGGCGCCGCGCCGCTGGATCGGCATGGCCGGGCCTGACGTCGTCCGCGGCGCCGACGGGCGGCTCGTCGTCCTGGAGGACAACGTGCGGACGCCGTCGCTGCTGGCCTACGCCCTGGCCGCGCGGGACCTGGTGGCGCCGCGCCTGGGCGTGCAGCCGGGTCCGGCGCCGGTGCGGGAGGCCGCCCGGGACGCGATGCGGCGGATGCTGGCCGCCGCCACCGACGTCGCCGACCCGGTCGTGGCCGTGCTCGGCGACGGGCCGCGCAGCGCGGTGACCTGGGAGATCGACCGGTTCGGGGAGATGGTCGGCGCGCCGGTCGTGCTGCCCGCGGAGCTGACCGCCCGCGGCACGGACCTGCTGCTGCCCGACGGGCGCCGGGTGGACCTGCTCTGGCGGCGCACCAGCGAGGAGCGGCTGACCGACGACGACGGCGCGCCGAACGAGCTGGGCGAGCTGCTGCTCGGGCCGCTCCGGGCCGGCACGGTGACCGTGGTCAACGCGTTCGGCACCGGCGTCGCCGACGACAAGCGCACCTTCCCCTACGTCGAGGACCTGGTCCGCTTCTTCCTCGGCGAGGAGCCCCAGCTGCGCTCGCAGCCCGCCTACGACCTCGGCGACCCCGCGCAGTGCCGGGCCGCGCTCGACCGGCTGCCCGAGCTGGTGCTCAAGCCGCGGTCGGGCTCGGGCGGCCACGGGGTGCTCATCGGCCCGCGGGCCGACGCCGACCGGCTCGAGCGCGCCCGCGCCGCCGTCCTGGCCGAGCCCGGGGAGTGGATCGCCCAGGAGCCCGTGGCGCTGTCCACCCACCCCACGGTCGTCGACGGCGCGCTCGTGCCGCGGCACGTGGACTACCGGCCGTACGCCTTCTGCACCGACGAGGAGACGATCGTGCTGCCCGGCGGCTTCACCCGGGTGTCGCTGACCGAGGGCGAGCTGGTGGTCAACGCCTCGCAGGGCGGCGGCGGCAAGGACACCTGGGTCGTCGGCTGAGGAGGACGGCGACGGCGGGGGTTCCGGTCCGGCACAGCCCGCGCCACCCTCCCGGCATGCGGGTGCTGCTCGTCGCCTCGCCGATGGTCGGTCACGTGCTGCCGCTGGTCCCGCTGGCCGGCGCACTGCGCGACGCGGGCCACGACGTGGTCGTCGCCACCGCCGCGGACGCCGTCGCGCCCGTCCGCGCGGCCGGCCTGGACGTGCGCGACGTCGCCCCCGGCTTCGACGTCCGCCGGGTGTTCCTGCCCACGGCCCTCCGGCACCCGGTGCTGGCCGTCCGCTCCGCGCGGGGCGACCCGGGCACCGTCCTGGTCGGGCACCTGTTCGCCCCGGTGGCCGACCGGATGGCCGACCGGCTCGTGGTGCTGGCCGACGAGTGGCGACCCGACCTCGTCGTGCACGAGCCGCTGGCCGTGGCGGGGTCCCTGGTGGCCGCGCGCAGGGGGGTGCCCGTCGTCCTGGTCGACATGGCCCTGTTCGACGCCCGGGAGCTGCGGGAGTCCGCCCTGGCGCGGCTCGGCCCGATCCTGCGGCGGCACGGCGTCGACCGCGTCCCCGCGGTGGCCGAGGTGCTCGTCACCGCCCCGCCCAGCGTGACCCGCGCGAGCCGGGGGTGCCCGATGCGCCACGTCCCGGTGACCGGGGACCGCCCGGCGCCCGAGAAGTACACCCGGCCAGGCCCGCGTCCGCGGGTGATCGTCACCCGCAGCACCGTCGACGACCCCCGGCCCGACCCGCTGATGCGCCGGGTGGTGGCGGCCGCGGCGGACGCCGACGTCGACGTCGTCCTGGTCCGGCCGGACCGCCGCACCGCCCGCGCGCCCCTGCCGCCCAACGTCGCGACGGTGGACTGGCTGCCCTTCGCGACCGTCTTCCCGGCCGCCGGCGGGATCGTGCACCACGGCGGGGCGGGGACCCTGCTCACGGCGCTCGCGGCCGGGGTGCCCCAGCTCGTCGTCCCCGGCGCCGGGGACCGGACCGTCCACGCCCGTCTGGTCGCCGCTCGCGGCGCGGGCCTGGCCGTGCCGGCGCGGGAGATCACGGCGGGCCACCTCGAGCGGCTCGTTCGCAACCCGGGCCTTGCCCGGGCCGCCCGCGAGGTCGCCGCGGAGATCGCCGCGATGCCCGCACCGCGGGAGGTGGTCGGGCAGCTGACCGCACTGGCCCGTCCCGTCGGCTGAGGACGGTCCGGCCCGGTCAGACGGCCGCGATCTCCCCGGCCGCCTCCCGCAGCGCGTCGGTGAGCAGGGCGACCAGCACCTCGACCTGCACGTCGTTCGGCGCGCCGGCCGGCTCGTCCGAGCCGTCGAGCGCCCGGGCGGCGAGGCCGGCCTTGCTGTCGACGAGCTCGGCGACCCGGGCGTCGATCGTCTGCGCGGCGATGATCCGCCACGCGGTGACCGGCTCGGTCTGCCCGATGCGGTGGCTGCGGTCGATGGCCTGGGTCTGCTCGGCGTCGGTCCAGGACAGCTCGGCCAGCACCACGTTGGAGGCGACCTGCAGGTTGAGGCCGACGCCGGCCGCGGTCAGCGAGCACACCGCGACGGCCACGTCCGGGTCGGAGGTGAACGCGTCGACGTTGGCCTGCCGCACCTTGGGTGTCTGGTCGCCGCGGATCGAGGAGAAACGCACGCCCTGCCGGGCGAGGGCCTCCTCGGCGGCGTCCATCACGTCGACGTGCTTGGCGAAGAAGACGACCTTGCCGGCGCTGCGCGCCAGCTGCGCGGCGTAGTCCGCGGCCAGCCCGGCCTTCGCCCGGCCGATGCGCCGCATGGTGGCGAACACGTTCTCGCCGGTCGAGGCGGCCGCGTCCTTCAGCTCCGAGCGGGCCACCCGGCGCACCAGCTCGGCGTCGATCCCCTCGACCTCGGTGGCGGTGCCGGACGACCGGGCCGCCAGCGCCGTCTCGTACTGGGCGACCATCCGGCGCACGAGGTCCCGCTCGGCCGCGCGGATCGACCGCCCGACCGGCCCGTCGAGCTCGACGGGGAGGTCGGCGATGCGGCGGGCCGGGATGTCGGCGGCGACGTCGGCCTTGCGGCGGCGCACGATGCCGAGGTCGATCACGCACTGCCGCGCCGCGGCGGAGAAGCCCCGGTCGGCGGGCGTGAGGCCGGTGTCCTCCAGAGCGTCCAGCAGCTCGCCGAGGGGCGCGTCGTCGTCGGTCCAGCCGAGGAACTGCCAGATGGCCCGGAAGTCCTCGACGTCGTTGATCAGCGGGGTGCCGGTCAGCGCCATGAGCAGCGGCCGCCGGCCGAGCGACCGCAGCCGCGCGGACAGCTCGAGGACGTGCCGGGAGCGCTGCGAGCCCTTGTTCTTGATGAAGTGGGCCTCGTCCACCACGATCCCGCGGAACCCGAAGTCGCCGAGCCAGCCCACGTGCCGGTCGAGCACCTCGTAGTTGACGACGACGACGTCGGCGAAGCCGTCGACCGTCTCGCCGTCGCCCTGCACCACGGTGGCCCGGCGGTGCGGCGTCCAGCGGGCCGCCTCCCGCGCCCAGTTGGTCTTGACGACGTTCGGCACGACGACGAGCAGCGGGTGGGCGCCCGCCGCCTCCGCGGCGAGCAGCGCCTGCGCCGTCTTGCCCAGGCCCGGCTCGTCGGCGAGCAGGAAGGTCCGGTGGCCGGCCGCGGCCGCGGCGACGACCTGCCCCTGGTGCGGCATCAGCTCGGAGCCCGCCGGGGTGAACCGGTCGGTCGGCGCCGGGAGCGCCATGCACGCCGGGGCCCCGCTCCCGGCGCGCTCGAACGAGGTCAGCAGCGGGCCGAGCAGCTCCCAGCCGGCCAGCCGGCGCGGACGGGCCGGCCGCTGCGGGAGCGCGGAGAAGTCGGGGGCGAGGAAGGGGTTGGCCAGCTGCCGGGAGACCACCGACTGCGGCACGACCCGCCGGTCGGGGCCGGCGGGCACGGCCTCGGGCTGCACCGGCGCGGCCTCCTCGGGCGCCGGCTCGACGCCGAGGTCACGCAGCATCTCCCGCCGCAGCGAGCGGGCGGCGTCGGAGACGACGGCGTCGTCGCCGAGCAGCGCGAGCAGCCCGGCGTCCCGGACGGCGGTCGTCGCGAGGATCGTCGCGACGCCGTCCAGGCGCTTGAGCTGCTCGGCGCGGGAGCCGTCGGCCGCCGCCTGCACGCGGGCGCGCTCCTCCCGCAGCAGCAGGGCGACGGCCTGGAACCGGGTGCGCACCGACGGCGTGACGCGGCCGCGCTGGGCGGCCGCCTCGACCTCGCGGGCGGCCCGGGCGAGGGCCGCGACGAGGTCGCCGTCGGGGCGCCCCCGCCGGTCCCGCCGCGGGGTGGTGCGGCGAGCGCCCGTCTGGCGCCGGCCTGGTCGAGCCACGAACTCCTCCTCTGCGTGCCGCGCGCGGTCGCCGCGGCGGCGTGCCGGCACGGCCCGGCGGCGGGACGACGGTCGTCCCGCGGGGCGTACCCGGTGCCCGGGCGATCGGCCGGCCCGCGGAGCCCAGGACTCGACGCCGCCGGCGCGCTCGGCACCTCGGTGTGTCAACGCCCTACAGGGTGCCGCATTCCCGCCGAGCCCGTCCGACCGGCGGTGCGGGTCGCCCCGCGCGTCGCGGGAGGATGCCGGTGTGTGCACCGTCGTCGTCCGCTGGTCGCCGGGCCGGCCCGTCCGGCTCCTCGCCCTGCGCGACGAGCTGACCACCCGCCCCTTCGACGACCCCGGTCGCTGGTGGCCCGACCGCCCCGACGTGGTCGCGGGCCGGGACCGCCTCGCCGGGGGCACCTGGTGCGCCACCCGGGTCGGCACCGGGGCGACCGCGCTGGTGCTCAACCGGCCGCAGAAGCCGGCGGCCGACCCCGGGGCGGCGAGCCGGGGGGTGCTGCCGCTGCTGGCCGTCACCCACGGCACGGGCTGGCGCGACCACGTCGACGTCGCGGGGATGGCGAGCTTCCTGCTCGTGCTGGCGACGCCCGACCGTCTCGTCACCTGGGACTCCGACGGCGAGCGGCTGCGGGAGACCGTGCACCCCGAGGGCACCGTGATGGTGACCTCCGGAGGCCCCGAGGACCGCAAGACCGAGCGGTACCTGGAGGCCTTCCGGGCGGCCGACCCGCCCGAGGGGTGGCGCCGCCTGGTGCGGGCCGAGCCGCCGCGGGACGACCCGGGCGCCCTCGTGGTGCGGCACGCGGAGGACGGCCGGGTGTTCGCGACCGTCTTCGGCCAGCTGGTCGAGGCCGCCCCCGGCCGGCTCCGGCTGAGCTGGAGCCGGGAGCCCTGGACGGGACGCCCCTGGGACACCCTCACCGCCGGCTGATCCCGGGTCCGCTCGGGTCAGGACGCCTTCGGGGCGGGGGCGCGCGCGGCGCCGCGCCGCGGCAGGGTGGCCGACGCGACCGCGGCCGCGAGCGACGCACCGGCGGCGACCAGGAACGCCATCGTGAAGCTGCCGGTCCGGTCGGCGATCCAGCCGCCCAGCTGCGGGCCCACCAGCTGGGCCAGCCCGAAGACGAGGGTGACCGCGCCGAAGGCCGCGGCGAACCGGCGGGGGTCGAGGGTGTCGGAGAGGTGGGCGGCGAGCACGGCCGGGGCCCCGGACAGCGCCAGGCCGAAGACCACCGCGGACAGCACCGCCCAGGGCTCGGCCCCCACCGGCACGAGCAGGATCGCGCCCGTCATCCCGACGTAGGTCCAGGTCATGGCCGCCCGCCGCCCCACGCTGTCCGACCACCGGCCCACCAGCACACCGCCGGCGGTGATGCACACACCGACGAGGGCGAAGACCGCGGAGGCGTGACCGGACCCGAACCCGGCGTCGTCCTGGTAGGCGGCGACCAGGAAGGTCATGTAGACGGCGATCGCCAGGCCGTACCCGCCGTAGGACAGCATCGAGCCGACCCAGCCGGGCACCGCGCGCAGCGCCGAGACGCGGACCCGCCCCGCGACCGGGGTGACCGGCGGCCGCAGCCACCGCAGCGCCGCGAGCGCGACCACGGCGGCCAGCACCGCCTCGACGGCCCACACCGGGCGCCACGCGCCGGGGCCGGCGACGGCGTGGACCAGCGCGGTCAGGGCGCTGCTCGCCACCACGCCCACCCCCACGCCGCTGCCGGTGATCCCGATGGCCAGGCCGCGGCGGGAGACGGGCACGGCCGCCCCGGCGATGCCCGGGGCCGGCACCCAGATCAGGGCGCCGCCGAAGCCGGCCAGCACCATGCCCGCCACCAGCACCGGCACCGCGGGCGCCAGCGCGAGGACCGTCAGCCCGGCCGTGGTGAGCAGCAGGCCCACCCGCACGGAGGTCGCCGGCGCCAGGCGCTCGGCGGTGAGGCTGACCACCAGGGTCCCGACCAGGTAGGCGGTGAGGTTCAGCGTGCCGATCAGCCCGGCGACGGCGTAGGAGTGCACCAGGTCGGCGTCGACCGCGGGCAGCAGCAGCGCGTAGCCGAAGCGCCCGAAGCCCTGCGCGACGGCGGCGGCCAGCACCAGGAGCGGGATGAGGACCCGCGGCCCCGCCGCACTCCTCTCCTCCGGCCGGCGGGCACGGAGGGGACGCACCGGCGCAGCCTAGGCCGCCCGGGGAGGCGTGCGCCGACGGCGGCCCGCGCGGGGACCCGTTGTCCGCCGTCCGGCACGGGAGGACCCTCGACCGCGCGGCGTCGCCGCAGGGGCGTCGCCGCCGGTCCGAGAGGAGGGCGACGTGTACGCCCGATCCACCACCATCCGCGGCAACCCCGGCTCGCTCGACGACGCCATCGCCTACGTGCGGGACGAGGTGTGGCCGGCGATGCGGGACATGGACGGCTGCACCGGCCTGTCCATGATGTGCGACCACGAGACCGGCCGGTGCATCGTGACGTCGGCGTGGGCCGACCGGGAGGCGATGCAGGCCAGCGCGGACCGCGTCCACCCGATGCGCCGGCACCTCATCGACAGCTTCGGTGCCGACGACGACCTCGAGGTGCGGGAGTGGGAGGTCGCCGTCCTGCACCGCGAGCACCCCACCGGGGACGGCGCCTGCGCGCGGGTCACCTGGAGCCGCGGCGACCCGGGCCGGGCCGACCAGCTGCTGGACATGTACCGCACCAGCCTGCTGCCGCGGATCCAGGAGATGCCCGGGTTCTGCAGCTGCAGCCTCCTCATCGACCGGGAGGACGGGCGCGCCGTCGGCACGGTCGTCTACGACGGCCGCGAGCACCTCGAGCAGACGCGCGAGCAGGCGCGCATGCTCCGGGACGAGGGGGTGCGGATCATGGGCATCGACGTCCTCGACGTCGCCGAGATGGACCTGGTCCTCGCTCACCTGCGGGTGCCCGAGACCGTCTGACCGGCCCTCCCCCACCCCGCACCCCGCACGGCGGCCAGCGTGCGACGCACGCCCTCGTCGTACGGGGTCGGGGTCAGCCCGAAGGCCCGTCCGGCCGCCGTGCCGTCGACGACGAACGGCTGCTCGAACTGGTACACCATCTCGGCGCCCTCGCGGGCCAGCGGCAGGACGGAACCCAGCAGGCGCACCCGCGCGCTGCCGTGCCGCACCAGCCGGAGCCTCGTGCCCGCCTGACGGCAGGCCTCGGCCGCCAGCGCCCGGCCGGTGGTCACCCCGGGGTGCGGCACGTGCCAGACCCCGGCGTCGGAGGTGTCCCGCGTCCCGACGGCGGCCAGGGTCGCGGCGAAGTCGTCGATGAAGGTGGGGGTCAGCGGCAGGTCGGGGTCCCCGAACCACTGCACGGGCCAGCCCCGCAGCGCCGGGGGGAACACGTTGGCGCCGACCAGCGACCGGACGCCGGGCCCGTAGAGCTCTCCCGCGCGGACGACACCGGCCCGGAGCTGCCCGGCCGCGGCCGCGGCGAGGACCCGCTCAGCGAGCCACGCCCGGAGCACGCCCTTGGCGCTCACCGGCCGCCACGGCGTGTCCTCGGTCATCGGGCCGTCGACCCGCCCGTACATCCACGTGTCGTCGGCGTAGACCAGCCGTGCCCCGACCCGGGACGCCGCCTCGACCAGCGCGTCGGTGACCACGGGGAACTGGCTGGTCCAGCGGGCGAGCACCGGCATGACGCAGTGGTAGACGGTGGCGGCGTCCCGGCAGGCCGCCGCCAGGCCCCCGGGGTCGGCGGCGTCCGCGGCCGCCGTCTCCACGCCCGGCGTGCCGACGTCGCGGCCGTCGCGGGTGACCGCCCGCACGCGGTGCCCGGCGGCGTGCAGGAGGGCGACCAGCCGCCGGCCCGTCGCTCCGCCGGCTCCCACGACGGCGTGCACGCCGGCGGCGCCTTCCTGCGGGACCGCGCTCACCGCGGTTCCGGCACGCGCACCGCGGCGCCGTCGTACACGGCGGCCAGGTACTCGAGGACACCCCGCTCACCGGCCGGCTGCGCACGGTGACCGACGTAGCCGTCCGGCCGCACCAGGTACAGCGCCCCGGCCCGGGCCCCGTAGAGGCGGTGCGCCTCGCCGTCGACGTCGTGGCAGGACACCACCCCCGGGTCCGCGGGCGGCGTCCCGGGGGGCAGCACGAGGCAGGGCCGCACCTCGCCGTCCAGCGCCGCCGCCACCCGCCGCGCGACACCGGCCAGCCGGGTGCACTCCGCCCGGTCCGCGGACGTCCCGGGGAACAGCAGCAGCGACCAGTGGGGTCCCCGGAAGTGGTCGAACAGCCGCAGCGGCCGCCCGTCGGCCCCGCGGCCGCGGGCGTCGGGTGCCCGGTCGCCGGCGTGCGGACCCCGCCGGAACCGCAGCCACCCGAGCAGGCCGACGTCCCGGCTCCTGTGCAGGGGCGCCCGGTCCTCCCGGGCCAGGCTCGAGGTGCGGTAGCCGACCCCGAGCTCGGCCGCCCGGTCCAGGATCGCCCGCTGCACGGCGCCCACCTGCAGGAGCGGGGCGAGCACGTGCTCGCGCAGCAGCCGCACGACCGGTGACGGGGAGAACACCGCGCTGTGCCCGACGTCGCTGCCCCGCAGCACCGCCCGGGCGACCGGCAGGCGCTCCTCCTCGTAGGTGTCGAGCAGCCGGTCCGACGCCCGGCCCGCGAGCACCAGGGCGAGCTTCCAGCCGAGGCCGTACCCGTCCTGGATGCCGGTGTTCATCCCCTGTCCGCCGGCCGGGCTGTGCACGTGCGCGGCGTCCCCCGCGAGGAGCACCCGGCCCACCCGGTAGCGCTGCACCAGGGCCACCCAGGGCGAGAAGTCCGACAGCCAGGTGGCGTCGTGCAGCCGCACCCCGGGCAGCCCGCGCTGGTCGAACAGCCGCTGGAGCAGCTCCAGGGACGCCGGCTCGAGACTGCCGTCCGCGGCGGGCCGCACACTCGCCTGGACCTGCCACACGCCCTCCCCGGACAGCGGGTCGGCGGCCAGGTAGTCCGCTCCGTCGAACCAGGCGTAGGACACCCCGAGCTCGAGGCCGTCGACGCGCACGTCGCCGAGGACGAAGTGCTGGGGCCTGCCCGTCCCCACCATGCGCAGCCCCACCAGGTCCCGGACGGCGCTGTGCCCGCCGTCGCAGGCGACCACGAACCGCGCCCGGACGCGCTGGGTGGCCGCCGCGCCGTCGACGGCGGTCACCGTCGCGGTGACGCCGTCGCCGTCCTGCTCGAGCGCGGTCAGGTCGCGCCCGAGCTCCACCGCGCCGCCGAGGGACCGCAGCCGCTCGCGGAGCACCTCCTCGGTGGCCCACTGCGGGATGACCAGCAGGTCGGGGTGGGGCACGCCCGGGGCGGGGGGACGGGCGGGCACCCGCACCTCGGCGGTCAGCCGGCTCCCGACGTAGAGGCGCAGGTGGCTGCCCCGCCGTCCCCGCGCCAGCGCGGCGTCGACGACCCCGAGGTCGTCGAGGACCTCGAGGCTGCGGGGCTGCAGGCCCTTGCCGCGGGACCGGTGGTGGAACCCTGCCGCCCGCTCGACGACGCGGCAGTCGACGCCCCGCCGCCGCAGCTCGCACGCCAGCGTCAGGCCCGTCGGTCCCGCCCCGACGACGAGGACGTCGGTGTCGAACGCGTCCACCGCTGCCCTCCCCCTCCCCGGGTGGTGCGGGGCCCGGGGTGCGGCGCAACGTACGCCCGGGCCGGCGGGGCGGCAACGCACCCGGACGCGGCCGGACGTCCCGGGTGACCGGCCCGCCGGTGATCCGCCGGTAGCCTGGGGGTCCGGTCAGGAGGTCACGGGAGGACGCACCGCATGCCCTTCGCGCCGCGGCGGCGCCGCCCGCCCGACGACCCGCCGCCCGGTCGGCGGGGGACCGACCGGGTGCCCACCCGGCCCCTGGCGCGACCGGCGGCCGACGCCGACCGGTTCCCGCCGTACGGCGACCCCGCGGCGGGCCCACCGCCGCCCGACCCGTGGGCCGCACCGCCCCCGCGGTGGCGACCGGCGCCGCCGGCGGAGCCCGCCGGCCCGGGACCGGCGTCCCCGGGCCGGTTCCGCCGTCCGGACCCGCGACGGCGCGAGGACGAGGTCCCGCGCCCGGAGGAGCCGGGGCGCGGGCGGGGCCGCCGGCTGCGCCGCCGCGCCGTCCGCGTCCTGCTCGCCGCGTTCGTGCTGCAGGCGCTCGTCCTGGTCTCGCTGCGCTGGGTCGACCCGCCGACGACGGCGTTCATGCTGGCCAACGAGCAGGGCGCGGTGCAGCAGTCGGTGCCGGTCGAGCACGTGTCCCGCTACTTCCTCGCCGCCGTCATCGCGCACGAGGACCAGGCGCTGCCCTACCGCAGCGGCGCCTTCACGTGGGACGAGCTGTCCGGGCGCGCCGAGGCCCGCCTGCGCGGCGAGGAGGACCCGTCCGGGTCGACGATCCCCCAGCAGGTGGCCAAGAACCTCTTCCTCAACCAGAGCATGAGCATCTGGCGCAAGGCCGTCGAGGCCGGCCTGGCCGCGGAGCTGGCGGTGGTCCTCGACGACCGGCGGATGCTCGAGCTCTACGTCGACAACGCCCAGCTCGGTCCGCGCGTCTACGGCATCTGCGCGGCCAGCTGGTACTACTTCGACACCCCGCCGTCCACGCTGTCGGTCGACGAGGCCGTGCAGCTGGTCGGGCTGCTGCCGTCCCCGGGGCACGTGCAGCGGGCGCCCGGCGGCGGCCTCGACTTCGACGTCGACGACGGCCTCGGGTGGCTGTCGCGCTCGCACGTGATCAACGCGCAGAACCGGGTGCCCCGCCACATCGAGCAGCAGGGCTTCCAGCCCGTCGAGGACGCCGGGATCACCGGCCTCGCCCAGGACCAGCCGGACACCGACGACGACTGCTCCGAGCGGCCCGAGGAGGTCGCCGAGCTCATCGCCGAGGAGGGCACCGGGTAGGCGCCCGGACGCCGGTCAGCGGGCCGGCTGCCCGGGCTGGCGCACGGCCGGAGGCACGCGCGGCGGGAGCTGCCGGGGGTCACCTCCGGCGGCGATGCGCACGAGGGCCCGGAGGGCGGCCAGCGCGCCCACCGGCTCGATCGCCGACGGCGAGGCGCCGGGGTGGTGGGCGGCGATCCGCACCCGCAGGGCAGCCGGCCGCACCCGGAAGACGACCGGCGCCTCCAGGACGGCGGCCTCGCCGTCGATGCCCACCGGCACGGGCTGCGGCGCCTCGACGCGGAACTCCGGGGTCGTCCACTGGCGCACGGGACGTCGCCGGGGCTGCGTCCGCCCGTCGGGCGGATCGACCACCGTGACGCCCAGCAGACCCTGGTCGACGGCCGGCCGGGTGCCCGCACCCGCGGCCCCGCCCAGCCGGTACTGGTTGTTGCCCACCAGGATCACCGCCGCACCGCGCAGCCGGCGGCCGCCCGGGGTGGTCCACGTCAGGTCCCGCGACCCGCCCCCGGCCGCCAGGGAGCGCGGCACCGTGCCCAGCAGGGTCCGCACCTTCGCCGCGCGGTACCGGTGGTGCTGGACGGCCTCGGCGTACACGCCCAGCGAGACGTTGTTGACGAAGACGCGGCCGTTGACCTCGGCGAGGTCGACGACCCGCTCCCCGCCGCCGACGAGGGCGTCGAGCGCCCCCACCACGTCGGACCGGTCCACGCCGAGGTCGAGGGCGAAGTGGTTGCGCGTCCCCGCGGGGATGCAGGCGTAGGGCAGGCCCGCGTCAGCGGCGACGGCGGCCACCACGGCCTGCGAGCCGTCCCCGCCGGCCATGCCGACGGCGTCGGCCCCGGCGTCCACCGCGCTCCGCACGAGCGCGGCGAGGTCCTGTCCCGGCTGCAGTTCCAGCACGGCGATGCCCCGGTCACGGGCCGCCGCGGCCAGCCCGGTCCGCGCCGCCCGGCCGTCCCCCGACCGCGGGTTCACCACCACGACCGGCCGCCGGGGCGGGGTGGCGGGAGCGAGCTCGACCTCGGGCCGGAAGGCCGAGCGGGCCGCCGCGTGCCAGACCGCGGCGCCGAGCCCGAGCAGGAGGAGGGTGCGCGAGTAGCCCTCGTCCATCAGCAGGAGGACGCCGCCGCCCAGGGCCGCACCCGCGACGGCGAGGCCGGCGACCCGTCCCCAGCCGCGGCGGAGGACCCCCTCCCACGCGCCCGCGGCGACGAGCGCACCGCACCCGGCCAGCAGCAGGCCGCGGGGGAAGTCGTCCACCGCCGCCGCCAGGCCGAGCACCGCCACCCAGGCGGCGGCGGTGAGCGCCAGCACGGCGGCGGTCCGACGCCGGCGGCGGCGGCCGCGCGGAGGTCGGGGTGCGGGCATCGGCGGCCGCCTCCCGTACGGACGGGGTCACGGGCGGGTCAGTGTGCTCCCCGGCGCGGCCCGGTGGGCCGGTCCGGGCGCCGCGTCGGATCCCTCCTCGTTCCGGCGGGACCTGATGCGCTCAGCGCGGGTCGCGCCACATGGGGTACAGGGGCGGACAGCCGCCGGCCGGCTCCACGGTGCCGTGCCCGACGAACCCGTGCCGCCGGTAGAGCGGGACGCTGCGCTCGCAGGTGGCCTCGAGGTAGGCGGGCACCCGCTCGGCGTCGCAGCGGTCGAGCACCACCTGCAGCAGCGCGCCGCCCAGCCCCTGCGACCGCCGGGCGGGCCGGGTGCCCAGGTAGAGCAGGTAGCGGTGCGGCGGCAGGTCGCGGTGGTGCGCGTAGAGCGCCGAACGCACCTGCTGGAAGGCCCGCATCCGCCGCCCGCCGACCCGCAGCCAGGCGGGCAGTTCGGCGAGGTCCTGCCGCGGGGCCGGCCGCCAGGCGCCGGGCGGAAACCACACCGCGGCGGCGTCCCCGTCGGCCGTGGTCCACAGGCCGCCGAGGGACAGGCTGCGCGCGGCGTCGATGGCGAAGGCACGGCGCACCCGCTCCGCCCGCCGGCGCACCCCCGGTGGGAGGAGGTGGCAGAACATCGGGTCGTCGGCGAAGGCCGCGGCCAGGGTGCGGGTCAGCCGGTCGACGTCCCCGGCCGTGGCCGGGCGGACGGAGTGCTGCACGTCCTCGGTCATGCCGCCCACCGTGCTCCCCGGCGGGCCGCGGCCACAGGGACCAGCGACCCTCCGCCCCGGATCAGGCCACGTCGTGCGCGGGCTCCCCGGGCTCGGCGACGAGCCAGCCGGTGCGCCCGTGCAGGGGCGGGGTCTTGGTGCCGTCGGTGAACCAGACGACGACGCCGCCGCGGGACCGGCAGCGCGAGCGCACGACGCGCACCCGGCTGCCCTGCCGGGTCCGGGTCGGCCGGACCAGCGGCAGGCCGAAGTCCGTGCCGACGACGTCGCTGGTCAGGACGGGCTCCCCAGCGGACAGGTGGGACGTGGGGACGGTGCTCATCGCGGACCTCCTGCAGTGGTTCGAACGTGCGTTCGATTGTGCACCTCGGGGCGCCGCCCGTCGTCTCCCGGCGTGTCGGCTCAGCCGGGCCGGGTGCCGGTCCGGGTGACCCGGATCGTCCGGGCGCTGCGCGCCGTCCGCGTGGGCACCTCCTCGCCGAGGTCGGCCAGCCGCTCGACCGCGGCGTCCTTGTCGACCTGCGTGCGGAGGGCGCCGCCGGACCACTCGCAGTGCAGCCCGCCCGCGGGCCCCGACCGGCCGCGCAGCCGCTCCCGCGCGTACTCCTTGTGCCGGCGGGCCTCGGTCTCGGCCGCCCGCCAGGCGTCGTAGTCGTGCACGGCCTGGACGTAGTCGGCGTCGGTGACCGTCAGGCGGGACTGGCGGGAGGCCTCGCCCTCGGTCTCCGGGTCCACGGGCGGGCCCCAGCACAGGTCGAGGAACGGGCACCAGTCGCACATGGCGTCCACGCCGGGGCCGAACCCGTCGCGGGGGACGGCGTCGACGCCGTCGTCCTCCACGGTGGCGTAGACGTCGGTGAGCCACATGAGCGCCTCGGCCGTCAGCGCCGGGTCCGACCCCGCCTCGAAGACGACGTCCTCGCCGGAGTCGCGCGACAGGTAGCGCAGCCGCAGCCCCTCGACGTCCTGGCCGTCGCCGGCCGGCAGGCGGCGGTCGGCGGTCTGGCCGGTGCGCAGCAGCCAGGCGTAGACGGCCACCTGGAACCAGTGCCGCACCGGGACGCCACGGGTGAGGACCCGCTCGAAGCCGAACCGGGACGTCGTCTTGAGGTCCTCCACGACCGGGTCGTGCCACCAGTCGCAGCGGCCCTTGACCTGCTCGCCCCGCAGCCCGACCTCGGTCAGCCCGCCGTACTGGCGGCGCAGCGCGCGCAGCACCCCGCGGTGCAACTCGGTGCCGAGGAAGGCCTGCAGGCCGGTGCGGGTGTTGGTGGGCCGGCGCCGGGCGACCCGGTAGGCCGCCCGGCGGCGGCACTCGCCGAGCTCGGAGGCGCCGATCACCCGCTGGCGGGAGCGGGCCCGGCGGCGGTCGAGGTCGCGCACGGCCGCGGCCAGGCTGGGCGCGGCCCGCCGCTCGGCGGCGCTGGGGCGGGCGGGCAGGACGGCGGTCACCGCGCTCCTCCCCCGGAGGGGAGCGGGGCCGGACGGACCGGCCCCGCTCCGGTGGCGGAGGTCACGCGACGATCTCCTGCTGCCCCGTCTCCGCGGCCCGCTGCGTGGCGATCACGTCGCGGACGAGCGCGGTCAGCCGCCTGGTCGCCACGTGCTCGACCGGCCGGCCGAAGCGCTCGCCGATCTGCGCCTCGGTCACGCCCAGCGCCTCCAGGCTGGCGAGCACGCCCCGGCGGGCGGCGGTGCTCCGGCGCTCGCGGGGGTCGTCCGGGGTCGGCGAGGACTCCAGCAGCGGGTTGGCCG
Organism: Geodermatophilus tzadiensis; assembly: GCF_003002915.1. Lineage (GTDB taxonomy): Bacteria > Actinomycetota > Actinomycetes > Mycobacteriales > Geodermatophilaceae > Geodermatophilus > Geodermatophilus tzadiensis. Next base: position 259,954 of record NZ_PVTG01000004.1, on the reverse strand, counting down.
GGGCGGCCTCCCGCTCGGCGTCGGGCCGCGGTGCCGCGGCGGCGGACCGGGCGGCAGCGGCGGCCGCCTGGGCGGCCTGCACCACCGCCGGGGGCGTCTGCGGGACCGAGGGGTCGCCGGCCGCGACCCGGCGCCGCCCGGCCGGGTGGGCCTGCGCCGCCGCCTCGAGGAGCTCCTCGTGCCGGGCCCGGATGAGCTCGGCGAGCGTGTAGGGACCGGTGGCCGTCGGCACGTCGACCTGCAGCAGGCCGGTGCGGTTGCCCTGGCTCCACACCTCGCGCAGCTCGTCGTCGTCCCGGGCGTCGCCGATCCGCGCGACCAGGTCGGCGACGTCGGGCTCGCCCCGCCCGCCGGCCCGGGTGGCCGGCCGGTCGGGCGTCCGGTCGGCGCGAGCCTCCTCGGTGCGCTCGTGCTCGAGCAGCCCGCCGCCGTGGAAGGAGACGAGGTCGCGCACGTGCGCGGTGCCCGGGTCGCACTGGAGCGCGTCGAAGACCAGCCACTCCAGCAGCCGGCCCTTCGCCTCGGTCGCGGTGACCTCCCGGGCCGGGTCGTCGTTGGGCTTGATGCCGACGTGCACGCTGCGCGCGCCGACGATCAGCGGCCGGCGGCCGCGGCGCAGCCGCACCCAGACGCTCGCGGCGTACGGGAACTCCCGGTGGGTCTGCACCGACCAGGTCTTCTGCCCCTCGATCGGGCGGCCGTTGGCGTCCACCTCGGTGACCTCCTTGCCCCGGGCGGTCACCACGACGATGCCGGGGAAGGTGAGCAGCTCGGTCTGCAGCTTGCGCCAGCGGGCGCCGGCGTCGTTCCACAGGTTCTGGCTGATCGTCACCTCGGCGTTGGGGTCGCGCTTGAGCAGCTCGCGGTTGCGGGTCGACCTCGCGGCGCGCTCGCTGGCCCAGTCCTTCAGGCCGTCCCAGATCGCGGATCCGGTGTCGATGGCCAGCACCACCGGCCGCTCGCCGGCGTCGGCCGCACGGCGCGCCTCCGCCTTGACCGCCTGGACGGCGGCGAGCACCTGCGCGTAGGAGCCGTCGTGCTCGACCAGGTGGTAGTTCGCTCCCGGGATGGCGCCGTACTCGTCGCCGGCACCCTCGTTGAGGTCGATCCAGTACAGGGCGCCGATCTTGTCCGAGGCGCTGAGCTGCGCCAGGGACCAGCTCTTGCCGGACTTCTCCTCACCCTCCAGCAGGATGCAGGGCCAGGGCACGCGGCCGGTCGGCTTGCGGGTCTTGAGGCCAGGGACGGCCATGGTGGACTCCTTGTGACACGGGGAAGATGTCGATCCGCAATCTAGGGACGGGTACCGACAGAACCGGGGTGTCAAGACGGCTCGCCGGGCCCGCACGCCGCGTGTTCGCTCCGAGCGGAATCCACGGGCACTCCGCCTCCGCCGCGGCGGCGGAACGGCCGTCCACAGGCGACGGCGGGGCTCGCTGACCGGGCGAGCCGCCGGCACTAGCCTGCGGTGGTGTGAGCGGCTCCTCCCACGACGGTCCGGACGGCGACCCGGGGGAGGCGGCCTCGCTGCGGGGGGCGACGCCCTACGACCTGTGGCAGTGGAGCCGGGAGACGTCGCAGCGCCTCGAGGACCTGTGCGCGGGGGTCCTCGGCGCCGGCACCGCCGAGGGGTGCCGGGCCTCCGCACCGGAGTTCCTGCGGCTGACCCGCCGGTTCCTGACGCTGCGCCTGACCGTGGTCGCCGCCGGCCGGCGGCAGGCGTTCGAGCAGCGCGTGCCGCCGGCCGGCGGGGTCGCGGTGGCCGCGCTGTGGGCGGAGGTGTTCTGGGCGGCGCGGGCCGCCGCGCCGGAGGACGAGTCCGGCGTGCTGGAGGAGGCCGACGCCTCGATCCGCGGCCTGCTGGGCCTCTCGCCGGTCGACCTGGCCGGCCCGGAGGCGGTGCGGACCTGGTGGGAGCGGCTGCAGCAGGTGGAGGAGACCCTCGCCGGTCTGGAGATGGCGGCCCAGGTGGCGCTGGAGGCCCGGCGGGAACAGTACGAGCAGGCGCTGGAGGTGCGCCGGCTGGGCACGTCCTGACCTGCTCCCCCGCCCGGCGCGCCCGCCGTCGCCCGGTGGCTGCCGCGGCCGGACGCCGGCGACCGGTCAGGCCGCCGCGGCGTCGGTCTCTGCCGGGCGGCCGCGCAGCCGGGCGGCCAGCGCGGTGTGCCGCCGTCCGGAGCCCGCGGCGCGCACCGCCTGGCCGAGGGCCCGGGTCGAGCCGACCAGCACGACCAGCCGCTTGGCGCGCGTGACGGCCGTGTAGAGCAGGTTGCGCTGCAGCATCGTCCAGGCGCTGGTGGTCAGCGGGACGACGACGCAGGGGTACTCGCTGCCCTGGGAGCGGTGCACGGTGACGGCGTAGGCGTGCACCAGCTCGTCGAGCTCGCCGAAGTCGTAGGTGATCTCCTCGTCCTCGTCGGTGACGACGGTGACGGTCTGCTCGACGGGGTCGATCGCGGTCACGAGGCCCTGGGTGCCGTTGAAGACGCCGTTGCGGCCCTTGTCGTAGTCGTTGCGGATCTGGCTGACCTTGTCGCCGACGCGGAACACCCGCCCGCCGAAGCGCTTCTCGGGCCGGTCGGGCCGGGCCGGGGTGAGCGCGTCCTGCAGCTGCTCGTTGAGCGCGGCGGCGCCGGCCGGCCCGCGGTGCACCGGGGTGAGCACCTGGACGTCGCGGCGCGGGTCGAGGCCGAAGCGGGCCGGGATCCGGCGGGTGACGACGTCGACGGCGAGCCGGGCGGTCTCCTCGGCGTCGTCGGTGGCGAACAGGAAGAAGTCGTCGAGGCCGCGGACCTGCGGCAGGTGTCCGGCGTTGATGCGGTGGGCGTTGGTGACCACGCCCGAGCGGCTGGCCTGCCGGAAGACCTGGGTCAGGCGCACGTGCGGGACCGGCGTGCCCTCGGCGAGCAGGTCGCGCAGCACCTCGCCGGCGCCGACGGAGGGCAGCTGGTCGACGTCGCCCACCAGCAGCAGGTGGGCGCCCGGCGGCACGGCCCGCACCAGCTTGTTGGCCAGCAGCAGGTCGAGCATCGAGGACTCGTCGACCACGACCAGGTCGGCCTCCAGCGGCCGGTCGCGGTCGTACGCGGCGTCCCCGCCGGGGCGCAGCTCCAGCAGCCGGTGCACGGTGACCGCGTCCACGCCGGTCAGCTCGGTGAGCCGCTTGGCCGCCCGGCCGGTGGGCGCGGCGAGCACGACGCGGGCGCCCTTGGCCGCGGCGAGGGTGACGATCGAGCGGACGGTGAAGCTCTTGCCGCAGCCGGGGCCGCCGGTGAGGACGGCGACCTTCTCGGTGAGCGCCAGGCGGACCGCCTCCTGCTGGCCGGGCGCCAACTCGACGCCGGTGCGCCGGTGCAGCCAGGCCAACGCGGCGTCCCAGTCGACCCGGGCGAAGGCCCCCATCCGGTCGTCGTCGGCCGTCGCCAGCCGCCGCAGCCCCGCGGCGAGGGACACCTCCGCGCGGTGGAAGGGCACCAGGTAGTACGCCACCTCGGGGGGCCCGCCGTCCCCGGTGGGCAGCTCGTCGCGGATGACGCCCTGCTCGGCGACCAGGCAGGCCAGGCAGTGGCCCACCAGGGTGGCGGGCACCTGCAGCACCTCGACGGCGCGCGCGACCAGCTCCGGCCCGGGCAGGAAGCAGTGCCCCTGCCCGGTGGCCTCGGAGAGCACGAACTGCACCCCGGCCTCGACCCGCTGGGTGCTGTCGTGCGGGATGCCGACGGCGGCGGCGATGGTGTCGGCGGTCTTGAAGCCGATGCCCCACACCTCGGCGGCCAGCCGGTAGGGCTCGGTGCGGACGACGCCGATGGAGGCGCCGCCGTACTGCTTGTAGATCCGCACGGCCAGCGACGTCGAGACGCCCACGCCCTGCAGGAAGACCATCACCTCCTTGATGGCCCGCTGCTCCTCCCACGCCTCGGTGATCAACCGGGTGCGCTTGGGACCGAGGCTGGGCACCTCGGCCAGCCGCGCCGGCTCCTCCTCGATCACCCGCAGCGCGTCGGTGCCGAAGTGGTCGACGATCCGCTCGGCCAGCCGCGGGCCGATCCCCTTGACCAGGCCCGAGCCGAGGTAGCGGCGGATGCCCTGCACCGTCGCCGGCAGCACGGTGGTGTAGTCCTCGACCTGGAACTGCCGGCCGTACTGGGGGTGCGCCCCCCAGCGGCCGCGCAGCCGCAGCGTCTCCCCCGGCTGCGCGCCCAGCAGCGACCCGACCACCGTGACGAGGTCACCGCCGCGGCCGGTGTCCACGCGCGCCACGGTGTAGCCGGTCTGGGCGTTGGCGAAGGTGACGCGCTCCAGCGTCGCCTCCAGCACCGAGCCCGCCCGCGCCTCACCCACCTGCGTTCCCCCCACCGTCACCCCTCCGGCCGCCGATGGTGACACCGGCCAGTGACAGTGCCGCGGGCCCCGGGAACTGTCGGTGGCTCCTCGTAGCCTCCGGGCGCTCACCTGAGCTGTGCACCGAACGACACGGAGGACCGGATCATGGCCGGCGATACAGTCATCACCGTCATCGGCAACCTGACGAGCGACCCCGAGCTGCGCTGGACGCCCTCGGGCGCCGCGGTCGCCAACTTCACCATCGCCTCGACCCCGCGCACCCTGGACCGCTCGACCCAGGAGTGGAAGGACGGCGACCCGCTGTTCCTGCGCTGCAGCGTCTGGCGGCAGGCGGCGGAGAACGTCGCCGAGTCCCTCACCCGGGGCTCGCGGGTGATGGCGCAGGGCCGTCTCAAGCAGCGCTCCTTCGAGACGAAGGAGGGCGAGAACCGCACCGTCATCGAGCTGGAGGTCGACGAGATCGGCCCGTCGCTGCGCTACGCGACGGCCACCGTCGCCAAGGCGTCCCGCTCGGGCGGCGGTCCCGGCGGCGGGTCCGGCGGGTTCGGCGGACCCGGCGGCGGGTCCGGCGAGAGCGGCCCGGGCACCGGGGGCGGGCGCGGCGGCGGCGACCCGTGGGGGGCGCCGGCCGGCGACGCCGGCGACGAGCCGCCCTTCTGACCCCACGGAGGACCGGGGCCCCGCGGTCACCGACCGCGGGACCCCGTGTCCCCGGGTGTGGCACCGTCCCGGTGCGGGCACGCCGCGCCGGACGGAGGACACCATGTGGGCACAGACGCTCAGCGGCCCCTTCCGCTTCGAGCAGGTGGAGGTCGCCGCGCCCGACCCGGCCGCGCTGGCGCCGGGGCACGTGCTGCTGGCCACCCGCGCCGGCGCGATCTGCGGCAGCGACCTGCCCAACTTCCGCGGCGGGCTGTGGCCGCACCCGGCCGCCGAGGACGGCTGGGGCGCCACCCGGGCGCCGGGCTTCCCGATGCACGAGATCGTCGGGGAGGTCGTCGCCAGCCGGCACCCCGGGCACTCCCCCGGTGACCTCGTCGTCGGCTGGGCGTCGATGTTCGACGGCATCGCCGAGCTGGTGGTCACCGACGGCGAGGGTCTCGCCCGCTACGACACCGCGCTGCCGGCCACCACCGCGGTGATGCTGCAGCCGCTGGCCTGCGTGCTCTACGCCGTCGAGCAGCTCGGCGACGTCTCCGGGCAGGCGGTCGCGGTCATCGGCCAGGGCCCCATCGGCCTGCTGTTCAGCTCGGTGCTCAAGGCCCGCGGCGCGGCGCGGGTGACCGGCGTGGACCCGGTCGACCGCGGCGACGTGGCGTCGGTCTTCGGCGTGGACGAGACGGTCACCGCCCGGGCCGAGCGGTGGGCGGGCCGGCTGTCCGACGCCGACCGGCCGTCGGTGGTCGTGGAGGCGGTCGGCCACCAGGTCTCGACGCTGCAGCCGGCCCTGGACGCCGTGGCGCCCGCCGGCCAGGTCTTCTACTTCGGCGTGCCCGACGACCCGGTGTACCCGTTCGACATGATGACCTTCCTGCGCAAGAACCTGACCCTGCGCTCGGGCGTCACCCTGGAGCGGCGCCGGGTGCTGGCCGACGCCGGCGCGTACCTGGCGGCTCACCCCGGGCTGCGGGAGGCCTACGTCAGCCACGTCCACCCGGTCGCCGACGTGCAGGCGGCCTTCACCGCCGCGATCTCCCCGCGGCCGGGGCAGCTGAAGATCGCCGTCGACATGGCCTGACCGGGGTCAGCCGCCCTGGCCGGCCCGGGCGGTGAACCCGTCGAGCCAGTCCCGGACGGCGTCGAGCACGTCCCCGGGTGAGGACGCGACGGCGACCGTCACCTCCTCCGCGGGCGTGTCCGCGGTGGCGTCGTGCAGCGCGAGCAGCCGCGCCCGGAACGACCCGGCGTCCTCGAGCCAGACGCGGATGAGCAGGGCCGCACTCGGCTCGTCGACCACGTCTCTCCTCGGGGTGCTCCGCGGCGTCGCGGGTCCCCTCCGGGCACGGCGCGCCACGGTGGAGGGGAACGCCCCATGCTCAGCGGTCACGCTCCGTGGCGCACTCCCCCGAACGGATGACCACCGGCGCGGGCCGGCCGGGAGCGCGGAGCAGGCGCTGCGCGGCGAGCGCCCGCCGCACCCGCGGGACGTGCTCCACCAGCCGGGTCATGAGCGCGGTCGGGAGCACCCCGAGCTCGTCGGCCAGCAGGGTGCAGAACACCTCGTAGGCGCGGACCGCCTCGGCCACGTTGCCCTGCGCCAGGTGGATGCCGACCACCACCCGGTGGGCGCTCTCCCGCAGCGGTTCGGCGCGGACCGCGGCGTGCGCCGCCTGCAGGGCCTCGGCGTGGCGGTCGGCCGAGGCCAGCCGGACCGCCACGGCCTCCAGCGCCTGCACCCGCAGCTGGCGCAGCCGCTCCCGCTCGAGGAGCACCCAGTCGTCGTACCACCCGGGCAGGAGGTCACCCAGCAGGGCGGCGTCCGGCGCGACGACGTCGTCGGGCCCTCCGGACGGCGACACCGCCCGCCGCGCCCAGTCGCTGAGGTCGCGCACGTCGACGCGGACGCCCGCGGCCAGCCGGAGGCACGTCCCCGATGCCTCGACCAGGCCGGGTGCGGCCTTGTTCAGCCGCCACAGCGCCGACCGCAGGCTCCCGTGCGCGTGGTCCTCGGGGACGTCGGGCCACAGGTGCCCGGCCGTCTCCACCCGCGTCGGCCGCGAGGACAGGCACAGGTGGGCGACCAGCCGCTGCACCGCTCGGGGCAGCTGGTCGGCGGCCGACCGCCGCGGACGGCCGGGCAGGTCCAGCCCGAACCCGTCGAGCAGCGTGACGTGGGCGGCAGGAGGACGGTCCACGCGGGGTCCTTCCGCTCGTGACGGGCAGGGGGCACGGGGAGCGACGGCGCCGCTCCTGACGGGAGGAGGACGACGCTAACCACCTCCGGACGGCCGGGACCGTCCGTACGCAGGCCTACGCACATGTGCGTAGCGGACGGCGGCGGGACGTTCGCCCCTGCACCACGAGCGACCGTCGCACTACCGTCAGCTCCGTGTCGCGGGTCACGACCTGTCACGCAGCGTGGCTGGAACTCGTCGGCGACCTCCTGCAGGCCGAGCCCGGGACACGCGGGTTCCCGCACGCGCGGGTGGCCGACCTGCTCGTGGCGTCCTTCGGTGCGGCCTGCTGCTCGCTGAACACCGTCGACCGCCGCTGGGTGGACCGCGTCGTGGGCGGCTGGCCGGTCGGGTACCTGCCGATGGCGCCGCCGTCCGACTTCCGCCCGGACGCCACCACCCACCCGCTGATCCGCTGGTACGCCGTCACCGGCAGCGCGGCGCCCCAGGTGCTCGGGCGGGTGCCCCCCGAGGTGGCCCCGGCGGCGATGGCGGCCGAGTGGACGGCGTTCGCGCGGCCCCACGGCATCGCCCGCCAGCTGGCCCTGCCGCTGTGGACCGGCGCCGGGATGGCGGCCTACGTGGTCAGCCGTCCCGACGACGACTACGGCGACGCCGACACCGAACTGGCCGCCCTGGTGCTGCCGGCGCTGAGCGCGCTGGTCCGCCAGCACGGGGTGCTCCGCGACCTGCCGGACGGATCGGGCGACCGGGCGCGCGACGCCCGCCTCACCGAGCGGGAGCTCGCCGTCCTCACGCTCCTGGGGTCCGGGCTCACCGCGCAGGCCATCGCCCGCCGGCTGCACACCTCCCCCCGCACGGTGCACAAGCACCTCGAGCACGTGTACCGGAAGCTCGGCGTGCGCGACCGGCTGATGGCGGTGCAGCGGGCCCGGGACGCCGGCCTGCTGCCCACCCTCCCCGAGCCTCCCCGGGGCGGCGTGTCGGCGGGCCCCGCACCCCGGATCCCCTCCCCCCGCAGCGGCGACCACCTCGCCGGGCGCTGAGCAGGGGGCAAGACTTGGTCGATCGACCAAGTCCGTGCGATGCTGGTCGCGGCCCTCCCGCCACGACCGTCCCGAGGAACCCGTGACCCCCCTCCGCCGCTGGTCGGCTCTCGCCGTCCTGGCACTCCCGGTCCTGCTCATCAGCGTCGACATGACCGTGCTCGGCTTCGCCGTCCCCGCGCTCACCGCCGACCTGCGCCCCACGTCGACCGGCCTGCTGTGGATCGTCGACATCTACTCCTTCCTGCTCGCCGGCCTGCTGGTGCTCATGGGCAACGTCGGCGACCGCATCGGCCGCCGCCGGCTGCTCGTGGCGGGTGCCGCGGCGTTCGGGTGCGCGTCGCTGCTCGCGGCGTTCGCCGCCTCGCCCGCGATGCTCATCGGGGCGCGGGCGCTGCTCGGCCTCGGCGGCGCCACGCTGATGCCGTCGACGCTGGCGCTGCTGCGCTCGGTGTTCCCCGACGCCCGCGAGCGGCGGCTGGCGATCGCCGTCTGGGCTGCCGCGTTCTCCGGCGGCGCTGCCCTCGGCCCGATCGTCGGCGGGGTGCTGCTCGAGCACTTCTGGTGGGGATCGGTGTTCCTCGCCAACGTCCCGGTCATGGTCCTGCTGCTGGTCAGCGCCCCGCTCGTGCTGCCCGAGTCGCGCAACCCGCGACCCGGCCCCTTCGACGCGCTGTCGGCCGTGCTGTCGATCGCCGGCGTGCTGCCGGTCGTCTACGCCCTGAAGACCGCGGCCCACGACGGGCTCGGCGGCTCCGTGCTCGTCGCCCTCGCCGCCGGGCTGGGGCTGCTGTGGACCTTCGTGCGCCGGCAGCGCCGGCTGGCCGAGCCGCTGCTCGACCTGCGCCTGTTCGCCTCCCGCGCGTTCACCGTCGCGGTGACGACGAACCTGCTCACCGTCTTCGCGCTGCTCGGCCTCATGTTCTTCCTCCCGCAGTACCTCGTGCTGGTGCTGGGGATGAGCCCGCTGCTGGCCGGCCTGTGGATGCTGCCGCTGGCGCTCGCCACCGTGGCCGGGTCGCTGGCCGCCCCGTGGCTGGCCCGCCGGCTGCCGCTGCGGTGGGTGATCGGCGGCGGGATGGCGCTGGCCGCGGCCGGGCTGGCCGCCGCTACGGGGCTCGGGGTGGACGGCGACCGGGCCGTCCTGGTCGCGGCCGGCCTGCTCATCGGCGCGGGCGTGGGCGCGGCGGAGGCGCTGACCAACGACGTCGTCCTGACCACCGCGCCGCCCGAGCGCGCCGGCGCGGCGGCCGCGGTGTCGGAGACCGCCTACGAGTTCGGCGGCGCCATGGGCACCGCGGTGCTGGGCACCCTCGGCCTGGCGGTGTACGCCGCGCACCTCGACGGCGTCGACGGCGTACCCGCGGACGCCACCGGCGCCGCGCGCGAGACGCTGGGCGGCGCCACGGAGGCCGCGGCCGGCCTGCCGGCGGACGCCGCCGGGGCGCTGCTGGCCGAGGCGGGGCAGGCGTTCGTCACCGGCATGCACGCGGTGCTGGTCGTCGCCGCGCTGACGGCGGCGTACGTCGCGGTGCAGGCCGTCGTCCTGCTGCGCGGCCCGGCGGGGACCCCGGCGGCCCCCGCGCCCCGGGAGCGGCCGGCCGCGGAGCCGGTGGCCCGGTGACCGGCGCGCGGCGCCCGCACCTGCCCGTCGAGCAGCGCCGGGCCCAGCTCGTGGCGGCCGCCATGCGGGTCATGCAGCGCGAGGGGGCGTGGGCGCTCACCACCCGCGCGGTGGCCCGGGAGGCCGGTGTCCCGCTCGGGGCGGTGCACTACGCCTTCGGCTCGAAGACCGAGCTGGTGCGCGCGGTCTTCCAGGACGACCGCGCGCGGTCGACGGCGCTGCTGCGGCGCGCGGTCGAGGCCGGCGGCACCCCGGAGGAGGTGCTGACCCGCGCCCTGGTCGGCTACGTCGACACCGTCGTCGCCGACCCGGGGGCCGAGATCGTGCTGCAGGAGCTGACCATGATGGGCGGCCGGGACGACGACCTGCGGGCCGCCGCGCGCGAGTCCACCGAGCAGTACCGCGGCGACGTCCGCGACCTGCTGCGCCGGGTGGCCGAGGCGCACGGCGGCACCTGGTCCGGCGACGTCGAGGTGCTGGCCGAGTCGGCGCTGGGCCTGCTGTTCGGCCTGTCGGTCAACTGGCTGTGCACCGGGGACGACGAGCTGTTCCGCCGCTGCGCGGTGGCCGCGGCCCGCGACCTCGCCGCCCGGCTGACCCCGGGCGGCGCCGGCTCCTAACCGTCGACCAGCGCGCTGCGGTGCACGACGGCGCCGTCCACGACGGTCGCCACGACCGGCGCGTCGGCCAGCTCGTCGGGGTCGGCGACGAGCGGGTCGACGGCGAAGGCGGTCAGGTCGGCGCGCGCCCCCACCTCGACCCGGCCCGCGACCCCGGCCTCCCCGGCGGCCCAGGCGGCCGCGGACGTGTAGCCCTGCAGCGCCATGAGCGGCGTGAGGCCCTGGTGCGGCTGCACCGGTGCGACGTCCGGCTCGCCCGCGGGCCGGCGCAGCTGCGCGTCGGCGAGCACCCGGCGGGGGTCGAACGGCGCCACCGGCCAGTCCGAGCCGAGGACCAGCGGCACGCCGGCGTCGCGCAGGTCGCGGCAGCGCCAGGCCCGGTCGGCCCGCTCCCGGCCGAGCCGGGCCGACCAGTTGTCGGTGTGGTCGGCGCGGGTGAAGTGCGTGCAGTGCGTCGGCTGCATGCTGGCCACGACCCCCTGCCGGACGAACCGGCCCACCAGCTCCGTCGGCAGCGTCTCGATGTGCTCCACCCGGTGCGGCCCGGCCGGCGGGCGGGGCAGCCCGGCGAGCGCGTCGAGGACGTGCCGCACCGCGGCGTCGCCGATCGCGTGGGTCGCCGTGGGGATCCCCAGCGCGGCCAGCGCCCGGACCGCGGCGGTGTAGTCGGCCGGGTCGGGCCAGAAGCTCTCCGTGGACTCCCCCAGCGCGTCGGGCTGCTCCAGCCAGGCCGTCCCGTTGTCGACCGTGCCGTCGACCATGAACTTGACCCCGCCGACCGACCAGCGCCGGCCGCGGCGGGTCTGCAGGTCCACCAGCTCGGCCATCCCGTCGGGGTCCACCCCGGGCACACACCACGGCGCGAAGCGCAGCCGCAGCGGGAGGTCGCCGAGGTCCTCGGCGGCGGCGACCACGGCCTGGCTGTCGCCGAGCAGGTCCATCACGTGGCCGCCGGTGAGGCCGGTGGCCGCCATCTCGCCGAGCAGGGCGCGCAACTGGGCGCCCCGGAGCGGGACCGGGTCGAGCGGGACGTGGTCCTGCACCAGGTCCATCGCGGGGAACTCCAGCAGCAGCCCGGTGGGGCGGCCGCCGTCGTCGCACACCACGCTGGAGCGCTGCGCGAACTGCCGCGGGCCGTCGACGCCGGCGATCGCCAGTGCACGGTCGGTGGCGAGGGCCGAGTGCGCGTCGAAGAGCCGGACGAAGGCCGGGCGGCCGCCCACGGCCGCCTCGACGGGGGCGTTGGTGACCGGCCGGCCGCCGAAGAGGTTCGGGTCCAGGCCCCAGGCCCGCACCCAGGCGTCGCGGGGCCGCCCGTCGGCGGCCGCGGCCAGCCGCTCGTGCACCTCCTCGAGGGAGCGGGCCGTGGAGAGGTCGACGTCGGCGGTGAGCTGCAGGCCCATGACCGGGTGCAGGTGGCCGTCGGTCAGCCCGGGGGTCAGCGCGGCGGCGCCGAGGTCCACGACCTCGGTGCGCGGCCCGCGCCAGTCGCGCACGTCGCCGCGGGTGCCGGTGGCCACGACGGTGCCGCCGGCGACCGCGACGGCCTGCACCGGGCGCCCTGCGGTCAGCGTGTGCACGGTGTCGGCGCAGAGCACGAGGTCGGCGTTCACGCGCGGCTCCCCTCGGCGGTGCGGGCGGAGGCCGGGCGGGCGGGGGGCCCGGACGGGTCGGGCGCGTCCGGCGGCCCGTCGTCCGGCCCGTCGCCGCCGCCCTCGCCGATGCCCGCGTACGTGGCCGGCCGCCGGCGGCGCAGCCAGACCGCGAGGACGGCCCCGACCAGGAGCGTCGCCGGCACGATGCCGACCAGCGCGGCGTTGACGCCGGCCGACGCGGCGGTGAGCAGCTCGATGTTGGTCACCAGGACGTAGGTCGCGACGGCGAGGAGCACGGTGGAGGCGACCGCGGCGGCGAGGGCGGTCCGGGTGCTCGCCGCGGGGTTGCGCCGGGTGAAGTAGACGACGGCGGCCAGGGCGGTCAGCGTCTGCAGCACCAGCACGCCCACGACGCCGGGGGTGTTCACCCACAGCAGGAGGTGGGTGTAGGGGTCGGCCGCGGCGAGGGCGAAGGCGGCGATCACGGCGACGGCCAGGACGCTCTGGACGATGCTCGCGCGGTACGGCGAGCCGAAGCGCGGGTGCACGCGGCCGACCCAGGCGGGGAGGACGCCCTCCCGGGACAGCGCATGGGTGTAGCGGGTGATGGCGTTGTGGAAGGCGATCTGCGAGGCGTAGACGCTGGTGATGACCAGCAGGTGCATCAGCGTGCTGGCCCACGGCCCCACGTAGGTCTCGATGACGGTGAAGAACGTGCCGGCGATGTCGTCCCCGGCCGCGGCGACGGCGGCGTCGCTGCCGAACGCCTGGATCACCGCCCAGACGATGAAGCAGTAGAACAGCGCCATGAAGGCCACCGCGGCGTAGGTCGCCCGGGGGATCGTGCGCTCGGGGTCCCGGGCCTCCTTGCGGTAGAGCACCGTGGACTCGAAGCCCATGAACGCGGCGAAGCAGAACGCCAGCACCCCGCCCATGCCCGGGCCGAAGACGGCGCCCGGGGTGAAGGACACGGCGTCCAGCCCGGAGGCCCCGCCCTCGGCGAGGACGCCGACCGCCATCAGCAGCAGGATCCCGGTCTCCAGGACCAGCAGGACGCCGAGCACCTTCGCGCCGACGTCGATGCCCAGCCAGGCGAGCACCAGGACCAGCCCCACGGACGCGACCGCGACGACCGGCCACGGCACGGTGACGCCGAAGACGTCGGCCAGGGTCTCCTGCGCCTGCGCGGCGAACAGGCCGTAGACGCCGATCTGCAGGGCGTTGTACGACACCAGCGCCAGGAGCGCGGCGGCCAGCCCCCAGCCCCGGCCGAGGGCCTGGGCGATGTAGGCGTAGAAGGCGCCGGCGCTGCCCACGAAGCGGGTCATCCGCGTGAAGGCGACCGCGAACACGGTGAGCACGAGGCCGGCGGCCAGGTAGCCGACCGGGGCGCCGACGCCGCCGACCAGGATCGCCAGCGGGGCGACACCGGCCATGACGGTCAGGGGCGCCGCCGCGGCGACGACCATGAACACGAGGCTCCCGGTGCCCAGGACACCGCGCTTGAGCTGCCCGGCGTCGGCCGCGGGGCGGCCGGCGGGAGGGGATGAGGTGGTCACGGCGGGGTCCTCTCGGGGCCTCGGGACGCTAAACTGAATGGCGTTCACTTAGCAGCATGGAGAAGGCGGGCCACAGCGGTCAAGCCCCCCGCCCGTGCCAGGCTCGGGAGCCGAGGAGAAGGGAGGCCGGACGTGGTCCAGCGCCGCAGGCGGCTGCTCGACGTCGACACGATCGTCGACGCGTCCCTGGCCTGCGTGGACGAGACCGGCCGGCTGACGATGGCCGACCTGGCCGCGCGCCTGGGCACCAGCGCGTCGGCCGTCTACCACCACCTGAGCGGCCGCGGGGCGGTCATTGAGGCGCTGCGCGAGCGGGTCGTGCTGGCCGGCATGCGCCTCCCCCCGCTGGACGGGACCGACTGGGACGGACAGCTGGCCGACTGGATGCGCTCCTACCGCGACGCGCTCGCCCGCCACCCCCGGCTGATCCCGCTGCTGACCGAGAACACGATGACCGGCGGCCCGGTGCTGCGCGGCTACGACCGGGTCGCGACCCTCCTGCGGGAGGCCGGCGTCCCGGCCCGCGAGGTGCTGCTCTGGATCAGCGTGCTCGACAGCTACGCGCTGGGCGCGGCGCTGGACCTCGCGGCCCCGGAGGCCGTGTGGCGGGACGGCGACGGCGAGCTCCCCGCCCTGGACGAGGCGCTGCGCGCGGCCCCGGGCGGACCGCGCCGGGCCGACGAGGCCTTCGAGATCGGACTGGCCGCCCTGCTCACCGGACTGCGGCACCGCCTCGCCGCCACGACGTGGACATGACCCGTGTCCCGCGTCAGCGGCGCGCGAGGACGGCGAGCGCCAGCGCGCCACCCCACCCCGCCACCACGACCGGCGTCTCCACGGGGTCGAACCCGCCGGCGCGGACCCGGACACGGCTGCACCGCTCGCTCAGGTAGCCCACCGCCAGCCCGGTGCCCAGCCGGCGGAGCACCCGGCGGGCGCGGTCGTCGTCCGCGCGCAGGAGCCGGGCGGTGGCCCAGAGCTGCGGCCCGAGCAGGTAGGGCGGCGCGCTGTAGGCCGTGCCGAACCACAGCCAGTCCCGCACCAGGTGCTCCGGGCTGCCCGTCAGGAACGGGACGTCGTAGTACCGGCGCCGCCGCAGCGCGACGACGTGACCGACGGCCTGGGCGGCGAGCTGGACCGAGGAGACCGTCGCGAGCGTCCACCGGTGCGACACGCCGCCGGAGCGTAGGGCCGCGGACCCGCCGTCAGGACCCGTGGCGGTCCAGCACGGCGGTCACGAAGGCGTCGGCGGGCTCGGCGAGCGCCTCGTGCGCGGCGACGAAGAGCTCGTGCGCGCGACGACCGGGCCAGTCCTCCGGCAGCAGCTCGGCGGGCAGGTCGGGGTCGCGGAAGGGGAAGTGCCGGTAGCCGGAGACGAGCTCGGTGCGCAGCCGCAGGGCGTCGGGGCCGGGCAGGGTCGCGAGCTCCGCCGCGGGGGGCATCGCCGACAGCCGGGCGACCAGGTCCCGGTAGTCGCGGCCGAGCTCCCCGAGGTCCCAGCAGCGCCCCACCATGTCCCGGTCGGTCGCCCGGTCGCGCGAGCGGCAGGTCAGCAGGTCCAGCCGGGCCGACGTGTCGGGCAGCGCGCGCTCCACCTCCGCGAGGCGCTCGTGCGGGCTGATCCAGGTCGCCGTCGCCAGCGGCCCGAAGCCCAGCCAGGACAGCGTCCGGCGCAGCCGCTCCCGCTCCGCCCGGTCCTGCTCGGGGACCGCGTAGATCACCATCCGCCACTGGCCGTCCCAGGGCTCCCCGGCCCGCTCGAAGATCCGGGTGCGCCCCTCGTCGAGCACGCGCCAGGTCCGGTCGGTCAGCGCGTAGACGGCCTGCCGCCCTTCGCGCCGCGTCGTGAACCAGCCCTCCGTGCGCATGCGGGCCAGGACGACGCGCGCGGTCGGCTCGCCGACGTCGAAGACCCCCAGCAGGTCGACCAGCGCCCGGGTGGGGGCCTCGCCGCCGTGGTAGCGCAGGGAGTCACCGAACAGGTCGAAGACGATCGATCGCGGCCTCATCCCTCTCCCGGCCCCTCTCCCGTCCGCTGCTGGGCGACCCTGGCCTGCCCCCATCGATTGTGTCATCCTCGACGTCAGCCGACGCCAGGGTGACACACGAGAGCACCGGGAGCCCCGCATGCGCATCGCGGTCGTGGGCGGCGGTCCGGGAGGACTGTTCGCCGCCACCCTGGCCCGGACCGGGAAGCTCACCCGCGAGGTGACCGTCTTCGAGCGCAACCGCGCCGAGGACACCTTCGGCTTCGGTGTCGTCTTCTCCGACGCCACGCTCGAGCAGATCCACGCCGCCGACCCGGTGCTGCGCACGGCGCTCACCGAGCACGGCGTGCACTGGGACCCCATCGAGGTGCGGCTGCACGGCGAGCGCTTCCGGTGCGGCGGCAACGGGATGGCCGCCGTCGAGCGCCGGACCCTGCTGCGCCTCATGCAGGAGCACGCCGCCGAGGCGGGGGTCGACGTCCGCTTCGCCACGGAGGTCGACCCCGAGACTCTGCTGGCCGCCGGCTACGACCTCGTCGTCGCCGCCGACGGCGCCCACTCCCGGCTGCGCGGACTGTTCCCCGACGTCTTCGGGCCCAGCGAGGAGACCGCGACCGCGAAGTTCGTCTGGCTGGGCACCACGTACCCGTTCGAGGGGCTGACCTTCGTCCACGAGCGCGGCGAGCACGGGGTCTTCGCCGTCCACGGCTACCCCATCGGCACCGGCGTCTCCACGTTCATCGTGGAGACCGACGAGGCGTCCTGGCGGGCGGCCGGGCTCGACGAGTTCGACGTCACCCAACCGCCGGGAGCCAGCGACGAGAAGACCCGCGACTACCTGCAGCGGCTGTTCGCCGAGCAGATCGACGGGCACCCGCTGCTGGTCAACAACTCGCGGTGGGGCAACTTCCGCACCCGGCGGGCGCGGCGCTGGCGGCACCGCGTCGGCGGCACCGCCATCGCGCTGCTCGGGGACTCGGCGCACACCGCGCACTTCTCCGTCGGGTCCGGCACGAAGATGGCGATGGAGGACGCCGTCGCCCTCGTCGCGGCGCTCGACGAGCACGGGGACGACGTCGACGCGGCGCTGGCGGCCTACGAGGCCGTCCGGCAGCCGCAGGTCGCCAAGATCCAGGGGTCGGCCCGGCCGAGCCTGTCGTGGTGGGAGACCTTCGGCCGCTCGCACGACACACTGCCGCCGTGGCAGTTCGCCTACCACTTCCTCACCCGCAGCCTGACCGACGCCAAGCTGCAGCGCCGCGACGCGTCGTTCGTGGCGTCGGTGCACCGGCGCTGGCGCGAGGTCCACGGCGCCGAGCCGCTGGACAGCCCGATCGAGATCGCCGGCCGGCAGCTGCCCGGCCGGCGCGTCGTCCTCGGCCACGGCGGGGTGCAGCTGCCCGGCGGTGACCTGCCGCTGCGGACCGGACCGGCCGACGCCGGCGGCTCCTGGGGCCTGGCGGTGACCGCCCCCGGCACCGAGGACGCGCTCCCGCCGGCCCTCGACGCCGTGGCGAAGGCCGCCGCGGACGGCACCGCGCTGGTCGCCGTCTCCGGCGGCACCCCGCTGACCCGCCGCCTGCTCTGCGAGGCGGCCCGGCTGGAGCACGGGACGCCGGCCCTGCTGGTCGAGGACGCCGACCCCGCGCTCGCCGACGACGTCGCCGTCACCGCGGTGCTCTCCGGCCGCGCCGACCTGGTGGCCGCCCCGGCCGGGGAGGCGACCGCGTGAGCGACCTGCGGCCCCTGTTCGCGCCCCGCGGGGTCGCCGTCGTCGGCGCCTCCCGCGACCCGGGCAAGCTGGGCGCGGTCATGGCCCGCTCGCTGGGCCGCTTCCCCGGGACGGTGGTCGGGGTCAACGCCCGCGACGCCGACCCGGCGGCCGGGCGGTTCGCCACCGTGGCCGAGGCCGCCGCGGCCTCCCCCGACCCGATCGACCTCGCGGTCCTGTGCGTGCCCGCGGCCGTGTCCGCCCGCGCGCTGGCCGACGCGGCCCGCGCCGGCGTGCGGGCGGCGCTGGTCTGCTCCGGCGGCTACGCCGAGGCCGGCGGCGAGGGCGGCGACCACCAGGACGCGCTGGTGGCCGCCGCCCGCGACGCCGGTGTGGCCCTGCTCGGTCCCAACACCTCGGGCTTCCTCGTCCCCGCGCGCGGGCTGACCGCCTCCTTCGTCCCCGGCGTGGCCGCCGTGCCGGCCGGACCGGTCGCGGTCGTCGCCGCCAGCGGCGGGGTCAACCACGCGCTGACCTTCCTGCTGGCCGCGGCCGGGGTCGGTGTCTCCCTCGCCGTGGGCCTGGGCAACGCGGCCGGCGTCACCGCCGCCGACGTGCTGGCCCACCTGGCCGCCGACGACGGCACCCGGGCGGTGGCGCTGCACGTCGAGTCGGTGACCGACGGGCCGGCCCTGGTGGCCGCCGTGCGCGCGGCGACCGCCCGCGTCCCGGTCGTCGCCCTCGTCGTCGGCCGCACCGACGTCGCCGACTTCGCGCGCTCGCACACCGGCGCGCTGGCCACCTCGTGGCGGACCACCCGCGCGGCGCTGCGGGCCGCCGGCGCCGTCCTGGTCGACGACGAGCGGCAGCTCGTCGACGCGGTGACCGCGCTCTCGGCCCTCCGGCTGCCGGCGTGCGCGGACCCCGGCGTGGGCGTGGTCACCGCCCAGGCCGGACCGGGACTCCTGCACGTCGACGGGCTCCGCGGCCGGGGCGTCCCGGTGCCCCCGCTGACCGGCGGGACGCGGGCCGCGCTGTCGGGGCTGCTGCCGCCGCTGACGTACCAGGCCAACCCCGTGGACACCGGCCGGCCCGACCCGGTCTTCGGCCGGGTCCTGGCCACCGTCGCGGCCGACCCCGCGGTCGACCTGGTCAGCGTCTACGCCCTCGCCGAGCCCGACGTGCTCGACCTGCCGGCGGCCGTGGCGCAGCTCGCCGGGGCGCCGGCCGTGGTGGGCCTGGGCGGGCCGCCCGAGCAGGTCGGGCCGCAGCGGCAGGCGCTGCGCGGGCTCGGCGTGCCCGCCCTCGACGGCCCCACGGCGCTGACCGTCGCGGTCACCGCGCTGGTGGACGACGCCCGGGCGCAGGCCCGGAGGGCGGCCCGCGGCACCGCGCCCCCTCCCCGACAGGTCCCCGTCCCGAGCCGCGACCTCGACGAGGACGAGGCCAAGACCCTGCTCGGTCGGCTCGGCATCGCCACCCCGCCCCGCCGGGCCTGCGCCGACCGCGCGGAGGCGCACCGGGCGCTGGCCGAGCTGCCCGGGCCGCTCGCGGTCAAGCTGCTCGACGCCGCGGTGACCCACAAGTCCGACGTCGGCGGGGTGCACCTCGGCGTCCGGGACGCCGCCGACCTCGACGCGGCGCTCGACGCGCTGGAGGCGGTCGGCGCCGCCCGGTTCCTCGTCGAGTCGATGGCGCCGCCCGGGGTCGACCTCGTCGCGGGGGCGTCGCGCGACCCGGTCTTCGGGCCGGTGGTGCTGGTCGGCCTCGGCGGCGTCGTGGCCGAGGCGCTGGCCGACGTCGCCGTCACCCCGGCGCCGGTGGGCGCCCAGGAGGCCGCCGCCCTCGCCGACGGCCTGGCCGGCCGGGCCCTGCTCGACGGCTTCCGCGGCGGCCCGGTCGCCGACCGCGCGGCCCTCGGCGCGGTGCTCGCAGCTCTCGGCGACCTGCTCGTCGCCTCCCCCGGGATCGACGGCGTCGAGGTCAACCCGCTGCGCGTCACCGCCGACGGGCTGCTCGCCCTCGACGCCGTCCTCACCCTGACGACGAAGGAGGCCGCCCCGTGACCCGCGCCGTCCCGCCGATCGCCGAGGGCACCGTCCCCTGGCCCGACGACCTCGCCCGCGCCTACACGGAGAGGGGCTGGTGGCGCGGGGTCGCGCTGGGCGCGGAGCTGCTCGCCGCGGCCGACGCGCACCCCGACGCCGTGGCCCTCGTCGACGGCGACGTCCGGCTGACCCACCGGTCGCTGGCCGCGCGGGCCGACGCGCTGGCCGGCCGGCTCGTCGACGAGCTGGGCCTGGTCCGGGGCGACCGGGTCGTCGTGCAGCTGCCCAACTGCTGGCAGTTCGTCGTCCTCACCCTGGCGTGCCTGCGGGCCGGCGTCGTGCCGGTCATGGCGCTGCCGGCGCACCGGCAGCACGAGCTCTCCCACCTCGTCGGGCACAGCGGGGCCGCCGCCCTCGCCGTGCCGGGCACCCTGCGCGGGTTCGACCACGCGGCGATGGCCGACCAGCTGCGCGCGGGGTCGGACACCCTCGGGCAGGTGCTGGTCGTCGGCGACGCGCGCCGCCCCGGCCAGGTGGACCTGACCGCCCTGTGCGCCGAGCCCGAGGACCCCGCCGCGGTCCGCGCGCGGTGGGACGCCGACCAGCCGCCCAGCCGGTCGGTCGCCGTCTTCCTGCTCTCCGGCGGCACGACCGGCCTGCCCAAGCTCATCGCCCGGACCCACGACGACTACGCCTACAACGCGCGGGCCAGCGCGCGGCTGTGCGGCCTGGGCCCGGACACCGTCTACCTGGTGAGCCTGCCCGCGTCGCACAACTTCCCGCTGGCCTGCCCCGGGATCCTCGGCACCCTGCTCGCCGGCGGGCGGGTGGTCGTGCTGGCCTCCCCCGAGCCCGAGCGCGCCTTCGCCACGATCGCCGCCGAGGGCGTCACCGTGACCGCGGCGGTGCCGGCGGTGGCGCAGCGGTGGCTGGCCCACGCGGCCGAGCACGGCGCCGGCCCGGTCCGCTCGCTGCGGCTGCTGCAGGTCGGCGGCGCCCGGCTCGCCGACGAGGTGGCCCGCACCGTCCGCCCGGTGCTCGGCTGCACCCTGCAGCAGGTCTTCGGGATGGCCGAGGGGCTGCTCAACTACACCCGTCTCGACGACCCCGACGACGTCGTCTGCACCACCCAGGGCCGGCCGCTGAGCGAGGGTGACGAGGTCCGCGTGGTCGACGAGCTCGACCGGGACGTCCCCGACGGCACGCCGGGCGCCCTGCTCACCCGCGGTCCCTACACGCCGCGCGGCTACTACCGGGCCCCCGAGCAGAACGCCCGCGCCTTCACCGCCGACGGCTGGTACCGCAGCGGCGACGTGGTGCGCCGGCGTCCCGACGGCAACCTGGTCGTCGAGGGCCGCGACAAGGACATGATCAACCGCGGCGGCGAGAAGATCAGCGCCGAGGAGGTCGAGAACCTCGCCTACCGGCTGCTGCCGCAGGTCGCCCACGTCGCCGCCGTCGCGATGCCCGACCCGGTGCTCGGCGAGCGGGTCTGCCTCTACGCCGTGCTCCGGCCCGGCACCACCCTCACCCTGGACGACGTCCGGGCGGCCCTGGCGACCGCCGGCGTGGCGACGTACACGTGGCCCGAGCGCCTCGAGGTCGTCGAGGAGCTGCGCACCACCACGGTCGGGAAGATCGACAAGAAGGCGCTCCGGGACGACGTCGCCCGGCGCCTCGCCGCACGAGAGGACGCCCCGTCATGACCCAGCAGCTGAGCTCCCCGGTCTCGCTCACCGCCGTCGACGCCCCCGGCCAGCCCACCCCGACACCGGAGCTCGAGCAGCTCTACCGCGGGTTCGAGCGCGAGCTGCTGGTCCCGCTGTGGACCGAGATCGGCGACCTCATGCCGGTGCACCCCCGCTCGCGGGCGGTGCCGCACGTGTGGCGCTGGCAGCACCTGCTCGAGCTCGCCGACCGGGCGGGGCACCTCGTCCCGGTCGGCCGGGGCGGGGAGCGGCGGGCGATCGCGCTGGCCAACCCGGCGCTGGGCGGCAAGCCGTACGCCACCCCGACGCTGTGGGCGGCGATCCAGTACCTGATGCCCGGCGAGGACGCCCCCGAGCACCGGCACACCCAGCACGCCTTCCGGTTCGTCGTGGAGGGCGAGGGCGTGTGGACCGTGGTCGGCCGCGACCCGGTGCCGATGCGGCGCGGCGACTTCCTGCCGCAGGCCGGCTGGAACTGGCACGCCCACCACAACGCCGCCGACCGCCCGATGGCCTGGATCGACGGCCTGGACATCCCGTTCCAGTACACCGCCGAGTCGCAGTTCTTCGAGTTCGGCCGCGAGACCGTCAGCGAGCAGGAGCGGACCACGCCGGAGCGCTCCCGCTCCGAGCGGCTGTGGGGCCACCCCGGCCTGCGCCCGGTGTCCGCGCCCGGCGCCACCCCGGGGACCCCGCTGCTCAACTACCGCTGGGCCGACACCGACGCCGCGCTGGCCGACCAGCTGGAACTCGAGGCCGAGGGGCACACCGGCGTGGTGGAGCCCGGTCACGCGGCCGTCCGCTACACCAACCCGACCACCGGCGGCGACGTGCTGCCGACCATCCGCGCGGAGGTGCACCGCGTGCGGCGGGGGACGGAGACCGCGCCGCGCCGCGAGGCCGGGTCCTCGGTGTTCCAGGTGTTCGACGGCAGCGGCACGGTCACCGTCGGCGACGCCTCCTGGCGGGTGGGGCGCGGCGACCTGTTCGTCGTCCCCTCCTGGCAGCCGCTGTCGGTGCGCTCCGAGGCCGGCACGTCGGACTCCGACTCCGGCGCGCTCGACCTCTTCCGGTTCAGCGACACCCCCGTCCTCGAGGCCCTGCACCTCGACCGGGTCGAGGTGTCCGGGTGAGGCTGGCGACCGTCCGCACCCTCGAGGGCACCACCCGCGCCGTCCGGGTGAAGGACGACCAGCTCCTCGACCTGGGCGCCGCCGACCTCGGCGAGCTCCTCGCCGACCCCGGCTGGGCGGAGCGCGCCGCGGCGGCGAGCGAGCCCGCCACGCACCTCCGCGGCGCGGCGTTCGCGCCGGTCGTCCCCCGCCCCGGCAAGGTGGTGTGCGTCGGCCTCAACTACCGGAACCACATCCTCGAGATGGGCCGCGACCTGCCCGAGCACCCGACGCTGTTCGCCAAGTACGCCGACGCCCTCGTCGGGGCCACCGACGACGTCGTCCGGCCGCCGGAGACCGACGCCCTCGACTGGGAGGGCGAGCTCGCCGTGGTCATCGGCGCCCCCGTCCGGCGCGCCCGCGGCGCCGACGCCGAGCGGGCGATCGCCGGCTTCGCGGTGCTCAACGACGTGACCTGCCGCGACTGGCAGTTCCGCACCCGGGAGTGGCTGCAGGGCAAGACCTGGGAGGCCACCACCCCGCTGGGCCCCCACCTGGTCACGCCTGACGAGCTGCCCGGCGGCGTCCGCCCGGTGCTGCCGATCAGCACGCGGGTCGACGGCGAGACGGTGCAGGAGGACAGCACCGGCGACCTGCTGTTCGACCCGGTGGCCCTCGTCGAGTACGTCTCGACGCCGGCGACGCTGCGGCCGGGCGACGTCATCGCCACCGGCACGCCGGGCGGCGTCGGCCACGCCCGCACGCCGCCCCGCTACCTGCAGGTGGGCCAGACGCTGACCACGGAGATCGGCGGCCTGGGCCGGTGCGAGAACCGCGTCGTCGCCGACCCGGTGGCATGACGGCCGGCCGCGACCTCCCCGCCGCCCGGCGCTGGGTGGCGGAGGGCACCGACCTCCTGCTCGGTGTCCTCGACCGCACCGGGGACGACGCCCTGTCCGGCCCCACCGCGCTGCCGGGCTGGACCGGCCGGCACCTGGTGTCGCACGTGGCCGCCAACGCCGAGGCGCTGCTCAACCTCGCGCACTGGGCCGCCACCGGCGAGGAGACGCCGATGTACGCCTCGCCGGAGCAGCGCGACCGCGACATCCGGGCGGGCGCGCAGCGGCCGGCGGAGGAGCTGCGGCGGTGGGTGCGGGAGTCCGCCGACCGGCTCGCCGCCGCCCTCGACGCGCTGACCGGCGAGCAGTGGTCGCGGCCCGTGCGCACCGCCCAGGGCCGCACCGTCCCGGCGAGCGAGATCCCGTGGCTGCGCGCGCGGGAGGTGATGGTGCACGCGGTCGACCTCGACCCGGCGGTCGGCGTCGCCGCCCTGCCCCGGGACTTCCTCCGCGCGCTGGTCGACGACGTCGTCGCCCGGCGCTCGACCGGCGACCAGCCCGCGCTGCGCCTCGTCGCCGACGACGGCGGGCAGACCTGGACGGTGTCCGGGCGGGGCGAGCCTCCCGAGGTGCGCGGCCCGCTGCCCGCCCTCGCCGCCTGGCTCACCGGCCGGCCGGGAGCCGAGGTGCGGTCGCCGTCGGGCGCCGTCCCGGAGCTGCCGCCCTGGCTCTGACCGGTCAGGCGGGTCAGGCCGGGTCGAGCCCGGAGTACACCCGCAGCGCGTTGCCGCCGAGCACGAGCGGGACGACGTCGTCGGGCAGGCCGAGGGAGGCGACGGCGCGGGCGTTGGCGGCCTGCCCGGGCACCCCGGGCCAGTCGGTGCCGTAGATCCACTTGCGGGCGAGCCGGCCGAGGTCGAAGCGGGCGTAGTACTCCGGCAGCCGCTTGGGCGGCAGCCCGGACAGCTCGATCCAGACGTTCGGCCGCGACACCGCGAGGAAGGCCGCGGCGTCGTACCACCAGCCGCGGCCGCCGTGGGCGAGCACCACGTGCAGGTCGGGGAAGTCGCGCAGGACGGCGTCGAGCAGCTGCGGGTCGGCGTAGGCGTTGGTCGACCCCGGGAAGCTGCTCGTGCCGCAGTGCACCACCAGCGGGACGCCGCGCTCGACGAGCACCGCGTAGGCCGGGTACATCGCCGCGTCGTCGGCGCGGAAGCCGCCGTGCACCGGGTGGATCTTCAGCGCTGCCGCGCCCAGGTCGAGCTGGCGCTCGAGCTCCCGGGCGATCGGGAAGTGCAGGTGCGGGTTGACGTTGGCCACCGGCCGGAACCGCCGCGGGTTGGCCTCGACCAGCGGCAGCAGGTCGTCGAAGAGCTGGTAGCCGGTGGCCTTGGGGCTGTACTCGCAGAACAGCAGGGCGACGTCGACGCCCTCCTCGGCGAACAGCCGGTCGAGCACCTCCGGGTCGGGCGTGCCGTCGGCGCGCCAGACCTCCTCCAGCACCCCGGGCCGGCCGAACTGCCGCGCCCAGTCGACCCACGCCGGCGCCAGCGAGGTCAGCGTGGGCACGTGCACGTGCGCGTCCACCAGGACGTGTCCGTCGAGCACGCCTGCGATGTTCTACACCCCGGCGCCTCCGGTCAAGGCCGGGTGTAGCCCGTCGGCGGCCGAGCGCCGCTCAGCGGAAGCGGCGGAAGTCCGGCGGCCGCTTCTCGGCGAACGCCTGCGCGCCCTCCATGCCCTCCTCGCTGACCGCGAACTGGGCCAGCCCGTCGAAGGCCAGGTGGGAGATGCCCGAGAGGTGGTCGGAGTCGGCGTTGAAGGAGTGCTTGAGGAAGCGCAGCGCCGTGGGCGAGTAGGAGCCGATCGTGCGCGCCCACCCGCGGGCGGTGTCGAGCAGCTGCTCGCGCGGGACCACCGCGTTGACCAGCCCCCAGCGCTCGGCGGTCGCGGCGTCGTAGCGGTCGAGCAGGAACCAGATCTGGCGGGCCCGCTTCTCCCCCACCACCCGGGCCAGGTACGCCGAGCCGAAGCCCGCGTCGAAGGAGCCCACCCGCGGGCCGGCCTGGGCGAAGGTGGCCTCCTCGCAGGCGACGGTGAGGTCGCACAGCACGTGCAGCACGTGGCCGCCGCCGATGGCGATGCCGTTGACCGCGGCGATGACCGGCTTGGGGATGTCGCGGATGATCCGGTGCAGCCGCTCGATCTCGAACGTGCCCCACTCCGTCTCGCCGTAGCCGCCGGTCTCGGCGCGCTCCTTGACGTCGCCCCCGGTGCAGAAGGCGCGCTCGCCGGCCGCGGTGAGGATCACCGAGCCCACCCGGTGGTCGGCCCAGGCGTGCTTGAACGCCGAGATCAGCTCGTCCACCGTGCGCCCGCGGAAGCTGTTCATCCGCTCCTGCCGGTCGATGGTGATGACCGCGTGGTCGTCCTCCTCCACCTCGTAGCGGATGTCGGTGAACTCCTCGGGCTTCATCTGCTCGGGACCCTTCGTCGCGTCCGGTGGGGTATGTCGTCATGTTGACGGTCGTCACGCGGCGGTGGCAAGCTCCGGCCGTGCCCGCCCGCCGCTGCCTGGTCACCGGCGCGGGGCGCGGGATCGGTGCCGCCGTCGCCCGCCGGCTGGCCGCGGAGGGGCACGCCGTGGCGCTCACTGCACGCAGCGGCGACGAGCTCCAGGCGGTCGCCGGCGGGCTGCCCGGCCCCTCGCTCGTCGTCCCGGCCGACCTGACCGCGCCGGGCGCCGCGGACGACGTCGTCGGCCGGGTGGAGCGGGAGTGGGACGGCCCGGTGGAGGTGCTGGTGCTCAACGCGGGCGCCGGGGTGGCCGCGCCGCTGGCCCGCACCTCCGACGAGGACTGGGCCCGGATGCTCGAGCTCAACCTGACCGCGCCCTTCCGGCTGCTGCGCCGGGCGCTGCCGGGCATGGTCGACGCCGGGTGGGGCCGCGTGGTGGCGGTGGCGTCCGTGGCCGCCAAGCGCGGCGACCCCTACGTCGCCGCCTACACCGCCAGCAAGCACGGCCTGCTCGGGCTGGTGCGGTCCGCGGCCGCCGAGGTGGCCGGCCGCGGGGTCACGGTCAACGCGGTCTGCCCCGGCTACGTCGACACCCCGATGACCGACCGCACGGTCGCCACCATCAGCGAGACGACCGGGCGCACCGCCGAGCAGGCCCGGGAGGCGCTGGCCCGGCGCCAGCCGATCGGCCGGCTGGTCGACCCGGAGGAGGTCGCCGACGCCGTGCTGCTCTGCGTGGCCAGCGCCGCGGTGACCGGGCAGGGGATCAACGTGGACGGGGGGTCGGTGCAGTCGTGAGCGGACTCGAGCGGGTGGACCCGCCGGAGCTGGCCCGGCCGTCGGGCTTCGCGCACGCCGTCGTGGCCGGTCCGGGACGCGTGGTGTTCCTCGCCGGGCAGACCGCGATGGACGCCGACGGCCGGATCGTCGGGGACGGCGTCGTCGCGCAGTTCGAACGGGCGCTGGGCAACCTGCTGACCGCGCTGCGGGCGGCCGGCGGGCAGCCGGGCGACCTCGCCTCGCTCACCGTCTACGCCGTCGACCTGGCCGACTACCGCGCGCAGGCCCGCGACATCGGCCGGGTGTGGCGCCGCCTGGTGGGTGCCGACTACCCGGCGATGGCCGGCATCGGCGTGGCCCGGCTGTGGGACGACGAGGCGCTGGTCGAGGTCCAGGGCACCGCCGTCCTGCCCGCCTGACCCGCGGGTCGTCAGCCGGCGACGAGCCGGGCCGCCTGCTCGGCGGCGGGGCCGGCCAGCCGCTCGCGCAGCCGGGCGAAGAGGTCCGCGGCGCGCACGCCGTTCCAGTCGGCGGGCAGCAGGTCCAGCGGCAGCCCCGGGTCGGCGTACGGCAGCGCCCGCCAGTCGGTGAGCAGCCGGACGTAGTCGGCGAACGCGCGCGCCGGGTCCGGGCGCCCGCGGCCGGCCGCCACGCCGGCGTGCCGGTCGAGGAAGACGGCGTAGCGCTCGTGCAGCGCGTCGAGGTCCCACCAGCGGGCCACCGACTCGCGCGCGGCGCCGCCGGGCACCCGCGCCCGGGTGAACAGCTCCACGTAGCCGTCGAGGTCCCGGCGGCGCAGCACCTCCTCGGCCTCCCCGGCCAGGTGCGCCGGGGCGATCCACACCCCGGGCGCCACCGTGCCGAAACCCAGCCGGGTCAGCTCCGAGCGCAGCCGGTGCCGCCGCTCCCGCTCGGACTCCGGCACGGAGAACACCACCAGCAGCCAGCCGTCGTCGGTCCCGGCCCGGCGGCGGCCGAAGATCCGGGCGTCGCCCTCGGCCAGCACCTCGCGGGCGGCGTTGGTGAGCGCGTAGCCGGCGACGTCCCCCTCCCGGCGGGCCTCGAGCCACCCGCGCCGCTTGAGCCGCGACACCGTCGAGCGGACGGCGGGCTCGTCGACACCGAGGGCCGCCATCAGCCGCACCAGCGCCGCCACCGAGAGCCAGCCGCCGTGCTCCCGGGCGTAGAGGCCGTAGAGGGTCACCACCAGCTGCCGCGGCTGCGGCGCCGCCGCGGCGGCCACGTCGGCGGGGACGGCGGCGGTCACGGCGACACGATACGGACCCGGGACCGGTATGCCGCGACCTTGACTCCCGTCAGAGCGACGCCATACTGAGGCGCAGGGTGCGGCCCGGCCGGACCCGGCGACCCCCGGGAGGCAGATCCCCATGACGCTGAGCGCGCCGTCGCTGACCCCCTCCGCCCACGTGGACACCTTCTGCCGGGACCACCTGCCCCCGCCGGACACCTGGCCGGTGCTGGACCTGGGCGAGCTGGCCTACCCCGACCGGCTCAACTGCGCGACCGAGCTGCTCGACGGCACCATCGACCGGCTGGGCGCCGACCGGCCCTGCCTGCGGACGCCCGACGGCGGGGTGTGGAGCTACGGCGAGCTGCGCGCGCGGGCCAACCGGATCGCCGGCGCGCTGACCGGCGAGCTGGGCCTGGTGCCGGGCAACCGGGTGCTGCTGCGCGGCTTCAACTCGCCCTGGCTGGTGGCCTGCTGGTTCGCCGTCCTCAAGGCCGGTGGCGTCGCGGTGACGACCATGCCGATGCTGCGCGCCGGCGAGCTGGCCACCATCGGCGAGATGTGCCGGCCGACCCTGGCCCTCTGCGACGCCCGGCTGACCGAGGACCTCGAGCGGGCCGCCGTCCCCGGGCTGACCGTCGTCCCCTACGGCGGGGACGGGCCCGGCGACCTCGCCACCCGCGCCGCCGCCTGCCCGGACGTCTTCGCCGACGTGCCCACGGCCGCCGACGACACCGCGCTGCTGGCCTTCACCTCCGGCACCACCGGCCGGCCCAAGGCCACCATGCACTTCCACCGCGACGTGCTGGCCATCGCCGACACCTTCTCGGCGCACGTGGTCCGCCCCGAGCCCGACGACGTGTTCTGCGGGTCGCCGCCGATCGCGTTCACCTACGGCCTCGGCGCCCTGGTCGTCTTCCCGCTGCGGGCCGGCGCCAGCGTGCTGCTGCTCGAGCGCGCCTCGCCCGACCAGCTGGCCGACGCCGTCGCCGAGCACGGGGTGACCGTGCTGTCGACCGCGCCCACCGCCTACAAGGCGATCCTCGCCGCCGGCCGCGCGCCCGCGCTCGCCGGGCTGCGCCGCGCGGTCTCGGCCGGGGAGACGCTGCCCGCCGCCGTCTGGCACGCCGTGCACGACGCCACCGGGGTGAAGGTGATCGACGGCATCGGCGCCACCGAGATGCTGCACGTGTTCATCTCCGCCGCCGACGACGACATCCGCCCGGGGACCACCGGCCGCGCCGTCCCCGGCTACACCGCCGCCGTGCTGGACGACGACGGGACCGAGCTGCCCGACGGGACCGAGGGTCACCTCGCCGTCCGCGGGCCCACCGGGTGCCGCTACCTCGGCGGGGACCGCCAGGAGGTGTACGTGCGGCACGGCTGGAACTACACCGGCGACACCTACGTCCGCGACGCCGACGGCTACTTCACCTACCGCGCCCGCACCGACGACATGATCGTCTCCGCCGGCTACAACATCGCCGGGCCGGAGGTGGAGCAGGCGCTGCTCGGCCACCCCGAGGTGGTCGAGTGCGCGGTGGTCGGCGCCCCCGACCCCGACCGCGGCACCATCGTCAAGGCGTTCGTCGTGCTCAACCCCGACCGCACCCGCGAGGTGCCCGCCGAGGAGCTGCAGGAGTGGTGCAGACAGGTGATCGCGCCCTACAAGAGCCCCCGGGCGATCGAGTTCCGGACCGAGCTGCCGCGCACCAGCACCGGCAAGCTGCAGCGGTACCGGCTCCGGTGAGCGGCATGCGGACCGCGGTGGTCGGCGGCGGGCCGGGCGGGCTGTACTTCGCCGCCCTCGCCAAGCAGCTCGACCCGACCCACGAGATCACCGTCTGGGAGCGCAACGCCCCGGACGACACCTTCGGCTTCGGCGTGGTCTTCTCCGACGAGACCCTCGGCGGCATCGAGCACGCCGACCCGGCGGTCTACCGGGAGATGGAGCGGCACTTCGCCCGCTGGGACGACATCGACGTCCACCACCGCGGCCGGGTGACCACCTCCGGCGGGCACGGCTTCGCCGCGATGAGCCGCAAGGAGCTGCTGGGCATCCTGCAGCGCCGCTGCGCCGACCTGGGTGTGACGGTGCACTTCCGGGCCGAGGCACCCGACGTCGAGCAGCTGCGCGCCGGGAACGACCTGGTCCTCGCCGGCGACGGCGCCAACTCCGCCATCCGCACCCGGTACGCCGACGTCTTCCGGCCCACCGTGGAGACCCGCCGCTGCAAGTACATGTGGCTGGGCACCGACCTGGTGTTCGAGGCGTTCGAGTTCTACGTGGAGGAGACGCCGCACGGCGTCATGCAGATCCACGGCTACCCCTACGACCGCACCGGCAGCACGTTCATCGTGGAGATGCACGAGGACGTCTGGCAGCGCGCCTTCGGCGACGTCGCGGCGCTGGACCTGCCGCCCGGCGAGAGCGACACCAAGTCGATCGAGCTGGTCGAGCAGCTGTTCGCCGGCGTGCTCGGCGGGCACCGCGTGGTGGCGAACAACTCGAAGTGGCTGAACTTCCGCTCGCTGTCCAACGAGACGTGGCGGCACGGCAACCTGGTGCTCATCGGCGACGCCGCGCACACCGCGCACTTCTCCATCGGCTCGGGCACCAAGCTCGCGATGGAGGACGCCCTGGCCCTGGCCGCCTGCCTGCACGAGCAGCCCGACCTCGACGCCGCGCTCACCGCCTACGAGCAGGAGCGCCGGCCGGTGGTGCTGTCCACCCAGCGGGCGGCCAGGGCCAGCCTCGAGTGGTTCGAGGACATCGCCCACTACGTCGACCAGCCGCCGGAGCAGTTCGCCTTCAACATCGTCACCCGCAGCCGCCGGGTCACCCACGACAACCTGCGGCTGCGCGACCCGGAGTTCGTCGCCGGGGTCGACGCGTGGTTCGCGCGCAGCCAGCCGGAGCCGGCCGAGCCGCGGCCGCCGATGTTCCACTCCTTCCGCCTCGGCGGGCTGGAGCTGCGCAACCGCGTCGTCGTCTCGGCGATGGACATGTACTCCGCCGTCGACGGGCTGCCCACCGACTTCCACCTGGTGCACCTGGGCAGCAAGGCCCTGGGCGGGGCGGGGCTGGTGATGACCGAGATGGTCTGCGTCTCCCCCGAGGGCCGGATCACCCCGGGCTGCTCGGGGCTGTACACGCCGGAGCAGGAGGCCGTCTGGGCGCGCGTCGTCGACTTCGTGCACGGCACCACCGACGCGCGGATCGGCGTCCAGCTCGGCCACTCCGGCCGCAAGGGCTCCACCCGGCTGATGTGGGAGGGCATCGACGAGCCGCTGCCGGAGGGCGGCTGGGAGGTGGTCGGCCCCTCCCCGGTCCCCTACTCCCCCGCCAACGCCGTCCCCCGCGAGCTCACCGAGGCCGACCTGGTGGAGATCCGCGAGCAGTTCGTGGCGAGCACCCGCTCGGCCGCCCGCGCCGGCTTCGACGTCCTCGAGCTGCACTGCGCGCACGGCTACCTGCTGTCCTCCTTCATCTCGCCGCTGTCTAACCACCGCACCGACCGCTACGGCGGGACGCTGGAGAACCGGCTGCGCTACCCTCTGGAGGTCTTCGACGCCGTCCGCGCCGCATGGCCGGCCGACCGGCCGGTCACCGTCCGCATCTCGGCGACCGACTGGTACGAGGGCGGCACCGACGTCGACGACGCCGTCCGCGTGGCCCGGGCCTTCGCCGAGCACGGCGCCGACGGCATCGACGTCTCCACCGGCCAGGTGGTCAAGGACGAGCGGCCGGCGTTCGGCCGCAGCTACCAGACCCCCTACGCCGACCGGATCCGCAACGAGGTCGGCCGCGAGCTCGGCGTCGCGGTCATCGCCGTCGGCGCGCTGTCGAGCTGGGACGACGTCAACTCGATCCTGCTGGCCGGCCGCGCCGACCTGTGCGCGCTGGGCCGCCCGCACCTCTACGACCCGCAGTGGACGCTGCACGCCGCCGCCGAGCAGGGCTACAGCGGCCCCGGCGCGGAGTGGCCGGCCCCCTTCCGGGCGGGGAGCCGCCGGCCGCAGACCGGGCGGACCGACGGGCCGCGCCCGCGGCTGCAGCTGGTGCGGGAGGGGGTCGGCGGCACCCGGCACGCCCGCTGGCGCCCGGGCCCCGACCGGCCTTGACGGGTGCAACCGGGGCCACGGAGATTGGGCTGCCCGACCGACCGAGGGAGCAGACATGACCGAGCGACCGGGCGTCCCGGCCCGCGACCTGTCCGACGAGGAGCTCGAGCGCCAGGGCGTGCACGCGCACGCCATGCGGCACTGGGTGTTCCTGCACGGCACCGCCGAGCAGTTCCGCACCCACACCGAGCGGATGCTCGAGCTGGAGCAGGAGTACCTGCGCCGGCACCCGCAGCGCACGTGGCAGGGCTCGGGCGGCGACGCGGCCACCCCGTCCCGCGACGACCGGATCCGCGACCTGGTGCAGACCTTCTCCCGCGCGGTCACCGCGCTCCTCGACGAGGAGCCGGCGCCGGCCGCGGCCGCCGGCACGCACCGCGACCCGGAGGAGGCGCAGGTGGCGCTGCTGCAGCGCTTCGCCGAGGCGCCCGGCGGTCGGCTGCACAAGCTCGAGGCGCACCAGATCGCCCGCCAGCTCGCCCCCGACAACCACCTGGTGGCCCGGCTCTACCGGCAGGACCCGCCGCTGCTGCAGGCCGACAAGGACAGCCGGGTGCTCACCGAGGCCGGCCGGGCGTGGCTGGCCGGGCGCGCCGGTGCGCTCAGCGGTCGCGGCTGAGCTCCGCCCACGCCGCCTGGGCCCGCGGCGCCCAGGCGGCGTGCCGCTCGCGGAAGGCCTCGGCCGCCCGGTTGCCGCTCCACCGCGGCGGCAGCAGCTCGCGCGGCAGGCCGGGGTCGAGCAGCGGGAAGCGGCGCCACTCCTGCACGAGGCGGACCTGGGCGACGAGGGCCTGCCGGTCGGTGCGCGGCCGGCGCCGCCGCACCATGTCGAGGAAGTCCTCGTAGCGGGCCTCGATCGCGTCGAGGTCCCAGGCGCTGCGGGTCAGCGACCGCTCGTCGCCGACCACGCCGGCCTCCGCGAGGAACGACCAGCTGCCCGCCAGCAGGCCCAGGTCCTCCAGGACGCGCCGCGCCTCCTGCTCGCGGTCGACCCGCGGGGTCACCCAGGTGGTGCCGTTGACCGAGCCGAGCCCGGCCCAGCCCAGCCGGGTGCGCAGCTGCTGGCGCAGCGAGCGGGCGTTCTCCGGGATGCCGACGGTGAGCACCAGCCACCGGCCGTCCCAGGACCGCCCCTCGGCGGCGGCGCCGTAGATGCGGTCGGTGCCCTCGCGCAGCAGCCGGGTGCCCGCCTCGGTGAGCGTCCAGCAGGTCTCCCGGCCGACCCGGCTGCCGGCGATCCACCCGCTGTCGGCGGTGCGCATGATCGCCTGGCGGGCCGCCTTCTCGGCGACGTCGAGGTCGGCGAGCAGGTCGATGAGGGTGGCCGTCCACACCGGACGGGCGCCGGGCAGCACGAACTCGCCCAGGACCGTGAGCAGCAGGCTGCGCGCGCTCGCCGCGCCGAGTTCCTGGCGCCGCGTGACGAACGGCCCCTCGACGACCTCCACACCCACCATGGTGACACCGCCCGGGTCCGGATCTCCGCCACCACCCGACCGGGGTCACGACTCGGCCACGAGGCGCCGGAACTGCACAGTGAGGCTTGACACACTCGGCCGTGGTACTACAGCATCGTGCGCTGACCGACGTGCAGTGTAGCACGTCCTGACTCTCCGGAGACCCCCATGGCGCTGCACGGCCCCTCCCGCGGACGACTGCTGGGACCCCTCGGCGCGGTGGCGCTGCTGTCGCTGACCACCGCGTGCGGCGGCGGCAGCCTGGGCGGCGACTCCGGCGGTGGTGGCGGCGAGGGTGGCGGCGGCGAGGGCGGCGGCACCATCCGCGTCGGCCTGGTCATCCCCCAGGCGGGTGTCTACACCCCGCTCGGGGAGGACATGCAGCAGGGCTGGGACCTGTGGCTGGAGCAGAACGACGGGCGGATGGGCGACTACGAGGTCGAGACCGTCGTCGCCGACGAGGGCGAGGGCCCCGACACCGGGGTGCCGGCCATCCAGCGGCTGCTGCAGGAGGAGCAGGTCGACGTCGTCG
Organism: Geodermatophilus tzadiensis; assembly: GCF_003002915.1. Lineage (GTDB taxonomy): Bacteria > Actinomycetota > Actinomycetes > Mycobacteriales > Geodermatophilaceae > Geodermatophilus > Geodermatophilus tzadiensis. The sequence goes on along the minus strand of NZ_PVTG01000004.1, from coordinate 226,244 downwards.
TCGGCATCGTCAACTCCGCGACCGCCCTGGGCGCCGCCGAGCAGTTCACCGAGGCGCAGAAGCTGCTCATCGTGGCCAACGCCGGCGCGGGGGCGATCACCGGCGACGCGAGCTCCCCCTACGTGTGGCGGACGTCGTTCACCAACGCCCAGGTGGCCTCGGCCATGGGGCAGCACCTGGCCGAGGAGGGCGTCGGCCCGGTCTACGTGATGGCGCCCGACTACGCCGCCGGCCAGGAGGTCGTGGCCGGGTTCACCGAGGCGTTCGAGGCCGGGGGCGGCACGGTCGCCGGCCAGGCGCTCACCCCCTTCGGCACGACGCAGGACTACCAGCCGTTCCTGTCGGGGATCCGCGAGTCCGGCGCCGCCGCGACCTTCGTCTTCTACTCCGGCGCCGAGGCGGTCAGCTTCGTGCAGCAGTACGACGCCTTCGGCCTCAAGGACACCGTGCCGCTCTACGGCTCGGGCTTCCTCACCGAGGGCAGCGTGCTCGAGGCGCAGGGCCAGTCGGCCGTGGGCGTGCAGACGACGCTGCACTACTCCACCGAGATCGACAACGAGGCCAACACCGAGTTCGTCGAGGCGTACGAGGCGGCCTACGACGAGCCGCCGACGGTGTTCGGCATGACCACCTACGACACCGCCAACGTGCTCGCCGACGCCCTCGCCGAGGCGGAGGGGCTCAGCGGCGACCAGCTGTCGGAGGCGCTCGACGGCCTGGGCGAGATCGAGGACAGCCCGCGCGGCCCGTGGAGCTTCAACGGCCAGACGCCCGAGCAGAGCATCTACCTGCGCGAGGTCACCGACGAGGGCGGGACACTGGTCAACAGCGTCGTCACCGACCTCGGCTCCTTCGCCCAGCCGGGCAGCTGACCGGCGTGCCCGCCCGGGACGCGGGAGGAGGCCCCGACCGGTGATCGAGTGGTTCGACAGCAACCTCGTCAGCATCCTCAACGGCTTCGCCATCGGGTCGCTGCTGTTCATCCTGGCCGTCGGCCTGTCGATCGTCTTCGGGATGATGGACGTGCTGAACCTGGCGCACGGGGCGCTGTTCCTGGTGGGCGCGTACCTGGCCTGGAGCCTGCTGTCCGACGGCGCGACCTGGGGCGGGTTCCTGGCCGCCCTCGGCATCGCCGCGCTGGTCGGGCTGCTCGCCGGCGGGGTGCTGTCGGTGATGACCGAACCACTGGCCCGGCGGCCGATCCTCGACCAGGCGCTGCTCACCCTCGGGGTGTCGCTCGTGGTGGCCGAGGTGCTCTCGATCGTCTACGGCAACGACGCCCTGTCGGTCGGGGCGCCGCCCGGGCTGGCCGAGAGCGTGTCGTTCCTGGGCCGCTCCTACCCGGCCTACCGGCTGGCGCTGATCGGCGTCGGGCTGGTGCTGGCCGTCGTCGTCTACGTCGTGGTGGAGCGGACGTCGGTCGGCGCGCTGGTGCGGGCCAGCGTCGCCGACCGGGAGATGGTCTCGGCCATGGGCATCGACAACCGCAAGGTCAAGGTGGCCGTCCTCGGCATCGGGTCGATGCTGGCGACCGTGGCCGGGGTGCTCGGCGCCCCGGTCTACGGCGCCCGGCCCGGGCTGGACGACACCATCCTCATCCTCGCCCTGGTGGTCGTGGTCATCGGCGGCCTGGGCTCGGTCAAGGGGGCGTTCATCGGCGCGCTGGTCATCGGGCAGGTCGAGTCGCTGGGCCGCGCGGTGCTGCCCGACGTCGCCTCGTTCATCCTCTTCGGCACCCTGGCGCTGGTCCTGGTGCTGCGGCCGCGCGGGCTGTTCGGCCCGAGGAAGCTGGCCGGGACGTGAGCGCCGCCGTGGAGTCGATCGTCGCCGACACCGGCGCGACCGGCGGCCGGCCCGGCGGAGGACGGCGGCACGCGACGCTGCTGCGGGCGGTCCCGGCCGTCGTCGTCCTCGTGCTGCTGGCCGCGGCGCCGTTCGTGCTCGCCCCCTTCGCGACCACGGTGCTCGGCCGCATCCTGGTGTTCGCGCTGTTCGCCGTCAGCCTCGACCTGCTGGTCGGGGTCACCGGGCTGCCCTCGCTGGGGCACGCCGCCTACTTCGGCGTCGGCGCCTACACCGCCGGGATCGTGGCGATCGACGTGACCAGCGAGGGCGTCGTGCTGGTGCTGGTGGCCGCGCTGGCCGGGGCCGTCGCGGCCGCGGCCACCGGGTGGCTGGCGGTGCGCAGCAGCGGGGTCTTCTTCCTCATGCTGACCCTGGCCGTCGGCGAGATCGTGTTCCAGCTGACCACCACGCTGGACTCGGTGACCGGCGGGTCCAACGGCCTCTACGGCATCCCGGCCGTGCGGGTCGGCGGCACCGCGCTGACGCTGGCCGGCTACGTGTACTGGTTCGTCCTGGCCGTGTTCGTGCTCGGGTTCGCGGCGCTGTGGCTGGTGTCGCGGTCCCCCGTCGGCGGGGTGCTGCGCGGCATCCGCGACAACGAGCCGCGGATGCGCTCGCTCGGGTACTCGCCGTTCCGCTACAAGTACGTGGCCTTCGTCATCGCCGGCGCCCTCGCCGGGGTCGCCGGCGGACTGTTCGCGCTCCAGGTGCGGCTGGTGACGCCGTCCGAGGCGGGGTTCACCACCGGCGCGCTGGCGCTGCTCGCGGTGATCCTCGGCGGGGCGGGGTCGCTGTGGGGGCCGGTGCTCGGCGCGGCCGTCGTCGTGCTGGTGCGCGACGCGCTGGGCCCGACCCTGGAGGGCCACGGCCCGCTGGTGCTGGGCATCGTCTTCGTGCTCGCCGTCTACCTGCTGCCGCGCGGCTTCGCCGGTCTGGCCGGCATCTCCGCCGCGGTGCAGCGCCGCCGCGCCGCCACCCGGAGGACACCGTGACCGCTCCCCTGCTGTCCCTGTCGGGGGTCAGCCGGCACTTCGGTGCACTCAAGGCCGTCGACGACGTCACCCTCGACGTCCCCACCGGCGCCCGCCACGCGCTGATCGGGCCCAACGGCGCCGGCAAGAGCACCCTGTTCAAGCTGGTCACCGGCAGCATGCCGGTGTCGGCCGGCACGGTGACCCTCGGCGGCACCGACGTCACCGGCCTGCCCGAGCACGTGCGGGCGCGGCTGGGGATCAGCCAGACGCTGCAGCACTCGAGCCTGTTCACCACGCAGACCGTGGAGCAGAACGTGCTGCTGGCCGCGCAGCGGCGGCACGGGTCGCGCGCGTCGCTGGTGCCGCGGCGGCAGGCGGCCGCCCGCGAGCGGGTGGACGGGCTGCTGGCCGACGTCGGTCTCGACCACCGGCGCGGCAGCCCGGTCGCCGACCTCTCCCACGGCGAGCGCCGGCAGCTGGAGGTGGCCGTGGCGCTGGCCTGCGAGCCGCGGCTGCTGCTGCTCGACGAGCCGGCGGCGGGCATGTCCCCGGCGGAGAGCGCACGGCTGGTCGAGCTGGTCCGGGCGCTGCCGGAGACGGTCACCGTGGTGATCGTCGAGCACGACCTGGACGTCGTCTTCGCCCTGGCGCGGTCGGTGACGGTGCTGCACCTGGGGCGCGTGCTGCTGACCGGCACGCCCGAGCAGGTGCGCGCCAGCGACGCCGTCCAGGAGGCCTACCTCGGCACCGGCCGGGAGTCGCTGTTCACCGACACGGCCGGACCGGCCGCCCTGGGGGTGGGCTGAGTGCTCGAGGTCCGCGGACTGCAGTCCGGCTACCGGCACAGCACCGTGCTGCAGGGGGTCGACCTCGACCTCGCCGACGGCCGGGTGCTCGGGCTGCTCGGCCGCAACGGCGTGGGCAAGACGACGCTGGTGAACACGCTCATGGGGCTGGTGCGCCCCTCGGCCGGCACCGTGCGGCTCGACGGCCGCGACCTGGCCGGCCGGCGGCCCGACGTGGTCGCCCGCGCCGGGGTGGCCGTCGTCCCCCAGGGACGGCGGGTGTGGGCACCGCTCACGGTGACCGAGCACCTGGACCTGGCCGCCCGGCGCGGCCGCGGCCGCGGTCCCTGGGACACCGGGCGGGTGCTGGAGCTGCTGCCGAGGCTGGGTGAGCGGCTCAAGCACGGGGCGGGGCAGCTCTCCGGCGGGGAGCAGCAGATGCTGGCCATCGCGCGGGCGCTGCTGACCAACCCGCGACTGGTGCTGATGGACGAGCCGTCCGACGGGCTGGCCCCCGCCGTGGTCGACGCGATCGGGCAGGTCGTGGTGGGCATGAAGGCGGAGGGGGTCACCCTGCTGGTGGTCGAGCAGGACCTGCACCTGGCCTTCGCGGTGGCCGACGAGATCGCCGTCATGCAGAAGGGCCGGATCGTGCACCGCTGCCCGACGCCGGAGTTCCGCAGCGACAGCACGGTGGCGCACCGGCTCCTCGGCGTGGCCTGACGTCCCGGTGACGGCACCGGCACGGTCGCGGCTGCAGCGGCTGGGCGCCCCGGCGCTGTTCGTGCTGCTGTGGAGCACCGGCTTCGTCGGCGCGCAGTACGGGCTGCCCTACGCCGAGCCGCTGACCTTCCTGGGGCTGCGGATGGTCATCGCGGCGGTCCTGCTGGCGCTGATCGCGGTGGTCGCGCGCGCCGCCGTCCTCTCCCGGCCGGCGCAGTACGGGCACGCCGCGGTCGTGGGCCTGCTGCTGCACGCGGGCTACCTCGGCGGGGTGTTCGTGGCCATCTCGCTGGGCGTGCCCTCGCCGGTGTCGGCGGTGGTGGTGAGCCTGCAGCCGGTGCTGACCGTGGTGCTGGCCGGCCCGGTGCTCGGCGAGCGGGCGACCGCGCGGCAGTGGCTCGGACTGGCGCTGGGGGTGGCCGGCGTCGCCGTCGTCGTCTGGCCGGGGCTGACCGCGGCGGCCGGCGCCACCTCGCTGTCGGTGGCGGGGGTGGCCGCGTGCCTGGTGGCGCTGGCGGCAGGAACGGCCGGCACCGTCCACCAGAAGCGGTTCGGCGGCGGGATCCCGCTGCTGTGGGGGACGGCGGTGCAGTACGCCGCGGCGGCGGCGGTCCTGCTGGCCGGCGCGCTGGCGACCGAGCGGATGACGATCCGCTGGACCGGCGACTTCGTGCTGGCGATGGTGTGGCTGGTGCTCGCCCTGTCGCTGGGGGCGGTCCTGCTGCTGCTCGTGCTGCTGCGGCGCGGGACGGCGGCCGAGGTGTCCAGCCTGCTGTACCTGGTGCCGCCGGCGGTGGCGCTGGAGGCGTGGCTGCTGTTCGGCACGGTCCCGTCGGCGGTGTCGCTCGCCGGGATCGCGCTGACCGCCCTGGGGGTCGCGCTGGTGGTCGTGCCCCGACGCCGTCCGATCGCGGTCGAGTAGCGCGGCCGCTCCCCGCCTGGGTCAGTAGGGCGGGGGTTCGGTGACGGCGGTCAGCCCTGTGGGGGTGGTGACGGTCAGCGTGCCGTCGGGGCGCAGGGTGTGGGTCCAGCCCGGTGCCTGGTGCTTGCCGCGGTGGTGGGTGGTGCAGAAGCCGGCCAGGTTCGCCGCCGATGTCTTCCCATCGGGCCAGGGGCGGACGTGGTCCAGTTCGCCTGCTCTGGGGATGCGGCGGCGGCAGCCGGGGAAGCGGCAGCACCGGTCGCGGGCGCGGACCCAGCGGTCGAGGCCCGCGGTGGGCCGGTAGCCGTCGGTGGGGCCGGGGGCACCGAGGCCGGGGCGGCCGGCGAGGTCGTGGTCGCAGGCGTCCGGGGTGCGGGTGCAGGCGGGTTGGCCGCAGGTGCCGGCGCGGCGCAGCGCGGGCAGGTCGGTGAGGGTCCGCAGGGCGCCGGTGACGGCGTCGGTGAGTGCCAGGCGGGGCCGGTCGGCCAGTCCGCCGCCGGCGGTCGCGGCCAGCAACGCGGCCAGCTCGGCGCGCTGGGCCTCGCCGGCGGCGGCCAGCGCGCTCAACGCGTCGCGAGCGGCGGTGATGTGGCCGGCCGGGCCGGTCCGCCAGGCGGTCTCGTCGGCGGCGTCGGCGGTCTGCGCGGTGCGCACCATGCGGTGGGCGTGACCGAGCGCGCGCTCGAGGACCAGCAACGGATCGCCGGCGTCGTCCACCGCCCGGTCGGCCGCCGCCCACCAGCCCTGCCCACCAGCAGGGGGCTCTCCACCGGGGAGGTCACCGTCAGCCGGGGTGCGCGGGCGCTGCGGGTCGTGGAGGTCGTCCGGGCCGGTGTCCCATCCGACGTCTGACACAGGGCTGTGCGGATCGGGCTCGAGAGGTGATGGGTCCGGTGGTGGGTCGTCGCCGAAGGCGTCGCGAACGAGATCGTCGAGCCACCGGTCGAAGTCCTCGGCGTTCAGGCTCTCCGCTGCCCGTTCCACCGGACCGCCGTATGCGTCCTCCGGCTCACCCGTGGCGGCCGGCTCGATGCTGTCGGCCTGACCGGCGGCATCGGTGGCGTCGGGGCTGGCCGGAGCGAGGCCGGCGAAGGCGCGGGCGAGTTGGCGGGCCATCTCCGCCGGCACCACCTGACCGTCCACCTCCCCGGGGGTGTCCCCGCCGAGCAGCGTCTGCACCGAGGCGACGACGGTGAGCAGCACCTGCACCGGCGGCAGGCTGGACTCTCCGGGGCGCAGCACCAGGTCCAGCAGGCAGTCGACGGTCTTCTGCCCCCGCGTCCGGGTGTCGGCAGGGTCGGCGTCCAGAGCATCGACGTAGGCGGCCAGCGCCCGCACCAGCGCCTGCGCCTCCGGGGTGCTGCACACCACCGTCACCGCCGACATCCCCGCCGTCCGTTCCGGGCGCACGCTCACCCCGCGCTCTCGCAGCGCCCGCGTCAGGTCCCGCGCCGCGTCGGGGGCGTGCAGCCGGGCCACCGTCCGGCGCACCCGCTCACCCAGCTGCGCCGCCGTGGTCACCCGGGAGCGGGCGGCCAGCCAGGCCAGCACCTCGGCCTGCACCCGGGCGCGCAGGACGTCGTCGGGGATCGGGGCGACGTGCTCAAGCAGGCACCACAGGTGCCCGGCGTGCAGCGCGCCGGCCTCGAGTGCGTCGAGCACCGCCGGCAGCCGCTGCACCAGCGTCAGCGACCGCACCAGCTCCGCCTCCGCAGCCTGGGTGGTGAGGTCGAGCGCGACCGCCAGCTCCTGAGTCGCCCACTCACTCACCGGCCGCAGCACCTCCGCCCGCGCCGCCCACCGCTGCGCCGACATCGCCCCCCGCTCACCCTGCGCGCGGTCGGTCGTCGCCGGGCGGGTGGCGGCGAAGGCGGCAACCGCCCGCGCCCTCAGCGCCGTCTGGCGGGCGATCTCCCGGTCGGCGGCCTGCGCCGCCCCCAGCGGACCCAACGCCCAGCCGACCGTCGGGGCAGCACGGGGTGCGTCGAGCACCTGTCCCGCCGACCCGTCCGCCACGTCCTCGATCATACGTTCGAAGGACCGGTCGAGCAAGCCCTGTGGACGACGAACGTGCAGGTCAACGGCGAAGCAGGTCCCCGACAGGGTCCAGCGGGCGCCCTCAGTACCGGTGCTGCTCCGGGTCGACGTAGCCGCCGCTCTCCTCCTCCCCCGGACCACGGTCGGCGCCCACCGCGGCCGGCTCGGTCTCCGGGCGCGGCCGGCCGGCGGCCCGCTCGCGCTCGGCGAGGTAGCGCGCCTGCCGCCCGTCGGACGGCGGGGTCGGCTCACCGGTGCCCGGACGGCCGTCCTGGTGCTGGCCGATGTCGCGCACCCGGTCGCCGACCCGCTTGCGCAGCCGCCCGTCCTCCCCGGCCACGAACCCGTGGTGCTCGAACCAGGCGGTCACCTGCGCGCGCTCGGGGTGGGTCTCGCGGACCACGTTGAGCACGTAGTTCAGCCCCCGCGCGGCCGCCTCCTCCTCGAGCCGGTGCAGCGCGAACACCCCGACGCCGGAGCCGCGCGCGCCCGCCTCGACGGCGAGCAGCACCTCGGCGTCGCCCCACACGTCGTCCAGCCAGCCGTAGCCGACGACGGTGCCCTCGCGCTCCACCCGCCACCAGTCGCTCGACAACCGCTCCCCCGGCCGGCGCGCCTCGGTGCGGAACACCCCCTCCGGCACGGTGGCGAACACCCGCTCGCGGTCGGCGTCCCACCGCGGGTCGTCCTCGTGGACCCAGCGCAGGGTGTCGGCAGCGGGCATCGGGACCTCCGGGGATGTCGTGTGGCCTGCGCCACATGTCTACAACTAAGTCCCCACTTGCGCAAGGTCGTGTAGCACGTCACCATGGTGCGGACGGGCCCCCCGGGGCCGTCGCGCCCGCACCCCCTGGAGGCACCGTGACCACCGTGGAAGACCGCTCGGCGACGACGGCGGAGGGCCCGGCCCCCGTCGCGGAGCCGGCCGCGACGACCGAGGTGTCCTTCGACACCTCGCCCGACCAGTACCGGCACTGGCGGCTGTCGGTCGACGGCGAGGTGGCGACCCTGACCCTCGACGTCGCCGAGGACGGCGGCATCGTCCCGGGCTACGAGCTGAAGATGAACAGCTACGACCTGGGCGTGGACATCGAGCTCCACGACGCGGTGCAGCGCATCCGCTTCGAGCACCCCGAGGCCAAGGTCGTCGTCGTCACCAGCGCCAAGGAGCGCATGTTCTGCGCCGGCGCCAACATCAAGATGCTCGCGGCGTCCCCGCACAGCTGGAAGGTGAACTTCTGCAAGTTCACCAACGAGACCCGCAACGGCATCGAGGACGCCTCGGCCCACTCCGGCCTGCGCTCGATCGCCGCGGTCAACGGCACCGCGGCCGGCGGCGGCTACGAGCTGGCCCTGGCCTGCGACGAGATCGTCCTCGTCGACGACAACTCCTCGGCGGTCTCGCTCCCCGAGGTCCCGCTGCTCGGCGTGCTGCCGGGCACCGGCGGGCTGACCCGCGTGGTCGACAAGCGCGGCGTGCGCCGCGACCTCGCCGACATCTTCTCCACCACCGCCGAGGGCATCCGCGGCGAGCGCGCGGTGCAGTGGCGGCTGGTCGACGCCAGCGTCAAGGCCCGCGACTTCGCGGCCGAGGTCTCCCGGCGCGCCGCCGAGGCCGCCGCCGCCTCCGGCCGCCCGGGCGCCGGCACCGCCGGGGTCGCGCTCACCCCGCTGCAGCGCGACGTCGACGGCGACACGGTCCGCTACGGCCACGTGCGCGTCGTCCTCGACCGCGACTCGGGCACCGCCACCCTGACCGTCCTCGGCCCGGACTCGGTGCCGGCCGGCGTCGAGGAGCTGCAGCAGCAGGGCGACGCCGCCTGGCTGCTGGCCACCACCCGCGAGCTGGACGACGCGATCCTGCGGCTGCGCACCAACGAGCTCGAGATCGGCACCTGGCTGCTGCGCACCGAGGGCGACGGCGCCACCGTGGCCGCCTACGACGAGTTGCTGCTCGCCCACCGCGACCACTGGCTGGTCAACGAGACCATCGGCTTCTACCGCCGCACGGTCAAGCGCCTGGACACCACCAGCCGCAGCCTCTTCGCGCTGATCGAGCCGGGCTCCTGCTTCGTCGGCTCGCTCGCCGAGATCGCCCTCGCCGCGGACCGCCAGTACATGCTCGAGGGCCAGTTCGAGGACGACGAGGACCCGAAGCCGCCCGCGGTGATCCGGCTGGACGAGTTCAACACCGGCCTGCTGCCGATGAGCAACGACCTCACCCGCCTGCAGGTCCGCTTCCTGGGCAGCGACGAGGAGCTGGCCGCCGCCGAGGCCGCCACCGGGCGCGATCTGATGGCCGCCGACGCCGCGGAGCTCGGGCTGGTCACCAGCACGCCCGACGACATCGACTGGGAGGACGAGATCCGCCTGGTCATCGAGGAGCGGGCCAGCTTCTCACCCGACGCGCTGACCGGCATGGAGGCCAACCTCCGCTTCGCCGGCCGCGAGACGCCCGAGACGAAGGTCTTCGGCCGGCTCACCGCCTGGCAGAACTGGATCTTCCAGCGGCCCAACGCCGCTGGCCCCGAAGGAGCACTCCGCCGCTACGGAACCGGCAAGCGGGCCGACTACGACAGGAAGCGGGTCTGACCATGACCACCACCGAGTCCACCCCCCAGAGCGGCACGGTCACCGGGGACGCCCCCACCCCCACCGGGCCGCTGTCGAAGATCGACTACTCCGAGCGGATCCCCAACAACGTCAACCTGGCCGGCGACCGCAAGCTGCAGCGCGCGCTGGAGGGCTGGCAGCCGAAGTTCCTCGACTGGTGGAAGAACCTCGGTCCCTCCATCCCCACCCACGACGTCTACCTGCGCACCGCCATCGCCGTCGGCCGCGACGGCTGGGCGCACTTCGACCGGGTGCCCATGGAGGAGTACCGCTGGGGCATCTTCCTCGCCGAGCGCGACCCCGACCGCAAGGTCAACTTCGGTGACAAGAAGGGCGAGCCGGCCTGGCAGGAGGTCCCCGGCGAGCACCGCTCGGACCTGCGCCGGCTGATCGTCGTCCAGGGCGACACCGAGCCCGCCTCGGTCGAGCAGCAGCGGCACCTCGGCATGACCGCGCCGTCGCTGTACGACATGCGCAACCTCTTCCAGGTCAACGTGGAGGAGGGCCGCCACCTCTGGGCGATGGTCTACCTGCTGCACGCCTACTTCGGGAAGGACGGCCGCGAGGAGGCCGAGGAGCTGCTCAAGCGCAACTCCGGCGACTACGACTCGCCGCGCATCCTCGGGGCGTTCAACGAGGAGACGACCGACTGGCTGTCGTTCTTCATGTTCACCTACTTCACCGACCGGGACGGCAAGTACCAGCTCGGCACGCTGAAGGAGAGCGGCTTCGACCCGCTGGCGCGCACCTGCGAGTTCATGCTCAAGGAGGAGGCGCACCACATGTTCGTCGGGACGACGGGCGTGCAGCGCACCGTCCAGCGGACCGCGCAGCTGATGAAGGAGCACGGCACCGACGACATCTGGCAGTACGGCGGCATCCCGCTCTCGGTCATCCAGAAGTACCTGAACTTCCAGTTCTCCGTCTCGATGGACCTCTTCGGCTCGGAGACGTCGTCCAACGTGGCGGCCTACTACACCGCCGGCCTCAAGGGCCGGTGGATGGAGACCCGCCGCAAGGACGACCACCAGCTGCACGACCTGACCATGGAGGTCCCGGTCATCGAGGGCGGACAGATGACCACCCGCACGGTGCCGATGCTCACCGCGCTCAACCTCGACCTGCGCAACGAGTACGCCGCCGACTGCGAGAACGGCGTCAAGCGGTGGAACCAGGAGCTGGAGGACGCCGGGCTGGAGGAGCGGCTCTACCTGCCGCACCAGGGCTTCAACCGCAAGGTCGGCGCCTTCGCCGGGCACCACGTCACGCCCACCGGCGAGATCGTCGACGAGGCCACCTGGGAGAAGCGGGTGAGCGAGTTCCTGCCGACCCCCGAGGACCGGGCGCGCGTGGCCGAGCTGATGGTGCCGCACTACGAGCCCGGTGAGTTCGCCGGCTGGATCGCCCCGCCGTCGGTGGGGATCAACTCGCTGCCCGTCGAGTACGACTACGTGCGCTTCTGAGCGACCGGCGCACGTCGCGGCGGCCGGGCCCCCGGGCCCGGCCGCCGCCGCACCCGGCCGGGCCCCGGCCGCCTCCTCCTCCCCCGAGCGGTCCCCCGGCTCGGTCCCCCGGCATCGAAAGGGCGCGCACCGTGGCCACCCTCGACACCGCCCCCTCCTCCCCCACCCCGCTGCTGCCCGAGGCGCCGGCCCCGACCGGTGAGCCGTTCAACGCGGCCGAGTGGCTGGTCACCCGCAACGCGCGGGCGACCCCCGACCGCCGCGCGATCACCGCGATCGACCTCGACGGCAGCGTCCGCACGCTGACCTACGCCGAGCTCGACGAGGCCGTCCGCGCTGTCGCCGCGGCCCTCGTCGCCGCCGGCGTACGCCCGGAGGAGCGGCTGCTGCTGTGCATGGGCGACTGCCCCGAGCTGCTCACCGTGTTCCTCGCCGGGCTGCGCATCGGCGCGGTGCCGGTGCCGGTGAGCACGATGCTCAAGCCCAAGGACATCGCGGTGCTGGCCACCGACAGCCGCGCCCGCGCGGTCGTGCTCAGCGCGGAGTTCGCCGCGCTCGGCAGCGCCGTCGCCGGCAGCCGCGACCTCACCGACGTCGTCGTGCTCACCTCCGAGGCGCTGCCCGAGGTCCCCGGGGTGCGCGTGCGGACCTGGGCGGAGTTCACCGCCGCCGGCGCGGAGTTCGCCGAGCAGGTCGCCGAGCCCTACCCGACCGTGGCCGACTCCCCCGCGTTCTGGCTCTACACCTCCGGCACGACCGGCACGCCCAAGGGCGCGATGCACCGGCACGGCTCGCTGCGGGACACCGCCGAGACCTACGCGCGCGACGTGCTGGCGATCGGCCCGGACGACGTCACGTTCTCCGTCGCCAAGTTCTTCTTCGCCTACGGCCTGGGCAACACGCTGACGTTCCCGTTCTCGGTGGGCGCGAGCACGGTGCTCGACCGCTCCCGGCCCGGCCCGGACGGCACGCTGCGGGTGCTCCGCGAGCAGCGCCCGACGCTGTTCTTCGCCGGCCCCACCTACTACGCCGCGCTGCTCGCCGCCGGCCTGCCCCGCGACGCCTTCGCCTCCGTGCGCGCCTGCGTCTCGGCCGGCGAGGCGTTCCCCGCCGCGCTGTTCGAGCGGTTCACCGGCACCTTCGGCGTCGAGATGCTCGACGGCATCGGCTCCACCGAGATGCTGCACATCTTCATCAGCGGCCGCCCCGGCCGCACCCGGCCCGGCTCCACCGGCGAGCTGGTCGCCGGCTACGACGCGCGGATCCTCGACGACGACGGGCAGCCCGTGCCCGACGGCACCCCGGGCAACCTGTGGGTGCGGGGCTCCTCGGCGGCCACCGGCTACTGGTCGCGCACCGCCGTGACCCGCCGGGTGTTCCAGGGCGAGTGGGTGCGCACCGGCGACACCTACGTGCGCAGCGCCGACGGGTACTACAGCTCGCTGGGCCGCACCGACGACATCATCAAGGCCGGCGGGATCTGGGTCTCGCCGACCGAGGTGGAGGAGCGGCTGCGCGCCCACGCCGACGTCGCACAGGTCGTCGTCGTCTCGGTGCCCGACGAGACCGGGCTGGACAAGCCGGTCGCCTGCGTCGTCCTCACCCCCGGCGCCGCCGCCGGCGCCGACGACCTGGTGGCCTGGTGCCGCGACGGCCTGGCCGCCTTCAAGCGCCCGCGCCACATCGTCGTGTTCGACGAGCTGCCCACCACCGCCACCGGGAAGCTGCAGCGCTTCCGCATCCGCGAGCTCGCCATCGAGCGCCTCGGCGGCGCGGCCAAGCCCGACCTCACGCCGATCACCGGGGGCCCCGCGTGACCGCGACCGACGTCCTGGCCCCGGACAGCGCCCCGGCGGCAGGCCGGGAGGTGCACGTCGACCTGCTCGTCGTCGGCGCCGGCCCTGCCGGGCTCTACGCCGCCTACTACGCCGGGTTCCGGGGTCTGCGCACCGCGGTCGTCGACAGCCTCCCCGAGCCGGGCGGCCAGGTGATGGCCCTCTACCCGGAGAAGCTCATCTACGACGTCGCCGGCTTCCCCGGGATCAGGGGCCGCGACCTGGTGGCCAACCTCGTGCAGCAGGCCGCCCGGTTCGACCCGGTGTACGTCCTCGGCGAGCGGGCCGAGACGCTCACCAACGAGGCCGGCGAGCGCCCCCGGGCCGGCGACCGGCTCGTCGTCACCACCGACCGGGGCACGCGGGTGCACTGCGGCGCCGTCGTCGTCACCGGCGGGATCGGCACCTTCACCCCGCGCCCGCTGCCCGGCGGCGACCGGTGGGAGGGCCGCGGGCTGACCTACGTGGTCCGGGAGCTCGCCGCGCACGCCGGCCAGGACGTCGTCATCGTCGGCGGCGGGGACTCCGCGGTCGACTGGGCGCTGGCCCTGGAGGACGTCGCCGCCTCGGTCACCCTGGTGCACCGGCGCCGGCAGTTCCGCGCGCACGCCGCCAGCGTCGCGGACGTGGAGCGCGGCCGGACGGTGGTCGTGACCGACGCCCAGGTCAGCGAGCTCGAGGGCGACGACCGGCTGCACACCGTGCACGTCCGGGCCAAGGACGGCACGGTCACCCCCTACCCCGCCCAGGCGGTCATCGCCGCGCTCGGCTTCACCGCCGACATCGGCCCGCTGGAGCGCTGGGGCGTCGACCTCATCGACCGCAAGATCCTGGTGGACACCGCCATGCGCACGAACGTGCCCGGGGTCTACTCGGCCGGGGACATCACCGAGTACACCGGCAAGGTGCGGTTGATCGCCGTCGGGTTCGGGGAAGCCGCCACCGCGGTGAACAACGCGGCCACCTACCTCGACCCCGACCAGCCGCTGTTCCCCGGGCACAGCAGCGACGACCCCGCCGGCGTCGGCGCGGCCGCGCCCGCCTGACCCACCCCGACCCCAGGAGGAGCCCCGTGCCCTACGTCATCGGCGCCGAGTGCATCGACACCACGGACATGTCCTGCGTCGAGGAGTGCCCGGTCGACTGCATCTACGAGGGGGACCGCAAGCTCTACATCAACCCCAAGGAGTGCATCGACTGCGGCGCCTGCGAGCCGGTCTGCCCGGTGGAGGCCATCGCCCAGGACCGCCGGGTCACCGAGGAGAACGAGCCGCACATCGCCGACAACCGGCGGTTCTTCGTCGAGGTGCTGCCCGGCCGCGACGCCCCGCTCGGCAGCCCCGGGGGCGCGTCCAAGGTGGGCAGGATCGGCGTGGACACCGAGCTGGTCGCCGAGGGCTCGTGACCCCGCCGGCCGGCCGGACCCGCAGGGAGGGGCAGCCGTGCGCGTGGTCCTGACGCTGAGCGCCCAGCAGCAGGCGGTGGCCGCGGAGGCGCGCGCGGCCGAGGAGGCGGGCTACGACGGGATCGCCACCGGCGAGCACCTGTTCTTCCACAGCCCGCACCCGAACGCCTTCGTCGCGCTCGCCGCGGCCGCCGGGGCCACCAGCCGCATCCGGCTGCTCAGCTCGCTGACCGTGCTGCCGCTCTACCCCGCCGCGCTCGCCGCGAAGCTGGCGACGACGCTCGACCAGGTCTCCGGCGGCCGCTTCGACATGGGCGTCGGCGTGGGCGGCGAGTACCCGCCGGAGTTCGTCGCGGCCGGCGTCGACGTCGCCGAGCGGGGGCCGCGCACCGACGAGGCGCTGGAGCTGCTGCGTCGGCTGTGGGCCGGCGGCCCGGTGGACCACGCCGGCCGGCACGCCCGGGTCGAGGGCCTGGAGCTCTCCCCCGGCCCGGTCCAGCCCGGCGGCCCGCCGCTGTGGCTCGGCGGCCGCAGGGCACCGGCGATCCGGCGGGCGGGCCGGTTCGCCGACGTGTGGATGCCCTACATGTACACACCCGAGCAGCTGGCCCGCAGCCTCGCCGAGGTGCGCGAGGCCGCCGAGCGGGCCGGCCGCGACCCCTCCGCCGTCCGGGGCGCGGTCTTCTGCTGGGGCGGCGTGGACCCCGACGCCGACCGGTCACGCCGCGAGGTCGTCGAGTGGGTGAGCGGGGTCTACCAACAGGACTTCAGCGCCCTCGCCGACCGCTACCTGCTGCACGGCGACCCCGACCGGGTGGCGGCCCGGGCGGGCGAGTTCGCCGACGCGGGCGCGGACACGCTGGTGTTCTCGCCGGTCGGCGCCGGTGACCGCCGGCGGGAGGGCGTCGGTCTGTTCACCGAGGCCGTGCTCCCCCGGCTGGCCACCGCGGGCTGACCGGCGGTCAGCCCTCCCGGACGACGACCTGCGGCGGCAGCGGGTCGGCCGACAGCAGCGCGACGAGGCCGGCCCGGCGGTCACGGACGGCGGCCTGGTTGACGTAGCCCTTGTCGGTGATCTCGCCGGCGTCGAGCCGGGCCGGCTCGGTCAGTACCAGCAGCCGCTCGACGCACTGCGACGAGCCGCCGCCGCGGGCGGCCAGCCGCCGCAGGGTCGCCGCCAGCTCGGCCCGGAGCGAGTCCTCCGGCACGCCGTCGGCGTCCACCCGGGTGGCGTGCTCGGGGTGCAGCCAGACCATCGCGGTCACGCAGTCGCCGTCGGCGCCGCACACCACCGCGTCGGTGAGCAGCCCGTCGGACGCCGACAGCAGCTGCGGCCGCAGCGTGCCGACGCTGACGAAGGTCCCGGTGGACAGCTTGAAGTCCTCGGCGATCCGGCCGCGGAAGACCAGGCCGGCCGCCGGGTCGTCGGGGTCGGCGAGCGCGACGGCGTCGCCGGTGCGGAAGAACCCGTGCTCGTCGAAGGCGGCGGCGGTGAGGTCGGGACGGCGGTGGTAGCCCGGCGTCACGTTGGGCCCGGTGACCCGGACCTCGGTCTTCTCCCCCACCGGCACCAGCGCCAGCTCCACCCCGGGCAACGGGACGCCGAGGACGTCGCTGCGGGTGATCGCGAAGTGCGCGCTCGTCGCCGCCGGCGCGGTCTCGGTCAACCCCCAGGAGGTGGTCATCGTCATCGTGGCGCCGTGGTCGGCGGCCAGCTTCTCGAGACGGTCCCACAGCTGCTGGGGCAGCGCGGCGGCGGCGAAGAAGCCCAGCCGCAGCCGGCCGAGGAAGGCGCGCGCCGCGGCCGGGTCGCGCTCGAGGTGCGGCAGCAGCGCGGCGTAGCCGGCGGGCACGTTGAGGTAGAGGGTGGGGCGCGCGTCGGCCAGGTTGCGCACCGTGCGGCCGACCAGCGCCGGGGCGGGGCGGCCGTCGTCGATCCACAGCGTGCCGCCGTTGGCCAGGACCATGTGCAGGTCGTGGTTGCCGCCGAAGGTGTGGCTCCACGGCAGCCAGTCGAGCAGCACCGGCGGCTCCTCGGCCAGGAACGGCCACACCTGGCGCATCTGCTGCTGGTTGGCCATCAGCATGCCGTGGGTGTTGAGCACGCCCTTCGGGCTGCCGGTGGACCCCGAGGTGAAGAGGATCTTGGCGACGTCCTCGCGGCGCAGCGCCGCACAGCGCCGGTCCACCTCGTCCGTCGGGTCGGCGCCGAACTCCGCGACCGACACCGAGCCGGACACGTCGCCGTCCCGGCTCAGCACCGGCCGGCCGCCGGCGACCGCCGCCACCGCCGCCGCGAAGGAGGCGTCCTCGGCCACCACCAGCCCCGGCTCCACCAGGTCGGCCATCGCGCGCAGCTTCGCGTGGTCGGCGCTCTGCAGCGAGTAGGCGACGCTGGTGGGCACCACCGGCGCGCCCACCGTCATCGCCGCCAGCGCGACGACCAGGTGCAGCCGGCTGTTGCCCGACAGCACCAGCACCGGACGGTCGGCCAGGCCCCGGTCGAGCAGGCCCTGCGCGAGCCGGTCGGCCTGCGCCCGGGCCTCGCCCCAGGAGAGGCGGGCCCACTCGCCGTCGGCACCGCGCTCGGCGGCCAGCAGCCGTTCCGGGTGCTCCTCGGCGTGCCGCCGGAACTCGTGCACCACGCTGACGGGGTGCTCGGCCAGGGGCTCGGTCGAGCGCAGCAGCAGGCGGCCGTCGGGCAGCCGCTCGGACTCGATCCGCGGGGCGGCGAAGGTCGCGCTCCGCGCGGGGACGGGATCGGGCACGTCCACCCTCCCTGTCGCAGGTGTGCCGTGGACGATACGGCTCCGAGGCCGGCCGCGACGGTCCCGTTCGTGCGAGCCGGGGGGCGGCGTCCGGTCAGCCGGTACGTGTCCCGACGGTGGTCAGCCGGACGGTCTCCGGCAGCGCCCGGAGCGCGTCGAGCAGGTCCGCGGGCAACGCCGCGCTGACGTCGGTGACCGCGTAGCCCAGCTCGCCGCGGGTGGCCAGCACCTGGCCGTCGACGTTGAGCCCGTGCTCGCCGACGAGGGCGTCGACGCGCGCGAGCACGCCGGGCACGTTGCGGTGCAACAGCGCGAAGCGGGCGGCCGACGACCCGTGCAGCGCCACGGTGGGCAGGTTGACGCTCAGCGTCGTCGTCCCGGCGCCGGCGTAGTCGGCGAGCTTGCCGGCGACGAAGCGCCCGATGTCGTGCTGCGCCTCCTGGGTCGACCCGCCGACGTGCGGCGTGAGGATGACGTTGGGCAGCCCGCGCAGCACGGAGGTGAAGGCGTCGCCCTGCTCGCGCGGCTCGTCGGGGAAGACGTCGACGGCGGCGCCGGCGACGTGCCCGCTCAGGACGTGGTCGCGCAGCGCCTCGTGGTCGACGACGAACCCGCGGGAGAGGTTGAGGAACAGGCTGCGCCGCCGCATCCGGGAGAACTGCTCGGCGCCGAACAGGCCGGCGTTGCCGGCCCGCCCGTCGACGTGCAGCGTGACGGTTTCGGCCCGCTCGAGCAGCTCCTCGAGGCTGTCGCAGCGCTGCGCGTTGCCCAGCGCGAGCTTGTCCTCGAGGTCGTAGAACAGCACCCGCATGCCGAGGGCCTCGGCGAGCACCGACAGCTGGCTGCCGATGTTGCCGTAGCCGACGATGCCCAGCGTCCGCCCGCGGATCTCGTGGCTGCCGGCCGCCGACTTGTCCCACGTCCCGGCGTGCAGCGCGCGGTCCCGGTCGACCAGCCGCCGGGCCAGGATGATGATCTCCGCGATCGCCATCTCCACCACGCTGCGGGTGTTGGAGTACGGCGCGTTGAACACCGCGACGCCGGCCTCGGCGGCCGCGCGCAGGTCGATCTGGTTCGTGCCGATGCAGAAGGCGCCCACCGCCGCCAGGCCGGGTCGCCGGCGCAGCACGTCGGCGGTCACCTGGGTCTTCGACCGGATGCCGAGCACCTCGACGCCGTCGAGTGCGGCCACGAGGTCGTCCTCGTCCAGCGCTCCGCGCACCGACTCGGTCTCGTAGCCGGCCGCCCCGAGCAGCTCGGCCGCCACCGGGTCGATGTTCTCCAGCAGCAGGGCTCTGGGCCTGTCCAACGACGTCCTCCTCGCGAGCGGGGCGGCCGGGGAGGGGTCCTGCGCGCCGGCCGTGCTGGCCTCCGATGATCGACCATCGCCGTCGGTGGCCGGGTGCCCGGTCCGTCGTGTCGCTGTCGTCGGGGGCTCCGGGTCGTCGTCTGGACGCCGGGACCGGGCCCGTGCGCGCGGACGGACGAGGTCAGCCGCGGGCGGCCCCGAGGTGGAACGCCGCCGCCTCCCCCAGCGAGGTGACGTCGACGGCGACCGTGACGATCGTGGCGCCCTCGGCCGCCCAGCCGGCGGCCTCCTCGCCGGAGTAGGCGTGCACGCCCACCGGCACCCCGGCGGCGACCGCGCGGGCGACGATCGACGACAGCACGCCGCGCAGCTCCGCCCGCCGGTCCTCCCCGGTCAGCCCCAGCGACAGGGACAGGTCGCCGGGGCCGACGTACACCCCGTCGAGCCCCTCGACGGCGAGCACCGCGTCGAGGTCGTCCAGCGCGCTCGCGGCCTCCACCATCACGACCACGAGCGGCCGGTCGGCGCCTCCGGAGAGCCGGCCGATCGAGCGCCCGCCGGTGGGCGCGTACCGGCACGCGGCGACGACCTCCCGGGCGTGGGCGGCGTCGCGCACGTTGGGCACGATCACGCCGCGGGCGCCCAGGTCCAGCGGGCGGCCGACGTCGGAGAAGGCGGGGCTGCGCGTGCGCACCAGCGGCACCGAGCCGGCCGCCGTGACCGCCGCCGCGACGCCGGGCAGGTCGGCCTCGGCCGCGGCACCGTGCTGCAGGTCGACCACGACGTAGTCGGCGCCGGAGCGGGCGAGCACCTCGCCGGTCACCGCGCCGGGCAGCAGGCTCCACAGGCCGTGGCAGGGCTCTCCCCCGGCCCACCGCCGCCGCAGGTCGGCCTCGCTGGTCGCCATCCCCGACTCCCTCCCGGCCGGCCCGAGCGGGCGCCGTGCACCGGCCCGCGACGATCCTGCGCGGCGACCCGGCAGCGCGCGACCGCGCCCGGTCAGCCGGCCGCCTCCCGCACCGACGCGACGACGCGAGCCGTCACCTCGGGGTCGGCGCCGTGGGGCGTGTAGAGGGACAGCCGGTCGAAGAGGTCGCCGTAGCGGCGGGCGACCTCGCGGCCGGCCTCCTCCGGGGTGCCGACGACGGCGAAGGTCTCGAGCACCTCGTCGTCGAGCAGCGGGCCCATCTCCTCCCAGCGGCCCCGCAGCGAGAGCGCGTGCAGCCGGTCGCCGAGCTCACCCCAGCCGTGCAGCTCCAGCACCGGGCGGTAGGCCGGTGTCGAGCCGTA
The DNA here is from genome assembly GCF_003002915.1 of Geodermatophilus tzadiensis. Taxonomy (GTDB): domain Bacteria; phylum Actinomycetota; class Actinomycetes; order Mycobacteriales; family Geodermatophilaceae; genus Geodermatophilus; species Geodermatophilus tzadiensis. The sequence goes on along the minus strand of NZ_PVTG01000004.1, from coordinate 206,275 downwards.
GAAGGCGAGCTGGGAGCGGACGCCGGCCTTCGCCTGCTCCCGCTCCTCCTCCGTGCGCCCGGCCGCGACCATCGGGGAGCCCTTGACGACGAAGCCCTCGAGGGTCCGGCCGGTCCGCGACCGGCCGCGCTCCAGGGCGGGCAGCGTGACCTCGCGCAGGTACCGCTCGGTGGTGAAGCCGTGCGGGAGGAACCCGTCGGCCACCTCGCCGGCCACCTCGGTCATCGTCGGCCCCACGCCGGCCAGCAGCACCGGCGGCGGGCCGAACCCGTGCGGCTGCGGCGTGAACACCGGCGTCATCAGCGTGTGGGTGTAGAACTCGCCGCGGAAGGCCAGCGGGGCGCCGGTGTGCCAGGTGTCCCAGACGGCGCGCAGCGCGAGCACGTACTCGCGCATCCGCGCCGCCGGGTGCGACCACGGCATGGAGAACCGCCGGGTGACGTGCGCCTTGACCTGGGTGCCGAGGCCGAGCACCAGCCGGCCGCCCGAGAGGGCCTGCAGGTCGTCGGCGGCCGCGGCCGTCGTCATCGGGTTGCGGGCGAACGCGACCGCGATCGCGGTGCCCAGCTGCACCCGCTCGGTCGCCACGGCCGCGACGGCGAGGCCGACGAACGGGTCGTGCGCGACCTCGCTCAGCCAGAAGCCGTCGTAGCCGTCCCGTTCGGCCGCCGCCGCGTCCGACCGGACGTCCACGGGTCCGTCGAGCGCCGCACCCCGGTCGATCTGCACCTGGTCCCCCTCCGGACGACGGCCCGGCTGCCACCCTGGCACGGCGCGGCACCGGGGGCACCGCAGGCCTGGCCGAGGAGGATCCGGATGACGGCGGACCCTCGCCCGGCACCGCCCGGTCGGTATCAGCGGGCGCTCCGGGCGCCTCCGGTAGGCGTCCGGATCCCCTTCGCGCCCTGCTGGAGCCCCCGTGCCGACCTCGTCCCCCGCCGCCGTCCCCGAGCCCACCGGCCGTCCGGAGCTGCACCTGTCCCGGCCGCTGGTCGACCGGCTCGTCACGACGGTGTCCACCGTGCACGCCGCCGGGCTCAAGGCCTTCGGCCTGCTGGTCGCCGACCCGGACGCGCCACGCTTCCCCTTCACCGCCACCGACGTGGTGTTCTTCGACCCGACGCGCAACTGCCGCAACGCCGAGTGGGCCCGGGCGGCCTTCGAGGCGCAGGGGTCCTACTTCCGGGCCCACGAGGACGCGGGCTTCGTCGCCGACCCCGCCGAGCAGCTCGCGGTGCACCGCTGGCTGGAGTCCTGCGGGCTCGAGCCCGTCGCGCTGTTCCACGTCCACCGGCGGCAGCCGGCGAACTTCTCGCTCATCGACTTCCGGCTCCACAACCCGGCCTACCCGTGGCACCTGATCATCTCGCTGCGCGACCCGGGCGCGCCGGTGGTCCAGCCGTTCGCCGTCTGTAAGGACCTCGACGCCGACGTCGACATCAGCCCTCTGGACTGGCTCGAGGGCAGCGAGCTGCCCTACCTGGGTCCCGAGGTCACCGCGATGCGCCTCGTCGTCGATACCGCCGACGGCGCACCGGTGCCGGCCGGGGCCGTGGCCTGACGGCCGGTCGCGGTCCTGCCGGGGGTGCTCGCGTGCGGGGCCTCGAGGACGCCGCACGCGAGCACCCGCGGCTACGGGGACGGCCGGGCGGGGGTCCCCCGTCCGTCGTCGGCCAGCCCCGGGGTACCCGGGGCCGGCCGACTCACGGTGACGCCCGCGACGACGGCCCACAGGCAGGTGAGGGCGTGCAGGACGGCCAGGGCCCAACGGTCCTCGGCCACCGAGAGCCCCGCGTTGGCGAGGAACACCGCCGCGGCGGACCACCAGAACAGCGGCCGGTCGACGGCCCGGCCGACCCGGGACGCCGGGCTGCGGCGTCCCGGGTGCGGCAGCGGGAGCGGGCCGCTCATCACAGCTCGCTGCAGATGCCGGCGTAGGTCCAGTCGTAGCGACCGCCGCACGTGGCGCCGTAGTCCTCGTACGCCGACCCCACGGGGGAGACGAAGTAGAGGGCGTCGCAGCTGATCCCGTAGCCGTCGGCGCACTCGACGGCGAGCGTGTCCAGCAGGGTGGCGCAGGCGCCGAGGTCCCCGGCCGCGCAGGTGTCGATCAGCGTGGTGGCGTCGTCGTCGAGGGAGGTCTCGCTGAAGTCGGCCGGCAGGTCGCCGACGTCGGCCTCGCCCGTGTCCTCGGGGACCGGTGCGGGCGTGTCGGTAGTGCTCACGGTGGGGTCGGAGGGGACGGTCGCGTCGTCCCCCTGGCTGACGTAGATGCCGACGGCGCCGGTCACCGCCGTGACGAGACCGGCCACCGCGGTCAGGATCCCGGGGAGGCTGGTGAAGAAGCCCCCGCCGCCCGGACGCGCCGCGCCCGGGGCCGAGGGGTCCTGGACCGGCGGTGGAGGCTGCTGCTGCCACCCCTGCGACGGCGGTGCGCCGTACGTCATAACGTCCCTCCTGTCAGCGGGATCGGAGGACCGGGCGGGGCCGCCCGGGGAGGCCGCGCGATCCCTGCCGGGGCCTCGTCAGGACGGAGCACGCGGCCGCCTGCCTGATACCGCCCCGGACCCGGGTCGTCAGGCGGCCCGCGGCACCGAGACGGCGACCGTCGCCGCGGCCGCGCAGACCGGGACCGCGGCGGCGGCGAGGCGCCACAGCTCGCCCTGGCAGAGGACGGCGTCGCCCCACGTGTCGAACGCCCGGGCACCGGCGACCAGCAGCTCCTTGGTGGCACCGATCCGCCGGTCGAGCAGGTCCAGCCGCTGCCGCAGCGGGGCCGGCGCCGGCGGCGCACCCGGCGGCGGGCCCGGCACGGCCCGGATCCTCCGCGGCGCCGCCCGCTGCTCCCGCAGCACGCTCTCGGCCAGCGGCGCGAGGACGTCGGCGGCGAACCGCGGCAGGTACTCGTCACCGAAGCGGGCCGCGGTGTCGGCGGCCCGGTCGGCCTGCAGTGCGGTGGGCCGGTCACCGCCGGGCCGGCACAGCTCGGTGCCGAGCCCGAACGAGCGGTCCAGCCGGAACGCGTTCTGCAGCTGCACCAGACCGGACAGCGCCGCTCCCCACGCCTCGTACAGGGGGCGGGCGCGGGTCAGCACCGGCCGGACCAGCAGCCCGGCGTCGGTGGCCGCGAGCAGCCGGCGCACCGCCGGCCGGTCGGGGTGCGCGCGGCCGAAGGCCACCGTGGCGTCGAGGCCGGCGTGCGCGCGCAGCACCGCCGTCCCGCCGGGGTGGCGCCCCACGAACCCGGTGACGTCGTGCACCCGGCCGTCGACGGCGACCCACCAGCCGTGCGCGTCGTCGTTGTGCTCGGCGACGTCGGCCACCGAACGCCGATCGCCCGCCCGGTGACGTGCGCCGGCGTGGGGAGGACGGGCGTCCGGTGGGGCCGGCCGCTCGGTGCGGGACGCGGTGAGGGCCGCGTCGACGGTGTGCCAGGTGTGCTCGCCGGGGGTCCCGGCGAACCCGCCGATCGTGACGCCCCGGCCGACCAGGAAGGCGACGGCGAGGTAGCCGGACACCGTGCGCCGGTGCCGGCCGAGGAACCCCTCGGGTCCCGCGTAGGCCTCGCGGGCCGCGTCGAGGGCGGCGACCAGGTCCGGCCGGGGACGGGCGGCGACGTAGGCCGGCACCGGCACCTCGTCGACGGCGTCGAGGAACCGGCGCCAGTGCGGCGGGGAGCTGCGCCGCTGCAGCAGGATCTCCCGGCCCAGCTGGCTCGCGTGCCCGCGGCGGCCGAGGAGCGCGTCGAGCAGGCCGAAGACCGGGGACGCCGTGCCGCTCGGGCCGAGGACGCCGGCCCGCGACGGCACCGCGAGCGGGGCCACCGTCTTGGCCCAGACGACCGGGTCGACGGAGGTCCGGGCACCGGGGCGCGGGTCGATGAGCGTCAGCGAGCGGCGGGTCGCCGTCTCCAGCGCCGCGGTGACCCTGGCGAGGGCGGCCGTGAGCGCCTCGGCGTCGTCGTCGAGCACGGCCTGCTGGGCGGCGACGGCCGCGGGGACGACGGTCGCGCAGCGCGCCAGGATCTCGACCTGGGTGAGGTAGAAGACGCGCTCCTCCTCGTTGCCGGCCACGGGCACCAGCAGCCGGAGGTCGTCCGACAGCAGCGGGACCGCGTCGCCCCCGCCGGCCCACCGCCAGTTGTGGACGATGAGGTCGGGGTAGGTCAGCACCGGTTCCGCGGACCGCCCGAGCCGGCGGCGCACCTGCGCCCACGGGGCGGCGACGCCCGCGGGCAGGTCCGTCCGCTGTGGCGCGCGGCTGTGCACGTACGCGTGGCCGAGCAACCCGAGCACCGTGGCCGCCCGCTGCAGAGCGGCGTCGGGCAGCACCTCCGGACCGGCCGGCAGCACCGGCAGCTCCTCGAGCGCCTCGCGCACGGCCACGTCGCGGAACAGGTCCGGCAGCCGGGCCGCCGCCTCGTCCCAGGGGGCGTGCGTGTCGGGCAGCCGCAGCAGCGGCGGGCGCGTCGGCAGGAACCCGCGGTGCGCCGACAGCGGCCCGAGGTGCTCGTGCCCCAGGCGGGCGTTCGTCTCCTGGGCGGCGGCGAGCGCCCGGGCCGCCGGAGGGGTGCGGGTCAGGCGCATCGCGGCTCCTCGGCGGGCGGACGGGGACTCCACCCACTCGGAGGGCCGCGCGGCGTCCGGTGATACGCCGTGGTGACGTCAGCGGGAGTCGTCGGGCGGCCGCCGGGGCGCGGGCAGCACGCCGCACAGCCGCGCGCACGGCCGGCCGGCCGGTGGCCGGCAGGTCCGGTCGGGACGGCGGCCGGTCAGGTGCCGACCTGCCTGCTGGGCGCGGGCGCAGGCCAGGGCCTCACGGAAGCCCTGCGCGTACCACAGCGGCGCGTTGAGCACGACGCCCGCGGGTGCCGGCCCACCGTCCGCCTCCCAGACCAGGTGGGCCAGGCCCTCCGGGTCGAGACCGTGGCACCACGGGCCCAGCACGGGCTCCCCGTCGGGCTCGACGTCGACGGCGAGGCGGCCGTCGGCGCGGCCCAGCGCGCGGGCCGCCTCGAGGGCGCGCCGGTACGGCGACGTCCCGTTCTCGTGGGTGCTCACGGCCGCCTCCAGGACCTCTCGGTGGGTGCGCGGCCGCCCGGGCCGCGGTGGTGTGCACCCCTCGGAGGTGGGAACCGGTCCCGCTGATACGGGGCGGTCCACCAGCGGGTGCCGGCGAGGCCACCCAGCGCGGCGCGGTGGTGGTGGGGACCGCCGCGCGCTCAGAGCCCGAGGACCGCCGCCATGGCCGCCCGGCTGCGCGGCCCGACCACGCCGTCGGCGGGAAGGTGCTGCGCCCGCTGGAAGTCGCGGGTGGCCTGCTCGGTGGCCGGCCCGAAGTGCTCGTCGACGTCCAGCGGCCGGCCGAGGGCCTGCACCAGCCGCCACTGCCAGGTGGCCACGCCCGCCCCGACGTCGCCGCGCCGCAGCAGCTGGTTCCCGGTGCCCGGCTCGGCGTGCCACACGTCGACGGCGACCCGGGTCGGGCCGGTCAGGGTGGTCGCGCGGATCCCGGTGCGCGCGGCCACCCCGATCCCCCAGGTGAGCTGGGCCTCGACGTCGCCGGCGTCGGCCACCTGGCGGAAGGCGGCGAACCCCGTGAGGTCGGGCAGCGGGCCGGTCCGGGTGGGCCGCCCGTCGTCGGTGTGTGCGGCCGCCGGGGCGAGGTCGACCTGGACGACGGCGCGGCCGCGCAGCGGGATGAGCTCGCCGCTGCCCTCGTGGCGCAGCTCGGGCACGTACTGCACCCGCACGCCGGGGACCGGGCCGTCGAGGTCGAACACCAGCCGGTCGAAGTCCGGGTTGCGCCCGGCCCGGACTCGGCGCAGCAGGGCGGGCGCGGTCACCTCCGGCCCGGCGCCTCCTGACTCGTCGCGGAGCCCCGGCACCAGTCGCTCGGCGGTCTCCTCGGGGGCGGTCTGCGTCAGCACGTCGGTCATGGCCCCCACCCCACGCCGCGGTCGTCACCGGGGTGTCACGGGCGCGTCACCGGACCGGGGCCCGGTCCGGCCGATCAGACCCCCGGGCACGCCGGCCGGCGCGTCGGCGGGGCGGACCGGGGCCGTGGGACACCGGCCGGGACACGGCGACCGGGATCGCCGCGCACCTGCCACCGGGACACCAGGTCCTGCATCTGGCGGCTCGGCGGGACACCGAGCTCCTGGGCGAGCACCTCCCGGAAGGACTCGTAGGCCCGCACCGCCTCGGTCGGGTTCCCCTCTGCGAGGTGCACCCGCACGATCGTCCGGTGCGCGCTCTCGCGCAGCGGCTCGTCCCGCGCGGCGGCGTAGGCGGCCTGCACCGCCTCGCCGTGGCGCCCGACCGCTCCCAGCCGGTCGGCCAGCACCTCCAGGGCGTGCAGGCGCAGCTGGCGCAGCCGCTCCCGCTCCAGCAGCACCCAGTCGTCGTACCAGCCCGGCAGGAGCTCGCCCGCGAGCGCGGCGGTGGGCGTGCCGAGGTGCTCGACGGGCGTGGCCGGGTCGAGCACGGCCTGCACCGCCTCGAGCAGCTCACGGACGTCGACCCGCACGCCGCGGGCCAGCGCCACCGCGCTCCCGGACGCGTCGACCAGCCCGGGCACGGTCCGCTGCACGCGCCACAGGGCCGACCGGAGGCTGGCCTGGGCCTGCGCCTGGGGGACGTCGGGCCACAGCCGGCCGGCGACCAGGCCGCGGGCCGGCCGTCCGCACAGGCCCAGGTGGGCGATGAGGCGCTGGACCCCGCGCGGCAGGCCGCCCGCGTCCACGCCGTCCACCGCGACGCGGAAGCCGTCGAGCAGGCAGACCCGCACGGACGTGCTCATGGCCCCTCCCCCGGCCGTTCCCGGGCGCTCGCGGATGGGAACGCGACGGCATCGTCCCGATGCACAGCGGGCAGGGCAACGGTCGTTGGACCCTGGACCGCCGTCGGGACCCCCCGCCCGCTCACGAGACCCGCCGCAGCCGCGGGAGGCCGCGGACCAGGCCGGTCATGCGCTCGGTCGGGGCCACGCCGAGCTCCGCGCGCAGCAGGCAGGCGAACGCGTCGTGCGCGCGCAGCGCCTCGGCGAGGTTGCCCTCGGCCAGGTGCACCCGCACGACGGTGCGGTGCGCGCTCTCCCGCAGCGGCTCGGCCCGGATGGCCAGGTACGCGGCCTGCAGCGCCTCGGCGTACCGCCCGACCGCGCCGAGGCGGGCGGCCACGGTCTCCAGCGCGTGCAGCCGCACCTGCTGCAGCCGGTCGCGCTCCAGCAGGACCCAGTCGTCGTACCAGCCGGGGAGCAGGTCGCCCAGGAGCGCCGGCGCGGGCAGCGTCAGCCGCGGCGGCGCCGCGGCCGGGTCGCCCACCTGCCCGGCCCAGGCCTGCAGGTCGCGCACGTCGGTGCGGACGCCGGGCGCGAGCCGGAGCCGGCTCCCGGAGTCGTCGAGCAGGCCCGGAGCCGACCGGCGCAGCCGCCACAGCGCCGACCGCAGGCTGGCCCGGGCCCGCTCCTCGGGCACGTCGGGCCACAGCCGACCGGACACGGCCGTGCGCGCCGGTGATCCGGCCAGGCACAGGTGGGCCACCACCCGCTGCACCGACGGGGGCAGCTCCTCCTCCCCCGGCCCGTCCGCGGGCCCGCCGGTCCGCATGGCGAACCCGTCGAGCAGCGTGATCCGCGGCCCGCCGTCCGGGACGGCGCGAGCGACCCTGTCCATGAACGGTCTCCCCTCGGGGACGGCGACGTCGACGGGCAGAGGCGGGCCGGGCCGCCGCTGATACAGCGGGGGCGTGACGGCCCGGTGACGCGCCCTGGCGCAGGGTCGGCGCGGACGAGGGGACGACACGAGGGAGCCCGGGGATGACCGCCACGAGGACCACCGACCACCCGGTGCAGCACCCGCTGACGCTGGTGATGACCGTGCGCTCCGCCGACGACCGCCGGGCGCTGCAGGCGAAGGTCGAGGCGCTGCAGGCACTGCCCCGCGAGCGCAACCCGGTCGTCCGGGCGCTCGACACGATCGGCACCGTGCACTTCGCGCGCTTCGTCCTCCTCGACGAGCAGCGGCTCGCCGTGATCACGACCTACGACGGCGACTTCGAGGCCTACCTCCACGACTTCGTCGACCACGTCGGGGACGTCTTCACCGACCTGCTCCAGCACGTGGCCGACGGCCCACCGCTGCCGGTGCAGCAGCACCGGCAGGAGTTCCTCGACTACGTACGCCGCCACGACCTGGGGTGCGTGCCGCCGTTCTACAGCGCCTACCCGGCGAGGACGGTGCTCGACATCGTCTCCGCCGGCGCCTGAGCCGCCGGGGACCGAGGTGCTCGACCTCGCCGACGTCCAGGGCGTCGTGCTCCGCGGCTACGCGATGCCGCACGCGCGGCACCTGCTGCTGCAGGTGGACTCGCCCTCCGCCGGCCGCCGGCTGCTCGGCTCGCTGGTCGACGGCAGCCCCGGCCGCCCGCAGGTCACCACGGGTGCGCCCTGGACCGAGAAGCCGGAGTGCTGCCTCAACCTGTCGGTGACCGCCGGCGGGTTGCGGGCCCTCGGGGTGTCCGAGGAGTCGCTGGCGACCTTCCCCGGGGAGTTCACCGCAGGAGCCGTGGCCCGCGCCGAGCGGGTCGGCGACGTCGGCCCCAGCGCCCCCGCCCGGTGGCTGCCGGTGTTCCGCGACCCCGGGCTCCACCTCGTCGTCTCCCTGTTCGGCCGGACCCCGGAGGCGGTGGACCGGGCCGCCGACCGCCTGCTGGCGGGCACGGCGCCCGGGGTGCGTGAGCTCTGCCGGCTCGACGCCGCCCTGCTGGCCGGCCGGGTCGACCACTTCGGCTACGTCGACGGGATCTCCCAGCCCACGGTCGACGGCGCGCCCCCGCCGGGTCCGCCCGACCGGCTGCCCGTGGCACCGGCGGGGGCGTTCCTGCTCGGCCACCCCAGCCAGTTCCCCGGCCACACCTACCCGGTGCCGCAGCCCGAGGCCCTGGGGCGCAACGGCAGCTTCGCCGCGTTCCGGGTGCTCGCCCAGGACGTCGACGCCTTCGCCGAACTGCTCGCCACGCAGTCCCGGCGCACCGGCGCCGACCCGGAGCTCGTCGCCGCCTGGTTGTGCGGACGCTGGCGCACCGGGGTGCCCCTCGCGCTGTCCCCCGACACCGGCTCGCCCGACCCGCCGCTGCCCCCGGATGCCCTCAACGACTTCGGCTACGCCGGCGACCCGCGGGGCGAGCGGTGCCCGATCGGCTCGCACGTGCGGCGGATGAACCCGCGGGACTCGCGCGTCGCCGGGGGCGGCGGCCACCGGCACCGGATCGTCCGGCGCGGGCTGACCTACGGCCCGCCGTACGACCCCGCGCACCCGCGGGACGGGCAGGAGCGGGGCCTGCTCGGGCTGTTCATCGGGGTGAGCCTCCGCGACCAGTTCGAGTTCGTGATGCGCGAGTGGGCCACCGACGGGCTCTTCGCACCGGGCCTCGGCCGGTCGCAGGACCCCTTCCTCGGCGCCGGCGGGACGCTGCCGCTCGCCACCCCGGGCGGCGGGCGGACCGCGCTGACCGACCTGCCCCGGCTGGTCACCACGCGCGGCGGCGCCTACTGCTTCGTGCCCGGCCTCCCCGCGATCGCCCACCTCGCCGGCCGGTGACCCGGACGAGGTAGGGCTCGTGGCGCCGGGACGGCCGGCCCCCTCACTCGTCGCCGTCGATCGTGCTCGCCGCGTCCCCCAGGAACCCCGCCAGCCAGACGCGGACGGCTTCGACGGCGTCCCGCGGCGAGGAGACGAGGGCCACCGTGGCCGCCCCGGCGCCCGCGGCCGCCGGCGAGGTGTCGATGCTGGTGAGCCGGCCGCGGAAGGAGTCGGCGCCGTCCTCGAGCCACACCCGGACGACCAGGGCCGCGCTGCCGTTCCCGTCCACGGTCACCGTCCACCGGGGTCGCCCCCGCCACCCGTCCCCGCGGACGGTCCGTGGCCCGCGGCTCGTCATGACGGCGGGACCCCGTCCTCACGCGCGACCGTGCGCGGTGTCCCCACCCGACGGGGCGACAGCCGCCGGCACGACCGGCTGATCCCGTGCACACCCACGCCGCACCTCCGTCGTGATCGCAGCAGTTTCCCGGCCCGCCGTCACGGGACCGTCACCGCAGCGAGCCGGGCGAGCCGGGCGAGCCCTTGGGCCCTGCCGCCGGTGGACGACGACGCGGAGCCTGGTCCCGCAGGTCCGCACCGCACACCGAGGAGGTCACCGTGTACGTGGGAGTCGTCCACACGATTCGGGACGCCGACGGCTGGATGGAGATGATGCGCGGCGTCGACCCGGCGGCCATGCCCGCCGGGATCGAGCTGCTGTCGACCGGGACGTCGCAGGACGTCGACCGGGCTGTCTGCCTGTGGCGCGCGCCCAGCGTCGAGGCGCTGCAGACGGCGCTGGACCAGCTCGCCGGGCCGTACGCGCACAACGACTGCTTCGGCGTCCAGGACGAGACCGTCATGGTCGCCGGACCGGTACAGCAGGCCGCCGGCGTCTGAACCGCCGCCCGCGGAGGTGGGCCGCGCTCCGGCTCCCCTCCGCGGGCGGGCTCACCCCTGCAGGACGACGACCCGCTGCGGGTCACCGGACCGCAGGTGCAGCGTCCGCAGCGCCTCGTCGGCGTCGTCGAGCGCGAACCGGTGGGTGATGGAGCCGCCCAGGTCGAGTCGCCCGGTACCCACGAGGTCGAGCACCCGCCGCAGCGTCGTCCGGGTCCCGCCGTAGGACCCCAGCAGCTGCAGCTGCCGGCGCACGAACGACGTCGGCGGGAGCACCGTGATCGGGTCGGCGCCCAGGCCGGCGACCACCGCCCGACCGCCGACGCACAGCGCCTCCACGGCCTGCGCGATGGTCACCTGCGCGCCGACGAACTCCGCCGCCACGTCGATGCCGTTGCCACCCGTCGCGGCCAGCACCGCGTCGACCACGGACTCGCGCGTCGCGTCGACCGCCACGTCCGCGCCGGCCCGCAGCGCCCGCTCGAGCTGGGCGGGACGGGTGTCGACGGCGACCACCGGTGAGGCGCCGACCAGGCGGGCGACCTGCACCGCGTGCAGGCCCAGGCCGCCGACGCCGAGGACCGCGACCGACTCGCCGGGCGCCAGCCGGGCGACGTCGGCCAGCGCGTGGAACGGCGTGACGACCGCGTCGGTGCAGATGGCGGCCTGCTCGAGGGGGATCGCGTCCGGGACGGCGGCGAGGGTGACGGCGGGCACGACGACGTACTCGGCCAGCCCGCCGTCGATGTGGATGCCCACGATCCGGCGGTCGAGGCAGATCTCGCTGCGGCCCTGCAGACAGGTGCGGCAGGTCCCGTCGGAGAGCACGGGGAAGACGCACACCCGTGCGCCGGGCGCCCAGCCGGCGACCCCCTCGCCGACCTTGGCCACCGTGCCGGCGATCTCGTGGCCGAGCGTGATCGGGAGGGCCGTGGGGGTGACGCCCTCCACGGCGATGTGCACGTCGGACCCGCACAACCCGGTCGCGGCCACGCGCACCAGCACCTCGCCCGGCCCCGGACGCGGCACCGGGACCTCCCGCAGCTCCAGCGGCCGCCCGACCTGCTCGAAGCGGGCCGCCCGCATGCCCTCGTCCCCGGCCACGGCACCTCCCGCCCGCCTCCTCCGGCGGGTGCCGGGACGCTACGGGCCGGCGGCCGGGGCGGAGGCGCCCACCGGCGCCGGCGCGGCCGGGCCGAGCGCGTCCCCACCGTGCGTGGCGGCAGTCGGCGCCCCGGGTCGTGGCGTGGGCCAGGATGCCCCCGTGGACACCCCCTTCCCGTCCGTGGCCGAGCTCGCCGCGGAGGAGGACGCCCTGCAGTTCACCTCCTTCACCAACGACGACGCCTGGGACGTCGGCGCGGCCCTCGTGGCCACCGCGCGCCGCGCCGGGGCGCCGGTCGCGGTGGAGGTCAGCCGCGCCGGCCACCGGCTGTTCTCCGCGGCGCTGACCGGCGCCACCCCGGACAACGCCTCGTGGATCGAGCGCAAGACCCGGGTGGTCGAGCGCTTCGGCCACAGCTCGCTGCACGTCCGGCAGACCTGGGCCGAGCGCGGCACGACCTTCGAGGCGGGGACGGGCCTGGACCCCGCGCGCTACGCCGCGCACGGCGGCGCGTTCCCGGTGGTGGTCCGCTCGGTCGGCCCGGTCGGCGTCGTGGTCGTCTCGGGGCTGCCCCAGCTCGAGGACCACCGCATGGTCGTCGCCGCCCTGCGGGCGCACCTCGGCCGCTGAGCCCCGGGGGTAGCGTGGCCGCACCCCAGCAGCCGCACCCCGAGGAGCCCGCCACGGTCACGCAGGACCACGCTGTCGGCGCACCGCTGCGCACCTGGGCGGGCAACCTCACCTACCGGGCCGCGCGGGTGCACCGGCCGAGGACCGTCGCCGAGGTGCAGGACGTCGTCGCCCGCAGCGAGCGGGTCAAGGCGCTGGGCTCGCGGCACTGCTTCAACGACATCGCCGACACCACCGCCGACCACGTCCTGCTCGACGACCTCGCGCTGCCCGTCGAGGTCGACGACGCCGCGGGCCTCATCCGCGTGCCGGCCGGGATGCGCTACGGCGAGCTGGTCCGCGAGCTGGCCGGCCGCGGGCGGGCGCTGCACAACCTGGCCTCGCTGCCGCACATCACCGTCGCCGGGGCCACCGCCACCGGCACCCACGGCTCCGGCAACCGCAACGGCTCGCTGAGCACGTCGGTCGCCGGGCTGGAGCTCGTCCGGTCCGACGGCGAGCTGGTGGTCCTCGGCGCGGACGACGCCGACCTGCCCGGCGCGGTGGTGCACCTGGGCGCGCTCGGCGTCGTCACGCGGGTCGTGCTGCGGACGCAGCCCACCTTCCGCGTGCGCACCAGCGCCTACCTCGGGCTCACCTGGGAGCGGCTGTTCGCCGACCTCGACGCCGTCACGGCCGCCGCCTACAGCGTCAGCGTGTTCACCGACTGGCACCGGGTGACCTCGGTGTACGTCAAGTCGCGCACCGACGAGCTCGAGGTCGCCCCGGAGGACTTCTTCGGCGCGCGCGCCGCCACCGAGCCGACGCACATGCTCCCCGACGCCCCGGTGGAGAACCTCACCGACCAGCTCGACCTGCCCGGGGAGTGGCACGAGCGGCTGCCGCACTTCCGCGCCGAGTTCACCCCCAGCCGGGGCGAGGAGCTGCAGAGCGAGTACTTCGTCCCCCGGGAGCACGCGCGGGCGGCCTGCGAGGCGCTGCGCTCCCTGGCCGGGCGGATCTCGCCGCTGCTGCAGGTCGGCGAGATCCGCACCGTCGCCGCCGACGAGCTGTGGCTGAGCCCCGCGTACGGCGGCGACGTGCTGGCCCTGCACTTCACCTGGCTGCCCGACCAGCCGGCGGTGACCGCCCTGCTCCCCGAGATCGAGGCGGCGCTGCGGCCGCTCGGCGCCCGCCCGCACTGGGGCAAGCTGTTCACCACCGGCGCCGCCGAGCTCGAGCGGCTCTACCCGCGGATGGCCGACTTCCGCGACCTCGTCCGCCGGTACGACCCGCGCGGGGCCTTCCGCAACGACTACCTCGACCGGACGATCGGCCCCGCCTGACCTGCCGTGTCACATCCGCCGCGGCGGCGGTGCTCTGTCGACGTGGGGATCATCGGGCACGGTGGGAGCGCACCGGCGGCCGCCGCGCCGGCAGTCCTGTCCCGCGCGGGACGGCGCGGGCCGGACGGGCGGGCGGCCGGACGGGCGCGACGGGAGGACGGCGGGACCGTGGCGGGAGGCGACGCCGTCCGGGCCGACCTCGAGCAGGTCTTCCGCACGGCCTGGCCCCGCGTGGTCGCCGTCGCCGCGCGCGTCGTCGGTGACCGGCACCGCGCCGAGGACGTCGCCCAGGAGGTGTTCCTCTCCTTCGCGCGCTCGTCGGTGCCGGCCGGGGAGGCACCGGGGTGGCTGGCCGTCGCCGCGGCGCACACCGCGCTCAACCACCTGCGCTCCGACCGCCGGCGGGCCACCCGCGAGGAGGCCGCCGGCGCGCCCGACCCCACCGCACCCGACGTCGCCGACGACGTCGTCACCCGCGACGAGCGGCGCCGCGTCCGCGCGGCGCTGGCCCGCCTGCCCCGCCGGCAGGCCGTCGCCCTCGTCCTGCGGCACAGCGGCCTCAGCTACGCCGAGGTCGCCGCCGCCCTCGACCTCTCCCCCGGCAGCGTCGGCACCACCGTCCGCCGCGCCGAGTCCGCCCTTCGTGAGGAGCTGACCCGCCATGCGCCGCACCACTGAGCGCCACCCCTCCGACGGCACGCTGCGCCGTCTCGTCGACGAGCCGGCCGGCGTCGCCGACGCCGACCGCGAGCACGTCGCGGGCTGCCCGGCCTGCCTGTCCGGCCTGGCCGCCGCCCAGCGCGACGCCAGGGCCGCGGCCGCCGCGCTGGGCACCGACACCCCGGCCGGCCCCGGCACCGACGCCGCCTGGCACCGGCTGTCCGCCGCCGTCGCCGCCGGCCGTCCCCGCCCGGCGACCGCCCCCCGCCGGCGGTGGGCGCTGCGCCGGCCGCTGGTCGCCGGCCTCGGCGTGTTCGTCGTCCTCGCCGGCGGCGGGGTGGCCGCCGCCGGCGACTGGCTGCAGGTCTTCCGCACCGAGCAGGTCGCGCCGGTGACGGTCACCCAGGCCGACCTGGTGGCGCTGCCCGACCTCACCGCCTACGGCGAGGTGGAGGTGCTCGAGGAGCCCGACGTCCGCGAGGTGCCCGACGCCGCCGCCGCGGAGGCGGCCACCGGCCTGGCCGTGCCGCAGGTGGCCGAGCTGCCGCGCGGCGTCACCGGCGAGCCGACGTACCAGGCCGGCGGCCGGGTCAGCGCGGTGTTCACCTTCTCCGCCGAGCGGGCGGCGCAGGCCGCCGCCGAGGCCGGCGAGCAGCTGCCGCCCCCGCCGCCCGGACTCGACGGCGGGCAGTTCCGGTTGACCGCCGGCCCGGGGGTGGCCGCGGTGTGGGCGAGCGCCAACGGTGCGCCGGCGCTGGTGGTGGCCCGCGCGGGCGCCCCGACCGGCGAGTCGTCGGGCATCCCGTTCGCCACCGCCCGCGACTACCTGCTGTCCCTGCCCGGCATCCCGGAAGACCTCGCCGCCCAGCTGCGCGGCTTCGAGGGCACCGCGACGACGCTGCCGCTGCCGGTGCCCGCCGGCCTGGCCACCAGCGAGCCCGCCGACGTCGACGGGGCGCCGGCCACCGTGCTCACCTCGCGCGACGGTCTGGTCGCCGGTGTGGTCTGGGTCGAGGACGGCGTGGTCACCGCGGTGGCCGGCTCGCTGGGCGCCGACGAGGTGCTCGCGGTGGCGCGGGGCCTGGACGGATGACCGCCGGCCCCGACCTCGCCGCGGCCCGCGGGCTGCTGGCCGGCCTGCCGCCGTCCCCGGCGGTGTGGTGCTCGGGCCTGCGCAAGCGCTACGGCCGCCGCACCGCCGTCGACGGCGTCTCGTTCACCGTGGGCCGCGGCGAGGTCGTGGGCCTGCTCGGCCCCAACGGCGCCGGCAAGACCAGCGTGATCAAGATGCTGCTGGGCCTGGTCCGCCCCGACGCCGGCGAGGTGCACCTGCTCGGCCGTCCCGGGCGCGACCCGCAGGCCCGGGAGCGGGTGGGCTACCTGCCCGAGCTCTTCCGCTACCAGCCGTGGCTGACCGCCGCCGAGGTGCTGGCGCTGCACGTGCGGCTCTCCGGGGCGGCGGTGCCCGCGGCCGAGCAGCGCGACCGGCTGGGTCTCGTCGGCCTGGCCGACCGCGCCGGCGACCGGGTGGGCGGCTTCTCCAAGGGCATGCAGCAGCGCCTGGGGCTGGCCGTCGCGCTGGTGGCCCGCCCGGAGCTGGTCGTCCTCGACGAGCCGACCAGCGCGCTGGACCCGCTGGGACGGGCCGACGTCCGCGACGTCGTCCTGGCGCTGCGCGAGGACGGGGTCGCGGTGCTGCTCAACTCGCACCTGATCGGCGAGGTGGAGCGGGTCTGCGACCGGGTCGTCGTCCTCGACCGGGGCCGGGTGGCCGCCGCCGGCACCCTCGGCGAGCTGCTCGGCCGCCGCGAGCTGCGGCTGCGGCTCACCGGCGTGGGCGCCGACGCGGAGGCCCGGCTGGCCGCGACCGGCCGGCTGACCCGCAGCGGCGAGACCTGGACCGTGGAGCTGCCCGGCGCCGAGGACACCGCCGAGGACACCGCCGACGTGCCGCGTCTGGTCGCCGACCTGGTCGCGCTGGGCGTGCGCGTGCACGCCGTCGAGCCCGGCCGGATCACCCTCGAGGAGCGGCTGCTCGGCATCCTCCGCGGGGACCGGCCGTGACCGCCCGCACGGTGCTCACCGTCGCCGGGCTCACCCTCCGCGAGGCCGCCCGCCGCAAGGTGCTGCGCGCGCTCGCGGTGCTCACGCTGGCGCTGCTGGCCCTGTCCGCGTGGGGCTTCGCCAAGCTGGCCGGCCTGGAGTCGCAGGCCGGCGCGCTGACCAGCGGCGAGGTCCGGCTGGTCGCCTCCCAGCTGCTCAACCTGGTGATGTTCGGGCTGAGCCTGATCGCCGCGCTGGGCACCGCCTTCCTCGCCGGGCCCACGCTGGCCGGCGAGGTCGAGTCCGGGCAGGCGCTGGTCCTGCTGGCCCGGCCGGTGCGGCGCAGCGCCGTGCTGGTGGGCAAGTGGCTGGGGCTGGTCGCCTTCGGCAGCGGCTACGTCGTGCTGGCGGGGCTGGCGCAGTTCCTCGTCGTCCGGGTCACCGTCGACTACTGGCCGCCGCAGCCGGTGACCGGGCTGGCGCTGCTGGCCGCGCAGACGGCGGTGCTGCTCACCCTCGGCCTGCTGCTGGCCACGGCGGTCTCGCCGATGGCCTCCGGCGTGGTGGCGGTCGGGCTGTTCGGTGCCACCTGGATCGCGGGCGTGGTCGGCGGCGTCGGGGCGGCGCTGGGCAACGAGGGCGTGGCCCGGGTGGGCACCGTGTCGCGGATGCTGCTGCCCACCGACGGGCTGTGGCGCGGTGCCATGCACGCCTTCCAGGACCCGTCGGCGGTGCTGGCGGCCGGCGCGGAGTTCGCGGGCTTCCCGTTCCTCAGCGAGGCCGGGCTGACGCCGGCCTACCTCGCCTGGTCGGTGCTGTGGGTGGCCCTGGTGCTGGGGCTCGCCGGGACGGTCTTCGCCCGCCGGGACGTCTGAGCCGCCGTAACCTCGCAGCCGTGGGGTTCAGCGTTCCGGACGCGCACCTGCTCGCGCTGCGGGCGCACGAGGGGCAGGTCGACCGGCAGGGCCGCGACCACTACCTGGCGCACCTGCGGCCGGTCGCCGAGGCGCTGCGCCCGTACGGCCCGTACGCGGAGATGGCCGGGACGCTGCGCGACGTCGTCGCCGACACCCGCGACCACCCCGACCCCGACCGCCGCTACGACCTCGACCGGCTGCGCGCCCTCGGCGTCCCGGAGGTGGTGGTCGAGGCCGTCGACGCGGTCACGCCGCGCCCCGGCGAGCCCTACATCTCCGGGCTGATCCGGCGCTGCGCCGCCCACCCGCTGGGCCGGCTGGTGCTGCTGGCCGACAACAAGCACGACCTCGCGGTCAGCGCCGAGCTGGCCCGGGTGGACCCGGCCAAGGCCCGGAGCCTGCGGGAGGGCCGCTACCGCCCGGCCCGGCGCATCCTGCTGGCCGCCGAGGCCGCCGACCCGGTGCACGGCGGCCGGGTGCTCGTCTGAGGTCCCTCACCCGTGGCCGCCCCCGTCGGTCAGCCGGGCTCCGCATAGGCTCTGCGGACGTGCATCGTCGGGGCGTCCGGGCCCCGCGACACGAGGGGACGGCGCCGGGACCTGCGCTCCGGCCGTGTGCGGCGTGGGTGCACGGGTAGTGGCCCCGCACCGAGGGCGGCGCGCTGGGGTCGGCCCTTCCGAGGACTGGATCCAGGGATGAGCGGCCTGTACACGAACGGCAACACCACGCACCGCTTCGGCAACACCGCCGTCCTGGCGGTGCAGACGGCCGACGCCAGCCGGGTGGTCACCTCCGACGCGTTCGACGAGGCGCTGGCCGACACCTACCGCCGCGTGGGGCTGCGCCCGGGCCTGCTCGAGCGGCTCGCCGGCATCCGGGAGCGCCGCTGGTGGGCCGAGGGCGTCACCTTCGTCGACGGGGCCGCCGAGGCCGGCGCCAAGGCGGTCAGCGAGAGCGGCGTCGACCCGGCCGCGATCGGCCTGATGGTCAACACCTCGGTCAGCCGCCGCTACCTCGAGCCCTCGACGGCGGTCGCGGTGCACCACGCGCTGGGCCTGCCCCGCTCCTGCCAGAACTTCGACGTGACCAACGCCTGCCTCGGTTTCGTCAACGGCATGGAGCTCGCGGCGGCGATGATCGAGTCGGGCATGGTGGAGTACGCCCTCGTCGTCAACGGCGAGGACGCCCGCCCCGTCCAGGAGCGCACCGTCGAGCGGCTCAACGGGCCGGGCACCGTCTCCAAGGACGTCATCGCCCAGTTCGCCACCCTGACGCTGGGCTCCGGCGCGGTCGCGATGGTGCTCGGCCGGGCCGACCGGCACCCCGAGGGCCACCGCCTGGTCGCCTCGGTCAGCCGCGCCGGCACCGAGCACCACGAGCTGTGCACCGGCGACAACGACCTCATGCGCACCGACCTCAAGGGCCTGCTCGACGCCGGGCTGCAGCTGTCGCAGGACATGTGGGCCGAGGCCGCCGGCGAGGTCGACTGGGCGGCGGGCATGGACCGCTACGTCGTCCACCAGGTGTCCAAGGTGCACACCCAGGCGATGTGCGACCGGTTCGCCATCGACCCGGCGCTGGTCCCCACGACGTTCCCCACCCGGGGCAACCTGGGCCCGGCGTCGGTGCCCTACACCCTGGCCGGCCAGCAGGACTCCCTCGCCGACGGCGACCGCGTGCTGCTCATGGGCATCGGCTCGGGCCTCAACGTCTCCTGCCTCGAGCTCGCCTGGTGACGGCCCCCGACAGCACCGGCGAGCCCGGCCTCCTCCCGGACCTGCCGGGCCTGGACCCCGCGTGGTCGCGCACGGTCACCGTCGCCGACGCCACCGGGGCCAAGCACACCTGGCACGTCCTCGACAACGGCGTGCCCGACCCGGTCGGCACGCTGCTGTGCGTCCACGGCAACCCCACCTGGTCCTACCTGTGGCGGCGGCTGGTCGCCGCCGCCCCGCCCGGCTGGCGGGTGGTCGCCCCCGACCAGCTCGGCATGGGCTTCTCCGAGCGGCTGGCCGGGCCGCGGCCGCTGGCGCAGCGCATCGCCGACCTCGGCGACCTCACCGCCGCGCTCGGCCTCACCGGCCCGGTGGTCACCGTCGGGCACGACTGGGGCGGCGTGATCTCGCTGGGCTGGGCGCTGGCGCACCGGGCGGAGCTGCGCGGCGTCGTCCTCGCCAACACCGCCGTCGCCATGCCGGAGGGCGACTGGGGCCCGCTGCTCATCCGTGCCGCGGACGCGCCGGGCGTGCGGGCGGCGGTCACCGTCGGCACGCCGGTGTTCGTCCGGGCGACGACGGCGCTGTCCCGCCCGCCGCTGCCCGCCGACGTCCGCCGCGCCTTCGCCGCCCCCTACCGGACCGCGGCGCGCCGGCGGTCGGTGGGCGACTTCGTGGCCGACATCCCCTTCTCACCCGGCCACCCCTCCCGCGCGGCGCAGGAGGCCGTCGCCGAGGCGATCCGCGGCCTCGACGTCCCCGCGCTGCTGCTGTGGGGGCCGCGCGACCCGGTCTTCGGCGAGCGCTACCTCGCCGACCTGCGCGAGCGGCTGCCCCAGGCGCAGCTGCACCGCTACGCGGGCGCCTCGCACCTGCTCCCCGAGGACGCCCCGCAGTACGCGCGGGCCGTCGCCCAGTGGGTCGCCGACCTCGACCGCACCCCCGCCCCCGCGCGCCCGGCGGGCGACGGCGGCCGCCGGCTGTGGTCGGCGCTGGAGGAGCGGGCGGCCGACGACGCGGTGGCGGTCGCCGAGGTGGGTGGCGCGGCGGTGTCCTGGTCGGCACTGGCCCGGCGGGTGCGCGACCTCGCCGCCGGCCTGGCCGCCGCCGGGGTGCGGCCCGGTGACCGCGTCGCGCTGCTGGTGGAGCCCTCGGCCGACCTCACCGCCACCGTGTACGCGGTGTGGCGGGCCGGCGCGGTCGTCGTCGTGGCCGACAAGGGCCTGGGCCTGCGCGGCATGCGCCGGGCGCTGCGCGGCGCGGGCGTCCGGCACGTCGTCGGCAGCCGCGCGGGACTGGCCGCGGCCCGGGTCATGGGCCTGCCCGGCTCCCGGATCGCGGCCGGCCGCGCGGGCGTCGGCCTCGGTGCGGCGCACACGCTCGAGGACCTGGAGGCGCGCGGCCGCTCGGCGCCGGTGCCCGCCGAGCCGCCGGTGGACGACGACTGCGCCGTGCTGTTCACCTCCGGCGCCACCGGGCCGGCCAAGGGCGTCGTCTACACCCACCGCCAGGCCGCCGCCCAGCTCGAGCTGGTGCGGGCCACCTACGGCCTGACCAGCGGCGACCGGTTCGTGGCCGCGTTCGCGCCGTTCGCCATCCTCGGGCCGGCGCTGGGCATCGGCTCGGCCGTCCCCGACGTCGACGTCACCGCGCCGGGGTCGCTGACCGCCCCCGCCCTCGCCGACGCCGCGGCCGCGGTCGACGCGACCGTCGTCTTCGCCTCCCCCGCGGCGCTGCGGCGGGTCGCGGCCACCGCCGGTGACCTGTCCGCCGCCCAGCGGACGGCGCTGGGCCGGGTCCGGCTGCTGATGTCGGCCGGTGCGCCCGTCCCGGCGGCGCTGCTGCGGTCGCTGCGCGACGTGCTGCCCGATGCCGACGCGCACACCCCCTACGGCATGACCGAGGCGCTGCCCGTCACCGACGTCTCGCTGGCCGGCATCGAGGCCGCCGGCGACGGCGAGGGCGTCTGCGTGGGCGCCCCGCTGCCCGGCGTCACCGTGCGGGTCAGCCCGCTGTCCCCCGACGGCGCCGCCGACGGCCCGCTCACGGACGCCCCTGGCGTGACCGGTGAGGTCTGCGTCTCGGCCGCGCACGTCAAGGACCGCTACGACGCGCTGTGGGCCCTGGAGCGGGCGGCGTCGCGGGACCCCGGCTTCCACCGCACCGGCGACGTCGGCCACCTCGACGCCGAGGGCCGGCTGTGGGTCGAGGGGCGGCTGCAGCACGTCGTGACCACGGCCGGCGGGGTGGTCACCCCCGTCGGCGTGGAGCAGCGGGTGGAGCGGCTCGAGGGCGTGGCGGCGGCCGCGGCGGTCGGTGTCGGCCCGGCCGGCGCGCAGGTCGTCGTGGTCGTCGTCGTGCCGTCGGGGCGCCGCCGGCGCCGGCGGACCGGGCTGGCCGACGCGGGGCTGGCCGACGCGGTGCGCGCGGCCGCCGGTGTCGAGGTGGCCGCGGTGCTCACCACCGCCCGCCTGCCGGTGGACGTCCGTCACCAGTCGAAGGTCGACCGCGCCGAGGTGGCCCGCCGGGCGGCCCGGTTCCTGGCCGGCGCCCGCCCGTGAGGGTGCTGGTCACCGGCGCCAGCGGCATGCTCGGCCGGGCCACGGCCACCGCGCTGCTCGAGCGCGGCGACGAGGTCACCGTCCTGCAGCGCCGCCCGGCGGGACTGCCGTGCGCCGAGGTGCTCGGCGACGTCGCCGACCCGGCGGTCGTGCGCCGCGCGGCCCACGGGCAGGACGCCGTGCTGCACCTGGCCGCCAAGGTCGACGTGACCGGGCCGTGGGCGGAGTACCGGCACGCCAACGTCGAGGGCACCCGGGCCGTCGTCGCGGCGTGCCGGGCGGCCGGTGTGGGCCGGCTGGTGCACGTGTCCTCCCCGTCGGTGGCCCACGCCGGGACGGCGCTGGCCGGCGTCGGCGCGGAGCCGGCCGACCCGCGGCGGGCCCGCGGCCGGTACTCGCGCAGCAAGGCGATCGCCGAGCTCGACGCGCTGGCCGCCGACTCCCCCGGCCTGGCGGTGCTCGCCGTCCGGCCCCACCTGGTGTGGGGCCCGGGCGACACCCAGCTCGTCGGGCGGATCGTCGAGCGCGCCCGGAGCGGTCGGCTGCCGGTCGTCGGATCGGGCGCGGCGCTGGTCGACACCACCTACGTCGACAACGCCGCCGCGGCCCTGGTCGCCGCCGCGGACGCGTGCGGCCCGGTGCACGGCGAGGCGCTGGTCGTCTCCAACGGGGAGCCGCGCCCGATCGCCGAGGTCCTCGGCCGGCTGTGCCGGGCGGCGGGCGTCCCCGGCCCGCGCCGGCGGGTGCCCTTCGCCGCGGCCTGGGTGGCCGGTGCCGCGGTCGAGGCGGTGTGGGAGGCGACCCGGCGGCGCTCGGTGCCGCCGCTGAACCGGTTCCTCGCCGAGCAGCTGGCCACCGCGCACTGGTTCGACCAGCGCCGCACCCGGGCGGCCCTCGGCTGGCGGCCCGCGGTGTCCCTCGAGGAGGGGTTCGCCCGGCTGGCCTCCTGGTACGCCGCCGGCGGGGTGTCGCCGGTGTCACGGCGCGGGGGTCTTCCGCCCGGCCGCTGAGGGCGGTGAGCTGGCACGAGCGCACGTCGTCCGGCTACGGTCGACCTCGTGTGATGCAGCTCACAGAGGGGGCACCCGTGACCACCACGACGACGACACCGCCGCGCCCGCGCCCGGCGACCGGCCGGCGAGCCGCGGACGCGGAACGGGCGCCGCGGGACACCCCGCAGGGCGTGCCGGTCGAGGGCGGCGAGCCGGTCACCCTGCCCTCCACGCGGGGCATGGTGCGCGGCGTGGCCGCCACCCTCGCGCAGCCGCGGCCGCTGGCGCGCGAGGCCGTGCGGCTGGGGCGCGACGCGCTGCGCATCCTGCGCGGCACCGACGAGATCGCCCCGTCGCCCAAGGACGCCCGCTTCGCCGACCCCGCCTGGTCGCTGCACCCGGGCTACCGGCGGCTCGTCCAGTCCTACCTGGCCACCACGGGGGCGCTCGACCGCCTGGTCGAGGACTTCGCGGCCGGCGGCGCCGACTGGCGCGAGGTCGAGCAGGTGCGCTTCCTCTTCACCGCGCTGACCAGCGCCATGGCCCCCACCAACACCCTGCTGGGCAACCCGGCCGCGCTGAAGCGGGCCTTCGACACCGCCGGGCGCAGCGTGGTCCGCGGTGCCCGCAACGCGCTCACCGACCTGGTGCGCAACGGCGGGATGCCCTCGCAGGTCGACCGCAGCGCCTTCACCGTCGGCGAGGACCTCGGGGTCACCCCCGGTGCCGTCGTGTACCGCGACGAGATCGTCGAGCTGATCCAGTACACGCCCTCGACGCCGCGGGTCCGGGCCCGCCCGCTGGTCATCGTGCCGCCGCCGATCGGCCGCTTCTACTTCCTCGACCTCCGCCCGGGCCGCAGCCTGGTCGAGTACGCCGTGAGCCGGGGCCTGCAGGTCTTCATGATCAGCTGGCGCAACCCCACCAAGGCGCAGTCCGAGTGGGACCTCGACACCTACGCCGGCGGCGTGCTCAGCGCGGTCGACGCCGCCTGCGAGATCACCGGCTCCCCCGACGTCACGACGCTGGGCCTGTGCGCCGGCGGCCAGGTGATGACGACGGCGCTCAACCACCTCGCCGCCCAGGGCGACGAGCGCGTGGCCGCCGCCGGCTACGCGGTGACCCTGCTCGACTTCGCCAGCCGCGCCCCGCTGGGCGCCTTCTCCGGTCCCCGGCTGCTCGACGTCGCCCGGCGCAACTCCACCCGGCAGGGCGTCATCACCGCCCGGCAGATGGGCTCGGTGTTCACCTGGATGCGCCCCGACGACCTGGTCTTCAACTACCTGGTGCGCCAGTGGCTGATGGGCGAGGACCCGCCCGCGTTCGACATCCTCGCCTGGAACGCCGACGGCACGAACCTGCCGGCGAAGCTGCACGAGCAGTTCCTGGACATCTTCTCGACCAACGCGCTGGTCCGGCCCGGGGCGCTCACCGTGCTCGGCACGCCGGTGCACCTGAGCCGGATCACCGTGCCCACGTTCGTCACCGGCGCGCTCACCGACCACCTGACCCCGTGGCACGGCTGCTACCGGACCACCCAGCTGCTGTCGGGGCCGAGCACCTTCGTGCTGAGCTCCAGCGGCCACATCCAGAGCCTGGTCAACCCGCCGGGCAACCCCAAGGCCCGCTACTGGACCGGCAGCGAGCCCGGCCCCGACGCGCACGCCTGGCGCGCGGCGGCCGAGGAGCACACCGGCAGCTGGTGGGAGCCGTGGTCGGAGTGGGCGATCGAGCGCTCCGGCGACGAGGTGCCCGCACCGGAGACCCTCGGCAGCGCGGCGCACCCGCCGCTGGAGCCGGCGCCCGGCTCCTACGTCCGCGACCGGGTGCCGGCCCGCGCCTGACCGCTCAGGACACCCGGCGCTCCCGGGCCACCAGGGCCCGCAGCTCGGCCGCCATGAGCCGCGGGTACTGCAGCGGCACGAAGTGGGTGGCCGGGACTGTGCGCAGCCGGGCGCCGGGGACGGCGCGCGCCGCGGCCGCGACGTCGGCGACGTCGACCAGCGCGTCGTGGCTGCCGGCCACGAAGGTGACCGGGCACCGCACCGCGCCGACGTCGAGCGGGGCGTGCTCGGCGACGGCGAGCACCAGGTGCCGGAACCAGCGCCAGTCGTGCCGGGAGAACTCGCGCAGCACCGTGTAGAGGGCCGCCGGGTGCCCGGCCTCCCGCGCCGGGCCGCGCACCCCGTCGGCGGTCAGCAGCTCCGGCCACGGCGGCAGGCTGCCCACGAGCACCGGCAGCAGCGGCCCGACCAGCGGCAGCAGCCGGCTGCTCAGCCGCCCCGCCGGGGTGCGCAGCCGCCGGGGCACGCCGAGCGGCGCGAACAGCGCGGAGAACGACCCGCCGGGCACCCCGGCGACGGCGAGCAGCGAGCGCACCCGGTCGGGGTGCTCCAGCGCCAGCTCGAACGCCACGTTCACCCCGAGCGACCAGCCCACGACCGTGGCCGAGGACAGGCCGAAGGCGTCGAGCACGGCGCGGGCGTCGTCGGCGTGGTCCTCGACCCGCACCCGGTCGCGGTCGGCCGGGCGCTGCGAGCCGGCCAGCCCGCGGTGGGCCCAGGTGACCACCCGGAAGCCGCTGCCGGGGGCCACCAGCCGCGGCCAGGCCGCCGCCGGCGCGCCCAGCCCGTTGCACAGCAGGACCGGGACGCCGTCGCCGTCGCTGCTCCAGGCGCGCAGCCGGGTGCCGTCGGCGGCGCGGACCGTGCTGTGGCCCGTCCGGCTGCTCAGCCGAAGGCCTCCTGCATCCCCTCCGACGCCGACCCGGTCTGCGCCGAGGCCGTCGGGGCCGGCAGGTCGGCTCCCTGCTCGTGCGGCACGGACGCCGTCTGGACGGCGACCACCGCCGGGTCGACCCGCATGACCGCGTACCCGGCCACGGCGCCCGCCCCGAACCCCGGCGCGAAGACCCGCACCGGCTCGGTGATCACCCCGTCGCGGACCGCGTCGTGGATGGCCAGCGGGATGCTCGCCGAGGAGGTGTTGCCCACCTGCTCGATGTTGAAGTAGAGCTGGTCGGCGGTGAGGCCGGCACGCTCCGCCAGGCCGATGACCATCGTCTTGTTCGCCTGGTGCGGGACGATCAGGTCGATGGCGTCCATGAGCGAGCCGTCCCGGCCGTCGGGCGCCGGCAGCTGCCCCAGCTCGTCGATCATCTGGGACAGGTAGCGGCCGGCCAGCGCCTTCACCTGCGGGCCGAACACGGTGATGTTGTTGTCGAACTCCGGGTTGGGCCAGAGGATCGAGTTCACCTCGCTGGCCGGGCCGCTGGCGTAGGTCTTCATGTAGTCGATGTCGCCCTCGGTGCCCTCGGGGGCCGGGCCGACGACCAGCGCCGCCGCGCCGTCCCCGAAGATCATCCGCGAGGTGCGGACGTTGCCGATCTTGTCGGAGAACTTCTCCACGCAGACGACGAGGACCGGCCGCTCGACCTCCTGCAGCATCCGCACGGCGTCGGCGACGCCGTAGGGCATCCCGGCACAGGCGGCGATGAGGTCGTACGCGGCGTAGACCTGGTGCATGCCCAGCTGGCCGCAGAGATAGGTGGCCAGCGACGGGATGAGCCGGGAGCTGGTGCACGTGCAGACCAGCACGGCGCCGATCTCCTCCGGCTGCCGCCCCGACTTCTCCAGCGCGGCCTCGGCGGCCTGCAGGGCGAGCTCCTCCAGCGGGAGCGAGCTGTACTCGCGCTGCTCGATACCGGTCTTGGCCGCGATCTCCTCGGCGCTCATCGGCGACCAGTTGTAGGCGGTGTTGCGGATCAGGTCGTCGTTGCCGCACACCTGGTCGCCGTGCACCGCGGCCAGTGCCTCGATCCGCGGCTGCACCGAGAAGCTCCGGCGCACGTCGAGCTCGGGGTAGGGCCGCACCGGCGGACGGGACTCGCGCGGCCCGGCGACCGGCCGCGGTGCGTGGCCGGCGCGCAACCGGCGCAGGAAGGCCCGCACCTCCTTGTCCCGCGGGTGGAAGGCGACCACCCAGTCGTCGTCCTGCATCTGGCTCGCGTCGGCCAGCTCCACCTGCGAGCGGTCCCACGGGTACTGGTTGTGCAGCACCATGGCCCAGCGGTGCAGCGCCTCGAGCTCGGGGACGTCCTCGGAGACGTCGAGGATGTCGGTGTAGTCGTACACGGGGTAGTCGGGGTCGTAGCCGCGCAGCCGGAAGGTCAGCGCGCCGGGCTGCTCCAGGAACCCCGCGACCGTGGGCTTGACCGCCGGCAGCGTGGAGGCGTGGTTGCGCCGGTTGGCGAAGACGTCGAACAGGATCTGGAAGATCCGGTCCTCGCAGCCCTCGTTCCACCGTGACGGCAGCGTCGGGTAGGCCTCCTGGACGCCGGTGACCTTGGCCTCGCCGTCCTCCCACGGCTCCAGGACGGGGAGGAAGACGTCGGGGCGGGTCCGCGGGAGGTCGCCCCAGCGGGTCGGCCGCTTGTCGTACATGGTGATCGAGAACCGGTTGGCCCAGAACAGGTTGAGCGCGAGGTCCCGCATCAGGTCGTACCGGCTCTCGTAGGCGCCGGTGCGCACCCGTTCCAGGATCTCGGTGCCGCTGGGGGCCTTGGTCTCGAAGTCACGCCGGATGACGCTGTCGAGCTGCTCGAGCGTCTCCATGGTGGAGAAGTCCAGCTCCGGCATGATGTTCGAGGGGAACACCATGCGGCCGTGCCGGTTCAGGACGAACGCGTTCACGCCGAGTCCTCTCAGGTCGTGGCGGTCAGGTCGTTGCTGCGCGCGCCATGCCGCGCTCCACGGCGGCGACGAGGCGGGGCCGCAGCTCGGCGGCGGGGACGATGTCGTGCACCGAGCCCATGCGTCGGGCGCGCTCGATGTCGTGGACGGCCTCGAACTCGGCGGCGACCTCGCCGAGCTTCTCGGAGCGGACGGCGCTGCGGACGGTCGCCAGCTGGGCGCGCAGGTGGGCCTGCTCGACGGCGTCGGCCGACCCGATGGCCGCCTCCAGCTCGCGCACCCTCGGGTCGGCGGCGGTGCGCTTGTCCACCTCGCGGGAGAACACCACCGCCGCGGCCGGGGCGCCGCCGATGACCGAGGCGTAGGAGCCCTCGACGGCGAGCACCTGCATGTTGTCGTTGAGCACCGCGGAGAACACGACGAAGGCGCCGCCGTGGTAGCGGGAGACCACGCAGAACACCACGGGGCCGTCGAAGTTGGTGATCGCCCGGCCGATCTCCGCGCCGTACTCCAGCTGCCACTTGCGCAGCGACTCCGGCGACCCGTCGAAGCCCGACAGGTTGGCCAGCACGACCAGGGGCCGGTTGCCGCTGGCGGCGTTGATCGCCCGCGCCGCCTTCCACGACGAGCGGGGGAACAGCGTGCCCGCCGTCCACTGGTCGGGGCCGTCGGCGGGGTGGCTGCCGCGGCGCACGATCGGCCGCGACTCGATGCCCAGCACGGTCACCGGGTACCCGCCGAGGTGCGCGTCGAGGACGACGGCGGTGTCGGCGTCGGCCATGCCCGCCCACCGCTCGAGCACCGGGTGGTCGGCGTCGGTGACCGCCCGCATGACCGTGCGGATGTCGAAGGCCTTCTTGCGCTCGGGGTTGGCCTCCGCGGAGAACACGTCGCCGACGGTGGTGAAGTCGCTGTCGGGGTGGCTGTGCGGGAAGGAGCGCACGTCGCGGTCGACCGGGTCGCTGGTCGGCGCCGACCGGGGCCAGCGCTCCCCCGGCGCCCGGTAGGCGTGCGCGTAGTGCCGGAACAGCACGTCGAGCGCGCCGGTGAGGTCCGGCGCCCAGTACTGCGCCTGCCCGTTGGGGCCCATGACCCGGTCGTAGCCGCCGATGCCGAAGTTGTCCTCCGCCGACACCCCGCCGGAGTAGTCGAGGGAGTGCTTGCCGGTGAGCACCATCGCGCTGTCCGGCGTCATGACCAGGATGCCCTTGGTGTGCATGAGCATCGTGGCCTCGGCGTTCCAGTACGGCTGGGCGCCCACGTTGATCCCGGTGACGACGACGTTGATCGCGCCGCCGGCCTGGGTGAACTCGATGATGCGGCGCAGCGCCCGGGAGACCCAGTCCATGTTCTCCGTGCCGCTGTCCATCGAGATGCGCGCGCCCGACGACAGCGCGAACCACTCGACCGGGATGCCGCGCTCCTCGGCCAGGTCGAGGGCGGCCACGACCCGGGAGCACTCGGGCTCGGAGACGGTGCCCAGCTGCTTGGTCGGGTCGCCGAAGAGGGCCACCCGGGTCATGCCCTCCGGGTAGCGCGCCGTCGGCGTGGTGACCAGCCCGACGACGATGCCGGCCCGGTTCTGCCCCGGGGGGCGCTGCACCGGGACCAGCCGGCCGCCGTCGAGGTCGTGCTCGACGAAGGAGCCGTCCGGCCCGGCCAGCAGGGTGGCCAGCTCGTAGGGGTAGGGCGCGCCGCGGGCCCGGGAGCTGAGCACCTTGGCGGTGTAGTCGTCCAGGGGCCGCAGCGGTTCCCGCGGGCGGTCGGTGACCTGCATCCGCACGCCGGTGCCGGGGCGGTTGGAGAAGCGCACCGCCACCTCGCGCGGCGGCCGGCCCTCCTCCTCCTGCAGGCGGGCCAGCAGCACGATCTGGTCCAGGCCGGCGCCGATCGTCAGCGGCGCGGCGGTGCGGGCGAACTCGGCCACCTCGGCCAGCGGCACCTCGATCGAGGGCCACGCGTAGAGGTGGATGCGGTTGTGCTCCAGCGGCCGCCGGGAGCGCCGCAGCGACTGCGCGCGCCGCAGGCCGTCCAGGCAGGAGGTGAGCTGGCGCTCCACGGTCGGGTAGCCGACGACCGCGCCGCTCTCGTCGCGCACCGGGGTCAGGTCGCGCACCTCGGCCATGGCGATGAACCGCTCGTCGTCCGGGTTGTCCCGCGCCGTGACGTGCAGCAGGTGGGTGTCCTCGGGCGAGGGCACCCGCTCGCCGTCGAACTCCTTGAGCCGCCACAGGTCCAGCCGCTGGGCGGTGAGCGGGTGCAGGCCGCGGATGATGCGCTCCTCGGCGAGCCGGCCGGCGTCGCCCGGGCGGTAGGTGAGCGTCTCGACCTCGCCGTCGGGGGTGCAGACGGTGACGGTCACCCGGCGGCCGGTGCCCAGCGCCGGGACCGCGTCGAGCACGCCGCGCAGGGCGTCGGAGAGCGCGTCGTCGTCGGCGGGCCGGTCGGGCCAGTCGACGTAGAGGTCGACGACGGCCTGGGTGGGGTCGGCGACGCCGGCGAGCGCGCCGACCACCGACTCGAGCGCCTGCGGCAGCCGCGTGGCGGCGGTCATCAGCGCCAGCAGGTGCAGCCGGCGGCCGCCGAGGTCGTAGTCGGCGGTGACGCAGGCGTCGCCGTCGAGCAGCGTCGAGCGCACGTCCTCGAGGCTGCGGCTGCGGTAGTAGCGCCGGGTGAGCACCTCGAGCACCGGGTCGGGGACGGCGGTCGGGCGGCCCAGGCGCTGGGCCAGCAGCCGCATCAGCGGCTCGGGGCTGGCGACCAGCGCCTCCATCCGCCGGATGCTCTCGGCGGTGTCGCCGCGCGCGCCGGCCTCGTCGAGCTCGTCGAGCAGCCGGGCGGCCCGGTCGAGGACCTCCTGGCGGGCGGCCCGCACCACCGGCTCCTCGAAGTGCCGGTAGCGGACGGCGCGGGCGAGGTCGCCCAGTGCGGGGTGGCGCAGCTGGGTCGCCACGACCAGCCGGTCGAGCACCTCGCCGACCTCGCCGCGGGCGGGTCCGTCGGGCAGCCGGTCGGCGGTCAGCCAACGGTCGAGCAGGGCGTAGACCGCGGGCAGCTGCTCGCCGACGCGCTGCTGGGCGAGGAACAACCGGTGCACGGCCTCCTCCAGCGCCGGCGAGGACTCGAGGTCCTCGACGTCGTAGTGGGCCAGCGCGCGCCGCAGCCGGGCGCGGAACGCCTCCGGCAGCGCCTCCCGGTCGGCGTCCAGGGAGTGCAGGTAGGCGTGGAAGTACTCGCGCGGGCTGTGGACCTGGGTGTCGGCCTCCTCCTCCGCGCTGGCCGGCCGGTTGCGGGAGAGCTCGGCGACGTCGGCGAAGGTGACCAGCACGTCGAGCTCGGCGGCCAGCAGCTGCGCGTCGTCGGCGGGCAGCTCGTCGCGGGCGGCGGCGTACTCGGCGACCAGCCGCCGGGCGTGCCCGCCGCTGACGTCGTAGCCGGTGACCAGCGCCCGCAGCGCCGCCAGCCGGGCCAGCGCCCGCGCGCGCGGGTCGCCGTCGGGCGTCGTGGCGTCCTCGGGCAGCGCCACCCGCTCGCCGGCGGCCTCCTCGGCCTCGCCGCCGGCGCGGTCGAGGGCCAGCAGCGGGGCGCCGGCGTCGACCTGGCTGTTGACCGCGGCGCGCACCTCGCGGACCCGCCCGGCGAACGGCGCCCGCACCGCCGTCTCCATCTTCATCGACTCCAGGACGGCGACCGGCTGGCCGGCCTCCACCTCGTCGCCCGGCGCGACCCGGACGGCCACGACCACGGCCGGGGCGGGCGCGCGGACCAGCCCGCCGACGTCGCGGCCGACGCGGTGGGTCTCGCCGTCGACCTCGACGAGGGTGGACCCGGGCGCCTCGACGGCGACCACCGCGTGACGCCGCCCGCCGACGGCCAGCCGGGTCTCCAGCGGGCCGAGCCGGTCGACCTCGACGTCGACGGCGCGGCCGTCGAGCTCCACCCGGTGCCGGTCGCGGTCGACCGTGGCCACGGTCAGCCGGTACACCTGCCCGCGCAGGCCCAGCTCGATCGCACGCCCGACCTCGTGCGGCGCCCGCGGCCGCCCACCGCGCGCCGAGGCGAGGAACGCCTGGCGCTCCCGCTGCTCCTCGGCCTCGGCCAGGTCGACGGCCACCTGCACCAGCGCCACCCACGCGCTCCCCGACGGCCGGGGGCCGCCGGTGCCGGTGCGGTCGAGCCACCCGGTGTCGGCGGTGCCCGCGACGACCTCGGGGCGGTCGAGCAGGTCGAGCAGGAAGGTCTTGGTGGTGGTGCCGCCGCGCAGGACGACGGTGGTCTCGCGCAGCGCGCAGCGCAGCCGGGCCAGCGCCTCGGGGCGGTCGCGGCCCCACGCGATCACCTTGGCGATCATCGAGTCGTACTGCGGCGGGACGACGTCGCCGACGCTGAGGCCCGTGTCCACCCGGACGCCGGGGCCGGTCGGCATGCGCAGCAGCTCGACCCGGCCGGGAGCGGGCGCGAACCCCTGCTCGGCGTCCTCGGCGGTCAGCCGGGCCTCGACCGCGTGCCCGGTGGCCGGGGGCGGGGTGCCCTCGAGCCGGCCGCCGGCGGCGACGTGCAGCTGCAGCTTGACCAGGTCCAGGCCGGTGGTGGCCTCGGTGACCGGGTGCTCCACCTGCAGCCGGGTGTTGACCTCGAGGAAGGTGGTGAGCTGCTCCTCGGGCTGGTACAGGAACTCGACGGTGCCCGCGCCGACGTACCCGGCGGCCCGCACGAGGGCGACGGCGGACTCGCGCAGCGCCGCGTCCTGCTCCGGCGTGAGGGCCGGCGAGCTGGACTCCTCGAGCACCTTCTGGTTGCGCCGCTGCACGGAGCAGTCGCGCACGCCGGGCGCCCAGACGGTGCCGTGCTGGTCGGCGATGACCTGCACCTCGACGTGCCGGCCGCCCTCGACCAGCCGCTCCATGAACACGCTGGGGTCGCCGAAGGTGCGCTGCGCCTCGGCCTGGGTGCGGGCCAGCGCCGCCTCGAGCTCGGCGGGGTCGCGGACGACGCGGATGCCGCGGCCCCCGCCGCCGCTGCGGGACTTGACGATGAGCGGGTAGCCGATGGCCTCGGCGTGCCGCCGCCCGTCGTCGGGTCCCTCGACCGGCCCGTGGCTCCAGGGGGCCACCGGGACGCCGACCTTCTCGGCCAGCACCTTGGCCTCGATCTTGGCGCCGAGCAGCCGCATGGCCTCCGGCGGCGGGCCGACGAAGGTGACGCCGAGCTCGGCGCAGAGCTCCGCGAAGGCGGGGTCCTCGGCGACGAAGCCCCAGCCGACCCACGCCGCGTCGGCGCGGCCGGCCTGCAGCGCCCGGCGCAGCTCGGCGTGGTCGAGGTAGGGGTTGACCGCGCCGGTGTCGGCGAGCTGCACCGCCTCATCGGCGGCGCGCACGAAGGTGGCGCGCCGCTCGGCCTCGGTGTGCAGCGCGATGACGCGCGTGCGCGTCCCGTGCTCGGCGTCGAGCTCCCGCACCGCGCGGATCAGCCGCAGCGCGGGCTCCCCACGGTTGACGACGGCGATGCGGTCGAACACCCGGTCCCCTCCCTCGGTGGTGGTGGTCAGCGGTCCTGCTGCGGCTACATGTCCAGCCCGCCGTTGACCCCCCACACCTGCCCGGTGATGTAGCCCGAGGCGTCGGCGGCGAGGAAGTGCACGACGCGGGCGACCTCCTCCGGCTCGCCCAGCCGGCCCAGCGGGATCTTGGCCTTGAGCCCGTCGAGCACCTTGTCCGGGACGCTGTCGAGCATCTCGGTGGCGGTGTAGCCCGGCGTCACGGCGTTGACGGTGATGCCGAGGCCGTCGGTCTTGCCGGAGCGCTGCACCTGCATCGCGGCCTCCCGGGCCAGCGTCTTGGTCAGGCCCAGCAGCCCGGCCTTGGCCGAGGAGTAGTTGGCCTGGCCGATGCCGCCGGTCTCGCCGATGACCGAGGAGATCATCACGATCCGCCCGCTGCCCCGCTCGAGCATGTGCTTGAGCGCGGCCTGCGACAGGTAGAAGGCCCCGGAGAGGTTGACGTCGACGACCCGGCGCCAGTCGTCGTCGGTCATCTTCAGCACGGTGCGGTCGGCGGTGATGCCGGCGTTGTTGACCAGGACGTCGAGGCGGCCGTGCTCCTGGATGACCTCGTCGATGGTGCGCCGGCAGTCGTCGGGGTTGCCGATGTCGCCCTTGTGCACGGAGAAGCCCTGGTCGGGGAAGTCGTCGCAGAACTGCTTGCGGAAGCGCTCGGCGGCCTCGTCGTTGCCGCTGTAGCCGGCGGCGACGTCGGCGCCCTGGGCGGCCATGCTGCGACAGATGGCGGCCCCGATCCCCCGGGTCCCGCCGGTGACGAAGGCCACCCGGCCGGAGAGCTTGTCGCCGGTCCTGCTGGTGCGTTCCTGGGTCGCTGTCACCGGGTCCTCCTGGGGCTCGGGCGCGTGCGCCTCGTTGTCCTGGACCGGAGCCGGGGTCGCAGCAGACCTCGGTGCTCCGGCATCGGGGTAGGGCGAGCATCGTCGTGACCCGCCAGTAGGACAAGACGAGGGCCGATGCGGTCTCGTGAGCCGCGTCGCGCTCCGGCCCGGCGACCGGGCAGGGTGGCGGGGTGCACCTGCTGCTGGAGTACGTCCTCGCCCCCGACTACCTCGAGCGCCGGGCGGCGCTGCGCGAGGACCACCTGGCCCTCGCCCGGGCGGCCCACGAGCGCGGCGAGCTGCTGCTGGCCGGCGCGCTGCCCGACCCGCACGACCGCGCGCTGCTGGTGTGGACCGCCGAGCGGGACGTCGTCGAGCGGTTCGCCGAGCAGGACCCCTACGTCGTCCACGGGTTGGTGACGAGCTGGACCGTCCGCCGGTGGGACGTCGTCGTCGGCTGACGGCGTCAGCGACCCCCTCGGCTCGGCGGCTCCCCGCGCGACCGGTGTCCGCTAGCGTCCGCGCGGTGACGGAGGCCCCGGTCGACCAGCGCGTCACCCGGCGCCGTCTCGACGCGCTCACCCTCGGCCTGTTCACCGTCGCGCTGGGCACCAACATCCCGACGCCGCTGCTGCTGGTCTACCGGCGCACGCTGGGCCTGTCCGACGCCGACCTGACCGCCGTCTTCGGCTGCTACGCCATCGGCCTGGTCGCGACGCTCACCGTGTCGGGCGCGGCCTCCGACCGCTTCGGCCGCCGCGCCCTGGTGCTGCCGTTCGCGGTGCTCGCCGGGCTGGTGTCGCTGCTGTTCGTCCCCGCCGCGGAGCACCTGCCGCTGCTCTACGCCGGCCGGCTGCTGCAGGGGGTGGTGTCCGGGGTGGTGTTCTCGGTCGCCAACGCCTGGCTGCAGGACCTGGCCGGGCCGGCGGGGCAGCAGTCGGCGGCCACCCGCGGCGCGGTGTCGACGTCGCTCGGCTTCGCCGTCGCGCCCGCGATGAGCGGGGTGCTCGCGCAGTACGGCCCGGCGCCGACGACGCTGCCCTACCTGGTGCACGTCGCCGTCCTGGTCGTCGGGCTCGGCGCGCTGGCCACCGTCCCCGAGACCGTGACGGTCCGGCGCCGCGGCCGGCTGATGACCCTGGGCCTGCCGCCGGAGGCGCGCCGCCCGTTCTGGGCGGTGCTGGCGCCGACCGCCGTCGGCGTGTTCGCCTTCCCGACGGTCGCCGCGACCCTGCTGCCGCTGCTGGTGGTGCCCGGCGGGGTCGGCGTCGCCTACGCCGGCCTGATCGCCGGGCTGGCGCTGGGGGCGAGCGCCGCCGCGGCGCGCGTGGGGCGGCGGGCCGAGCGGGGCGCCGGGCCGCTCGGGATGCTGCTCTGCGCGGCCGGCACCGGGCTCGGCGTGCTCGCCGTCGTCACGCGCGGGGAGCTCCTGCTGCTGCCCGCGTCGGTGCTGATGGGCGGCGGGGCCGGGCTCTGCCTGACCGCCGGGCTCACCCTCACCGCGCGGCTGGCGCCGCCGCACACCCGCGGGGCGATGAACAGCGCCTTCTACGCCTTCGCCTACGCCGGCTTCGGCACCCCGCTGCTGCTGGCCTGGCTGGGCGGGCTGCTCGGCACGGTGCCGGTGCTGACCGCGTTCGTGGTCGTGCCGCTGGCGATCGCCGCCTGGCTGTGGCGCGAGCTGCGCCGCCGGCGCGCCTGACGGTCGCCGGCGGGACGGCCGAGGATGGACGGGAGAGCCGGCGGACGGGAGGCGGGGACGTGACGGTGCGCAGGACGGTCCGGTGGGCGGCGACCCACGGGGCGATGCGGATGGCGATCCGGGCGCGGGCCCGCGCGGGCAACCCGGACGCCGAGGTGCTGCGCGACCCGGCCGTGCGGGAGGACCCCTTCCCCCGCTACGAGCGGCTGCGGACGGCGGCGCCGTTCGCGCCGGGGGCGTTCGCGAAGGCCAGCGTGCACCACGCCGTGTGCACCGAGGTGCTGCGCAGCGACGCCTTCGGGCAGATCGCCGGCGGCCGCACCGACGGGCTGCCGTGGGTGCTGCGGGCGGCGCTGCGGTGGGCCGGCCCGCGGCCCACCGTCGGCCCGATCGACCCGCCGTCGATGCTCGCGGTCGACCCGCCCGAGCACACCCGCTACCGCCGGCTGGTCACGCGCGCGTTCAGCGCCCGCGCCGTGGCCCGGCTGCGCGAGCGCACCGGCCGGATCGCGCACGACCTGCTCGACGACCTCGAGCGCGAGGCCGCCGACGGCGGCGGGCACGTCGACCTGGTCGCCCGCTACGCCAGCCTGCTGCCGGTCACGGTGATCTCCGAGGTGCTCGGCGTGCCGGTGTCGATGCGCGAGCAGTTCCTCGCCTGGGGCGACGGCGCGACGCCCAGCCTGGACATGGGCCTGGACCGGCGCACCCACCGCGAGGTCGAGCGCAACCTCGGCGAGCTCGACGCGTGGTTCCGCGGCCACCTGCGCCGGCTGCGCCGCGAGCCCGGCGACGACCTGCTCTCGGCCCTGGTCACGGCGGCCGACGAGGACGGCGGCGGGCTCGGCGAGCAGGAGCTGCTGTCGACCGCCGCGCTGGTGTTCGGCGCCGGCTTCGAGACGACGGTCAACCTCATCGGCAACGGCGCCGCGCAGCTGTTCGCCGCCCCCGACCAGCGCCGCCGGCTCGCCGAGGACCCCTCGCTGTGGGCCAACGCCGTCGACGAGGTGCTGCGGGTGGACTCCCCCGTGCAGCGGACCGGGCGGCTGGCCCGGCGCGACACCACCGTGGCCGGCACGCGCATCCGCGAGGGCGAGCTGGTGCTGCTGGTGCTGGCCGCCGCCAACCGCGACCCGCTGGTGTTCGACGACCCGCAGGTCTTCGACGTCACCCGCCCCAACGCCCGCGACCACGTGGCCTTCTCCAGCGGCATCCACTACTGCCTGGGCGCGGCGCTGGCGCGGATGGAGGGCGAGGTGGCGCTGCGGGCGCTGTTCGAGCGGTTCCCCGACCTCGCCCCGGCGGGCACCGGGCGGCACCGCCGCACCGTCATCCTGCGCGGCTACGAGTCGCTGCCCGTCGTCCTCGCCCCGCGCGCCGCCGTCGTCGGCTGAGCGAGCGCTCAGGTCGCGGTCACCGCCGGCGGATCCGTGCCCGGGCCGCCGGCCGGGGTGCCGGCCGGGCTGCCGTAGACGGTGAACAGCCGGGGCAGCAGCCACACCGCGAGCACCGCGAGCAGCAGGACGAGCACGACGACCACGGCGACCACGACGGGACGGCGGCGCGGCGGCTCGTCCTCGTCCGGCTCCTCCGCGGCCGGCTCCGGGAGGGCCGGCTCCGGGACGGCGGGCGCCGGGGTCTGCTCGCGCACCGGGCCGGGCCCGGCGGTCACCGCCGAGCGGGCCGTGGGCCCCGCGGCCGGCGGGAGCGCCGCGGCGGGACCGGTCCGCAGGGGTGACGGCGGTGTCGCGCCGCGGGTCGGGGCGACGATGCGCTCGGCCCCCAGCACCACCGGCATCCCGTCGGCCGACAGCCAGTTGGCCCCCCAGGCCCGCGTGCCCGCCTCGGCCAGCGCCACCCCGAACGCCTCCGCCGTGGCGTAGCGCTCGGCGGGCTCGGTGGCCAGCCCGCGCATGACGACGGCGGCCACCTCGGCCGGGACGTCCGGCGTCACGTCCAGCAGCGGGACCGGCGCCGCGTAGGCGTGCTTGAACAGCAGGGACATCACGTCGCCGTCGGCGGTGAACGGCAGCTCGCCCGAGAGCAGCTCGTAGAGCATCGTCGCCAGCGCGTACACGTCGGTGGCCGGGGACAGCTCCTCGCCGCGGACCTGCTCGGGCGCGATGTAGGACGGCGTGCCGACGACGTCCCCGGCGCGCGTGAGCATCGTGTCGGCGCCGCCGAGCACCTTGGCGATGCCGAAGTCGGTGACCTTCACCGCCCCGCTCGCGGCGAAGAGCATGTTCTCCGGCTTGACGTCGCGGTGCAGCACGCCGCGCACGTGGGCGGCGTTGAGACCGGCGGCGCAGGCCAGGCACACCGCCACCGCGCCGGTGGCGGTGAACCCGGTGGTCGTGGCGCGCTCGCGCAGCGTCCCGCCGGGCAGCTGCTCCATCACCAGCAGGCACAGGTCCTCCCGCTCGACGAAGTCGTAGACGGGGACGACGTGCGGGTGGTCGAGCGAGGC
Organism: Geodermatophilus tzadiensis; assembly: GCF_003002915.1. GTDB lineage: Bacteria > Actinomycetota > Actinomycetes > Mycobacteriales > Geodermatophilaceae > Geodermatophilus > Geodermatophilus tzadiensis. The sequence goes on along the minus strand of NZ_PVTG01000004.1, from coordinate 168,606 downwards.
GAGCACCCGCGCCTCCGCGGTGAACCGCCGCCGGACGGCGACGTCGGCCGCCGCCGCCGTGGGCAGCTGCTTGATCGCCACGCTGCGGTCGAGGTGGCGGTGGTGGCCGGCGACCACCACGCCCCAGCCACCCTGACCGAGGACCTCGCCGATGTCGTACGCGGGGAGCGCGTCGGCGATCCGCTGCCGGTCGGCCTGCATGGGTCAGCGCGCCGCGCGGGCGGGGAGGGAGCGCCGGCGGGCGGCGGGACGGGCGCGGCCGGACGGGGCGCGCGCGGGCTGGCTGTGGGCCACGGGACTCCTCGGACCACCCGGCCGACGCCCGCAGCCGGCGGGCCGGGCTGGCCATGGCTCCGACGTCGATGGCGCGGGCAGTCTAGCGGCCGCCGGCCGGGGCCCGGGGAGTCGCGCGCGCCGTCCGCGGGGCGGGCCGGGTGTGCTGTTCCGGGTCGCCGTCCGGCCCTAGCCTGGGCCCGCCGACCACGGGGGTGCGGGAGCGCGGCAGGGTCTCGAGCCGGTCGAGGAGGACCGCCATGCCACAGACGAGGACGACCCGGGTCGGCCTGGCCCCCGGGGACGGTCTGGTCGCCCGCTTCGGCGACGTCGTCCTCCTGGTCCCGGAGGACGGCACGGACGCCGGCGAGCTGCTCGACCTCGTCGAGGCGGCCGCGGCCGAGGACGAGCCGGGCAGCGCGCTGGCCACCCGCCTGCTCGGCTGGGCCGGTGGCCGGCGGCCGGGTGAGGGCCCCGCCTTCGGGGTGGTGGCCCCGGTCGCCGACGGGGTGGTGGTGCTGCTGCGCGGCGGGGTGTCGGCCGAGGTGACCGGCCCCGCGGGCACCCGGCGGCTGTCGGGGCGGCAGGCGCTGACCTGGGTCGACCACGTCGTCGCGCTGCCGTTCGAGCGGGTGACCGTCGGGGACGGCGACGCGCCGGCGCACCCGCACCCGCGGTCGGCGCTGCGCGAGGGCGTGGTGCCCGCGCGGGGCTTCGTGCTCAGCCCCGCCGGTGACCTCCCCACCGGCGACCACTCCACGGACGACGCCCCGGCCCACGCCGCCCCGGCCCGCGACGCCCCGGCCCACGCCGCCCCCGCCCACGCCGCCGCTCCCACGCCCACCCTCCCGGCGTCCGTCCCGGAGCCCGCGCCGGCCGCCGACGACGCGCCACTGGAGGAGACGCTCGTGGCGCGCGCCGAGGACGTGCCCACCGCCGGCGCCGGGGCGGAGCGGAGGTCGGACCCGCTCGAGACGGCGCTGGCGCCGGCTCCGGTGGGCGCGCTGGTCTGCGACGGCGGGCCGACGGTCGTGCTCGACCGGGCCTACGTCCTGGGCCGGGAGCCGCAGAACGACCCGGACGTGCAGCGCGCCGTCGCCTCCCCCGTCGTCATCCGCGACCCGGGCAACCTCGTCTCCCGGGTGCACGCCCGCGTCGAGGTCGACGACGGCCGGGTCTGGGTGCGGGACGCGCCGTCGGTCAGCGGCACCTACGTCGCCGGTCCCGGGGCGAGCGAGTGGACCCGGATCGGCACCGGGCCCACCCTCCTGCCGCCCGACTGGAGCCTGCGCATCGGCACGCAGGTGTTCACCTTCCGCACGACGAAGGCCGCCGCCGACGTCCGCTGAGCCGGACCTCAGGCCGGCGCCGGCTGCGACTGCGGCCGGCGCCGGCCGACGTCGCGCAGCACCCGCCAGTCCCCGGCGCGCAGCCCGGCGAGGACGGCGTCGTCGAGCTCGAGGCCGCGCTTGACCGCCGCGGTCACGGCGGTCACGTCCTCGGGGTGGTGGCCCAGCACGACGCCGCCGACGACGGTGCGCCCGGCGACCACCAGCCGCCGGTAGGACGGCAGCGACTCGTCCTCGTCGACCAGCACCTCCTCGCCCGGCTCGGGCTCCACCCGGCCGACGGAGAACAGGTCGAGCCCGACGCCCTTGAGCAGCGTGGCCGGCACCTCGGACTCCAGCCGCTCGTCGCCGCCGAGGGCGTTGACCGCCGCCACCTCGCCCTGCTTGGCCGCGAGCGGCCACAGGCCCCAGACCCGCCCGCCGTGCTCGGCGACGTCGCCGGCCGCGAAGACGCCGCGCACCGCGGTCTCCATCCGGTCGTCGACCAGCACGCCGCGCCCGACCGGGATGCCGGCCTCGCGGGCCAGGTCGACGTCGGGGCGGATGCCGACGGCGGCCAGGAAGACGTCGCAGCGCAGCGCCCGGCGGTCGGTGAGCCGCACGCCGGTGACCGCCGGCTCGCCGGTCAGCGCCTGCGCCTCGGCCCGGTAGAGCACCTGCAGGCCGATCCGGCGGAAGTAGCCGTCGACCAGCTCGCTGCAGCGCGGGTCGATCTGCCGCGACAGCAGCCGCGCGCCGCGCTCGAGCACGGTGACGCGCAGGCCCAGCTCCAGCAGCGCGTGCGCGGCCTCCAGGCCCAGCAGGCCGCCGCCGGCGACGACGGCGTCCCGGCAGCCGTGCCGCTGGACGTGCGCGCGCAGCGCCCCCGCGTCGGCGGCCGAGCGGAGCACGAAGCTGCCCGGCCGGCCGAAGCCCTCGACCGGCGGCTCGACGGCCCGGCTGCCCGTGGCGATCACGAGCCGGTCGTAGGGCAGCACGTCACCGGTGCCGAGGAACACCCGCCGGGACTCCAGGTCGATGCGGGTGGCCACGGTGTTGAGCCAGGCGGTGACCTGGTGGTCGTCGTACCAGGTCTCGGGCAGCAGGGAGAGCCCCTGCATGGCCGACCGGCCGTAGACGACCCGCGAGATGCCCATCCGGTTGTAGAGGACGTGCGGCTCGGAGCCGACGACGTGGATCTCGCACTCGGGGTGCCCCCGCCGCACGAAGTCCGCGGCGGTGACCCCGGCGATGCCGTTGCCGAGGACGACGACGCTGACGATCGACCGGTCGAACTCGCGCGGCGCCTCCCCGTCGTCCGGGCCACCGGGCTCGGGGGTCAGGGAGACCGTCACCGCCCCCGGCTGCAGCCGCGCCGAGCACGCCATCCGGGTGTTCTTCGCCAGCCCGAGCCGGCGCAGCGTGGACAGCTCCTCCTCCTCGGGCTCGGACAGGCAGGACGCGCCCTCGAGGACGGCGACCGGGTCGGCGCCGCAGACGCCCATCCGGCAGCCGGCCTCGATCGGCTGGCCGGCCCGCTCGATGGTCTCCAGCAGGCTGGTCCCGACCTCGCCCTCGACGGGGGCGTCGGTGCCGGCGATGCGGACCTCGGCGGCCTCCCCCGCCTCGGGCGCGGCCTCGGTGGCCGACGCCGGACGGCTGACCGGGACGACCGGCAGCAGCTCGGGGTGGAACCGCTCGGTGTACTGGCGCTCCTTGACCGCGGTGCGGGCGATCCACAGCACCGACAGCACCAGGACCAGCGCGGAGACCGGCCAGCGCAGCCACGGCGCGGAGATCCCCGTGACGGTGGCGAACGACGAGGCGAGCACCGGGCCGGCGAACCAGTAGAAGAGGTTCAGCGCCGCGGCGCCCCACACCGCCACCGCCACCGACGGGCTCAGGGGCAGCAGCGCGGACACGGCGTAGAACAGCCCGACGCTGCCGAGGAAGAACAGCGCCAGCTCCCCGTAGGTCGTCGTCAGCGGCCGGGTCCCGACACCGGCGCCGGCGAGGACGAAGAAGCCGAGCACGAAGCCGGGCAGCGCGGCGACGAAGAGCCGGCGCGGCGCGGTCCACACCGGGTCGTCCTCGTGCAGGTCGGCCTGGTAGGCGCCGATCGGCGCGAAGTCGTAGCAGTTGGTGGTGCAGGCCACGCACGGCCGGCAGTGGCTGTTGGGCACCCGGACGAACGGCGTCTGCCCGTAGACGCGCTGCAGCGGCAGCAGCGGGCAGATCTGGCTGCACCAGCCGCTCTTGCCCTTGAACAGCAGGCCGCCGAGGAAGGCCGCGGAGACGACCACCGCCAGCAGCACGCCGGTCGCCGTCCCGCTGCCGTTGAACACCGCGAGCCGGGCGCCCGCGATGCCGAAGAACAGCACCATGGCCACGACGAACGCGCGGCGGCGGAACCACTCGGGCAGCGTGCGGCCCAGGGAGAAGCCGAGCACGCGCGGCGCCTGGTTCGCCGCCGCCAGCGGGCAGATGTTGCGCCACACCCCGGGCGCGAGGAAGAACAGCGCGGGCAGCAGCGGCACGATCACGCCGAAGAAGACGAACAGCCCGCCGGCCGGCCGCACGAACAGGGCGACGACCAGGGCCAGGTAGGCCAGCAGGCTGACCACCCGGACGGCGCGCCACACGCCCAGCGGCACGCGGGTGCGCATCTCGGTGTAGACGGGGAAGAGGTCCTCGCCCGGAGGGGCGGTGCGGCCCAGGGCCCGGTCCCACAGCACGGCGGCGCGCGACGGGGCGGCCGGTGGCGCCGGGGGCGGCGGGGGCAGGGGCACCGAGGCGCCGTCGGCCAGCACGGTCGCGCGGGCACCGGCGGGCACGGGGATCCGCTCGGGCCGGCCGACCACGACGATCTCGGTGGTGCCGAGACGGACGACGTCGCCCGCCTCGAGGGTCACCCGGCCGGTGACCGGCAGCCCGTTGACCAGGGTGCCGTTGCGGCTGCCGAGGTCGACCAGCGACAGGGCGACCGGGCTGGGCACCAGCCGCAGGTGGCGGCGGGAGACGCGCTCGTCGGCGAGCGTGAGGCCGTCGCCGTCGCGGCCGACCTCCAGGGCGCGGGTGAGCGCGACCCGGCGCGGCTCGCGGCCGGGCTCCCGGACCTCGATGACCGGTGGGCTGCTCACCGCTCGGCCCGCGCGGTCGGGGTGGTGGTGGACGCCGGCATGGCCTCTCCCTCCGGAGGGTGTGCGCGCCGCCGGACGGCGGGTCAGAAGCGGAAGCCGCTGGAGGTGAAGACCCACAGCGACGAGCTGAACCACAGCGCGATCAGGGTGGTGAACAGCAGACCGCCCGACACGGGGACCGCCCACCGCGGCAGTCCGGGACGGGTGAGGGCGAGCATCTTGGTGACGAAGACGCCGTAGAAGAAGCAGCCCAGGGCGGAGTGCACCAGCGCGCGGGTCGAGCCGGACTGGAAGCCCAGCGCGTACACGCAGTGGACGACGACCGGCACCGTCAGCAGCACGGACACCCGGCCCGACCAGCGGTGCAGGGTGCGCGTCCACGGGCGGGCGCCGGCGTCGTGCATCCGGGCGGCGGTGAGCAGCTGGACGACGCCGAGCACGGCGGCCGCGGTGGTCAGCCACGTCTTGACGTACAGGGGCGAGGAGAAGCCCGGGACGTCGAGGGAGTAGCCGGCGGGCTCGTGCTCGGCCGCGTACACGCCGAGCACCACGGCGACCGCGCAGCCGGCGAGCACGAAGCTCAGCAGCGGCAGCCGGAAGGCGTCGCGCGGCTCCGGGTGCGCGGCGCGGTGCGGCCTGGGGACCGGCACGGCGGTGGGCTCGGCGGGGCGCACCGGGGCGTCGGGGGTCGGGCGGGTGTCGGTCATGGCGCTGGTCTCCTCGCGTGCGGGAGGGCGGTGGGGCGCCGGTGCGGGACGCGGACCCGGGGGCGCGGGCTCAGCCCCCGACGACGGTGTCCGAGCCGTCCACCGGCTCGGCGGTGCCGGTGGTCCCGTCGAGCTCGAAGCTCCCGGAAGCCGGGTCGAACGGGGGCGCCGGCTGCTTCTCGCCGCCGATGGTGGCGACGCCGACCTGCGTGCCGTCGGGCAGCACCGCCCAGCCGATCCGGGTGGCCAGGCCGTCGATCGTCGTGCGGGACTCGTAGACCCCGGCGGGCGGCGTCGACAGCGCCGCGGAGAACGGCAGCGTCAGCCCGGTGCTGGTGGTCACCGTGCCGAGCACCGCGGAGTCGGTGACCGTCCCGGTCAGGCCGGCGCCGTTGCGGCCGGTCAGGGTCATCGTCTCGCCGTCCACCGTGCCCTGCAGCCACGCCTCGATCTCGCTGCCGTCACACAGGTAGGCCGCCGCCGCGCCGTCGTTGACGGCCATGGCGAGGGTGGCCTCCCCGCCGCTGGTCAGGCCGGCGAAGACGGCCTGCTGCGCCGGAGGGGCCTCCGGCGAGGGCGTCGGTGAGGGCTCGGCCGTGGGCTCGGCGGAGGGCTCGGCCGACGGGGTCGCCGTCGCACTCCCCGACGACCCGTCGGGGTAGCTCGGCGCCGCGCCGGCCTGCTCGTCCACCCGGCTGTTGGCCGCGAAGAGCACCACCGTGAACAGGACGACGGCAGCCAGGGTGGCCAGCGGACCCGTCGTCCGCCTGCGTCGTGCGCTCATGCGTCACCGTCCGGTCCACATCGCCGCTGCGCGTCTCCCCCGCGGCCCGGCACGGTCTCGCCGGGGTGGAACCCGGCGCCCACCGTGCCACGGACGCCGGGACGGCGGAACCGGTTTCCGCGCCGCGCGGGTCCGGCCCGACGCGGCACGCAGGAGACCCTGGTCGGGCGGGGCGCGGTGGCGGACCCTCGGCACGGCCCGCGTCCCCGCTCCCCGGGAGGTCCCCGTGTCCCGACACCTGCACCCGGTCCTCGGCCGCCTGGTCCTCGGCGGGGCCGCCGTCGTCCTGCTGGCCGCGTGCGGGGGCGACGGCGGGGAGTCCGCCGGTGAGCCGGCCACCACCCAGGACGCGGCGGACGGCAGCGCCGCGGCGTCCGGCGACTCGGAGTTCTGCACCCGCGCGGCGGGCATCGACGAGCGGGTCGAGGCGGCGCTGACCGACCTCGGGGACGACGCCTCGCTCTCCGACACCCTGCGCGAGCTCGGCACCGAGCTCCGCTCGGTGGACGCGCCCGCCGCGATCGCCGACGACTGGGAGGCGCTCGCCGGCGGCCTGGACCGGCTGGCCGGCGCGCTGACCGACGTCGACCTCACCGACCCCGACTCGCTGACGACCCTCGACGAGCTCGAGGGCGACCTCGACACCGCGAGCGGGAACGTCGACGCCTACCTGCGCGACGAGTGCGGGATCGGCTGACCGGCGGTTCCCCGCCCCGGTGGCGGCGCGGCGCACCAGGTCACGATCCGACAACCGGACGGCGTCGTTTCGGCGACTTCCGGCAGTGCGCGGGCGGCGGCGTCCTCCGTAATGTCACTGACAGCAGCCAGGTCGTACCGGTCCGTCACTGCCGGTGCGCACACCCCGCCTCAGAGGAGCTTCCCGTGTCCCCCTCGCGCCACCACCTCAGCCTCCTGACCGACTCCTCCGCCCTCGCCCAGCCGGCCTACGAGCCCGCGCCCGTCAGCTGGGACGCCGACGGCTGGAACGGCACCTCGTGGTCGCAGATCGCCATGGGCGACGCCCCCGGCGGCGAGGAGTCCTGGCGGCTCGACGCGCTGTGCGCCGAGACCGACCCCGAGGCCTTCTTCCCGGAGAAGGGCGGCTCGACCCGCGAGGCCAAGCGGGTGTGCTCGGGCTGCTCGGTGCGCGCCGAGTGCCTGGAGTTCGCGCTGGCCAACGACGAGCGCTTCGGCATCTGGGGCGGCCTGTCCGAGCGGGAGCGCCGCCGGGTGCGCCTGCAGCGCCGCACCTCGCTCTCCGCCTGACCCCGCCCGGGCGGGGAGCCGCCGGCGACCGGCCCGGCACCACCGCCTAACGGGGGTACCGCCCCGCGCTCCGGGGGTCCATCGTCGAGGCGTCCACCCGACGCCCGCGACGGACGAGGAGCCCGACGTGACCGAGACCCTGCCCGGGGCGGCCGCCCCGGCACAGCCGTCCTACGCCAGCGGCACCAGCACCGTGCCGCTGCTCGGCGACACCATCGGCGCCGACCTCGACCGCACGGCGGCCCGCGTCGGCGACCACGAGGCGCTCGTCGAGTGTGCCACCGGGCGCCGCTGGACCTACCCGCAGCTCGTCGCCGACGTCGACGCCTGCGCCCTGGGCCTCGACGCCCTCGGCGTGGCCAAGGGCGACCGGGTCGGCATCTGGGCGCCCAACTGCGCCGAGTGGGTGTTCGTCCAGTACGGGACGGCGAAGCTCGGCGCCGTCCTGGTCAACATCAACCCCGCCTACCGCACCCACGAGCTGGCCTACGTGCTGCGCCAGGCCGGCATCTCCGTGCTGGTGGCCGCGCCGGAGTTCAAGACCAGCGACTACCGCGCCATGGTCGCCGAGGTCCGCGGCGAGTGCCCGGACCTGCGCGAGGTCGTCTTCCTCGGCGACCCGGAGTGGGAGCAGCTCATGGCCACCGGCCGGGCCGCCGACCGCGGCCTGCTCGCCGCCCGCGCCGCCGAGCTCTCCCCCGACGACCCGATCAACATCCAGTACACGTCGGGGACGACCGGCTTCCCCAAGGGCGCCACGCTCTCGCACCACAACCTGCTCAACAACGGGTTCTTCGTGGGCGAGGGCTGCGGCTACACCCAGGCCGACCGCGTGTGCATCCCGGTGCCCTACTACCACTGCTTCGGCATGGGCATGGGCAACCTCGGCGCCACCAGCCACGGGGCGACGATGGTCATCCCCGCGCCGGCGTTCGACCCGGCGGCGACGCTGCGGGCGGTGCCGGAGGAGCGCTGCACCTCGCTCTACGGCGTCCCGACGATGTTCATCGCCGAGCTGGCGCTGCCCGACTTCGGCACCTACGACCTCTCCAGCCTGCGCACCGGGATCATGGCCGGCTCGCCGTGCCCGGTGGAGGTGATGAAGCGGGTGGTCGCCGAGATGGGCATGACCGAGGTGACCATCTGCTACGGCATGACCGAGACCTCGCCGGTGTCCACCCAGACCGGCGCCGACGACGACCTCGACCGCCGCACCTCCACCGTCGGCCGGGTGCACCCGCACCTGGAGGTCAAGGTGGTCGACCCGGCCACCGGGATCACCGTGCCGCGCGGCACCCCCGGCGAGTTCTGCACCCGCGGCTACTCGGTGATGCTCGGCTACTGGGACGAGCCGGAGAAGACCGCCGAGGTCATCGACCGGGCCCGCTGGATGCACACCGGCGACCTCGCCGTCATGGACGACGCCGGGTACCTCAACATCGTCGGCCGGATCAAGGACATGGTCATCCGCGGCGGGGAGAACGTGTACCCCCGCGAGGTGGAGGAGTTCCTCTACACCCACCCCGACGTCGTCGACGCGCAGGTCATCGGCGTGCCCGACGAGCGCTACGGCGAGGAGCTGATGGCCTGGGTGCGGTTGCGCGAGGGCGCGGAGCCGCTCACGCCCGAGGCGCTCAAGGCCTTCTGCGCGGGCAAGCTGGCGCACTACAAGGTGCCCCGCTACGTCAAGGTCGTCGAGGCGTTCCCGATGACGGTCACCGGCAAGGTGCGCAAGGTCGAGATGCGCGAGGTCTCGGTGCACGAGCTCGGCCTCGAGCAGGCCGCCGCGATCCGCAACGCCTAGGGCCAGAGAGAGGACCCCCCTGCCCCCCGCCACTCGCAAGCTCGCGGCGGGCCCCTGCAGGGGGGCCATCAGGCGGTGGCGGCGGCCTCGGCCATCTCGGCGAGCAGGGCGCCCATCTCCTCGCGGGGCAGCTGCCCGGCGCTGTGCGGGGTGGAGTTGACCAGCCCGAAGACGGCGTGCGCGCGGGCGCGGCAGGCGTCGGTGCCCTCACCGGGCCGCAGCCGGCGCAGCACGTCGACCCACACCTCGACGTAGCGGCGCTGCAGCCGGCGCACCCGGGCGGCGTCGCCGGGGGCCAGCGAGCCGAGGTCGCGGTCGTGCACGGTGATCAGCGCGGGGTTGTCCAGCGCGAAGTCGACCTGGAAGGCGACCAGCGCGCGCAGCTGCGCGGCGGGGTCGGGCCCGGCACCGGCCACCCGCTCCCGGCCGCCGGCGAGCAGCCGCTCGCTGATCCCCTGCAGCATCTCGGCGATCATCGCGTCCTTGCTGGCGAAGTGCCGGTAGATCGCCGGGCCGGTCACCCCGATCGCGGCGCCGACGTCGTCCACCCCGACCGAGCGGGAACCGCGCTCGGCGAACAGCCGCGCGGCCGCCTGCAGGATCTGCTCGCGCCGGGAGAGCCGGGTGGCGTCGGCGGCCAGCGCGGTGTCGCTGTCGGCCAGCGCGTCGGTCACACGGGGATGCTAGCCGCGGCGTGTGAACGTGCGTTAACCTCCCGCGTGTGGCGTTAACGACGGTTAACAGCGAGCCGGGAGAGGCCACCACGGTCCTCGGCTCACCCCCGCGCGGCACGGGCTACGCGGACGCGCACCGCGCCCTCGTCGCCGACCTGCGCGACCAGCTGGCCCGGGTCGCCGAGGGCGGCGGCGCGCGGGCCCGCGAGCGGCACGTCTCGCGCGGCAAGCTGCTGCCCCGTGAGCGGGTCGACGCGCTGCTCGACCCCGGCAGCCCGTTCCTCGAGCTGAGCCCGCTGGCCGCGCACGACCTCTACGGCGGCGACGCGCCGTCGGCCGGGATCATCACCGGGATCGGGCGGGTCGCCGGCCGGGAGTGCGTCGTGGTGGCCAACGACGCCACCGTCAAAGGCGGCACCTACTACCCGATGACGGTGAAGAAGCACCTGCGCGCGCAGGAGGTGGCGCTGCACAACCGGCTGCCCTGCGTCTACCTAGTCGACTCCGGCGGCGCCTTCCTGCCGCTGCAGGAGGAGGTCTTCCCCGACCGGGAGCACTTCGGCCGGATCTTCTTCAACCAGGCCACCATGTCGCGGGCCGGCATCCCGCAGCTGGCCGCCGTCCTCGGCTCGTGCACCGCCGGCGGCGCCTACGTGCCGGCGATGGCCGACGAGGCGGTCATCGTCCGCGACCAGGGCACGATCTTCCTCGGCGGCCCGCCGCTGGTGAAGGCCGCCACCGGCGAGGTGGTCAGCGCCGAGGACCTCGGCGGCGGGCTGCTGCACAGCCGCACCTCCGGCGTCACCGACCACCTCGCCGACGACGACGCGCACGCGCTGCGGCTGCTGCGCCGCATCGTCGGCACGCTCGGCCCGCGCAGCCCGCGGCCGTGGGACGTCGCCCCCACCGAGGAGCCGCTGCACCCGGCCGAGTCGGTCTACGACGTGGTGCCCACCGACCCGCGCACGCCCTACGACGTCCGCGAGGTCATCGCCCGGCTCGTCGACGGCAGCCGGTTCGGCGAGTTCAAGGAGCTCTACGGCCCCACGCTGGTCACCGGCTTCGCGCGCATCCACGGCCACCCCGTGGGGATCGTGGCCAACAACGGCGTGCTGTTCGCCGAGTCGGCGATGAAGGGCGCGCACTTCGTCGAGCTGTGCGACCGCCGCTCCATCCCGCTGCTGTTCCTGCAGAACATCACCGGCTTCATGGTCGGCCGCGACTACGAGGCCGGCGGCATCGCCAAGCACGGCGCCAAGATGGTCACCGCCGTCGCCTGCGCCCGGGTGCCCAAGCTGACCGTCGTCATCGGCGGCTCGTTCGGCGCCGGCAACTACTCGATGTGCGGCCGGGCCTACTCCCCCCGCTTCCTGTTCACCTGGCCCAACGCCCGCATCTCGGTCATGGGCGGCGAGCAGGCCGCCAGCGTGCTGGCCCAGGTGCGCCGCGACGGCCTGGAGGCCCGCGGCGAGGAGTGGCCGGCCGAGGACGAGGAGGCCTTCAAGGCCCCCATCCGCGAGCAGTACGAGCGCCAGGGACACCCGTACCACGCCACCGCCCGGCTCTGGGACGACGGCGTCATCGACCCGGCCGAGACCCGCACGGTCCTCGGCCTCGCCCTGTCGGCCGCGGCGAACGCGCCGCTCGAGGACGTCGGCTACGGCGTCTTCCGGATGTGAGCGCCGTGTTCGACACCGTCCTGGTCGCCAACCGCGGCGAGATCGCCGTCCGGGTGATCCGCACGCTGCGCCGCCTGGGCGTCCGCAGCGTCGCCGTCCACTCCGACGCCGACGCCGGCGCCCGGCACGTCCGCGAGGCCGACGTCGCCGTCCGGCTCGGGCCGACGCCGGCCGCGCAGTCCTACCTGTCGATCGAGCGGCTCCTCGACGCCGCCGCCCGCACCGGCGCGCAGGCCGTGCACCCCGGCTACGGGTTCCTGTCGGAGAACACCGCCTTCGCGCAGGCCTGCGCCGACGCCGGGCTGGTCTTCGTCGGCCCGCCGGCGAAGGCGGTCGAGGTCATGGGCGACAAGATCCGCGCCAAGCAGACCGTCAGCGCGGCCGGCGTCCCCGTCGTCCCCGGCCGGGCCGACCCCGGCATGACCGACGAGGACCTGCTCGCCGCGGCCGAGGAGGTCGGCTACCCGGTGCTGGTCAAGCCCTCGGCCGGCGGCGGCGGCAAGGGCATGCGGCTGGTGCACCGGCCCGCCGACCTGCCCGCCGCGCTGGTGTCGGCCCGCCGCGAGGCGGCGACCAGCTTCGGCGACGACACGCTGTTCCTCGAGCGGTTCGTCCTCGGCCCGCGGCACGTCGAGGTGCAGGTCCTCGCCGACACCCACGGCACCGTGCTGCACCTCGGCGAGCGGGAGTGCAGCCTGCAGCGGCGGCACCAGAAGATCGTCGAGGAGGCGCCCTCGCCGCTGCTCACGCCGGACCAGCGGGCGCGCTACGGCGCCCTGGCCGTCGATGTCGCCCGCGCCGTCGGCTACACCGGCGCCGGCACCGTGGAGTTCATCGTCGGCGGCGACACCCCCGACGAGCCGTTCTTCATGGAGATGAACACCCGGCTGCAGGTCGAGCACCCGGTCACCGAGCTGGTCACCGGCATCGACCTGGTCGAGCAGCAGCTGCGGGTGGCCGCCGGCGAGCCGCTGCCCATCGGCCAGGACGACGTGGTGCTCACCGGCTCCGCCGTCGAGGCCCGGCTCTACGCCGAGGACCCCGCCCGCGGCTTCCTGCCCACCGGCGGCACGGTGCGCGCGCTCGCCGAGCCCGCCGGCGAGGGCGTGCGGGTCGACAGCGGCCTGCTCGAGGGTCTCGAGGTCGGCAGCGCCTACGACCCGATGCTGGCCAAGGTCGTCGCCTGGGGTCCCGACCGCGACACCGCGCTCACCCGCCTCGACCGCGCGCTGGCCGGCACCGTCGTCCTCGGCGTCGGCACCAACACCGGCTTCCTGCGCGCGCTGCTGGCCGACGCCGACGTGCGCGCCGGGCGGCTGGACACCGGCCTGGTGGAGCGCGAGCTCGACCGGCTGACCGGCGCGCGCGTGCCGGTCGAGGGGCACGCCGCGTTCGCGCTCTCCCGGCTGGCGGCGCTGCGCCCGGCCGGCCCGGTCGTCGACCCGTGGGACGTACCCAGCGGCTGGCGCCCCGGCGGCCGGCGCGCACCGCTGCAGTGGGACCTCGCCGGTCCCGACGGCGAGCGGCTGACCGTCACGCTCACCGGCGGGGAGCGGCTGCGGGTCGGCGACGGGGACGAGCACGTGGTCGCCGGCACCCCGGTCGACGGCGGCCTGCTGGTCACCGTCGACGGCCGCACCACGCACGCCCGGACGGCGGTCGACGGCGCGGTCACCTGGGTGCACGTCGACGGCGTCACCGCGGCGCTCGCCGAGCTGCCGCCCGCGCGGCTGCACGCCGACGCCGCCTCGGCCGACCGCACCGTGCGCAGTCCGATGCCCGGCACCGTCGTCGCGGTGCCGGTGACCCCCGGCGCCACGGTCCGCGCCGGCGAACCCCTCGTGGTGGTGGAGGCGATGAAGATGGAGCACACGCTGACCGCGCCGGCCGACGGCACGGTCGACGTCCCGGTGCGGGTGGGCGACCGGGTCGCCGTCGACCAGGAGCTCGCCGTCGTCCACCCGGGCGAGGGGTCGTGAGCACCCCGCTGGCCGGCCTGCCGGCGCGGGTCGAGGTCTACGAGGTCGGCCCCCGCGACGGCCTGCAGAACGAGGCCGTCGCGCTGCCCGTCGAGGTCAAGGCGGAGTTCGTCCGCCGGCTGACCGCCGCCGGGCTGCGCACGGTGGAGCTGACCAGCTTCGTGCCCAAGCAGTGGATCCCCCAGCTCGGCGACGCCGAGGAGCTGCTCGCGATGCTCGGGGACGAGCAGCCGGCCCGGGCCCCGGTGCTGGTGCCCAACGAGAAGGGGCTGGCGCGGGCGGTGGCGGCCGGCGCCCGCGAGGTCGCGGTGTTCGCCTCGGCCACGGAGTCCTTCGCCCGCCGCAACCTCAACCGCTCCGTCGCCGAGTCGCTGGCCGCCTTCGCCCCGGTCGTCGAGCAGGCCCGCGCCGCCGGGCTGCCGGTGCGCGGTTACGTGTCCATGTGCTTCGGCGACCCCTGGGAGGGCGCCGTGCCGCTCGACCAGGTGGCCGCCGTGGCGCTGCGGCTGGCCGAGTTCGGCTGCGCGGAGATCAGCCTCGGCGACACCATCGGCGTCGGCACCCCCGGCCAGGTGGCCGCCCTGCTGGCCCTGCTCGACCGGGAGGGCCTGGGCGCCGACCGGCTCGCCGTCCACTTCCACGACACCTACGGGCAGGCACTGGCCAACACGCTGCTCGCCCTGCAGCACGGGGTCACCACGGTCGACGCGTCGGCCGGCGGCCTCGGCGGCTGCCCCTACGCCGGCAGCGCCACCGGCAACCTCGCCACCGAGGACCTCGTCTGGCAGCTCGACGGGCTCGGCGTCGACACCGGCGTCGACCTGCCGGCGCTGGCCCGCACCAGCCTCTGGATGGCCGGGCAGCTGGGCCGCCCCAGCCCCTCCCGCGCCCTCGCGGCGCTCGCCCCCACGCTCCCCACCCCTACGGACCAGGAGTCCTGACGTGCTCGACACCCGCCTGACCGACGAGCAGATCCAGCTGAGGAAGACCGTCGAGGAGTTCGCGCGCGAGGTCGTCGCGCCGGTCTCCTACCAGCACGACCGGGACAGGACGTTCCCGTACGAGGTCGTCCGCCAGATGGCCGACATGGGCCTGTTCGGCCTGCCCTTCCCCGAGGAGTACGGCGGCATGGGCGGGGACTACTTCACGCTGTGCCTGGCCATCGAGGAGCTCGCCCGCGTCGACCAGAGCGTGGCCATCACGCTGGAGGCCGGGTGCTCGCTGGGCGCCATGCCGGTGTACCGGTTCGGCAGCGAGGAGCAGCGGCAGGAGTGGCTGCCGCTGCTGACCAGCGGCCAGGCGCTGGGCGCGTTCGGGCTCACCGAGGCCGGCGCCGGCAGCGACGCCGGCGGCACGCGGACGACGGCGGTGCTGGCCGACGGGCAGTGGACGATCAACGGCAGCAAGGCGTTCATCACCAACTCCGGCACCGACATCACCCGGCTGGTCACCGTCACCGCGGTCACCGGGCAGCTCGCCGACGGCCGCAAGGAGATCAGCTCGATCCTCGTGCCGGTGCCCACGCCCGGGTTCACCGCCGAGCCGGCCTACGACAAGGTCGGCTGGCACGCCAGCGACACCCACCCGCTGTCCTTCGACGACGTCCGGGTGCCCGAGGAGAACCTGCTCGGTGAGCGCGGCCGCGGCTACGCCAACTTCCTGCGGATCCTCGACGAGGGCCGCATCGCCATCGCCGCGCTCTCGGTGGGCGCCGCCCAGGGCTGCGTGGACGAGAGCGTGCGGTACGCGCGGGAGCGCTCGGCGTTCGGCCGGCCGATCGTGCAGAACCAGGCCATCGCCTTCAAGATCGCCCGCATGGAGGCCCGGGTCATGGCCGCCCGCGCCGCCTACTACGACGCCGCGGCGAAGATGCTCGCCGGGCTGCCGTTCAAGAAGGAGGCCGCGGTGGCCAAGCTCGTCGCCGGCGAGGCCGCCATGGACAACGCCCGCGACGCCACCCAGGTGCACGGCGGCTACGGGTTCATGAACGAGTACCCGGTGGCGCGGCACTACCGGGACTCGAAGATCCTCGAGGTCGGCGAGGGCACCACCGAGGTGCAGCTGATGCTCATCGCCCGCGAGCTCGGCCTCTGACCGCACACGCGGTCGCCGGGCCGGCCGGAGGGTCTCAGCCCACGTAGTTGACGTGCACGTGGTCGTAGTGGTTGGCCGTGGCGCTGCCACGGTCGGCCATCGGCGACCAGCTGCCGCCGGGCGAGCTGAGCATCTTCTGCTGGTAGATCAGGTAGTCGACGCCGAGCTCGTCCCAGTGCGCGACGTGGTAGGCCACGATCGCGTTGCCCAGCGCGGTGTCGCTCATCGTCATGTAGTCCAGGGCCAGGCCCGAGGGGTGGCCGCCCGGGTCGGCCGCGCTGGCCCGGGTGCCGCCCAGCGTGATCGAGCCGGCACCGGCCACGTTGCTGACGACGGCGTTCGCCGCCGCCTGCACGACCGCCTTGACCGCGCCCGAGGTGTTCGTGATCGTCGCGGTGGCCGTCGACGCGGTCGAGGAGCCGGCCGCGGACGCGGCGGAGGACGGCGCGGAGGACGCGGGCGCCTCCTCGGCCTCCTCGGCGGCGGCCTCGGCTGCTGCGGCCTCCTCGGCCTCGGCGGCCGCGGCAGCGGCCTCGGCAGCGGCGGCCGCCTCGGCGGCCGCGGCCTCCTCGGCGGCGCGCTGGGCCGCGGCGGCGGCCTCGGCCTCGGCGCGCTGCTGGTCGAGCACGGCCTGGTCGGCGGCGGCCTGCGCCTGCTGCGCGGTGACCTCCTCGGCCTCGCGGCTGCCGCGGCTGGCGGCGAGGTCCTCGAGGGGCTGCAGGTCGGCGGGGGCCTCGATCGCGCCGGTCCCGGCGGTCAGGCCGAGCTCCGCGGCGACACTGGCCGAGCCGGTGGTCTCCGGCCCGGCCTGCGCGGCCGGGTCGGCGCCGACGACGACGTTGACGAGCAGCGCGCCGGCCGCGGCGGCGCCGAGCAGGAGGCCGGGGCGGCGGGTGGTCCGGAGGCGGGCGGCCCGGCGGGATCGGGCGGCGCGGCCGGACGAGGTCGTGCGGGGGTCCATGGTGCGGGGTGCTCCGGGGTGTGCGGGCGCAGCAGCGCAGAGGGCTGCCGCAGCGGCGGTGGCGGGGCGGGCGGTCGCGGCGGCGTCGGTCGGACGGCCGCGGACGGTCAGCTGCGCGGGGGCGCCGGCGTCCGGGAGGACCGGAGAGGCGGGGGTGCGGCAGGGCAGGCGCGCGCCATCGGGCGGCTCTCCGTTCTTCCGATGGCCGCCTACCGGGTCAGCTGACGGGTTCGGGCGGGAAGCGGCCCTACCTCCCCCGGCGCGTGGCCAGGAGGGGATTCACCCCAGTGGTGCGGTGGGTCCCCGGCTCGCCCCGGAGGGCGACTCGGCGGCGTCCGCCGGTCTCCCCCGTCGGGGGACGTGTCGGCCGGTCGGACGACGCCACGCTACGTGCGTTATCGATTCGTGACAACGAGTCGACACCGTTCTCGTCGAGTGATCGTCGTCGCCCCCCTGGCGATCGACGGCCGGAGGGGGGAGCCGGCCGCCGATCCGGGAGCTCAGACCAGCCCGTGGGCGTGCACCGCCTCGGCCACCTCGAGGAAGCCGGCCACGTTGGCGCCGAGCACGAGGTCACCGGGCGAGCCGTACTCCTCGGCGGTCTCCGAGCAGCGCGCGTGGATGCCGCGCATGATCTCCTCGAGCCGCGCCTCGGTGTGCTCGAAGGTCCAGCGGTCGCGCGAGGCGTTCTGCTGCATCTCCAGCGCCGAGGTGGCCACCCCGCCGGCGTTGGCCGCCTTGCCGGGGGCGAAGGCGATCCCGGCCTCGCGGTACACCCGGACCGCCTCGGGGGTCGAGGGCATGTTGGCCCCCTCGACGACGTAGCGGCAGCCGTTGCGGGCGAGGACGGCGGCCGCGTCGCCGTCCAGCTCGTTCTGCGTGGCGCTGGGGACGGCGACGTCGCACGGGACGTCCCAGATGCTGCCGCCCTCGACGAAGGACGCCGACGGCACGCGCTCGGCGTACTCGGCGATCCGCGCCCGCTCGACCTCCTTGACCTGCTTGAGGACGTCGAGGTCGATGCCCTTCTCGTCGACGACGTGGCCGCTGGAGTCCGAGCAGGCCACCACCGTGCCGCCGAGCTGGTGCACCTTCTCGATGCCGTAGACGGCGACGTTGCCCGAGCCGCTGATGGTGACCCGCTTGCCGTCGAAGGACTCCCCGGCCGCCTCCATCATCGCCGCGGCGAAGAACGCGGCGCCGTAGCCGGTGGCCTCGGTGCGCACCAGCGCCCCGCCCCAGCCCAGGCCCTTGCCGGTGATGACCCCGGACTCGTAGCGGTTGGTGATCCGCTTGTACTGGCCGAACAGGTAGCCGATCTCCCGGGCCCCGACGCCGATGTCGCCGGCCGGCACGTCGGTGTACTCGCCCAGGTGCCGGTAGAGCTCGGTCATGAAGGACTGGCAGAAGCGCATGACCTCGGCGTCGGAGCGGCCCTTGGGGTCGAAGTCCGAGCCGCCCTTGCCGCCGCCGATCGGCATGCCGGTGAGCGCGTTCTTGAACACCTGCTCGAAGCCCAGGAACTTCACGATCCCGATGTCGACCGAGGGGTGGAAGCGCAGGCCGCCCTTGTACGGGCCGAGCGCGGAGCTGAACTCCACCCGGAACCCGCGGTTGATGTGCACCTCGCCGCGGTCGTCCTGCCAGGGCACCCGGAAGACGACCTGCCGCTCGGGCTCGCAGATCCGCTCGACGGTCTTCATCTCGAGGAACTCGGCGTGGCGGGCCAGCACGACGGCCAGGGAGTCGAGCACCTCGCGGACGGCCTGGTGGAACTCCGTCTCCCCCCTGTTGCGCCGCAGCACGTCCCCGTAGATCCGCTCCACCACCGCCGTGACGTCGGTGCCCATCGGTGCGCCTCCTCGCGTCCCCGGCGGTTCCCGACGGTCCGGTTCCGCTCTGCCGGAACGGTGGCAGAGTCCGCGGCGGCCCTCCACCCCGGGGTCCTAGGGTCGGGGCGTGGAGGTCTGGTTCAACCCCGCGTGCTCCAAGTGCCGCACCGCCCGCGACGAGCTCGACCGGGCCGGCGTCGGGTACACGCTGCGCCGCTACCTCGACGACCCGCCGACCGAGGACGAGCTGCGCGCGGCGCTGGCCGCGCTGGGGCTGCAGCCGTGGGACGTCACCCGGATGTCCGAGCCGCTGGCCCGGGAGCTGGGCCTGCCCGACGCCCCCCGCGCGACCTCCGACGACGCCGACGCCTGGATCCGGGTGCTCGCCGGGCACCCGCGGCTGCTGCAGCGCCCGATCGTGCTCGCCGACGACGGCCGCGCCTGGGTCGCCCGCGACGGCGGCACGCTCACCGAGGTGGTCGCCGCCGCGCGCGGCACCGGGGAGATGGACCCCCGCGACCCGGACACCCTGTACGCCGCGGGGCCGGTGGCCGCCGAGCCGCCGGCCGACGACCGGCCCGAGCGGTCCCCGCTGCGCGACTCGGGCGGCACCGGGCCGGGGCCCGACGACCTCGACCAGCTGCTCTGACCCGTCCCTGGTTGCTGTTCGCAACGACCTGGGACCCTGGCAGACGTGGCACCCCGCTCCCCCCGCGCCCTCGTCGCGACGCTCGTCTTCGTCGGGACGGTCGTCGCCGTCATCAGCAGCCTCGGCGCACCGCTCGTCCCGGCGGTCGCCGCGGCCACCGGTGCCGCGCTGCCCGACGCCCAGTGGTCGCTCACCGTCACGCTCCTGGTCGGCGCGGTGGCCACCCCGGTGGTCGGCCGGCTCGGCGACGGGCCGCAGCGGCGGCGGGTGGTCCTCGCCGTGCTCGCCGTCGTCACGCTCGGCGGCGTGCTCGCCGCCCTCCCGCTGGGCCTGGGCTGGCTGGTCGCCGGCCGGGCGCTGCAGGGCGTCGGGCTGGGCCTCACGCCGCTGGCCATCGCCACCGCACGGGAGGCGCTGGCCGGCGAGCGCTCCCGCTCCACCATCGCCGCGCTGTCGGTCACCGTGGTGAGCGGCATGGGCCTGGGCTACCCGCTCGCCGGGCTGGTCGCCGAGGTGGGTGGGGTGCACACCGCCTTCTGGGCCGGGGCCGGGGTGAGCGCCGCCGCGCTGGTCGCCGCGGCCGCCGTCCTCCCCACCCCGGCCGCGGCCCGCGGGCGGCGGCTGGACGTCGTCGGCGCCCTGCTGCTCGGCGCCGGGCTGGGCGGGCTGCTGCTCGCGCTGGCCGAGGTCGAGACGTGGGGCCCGGCGTCGCCGCTGCTGTGGGCGCTGGCCGCCGCGTCGCTCGTGGTGCTCGCGCTGTGGGTCGCCTGGGAGCTGCGCACCGCCGAGCCGCTGGTGGACCTGCGGCTGGCCCGCGGCCGGGTCGCGCTGACCGCGCACTCCGCGGCCCTGCTCGTGGGGCTGTCGAACTACCTGCTGCTGGCCGCGGTGCCGGTCATCGCCCAGGCGCCCCGGGCCGAGGGGGCCGGCTTCGGGACGTCGATCGTCGTCGCCGGGCTGGCGCTGCTGCCGTTCTCGGCGGCCAGCGTCGTGGGCGGGCGGCTGGCGCGGGTGGTCGCCGACCGCGCCGGGCAGACCCGCGTGCTGCCGCTGGCCGCGCTCGCGCAGGGCGGGGCGTTCGTGCTGTTCGGCCTGCTGCGCACCGACCTGTGGCAGCTGTTCGCGGTCATGGCGGTGGCCGGGCTGGGCGTGGGTGCGGCGTTCGCGGCGCTGCCGGCGCTGGTGGTCGCGGCCGTCCCGCCGTCGGAGACCGGCAGCGCGACGAGCCTCAACCAGGTGCTGCGCTACGTCGGGTTCAGCGTCGGCAGCGTGCTCGCCGCCACCGTGCTGGCCGCCGCGACGCCCGCCGGCGGGGGCTCGCCCGCCGCCGGGGGCTACACCGCGCTCGCCGTCGTCGGCGTCGGGATCTGCCTGCTCACCGCCGTCGTCACCGGGCTGACCGGCCGTCCCGCGCCGGCCCGGGAGGCCGCCGCCGCCCGTTAGCCCGCGTCGGCCCACGAGCGGACGACGGCCACGTCGAGCGGGAAGTCGACCGGGGAGCCGCCGAACAGCAGCCGGCCGGCCGTGGCCGCGGCGGCGCGCACCGCGGCGGCCACCTCCTCCGCCCGGTGCTGCGGGGTGTGCACGACGACCTCGTCGTGCAGGAAGAACACCAGGTGCGGCCGCTCGGCGGGCGGCCCGTCGCCCAGCCGCCACAGCCGGTTGCGGAGGTCGGCCAGCCAGCACAGCGCCCACTCCGCGCCGGTGCCCTGGACGACGAAGTTGCGGGTGAACCGGCCCCAGGCCCGGCGGGCGCGGTCGCGGTCCTCGCGCGGGCCGTCCTCGACGGGTGGCTCGCCGAGGTCGGCCCCGCGCTGCGCCCACGCGCCGGCCGGGGGCGGGGAGCCGCGGCCGAGCAGCGTGGCCACCACCTCGCCGCGCTCGCCGGCCCGGGCGGCCTCCTCCACCAGGCCGATGGCGCGGGGGTAGCGGCGGGCCAGCCGCGGCAGCACGCGGCCGCTCTCCCCGCGGGTGCCGCCGTACATCGCGCCGAGCACGCCGAGCTTGGCCTCCGCCCGGGTGGCCACGGCGCCGCCGGTCACCATGCCCTGGTACAGGTCGGCCGAGCGCGCCGCCTCGGCCATCGCGGTGTCGCCGCTCATCGCGGCGAGCACCCGGGGCTCGAGCTGGGCGACGTCGGCGACCACGAACGCCCAGCCGTCGTCGGCCACCGCGGCCGGGCGGACCTGCGCGGGCACCGACAGCGCGCCCCCGCCCTGCGCCGACCAGCGCCCGGTGACCACGCCGCCGGGCAGGAACGCCGAGCGGAAGCGGCCCGCGCGCACCCAGGTCTCCAGCCACGCCCAGCCGTGCGCGGCCAGCAGCCGGGCCAGCCGCTTGTACTCCAGCAGCGGCGCCACGACGGGGTGGTCGACCTGCTCGAGCGTCCACGAGCGGGTGTCGGCCACCGGCAGCCCGGCGACCTGCAGGGCCCGCAGCAGCTCGCCCGGCGAGTCGGGGTTGAGCGCGGGCGCGCCCAGCGCCGTGCGCACCTCCGCGGCCAGCCGCTCCAGCACCGGCGGCCGGGCGCCGGCCGCCGGGCGCGGGCCGACCAGGTCGGTGAGCAGCCGCTCGTGGACGTCGGCGCGCCACGGCAGCCCGGCGGCGGTCATCTCCGCGGCGACCAGCGCGCCGGAGGACTCGGCGGCCAGCAGCAGCTCCAGCCCGGCCCGCCGCGGCGAGGCGGCCAGCGCGGCCTGCTGGCGGTCGTGCTCGGCGGCGGGGTCGAGCCGGTCGGCGGGGTCCGCGAGCGGGAACAGCGCGTGCTCGGCGGCGGTCACCGGCTGCAGCGCGTCCCAGCCGGCCGCGTCCTCCCCGGCCAGCAGCGCCCGGTCGGCGAACGGGGACCGGCGCAGCACGGCCCGGGCCAGCCGCAGGTCGGTGCAGCGCTCGACGCGGACCCCGGACTCCAGCAGCGCCGGGTACCAGCGGGTGGTGTCGTCCCAGACCCAGCGCACCGGCGCCGGCGCCCGCTCCCGCGCGGCGACGAGGGACGCGAGCTCGCCAGCGGGCAGCCGGACGACCTCGGCCGGCCCGCCGTCGGGGCACCGCCGCGCCTCGACGGCGTCCCCGCGGCGGCGGAGGACGATCCGCTCCACCCGCCCAGTGTCGGCGAGGGGTGCGACGGTCCCCGGGGCGACGCGCCCGTCAGTCCCGCGGGACCACGTTGCGCAGCTCGCCGCCGGCCACGAAGGCGGCGAGGTTGGCGGCGAGGAGCTCGTCGGCGCCCACCGGCCGGCCGCCGGCGGCGTGCGGGGTGAGCAGCAGGCCGGGTGCGTCCCACAGCGGGGAGTCGCCCGGCAGCGGCTCGACGTCGGTGACGTCGAGGGCGGCGCCGCCGATGCGCCCCTCGCCCAGCGCCGCGACGAGCGCCGGCTCGTCGACCGTGGAGCCGCGGCCGACGTTGACCACGAGGGCGTGCCGCGGCAGCGCGGCCAGCCGGTCGGCGTCGAGGGCCCGGGCGGTGTCCGGCGTCGACGGCAGGATCATCACCAGGACGTCGGTGTGCGCCAGCTCGTCGGTCAGCCGGTCCTCGGCGACGACGGGGAAGCCGTTGCGCTCCCCCGGGCTCCGGGCGACCCCCCGCACCGACGCGCCCAGGGCGCGCAGCACCGGCGCGAGCGTCTGCCCGATCGAGCCGAAGCCCCACACGAGCACCCGCGCGCCGATGAGCGTGGTCACCGCGCCCTCGGGGTGCAGCGGCTGCAGGCCGCCGAGCTCGCGGGCCCAGCGGTGCTCGGCCTGCGCGGCCAGGGCGGCGGGCAGGCGGCGCAGCAGCGCGAGCACCAGGGCCAGGGCGTGCTCGACGACCGGGCCGTCGTGCAGGCCCGCGCCCGAGGTGACGACGACGTCGTCGGGGAAGCCCGCGGCGAGCACGACGTCGGGCCCGGCGGCGAGGGTCTGCACCCAGCGCAGTCGGGGCATCCGCCCGGCGACGGCGCGCAGGTCCGCACCCGCGTTGCCCCAGACGACGAGGGCCTCGGCGTCGCGGTGCTCCTCCGGCACCGGGGCGGCGACCGGGTAGCGCACCGCCTCGACGCCCTCGGGCAGCGCCGGGTCCAGCGGCATCGAGTCGGGCAGCAGGATCTTCACGCGGTCGGGCCTCCGTCGCTCGGTGCGGGCGGGTGCGGGCGCCTCAGCCGAGGAGGCGGCGCACCGTGCGGACCGGCTGCTGCACCCACCAGCGGGCCACGCGCAGGCCGAACCGCCAGAGGTCGGCCCACTCGGCGGGCCGGGGCGCCGCCTCGGGCGGCTCGCCGGCGCCGGACCGGCCGGCCTCGGGCACGGGCGCGGGCGCGGGGCCGGGGTCGCCGGGCGGCGGCGGGTCGCCCTCGGTCGCGGGCACCAGCAGGTCGAGCGCCGTCCGCCGCTGCGGGGAGCGCAGCGACTCGAACGACGGGATCGCCGGCGCGGCCGGCCCCGCGTCCTCGGGCTCCGGCGGGGCCCCGGCGCGGGGCAGGCGCGCGGGCGGCTCGGGGACGACGGCGCGGATGGCGGCGATCGTGCTGGGGCCGAGCCCCGGGATCGCGGCGAGCTCGCGGCGGGTGAGCGCCGCGAGGTCGGCGACGTCGGTCACGCCCGCGCGCGCCAGCGCCGCCACCGCCCGCCCGGGGAGCTGGAGGTCCTGCACGCTCCGCCCGGACCGGTTGCCCGGCGACCTGGTGACCATGGCCTCCGACCCTAGCGCCGCCCGCCTCCGCCGTGTCCTCCCGCGTGACCGGCCGCGTCGTTGTGTACGGTCGTTCCTATGACTGCGCCCGACCCCGCCGACTCCCGGACGATGCGCGAGCGGATGCTCGCCGGTGACCTCTACGTCGCCGACGACCCCGAGCTCGGTGAGGCGAGCGCCCGGGCGCTGGACCTGGTGGACGCGTACAACGCGACGACGGTCCGCCAGGGCCCGCTGCGCCGCCGGCTGCTCGAGGAGCTGCTGGGCGCGGTCGGCGAGGGCACCGAGATCCGCCCGCCGCTGTACGTCGACTACGGCAGCTCCCTCCGCGTCGGCGCCCGCTGCTTCGCCAACGTCGGCCTGGTCGCCCTCGACGTCGCGCCGATCACCATCGGCGACGACGTGCAGATCGGGCCGAACGTCCAGCTGCTCACCCCCACCCACCCGGTCGAGCCCGAGCCGCGGCGCGCCAAGTGGGAGGCGGCCGAGCCGATCACCATCGGCGACAACGTGTGGCTCGGCGGCGGTGCCATCGTGCTGCCCGGGGTGACCATCGGCGAGAACACCGTCGTCGGTGCCGGGGCGGTGGTCACCCGGGACCTGCCGGCGGACGTGGTGGCGGTGGGCAACCCGGCCCGCGTCGTGCGCACCCTGGACCCGGCCGCGCGGTGAGCGCCCCGGCCCGGCGGGCGCGCCGGCACGACCCGGGTCGGCGCGACCGGCTGGTGGACACCGCGCTCGACGTCATCGCCGAGCAGGGCGTCACCGCCGCCACCCACCGGGCCATCGCGCGGGCGGCCGACGTGCCCCTGGGCTCGCTGACCTACCACTTCGCCTCGCTCACCGAGCTGCTCGCCGCGGCCTTCACCCGGCACGTCGACACCGTCGCCGAGCGGTTCGACGAGCGCATGCGCGCCGCACCCGACCGGGCGGCGGCGCTCGAGGTGCTCGTCGAGCACCTGACCGGCGACCTGCTGGGCTCCCCGCGCGACCTGGTGCTCGCCGTCGAGCTCTACGTCGCCGCGGCCCGCGACCCGGCGCTGCGCGCGGTCACCCAGGACTGGATGGCGCGCAGCCGCCGCAGCCTCGAGCGCCACCTCGACCCGGTCACCGCCCGCGAGCTCGACGCCCTCGTCGAGGGGCTGGTGCTGCACAGCGCGCTGTCCACCGACCCGATGACCCCCGACCAGATCCGCTCCGCGCTCACCCGCCTCGCCGGCTGAGCCGCCGTCCCCAGGAACCCACCGTGTCCCTCGCTCCCCCGGCCGTCGACGCCCGCCTGCGCCGCGCCCGCGCCGCCGTCGCCACCTGCTTCTTCCTCAACGCCGTCTTCTACGCCGGCCTGGTGCCCCGGCTGCCGGAGGTCAAGGCCCATCTCGGCCTGAGCAGCACCGCCCTGGGCGCGGCGCTCGCGGCCCTGCCGCTGGGCGCGCTGCTGGCCGGGCTGTCGTCGGCGGCGCTGATCCGCCGGTTCGGCTCCGGCCGGGTCGCCTCGGTCGGCCTGGTGCTGCTGGGCGCCACGGTGTGGACGGTGTCGGTGGCGCCCCACTGGCTGGGCCTGGCGGCCGCGCTGCTGGTGGTCGGCGCGCTCGACGCGGTGGTCGACGTCGCGCAGAACGCCCACGGCCTGCGCGTGCAGCGGCTCTACCAGCGCTCGATCCTCAACGCCTTCCACGGCGTCTGGAGCATCGGCGCGGTGGCCGGCGGGCTGCTGGGCTCGGCCGCGGCCGGGCTGGGCGTGCCGCTGGTGGCGCACCTGGGCGCCTCGGCGCTCCTGTTCGGTGCGGTGGCGCTGGTCGTGTCGCGGGCCGTGCTGCCCGGCCGCGACGAGCCCGAGACCGTGGACGGCGTCCCGGCCGCCGGCCTCCCGCCGGAGCGGCCGCGCCGGCGGGCCGCCGTCCCGGCGCTCGCCGTGCTCGGCGTGCTGGCCACCTGCGGCGCCGTCGTCGAGGACGCGGGGTCCTCGTGGAGCGCGCTGTACCTGCGCACCGAGCTCGGCGCCGGCGCGGCCGTCGCGGGCCTGGGCTTCGTCGCCCTGTCGGTCGCGATGACCGTCGGACGGCTGACCGGCGACCGCGTCGTCGACCGGTTCGGCCAGCGCCGGGTGGCCCGCGCCGGCGGCGCGCTCACCGCCGCCGGGACGGGCCTGGCCCTGGCGCTGCCCTCGGTGCCCACCACGCTGGCCGGCTTCGCGCTGGCCGGCCTGGGCGTGGCCACGCTGGTCCCGGCCGTCTACCAGGCCGCCGACGAGTTGCCCGGGCTGCGGCACGGGACGGGACTGACGGTGATCAACTGGCTGCTGCGGATCGGCTTCCTGGTCTCCCCGCCGCTGATCGGCGCGGTGGCCGACGCGACCAGCCTGCGGGTGGCCCTGGTCGCCGTCGTGCTGGCCGGGCTGGGCACGCTGCTGCTCGGGCGTTCTCTGCCGGGACGGCGGACCGCGGGCAGCTGACCGGCCCGGTCCGCGCCGCCGCTACGGTCCCTGCGGTGAGCACCCGCACCCCGCGCCGGCCGGCCACCGTGGCCGCGCTCGCCGCGCTGACCACCGCCGTCGTCCGCCGCGCCCGCACGGTGCGCGCCGTCCCGCCCGGGCTGCGGACCCGCGACCTGTGGCTGCCGCTGGGCATCGGCTCCCGGCTCGAGCTGCAGGTGGCCCGGCGGCTGTTCCTGGGCCCCACCGAGCCGGTCGAGGGCGTCGAGGTGTCGCGGCAGGACGTCCCCGGCGGACAGGACGTGCTGGTCCACCGGCCGGCCGCGCCCACCGGCGGCGCGCTGCTGTGGGTGCACGGCGGCGGCACGGTCATCGGCCGGCCCGAGGGCGACGCCGACCTGTGCAGCCGGATGGCCCGCGACCTCGGGGTCGTGGTCGTCAGCGCCCGCTACCGGCTGGCGCCCGAGCACCCCTTCCCGGCCGCGCTCGACGACCTCGCCGCGGCGCTGCGCCACCTGCACGCCAGCGCCGCCGGGCTGGGGGTGGACCCCGCTCGCGTCGCGGTGGGCGGGGCCAGCGCGGGCGGCGGGCTGGCGGCCGCGCTGGCGCAGCGGGCGCACGACGAGGGGGTCCCGGTCGCCTTCCAGCTGCTCGTCTACCCGATGCTCGACGACCGCACGGTGCTGCGCGGCTCCCCCGGCCGGCGCGGCCGGCTGGTGTGGACGCCGCGGTCGAACGCCTGGGCCTGGACCGCCTACCTCGGGCACCCGCCCCGCGCCGACGAGCCCCGCCCGTACGCCGTCCCGGCCCGCCGACTGGACCTCTCCGGGCTGCCGCCGGCCTGGATCGGCGTCGGCGACCTCGACCTGTTCCACGACGAGGACGTCGCCTACGCCCGCCGCCTGCAGTCGGCCGGCGTCCCGGTGCGGCTGCACGTCGAGCCGGCGATGTACCACGCCGCCGAGGTGGAGCTGCACACCAGCGCGCCGGCCATGCGGGCCTTCCAGCAGCGCGTGTTCGACGCCCTCGCCGCCGGCCTCGGCACGGGCACGCCGACGGCGACCCCCGCGGCGTGACCGGGACGGCCACCGCACCGCGCTTCGCCTGCCCCGCCGGGACGTTCACCGGCCGGCGCGCCGACGGCGTGCTGCGGGCCACCGGCATCCGCTACGCGCGGGCCGCGCGGTTCGCCCGCCCCGTGTGCCGAGCCGCCCGCGACGGGGGCGGTCGAGGCGACCGCGTGGGCGCCGGCCTGCCCGCAGCCGGAGGCGCCCGAGCTCGAGCAGCTGTTCGTCGAGCCGATGGGCGAGCTCGTCGTCGACGAGGACTGCCTGCGGCTGTCGGTGACCGTGCCGGAGGACGCCGGCCCCGACGCCGGCCTGCCGGTCCTCGTCTGGGTGCACGGCGGCTCGTACGTCAACGGCGCCGGTGACGCGCCGATGACCGATCCGGCGGCGCTGGTGCGCGAGCAGCGGGTCGTCGTCGTCACCGTCACCTACCGGCTGGGGCTGCTCGGCTTCCTCGGCGCGGACGGCGACCGGCCGGCCAACCTCGGCCTGCTGGACCTGCTGGAGGCGCTGCGCTGGGTGCGGCGCAACGTCGCCGGCTTCGGCGGCGACCCGGGTGCCGTGACGCTGTTCGGCGAGTCCGCCGGCGGCGACGCCGTGGCCCACCTGATGGTGGCCGAGGGCGCCCGGGGGCTGTTCCGCCGCGCGGTCGTGCAGAGCGCCCCGTTGGGGCTGTCCCGCGGCCGGGCCCGGATGAGCGCGGCGATGGCCGCCGAGGCCCGCCGGGTCGGTCCGGGTGTCCCGGTCGAGGAGGTGGTCGCCCACCAGGCGCGGGTGGCCGCGCGGGTGCGGCGGCGGCACGGCCTGGCCGCCGCCATGCCCTTCGGCACCCAGTACGGGTTCGCACCGCTGCCCGCCGAGGACGCCCTCGCGGCGGCGTGGGCGGAGGCAGCGCCCGAGGTCGACCTGCTGGTGGGCACCACCAGCCGGGAGGTCGCCTTCTTCGTGCCGCTGGTGCCGGCCGCCGGGCGGCTGGCCCGCGTCCCGGTGGTAGGCCGGGCGCTGGTGGAGGCGGCCGTCCGCGTGCTGACGTGGCGCATCTACGGCCGCGACGCCGACCGGTTCGCCCGCCGGCACCGCCGGGCCGGGGGCCGCGCCTCCCGCTACACGCTGTCCTTCGGCCCGCCCGGCGCGCCGACCACCGGCGCGCACGCCACCGACCTGCCGCTGCTCTTCCCGCACCGGCCCACCTGGGAGGGGTCCGCGCTGCTCGCCGGCACCCCCTGGGCCGACGTCGAGGCGGCCGGCCGGGTAGTGCGCCGGGTGTGGGCGGACTTCGCCCGCACCGGCGAGGTGCCCGCCGACCCGGCGCCGTTCCTGGCGGTCGACGCCGGCTGACGCCTGCCGGGACCCGTCAGCCGGCGGCGGTCGCCGGCTCCCACGGGGACCGGCGCCCGTCGTCCTCCGGGGTGCCGCCGCTGGTGCCGGGGGTCGGTCCGCCGTCCGGCGCTGTGTCACTCGGCACGGTGTCGGTCGGTGCCGTGCCGGTCGGTGCCGTGTCCGTCGGGGCGCTCCCCGTGGGCGTCGACCCGGTCGGGGCCGCGTCCGTGGGCGTCGTGTCCGTGGGCGTCGTGTCCGTGGGCGTCGCGTCCGTGGGCGTCGTGTCCGTGGGTGTCGACTCCGTGGTCGCCGCGTCCGTCGGCGCGGTCCCGGTCGTCGCCGCCTCCGTGGGCGCGGTCTCCGTGGGCGCGGTCTCCGTCGGTGCGGTCTCGGAGAGCGGTGCCGCGGGCGCGGTGTCCGCCGGCGGTGCCTCAGCCGACGGCTCCGGCGCGGGTGCCGGCGCGTCCTCGGCCGGCGCAGGCTGCTCCTCGGGCGCGGGAGCGGGCGGCGACGCGGCGACGGTGACCTCCACCCGGTCACCGGTCCCCAGCGCCCGGCCGGCCGGGTCCAGGGCGGTCACGGTGCCGGGGTCGGCGTCGGCGGTGACCTGCGCGGTCTGGCCCACGGTCAGTCCGAGGTCGGCGAGGTCGGCGGCGACCTCCTCGACCGGGCGGCCGACGTACGCGGCCGCGTCCAGCACCACCGTGTCCTCGGTCGGTGCCCCCCGCGCGGACGACGGAGCCGCCGCCGCGGCGACCGCGCCGTCGCCGTTCCCCAGCCCGCCGGCCAGCGCGACCGCGCCGCCGCCGAGCAGCACGACGGCCAGCACCGCCAGGGCCACCAGCAGCCGCCGGCGGGCGCCCCGGTCGTCGCCCGCGGCGGACGGGACCGGCGGGGTCGACGGCGCGGCGGACGGCGACCCGGTGACGGTCTCCTCGATGGCGTGCAGGAAGGCGTCGCCGTCGGGCAGCCGCTCGCGCGGGTCCTTGGTGAGCGCCGCGTCGATGAGGTGCCGCACGCCCGGCGGGACGTCGGCCGGCAGCGGCTCGGGGTCCTCGCGCACCTGCTTGAGCGCGACGGTCACCGGGTTGGTGCCCTCGAAGGCGGGGTGGCCGGTCAGCGACTCGTAGCCGACCAGGCCCAGCGCGTAGACGTCGCTGGCCGGGCTGACCCGCCGGCCCTCGGCCTGCTCGGGCGACATGTACTGCGCGGTGCCGATGACCTGCCCGGTCCGGGTGAGCGGCACGCTCTCGGCCGACCAGGCGATGCCGAAGTCGGTGAGCTTCACGCCGCCGTCGGGGCGGACCAGGATGTTGCCGGGCTTGACGTCGCGGTGCACCAGGCCGGCACGGTGCGCCTCGGCCAGCCCGGCGGCGGCCTGGGAGAGCACCGACAGCGCGGCGTCCGGGGGCAGCGGACCCTCCTCGCTGAGCAGCGCCGACAGCGGCGCTCCCTCGACGAGCTCCATCACCAGGTACGCGACGTTCTCGCCGGTGTCGGCGGCCTGCGTCTCCCCGTAGTCGAGGACCGCGGCGATGTTCGGGTGGCTCAGGGCGGCGGCGTGCCGGGCCTCGGCGCGGAAGCGGGCGAGGAACGTCGCGTCGTCGGCGTACTCGCTGCGCAGCACCTTCACCGCGACCGTCCGGCCGAGCAGTCCGTCCCGGCCGCGCCAGACCTGCCCCATGCCCCCGGTGGCGATGAGCTCCTGCAGCTCGTAGCGGCCGCCCAGGATCTGCCGGCCCCTCTCGACCGTCGTCACACTCGGCTCCGTCCCGTGCTGGTGCCGCGGAGGAGTCCCCCGCCCCGTCGGCCCTCCACCGGAGGGCACCGTCACGGATCGCGCGGGTGTCCACGGTCCGCCGTGGCGGTCGGCCCACCCGCCCCAGCGGGACGGTTGTGCCCCACGACATTGCCCGGCCCCGACCTGGCTGAACCACCCGGTCCGCTGCCGACCGGACACACCGGGGCCTCCGGTGACCGACGGTCGCCGACCGGCGACCGGCCGCGCCGGGACGGCGCTCAGCCCAGCACGACGAGCAGGTCACCGCCCTCCACCTGCTGCACCCGGCCGATGGCCAGCCGCTCGACGGTCCCGGCGACCGGGGCGGTGATCGCCGCCTCCATCTTCATCGCCTCGATGGTGGCCAGCGGCTGCCCCGCCTCGACGCGGTCACCCTCGGCCACCGACAGCGTGACCACCCCGGCGAACGGCGCGGCCACCTGGCCGGGCACCGAGCGGTCGGCCTTCTCCGCGGCCTTCACCTGCGCGTCCACCGACCGGTCGCGCACGCTGACCGGCCGCAGCTGCCCGTTGAGCGTGCACATCACGGTGCGCATGCCGCGCTCGTCGGGGTCGGAGACGGCCTCGACGCCCATCAGCAGGGTGACGCCGGGCTCGAGGTCGACGGCGTGCTCGTCGCCGGGCCGCAGTCCGTACAGGAACTCCTTGGTCGGCAGCACCGACACGTCGCCGTAGGACTCCTCGTGCGCCCGGTGCTCCCGCGTCGGGCCGGGGAACAGCAGCCGGTTGAGCGTCGCCCGCGGGTCCTCGGCCAGGCCGCGCTCGTCGTCGGCGGAGAGGTCGGCCGGCGGCTCGGCGGGACGGCGGCCCTCCAGCGCGCGGGTGCGGAAGGGCTCGGGCCAGCCGCCGGGCGGGTCGCCGAGCTCGCCGCGCAGGAACCCGATGACCGAGTCGGGCAGGTCGTACTTCCCGGGGTCGGAGGCGAAGTCGTCCACCGAGACGCCGGAGCCGACCAGCTGCAGCGCCAGGTCGCCGACCACCTTCGACGACGGGGTGACCTTGACCAGCCGGCCGAGGAGCCGGTCGGCGGCGGCGTAGGCGTCCTCGACCTCCTCGAACCGCTGGCCCAGGCCCAGCGCGATCGCCTGCTGGCGCAGGTTGGACAGCTGCCCGCCGGGGATCTCGTGCCGGTAGACCCGGCCGGTCGGGGCGGCGAGCCCGGACTCGAACGGCGCGTACACCCGCCGCACGGCCTCCCAGTAGGGCTCGAGGTCGTTGACCGCGGCGAGCGAGAGCCCGGTGGCCCGCTCGGTGGTGTCGGTGGCCGCGACGATCGCCGACAGCGGTGGCTGGCTCGTCGTCCCGGCCATGGAGGCGACCGCGCCGTCGACCGCGTCGACGCCGGCCTGCCAGGCGGCGAGCAGGGTGGCCAGCTGCCCGCCGGCGGTGTCGTGGGTGTGCAGGTGCACGGGCAGGTCGAACCGCTCGCGCAGCGCCGTCACCAGGGTGGCGGCGGCCGGTGGGCGGAGCAGGCCCGCCATGTCCTTGATCGCCAGCACGTGGGCACCGGCGTCGACGATCTGCTCGGCCAGCCGCAGGTAGTAGTCCAGCGTGTACAGCGTCTCGCCGGGGTCGGACAGGTCGCCGGTGTAGCACAGCGCCACCTCGGCCACCGCCGTCCCGGTCTCGCGGACGGCGGTGATGGCCGGGCGCATCTGGGCGACGTCGTTGAGCGCGTCGAACACCCGGAAGACGTCGATGCCGGTGGCCGCGGCCTCGCGGACGAAGGCGTCGGTGACCGCCTCGGGGTAGGCGGTGTAGCCGACGGTGTTGCGGCCGCGCAGCAGCATCTGCAGGCAGACGTTGGGCACCGCCTCGCGCAGCGCGGCCAGGCGGTCCCACGGGTCCTCGTGCAGGAACCGCAGCGCCACGTCGTAGGTCGCGCCGCCCCAGCACTCCAGGCTGAACAACTGCGGGACCGTGCGGGCGACGTGCCCGGCGACGGCGAGCAGGTCCTTGGTGCGCACCCGGGTGGCCAGCAGCGACTGGTGCGCGTCGCGGAAGGTGGTGTCGGTGACCGCCAGCTCCGTGCGCCCCCGCAGGTCGGCGGCGAACGCCTCCGGCCCCAGCTCCAGCAGCCGCTGCCGGGAGCCGTCCGGCGGCGCGGTGCGCAGGTCCACCCGCGGCAGCTTCTGCACCGGGTCGACCAGGTGCGGGCGCTCCCCGTGCGGCTTGTTCACCGTGACGTCGGCGAGGTAGGTGAGCAGCCGGGTGCCGCGGTCGGCGGAGCTGCGCGCGGTGAGCAGCTCAGGCCGCTGCTCGATGAACGACGTCGTCACCCGGCCCTCGGCGAAGTCGGGGTCGTCGAGCAGCGCCTGCAGGAACGGGATGTTGGTGGCCACGCCGCGGATGCGGAACTCGGCCACCGCCCGCCGCGCCCGGGCCACGGCCGTGCCGAAGTCCCGCCCGCGGCAGGTCAGCTTGACCAGCATCGAGTCGAAGTGCGCGCCCACCTCCGCGCCCAGCGACGAGCCGCCGTCCAGCCGGATGCCCGCGCCGCCCGGCGAGCGGTAGGTGGTGATCCGGCCGGTGTCGGGGCGGAAGCCGTTGGCCGGGTCCTCGGTGGTGATCCGGCACTGCAGCGCCGCCCCGCGCAGCCGGATGGTGTCCTGCGACAGGCCGAGGTCGGCCAGGCTCTCCCCCGCCGCGATCCGCAGCTGGCTCTGGACCAGGTCGACGTCGGTCACCTCCTCGGTGACCGTGTGCTCCACCTGGATGCGGGGGTTCATCTCGATGAACACGTGCCGGCCCTCGCGGTCGAGCAGGAACTCCACCGTGCCGGCGTTGACGTAGCCGATGGCGCGGGCGAAGGCGACCGCGTCGGCGCAGATCCGCTCCCGCAGCTGCGGGTCGAGGTTCGGCGCCGGGGCCAGCTCGACCACCTTCTGGTGCCGCCGCTGCACCGAGCAGTCCCGCTCGAAGAGGTGCACGACGTCGCCGTGGGCGTCGGCGAGGACCTGCACCTCGATGTGCCGCGGGTCGACCACGGCCTGCTCGAGGAACACCGTCGGGTCGCCGAACGCCGACTCCGCCTCGCGCATCGCCGCCTGCACCGCCGCGGGCAGCTCCGCGGGGTCCTCCACCCGGCGCATGCCGCGCCCGCCGCCGCCGGCGACGGCCTTGACGAACACCGGGAACGGCAGCGCCTCCGCCGCGGCCACCAGCGCGTCGACGTCGTCGCCGGGCTCGGTGGAGGCCAGCACCGGCAGCCCCGCCTCCCGGGCGGCGGCGATGGCGCGGGCCTTGTTGCCGGTCAGCTCCAGCACCGAGGCCGGCGGGCCGACGAAGGTGATGCCGGCGTTCGCGCACGACTCGGCCAGCTCCGGGTTCTCCGAGAGGAACCCGTAGCCGGGGTAGACGGCGTCCGCGCCGGCCCGCCGCGCGGCCCCGACCACCTCCTCGACCGAGAGGTAGGCCCGCACCGGGTGCCCCTCCTGGCCGATCTGGTAGCTCTCGTCGGCCTTGAGCCGGTGCACGGAGTTGCGGTCCTCCCACGGGAAGACCGCCACGGTGCCGATGCCGAGCTCGTAGGCGGCACGGAACGCGCGGACGGCGATCTCGCCGCGGTTGGCGACCAGGACCTTGGTGAACACGGGCTTCCTCCGGGTGTCGGGGTCCGGGGGCAGCCTTCCAGAGGCCGCCGCGGCACGTCTGACATCCTCGCGGTCCCGGTTCCCGGACCCCTCAGGAGGACGCGTGCGCGCCGCCCGGATCGCCACCCTCGACGGCCCCTCGGCCATCTCCGTCGCCGACCTGCCCGAGCCCGACGGCGCGGGCAAGGTCGTCGTCGACGTGCACGTCGCCGGCGTGACCTTCCCCGAGGTGCTGCTCAGCCGCGGGCAGTACCAGGTCAAGCCGCCGCTGCCGTTCGTACCGGGCAGCGAGGTGGCCGGGGTCGTGCGCAGCGCCCCGGAGGGCAGCGGTTTCACCGCCGGCCAGCGGGTGGCGGCCTTCCCCGGCTTCGGCGGCTTCGCCGAGGTGGCCGCGGCCGACCCGGGCTTCGTCTTCCCGCTGCCCGACGGTGTCTCCTTCGAGCAGGGCGCCGCGCTGCCGATGAACTACCTGACGATGCACTTCGCGCTGCGCCGCCGCGGGCAGCTGCGCGAGGGCGAGACCGTGCTGGTGCACGGCGCCGCCGGTGGCCTGGGCACGGCCGGGATCCAGCTGGCCAAGGCGTACGGCGCGCGGGTGCTGGCGGTGGTCTCCGGCGAGGCCAAGGGTGAGGTGGCCCGCGCCGCCGGCGCCGACGAGGTCGTCCTGGCCGACGGGTTCCGGAACCGGGTCAAGGAGCTCACCGGCGGCCGCGGGGTCGACGTCGTGGCCGACCCGGTGGGCGGCGACCGGTTCACCGACTCGCTGCGCAGCCTCGCCCGCGAGGGCCGGCTGCTGGTGCTCGGCTTCACCGGCGGGGAGATCCCCACGGTCAAGGTCAACCGGCTGCTGCTGAACAACGTGTCGGTGGTCGGCGTCGGCTGGGGCGCCTTCTGGTCGGGCGAGCCCGGCTTCGTGCAGGAGCAGTGGACCGACCTGCTGCCGCTGCTGGAGCAGGGCCGCCTGCAGCCGGTGCTCGGCTCGGTGCACGACCTCGCCGACGCCGCGGCCGCCGTCACCGAGCTCGAGGAGCGGCGCGCCACCGGCAAGGTCCTGCTGCGCGTGCGCTGACGCGGGTCGGGCCGCCGGGCGTCAGAATGGCGGCGGGTCGCCGTCGGGGTCGGCCGGGTCCTCCGCTGGTGGGCCCGTGTCGTCCGGCGGCGCCTCCTCGGCCGGTGGCGGTCGCACGCCGGGTGGTCGGGTGGTCCGCGTGATGCCCGACGGGGTGGTCACGGTGAGCACGCCGTCGGCGGTCAGGGTGAAGCGCCAGCCGTGGGCGAAGGTCGTGAGCCGGTGGTGGCTGCGGCACAGGCAGCACAGGTTGGCGCAGTCGGTGGCGCAGTCGGTGGCGCCGCCGCAGGCGTGCGGGACCACGTGGTCGGCCTCGGCCCACCCCGCGCGTTGGCCGCAGCCGGGGAACCGGCAGGTGCGGTCGCGGGTGTGGATGAACGTCTGCTGCGCAGCGGAGGGTGCGTAGCCATCGACCGTGGTGGGTCGGTCGAGGACTCGGCACTCGCACTCGGCGTCGGGGTGCGTGGAGCAGCCGCGGCGGGCCAGGCGCCGCACGTGCTCCAGCGAAGTCGTCGCCCGCAGCGCGCCGTCGTCGTCGGTCAGCGCCAGCGTCACCGATCCGCCCACGGGTGTCCGCAGACCCAGCCCGTCGAGGGCGCGCAGCAGGTCGCGGAGCTGGCCGACGGTGATCGGCAGGCCGTTCACCTCACCGGCCTCGCCGCTGCGGCCGGTCAGGGCGCTGAGCGTGGCGATGAGCTGCAGGTGCGCCGTCACCGGCGGCCGCGAGTCGTCCCAGGGTCGCTGGATGAGATCAGCCAGGACGGCAGCGCGCAGTTGGCCGATGGGGCGGCCGTCGCCGTCCTTCCTCAGCAGGACCGCGAGCTGGTCGACCAGGTCGGAACAGGCCGCCGCCACCGGCGCCGGCAGGTCCGCGGCCAGCGTGGACATCCCCTCCCGAGCGG
This sequence comes from Geodermatophilus tzadiensis, assembly GCF_003002915.1. GTDB lineage: Bacteria > Actinomycetota > Actinomycetes > Mycobacteriales > Geodermatophilaceae > Geodermatophilus > Geodermatophilus tzadiensis. The sequence goes on along the minus strand of NZ_PVTG01000004.1, from coordinate 132,584 downwards.
AGGGGTGGACGCGCACGTCGGCCTGCCGCTCCGCGTCCTCGCGCCGGGCATCCACCGCGTCCGCATCGACAGCGAGCAGCGCGGCCACGGCCCGCTTGCGCAGCATGTGCGTCGTCCAGCCGGCGGCTCCGGGCAGCAGCCGGGACTCCACCTGCCGCGCGACAGCCGGGTCGGTGTGCTGCAGCACGTCGACGAGCACCGTCGCCCGGGCCTCCCCCAGGGCACCGTCGGCCAGGGCCGCCCAGGTGCCGGGCAGGGACTCCCGGTAGATCCACGCCCGCTGCGCGAGCAGCGACGCCGACCGGCGCCCGCAGTCGAGGACCATCGCCAGCTCGGCGGGGGAGAACTCGCTGACCCCGGGCAGCTCCGGATCCGGCGCCCACGACCCCCGCCGCGCACCAGGACTGCCGGGCCTTCAGCGCGGCGACTGCTCCAGCTCGACGGCCTTCTGCTCCCGCGACAGCAGCGCCACCGGCAGCCGCCGCAGCTCCGGCGGCTCGGTCACGAGCAGGTCGAACAGACCGCCGTCGCACGACGGCGCGTCCTCCCCGATCTGCTCCACGGGACGAACCCACGACCGGGGTACGACAGTTCCCGCAGGTCGACGGCGAGAGGAGGGAAGGGATCGCAGGAGGCGCCTCGCTGAGGGTGTGACCGGGTCGGCACCCCGATCTCCGCCGTCACCGGCCCGGGCGGGAGGACGATGGGGAGGAGACCGACGAGAGGAGGAGCCGTGCAGGCAGAGCTGAGCGAGTTGCACGAGGACTACGTCTGGCGGGTCAACCGGGCCGTCGCCGAGGACCGCGCGGACGTCGTCCGCGAGCTGTACGAGGAGTACTTCGAGGCGGCGCTGGAGCGCATCCTCGCCACCGCCTGAGCCGCGGCCGGCGTCCGCAGCAGCTCCGCGCCGGCGGTGCCCGCGGCGGCCCAGGCCAGGACCAGCAGCCACGACAGCGGGTCCAGCGGCCGGCAGCCGAAGAACCGGCTGACCCCCGGCGTCTGGACGACGGCGGCCAGCGCCAGCAGCGAGCCCGCGGCCGTCGCCAGCACCAGCGGGCTGCGCCGCCCCGACCACGCGGTCTGCCCGAGCTGGGTGGCGATGAGCGCGGCCAGCCCCATCGTGCCGGCGTGCCGCCGGCCGGCCAGCCGCCCGGTGGCCCACGCGCCGGTCGCCCCGGCCGCCGTCGCCACCCCGCGGACGGCGACCAGCTCCCGCACCGACGCGGTGAAGCCCCGCTGCGGGCCGGCCGCCAGCACCGCCTGCAGCGGGTGCCCGGCCAGCGGGCCGCCGTCGGACGACGGGGCGGCGGTGCGCGGCGCGGCCACCGCGACCGCGAGCGCGGGGAACATGTCGGTGAGCAGGTTGACCAGGAGCAGCTGGCGGGTCCCCAGCGGTGACCGCCCGCCGAACGCGGTGCCGAGGACGGTGAACCCGACCTCGCCGGCGTTGCCCCCGACGAGGATGGCCACCGCGTCGCGCACCCGCGACCACAGTGCCCGGCCCTCGGCGACGGCGTCGACCAGCCGGGTCAGGTCGGCGTCGGTGACCACCAGGTCGGCCGCGCTGCGCGCCGCGGGCGACTCCGCGCCGGCCACCCCCACGCCCACGTCGGCCAGCCGGATCGCCGCGGCGTCGTTCACGCCGTCGCCGGTCATCGCCAGGGTGGCGCCGGCTCTGCGCAGCGCGCCGACCAGCAGCACCTTCTGCTCCGGCGACAGCCGGGCGAACACCGCGGCGTCGGCCACCAGCCGGGCCCGCTCGGCCTCCGACGCGCGGGCCAGCTGGGCGCCGGTGACCACCCGGTCGGCACCGGGTACGCCGGCCTGGGCGGCGATCGCGGCGGCGGTCTCGGGGTGGTCGCCGGTGGCCACCAGCACCCGCACCCCGGCCGCGCGCAGCTGCTCGACCGCGGCCGCCGACGACGGCCGCACCGTGTCGGCCAGACCGACCAGCCCGCGCAGGGTGAGCTCCTCGGCGGCGGCCTCCAGGTCGTCGGGGCGCCCGTCGACGGCGCGGTCGGCGACGGCGAGCACCCGCAGCCCCGCGCACGCCAGCTCCTGCACCCGCGCCGCGGCGTCCCCGGGCTCCGCGCAGCGGCGGAGCACCACCTCCGGGGCGCCCTTGACCACCAGCCGGCCCCCGCGCAGCGCGGCGGAGAAGCCGCGGCCGGTGGCGAAGGGCACGCTGGCCTCCGGCGCCTCGTCCGCGGCCACCCCGCGGTCGCGCGCGGCCGTGACGACGGCGCGGTCGGTCTCGTGCGCCTCGTCGTCGCCGGCGCCGACGGCCGCGGCGGCCAGCCCGAGCAGCGCGTCCTCCTCCGCCCCGTCGCCGTCGAGCGGGAGGAGGCGGACCACCTGCAGCCGGTTCTCCGTCAGCGTGCCGGTCTTGTCGAAGCAGACGGTGTCCACCCGGCCCAGCGCCTCGAGCACCCGCGCGCTGCGGACGACGGCGCCGCGCCCCGACAGGCGCCGCGCCGCGGCCTGCTGCGCGACGGTGGCCACCAGCGGCAGCCCCTCCGGCACCGCGGCGACCGCCACGGCCACCCCGGCGCCGACCGCCTCGCGCAGCGGCCGCCGCCACAGCACGCCCAGCGCGGTCACCGCGGCACCGCCGGCCAGCGTCAGGGGCAGCACCGAGCGGGTCAGCTCGGCCAGCCGCGACTGCACCCCGGCTGGCGGCGGCCCGCTGCCGGCGGCGCGGGTGGCGCGCCCGGCCTGGGTGGCCGACCCGACGGCGACGACCACCGCGCGGCCACTGCCGGCCACCACGGTGGTGCCGTCGAAGAGCACGCACCGGCGGTCGGCGACGTCGGCGCCGGGGGTGGCGGCCACCGACTTGGCCACGGCCAGCGACTCCCCGGTCAGGCTCGACTCGTCGACCTCCAGGTCCTCGGCCGCCAGCAGCCGGGCGTCGGCGGCCACCACGTCGCCGGAGGACACCACGACCACGTCGCCCACCCGCAGCTCGCCGGCCGGCACCTCCTCCACGCCGCCGTCGCGCTCGCGGCGCACCCGCACGTCCTGCTCGAGCAGCAGCGACTCCAGCGCGGTCTCCGCCCGCACCCGCTGCAGCGCCCCGAGCAGCGCGTTGCCCACCGTCACGCTGCCGACCAGCACCGCGTCGGCGCTCTCGCCGAGCACGGCGGTCGCACCGGCGCCGGCGCCGAGGACGGGGGTCAGCGGGTCGGTGAGCTCCGCGGCCACGGTGCGGGCGAACCGGGCCGGGCCGCGCAGCAGCGCCGCGCCCCGGACCGGGCGGCGCCGCCGCGGCTCGGGTGCCGCGGGCAGCGCGGCGAGCCGGCGGACGACGTCGTCGGGGTCGAGCGCGTGCCACGGCGTGTGCACCGAGGGTGCGGGGTCGGGACGACGGGCGACCCGCACCGCCGTCCACGCGCCGTCGAGCAGGGTCGCGACCGTGGCGGTCTTGCCCGGGGTGGTGGCCTTGCGCTGGCCGTAGAGGGGCGAGCCGACGGCGGCCAGCAGGGTGCCCAGGACGTTGCCGGTCAGCGCGCTCTGCACGGCCCGGCGGCTGACCGCGCGGGCGTCGGCGGTGGCGGCCACGAGCCGGCAGACCGGCGCCAGCCCCGGGCCGGTGAGCAGGTCGGCGCCCCACGCCGGCGTGCGGCCCGGGCCGACCGGGGCGATGCCGACGTCGGCGGCCAGCAGCGCGGCCGCGTCGAGCGCGGACACCAGCAGCACGCCGTGCCCCTCGCCCTGCAGCCGGCGGACGACGCCGGCCAGCGGCTCGCCGTCGGTCACCACCTGCCCGGCCATGCCGGCCAGCTCGCGGGCGCCGGCGTGCGCGGTGAGCACCAGCAGGTGCCCGGCCGAGACCGCCGCGCTGAGCAGCGCCTCGGCGTGCGGGTCGAGCTCGGGGGCGACGAGCACGGTCCCGACCCGGCGGCGCCCGGCGTACAGCGCCCGCTGCTGCCCGCCGTCCGGTGCCGTCCGCGGCGGCCCGAGCCGGGTGCCGCCGTCGCCGCCGTCGTCCAGCAGGTGCGAGGCCGCCGTCCACACCCGGGCGTCGTCCCACCCGTCGGCCTCGGCGGTGGCCTCCAGCACCACCGACGGGCCGGTGCACAGCGCCGCCCCGTCGACGACCACGCAGTCGACCCGGTCCAGGCGGCGGTACACCGACCCGTCCATCGGGACGACGCCGGCGCGGCACAGCAGCAGGTCCAGCGTGGCGGCGAAGGACTCCCGGCCCTGCAGCGCCGCCTTGGGGCTGAGCGCCTTGACCAGGTCGGCCGCGCGCCCGGGCCGCCGGGTCAACGCCAGGACGGCGACCGCGGCGGCCGTGGTGGCCGGGCCCGTCCGCGCCCGGTACCGCTCCAGCACCCCGGGCCGCAGGGGCTCGGGCCGCGGTCCGGCGTCGACGGCCTTCGGCGGGTCCTCGTCCGGGTGCGGCCGGCACAGCTCCTCCTCGCGCCGGCACCAGACCTGGCGGCGGGCGCGCGCCTCCAGCGCCTGCTGCAGCGAGGAGACGGCGTTGAGGGCCGGCACCGTGGAGCTCTGGGTGAGCGCGTGCAGGCCGGCCGACAGCGCGTCGAGGGCCAGCCCGGTGCCGACGCCGCCGATCCGCCGGGTGAGCGCGCGGGTCAGCCAGTCCTGCGCGTCGAGCAGCGGCAGGAGGAGGGTGACGTGCCGGGACAGCGGCGGCACCGGTGTCACCCGGCCCAGCGCGGCCAGGCCGACGGCGAGCAGGTCGGCGGTGGCCGAGGTGAGCGCGGCCAGCACCGGCTCGAGGTCGGCGGGGTGGTCCTCGCGCTCGGGCAGCCCGGCGTCGCCGGCGACCGCCTCGTGCAGCGCGCCGACGGTGTCGACGACGTCGTCGACACCGACCCGGCCCTCGTCGACGGCGACCAGCACCCGGCCGACCACCTCGTTGACCGCCGCCCACCGCACGCCCTCGAGGCTCTCGAGCCGCTCGCGCAGCGTCCGGCCGGCGTCGGGCGGGGCGTCCGGCGCGGGCTCGGGGACCTCGACCTGCACCACTCCCGGCCCGGCCCACACCCGCGGGGTGCGGCGCGCCTGCGGCGGCTCGAGCATCCCCGTGACGACGTCGGCGAGCTCCCGGACGTGACCGGTGGGCAGCGGGTCGGCACCGGTGACCAGCCGGCCGACCGCGCGCACGCCCGGCCGCGCCACCGCCTTGACCCCGGGTCCGGCGACGGACCGGGCGAGACCGGCCGAGCGGCCGGCGACCGCGGCGGAGAGGTCCGCGGCGGCGCGCACCGTGCGGACCGACGTCCGCGCCGACGTGCGCACCGTGGCACCCAGCAGGTCCGCCCCGACGACCGCCGGCACGGCGGCCAGGCCGGCGCCGGTCACCGCCAGGCGGGCCGCCCCGGACAGCGCGGCGCGCGCCGTGCCGTACCGCGGCAGGAGGCTCACCGGAGGACCCCCGGCTCCCCGGCCGTCGCCTGCCGTCCGCCCATCGTCGGCCTCCCGGTCCCTCACCGCTCATCCTGCTCGGGATCGTCCGGATCCGCACCGGGGAACGGCGTCAGCCGGCGGTGCCCCGCCAGCGCAGCACCTCCAGCGCGGCGGCGACGCCGAGCACGTCCTCGGCCAGCGGGCGCGGGAGCAGCTCGTCGGCGCGCGCCAGGCGGCGCAGCACGGTGTTGCGGTGGGTGTAGAGGCGGGTGGCGGTGCGCGAGGCGTTGCCCAGTTCGCGCACGTAGGTCAGCACGGTGTCGCGGGTGTCGGCGTCGGCGGTGGCCAGGGCGCCGAGGGTGTCGGCGAGGAACTCGTCGACGGCGGTGGGCTCGCTGGTCAGCAGGGCCACCAGCTGGACGTCCTCGTAGCGGGCCACCTGCTGCGGGGAGGTGAGCCGGGCCAGCATCCGCTGGGTGGTGGCGGCGTCGAGGTGGCTGCGGCGGAAGCCCTCGACGTCCCGGCCGGGGCGCCCCACGGCCAGCCGGACGTCGGGCGCACCGGCCAGCGCGGCGGCGAGGTCGGCGGTGCGCGGCGCGGTGCCCACCGGCAGCCACACCCACAGCGCCGCGGCGCTGGCCACGACGGTGAGCCGGTGCGGCGCGCCGGCGGCCCGCACCGCCGCCTCCGCCGCGGCCTCCAGCTGCTCGGGCGCGGCGCGGTCCGACCCGCTCGACACGATGACGGCGGTGTGCGGGCCGGACAGGCGGTAGCCCAGCTGCGCCTCCGCGCGGGCGCGGCCCAGCGGGGCGCCCTCCAGCAGCAGGGTGACCGCCGCGCGCCGGTCGGCGTGCGCGCCACGGGTGAGCTCGGCCCGCTCGGCGGCCATCCGCTCGGACACCGCGGCGACGGTGTCCTCGACGAAGGTGGTGATCGACAGCGCGGAGACGTCGAGCAGCGCGCGCAGCTCCGCGGGGTCGGCGGTCAGCTCGAAGCAGATCTCCATCCACCGCCGCCAGGCCACGCCCTGCCCGGTGCGGTAGGTGTCCAGCCCGCTCTCGTCGAGCCCGCGGCGCACGAGGTCGCGGGCGGCCTCGAGCACCTCCGGCTCGGTGTCCACCGGCACCCGGGCACCGGGCCGCTGCACGTTGGCCCGCGCCCAGTGCAGCAGGTTGGCCTGCGTGGCCCGCCGGGTCGCCGCGGCCAGCACCGGGTCCTCGGCCACCGGCCGCATGCGGCTGCCCGCCAGCGCCGCGGCCTGCACGTCGGCCACCCACTCCGCCCGCGAGTCCAGCGCCACCTCCGCGCCGCGCCGGAACAGCTCGCGCACCCGCGGGGAGACCTCGGGCCAGTCGTCGGTCACCGGGGCAGTGTGCACCGCAGGACGCCCATCCTGGTGCACGTCGTGCTGGCGGGAGGGCAGCCGGGCCACCGATGGTGGGAGGACGCCGTCCCCCACCCCTGGAGCCCGGATGTCCTCCGCCCCGCCGCCGCCCGCCCCCGAGCACCTCGACGTCGTCGTCGTCGGGGCCGGCATCTCCGGCATCGGCGCCGCGCGCTACCTGACCACCGAGCTGCCGCAGAAGTCCTTCACCGTCCTGGAGGCGCGCGGCACCTCCGGCGGCACGTGGGACCTGTTCACCTACCCGGGCATCCGGTCGGACTCCGACCTGCACACCTTCGGTTACGAGTTCAAGCCCTGGCGCGACCGGCAGTCGATCGCTGACGCCCCGCGGATCCTCGACTACCTGCGCGAGACGATCACCGAGAACGGCCTCGACGCGCACATCCGCTTCCACCGCAGGGTCGTCGGCGTGTCCTGGTCGTCGGCCGACGCGCGCTGGACCGTCGACGTCGAGCACACCGACACCGGCGAGCGCAGCACGCTGACCGCCGGCTGGGTGTTCGTCGCCGGCGGCTACTACCGCTACGACGAGGGCTTCACCCCGCACTTCGAGGGCCGCGAGCGCTTCCGCGGGACCGTCGTCCACCCGCAGCACTGGCCCGCCGACCTCGAGTACTCGGGCAAGCGGGTCGTCGTGATCGGCAGCGGCGCCACCGCCGTCACCCTGGTCCCGGCCATGGCCGCCACCGCCGAGCGGGTGACGATGCTGCAGCGCACCCCCACCTACGTGCTGCCCGTCCCGCGCGAGGACAAGGTCGCCGCCCTGCTGCGGCGGTGGTTCGGCGACGAGCGCGGCTACGCGCTGACCCGCCGCAAGAACATCGCCCAGCAGCGGGCGGTCTACCGGTTCTGCCAGAAGCACCCGCAGGCCGCGCGCAAGCTCATCCGCCGGATCAACACCAAGCTGCTGCCCGAGGGCTTCGCCGTCGACGAGCACTTCAACCCGCCCTACGACCCGTGGGACCAGCGGCTGTGCGCCGTCCCCGACGGCGACCTCTTCCGCGCGATCCGCGAGGGGAAGGCCGACGTCGTCACCGACCGGATCGTCACCTTCACCGAGGACGGCGTGCTGCTGGAGTCCGGCCGCGAGCTGCCGGCCGACGTCATCGTCACCGCCACCGGGCTCAGCGTGCAGGCCTTCGGGGGGCTGCGGCCGGTCGTCGACGGCCGCGAGGTGGAGCTGCGGGAGACCGTCGCCTACAAGGGCATGATGCTGTCGGGCGTGCCGAACCTCGCCTTCGCGATCGGCTACACCAACAGCTCCTGGACGCTGAAGATCGGCCTGCTCTGCGAGCACTTCACCCGGCTGCTGCGGCACATGGACGAGCACGGCTACGACACCTGCACACCCGAGCCGAGCGACCCGGACATGCCGACCCGGCCGTTCCTCGACTTCGCCGCCGGCTACATCCGGCGCGCCGTCGACCTCCTCCCCCGCCAGGGCGACCGGATGCCGTGGCTGACCTCGATGGACTACGCCGACGACGTCAAGCTGCTCCGGGCCGACAGCGTGGTCGACCCCGAGCTCGCGTTCTCCTCCTCCCGCACCCGCGCGGCGGTGGCGGCGTGACGACGTTCCTGGAGGCACCGGAGGCCGTCGAGCACTCCGGGGACCGCTTCGTCGACCTGCCCGCCGGCCCGCGGCTGTGCCACCGGGTCGACGGTCCGGACGACGGCGAGCCGCTGCTGCTGATCGCCGGTCTCGGCATCGACCTGACGTCGTGGCCGCAGCGGATGGTGGACGCCTACCTCGAGCGCGGCTTCCGCGTCGTCCGGTTCGACAACCGCGACGTCGGCCGGTCCAGCCGCGTGGCCACCCCGCCGCCGGGCCGGCTGCGCCAGCTGCTGGCCCGCCCGCGGCCGGACGCCTACGACCTGCTCGACATGGCCGCCGACACCGTCGGCCTGCTCGACGCCCTGGGCATCGACCGGGTGCACCTGGTCGGGATGTCGATGGGCGGGATGATCGCCCAGGTCGTCGCGGCCCGGCACCCGGCGCGGGTGGCCACGCTGACGTCGGTCTTCTCGACCACCGGCTCGCGGCGGGTGGGCCAGCCGGCCCGCTCGACGGTCCTGCGACTGGCCGCCGCGGCGCCGCGCACCGTCGAGGAGCACGTGCAGCGGCACCTGGCGATGCTCGGCCACATCGGCTCGGCGACGTTCCCGCCCGACGACGAGCTCGAGCGCGCCTGGGCCGTCGGGCTGTGGGAGCGCGGCGGCGGGACCCGCGCCCGCGCCGGCGTCCCCCGCCAGATCAGCGCCATCCAGGCCTCCGGCGACCGCACCGGGGACCTGCGGCGGATCACCGCGCCGACGCTGGTCGTGCACGGCGACCGGGACCCGATGGTGCACCCGACCGGCGGCCGGGCCACCGCGGCCGCCGTCCCCGGCGCCCGGCACGTCGAGATCGCCGGGATGGGGCACCACATCGCCCCCGGCGTCGTCGACCGGCTCGTCGAGCTGACCACCGAGCACGCCCGCCAGTCCCCGACCACGACAGGAGCACCGCGATGAGCAGCGTCCACGGGAAGGTCGCCGTCGTCACCGGCGCCGGGTCCGGCATCGGCCGGGCGCTGGCCTTCGAGCTGGCCCGGCGGGGCGCGCGGCTGGCGCTGTCCGACGTCGACGAGCTGGGGCTGGCCGAGACCGCCGACCGGGCGAAGGCGCTGGGCGCGGAGGTGCACACCGCCCGGGTCGACGTGGGCGACCGCGCGGCCGTCCTCGGGTACGCCGAGGCGGTGGCCGCGCACTTCGGCGTCGTCCACCAGGTCTACAACAACGCCGGCATCGCCGGCGGGAGCGGCACGGTGCTCGACGGCGAGTGGGAGGTCTACGACCGCGTGCTGCGGGTGAACCTCTTCGGCGTCCTGCACGGCACCAAGGCGTTCCTGCCGCACCTGGTCGCCTCCGGCGACGGCCACGTGGTCAACGTCTCCAGCCTCAACGGGTACATGGCGCAGCCGTCGCTGTCGGCCTACTGCACCAGCAAGTTCGGCGTCCGCGGGTTCACCGAGACGCTGCGCGCCGAGATGCTCGCCGCCGGCCACCCGGTGCAGGTGAGCGTGGTGCACCCGGGTGGGGTGCGGACCAACATCGCGAACAACACGCTCCGGGAGGCCGAGGAGCGCGGCATCGAGGTCACCGACGAGCAGCGCGCCCGGCTGCGGACCTACAACGAGAAGCTGCTGCGCATGCCCGCCGACCAGGCCGCCCGGATCGTCGTCGACGGCGTCGAGGCCGGCCGGCCGCGCATCCTCGTGGGCAACGACGCCAAGGTGGTCGACCTGCTCGTGCGGCTGTTCCCCCGCCGGTACCCGCAGTGGCTGGTCCGCCTGGAGCAGCGCGCCACCGGCGGGCGCTGAGGAGCGCTAGCGTCCCCGGCGTGCCCTCGCTGCTGACCGGTGAGCTCGACCGGCTGCTGACCTTCGCCGCCCGCGCCCGCCGGGACGACGGGGGCTTCGGCTCCCTCGCCGCCGACGGAACGCTCGACCCCGCCCACCCCCGCGAGACCTACGTGACCGCGCGGATGACGCACGTGTTCGCACTGGCCGTGCTGCTCGGCCGGCCGGAGGCGGCTGCGCTGGCCGAACACGGCGTCGCCGCGCTCACCGGGCCCTTCCGGGACGCCGCCCACGGCGGCTGGCCGGCCTCCCCCGACGCCGACGACACCAAGGCCGCCTACGTGCACGCCTTCGTCGTGCTGGCCGGGGCGAGCGCGACGGCCGCCGGGGTGCCCGGCGGGGACGACCTGCTCGCCGACGCGCTCGACGTGTGGGACCGGCGGTTCTGGGACGACGACGCCGGCATGGCCGTCGAGGAGTGGGACGCGGCCTGGACGACGTGCTCGGGCTACCGCGGCGTCAACGCCAACATGCACGGCGTGGAGGCCGTGCTGGCCGCGGCCGACGCCGCTGCTCCTCGCGCCGGGGAGCTGCGGGCTCGCGCGCTGCGGGTGCTCGAGCGGGTGGTGCACGGCGAGGCCCGGTCGCGCGAGTGGCGGCTGCCCGAGCACTACGACGCCGACTGGCGCCCCGACCTGGAGTTCAACGCCGACCGGCCCTCCGACCCGTTCCGGCCGTACGGCGTCACGGTGGGGCACCAGCTGGAGTGGTCGCGGCTGGCACTGCACGCCCGGGCGGCACTCGGCGACGGCACGCCCGGCTGGCTGCTCGACGACGCCGTGGGCCTCTACGACGCGGCCGTCAGCCGGGGCTGGCACGCCGACGGTCACGACGGCTTCGTCTACACCCTCGACTGGTCCGACCGGCCGGTGGTCGCCGCCCGCATGCACTGGGTGCTGGCCGAGGCGATCGGCGCGGCCGCCGTCCTCGGCCGGGTCACCGGCGACGACCGGTACGCCGATGACCTCCGCCGGTGGGACGAGCACGCCGCGCTGTTCCGCGACGACGCCGTCGGCAACTGGCACCACGAGCTCACGCCCACCGGTCAGGTCGGGACGACGACGTGGCCCGGCAAGCCCGACGCCTACCACGTGGCCCAGGCGCTGCTGCTGCCGCGGCTGCCGGTGCGGGGCAGCGTGGCGGCCGGGGTGCGCGCCGCGCTGGCCGGCGAGGACTGACCGGGGTCGCCGCTCCCCGGCCGCTGGCCCCCGAGGGGACGACACGGCCCCGGCGCGGGGGTTCAACGGCCACGCCGGGGCCGGTTCACGATCATGCGTGCCCACTGGGCGTGAGCTGAAACACACGCGCGCGCCAAGTCTGGCGGGCGGGGCGCACCCGGGACTCCCAGGGCCCCGCCCACCGGGAACTATGCGGTCCCCCTGGGACGGGCGCAACAGATGTCTCAGACGTCTACTTCCTGCACCGTGCTGATCAGCGTCCGCCTCGTGCCGTGTCCCGGCTCGCCGCGACCCCGGTGCGAGCCCGCCGATCACCTGCCTCCGCGGCGCTGAGCTGCGGGAACTGTCGTACCCCGGTCGTGGGTTTGTCTCGTGCAGGAGATCGAGGACGACGCGCCGCCGGTGGGCGGGCTCCTCGACCTGCTCGTGACCGAGCAGCCGGAGCTGCGGCGGCTGCCGGTGGCGCTGTTGTCGCGGGAGCAGAAGGCCGCCGAGCTGGCGCACGTGGCCGCGCTCAAGGCCCGGCTGGCGGCCTACGAGGCGGAGCTGGTGCTGGGGCTGGCCGACGCGGGGTGCTGACCGTGACGACACCGTCGGGCGTCACCCGCACGACGAGACCACCGGGCGTGCGACCACCACCTGCGCCGGCCGTGACCCCACCACGGCTGCCCGACCCGGCCGACGACCCGCCGCCGTTCTGACCGCACACGTCCCCGTGTCGCCAGGTCGACCTGACGCCAACTCGACGTGACGACGCGTCGACCTGTCGATCCGGCGCCACGTCGACGTGTCGCCTGCGCCGGTGGCACCACGCCCTGTGGAGGCGCCTCAGGGACGCCACTCCTCGCGGTAGTCCGGGTGGCCCGCGTGCGGCAGTGCCAGCAGGGCCAGCGCGAGCGCGGCCAGCTCGTGCTGGTCGGTGGGCTGGGGTGGGAAGTCGGGCAGGCCGCTGGGCCGGCTGCCGAGGAAGCGGGTGTCGGGGCGGACGTCGCGGCAGGCCTGCACCAGCCGGCTCAGCGCCGCGCAGTCGGCGAGGACCCGCCCCGGTCCGAAGCGGGCGGCGTGCTCGGCCGCCTCCGCCGGCACCGGGCCCGCCACGTCCCCACCGGCGGACGCGTCGGCGGCCCGGGCGGCGACCCGCTTGTCCTCCGCGATGCGGGCCATGACGAACTCGTCGAGCTCCGGTGCGGCGCCCGGCCCCAGCAGCGCCTCCGGCACGAACGCGGCCTCCGTGTCCATGGCGGCATCCTCCCGCCGGCGGGGTGCCGGCAGGGCGGTCGGCGGCGCGCCCGTAGCGTCGGCGGCATGGCCGTGATCCACCAGGCGCAGCTGTCCCCGTCGAAGCTCGAGCTGGTCGGCGGGTTCGTGCGCACCCGGCCGTGGGGCCGGGGCGCCGGACCGGTGCTGGAGCGGGTGGCCGCCTACCGCTTCGACGACCCCGACGGCGAGGTGGGCATCGAGGTGCACCTGGTGCGCGGGGCCCACGGGCGGCTCCTGCAGGTGCCGCTGACCTACCGCGGCGCCCCGGCACCCGGCCAGGAGGCGCACCTGGTCGGCACGATGCGGCACTCGGTGCTCGGCCGCCGCTGGGTGTACGACGCCTGCGGCGATCCGGTCGCCGTTCTCGCGTTCCTGCGTGCCGTGGTCGACGGCGGCACCGGCGCCGAGGAGCTGGTGGAGACCGGTGACGGCCGGTTCGTGCCGCGCGCCACCGACGCCGCCGTCACCGGCAGCGGGGAGCCGGGTCTCGCGGTGGGGCCGCTCGACGGGCTGGCCGTGCAGGACGGCGACGCCGCGACGACGGTCCGCACCGGGCCGCTGACGGTGGTGCTGCACCGCGTCCTCGACCCGGCCGCCCCGGCGACGGGCGCGGTCCTCACCGGCACCTGGGCCGGGCAACCGACCCCGGTGGTGCTGGCGACCGTCACGCCGGAGGACTGAGCGGCAGCTGTCCGGCGCGCGCGCCAGACTGGACCGGTGACCTCCCCGACGGACGGGCTGCGGGCGGCGCGGGGCGTCGTCCGCCTGCTCAACACCTCCGGCGGCGGCGTGCTGTGCCTGGCCGGCGCGGTCGACGGCGCCGCCGTCGCCTCCTTCCACCGCCGCTACGGCCGCGAGCCCGCCCGCGTGGCGGTCATCGACGCCCGCTCGGTCACCTCGCTCTCGCCGCCGGTGGTCGAGCTGCTGGTCGAGCACCTGGCGGCCGGGTACCGCGCCGGGTGCCCCGTGCTGCTGCGCCGCTCGGCGCCGGTCGAGCAGGCCCTCGCGAGTGTGATCTGAGCCGGTTCACCTCCCGTTCACGTGTCACTCGCCGCGGTGCAACGACCTGCACGGAACCTCGGAGGGGTCCGCACACCCCGAACGAGGAGGAGCCCCGTGCTCACCACCGCCCGCGCCCTGCTGCGCCGCTTCGACCAGTACACCCTCGAGGTGTTCAACCCCGGCCTGCCCTACCGACCGCGCACAGACCGCCGCCCGCAGCGGGGCTGACCCTCAGCGCCACTCCCCGCGCAGCACCGGCCACACCCGGTCGAGGTCGTCGGTGCCCGCCTGGTCCCCGTTGCACGAGACGGCGACCGCGACGCGCCGGTCGGCCGACACGGCGAAGCCACTGAGGAAGCCGGCCCACGAGCCGGAGTGGGACAGCGGCCCGGTGCGCTCGACGAAGAGCCCCGCGCCGTACCCCGTACCGCCCTCGACCGGGACCGGGTCCTCCACCTGGGCGGCCAGCAGTTCCGGGCCGCCGAGCGCCCCGGTGCGGGAGACGCCGGCCCGTCGCCGACCTGCCCGGAGCGCGCCGGGAGGAGGCACACGGCGAGCGGCGTCGCGGCGCGGGAGGAGCGGCGTCCGGACGGGGGCGCATCCTCCCGTCGGGGACTGGCCCGCGGGGCCGCGGCTCGGCCAGGATCGCGCCGAGAGCCGCGGCGACGGAGCCGCGGCCGTCCCGGAGGTCGTCCATGGACTCGGCGCTCGCCACCGTCGCGCTGCCCCTCGCCCTGGCCGTGGTGATGCTCGGCCTGGGCCTGTCGCTCACCGTCGACGACTTCGTGCGGGTCACCCGCCGTCCCCGCGCCGCGGTGGTCGCGCTGGTGCTGCAGGTCGTCGTCCTGCCGGTGATCTGCCTGGGCCTGGTCCTCGCCGCCGGCCTGGACCCGCTGCTGGCGGTCGGGATGATGCTGCTGGCGGCCTCCCCCGGCGGGACGACGGCCAACCTGTTCAGCCACCTTTTCCGCGGCGACGTCGCCCTCAACGTCTCCCTGACGGCGGTCAACTCGCTGCTGGCCGTGGTCACGCTGCCGCTGGTCACCAACCTCGCCGTCGCCGTCTTCGACCCCCCCGGCGCGGGCGCGATCGGCCTGCAGTTCGGCAAGACGGTGCAGGTCTTCGCGATCGTGCTGGTGCCGGTGGCCGTCGGCATGCTGGTCCGCCGCGCGCGGCCGGCCTTCGCCGACCGGATGGACCGGCCGGTGCGGATCGCCTCGGCGGTCGTCCTGGCGCTGGTCATCGCCGGCACGATCGTCGCCGAGCGCGAGAACGTGGTCGGCTACCTGCAGCAGGTGGGCGTCGTCGTCCTGGTGTTCTGCCTGACCAGCCTGCTGCTCGGCTTCGGCGTCCCCCGGCTGCTCGGCGTCGGGCACCGGCAGGCCGTCGCCTGCGCCTTCGAGATCGGCGTGCACAACAGCACGCTGGCCATCGCCATCGCGATCACCGTGCTCGGCAGCGTGCAGCTCGCCGTACCCGCCGCGGTCTACGGCGTGGTGATGTTCCCAGTGGCCGCACTGGTCGGCTACGCGGTCACCCGCTCGTCCCGGTCGCGGTCCGGGGCGTCGGTCGCGCCCTGAGGTGCCGGCCGAGCGAGCCCCGCGGCTCACTGCCGCGGGCGCGCTCCGGCCTCGTCGTCCTGGTGGTCCTGGCGCAGCGCGTCCTCGCTGAGCAGCACCGCTGCCGCCTCCACGGTCCTCGGCTCGATCTCGCCCACCGGCACGGCGGCGGGAGCCGGCACGGCGGGGGCCGGCGCACCCGACGGTGCGGCGGCAGCCGGCGGGCGCTGCACCCGGGGACGGGCCGACGCGGCCGGCACGCCCTCCGGGTGCGCGGCGCCCCACTCGCGCTCGACGTCGTCGAGCAGGGCCTCGAGGTAGGCGCGCAACTGCGTCCGGCAGGCCTGGCCGAAGGCCTGCAGGTAGAGCACCTGCTCCTGCAGCTCCGCGGCCGTGCGGGAGTCCCCGCCGTCCTCGAGCGTGCCCGAAGCGGCGGCCTGGGCGGAGATCACGGCGGCGGCCTCCTGCGCCGCCTGGATCATCGCGCCGACCTTCTCGCGCGCCTGCCGCACCTGGTCCTCGTAGTGCTCGCGGGCCTCGGTGGTCACCACGCGACTGAGGGCCTCCGCCTCGGCCACGTACTGGTCAGCGGTCTGCTGGGCCGCCGCGAGGATGCCCACGGCCTGGGTCGAGGGCGCCTCGTGCCGCTGCTCGCCGTCGACGCGGGCCTGCAGCTCGTGCACCCGGTCCCGCAGCTCGGCCTTCTCCGCGTGCAGCGTGGCCAGTTCCTCGCCCACGCGGTCGAGGAAGCGGTCGACCTGGGTGTCGTCGTACCCGGGGTGGAAGACGGTGGCCCGGCCGAACCGCACGTCGCGGACGTCGGCGGGGGTCAGTCGCCGTCCGCCGGTCCACGCGGCGGACTCGGTGGTCGTGGTCATGTGGTCACCTTTCCGTCAACGTCCGGCCCCGGGCGGCTGGGGGCGAAGACCTCGGTGCGGATGCGGTCCCGGGGCAGGCCGTGCTGCAGCAGTCGTTCGACGGTGTCGTCGACCATCGCCGGCGGACCGGCGACGTAGGCCTCCCGGCTGCCCCACGGCCCGGAACGCGCCACCACGTCACCGACGTTGCCGTGCGTCAGCTGCGAGTGCTCGTCCTCGGAGACGGCCACGGTGACGGTGAGCCAGGGGTGCTCGCGCTCGAGCCGGGCCAGGTCCGCCCGGTCGTAGAGGTCGTCCTCGAGGCGGACGCCGACGAACAGGTCCACCCGCCGGGGCGGGGCGGTGCGGGCGACGTGGTCGACGATCGCCTTGAGCGGTGCCAGCCCCGTGCCGCCCGCCACCAGCAGCAGGTCGCGGTCGGACTCGGGGTCGAAGCGCAGGTGGTCCACCGGGGGACCCAGGCGGAGCACGTCCCCGACGTCGACCTGCCGCACCAGCGCGGTGCTCACCGGCCCGCCGGGCCGCGCCCGTGCGTGGATCTCCAGCTCGCCGTCGGGCCGGTGGGCGTTGGCCGGTGAGTAGTAGCGCCACAACCGCGGCCGCCGCTCCGTCTCCAGCGAGATCGACTCCCCGGGGCGGTAAGGCAGCGGGACCACCGGTCGCAGGCGCAGGACGGCGGTGTCGACGGTGCGCCGCTCGTGCGCGACGACCTCGGCCTCCCACCAGGGCGGCTGGTCGGCCATCTCGTCGGCGGCCTCCACCATCACCGAGGCGACCAGCTCGTAGGCCGCCGTCCAGTCCGCGGCCAGCGCGTCGTCCCAGTCGTCGTCGAAGTGCTCGAGCGTGGCGAGCAGGCTCGCCCCCACCGCGGGGTAGTGCTCGGCCACCGTCCCGAACTTGCGGTGGTCGCGCCCGAGCTGCTGCAGGATCGGCACGAGGGAGTCCAGGTCGTCGACCCGGGCGACCACCTCGCCCAGCGCGGCGAACAGCCGGTCGCGCTGGTGCGCCATCGAGACCGGGAACATCTGCCGGGTCTCGGGGTGGGCGAGGAACAGGTGCGCGTAGAACCACAGCGGCGCCTCGTCCCCGGCGGCCGCGGCCTTGGCGAAGTTCGCCCGCATCGCGGGAATGTCCACGAACGCCCCCCGTGAACCGGCGACGTGCGGCCCGGCCGGCCGGCCGGACCGTCGGGACGCCACCGCCCCGTGCTGCCGCGGTCACCGCCCCGTGAGGACCCCTCCGGCCCGCTGTACTGCGGGTTCACGCGGACGACGAGGAGTCCGGGCGCACTCTAACCACGGCTCCCGGCCGGCGGCTAGACCTGTACCGGTACCTCCACGGTCGCTTTCCGCAGTCGCTCCTGGCAGGGTCGCGCGCGGGGAGCGCCGGTCCGCCGGCGCCCCTCCCCCTGGCCGGCCGGGACGGGCGGGCACGGTCACGGGGCGCTCCACCGCTGGACAGGGCCGTACCGCGTCCGTCGCACGTCCGAGGAGGACCATGCTCTCCGACCGCTCCCGACCCGTCATCGAGGCGACGCTGCCGGTGGTCGCCGACCACATCGGCGAGATCGCCGAGCGCTTCTACGCGCACCTGTTCGGCGCCCACCCCGAGCTGTTCGACGGGGTCTTCAACCGCGGCAACCAGGCGGAGGGCACCCAGCAGGTGGCGCTCGCCGGCTCGGTCGCCGTCTTCGCCGGCGCGCTGGTGCAGACCCCGGAGCAGGTCCCCGAGCGCCTGCTGTCGCGGATCGCGCACAAGCACGCCTCGCTGGGCATCACGCCGGCGCAGTACGACGTCGTCCACGAGCACCTGTTCTGGGCCATCGCCGACGTCCTGGGCGACGCGGTCACCCCGGAGGTCGCCGCCGCCTGGGACGAGGTGTACTGGCTG
The DNA here is from genome assembly GCF_003002915.1 of Geodermatophilus tzadiensis. Taxonomy (GTDB): domain Bacteria; phylum Actinomycetota; class Actinomycetes; order Mycobacteriales; family Geodermatophilaceae; genus Geodermatophilus; species Geodermatophilus tzadiensis. The sequence goes on along the minus strand of NZ_PVTG01000004.1, from coordinate 114,635 downwards.
ATGGCCTACGCGCTGATCAACCAGGAGCGCGGCCTCTACAGCGCCCGCGGGGTGCGGCCGGAGACCGTGTGGCGCGAGTGGGAGGTCGCCGAGAGGTTCGACGAGACCCCCGACGTCGTCACCTTCCGGGTCCGGCGGGTCGACGACCGGCTGGTCAAGACGTCCCTGCCCGGCCAGTACGTGACGGTGCAGGTCCTGATGCCCGACGGGGTGCACCAGCCGCGGCAGTACAGCCTCACCCGGGCCGACGACGGCGAGCACCGCCAGTTCTCGGTCAAGCGGGTCCGCGGTGGGGACAAGCCCGACGGCGAGGTCTCCAACCACCTGTGCGACCGGGTCGGGGTCGGTGACCGGCTGAGGATGTCGCTGCCCTTCGGCGACGTCGTCCTCGACGACTCCGGCCGGCCGGTGGTCTTCGCCAGCGCGGGCATCGGCATCACGCCGATGGCGGGGATGCTCTCGCACCTGGCGGCGGCCGGCTCGCACCTGCCCGTCACGCTGCTGCACGCCGACCTCGACGAGGAGTCCTTCGCCCTGCGCGAGCAGGTGCTGACGGACGTGCGCCGGCTGCCCGGCGGCACCGTGCACACCTGGTACGAGCGGGGGGCGCACAGCACCCTCCCGGTCGACTCCGTGCACGCCGGGGTCATGGACCTCGACGCCGTCGACCTGCCCGAGGGCGCCGTCTACGTCCTCTGCGGCCCGCTGCCGTTCATGCGGGCCGTGCGCAGCGCCCTGCTCGACCGGGGCGTGCCCGCCCGCGACGTCCAGTACGAGGTGTTCGGCCCGGACCTGTGGCAGGCCGACTCGCAGACCGAGCCCTCACCCCAGGCCGCGCACGCCGGGTCCGCCTGACCGGCCGGCGCCCTCGAGGACGCGGTGCGGGTCGGTGGCGGCGGCCAGCGCGGCCAGCCGCTCGCGGACGGCGGGCGTCGGCGTCCGCGCCAGCACGTCGGGGGACGGCCCGACGCCGTGCGCCGCCTCCCGCCCGCCGGTGTCGGGGCCGAGCCCGGCGGCCAGCTCCTCGACGCAGGCCCAGGTCGCGGCCCGCTGCTCGGCGCCGGCGCCGCCGACCACCCGTACCGCCAGCCGCGCCTCGCGGTGGCACAGCGCGCTGCCGCGCTCGGGCACCCAGCCGACCGCGCCGCCGAGCAGCCGCAGCTCCACCGTCCGCGGCGTGGTCCGCCGCGCCGCGGCGAGCAGGGCGTCGGCGCCGGCGGCCGGCAGCCGGTCGAGCAGCAGCGAGGACTCCACGCCGTCGGCGGGCACCGGCGCGGTGCCGAGGTCGCCGGGACGCCGGACGACGACGTCGTCGCGCCGGGGCGGCACCGCGCCGCGCAGCCCGTCGAGGACCTCGGCGCCGTCGGCGTGGTCACCGGTCCACGCGAACCGCACCGCGACGCCGTCCGGTCCGGTCGGGGGCCGCACGAGCAGCAGCGTCGTCCCGGCCTGCGGGGGCAGCGCCGCCGACCAGGTCCGCCAGCGGGCCAGGACCGCGGCGGCGTCGGCGGCGGCCCACTGCAGCCAGCCGGCGTGCACGGTGGGCGCGGCCAGCAGGTCCAGCTCGACGGCGGTCACCACGCCGAGGCCGTGCCCGCCGCCGCGGACCCCCCAGAACAGCTCCGGCGCGTCCTCCGCGGTCACCCGGCGCAGCACCCCGTCGCCGGTGACCAGCTCGACGGCCCGCACCCGGTCCGACACCGGCCCGTAGGTGCGCGCGAGCGGCCCGACTCCCCCGCCGGTCACCGCGTCGGCGACCCGCTCGTTCGGCGTCGGCCCGGTGACGGTGGCCAGCCCGCACCGCGCGGCGGCCTCCGCCAGCCGCCGCCACCGCACCCCGCCGCCGACCCGCGCCCACCCCGCCGGGGACACGGTCACCTCGTCGAGGGCGTCGACGTCGACCACCAGCCCCCGTCCCGCCGCGCGCCCCACGGGGACGCCGTACCGGCCGGCCAGCCGCAGCGCCGCGACGACGTCGCCCGGCCCGGCCGCCGAGACCACCCCGTCGGCCAGGTGCGCCCCCGGGGACAGCCGCCCGCGCAGCGCGGCGGCGAGGTCGGCGGGCAGCACGGGCGGGGGTGCGAGCGGCATGGCGGGTCTCCGGACGGGGTGGCGACGGTGACCCGAGCGTGCGCGCGCGTGCTTGCCGTGACCTTGTCACGGGCTTGGGGAACGGAGCCGGTGCCGAAACCGCAGGTGAGGCCCTAGTCTGCGGAACGATGTCCGCGACCACGTTCCGCGTGCTCGGGCCCGTCGAGGTCTGGCGCGACGGCACGCTGCTGCCCACCCGCTCACCCCGCCACCGCGCCGTCCTGGCGGCGCTGCTCGTCGACGCCGGGCGCACCGTGCCGGTCGACCTGCTCGTCGACCGGGTGTGGAGCGGGCAGCCCCCCACGGCCGTCTCGGCGACGCTGCAGTCGATCGTGTCGCGGCTGCGCCGCGAGCTCGAGCCCGACGTCCCGAACGGCCGGTGGACGCTGCTGGTCACCCGCGAGCCCGGGTACCGGCTGGACGTGGCGCCGGAGGACGTCGACGCCGTCCGCTTCGTCCAGCTGCTGCGCACCGCCCGCGACCTGGCCGCCCGGGACGACGCCGGGCGGGCGCGGGCGGCGGTCACCGAGGGGCTGGCGCTGTGGCGCGGCCCGGCCTACGCCGACGTGTCGGCGACGTTCGCCGGGGAGGAGTCCGAGCGGCTCGAGCAGCTGCGGCTGGCCGCCCGGGAGCTCGCCGCCGAGCTGGACCTGCGGCTGGGCCGGCACGCCGAGATCGTCGACGACGTCCGCGAGCTGCTGCGCGCCGAGCCGCTGCGCGAGGGGCTGCGCGCGTCGCTGGTGCTGGCGCTGTACCGGTGCGGCCGGCAGGCCGAGGCGCTGGAGGTCTACGAGGAGGGCCGCCGGCTGCTCGCCGACGGGCTCGGCGTCGACCCCGGCCGGCCGCTGCAGGAGCTCCACGAGCGGATCCTGCGGCAGGACCCGGCGCTCGCCGCGCCCGTCCCGGCCGTGCCGCGCCCCGCCGCCGCGCCCGCCCCGGCGCCGGCGCCGGCCGCCGAGCCGGCGGCGCCCCGCCCGCTGCGGCCGCTGCCCGTGCCGCTGACCGCCTTCGTCGGGCGCACCCGGGAGCTGGCCGCCGTCGCCGCGGCGCTCGACGGCCGGCGGCTGGTGACCCTGGTCGGCCCGGGCGGCAGCGGCAAGACCCGGCTGGCGCTGGAGGCCGCCCGCCGGCGTCCCGCGGGGTCGCCGCCGGCGGTCCTCGCCGAGCTGGCCGGCGTCGAGGACCCCGACCTGGTGGCCGCGCAGGTGGCCACCGTCCTGGGCGTGAGCCTGACCGCGGGCGACCCGGTCGGCGCCGTCGCCACCGCGCTGCAGGACCGCCCGCTGCTGCTCGTGCTGGACAACTGCGAGCACGTGGTCGTCGCCGCGGCCGCGCTGTGCGCCGAGCTGCTGCCCCGCTGCCCCGACCTGCAGGTGCTGGCCACCTCCCGGGAGCCGCTCGGGCTGCCCGGTGAGGCGGTGCTGCCGTGCGGGCCGATGCCGGCCGGCACCCCGGGCAGCGACGCCGAGCAGCTGTTCCTCGACCGCGCCCGGCTGGTCGCCCCGCACCTGGCCGACCCGTCGGAGGCCGACCTGGAGCGGGTGCGCGACCTGGTGGCCGCGCTCGACGGGCTGCCGCTGGCCGTCGAGCTGGCCGCCGCCTGCCTGACCACGCTGCCGCTGGCCGAGGTGGCCGGGCGGGTCGACGACCGCTTCGCGCTGCTGTCGGGGGGCTGGCGCACCGCCGTCCCCCACCAGCGGACGCTCGCCGCGACCGTGCAGTGGAGCGTCGACCTGCTCAGCCCGGCCGAGCTGGCCGTCTTCCGCGCGGTGTCGGTGCTGCCGGGCAGCTTCGGCCCCGACGCGGTGGAGGCGGTCGCCGGGCCCGAGGTCGGCGGCGCCGCGGTGGCGCTGCTGCGGGAGCTGGTGGCCAAGTCGCTGGTCGAGCTCGACCACGGCGCCGGGCGCTACCGGATGCTGGAGACCCTGAGGCAGTACGCCGAGCAGGGCCTGGACGACGCGCTCGCCCGGCGGCTGCGCGACCGGCTGGCCGCCCACGTCGTCGGCCTGGTCGAGCGCCTCGAGCCCACGCTGCGCCGCGCCGAGTGGACCGCCAGCGCCCGCCGGCTCGACGCCGCGCAGCCGGCGATCCGCGCCGCGCTGGCACACGCGCTGGCCACCGGGCAGGGCGAGCTGGCGCTGCGGATCGGCTCGGCGCTGTCGTGGTGGTGGTACCGCCGCGGGCACGTGCAGGAGGGCCGCCGCTGGCTGTTCACCGCGCTGGAGGCCACGCCCGACGCGGCGCCGCGGGTGCGCAACGGCGCGCTGCTCGGCGACGCGCTGCTGGCCTACCTCTCCGGCGACGTCCCCTCGATCTGGGCGCGGACCAACGAGATCGTGTCGGCCGGCGCCGACGACTCCGACGGCGTCCTGGCGCTGGCGCTGGTGCTGCGCGGGTTCGTGCGGGCGCTGCTCGGCCAGGCCGACCCCGACGGGGAGACCGCCCGCGACATCGCCCGCGGCCTGCAGCTCGCGCAGGCGTCGGGCATCGAGTGGGTGCAGGCCGAGATCGCCATGACCCTCGGCCAGTTCGCCCGCGTCGCCGGGGACGCCGAGGGCGCGCTGGAGCACCTCGGCCGCGCCGAGCGGCTCGCGCTGGGCCTGGGCCACTCGTGGGCGCACTCGTCGGTGCTGTGGATCCGCGCCAAGGTCCTCGTCGAGCTCGACCGGGCCCCCGAGGCGCTGGCCCACCTGTGGCGGATGGTCGACCTGACCCACCAGGAGGGCGACGCCACCGGCACGCTGGCCGGGCTGCTCACCGCCGTCGGGGCGGCCGTCGCCGCCGGGCGGGCCCACGACGGCGCCACCCTGCTCGGCGCGGTGCGGTCCAGCGCCCGGATGGTGGGCTACGACCCGCTGCGGATGGACCCGGTCGACGGCGGGCGCTACGTCGCCGCGCTCGAGGCCGCGCTCGACCCGCACGAGCTGGCCGCCGCGGTGGCCCGCGGGTCGGGGCTCGACCTCGGCGGGGCCGTCGCGCTGGTGGGCCGGCTGGCGGAGGAGGCGCCGGAGTCGCCCGGGGCGCTGGCCGGCTCGGCGCGCTGAGCCGCCGGCCGCAGCGCCGCGTAGTGCCGGGCGAGGTCGGGCAGCTGGTGGTGGGCGTTGAGCCCGCTCGGGTTGGGCAGCACCCAGGTCTCCGCCCCGCCCAGCCGGCGCTCCTGCCGCCCCCAGGGGGCGCCGCGCCGGTCGACGGCCAGCCGCCACGCGGTGCCGCCGAGCACCGCCACCACCCGGGGACGGAACGCGCCGACCAGCTCCTCGAGCGCCGCCACCCCCGCGCGCAGCTCGTCGGGCGTCAGCTCGGCGGCAGTGCGGGTCGGCCGGTCGACCAGGTTGGTGACGCCGAGGCCGTACCGCGGCAGCTCCCGGTCCTCCTCCGGGCGCAGCCGCCGGGGCGTGAGCCCGGCCAGGTGCAGCGCCGGCCAGAACCGGTTGCCCGGGCGGGCGAAGTGGTGGCCGCGGGCCGCCGACAGCAGCGAGGGGTTGATCCCGCAGAACAGCACGTCGAGGCCGGGCGCCACGACGTCGGGCAGCGGCTTGCCCACCCGGGGTCAGCCCGCCGGGAGGGGGACCGGCGTGCCCCAGTCGACGGAGTGGTCGCGCACCCAGGCCTGCGGGTCGCGGCGGCGCAGCACCAGCGGCATGACCAGGTCGCGCACCAGGCGGCCCACGGCCGGCGGCGACTTGGCGCTGCTGGTGCGGAAACCCTGGGCGACGACCCGCTCGGCGCGGGCCCGGCGCAGGTCCTCGAACGCGCGGAGGGCCTGCGCCGGCGGCAGGTCGCGCAGGCAGCGGGCGAGCACGACGGCGTCCTCGATCGCCAGCGACGAGCCCTGCCCGGCGGCCGGCGAGGTGGCGTGCGCGGCGTCGCCGATCAGCACCGTGCGCCCGCGGGACCAGCGGCGCACCGTGGGCACGTCGTGGGTGGTCCACCCGCGCAGCGGTCCGGGCGTGGCCTCGACCAGCGCCGCGACCGGCGAGCGGTCGGCCCCGTAGAGGTCGGCCAGCCGGGCCCGCCACTGCCCGTCCGAGGTGCCCGCGACCTCCTCGGCCGACGGCTCCCGCGCCAGCGGCGGGTTGGCGAACCACCACGTGCCGCCGGTCGGGACGGCCAGGTAGCCGGCGAAGGCGCGGCGGCCGAAGACCATGGTCAGCCGGCCCACCTCGGCGCCGGCCGGCGTGTGCTCGGAGTACCCGGCGGTGTTGAGCACGGGCACGAACCGCGGCGGCGGGCAGTCGGGGTCCACCAGGGCGCGCACCGTCGAGCGGACGCCGTCGGCGCCGACGAGGAGGTCCGCGGTCTCGGTGCGGCCGTCGGCGAACACCGCGGTGACGCCGTCGCCGGTGTCGGAGACGCCGGTCAGCCGCGAGCCGTGGCGCACCTCGATGCCGCGCCGGCGGGCCTCCCCGTGCAGGGCGCGGTAGAGGTCCGAGCGGCGCAGCGACAGGCCCGTCGTCCGCCCGGACGCGGGAGAGCCGGTGGACAGGGTGCCCAGGACCCGGCCGGTGTGGGTGCGGAACTCGATGACCGGCGTGGGGAAGCCGACGGCGCGGACGGCGTCCTCGGCGTCGACGGCCCGCAGCGCGTCGAGGCCGTTGACCTGCACGCCGAGCCAGGCGCCGACGTCCCCGTCCGGGGCGGCGCGGGCCTCGTGGACGGTCGCGGTGATCCCGGCCTTCTGCAGCGCCATGGCCGCCACCGGCCCGGCGACCCCGCCGCCGACCACGATCGCTCGCGTCATGCCGGGCACCTCCCCCCTGACCAGCCCTGCCCCGGCATTCCCTCACACCCGGCGGCCGCGCTCCAGTCCCCGCGGCGCGGCGGTCGGCCCGGGGTCAGTCCATCGCCCGCACCGCCAGCGCCGCCGCGCCGTAGACCGCAGAGCTGGCCACCGCCCGCACCGTGGTGGGCCGGCCGGAGCCACGGGCCGCGCCCAGCGCGGTGAGGACGTCGAGGAGGTTCATCGCGGCGACCAGGAGCAGGCCCCGGTCGACCTCCTCCGGGGTGCGCGCGGTCAGCCCTGCCACCGAGACCGCCAGCGCGCGGCTGCCGAACAGCCGCTGCAACTGCAGGCCCTGCGGTGTCGGGGGGACGCCGTACCCGGCGGCGATCACGCGAGGGGCCAGCACGCTCACCGCCCCGAACGCCGCGCCGACGGCGCCGAGCGCCCGCGCTGCTGTCTGCTTGTCCACACCGGCGATGGTCGTTGCCACGGTGGTCTCCCGCTCCGATCAGGGTGGCCGACTGCTGAGCCGCCCTTGGAGCCAATCAGTCGCGCGGCCGCCGCGCACGCGGGAGGGAGCGCGGCCAGACTGGCCTCGGCGCCGCGGAGCCCTCGCGCCCGCCGTCCGGCTGCCGGAGGTGTGTGCTGACGACCGACCTCGTCCGGACCGACCGGGAGACTCCGTTCGGCCGGATGCACAGCCGCTCGGTGGGCACGCCCCGCGACGGCGTCGCCGAGGTGGTGCTCGTCCAGGGCATCGGGGTGGCCGACTACCTGGTCCCCGGGTTGCGGGCGCTCGGGACGTGGACCCGCGCCCACCTGGTGGAACTGCCGGGGTTCTCGGGCAGCGGGGAGCCGCCGCACGATCTGGACGTCGTCGAGTTCGGGGACGCCCTGGTCGCCTGGCTGGCGGCGGCCGGGCTGGACCGGGTGGTGCTCGTGGGGCACTCCGGCGGCACCCAGGTGGCCGCGCGAGCGGCGGTGCGGCACCCGCCGGGCGTGCGGGGTCTGGTGCTGGCCAGCCCGACGGTCGACCCGGCGTTCCGGAGCCTCGGCGGCGTGCTCCGGGCTTGGTACCGCAACCACCGGCGGGAGCCGCCGGACCTCGACGAGGTGCACCGGCCCGAGCGGCAGCGGGCCGGCATGCGCCGGGTCCTGCACGCCGTCCGGGCCTCCCTGGCCGACCCGCTCGAGGACGTCGTCACCGACGTCCCGGTCCCGGTGCTGGTGCTGCACGGCGCGCAGGACCTGCTGTGCACCGAGGAGTGGGCCCGCTCGCTGTGCCGGCTGGCCCGGGACGGCCGGTTCGAGTCCCTGCCCGGCGCGCACAGCTTCCCCTGGACCCATCCCGCGGCGTGGTCCGCCCCGGTGCGCCGGTTCGCCGAGCGGGGCGGCTGACGGCCGGTCCGGTCAGTCCAGGGTCCCGGCGAGCCGGTCGGCGGCCTCCCGGGCCACCTCCGGCGGCACCCGGTGGCCGCCGGCGAACTCGCGGTAGGTCACGTCGTAGCCGTCGTCGCGCAGCGCCGGCACCACCTCCCGGCTGGTGCGCTCGACCGGCAGCACGTCGTCGTCGGTGCCGTGGGAGACGAACACCGTCGGCCGCCCGGCGCGCGGGCCCGGCGGCACGAAGCCGGGCGAGAAGGCCACCACCTGGCGGAACAGCCGGCCGTTGGCGAGGCCCAGACCGAGGGCGTAGGACGCGCCGTCGGAGAAGCCCGCGAGGGCGACCCGGCCGGCGTCGACCGGCACCGCGGCGAGGACCGCCGCCAGCGCCCGGTCGACGACCGCGACGTCCGGTCCGTAGCCGCGGGCGACGGCGTCCCAGGTCGGCCCCCGGGACGCCGGGGCGAGCAGGACGAGTCCGCGCTCGTCGGCCAGCGGCCGCAGCAGGCCGAGGCCGGACTCCGCGTCCCCGCCGGCGCCGTGCAGGACGACGACCAGCGGGGCCGGCCCGGGCACGCCCGCCGGCGGCAGGTGCAGCAGCGGGTCGCGTGTCTCCTCCAGGCCGAGCGGGGAGGTGCCCGCCGGCGGCAGCGGCGTGCCGGGGGACGGCGGCGCCGGCCGGGCGGCCAGCGTGGCCGCACCGTCCCCCTCCCCCGCGCCGGGCAGCCGCCCGCCACACCCGGCCAGCACGCCGGCGGCCAGCCCGGCGGCCCCGAGGAACCCGCGCCGGGTGAGTTCCTGGTCGGAGCTCAGCCCCTCGGCCCGTCCTCGACGTCCGGCCCGCCCATGACCGCCTCCTCGTCCCCGTCGACGGGGCAGGACTGCCCGCCGGCGACCGGCGCCACACCCGGACCGGACCGGTGCCAGGCTGGCCGCGTGCTGCTCGCCGACGTCGCCGCCGCCTCGGCCGCGGTGGCCGCCACCCGCTCGCGCACCGCCAAGGCAGCGGCCGTGGCCGACGTGCTGCGCCGCGCGGAGCCCGGCGAGGTCGGGCCGGTCACCGCCTGGCTGGCCGGCGACGTCCGGCAGGGCCGCCTCGGCGTCGGCTGGCGCACGCTGGCCCGGCTCGCGCACGACCCGGCGGCCGCACCGGCACTGACCGTCGCCGCCGTCGACGACGCGCTCACCGGGCTGGCCGCCACCTCCGGCGCCGGGTCGGCGGCCCGCCGCGAGGCGCTGCTCGGTGCGCTGTTCGGCGCGGCGACCGCCGACGAGCAGCGCTTCCTCGTCCGGCTGCTCACCGGCGAGCTGCGGCAGGGCGCGCTCGAGGGCGTGGTCCTCGACGCGGTGGCCGCGGCGGCCGGCGTCCCGGCCGAGGCGGTCCGGCGGGCCGCGATGCTGTCGGGCTCGCTGCCGGCCACCGCGGCCACCGCGCTGGGCGGCGGCACCGACGCGCTCGCCGCGGTGCGGCTGGAGGTGGGCCGCCCGGTGCGGCCGATGCTGGCCAGCCCCGGCGCCTCCCTGGACGACGCGCTGGCCGACCTCGGCGCCGAGGTCACCGTCGAGCACAAGCTCGACGGCGCGCGCATCCAGGTGCACCGCGACGGCGACGAGGTGCGGGTGTGGACCCGCACGCTGCGCGAGGTCACCGGCGCGGTGCCCGAGCTGGCCGACCGGGTGCGGGCGCTGCCGTGCACCACCGCCGTCCTCGACGGGGAGACCCTCGCCCTGGACGACGACGGCGCCCCGCGGGCCTTCCAGGACACGATGAGCCGCTTCGGCAGCGCCGGCCCCGACCCGGCGGTGCTGCTGAGCCCGTTCCTGTTCGACGTCCTGCACCTCGACGGCCGCGACCTGCTCGACGAGCCGCTGGCCGTCCGCCTCGACGCGCTGGAGCGGCTGCTCGCCGCCCCCGAGCACGCGCCGCTGCGGATGCCGGGCGTGCGCCGGCCGACGCCGGAGCAGGCCGCCGGGGTGCTGGCCGAGGCGCTCGCCGCCGGGCACGAGGGCGTCGTCGTCAAGGCGCTGCGCGCGCCCTACGCCGCGGGCCGGCGCGGCCGGGCCTGGCAGAAGGTCAAGCCGGTGCACACCCTCGACCTCGTGGTGCTGGCCGCCGAGTGGGGCTACGGACGGCGCACCGGGCGGCTGTCGAACATCTCGCTGGGCGCCCGCGACCCCGACGGCGGCGAGCCGGTGATGGTCGGCAAGACGTTCAAGGGCATGACCGACGAGCTGCTCGCCTGGCAGACGGCCACCTTCCCCGGGCTCGCGGTGGAGGCCCCCGCGTGGGGCGTGCGGCTGCGGCCCGAGCTGGTGGTCGAGGTGGCCCTCGACGGCGTGCAGCGCAGCCCGCGCTACCCGGGCGGGGTGGCGCTGCGCTTCGCCCGCGTCGTCCGCTACCGGCCGGACAAGACGCCGGCCGAGGCCGACACCATCGACGCCGTCCGCGCCCTGCTGGCCGGCTGACCCTCCGTCGGCGGCCCCTGCACCGGCTGCGAGCATCGCCCGGTGCGGGGACGGACGGCGGAGATGCCCCGCGAGGTCGGCGTGCTCGCCGTCGTCGCCTTCGTGGTGGCGCTGGGCTTCGGCATCGTGGCCCCGGCCATCCCGCTGTTCGCCTCCTCCTTCGGCGTCGGGACGACGGCGGTCGGCCTGGCCGTGAGCGCGTTCGCCCTGTTCCGGTTCGTGTCGGCGTTCGGCGGCGGCCGGCTGGTGGAGGTGCTCGGGGAGCGCACCGTCCTCGCCGCGGGGCTGGCGATGGTGGCGGTGACCACCGGGCTGGCCGGGCTGGCGACGTCCTTCCCGGTCTTCCTGTGGCTGCGGGCCGCCGGCGGCGTCGGCAGCGCGATGTTCACCGTCGCCGCGCTGGCGCTGCTGCTGCGGGTGGCGCCGCCGACGGCGCGCGGCCGGGCCGCGGCCACCTACCAGGGCGGGTTCATCCTGGGCGGCATCGCCGGGCCGGCCGCGGGCGGGCTGCTCACCACGCTGTCCCCGCGGCTGCCGTTCTTCCTCTACGCCGCCGCGCTGCTCGCCGCCGGCGCGGTGGCGCTGGTGCTGCTGCGGTCGCCGTCGCGGGCGGCCGCCGACAGCGCCGCGGCCGCGGCACCGGACCTCGCCGAGGGGCCGGTGCCGCTGCGGGCGGCGCTGCGGTCGCGGGCCTACGTCGCGGCGCTGGTGACCAACCTGGGCATCGGCTGGGTGCTGTTCGGCGTCCGCAACTCGCTGGTCCCGCTCTACGTCACCGAGGAGCTCGGCCGGACCGCGGCCTGGGCGGGGGCCGGGCTGCTGGCCGGCTCGGCGGCGCAGGCGCTGGGCCTGCTCCGCTCGGGCCGGCTGGCCGACACGTGGGGACGGCGGCCGAGCCTGGTGCTGGGGGCCTCGGTGGGCACCGTGGCCCTGTCGGTGCTGGTGCTGCCGCCCTCGACGGGGGCGTTCCTGCTGTCGATGGCCGGCTACGGCCTGGCCGCCTCGCTGCTGGCGAGCGTGCCCGCGGCGCTGGTCGGCGACGTCAGCCCCGCCCGGGGCGGCCGGGTGGTGGCCGTGTTCCAGATGGCCGCCGACCTCGGCGCCGTCGTCGGCCCGCTGGTGGCCGGCTGGCTCACCGACGTCGCCTCCTACCAGGTGGCGTTCGCGGTGAGCACGGCCGTGGTCGGGGCGGGGCTGGTCGCCGCGCTGGCGCTGCCGCGCCGCTGAGGGCTCAGACGGCGTCCTCGCCGCGGCCGGCCAGCCGGTCGACGAACCGGTCGACCGGGCGCGGCTGCTCGCCCGGGGCGAGCGGCTCGGCGGGCGTGAGCACCCACAGGACGGCGTAGAGGACCAGTCCGGCACCGCCGGCCAGGGTCAGCGCGACGACGGCGGCGCGCCACAGCACGGCGTCGACGCCGGTGTAGCGGGCCAGGCCGCCGCAGACGCCGCCGAGCATCCGGTCGGACCGGCTGCGCCGGAGCTCCCGCTGCGGGGCGGGGGCGGTCGGGAGGACGGTGGGGGGAAGGGGGTTCGAGGTCATGGCACGAGCCTGCCGACGCCGGCGGCCGCGGGACATCGGGGGACGCCCGGAACCGCCCCGGATCCGACCCTGGCCGCCGACCCCGACCCGACCCCGATCCCGGCCCCGATCCCGGCCCCGATCCCATCAGCCGACGCCGCCGGGTCGCTCCCCCGACGCCGGGGTCGGTCACGGGCCGGGGCTCACCGCGGCCTCCGCCAGGGCAGCATCCGCGGGTCGACGGGCGCGCCGAACAGGCAGGCGATCCACCTCAGCTGCACGCCGATCGGTCCTAGGCTCCGGGGCGGTGACGGGTTCATGGCGTCCTCCTGACGGGTCCCTGCCGGACGAGCGTCGAGCCGGCGGGCACCCCGTCGCGTCGGGGGGAACCCTCGACCTGGTCGGGCGGACGGCCGAGCTGGACCGCGTCGCCCGGCTGCTGGACGGGGCCCGGGCCGGGCACCCGGGCCTCCTGCTGGTCGAGGGCGACGCCGGCGTCGGCAAGACGGCGGTGCTGCGGGCCGCCGCCCGGGCCGGCGGGTTCCGGCAGGTCACCGCCTGCGGCGTCGAGTCGGAGGCGGCTCTCCCGCACGCGGCCCTCGGCGAGCTGCTCGGCCCGCTGCGCCCGCTGCTGGGCGAGGTGCCGCCCGGGCAGGCGGCGGCCCTCGCGGCGGCCCTGGGGTGGGGTCCGGCCGACGTCCCGGGCGACCGGCACCTGGTCGCCGCGGGCACCCTGTCGCTGCTGGCCGCCGCCGCGGTCCCCGCGCCCCTGCTCGTCGTCGTCGACGACCTGCAGTGGGTCGACCCCCAGTCGGCCGGCGCCGTCCTCTTCGCCGCCCGCCGGGTGCACGTCGACCGCATCGCCGTGCTGCTCGCCCGGCGCCCGGGTCCGGACCCGCCCGCCGGCGCCGACGTCCTGCGGCTGGCCGACCTCGACGCGGGCGCCGTCGAGGAGCTGCTGGCCGGCACCGTCGCGGGGCCCGTGGCCCGCCGCCTGGGCGCGCGCCTCGGCGGCAACCCGCTCGCCCTCCTCGAGGTGGCCGGCTCGCTCACCCCCGGCCAGCGCGCCGGCCGCGAGCCGCTGCCGGCCCACCTCCCCGCGGGCCCCGCGCTGACCGCCGCCCTCGAGCCGGACGTCGCCGCGCTCCCGCCCGGTGCCCGGCAGGCGGTGCTGCTCCTCGCCGCCGCGTACGACGGCCGCGCCGGCGCCGTGGCCGCCGCGCTGACCCGGGCGGGCACCGACGCCGACGCCGCCCTCGACGCGGCCGAGGACCGGGGCGTCGTCGTCCGGTCCGGTGACGCCCTGCAGTTCCGGCACCCGCTGCTGCGCAGCCTGGTCTGGAGCCGGGCGACCCCCGCCGACCGCCGCCGGGCCCACCGGCTGCTGGCCGAGACGGCGCGCACCGGGGACGACGTCGCGCGCACCTGGCACCGTGCGCTGGCCGCCACCGGGCCGGACGAGGCGCTGGCCGGTCAGCTCGCGGCGCTGGCCGGCCGGGCGCGCGGACGGCGGGGGTTCGCGGCGTCGTCGGCCGCGCTGGAGCGGGCCGCGGCGCTCACCGGGGACGCCGCGCGGGCCGCGGGCCTGCTCGCGGCCGCGGTCGGGGACGCCGCCGTGGGGGGCGACGCCGCCCGCGCCCGCTCCCTGGCCGAGCAGGTCCTGCGGGCCGAGGCGCCGGCGGCGGCCCGCGCGGAGGTGCTGCACGTCCTCGGCCGCGTCGAGCAGGACACCGGCTCGGTGCCCGCGGCGCGCGACCTGCTGCAGGCCGCCGCCGAGCTCGCCACCGGCCGCACCGCCGCCTGGGTGCTCACCGACCTGGCCGTCGTGCAGCACCGCCTCGGGGACGTCGCCGGCCTGCAGGCGACCGCGCGACGGGCGGCGTCCGCCACCGACGACACCGATCCCCTGCAGCGGGCGCTGGCCGCCTGGGTGGCCGGCGCGGCCGCCGCCCACCGTGGGGGACCCGACCGCGGGGAGCCGCAGCTGCGGCAGGCCCTGCACACGATGGAGGCCGACCCCGAGGCGCGCGCCGACCCGCGGCTGCTCCCCCTCGTCACCCTCGCGGTGGGCTGGCTGCCCGACGGGCCGGCCGCCGTCCCGGTGGTCGAGCGGCGGCTGCGGGAGACGCGGGACCTGGGCGCGCTCGGCGTGCTGGTCGCCGTGCTGGCGATGACCGCCCACGGCCGGGCGCACCTGCTCGGCGACCACGCGGGCGCCTTCGCCGACGCCGGGGAGTCCGTCGAGCTCGCCGGGCAGCTCGGCTACGTCGCCGACGCCGCGCCGGCCCTGGAGCTGCTGGCCTGGGAGTACGCCGCGCGCGGCCGGCACGACGAGGCGGCCGCACACCTCGACCGCGCCCGCGACCTCGTCGTCCGGGCGGGCACGGCCGGCGTCGCCGCCCACCTGGCGCTCACCGCGGCCTTCTGCGCGCTGTGCCGCGGCGACCCCGCCGGGGCGGCGCGGCTGCTGGAGGAGCGGCTGGCGGCCGACGGCGGCGTCGGCGCGCTCGGCGAGCCGCTGGGCGTCGCGCCGCTGCTGGTCGAGGCCTGGGTGGGGCTGGGCAGGCAGGCCGAGGCGGCGGCGCTCGCCGAGGAGTACGCCCGGGTGGCGGGGTCCGCACCGGCGACCGCGGCACTGGCCCACCGCTGCCGGGCGCTGGCCTGCCCCGACGACCGCGCGGCGACCGTGCTGTTCGAGCACGCGCTCGCCGCACACCCGCGGGCCCCCGACCGGTTCGAGGAGCCGCACACCCGGCTGCTGTTCGGGGAGCGGCTGCGCCGGTCGGGGCAGCGCACGCGGGCCCGCGAGGAGCTGGCCGCCGCGGCCGACGCCTTCGCCGCGGTCGACCTGGCCCACTGGGCGCGGCGGGCCGAGGACGAGCTGGCGGCCACCGGGCGGACCGCGCGGCCCCGCCGCCCGCTGCCCGAGGAGCCGCTGACCCCGCAGGAGACGCGGATCGCCGTCCTGGCGGCGCGGGGGGCGTCCAACCGGGAGATCGCCGCGGAGCTGTTCCTCAGCCCGAAGACGGTCGAGCACCACCTCGGCAGCGTCTACCGCAAGCGCGGCCTGCGCTCCCGCGTGCAGCTCGCCCGGCTGCTGGACTAGAGCGCGGCCACCTGCGGCGCGACCTCGGTGCCGAGCAGCTCGATGCCGCGCAGCAGGTCGGCGTGGGCGAGGCGCGGGTTGGTCATCTGCAGCGCCACCCGGTCGACGCCGCCGAGCTGCTCGGAGACCCGCCGCAGCTTGGCCGCGACGGTGTCGGGGTCGCCCATGAAGAACGCCCCGTTCGGGCCGCTGGTGGCGTCGAACTGGGCCCGGCTGGGCGGGGCGAAGCCGCGCTCGCGGGAGACCTTGGTGAACATCTCGTGCCAGCCCGGGTAGATCGTGTCGGCCGCGGCCCGGACGCTGTCGGCGACGTAGCCGAACACGTGCAGGCCGACCCGCAGCGTCTCGGGCGCGTGCCCGGCCTGCGCGCCGGCGCGGCGGTAGAGGTCGACCAGCGGCGCGAACTGGCGCGGCTCGCCGCCGATGATCGCGACCATCAGCGGCAGGCCGAGCAGCCCGGCACGGACGAAGGACTCCGGCGAGCCGCCGACGCCCACCCAGATCGGCAGCGGGTCCTGCACCGGCCGGGGGTAGACGCCCTGCCCGGTGAGCGCGGGGCGGTGCCGGCCCGACCAGGTGACGTGCTCGGACGCGCGGATGCGCAGCAGCAGGTCCAGCTTCTCGTCGAACAGCTCGTCGTAGTCGGCCAGCGACAGCCCGAAGAGCGGGAACGCCTCGGTGAACGAGCCGCGGCCGACGACGAGGTCGATTCGGCCCTTCGCGATGAGGTCGAGGGTGGCGAACTGCTGGAACACCCGCACCGGGTCGGCCGCCGACAGCACCGCGACCGCGCTGCCCAGCCGGATCCGCTCGGTGCGGGCGGCGGCCGCGGCGAGGATCACCGGGGGCGCGGAGTCGTAGTACTCGGCCCGGTGGTGCTCGCCGATGCCGAAGGAGTACAGCCCCACGCGGTCGGCGAGCTCGATCTCCTCGAGCAGGTGCTCCATCCGCTCCGCGGGGCCGACGACGTGCCCCGTCGAGGGGTCGGTCACCGCTGCCACGAAGCTGTCGACGCCGAGGTGCACGGGGGTCCTCCAGTCCTGCGGGCGCCGGCGGGCTCACCACCGTTCAACGCTCAACCACAGTGAACCAGGTCGGGGCGACGACGGCGCCCCGCCGGCCTGGTCGGCCGGCGGGGCGCCGTCGGGTGCTCGGTCGGTCCGCGCTCAGGCCGCGGGCGCGGTCTCCCGGGCGGTGTCCGCGGTGGGACGGGTGCCGGGCACCGCCGTCCGGTCCTGGCGGCCGGCGCGCAGTCCGGCGAGGTACCAGGCGGTGCAGTCGGGGCAGCTGGCGAGCCAGACGTGCCGGGGGTGACGCAGACAGAGGGCGCGATCGGCCATGGTGGGGCACTTCCTGCCGCCGCGGGGCGGCTCCTGAACTCTCTCGAACAGGCAGTGCAACGCGGGGTGCCGGCCGGGGCATCCGCCTGCCGGTGTGGGCGTCGCCTCAGCCGGCCGCGCCGTCCACCCCTCCGGGTGAGGTGCCGCCGGCCGTCCGGGCACCCCTCGGAGCCCTGCCAGGGCCACCACCTGCACGGATGCCGCGCTTCGTCGAGATCTGCCGGACCGGGGCGCCGTCTTCGTCGGATCTGGCCGCTCCCTGTCGCCGGATCCCTGCCGATCGTGTGGGCATGTCCGCTCGACTCGTCGCGGCCGGCACCGTCGCCGGCCGGCAGCAGTCCCCCTGGCCCGCGCCGGCGCCGTCCGTCGAGGACGCCTGGTGGCGCTCGGCCGTGGTCTACCAGGTCTACCTGCGCTCGTTCGCCGACGGCAACGGCGACGGCATCGGCGACCTCGCCGGGCTGCGCGCCCGCCTGCCCTACCTCTCGTGGCTGGGCGTCGACGCGCTGTGGATCAACCCGCACTACCCCTCGGGTGGCGCGGACGGCGGCTACGACGTCGTCGACTACCGGGCGGTCGACCCGGAGTACGGCGACGTGTCCGACGTCGAGGCGCTGGTCGCCGACGCCCGGCAGCTGGGCCTGCGCGTCGTGCTCGACGTCGTCCCCAACCACACCTCCGACCGGCACCCCTGGTTCCAGGCGGCGCTGGCCGACCCCGACGCCCCCGAGGCGTCGCGCTACCACTTCGCCCCGCCGTCGGAGGAGCCGCCGAACAACTGGCGCTCGCTGTTCGGCGGCCCGGCCTGGTCGCGCACCCCGGACGGCCGCTGGTACCTGCACCTGTTCGCCCCCGAGCAGCCCGACCTCAACTGGCGCGACCCCGTCGTCGCCGAGGACTTCGAGCGGACGCTGCGCTTCTGGCTCGACCGCGGCGTGAGCGGCTTCCGCGTCGACGTCGCCTACGGCCTGTTCAAGGACCCGCAGCTGCGCGACAACCCCGGCAGCTACTCCCCCACCCTCTTCGGCCACGGCCCCGAGCAGGCCATGACCTGGAACCAGCCCGAGGTGCACGACGTCTGGCGCCGGTGGCGGTCGGTCTGCGACGAGTACCCCGGCACGATGCTGGTGGGCGAGGTCTGCCTGGCCGACCTCGACGAGGTGGCCCTCTACTCGCGGCCCGACGAGCTGCACCAGTCGCTGTCGTTCCGGATGCTGAAGTCGCGGTGGGAGACCCCGGCGTTCGCCGAGGCGATCGGCAGCGCGCTGGACGCCTTCGGCCGGGTGGGCGCGCCGGTGTCGTGGGTGCTGGGCAACCACGACAAGGACCGCATGGTCAGCCGCTTCGGCGGCGGCGACACCGGCCTGGCCCGCGCCCGCGCGGCGGCCCTGCTGCTGCTGTCGCTGCCCGGCTCGGCCTACGTCTACGCCGGCGACGAGCTGGGCCTGCCGCAGGCGCACGTGCCCGACGAGGCCAAGCAGGACCCGATCTTCTTCCGCAGCGGCGGCGAGCGCGCCGGCCGCGACGGCTGCCGCGTCCCGATGCCGTGGAACGCGACGGCCGGGGTGGGCTTCTCCCCCGCCGGCGCCGCGCGGCCGTGGCTGCCGGTGCCCGCCGACTGGCGGCGGCACGCCGTCTCCCGGCAGACCCGCGACTCCGGCTCGGTGCTGCACCTCTACCGCCAGGCGCTGGCCGTCCGCGCGGAGCACCCGGCGCTGGGCACCGGCGAGGCCACCGTGAGCACCCGCGGCGACGTCCTCACGGTGCGCTGCACCGGGGAGGGGCGCACCGTCCGCTGCGTGGTCAACATGGGCACCGACACCGCGCTGGTCGGCTCGCGCGGGCAGGTGCTGCTCGCCTCGGGCCCCGGCGTGCACGGCTCGGCCCGCTCGGTGGCGCTGCCGCCCGACACCGCCGTCTGGATCGCCGAGGACCAGCCCGCAGACTGAGCCCGTGCCCCCGACGCGCTGCCCCTGCGGCACCGGCCTGACCTACGCCGAGTGCTGCGGGCGGCTGCACGACGGGACGGCGACCGCGGGCACGGCCGAGCAGTTGATGCGCTCGCGCTACAGCGCCTTCGCCGTCGGCGACCCGGCCTACCTGCTCGCCACCTGGGACCCGGCTACCCGGCCGCGGTCGCTGGAGCTCGACCCGGCGGTGCGCTGGACCGGCCTGGAGGTGCTGGCCACCACCGGCGGCGGGCCGTTCGACGTCGAGGGCACGGTCACCTTCCGCGCGCACGCCCGCGCCCGCGGGGCCGACCACCTGCAGGCCGAGCGCAGCCGGTTCCGCCGGGCCGAGGGCCGCTGGGTCTACCTCGACGGCGAGGTCGGCCGACCGCTCACCGCCAGCGGTACTCCAGCTCCGGCCGGCCGGCGCCGCCGTAGCGGGGCACCCGGTCGACCAGCCCCGCCTCGGCGAGGTACTCCAGGTAGCGGCGGGCGGTGATCCGCGAGGCGCCGATGAGCTCCGCGGTCTCGGCCGCCGACACCCCGGTCGCCTGCCGGACGGCGGTGACGACCGCGTCCAGCGTCTCCCGGCCCATGCCCTTGGGCAGCGGCGCCGACCGCGCCGGGCGGACGGTGCCCAGCACCCGGTCGATCTCGGCCTGCCCGGCCGCGTCGCCCCCACCGGTCAGCTGCGCCCGGTACTCGGCGTAGGCCACCAGCCGGTCGCGCAGCGCCGGGTAGGTGAACGGCTTGAGCAGGTAGCCGACGACGCCGTGCACCGCGGCCGCCCGCACCGTGGCCAGCTCGCGCGCCGAGGTGACGGCGAGGACGTCGACGTCGGCACCGGCGGCCCGGATCCGCCGGCACAGGTCCAGGCCGGAGGCGTCGGGCAGGTGCAGGTCGAGCAGCACCAGGTCGACGGCGGTCCGGCCCAGCGCCGCCAGCGCCGCGGCACCGGTACCGGCGACGCCGACGGTGGCGAACCCGTCGGTGCGGTCGACGTAGGCCCGGTGCGCCTCGGCGGCCACCGGCTCGTCCTCGACCACCAGCACGCGGATCACCGCGGCACCCCCGCCGGCACCGACAGCGGGATGGACACCCGGAACTCCGCCCCCGGCCCGGGCCGCACGCCCACCGTGCCCCCGTGGCGCCGCACCACCTGCTGCACCAGCGCCAGGCCCAGCCCGCGCCCGAGACCCGCCGGGGCACCGTCGGGGTCGGCCTTGGTCGACCAGCCCCGCCGGAACGCCCGCTCGACGTCCTCCTCGGCCAGGCCCGGCCCGCTGTCCTCGACCCGGACCTCCAGGCAGTCGCCGTCGTCCCACACGCCGACCTGCACCTCGCGCGGCGGCTCCCCGGCCAGCGCGGCGTCGATGGCGTTGTCGAGCAGGTTGCCCACGACGGTGACCAGGTCGCCGCCCGGGATGCCGGTGACGCCCACCGACGTGCCCGGGTCGACCTCCAGGCGCACACCGCGCTCGGCGGCGGTGGCGGCCTTGCCGAGCAGCAGCGCCGCCAGCACCGGCTCATCCACCGCGCCGACCACCCGGTCGGTGAGCTCCTGCGCCGCGGCGAGCTGGGCGGTGGCGAACTCCACCGCCTCCCGGCTGCGGCCCAGCTCCACCAGCGAGACGGTGGCGTGCAGCCGGTTGGCCGCCTCGTGCGCCTGGGCGCGCAGCGACTCGGCGAAGGCCCGCACGCTGTCGCGCTCGCCGGTCAGGGCCTGCAGCTCGGTGTGGTCGCGCAGGGTGACCACCGAGCCGGTGCGGCCGGAGGAGCGCGCGGGCGAGCGGTTGACCAGCAGCACGCGGGTGTCGGTCAGGTGCACCTCGTCGACGCCGCGCTCGGCGCTCCCCAGCGCCGCGGCCAGCTCGGCGGGGAGGCCCAGCTCGTCGAGCCGGCGGCCGGCCGGGTCGCCGTCGAGGTCGAGCAGCCGGCGGGCCTCGTCGTTGGCCAGGGTGACCCGGCCGTCGCGGTCGAGCAGCACCAGCCCCTCGCGGACGGCGTGCAGCACCGCCTCGTGGTGCTCGAGCAGCGCCGCCATCGTCGTCGCGTCCAGGCCGCCGGTCTGGCGGCGCAGCCGCCGGCTGACCGCCCAGCTGCCCAGCGCGCCCACGGCGAGGGTGACCGCGGCGGTGCCGAGGATGCCCGGCACCGCGTCCGCGAGGTCGGCGCCCACGACGTCGACGGTGAGGCCGGCCGACACCAGCGCGACGACGTCGCCGTCGGCGCCGAACACCGGACCGGTGGTGCGCAGCGACGGGCCGAGGGTGCCGGTGTAGGTCTCGCTGAAGGTCTCCCCCGCCAGCGCCGGGGCGACGGTGCCGACGAACGGGCGGCCGATCTGCGCCGGGTCGGGGTGGGTGAAGCGGGTGCGGTCGGGCGCCATCACGGTGATGAACGACAGCCCGGTGTCGGCGCGCACCTGCTCCACGAAGGGCTGCAGCACCGCGGTGGCGTCCCCGGCGGCGACCGCGTCGACCACGAGCGGGGAGTCGGCCAGGCTCTCGACCACGGCCCGCGTGCGCTGCTCCGCGGCGCGCTCGAGGGCCGAGCGGGCGTCGAGGTAGGCGACCACGGTCGCCGTCGTCACCACGGTGAGCAGGACGAGCGCCTGCAGCCACAGCAGCTGGCGCGCCAGGCTCGTCCCCCTGCGGACCCGCCCCCGGCGGGTGAGGATCGACACGCTCCGCAGTGTCCCGCCGCGGGCGAGCAGGCGTGAACGCAATGAACGCATGCGTGACGCCGGTCACGGCGTCCGGCCCACTGGGAGCGACCACCGCCCGGACCCCGGGCGCCGTCCTCACCCACCCAGGAGCTCCCATGGCAGCTGGCACCGCGGCCGGCAAGCGCGACCGCACGCACTGGCTCTACATCGCCGTGATCGCCGCCGTCGTCCTCGGCATCGTGGTCGGCTTCGCGTTCCCCGAGTTCGCCGTGAGCCTCAAGTGGCTCGGCACGGCCTTCGTCGGCCTGATCAAGATGCTGATCGCGCCGGTCATCTTCTGCACGATCGTGCTGGGCATCGGCGCCATCCGGCAGGCGGCCAAGGTCGGCCGGATCGGCGGGCTGGCGCTGGGCTACTTCGTGCTCATGTCGACCGTCGCCCTGGCGATCGGCCTCGTGGTCGGCAACATCCTGCACCCCGGTGACGGGCTGCAGCTGTCCGACGAGCTCCGCGGCGCGGGTGCCGAGCTGGCCGGCACGGCCGAGGAGTCCGGCGGCACGACCGACTTCATCCTCGGCCTGATCCCGACCACGCTGGTGTCGGCGCTGACCGACGGCTCGGTGCTCCAGGCGCTGCTCGTCGCCCTGCTCACCGGCTTCGCGATCCAGGCGATGGGCCGCTCCGGCGAGCCGATCCTGCGCGGCATCGGCCACTTCCAGAAGCTGGTCTTCCGCATCCTGGCGATGGTCATGTGGGTCGCCCCGATCGGCGCGTTCGGCGCGATCGCCGCCGTCGTCGGCGAGACCGGGATCGACGCGCTGAAGAGCCTGGCGATCATCATGCTGGGCTTCTACGCCACCTGCGCGGTGTTCGTCTTCGTCATCCTCGGCCTGATCCTGCGGCTGGTGGCGAAGATCAACGTCTTCTCGCTGTTGAAGTACCTGGGCCGCGAGTTCCTGCTCATCGTCTCCACCTCGTCGTCGGAGACCGCCCTGCCGCGGCTGATCGCGAAGATGGAGCACGCCGGCGTCAGCGCGCCGGTCGCGGGCATCGTCGTGCCGACGGGGTACTCCTTCAACCTCGACGGCACCGCGATCTACCTGACCATGGCCTCGCTGTTCATCGCCGAGGCACTGGGCGACCCGCTGTCGGTGGGCGAGCAGATCGGCCTGCTGGTCTTCATGATCATCGCCTCGAAGGGCGCCGCCGGCGTCACCGGCGCGGGCCTGGCCACGCTGGCCGGCGGGCTCTCGGCGCACCGTCCGGACCTGCTGGACGGCGTCGGCCTGATCGTCGGCATCGACCGGTTCATGTCCGAGGCGCGCGCGGTGACCAACTTCGCGGGCAACGCCATCGCCACCGTCCTGATCGCCACCTGGACCCGGGAGCTCGACCGCGAGCAGCTCTCGGCCGCGCTGTCCGGCGACTCCCCGTTCGACGAGGCGACCATGATCGACGACCACGGCGGCCCGTCCGACGCCGAGCTGCCGGAGCAGGCCACCAACGCCGGTCCCGGCCAGCGCGACGGCGCGGACGCGCTGCGCCAGGCGGCGGCCGGCTCGACCCGCTGACGCACTCCCCGCCGGTGCCCGTCGTCCCCTCGGGGGCGGCGGGCACCGTCGCGTCCCGGGCCGGGTGTGCGCGGCCCCGGGGGGTGTGGTCGGCTGCGGTCGTGCCCGCCTCCCTCGACGTCGTGGTCGCGGGCGCCGGGCCGGCGGGGCTGTCCGCGGCGGCCGCGTGCGCGGCGGCCGGGCTGCGCACCGCGCTGGTCGCCCCGTCGCCGCGGGTCTGGCCGGCCACCTACTGCCTGTGGGCCGACGAGCTGGCGGCGGCCGCCCCGGCACTCGACCTGGACCCGGCCGCGGTGGCCGCGACGTACGCGCCCACCGTCGTCCGCACCGCCGCGGGCGGCGAGCGGTGGCTGGACCGGGGCTACGCCCGGCTGCGCAACGGCGTGCTGCACGCCGCGCTGCTCGAGCGGTTCACGGCCGGCGGCGGCGAGCTGGTGACCGGCCGGGTGAACGGGGTGCGGGGCCAGGACGGCGGCGGGGACGGCGGCGAGGTCGCCGTCCTGGCCGGCGGCGGCGAGCTGACCGCGCGGGTGGTGCTCGACGCCCGCGGCGGCGGCCCGGGGACGGCGCAGCAGCGGGCCTGGGGGGAGGTGGTGGCCGGCCCGGTCGAGGACCTGGTGCCGCCGGGCGGGGCGCTGCTCATGGACTGGGCCGCGCTGGCCGACCCCGCGGCGCCGCCGGCGTTCCTCTACGGCCTGCCCCTCGACGACGGCACGGTGCTGCTGGAGGCGACGTCGCTGGCCGCCCGCCCGCCGGTGCCGCTGGACGACCTGCGCGCCCGCCTCGGCGCCCTGCTCGCCGCCCGGGGCCTGCGCCCGGCCGGGGAGACCGAGCGGGTGGCCATCCCGCTGGACGCCCCGCCCCGCCGCCGCGGCACCGTGCTGGGCGCGGCGGCCGGGCTGGTGCACCCGGCCACCGGCTACAGCGTCGCCTCCTCGCTGCGGCTGGGCCCGCGGGTGGCCGCGGCGCTGGCCGCCGGCCGCGACCCCCGGCCGGCGGTGCGCGCGGCCCGCCGCCGGACGACGGCGGGGCTGCTGGGCCTGGGCCTGGAGGTGCTGCTGCCGCTGGACACCGCGGCCACCGACGCCTTCTTCGCCGCCTTCTTCACCCTGCCCGAGCGCGCGTGGGCGGCCTACCTCGACGTCGGCTCCTCCCCCGCCGCCGTCGCCGCCGCCATGGCGCGGACGTTCGCCGCCCTCCCCGCGGCCCAGCGCGCCCACCTGCTGCGCACCGTGCTGCGGGTGGGCGGCCGCGCGGTGACCCGGCGCGGCCGGTGAGGCAGGGCGGGGGCGGCAGGGCGCGGGCGGTCAGGTCCGGCGCCAGCCCGGCAGGCGGTGCAGCCACGGGTGCCGGCGGGCCCGCGCGGGCGGGACCGGCGGCCGGGAGTCCACCGCCGGCGGGTCGGCCGGCGGGTCGACCGGCGGCACCTCCGGCGGCGCCGCGGTCGGCGGGGCGGCGGGGGCCGACGCGGCGCGGGAGGCGGTCGCGCCGTGCGGGTGGGCGTGCGCCCGCTCGGCCACCCGCGCGCGGCTGAGCTGGTGCTGCACGCCGAGGGGGTCGCAGCGCGAGCCGCGGGCAGCCACGTCGTGCTGCGCCTCCCACTGCGCCATCAGCTTCTCACCCGGCGTCATCTCCCACGCCTGGCGGGTCTGCGACGGGTCCATGGTCATCCCTCCCGACGGCCCGGGTCCGGCCCGGGCACCTCGACGCGCTCCGGCCGCTCCCCCGGCCGCGGTGCGGTCCCCGACCGGACGACGGTCACCGGGCACCGCGCCGCCTTGAGCAGCGAGGAGCTCACCGACCCCAGGGAGCGTCCGACCGACGGGCCCCGGCCGCGGGCGCCGACGACGAGCAGGTCGGCGCCGTCCGCGGCGGCCAGCAGCGCGTCGACCGGCGCCCGGTGCTCGGCACGGCAGTCGACGTGCACCCCCGGCGGCACCCCGGCCGCGGCCAGGTCGTCGGCGATCGCCCGGCACACCGCCCGCTCGTACTCCGCGAGCGGTGGCACGTAGCCGGGCTCCCAGCAGTCCGGCCGCGGCGCCGTCGGGATGCTCCAGGCCCGCACCACGGTCAGCGGCATCCCCGCACGCGCGGCCAGGATCGCGGCCCAGGTCAGCGCCTCCCGCGCGCACGCCGAGCCGTCGACGCCCACGACGACGGCTCCGCTGCGTGGCGTCGGGTCCACGGCGCACCTCCTCGCCGGCCGGCGGGGCCGGTCGGGACCAGTGCACTCCCCGGCGGCCGCGCACGGCAGGGCCGGAGGTCCCCGCCGCGGTCAGCCGACGACGTCGAGCACCTCCTCGACCGGACGGCGGTTGGTCGACGGGCTGCGGTCGCCGGAGGGGTAGCCCAGCCGCAGCAGCATCTGCGGGTGCCCGCCCAACGACAGCCGGGAGCGCAGCTGGGTGCGGGTCGCGGGCCAGTCGAGGGCCTGGGTCAGCGGGGAGGCCGCCAGCCCGGCCACGGTGGCCTCGAGCAGCACCCGGCCCAGCGCCCGCCCCGCGGTCAGCCAGGAGGCCCGGCCGTCGCCGTCG
Organism: Geodermatophilus tzadiensis; assembly: GCF_003002915.1. Classification (GTDB taxonomy): domain Bacteria; phylum Actinomycetota; class Actinomycetes; order Mycobacteriales; family Geodermatophilaceae; genus Geodermatophilus; species Geodermatophilus tzadiensis. Next base: position 89,285 of record NZ_PVTG01000004.1, on the reverse strand, counting down.
GTGCCGAGCACCACGACGGTGGGCCGCTCGACGTCCGGGGGCGGCGCGTCGAGGTCGCCTCCGGGGACCCGCCCGGCCGGCCGCGAGCCGACGACGAAGTCGCGGACCAGCCAGTTCGACGGGCGGGTGGCCGGGTCCTCACCGGGCACCGCGCCGACGGGGATGCCGTCGACCGCGGCGGGGTCGGTGCGCACCCAGCGCTCCAGCTCGGCGAGGTACTCCGGCTCGCCCTGCTCGATCTCCTCGGCGCGGGAGAGCAGGAACACCGTGGCCACCTCCTCGTCGGCGTCGCTGATCGGCTTGAGCCACACCCGGAACGCGCCGGCCACCGCCTGCAGCCGGTCGACGACGCCGGCCGGCACCGCGCGCGGCAGGAACGGTGCCCGCTCGGTGTGCCGCGTCCCGATCGCCCGCGCCAGGTCGCCGTCCTCGTCGTCGGGCTCCCAGTCCCCGGTGACGGTCACCGTGGCCAGCAGGTCGGGGTCGGCGGGGTCGGGCAGCACGTCGACGTCCGTGGCGCGGCCGGCGGCGGTCAGCGCGACCACGGCGAACTCCACCGCCACGCCGCAGCTGACCACCCGCTGCCGGCCCGAGGGGTCGAGGGCCGACAGTGCCCGGGAGGGGTCGGTGCGCACGGTCAGCCGGTCGCCGTCGGCGCGGAACAGCCACGGCTGGGTGTTGTGGATCGACGGCGCGCGGGTGGCCGCCTCCACGACCCGGGTCCACTCCTGCCGGTCCATGCTGTGCCTCCGTCGTCGGGGTCGGGACGGTTGCGGCCCTACCCGTTCCGCGGCGCGGTTCACCCGGCGGCCCGGCGACCGGTCCGGGCAGCGCCCTGCCGGTGGCTCAGACCTCCTCGGTCGCCAGCCCGCCCGCCGACCGCTGCACCGAGCCGGCCACCACCACGGCGCACACCAGCGCGGCCAGCGCGCCGACCACGACCACGGCCGGGAGCTCCAGCAGCACGTCGAGCAGCGCGACCCCGGCCGCCAGCACCGGCCACCACCAGCCCCGGCGGGCGCTCGTCATCGCCGACGTCGTCACGCTCGCCGCCACCAGGAAGAGGGCCACCCCGCCGCCCAGCAGCAGCCGGGTCCCCGCCGGGACCTCCCCGGCCGCGGCCTCGACGACGGCGAGCTCCACCCCGGCGCCGACGGTGGCCAGCGCGAGGGCCAGTGGCAGGTGCCCGAAGACGTAGACGTCGTGCGAGTGCGCGCCGTTGGACTCGCCGACCTCGCCGAGCAGCCGCTTGGCCCGCGCACCGGCGAGGTCGAAGTAGCTCCACCAGAGCGCCGCCGCGAGGACGAACGCCAGCACCGCCACCGGCAGGGCCGAGCCGGACCACTCGGCGTCGTAGAGCCCGTGCGCCACCCCGGCGATCGGCTCCCCCAGGACGAGGATGGTGAACAGCGCGAACCGCTCCGGCAGGTGCTCGACGTGCAGCGGGACGTCGGCCGAGGACCGCGTGGCCAGCAGCGGCACCAGCGCCTCGACCAGGATCGCGGCGGCCCACAGGGCGAACCCGGCCGGCCGCGGCACCGCCAGCGACACCGCCCAGAGCACCGCACCCGCGGCGGCGCCGGCCAGGTAGAGCCGGGTGATGGGCCGCGCCTCGACCACGTGCCGGTGGGCGCGGTGGTACTGGAGCATCAGCATCAGGCGCAGCAGGACGTGGCAGAGCGCGAAGACGGCGAACCGCTTCCCCGTCGCCTCCGACGCCGAGGCGGCGAGGCCGACGACGGCGGCCATGCTGCCGAGCTTGTAGAGCCGGTACACGACGTCGTCGTGGTCGAAGCGGTTGGCGTACAGCGTCGAGCTGACCCACGACCACCACACCGTGGCGAACAGCCCGGCGAAGACGAGGTAGCCGTGCCACGTCACGTCCTCGCGCAGCGCGATCGCCAGCTCCGCCACGACCAGGACGAACGCGAGGTCGAAGAACAGCTCCAGGCGTGAGGCGGAGCGACCGCCGTCGGTCCGCAGCTCCGGCGCCCGGACCGCGTCGCCGCGGCCGGGGAGGACGTCCATCACCCGCCGGGCGAGCCCTCGGTCAGCCACGTGTCTCCCCCATCGCCGGGTGCTCCCGTGCCGAGCCCGCCCCTACCCGCCGCCGCGGCGGTCCACGCCACGACGCGCCGCGGGGCGTCAGGGCGCGGGAGTCGGCTCCGGCATCCGCGCCGAGCGCGACAGCCGCCGCCAGATCCAGCTGGTCGGCACCTGGCGGCCGGTGACGAGGTACTCCACGACCCCGTCGACCAGCAGCGTCGTCTCCAGCGCGCGGCGCATGCCCGGCCGCCCGGCGCACAGCATCTGGTCGTCCGGCGCGAGCAGCAGGTCGTCGCCGGGAGCGAGCAGGGTCTCCTGGCCCCGAAGCACCAGCAGGGGCACCACCGACAGGGGCTCGTCCCGGCGCGCCGGGCTGCGCAGCAGGTCGCCGAGCGTCAACCGGCCGGTGGCCAGCCACGGCTGCAGCGCCGGGGCCTCGGTGTCGGTGAGCCGCACCTTCCACAGCGGCTCGAGGTGCCGGCCGCAGGCGTCGACCAGCCGGTCGACGACGTCGGCCGACCACTCGTCGGTCTGCTGCGGCAGCTCGCGGAGCAGGCGCCACAGCAGGGGCGTGCTCAGCCGGGCGTAGGCGTCGTGGGCGACGACCTGGGTCGGGACGAGCAGCGCGTCGGGCTCCATGGCCGCGAACAGCGCCGCGTTGGTCGGCTGGTTCTGGCGGGCGGCGATGAACAGGTGGCGGTTGGCGCGCCGCGCCTCGGCGATCAGCGAGAGGTTCGTCGTGTCGTTGTCGGTGCCGGCGACCAGGCCGACCGCGGTCGTGAGGTCGGCGCGGCGGATGACCTGGGGCTCCGACGCGTCGCCGACCACGGTGGCCTCGCCGTCGACCGGGTCGACGGTGGTCACCTCCAGGCCCTCGGCGCGCAGGTCGGTGGCGAACTGCCGGCCGAACCGGCCGTAGCCGCACACCACCCACCGGCCGGGGGCCGGGGCGTCGGCCCGCGGGGGCAGCTCCGCGCCGGGCCCGCTCTCCAGCCAGGTGGTCAGCTGGTAGGACGACGGGGCCCGCAGGGCCAGCCGCAGGTGGTCACCGAACCGGTCGAAGGGGTTGATGACCGTGGGGCTGCCGAAGGTGCGCATCCGCTCGGCCACCACCGACGAGGTCGTGCGGGTCACCACGGTCAGGTCGGGGCGCAGCAGGGCGGCCGCCATCGTGACCGCCAGGTTCGCCTCGTCGTCGTTGGTGAGGGCCAGCACGCCCTCGCAGTACGGGTGTCCCAGGCCGGCGACGCCGAGCACGTGGGCATCGCGCGCGTCGCCGACCACTCCGGGGACGTCGGCGTGGGAGGTGTTGAGCTCCAGGGCGTCGATGCGGGCGTCGGCGATGTCGACGACGGTGAACCGGCGGCCCAGCGTGTCGAAGGCGCGCCCGAGGGTCTCGCCGGTCTCCCCGTAGCCGGCGATGAGCAGGAACGGCTCGCGGAGCGCCGTCACCTTGCGCGAGACGTGCCGCAGCGCCAGGGCCTGCCGGAACGCCCGGTCCTGCAGCAGCGCGAGCAGGGCGCCGATCGCGTAGGCCCAGCCGATGACGGTCAGGTAGATGGCGCCGGTGACCCACATCCGCTGGGCGTAGGTGAAGGCGTTCGGGATCTCGCCGAAGCCGATCGTCGTCGCCGTGTAGCTCATGACGTAGAAGGCGTCGAAGACGCTCATCCGCGCCGGCTGCCCGTTCGCGTCCTGCCCGGGGACCAGGGACAGCCCGAGCACGCTGATCGCGAAGATCGTGATGAGCGTGATGAGCGGGGCGCGCATGCGCCGCAGGACCACGAACACCGTGGCCGACCCCTCCGCCCGCGGCACCACCGGCATCCGCCGCCGTCCGCGCCGACCGGGCGCCCTCCCGCTGGCTGCGGTGGCCATCGTCAGTGCCGCTGGAAGGAGACGGTCTCCACGACCAGCAGGACGATGGAGACGAGGTTGGCCAGCAGTGCACCGCCCGAGAGCGAGACCATGCTGGCCGTCGCGCCGGCGGTCAGCCCCTCGCTGGAGATGTACTGCGCCCAGGCCCAGCTGAGCGAGGCCGCGATCAGCTGCAGGTCGGCCACCAGGCTGGTGGCCAGGTGGACGGCGCCGATCTGCGTCCGGTCGCCGAACTTGAGCACCGTGGCGATCAGGTTGACCACGACGGCGGCGAACAGCTCGTAGACGTTGTGCAGCTCGGGGTCGGAGATGTCGCCGATGAAGAAGCCGAAGTTCAGCGTGGCGGCGAGCACCACGAAGAACCCGAAGACCACCTTCTCGAGGTTCATGCGACTCCCGCGGCTGGCTGGCGGCGACCGGGCGACAGTATCGCCGCCGGAGCACCGGCGCCGGGGAGCGCGACGTCTCCCCGGCGCCGGGCGACTCGCCGCGGGCGGTCACCGTCGGCTCAGCGCAGGTGGTGCACCTCCTGCAGGCCGTACACCGGCGTGGGGATGCCGGCGTGGCGGGCCTTGAGCTGCAGCGCGAGGTAGAGGGAGTAGTGCCGCGACTGGTGCAGGTTGCCGCCGTGGAACCACAGCGCCTCCTGCTGGGTGGGCTTCCACATGTTGCGCTGTTCGCCCTCCCACGGGCCGGGGTCCTTGGTGGTGTCCGACCCCAGGCCCCACACCTTGCCCACCGTGTCGGCGACCTCCTGGCTGATCAGGTCGGCCGCCCAGCCGTTCATCGACCCGTAGCCGGTGGCGTAGACGACGAGGTCGGCCGGCAGCTCGGTCCCGTCCTCGAGGACGACGGCGTCCTCGGTGAGGTGGTCGACCTGCCCGTGCGCCAGTTCCACGTCGCCGTTGGCCACCAGGTCGGCCGCGCCCACGTCGATGTAGTAGCCCGAGCCGCGACGCAGGTACTTCATGAACAGGCCCGAGCCGTCGTCGCCCCAGTCCAGCCGGAAGCCGGCGTCCTCCATGCGGCGGTAGAAGTCGGCGTCGCGCTCCTTCATCTGCTCGTAGAGCGGGATCTGGAACTCGTGCATGATCTTGTACGGGATGGAGGCGAACACCAGGTCGGCCTTCTCCGTGGTGACCCCGTTGGCCACGGCCTCCTCGCTGTAGAGCGCGCCGAGCCCGATCTCCATGAGGCTGTCGCTCTTGACGATGTGCGTCGAGGTGCGCTGCACCATCGTCACGTCGGCGCCGTGCTCCCACAGCGCGCCGCAGATGTCGAAGGCGGAGTTGTTGCTGCCGATGACGACCACCTTCTTCCCCGCGTACCCGTCGGGGCCGGGGTGCGCCGAGGAGTGGTGCTGCTCGCCGCGGAACACGTCCTGACCGGGCAGCACCGGCACGTTCGGCTTGCCGCTCATCCCGGTCGCCAGCACCAGGTGCTGCGGCCGCAGCGTGAGCTCCTCGCCGTCGCGCACCACCTCGACGGTCCACCCGCCGTCGTCCGGCGAGTAGGTGGCGCTGCGCACCTCGGTGCCGCCCCAGTACGGGACCTCCATGACCGTCACGTACGACTCGAGCCAGTCGCCGATCTTGTCCTTGGGGGCGAACACCGGCCAGTTGTCGGGGAACGGCAGGTAGGGCAGGTGGTCGTACCAGACCGGGTCGTGCAGGCACAGCGACTTGTAGCGGCTGCGCCACTGGTCGCCGGGCCGGGCGTGCTTGTCGACGACGAGCGCCGGGACGTCGAGCTGCCGCAGCCGCGCGCCCAGCGCGATGCCGCCCTGCCCGCCGCCGACGACGAGCACGAAGGGCTGGGTGGTGCGGCCGAGCTCGGCGTCCTCGCGCGCCCGGCGCTCGGCCCAGGTCTGCCGCTCCCGGTTGACGCCGTGCTCGGCGCCCTTGGGCCGCGCCCGGCCGCGGGGCTCCTCGTGGCCCGTGAGCTCGTACAGCGTGGTGAGGAACGTCCACGCCCTGGCCTGCCCGTCCTCCTCGACGAGCCGCACCAGGCCCCGGCCGCGCCCGACCGCCGTCTCGAAGGTGAACCAGGCGGTGGTGACGCCGTCGGCCTCGTCGGGCTCCTCGGTCACGGTGAAGCCGGACGGGTCGGTGCGGTCGAGGGTGGCGGTGAGCAGGTCGGTGACACCGGCCCGGTCCTCGACGGTGGTGATGTTCCAGCTGAACGCGACCAGGTCGCGCCAGAAGCTGGTGCGGGCGAACAGGCCGGCGGCGCGCTCGACGTCGCGGGCGCGCAGCGCGTCCTCGAGGGCGGCGAACCAGTCCCGGGCCCGCTGGGCCGCCGTACCGGGGGGTGCGTCGAGGGTCTGCGTCATGGAGGGGGCTCCTCGCCGTCGTGCTGACGTGGTGTGATGTGCAGCACAGCGCCTCCGGGACGACGGCGGGAGGGTTGCAGCGGATTGCACGCGGAGGTGCAGGTGCCCGGCTGGTCTGCGGTCGCGCCGGGGACGGACCTCTCCTCCCACGCCCGGGTCCTCACCCGGGTGCACGACGCGGTGATCGGCGGCGGCCGCCCGCCGGTGGCCCCGCGCCGGGTGGTGCAGCGGTCGTGGACGCGGGTGCTGGGCATGGGCCTGGACCCCGGGCGGAGGGGCCCCCGCGACCCGCTGCCGCTGGACGCCGTGGAGGCCCGGCGCCGCCGCTCGGCGCTGTCGCTGGTGATCGGCGAGCTGCGCCAGGTGCTGGGCAGCGTCGCCGACGCCTCCCACTTCCTCGTCGTGGTCACCGACGCCGAGGGCGTGGTGCTGTGGCGGGAGGGCGCGGCGGCCACCCGGCTGCGCGCCGACCGGCTGGGCTTCGCCGAGGGCGCCACCTGGACCGAGGCGGCGGTGGGCACCAACGCCATCGGGACGGCGCTGGCCGAGGCCGCACCGGTGCAGCTGTTCTCCGCCGAGCACTTCGAGCAGGCGCAGCACCCCTGGTACTGCAGCGCCGCGCCGATCCACTCACCGGTCACCGGGGAGCTGCTCGGCGTCGTCGACGTCAGCGGGCCGGCGCTGACCCTGCACCCGGCCATCGGGGCGCTGGTCGAGACCTCCGTGCGGCTGGCCGAGTCGCGGCTGCGGTGGCACCACGAGCAGCGGCTGGAGCGGCTGCGCCGCAGCGCCGACCCGGTGCTGGCCGGGGTGCAGGGGCCGCTGCTCGTGGTCGACGACGACGGGTGGGTGGCGCACAGCTCCGGCGTCGCCGTCCGGCCGCGGGTCGCCGCCCCTCGCGACGACCGCGTCATGACCGTGGCGGGACTCGGGCTGTGCACGCCGGAGCGGCTCGGCGAGGGCTGGCTGGTCCGCCCGCGCGGCGCCCGCGAGCCGGTGACCGCCGAGGTCGACCTGACCGGCTCCCCGGTGCTGCGGGTGCGGGCGGGCGGGCGGCCGTGGGCAGCGGGGCTGACCCGGCGGCAGGCGCAGGTGCTGGTGCTGGTCGCCGACGCGGGCCGGTCCGGCCTGAGCGCCGGGGCGCTGAGCCGCGGCCTGTTCGGCGACGACCAGCACGTGGTCTCCGCGCGGGCGGAGGTGTCGCGGCTGCGCCGGGTGGTCGGCGACCTGGTGGCGACGGCGCCCTACCGACTCGCGGAGGGCGTGACGCTGACGGTGCGTACCGCTCCCGACGGCGGGTAGCCCCGGGGGCGTCCCGTCCCCGGCCCCGAGGAGACCCCGTGGCCCACGCCGTGCCCCCGCAGGACGTCGTCGCGCACCTGGGCGAGGTCGACTACCCCGCCGACAAGGACGCCCTGCTGGCCGCCGCCGAGCGGCACGGTGCCCCCGACGAGGTGCTGCGCGCCCTCCGGACGGTGCCGCCGGGCACCGACTACGCCCACGCCGACGAGGTGGTCCGCGCGCTGGGGCCGGCGTCGGACCCCGGCGAGGACCCGACCCACGCCGCCGAGGCGGCCCGCGCCGACGCGCGAGCGGCCTTCACCGGGCACCCGGCCGACGACGACGGTCCCGGCGCCGGCTGAGCCCGGTCCGGTCACCCGTCCGGGTGGTCCGCCCCCCGACCCCCTGCGGCACGGGACGCCCGGCGCCGAAGACGGCTGCGTGACCAGTCTCGCCGTCCGGCCGGAGGTGGGTCCCGACCCGGGGTCGGGCGTCCTCGCGCAGCTGGGAGCCACCCTCGACGAGCTCGAGACGCTGTCCCGCTTCGACTCGTCGGAGGCCGCCGCCCGCGCCGAGGCGGCGGTCGCCACCGCCGCCTCCCTCGGGCGCACCGACCTCGAGCAGCGCGCCCGGCTGGTGCGCGCGGACCTGCTGCGCCGCCGCGGCGCGGTCGACGAGGCCGGCCGGATCGCCCAGGACGTGCACCGCTGGGCCACCGAGGCGCACTCCCGTCACCTGCTGGCCCGCGCCTCCTTCGTGCTCACCGCCGTCTTCCAGGAGCTCGGCGACCTCTCCGGCGCGCTCGAGCACGCCGTGTCCGCCGTCGACCTGCTGGCCGACGACGCGCTGCCGGCGCTGCGCGTCGACCACCTCGTCCGGCTGGCCGACGTCCTGGGCCTGTCCCGCGACCCGGCCGCCCCGGAGCGCTACGACGCGGTGCTGCGGCTGGCCGAGGAGCTCGGTGACGTCGACCGCCAGGTCCGGGTGCTCAACAACCGCGCCTACACCGACCAGCTCGCCGGCCGGTTCGAGGACGCGCTGGCGGCCAGCACCCGGATGCAGGCGCTGGCCGCCGCGCACGGCACGCCCCTCGACGTGGGCGGGCTCGACACCGTCGCCCGCGCGCTCATGGGTCTGGGCCGGTTCGACGAGGCCGAGGCCGTGCTGCTGCCCGGGCTGGCCCCCGAGGTGCTCGGCGCCTCCGCGGACGGCGACGCCGGCGCCGACTTCCTGCTCACCCTCGCCGAGGTGCAGCGCCGCCGGGGTGCGGTCGACGCCGCGCAGCGCACGCTGGTCGAGTGCGTGCGCCGCTGCCGGCGGCACGGGCTGACCGCGATCCGGGTGCGCGCCCGGGCGGAGCAGGCCGAGCTGCACGCCGCCGCCGGTGACTTCCGCGCCGCCTACGCCGAGCACAAGCGCCACGTCGCCGAGCTGACCGAGCTGCAGTCGGCCCAGCGCGACGCCCGCGCCCGCACCCTGCAGGCGATGTACGAGACGACGGAGGCCCGCCGGCAGAGCCGCCGCTGGCGCGAGCTGTCGCTGCGCGACCCGCTGACCGGCCTGTACAACCGCCGCCACGTCGACGAGGAGCTGCCCCGCCTGCTCGACGCGCCCGGCGCGGAGCTGGTGTGGGTGGCGCTCGTCGACCTCGACCACTTCAAGACCGTCAACGACACCTGCTCGCACGCGGTGGGCGACGAGGTGCTGCGGGTCGTCGCCGGGCTGCTGCAGGAGACCGGCGCGCCGGGTCCCGGCTCCTTCGCCGCCCGGCTCGGCGGCGAGGAGTTCGTCCTGGTGCTGCCCGGCCCGGACGCCGGCGCGGTGGCCCGCCACCTCGAGGTGGTCCGCGCCGCGGTCGCCGCACACCCGTGGGAGCCGCTGACCGGCGCGCTGCCGGTGACGGTGAGCATCGGCGCCGCGAGCACCGCCGAGGTCGCCGACCGCACGGCCGCCCAGCTCCTCGGCCGCGCCGACGCCCGGCTGTACCGGGCCAAGCGCGAGGGCCGCGACCGCGTCGTCGTCACCGGCTGACCGCCGCCGACGGGCCGGCAGCCGACCGGGGACCGCACGCGCGGCCGCCGCGGGGCAGGCTGGGCGGCGTGAGCACCGACACCCCGATCAGCCGGTTCCCCGTCGCCGACCCCGCGGGCCTGCCCGCCGACCTCGCCGAGCGCTACGCCGACGTGCAGGAGCGCTCGGGCTTCCTGCCCCACGTGTTCGCCGCGCTGGCCTGGCGCCCCGACGAGGCCCGCGCCTTCTTCGCGATGCACGACGCGCTGATGGACAAGGACACCCCCGGCCTGTCCACCGGCGAGCGCGAGCTGATCGTGGTCGCCACCAGCGCGGCCAACGACTGCGCGTACTGCGTCGTCGCGCACGGGGCCATCGCGCGCATCCGGATGCGCGACCCGCTCCTGGCCGACCTGGTCGCCGTCGACTGGCGCAAGGCCCCGCTCGACGACCGCCAGCGCGCGGTGCTCGACGTCGCCGTCCGGCTGGCCACCGACCCCGCCGCGGTCACCCCCGAGGACCTCGACCGGCTGCGGGCGCACGGCCTGACCGAGGACGACGTGTGGGACGTCGGCGCCATCACCGCCTTCTTCGCGCTGTCCAACCGGCTGGCGCACTTCGCCGCGATCCCGCCCAACCCGGAGTTCCACTTGCTGGGCCGCCTGCCGCGCTGAGCGGGACCGTCCCCGCCCCCGGCTACCGTGGTGCCGGTGACCAGCACGGACGGGCCGGCCGACGACCCGGTGATCGCCGACGCCGACTTCGACCGGCTCGTCGCGCTGGTCCGTACCCTGCTCGACGTCCCCACCGCCCTGGTGACCCTGGTCGAGCCCGACGAGCAGGTCTTCCCCGGCGCGGTCGGCCTGCCGCTGCCGTGGCAGACCCTCCGGCGCACCCCGCTGTCGCACTCGTTCTGCCAGTACGTGCGGCACAGTGCGCAGCCGCTGGTGGTCAGCGACGCCCGCCAGGTGGAGGTGCTGGCCGACAACGGCGCCGTCGGCGACCTCGGCGTGATCGCCTACTGCGGCGTGCCGCTGCTCGGCCCCGACGGCGAGGTCGTCGGCGCGGTCTGCGCCATCGACGGCCGGCCGCGCGAGTGGACCGACACCGACGTCGCCGTGCTCACCCAGGTCGCCGGGCTCGCCACCTCGGAGCTCCGGCTGCGCGCCGCCACCCGGGACGCCGAGACGGCGCGCCGGGCCGCGGAGCAGGCCGGCGAGCAGAACCGCCTGCTGCTGCGGTTCGCCGAGTCCCTGGCCGACGCCGTCACCCTCCCCGACGTCGCCGCCGCCGTCACGTCGGCCGCCACGGAGGTCCTCGGCACCTCGCGGAGCTACCTCGGGCTGGTCGACCCGCGCACCCGCCGGCTGCAGCTGGTGCCCGCCGCGGGCCGGCGGGACGACGAGGCCGGCGAGTGGCCGTCGCTGCCGCTCGGGACCGACCACCCGCCGTCGGCGGCGCTGGCGGCCGGCCGCCCGCTCTTCCTGCCCGACGCCGCCACCACGCTGGCGCGCTTCCCTGCGGCCTCGTCCGCGGCCGGGGGTCCGGTGCCCTTCGAGGCGTCGGCGCACCTGCCGCTGCCGGTGGCCGGCGACGTGCCCGGCACGCTGAGCCTGGTCTGGGACGCGCCGCGGGCGTTCACCCCCACCGAGGAGGGCCTCGTCCTGGCCCTCGCCCGGTACACCGCCCAGGCCGTGGCCCGCGCGGTGCTGCTGGCCGAGCAGGAGTCGGTCGCCACCACCCTGCAGCGGGCCCTGCTCGGCGAGCTGCCCGCCCCGCCCGGGCTGGAGCTGGCCGCCCGCTACCTGCCCAGCAGCGCCGGCGCGCAGGTGGGCGGCGACTGGTGGGACGCCTTCGAGGACTCCGCCGGCGCCCCGGTGCTGGTCATCGGTGACGTCACCGGCCACGACGTCCGCGCCGCGGCGACCATGGGCCAGCTGCGGTCGATGCTGCGCGGCTTCGCCTTCGAGTCCGGGGAGCCGCCCGAGCGCGCCCTCGGCCGCCTCGACGCCGCGGTGGCCGGGCTCCGGGTGGGCGCGCTGGCCACCGCCGTGGTGGCCCGCGTGGACCCCGGCGACGGCGGCGGTCGCGTGCTGGCGTGGAGCAACGCCGGCCACCCGCCGCCGCTGCTGCGCCATCCCGACGGCACCGTCGAGGTGCTCGCCTCTCCCCCCGACCTGCTGGTGGGCCTGGACCCCGACCGCCCGCGCGCCACCCACCGCACCCGCCTGGCGCCCGGCAGCACCGTGCTGCTCTACACCGACGGGCTGGTCGAGCGGCGCCGCACCGACCTCGACAGCGGCATCGCCCGGCTCGCCGGGGCGCTCGCCGGGGACGACCCCGGGTCGCTCGACGACCTGCTCGACCGGCTGCTCACGGGCGTGCCCGGGTCCACCGACGACGACGTCGCGCTCCTCGCCCTCCGGGTGACGCCCGCCTCCTGACCCCGGGCACGCGTGGACGGGTCAGGGGCCGGGCACGATCGCACCCATGCCCGCCCCCGGCACCCCGCTCGAGCAGCTCGGCTTCCTCACCATCGGCACGTTCGACCCGGCCGACCCGCGCGCCGGCCACGAGGCCACGCTGCGGATGGTCGAGCTCGGCGAGCGGCTCGGGTTCGACAGCGCGTGGCTGCGGCACCGGCACCTGCAGTACGGCATCTCCTCGCCCGTCGCCGTCCTCGCCGCCGCCACCCAGCGGACCTCGCGGATCGCGCTGGGCACCGCGGTCACCCCGCTGGGCTGGGAGAACCCGCTGCGGCTGGCGGAGGACCTCGCCACCGTCGACGTCCTCTCCGGCGGCCGGCTGCAGCCCGGCGTCAGCATCGGCCCGCCGATGCACTGGGACGACGTCAAGGCCGCGCTCTACCCCGACACCGCCGACGCCGAGGACCTCACCCACACCCGCGTCGAGCGGCTGCTGCGGCTGGTCGCCGGGGAGCCCGCGGCGTCCTTCTCCGGCCGCGAGGGCCTGGTCGAGGAGTGGTCGGACCGGGTGCAGCCGCACTCCCCCGGACTGCGCGCGCGGCTCTGGTACGGCGCCGGCAGCACCCGCTCGGCGGAGTGGGCCGGGCGGGCGGGGATGAACCTGCTGACCAGCAGCGTGGTGCGCGCCGAGGGCGGCAGCACCGACTTCGCGGAGATCCAGGCCGGGCAGATCCGCTCCTACCGGGCGGCGGGGGGCGCCGGGCGGGTGTCGCAGGGCCTGGTGGTCGTGCCCACCGACACCGCGACGCCCGACCAGCGGGAGCGCTACGCCGCCTACGCCGCGGCGCGGGCCCCGCGGGTCGGCGTCCCGCAGGGCCCGGGCCGGCTGCTGTTCGCCCCCGACCTGGTGGGCACCTCCGAGCAGGTCGCCGAGGCGCTCTACGCGCACGCCGGCTTCCGCGAGGTCACCGAGGTCGTCTTCGCGCTGCCGTTCAGCTTCGCCGAGGCCGACTACGAGCAGATCCTCACCGACACCGCCACCCGGCTGGGCCCGCTGCTGGGCTGGTCACCGGCCGGGAGCTGAGGGGACCAGCACCGACCAGGCGGCCGGCTGCACGCGCCAGGTCCGCGCGGTCACCGGGTCCTGCAGCTCGCCGTCGGCGTCGAGCCCGACCGGCTCGCCGGACAGCGCCACCTCCCGCCCGCGGACGACCACGACGTCCTCGCGCCCGGCGTGCCGCCCGGTGGCCAGCGCCGCGGCGAACGCCGCCCGCGCCGCCGGGCCGGTCGCGGTGACGACGACGACGTCGGCCAGGCCGTCGTCCGGGCGGGCGTCGGGGGCCAGCGCGGTGCCCCCGCCGATCGTCGGCCCGTTGCACACCCCGGCCATCAGCACGGGGGTGCCGCCGTCGGCCACGGCCGTGCCGTCGACCTCCACCCGCAGCCGCCAGCCGGGGGTGGTGACGCCGGCGACGGCGGCGCCGACGGGGTAGGCGACCGCGCCGAGGGTGTCCTTGAGCCGGTGGGCGCGCTCCCCCGCGTCGGCGCCGACCCCGGCGTGCACCGCGTTGACCACGATGCCGCCGGCGTCGTCGCGCAGCAGGTCCAGCGGCCGCGCCGTCCCGCCGAGCACCACCCGGGCGGCCGCGGCCGGGTCCAGCGGCAGGCCGAGCGCCCGCGCGAGGTCGTTGCCCGTCCCGAGGGGCAGCACCCCGAGGGGCCGGTCGAGGGCACCGGCGCGGTCGAGCGCGGCCACCGCGGCGTGCAGCGACCCGTCGCCGCCGGCCACCACCGGCCGGCGGCCGTCGAGACCGGCCAGCACCCGGTCGAGCTCGGCGGCGTCGGCGGTGGCGGCCACCTCGACGTCCGTGTCGTCGCGGAGGACGTCGAGCGCGGTGTCCAGCGCCTCGTCGTCCGCCGTGCCGGCCGACCGGTTGACCACCACGAGCAGCGCCATGCCCGGATCGTCGCAGCCGGGCAGGATCGGCACGTGGCCGACGACCTCATCGAGCGACTGCGGGCACGCGGTGGGCTGAAGTGGACCCGTCACCCCGGCGCGCTCGGCGCGTGGGTGGCCGAGTCCGACCTGGGGACGGCGCCGGCGGTGACCCGGGCGCTGCACGAGGCGGTCGACCGCGGCCTGCTCGGCTACCTGCCCGACTGGCTGGCCGCGGACATGGCGCGGGCCACCGCCGGCTTCCTGCTCGACCGGCACGGCTGGGCGGTGCCGCCGGAGCGGGTGCGGCCGCTGCCCGACGTGCTGGCCGGCCTGTCCGCCGCGATCACGCACCTCTCCCGGCCCGGCTCGCCGGTCGTGCTGCCCACCCCGGCCTACATGCCGTTCCTGGAGGTGCCGCCGGCGCTGGGCCGCGAGGTGGTCGAGGTGCCGATGGCCCGCGACGGCGACCGGTTCGTCTACGACCTCGACGCGCTCGACGCCGCCTTCGCCGCGGGCGGGCACCTGCTGGTGCTGTGCAACCCGCACAACCCGATCGGCCGGGTGCTCGAGCCGGCGGAGATGCTGGCCGTCGCCGAGGTGGTCGACCGGCACGGCGGGCGGGTGTTCGCCGACGAGATCCACGCGCCGCTGGTGTACCCGGGGCACCGGCACGTGCCCTACGCGTCGCTGGGCGAGGTGCCCGCCCGGCAGGCGGTGACGGCGACGTCGGCGTCCAAGGCCTGGGACCTGCCCGGGCTCAAGTGCGCGCAGCTGGTGCTGACGGACGAGGCCGACGCGGCGCTGTGGGCGGAGGTGGGCCACCCGGTCGAGCACGGCGCCTCGACGCTGGGCGCCGTCGCCAACACCGCGGCCTACACCGACGGCGGAGCCTGGCTCGACGAGCTGCTCGTCGTCCTCGACGGGCACCGCCGGCTGCTCGCCGACCTCGTCGCCGCGCACCTGCCCGGCGTCCGGTACACCCCGCCGGAGGGCACCTACCTGGCCTGGCTCGAGCGGTGGGACGTGGACGGGCCGGGGGACCTGCTGCTGGAGCGGGCCGGGGTCGCGGTGGTCGACGGCGGGCGGTGCGGCGCGGCCGGCCGGGGCGCGGTGCGGCTGAACTTCGCCACGCCGGCGCCGGTGCTCGAACGGGTCGTCGAGCGGATGGGCGCGGCGCTGCGGTGACCGGTCAGCCGCGGGTGTCGGCCTCGACCGCCTCGAACGCCTTGCGGGCGGCGATGAGCACCGGGTCCCACACCGGCGCGAACGGCGGGGCGTAGGACAGGTCGAGGGAGAGCACCTCGTCGACGGTCATCTCGTTCCAGATGGCGATCGCCAGCGCGTCGACCCGCTTGGCCGCGCCCTCCTCGCCGACCACCTGGGCGCCGAGCAGCCGGCCGCTGCGGCGCTCGGCGATCATCTTGACGCGGATCGGGCTGGCGCCCGGGAAGTAGCCGGCCTTGGTCGTCGAGTCCACCGCCGCGGTGACGAAGGAGTACCCGGCCGCCTCCGCCTCGGCCTCCGACAGCCCGGTGCGGGCGGCCTCGGTGGCGCAGATCTTGGTGATCGCCGTCCCGATGACGCCGGGGAAGGTGGCGTACCCGCCGCCGATGTTGATGCCGGCCACCCGGCCCTGCTTGTTGGCGTGGGTGCCGAGCGCGACGACCACCCGCTGCCTGGACAGGCGGTGCACCGACTCGACGCAGTCGCCGGCCGCCCACACCCCGGGCACCTGGGTGCGCATCCGCTGGTCGACGGCGATGCCGCCCGAGGTGCCCAGCGGGATGCCGGCCTCCCGGGCCAGCCGCACGTTCGGCCGCACCCCCAGGCCGAGGACGACGAGGTCGGCGGGCAGCTCGCGGCCGCTCTGGGTCACCACCGCGCGGGCCCGGCCGTCGGGGCCGACGTCGATGGCCGCGACGCCGTCGCTGAGCACCAGCTCGATGCCCTCGCAGCGGACCGCCTCGGCGATGATCGCGCCGACGTCGGGGTCGAAGGTGCCCACCGGCGTGGCCGACAGGTCGACGACGGTGACCGCCAGCCCGCGGATCCGGCAGGCCTCGGCGATCTCCAGCCCGATGTAGCCGCCGCCGACGACGACCACCCGCTCCACCCGCCCGCTGTCGAGCTCGGCGCGCAGCGCCACGCCGTCGTCGAGCACCTGCACCCCGTACACGCCCTGCGCGTCGATGCCCTCCACCGGCGGGCGCATCGGCACGCTGCCGGTCGCGTAGACGAGGTCGTCATAGGGCTCGGTGCCCTCGGCGCCGGTCTCCAGGTCGTGCCAGTGCACGATCCCCTTGTCGGTGTCGATGCCGACCACCTCGGTGCGCATCCGGACGTCGAGGCCGGCGGCGCGGTGCTGCTCGGGCGTGCGGGCGACCAGCTGCGCCTCGCGCTCCACGGTGCCGGCGATCCAGTAGGGGATGCCGCAGGCGGAGTACGACGTCGCCCGGCCGCGCTCGAACACGACGACGTCGAGGTCGGGCCGCCGCTTCTTCGCCTGCGACGCCGCGCTGCCACCCGCGGCGTCCCCTCCGATGACGACCAGGCGCGTGCTCACCCCGTGGAGGCTAGAGGCTGACGGCGACCGTCGCGGCGAGTTCGCGGACGGCCTCGAGGTCCGCCCTGCTCGGCGCGCCGGTGAGGCTCAGCGGTGCGGCGACCTGCCTCCACCGCAGCGCGCCGGTGACCGTGCCGATGGCCCTGAGCGCGCCGGCGGTGTCGTCGCCGCCGTGCACGTAGACGCCGAAGGGCAGGCCCACGGTGGCGTCCAGGCAGGGGTAGTAGACGGTGTCGAAGAAGTGCTTGAGCGCGCCGCTCATGTAGCCGATGTTGGCCGGGGTGCCGAGCAGCACGCCGTCGGCGGCGAGCAGGTCGGCCGCGCCGGCCGACAGCGCGGGGCGCTCGGTCAGCTCGGCCTCCTCCACCATCGCCACGCCCTCGCGGACCGCCTCCAGCACCGCCTGCAGGTTCGGCGAGGGCGTGTGGTGGACGACGAGCAGCCGCGGCATGCCGCCCATCCTGCCCACGGCGGGGCCGCGACCGGCTGGTGCCGCCGGGCCCGCGCTGGTCTGATGGCCGCGTGCCCGGAGCAGACGGCGGCAGGACCCTGGTCGGCAGCGTCCTCGCGACCCTGGACGGGCGCCTCGCCGGCGCCTCCGACGCCCCGGCCTGGGCGGTGCCGCACCTGGGCAGCGACGCCGTCCGCGAGCACCGGGAGCGGCTGCACGCCGCGGCAACGACCGCGCTGCTGGGCGAGGGCGACTTCGTGCGCGCCCGGGAGTCCTGGCCGGCGGTGGCCCGCGACGACGCCGCCGACGCCCGCGACCGCGCGTTCGCGAGCTGGCTGGAGCAGGTGGAGAAGATCGTGTTCTCCACCACGATGACCGAGCCGGGGTGGGACAACACCTGGGTGCTCGAGGTCGACCCGTCCCAGGTCGCCTCCCACCTGCGCCGCCGCCGCGGGGACGACGTCCTGGTCCTCGGCGGGAGCGTCGTCACCCGGCTGCTGGCCGTCGACGCCCTCGACCGGCTGGCCGTCGTCTGGTGCCCCGAGGTGGTCGGCGACGGCCCGCGGCTGTTCGGCGACGGCCCGTCGGCCGCCCGCTGGGCGCTCACCGGCAGCACCGTCTCCGACACCGGGGCGCACTGCGCCGTCTACGACCGCGCGCGCTGACGACCGCCGGTGGACGGCCGGCGCTGTGGGCGACCGCGGCCTCAGCCGGGGCCGCGGTGGGCCGACCAGAGCTGCGCGGCGCGGTCGGCGGCCCCGGACACCAGCGCCGCCAGCTCCTCCCGGTCGGGGACGGGGAAGGAGACGTAGGCGCCGCGCCCGCCCGCGGTGGGCCGGCCGTAGGCCTTCGCCGCGAGGCGCCCGTCGGGCAGCAGGCGGACGTTGAGCGTGGTCAGCAGGAACTCCTCGCCGCGCCGGGTGTCGGTCCAGCGCAGGTCCTCGGGGACCACGACGTTGATCGCCAGGGCGCTGACCTCGACGGCGACGTCGCTGCTGCTCATGGCGCATGGTGGCACGGGTCCGGCCCGGGTCGTCCCGTCCCCCGTGCGGCGGGACGACCCGGGCGGGGCGGATCAGTCGAAGAGGACCAGCCCGCGGATGTTCCGGCCCGCCTTCATGTCGTCGAAGCCGTCGGCGACCTGGTCGAGCGTGTAGGTCCGCGTCACGAGCTCGTCGAGCTTGAGCGTGCCCGCCTGGTACTGGGCCAGCAGGCTGGGGATGTCCCACCGCGGGTTGCAGCCGCCGAACAGCGCACCCTGCAGCCGCTTCTGGAAGACCGTGAACATGGTGTTGTTGATCGGGATGCCGCCGCCGTTCCGCATGCTCCCGGTGCCGGTGAGCACCACCGTGCCGGCCTTGCGGATCGAGGCCACCGCCTCGGCGATGTGCTCGCCGGTGACGGTGCCGACCGCCACGACGGCCGCGTCGGCGCCCTGGCCGTCGGTCAGGGAGCGGGCGATCTCGGTGGCCTCGCCCATGGTGGCCGCACTGTGCGTCGCGCCCAGCCGCTCGGCGCACTGCCGCTTGAACTCGACCGGGTCGACGGCGATGACCGCCCGGGCGCCGATGGCGTGCGCGGCCTGCACGCTGTTGATGCCGACCCCGCCGACGCCCATGACGATGACGACGTCGCCGGCCCGCGCGTCGGACATGTGGGTGACCGACCCCCACCCGGTGGGGACGCCGCAGCCGACGAGCGCGGCCTTGTCCAGCGGCACGCGCGGGTCGATCTTGACCGCCGACCGGGCGTCGACGACGGTGTGCTCGCTCAGCGCGGCCAGGCCGTAGGCCTGACCCACGGGCCTGCCCTGGTAGGACATCCGGAAGCTGGTCGGGTCCTCGATCCGGGCGCCGCTGAACAGGCGCGCGCCGAGGTCGCAGAGGTTCTGCCGGCCGGTGGAGCACATCCGGCACTTGCCGCACACCGCGACGAAGCTGAGCACCACGTGGTCGCCCTCGGCCCACCCGGGCGTGTGGGGGCCTACGCCGACCACGACGCCGGCGCCCTCGTGGCCACCGGCGAGGGGCAGCCGGAGCGGCGGGGCGGACCCCGGCGGGACGTCGTGGTCGTCGGTGTGGCACAGCCCGACGGCGGCCATCTTGACGAGCAGCTCGCCCTCGCGGGGGTCGTCGAGGTCGACCTCGGTGGCCTCGTACCGGCCGGGCTGCGTGTGGAGTACGGCACTGCGTGTCTTCACGACTGCTCCTTGTCCCCCAGCGGACTCCCAGGTGGTTCATAGCGGACTTACAGGTTCGTGTCACCGGGGAGCGGAGCGCCGCGTCGCCGTCCCGACGCCGGCGGACCGGTGATCAGCCGCCCGGGATGCGCGACACGGTCGGGTGACCCGGGGACGTCGTGACCCGGCCGGTGGTCCGCTCGCCCCGGAGGGGAGCGACCCGGACCAGCCTCCCGCCGTGGCGGTCGATCTCTTCGCGGGCATCCCGGTGAGCGACCACGAGCGGGCGCCGGCCTGGTACGAGCGGCTGCTCGGCGCGACACCCGCTTCCCTGCCCGACGGCGTCGAGGCCGTGTGGGAGCTCGCCGAGCACCGGTACCTGGACACCGACCTGCGGCCCGCGCACGCCGGCCACGCGGTGCACACGCTGTTCGCCGACGACCTCGACGCGTGGGTCGGGGGGATCGCCGCCCGCGGCATCGAGACCGCCGAGCGGGGGACGTACGCCAACGGGGTCCGGATGGTCACCTACCCCCGGACAGCGACGAGATCCCGTCGCCCGCGAGGCGACCGCCATCGGGTGGCTCCGCCTGGTCACCGGCCTGGTGCTCCTCCTGGCCGTCATCGTGACCACGCGGCGCCGGCGCAGCGGCTCCGCCCGGCACCCGCGTGAGCCGCACACCGCCGGCCGGGCGACCGGTCCACGAACGGCTCTCGCCGCTAGCGTGTCCGGATGGGCATCGAGGTCCGGCCGGCCACGGAGGAGCTCTTCGACGACGTCGCCACGGTTCTCGGGCCGAAGAACCCGGACTCCACCGTCTGCTGGTGCCTCAGCCACCGGGTCGACTCGCGCACCAACCGCGAGCTGGTGGGGACGGCCCGCCGCGAGTACGTCCACGAGCTGACCCGCCGTCCGGTCGCCCCGGGTGTGCTCGCCTACGACGGCGGTGAGGTGGTCGGCTGGGCTGCCGTCGCGCCGCGGGCGGAGCTGCCCTTCGAGCGGTCGACGAAGATCCCGCACGTCGACGACCTGCCGGTGTGGTCGTTGTGGTGCGTGCGCGTGCGCCCCGGCCACCGCGGGCAGGGCATCGCGCACGCGCTCGTCCGCGGCGCCGTCGACTACGCGGCGTCGCAGGGCGCTCCCGCCGTCGAGGGCTACCCGGCCGACAGCGGGGACCAGCGGGTCGACACCACGATGGCCTATGTCGGGACGCGGAGGCTGTTCGAGTCGGCCGGCTTCACCAAGGCCGCCGACACCGACGCCGTCGCCGGTGGCTTCCCCCGGGTGCTCATGCGCCGCTCCCTCGGCTGAGCCGTCGGACGGCGGACCCGTCAGCCGTCCAGCGCCGCGAGCAGCTCCGCGCGGGCGGTGGCCAGCGACGGCCCGTACCAGGTCAGCGCCCGCCCGGACACCAGTACCGACCGCAGGCCGGGGAACGCCTCGGGGCCGTCGTCGGCGGTGAAGAGGTAGGGCTCGTCGGGCAGCAGCACGACGTCCGGCGCCGCGGCGGCGACGTCGTCGACGGAGACGTGCGGGTAGCGGTCCTCCCCCGCCCCGAACACGTTGACCAGCCCGAGCCGCGCCAGCACGTCACCGGTGAAGGTGCGCGGGCCGACCACCATCCACGGGTCGCGCCACACCGGCACGGCCACCCGGCGGGACGGCGCGGGCGCCGCGCGGGCCCACTCGCGGGCGGCAGCCGCGAGCCAGGCGGGCTCCCCCACGTCGAGCACCTCGGCGAACAGCCGGCGCATCGAGGCCAGCGCCTCCTCGACGGTCTCGATCACCGTCACCCACACCGGCACGCCGGCCGCGCGCAGCCGGTCGACGTCGAGCTTGCGGTTCTCCTCCCGGTTGCCGACGACGAGGTCCGGCCGCAGCGCCGCGATCGCCGCCCGGTCGGGGTTCTTGGTGCCCCGCACCCGGGCGACGTCGAGGTCCGCCGGGTGGGTGCACCAGTCGGTGGCGCCCACCAGCCGGTCGGGCACGGTGGCCGCCAGCGCCTCGGTCAGCGACGGGACGAGCGACACCACCCGCCGCGGCGGCCGCGGGAGGTCGACCGGGGAACCGAGGTCGTCGATCAGGACCGCCATCCGGTTCTCCCGGCCCCCGTGCAGGGGCCCGCCGTGAGCCTGCGAGCGGTGGGGGGCACGGGGGTCCTTCACACATTCCGGCGGTACTGGCCGCCCACCTCGAAGAAGGCCTCCGAGATCTGGCCCAGCGAGCACGACCGGACGGCGTCCATCAGCGCCTCGAACACGTTGCCGCCCGACGTCGCCGCCTCCTGCAGCCGGGCCAGCGCGGCCGGCGCCTCGTCGGCGTGCCGGGCCTGGAAGTCGGCCAGCCGCTGCAGCTGCGACTGCTTCTCCGCCTCGGTCGCCCGGGCCAGCTCCACCGGCTTGGGTGCTTCGGTACGCGAGCGCGGGTCGAGGAAGGTGTTGACGCCGACGATCGGCAGCGACCCGTCGTGCTTGCGGTGCTCGTAGAGCATCGACTCGTCCTGGATCCTGCCGCGCTGGTAGCCGGTCTCCATGGCGCCCAGCACGCCGCCGCGCTCGGCGATCCGGTCGAACTCGGTCAGCACCGCCTCCTCGACCAGGTCGGTGAGCTCGTCGACGATCGCCGAGCCCTGCAGCGGGTTCTCGTTGCCGGCCAGGCCCCACTCCTTGTCGATGATCATCTGGATGGCCAGCGCGCGGCGCACCGAGTGCTCCGACGGCGTCGTCACCGCCTCGTCGTAGGCGTTGGTGTGCAGCGAGTTGGCGTTGTCGTAGATCGCGCACAGCGCCTGCAGCGTGGTGCGGATGTCGTTGAAGTCCATCTCCTGCGCGTGCAGCGACCGGCCCGACGTCTGCACGTGGTACTTCAGCTGCTGCGAGCGGGCGTTGGCGCCGTAGCGGTCGCGCATCGCCACCGCCCAGATCCGCCGCGCCACCCGGCCGATCACCGTGTACTCGGCGTCCATCCCGTTGCTGAAGAAGAAGCTCAGGTTGGGCGCGAAGTCGTCGATCGCCATGCCGCGCGCCAGGTAGGCCTCGACGTAGGTGAACCCGTTGGCCAGCGTGAAGGCCAGCTGGCTGATGGGGTTCGCCCCGGCCTCGGCGATGTGGTAGCCGGAGATCGACACGGAGTAGAAGTTGCGCACCCGGTGCTCGATGAACCACTGCTGGATGTCGGCCATGCAGCGCAGCGCGAACTCGGTGGAGAAGATGCAGGTGTTCTGGCCCTGGTCCTCCTTGAGGATGTCGGCCTGCACCGTGCCGCGGACGGTCGACAGCACCCAGGCGCGGATCTCCTCGGCCTCGGCCTCGTCGGGCTCGCGGCCCTCGTCGGCACGGAAGCGGTCCAGCCGCTGCTCGATCGCGGTGTTCATGAACATGGCCAGCACCGCCGGTGCCGGGCCGTTGATCGTCATCGACACCGACGTGGTGGGGGCGCACAGGTCGAACCCGTCGTAGAGCACCCGCATGTCGTCGAGCGTGGCGATCGAGACGCCCGACGTGCCGACCTTGCCGTAGACGTCGGGCCTCGGGTCGGGGTCGCGGCCGTAGAGGGTGACCGAGTCGAACGCCGTCGACAGCCGGGTCGCCTCGTTGCCCGCCGACAGCACCCGGAACCGGCGGTTGGTGCGGAACGCGTCGCCCTCGCCGGCGAACATCCGCGCCGGGGCCTCGCCCGAGCGCTTGAACGGGAAGACGCCGGCCGTGTACGGGAAGGCGCCGGGCAGGTTCTCCCGCCGCAGGAAGCGCAGCAGGTCGGCCTGGTCGGTGGTGCGCGGCAGCGCCACCCGCGGGACCTTCGTGCCCGACAGCGTCTCGCGGGTCAGCGGCGTGCGGATCTCCTTGCCGCGCACCGTGTAGACGTACTCGTCGCCCGAGTACTGCTCCACCCGCGCGGGCCACTCCTCCAGCAGCGTGCGCACCTCGGGCAGCAGCTCGCGGTCGGCGGCCTCCGCCGCCGCGCGCGCCGCCTCGGCCGCGTCCCCGTCGAGCACCTCGGCCGCGGTGGTGAGGTGCTGACGGCGGCGGACGAGGGCGGCCTGCTCCTCGGTGACCCGGTGGTGGCCGCGCACCGCCTCGGCGACGTCGGCCAGGTACCGGGCCCGCGACGAGGGCACGACGCTGGACAGCCCGGTCGAGGCGCGCACGTCGACCCGCGGCAGCACCCCCGCGCCGGCGGGCAACCCCTTCTCGACCAGCAGGCCCAGCAGCTCCTGGTACAGCGCGGTGACGCCGTCGTCGTCGAAGCGGGCGGCGCTGGTGCCGAACACCGGCATCTGCTCCCACGGCTGGCCGAACGCCTCGCGGTTGCGCACCATCTGCCGGGCGACGTCGCGGCGCGCGTCCTCCGCACCCCGGCGCTCGAACTTGTTGATCGCCACGACGTCGGCGAGGTCGAGCATGTCGATCTTCTCGAGCTGGCTGGCCGCGCCGAACTCCGGCGTCATGACGTAGAGCGAGACGTCGCTGAACGGCACGATCGCCGCGTCGCCCTGCCCGATGCCCGGCGTCTCCACGACCACGAGGTCGAAGCCGGCGGCCTTGACCGCGGCGAGCACGTCGTCGAGGTGCTCGGGCACCTGCGCGCCGGCGGTGCGGGTGGCCATCGACCGGAAGAAGGTGTGCGAGCCCTCGCCGGACTCCAGCGCGTTCATCCGGATCCGGTCGCCGAGCAGCGCGCCGCCGCCGCGCCGGCGGGTCGGGTCGATGGCGAGGACGGCGACGCGGAGCTTGTCCTCCTGGTCGCGGCGCAGCCGGCGCAGCAGCTCGTCGGTGAGCGAGGACTTGCCCGAGCCCCCGGTGCCGGTGATGCCCAGCACCGGCACGGTGCGCGCCGCGGCGGCCTCCCGGACGCGGGCGGCCAGCGCCTCGTCGGCACCGGCCTCGAGCACGGTGATCGCCCGGGCCAGCGCCCGCGGGTCGCCGGTGAGCAGCGCGTCGGCGTCGGGCCGGTCGGTAGTCAGGTCGACGTCGCAGGTGCGGATCAGCTCGTTGATCATCCCGGGCAGGCCGAGGCGGGCGCCGTCCTCGGGGCTGAAGACGCGCACTCCTCGACGTGCGAGGAGAGCGATCTCCTCGGGCACGATCACGCCTCCGCCGCCGCCGAAGACGCGGACGTGCGAGGCGCCGACGTCCGCCAGCCGGTCGACCAGGTAGCCGAAGTACTCGACGTGCCCGCCCTGGTAGGAGGAGATGGCGACGCCCTGGACGTCCTCCTCCAGCGCGGCCCGCACGACGGCGTCGACGCTGCGGTCGTGCCCGAGGTGCACCACCTCGGCGCCCTGGCTCTGCAGCAGCCGCCGCATGACGTTGATCGCCGCGTCGTGCCCGTCGAACAGGCTCGCTGCGGTGACGAAGCGGACGGGGTGGACGGGCACGTGCAGCTCCGCGGAGGCCATGGCTGCACGGTAGGCGGGATTTAGTAGGACGTCCAACCATCTCGGCGTGTCCGGGTGGCCGGACCTGGGCAGGGGGAGATCGTGAGCGAGCTGCCGGTGCCTGACTGGGAACGGGTGTTCGACGTGGCGCCGGTGCCGCTGGTGTTGCTCACCCCGGACCTGGTGATCGTGCGGGCGAACCGGGCGCTGCTCCAGGCGGCCGGGATGACGCACGAGGACACCGTCGGCCGGTTGCTGTTCGACGTCTTCCCCATGCCGCCCGACGACCCGGGGGCCGACGGGCTGGTCAACCTGCGGACGACGCTGGAGGAGGCACGGGACACCGGCCGGCCGGTGGTGATGCCGATCCAGGAGTACGACATCCCGCGGCCCGACGGCACGTTCGAGGAGCGGTACTGGAGCCCCGTGCACGTGCCGGTCCTCGACGACGACGGCCGCGTCGTCCTCCTGGTGCACCGCACGGAGGACATCACCGACTACGTGCGGCTGCGGGACGAGGCGCG
This sequence comes from Geodermatophilus tzadiensis, assembly GCF_003002915.1. Classification (GTDB taxonomy): domain Bacteria; phylum Actinomycetota; class Actinomycetes; order Mycobacteriales; family Geodermatophilaceae; genus Geodermatophilus; species Geodermatophilus tzadiensis. The sequence continues at coordinate 64,278 of NZ_PVTG01000004.1, read as the reverse complement.
CGGCGAGACCGACCGGGAGCAGCGCCGCGTGGCCGACGTCGAGGCCGACCTGTTCCGTCGCACCCGGGAGCTGGAGGACGCCGTCGCCGAGCTGCGCGCGCTCGGGGCCCGGCAGCGGCGCACCGCCCAGTCGCTCGCCGGCCTGGCCGCCATCGTCTCCGCCCTCGCCGCCGCCGAGGACCGCCGCCACCTGGTCGACCTGCTCGGCGAGCACGGCGGCGCTGCGCTGGGTGCGTCCCTGCTCGCCCTCGCGCTGCCCGGGCCGCGCGGCGGGGAGCTGGTGCTCACCGCGTCCGGTGCGCCGGTGGTCCGCGGGGCGGCCGCCGACGGACAGCACCCGGCGGCCGTCGCCGCCCGGGGGCGGGTGGTCCTGGTCGGCGAGGCCGGCGCGCAGCCGCCGCCGGCTCCCGGACTGCGGTCCTGGGCGGCGCTGCCCCTGCGCTCCGGCGAGCGGCTGCTCGGCTCGCTCGTCGTCGGCTGGCCGGGTACCCGGGCGTTCGAGGACCACGACGTCCGGGTGCTCGAGGCGCTCGCCGTGCAGACCGTGCAGGCCCTGGAACGGGTGACCCGCCTGGAGGACGAGCGGCGGGTCGCCTCGGCCACCCGCAGCCTGGCCGAGACGCTGCAGCGCTCGATGCTCACCGAGCCGCCGCGCCGGCCGGCGCTCGACCTCGCGGTCCGCTACCGCCCGGCCGCGGTCGAGGCGCAGGTCGGCGGCGACTGGTACGACGCCTTCGCCTCGGGCGAGGCCACCACGGTCGTCATCGGCGACGTCACCGGCCACGACCGGCTCGCCGCCGCGGTCATGGGCCAGGTGCGCAACGTGCTCCGCGGCATCGCGGCGGCCGTCGGCGGGCCGCCGTCGCGGGTGCTCGCCACCCTCGACCGGGCACTGAGCGGGTACGGGACGGCGACCCTGGCCACCGCCGTCCTCGCCACCGTCGGCCCGGCGCCTGCGGACGACCCCGCCGGCGCGCGGACCCTCACCTGGTCCAGCGCCGGGCACCTGCCCCCGCTGGTGGTGCCGCCGGGCGGCCCGCCCCGGCTGCTCGACCGCCGCCCCGACCTGCTGCTCGGAGTGGACCCCACCAGGGCCCGGCACGACAGCGTGGAGACGCTGACGCCCGGGACGACCGTCGTCCTCTACACCGACGGGCTCGTCGAGCGCCGCGACGCCGACCTCGACGCCGGCCTCGACCGGCTGCTCGCGGCGGCCGGCGACCTCGCGCAGCTGCCGGCGGAGGAGGTCTGCGACGCGCTGCTCGCCCGGCTCGCCCCCCAGCGGGCCGACGACGTCGCGCTGCTGACCCTGCGGGTGCACCGAGGGCCGGGACCGCGCGCGGAACCCTCCCCGTCCCCCGCGCGTGGTGCCAGAGTGCCCGCCGTCCCCGAACCGAACGGAGCACTCCCCCCATGGCCTTCCGCAACCTGATGGCGAAGCTCGGCGCCGGCAACGCCAGCGTCGACACCGTCCTCGACTCCCCCGTCACCACACCCGGCGGCACCGTCACCGGCACGGTGCACCTCACCGGCGGCCAGGTCGCCCAGGACATCGCCGAGTGCCGGGTGTCGCTGCAGGCGCGGGTCGAGGTGGAGAGCGGCGACCACGAGTGGCGCGAGGACGTCGTCTTCGGCACCGCCGTGGTGGCCGGCGCCGGCCGGATCGAGCCGGGCGTCAGGGCGGCCGTCCCGTTCAGCTTCCCCGTGCCCTGGCAGTGCCCGTTCACCGCCGTCGACGGGTGGACGCTGCGCGGGGTCTCGATCGGCCTGCGCACCCGGGTCGACATCCCCGGCGGCAGCGACCCCGGCGACCTCGACGCGGTCGTCGTCGAGCCGCTGCCGGTGCAGCGCACGGTCATCGCGGCGCTGTCCGGCCTGGGCTTCGCCTTCCGCGGCGCCGACGTGGAGAAGGGCCGGCTGGCCGGCAGTGACCTGCCCTTCTACCAGGAGGTCGAGTTCGCCCCGCCGTCGTCGCTGCGCGGGCGGGTCAACGAGCTGGAGGTGACCTTCCTGGCCGGCCCGCACGGCGTGGAGCTCGTGCTGGAGGTCGACCGGCGCGGCGGGCTGTTCACCGAGGGCCGCGACGTCGGCGCCCGGCTGCAGCTGCGCCACTCCGACACCGACGTGTCCGCGGTGGCCGCGCAGCTCGACGCGGCGGTCCGCCAGCTCGGCGCCCGGCGCGGCTGGCTCTGAGCACCCCCGACCGGGAGACGACGGCCGCGCGGCTGCGGGCGTTCCCGCGCCGCGCGGCCGACCGGCCCGACCTGCGCCAGGCCGCCGTGGCCGTCTGCGTCACCTGCACCGACGACGTGCCCGCCCTGCTGGTCACCCTCCGGGCGGCCGGGCTGCGGACGCACGCCGGCCAGTGGGCGCTGCCGGGCGGGCGGCTCGACCCCGGCGAGGGCCCGGTGGAGGCGGCGCTGCGCGAGCTGGCCGAGGAGGTCGGGCTGCACCGCGGACCCGGGGACGTCCTGGGCCTGCTCGACGACTACGTGACCCGCTCGGGCTACGTGATGACGCCGGTGGTGGTCTGGGCCGGCGCCACCGGCGAGCTCGCGCCGGCCGAGGCCGAGGTGGCCGCCGCCTACCAGGTGCCGGTCGCCGACCTCGACGTCGAGCCGCAGCTGGTGCCGATCCCTGAGTCCGACGCCCCGGTCATCCGGCTGCCGCTGCTCGGCGGGTGGGTGCACGCCCCGACGGCGGCGGTGGTCCACCAGTTCTGCCGGCTGGCCTGCCGCGGGGAGACCACCCGCGTCGCGCACCTCGAGCAGCCGGTCTTCGCCTGGCGCTGACTCAGCGGCGGTGCCAGCGGGCGGTGCCGTAGGAGGCCACCGCCAGCACGATCCCCGACAGGACGGCGCTGCGGCGGGCCACGTCGCCCTCGGCGCGGGAGGTCCACACCGCGGCGGCGTCGAGGGCGGTGAGCAGCAGCGCCACCTCGGTGGTGCGGCGCGCCTGCGGCGGCGGCGTCACCAGCAGCGCCGCGCCCATGGCGATGTTGCGGGCGGCCGCGAGCCGGACCAGCAGCGGCAGCGCGACGTCGCCGCGGGCGGCGTCGGGCCGCACCCCCAGCGCGCCGGCGATCCAGCGCGGCGCGAACAGCGCCGCGCTCCCGATCCACATCGACAGCGACCCGACGGTCTTCCGGGTGACGTCCCAGTCCCTGCTGCTCAGGCTGCTCACCCGCCGCCCTTGCCCGCGAAGTGCCTGGTCGAACCGGCGACCAGCACCAGCACCAGCGCGAGGAAGGGCAGCGTCAGCGCGCTGGCCACGACGTCGCTGACGGTGGCGACGGTGAACGCCGCCGCCGACGGGGCGTCCAGCGGGCCGACGACGCCGTCCACCCCGAGCGCCGCCACCGACGGCGGGATCGTCACGAGCGCCGAGACGGCGCCGCCGAGGACGACGCCGGCGAGCACCGCGGCCGGGGAGGTGCGCACCGCCCGCAGCGCCGTCGCCGTCCCCCGGCCCAGCGCGCCGCGCGGCCGCACCCGGCCGTCGGCGGGCAGGCCGGAGAGCGCGCCGGTGAGCCACAGCTGGGCGACCAGGCCGGTGGTGAAGCCGACGACGTCGGACAGCAGCGCGTGGCCCACGCTCGGGTCGTCGACCACCAGCAGCTGGCGCAGCACGTCGGGCACGGTGTTGACCAGCGTGACCGCGAGCGAGACGGCGTAGACCCGCCCGGCGTGCCGGCGCAGCAGCGCCAGGGCTCCGCGGACGGCGGCCCCCGGGCTCACCTGCGGGTGGCGACGGCCTGCACCCAGCGGTCGCCGGCCGCCCGCCGCAGCCTCTTCGCGGGGACGTCGAGGCCCGCGCGGCCCAGCTCGGCGACCAGCTCGTCGGTGGAGAACCGGTCGGCCGGGTGGCGGGAGACCGCCCGCAGCCACGGCGCGTCGACGAAGCGGGCGGTCATCTCGGTGAGGGCCAGGAGGCCGCCGGGCCGCAGCACCCGGGCGGCCTCGGCGACGGCGGCCCGCCAGTCGGGGATGTGGTGCAGCGCGTGGAAGTCCACGACGAGGTCGACGCTGCCGTCGTCCACCGGGAGCGCGGTGGCGTCGCCGACCCGGAAGGTCACCCGGTCGGCGAGGTCGGCGCAGCGCATCCGGGCCCGGCCGACCGACGCCGGGTGCAGGTCGAAGGCGGTCACCTCGGTGGCGCCGAACTGCTCGACGGCCACCCGCGCGCCCAGCCCGCGGCGGCCGGTGCCGATCTCGACGGCCGTGGTGCCGCGGGCGCCGAGCCGCGCCAGGATGCGCCCCTCGAGCTGGCGGCCGGCGAGGTACCGGAGGCGGGAGTCCACCCACAGCCGGTTGGCGTTGACGTAGGTCGGGGGCACGGTGCTGCTGCCGCGCTGGTCGGGGGCCATGCTGGTCGGGGGCATGGCGCCCGGCTACCCGATCCGCCGCCGGGCAGTCACGACAGCAGCTCCCGGTAGACGTCGCGCGCGTGGTCGAACACGAGGAAGTGCCCCTCCCCGGGGTACCAGCGCGCGTCCACCGAGGGCAGCATCGCCGCCAGCACCCGGCCCAGCGCCACCGGCACCTGCCAGTCCTGCGTGCCGTGCCAGATGCGCACGTGCCGGCGCACCTCGCCCACCGGAAAGCCCCACGGCCGGAACAGCAGCGCCCGGTCCTCGGCCAGCGCGCCCGACCCCTGCCGCAGCCCCTCGGAGAAGGTGCGCGCCAGCACCCGCCGCACGGCCGGCCGGCCGAGCACCCGGCGGTCGGCCGGGTTGAGCCGCAGCTGCAGGTAGCGGGGCAGCAGCTGCGGGCGGACGGTCAGCGGCGCGAACGCCGGCCGCAGCAGCGCCGTCGCCGCCGCGGAGGGGCGGTGCGCGGCCGCGCGGACCGACGTCGGCAGCCAGCCCGGCCACGGCCACGGGACGTCGGGCGGCGGGGCGCCGCCGAGCACCCCGACCGCGGACACCCGGTCGGGCAGCGCGTGCGCGCAGGCCAGCGCGTACGCGGCGCCGCCGGAGAGGCTGAGCACGGCGGTGCGGTCGATGCCGAGCGTGTCGAGCAGCTGGACGACGTCGGCCGGCCAGTCGGTCACCCGCCGGCCCGGCTGCGGGTCGGAGACGCCGAAGCCGGGCCGGTCGGGGACGACCAGCCGCACGCCCCAGCGGCGGTAGGCGGCCGGGTCCTCCACGTGGTGCTCCAAACGGGAGCTGGGCGACCCGTGGCAGCCGAGCACCGGCCGGCCGTCCGGGTCGCCCCACTCGGCCCAGGCCAGCGTGCGGCCGTCGCGGAGCTCGAGCCGGCCCTCGCGGGGGCCGTCGGCGGGGTCGGTGCTGGCGGTGTGCACGTCCCCCGGCTACCCGGTGGGTGCGGGAGTCAGGCGCGGCGGCCGGGCAGCGCCGGGACCCGCGCTTGCCGGTCGGCGTCCACCGGCGCGTGTCCGTGCCGCCGGGCCGGCCTCGTGCGGCAGCCTGGCTCGTGATGGAACCCGACACCGCCCCGTCCCCCGTCCCGGTCCGCCGCGACGCCGTCGAGCGGGCGCACCTGCGCGACCCGCGCGACGCGACCGCCGTCGTCCACCGCTACGAGGTGACCGGGCCGCTGGCCCCGCTGGTGCAGCGGTTCTGGATCCCGGTGTGGTCGGTGCCGCCGGGGCGGGAGTCGGTGCAGCGGGTGCTGCAGTACCCGGCCTGCCTGGTGGTCGTCTCCCCCGACTACGCCCGCTTCTACGGCGTGGTGCCGGGCCTGTCCACGACGACGCTGGTCGGCGAGGGCTGGGCGGTCGGGGTGATGCTCACCCCTGCCGCCGGCGCGCTGGTGGCAGGCGGCCCGGTGGCGCCCCACACCGACCGGCACGTCGACGTCGCCGAGGTGCTCGGGGACGACGGCGCGCGGCTGACCGCGGGGGTGCGCGCGGCGATGGCCGGCGACCCGTCCGCGCCCGGTGCGCACGCCGCCGCGATGGCCGTCTACGAGGACATGCTGGCCCGCTTCCTGCCCGTCGACGACGAGGGCCGGCTCGTCGACCGCGTCGTGGCGCTGGTGGAGTCGCGGCCGGACCTCACCCGCGTCGACCAGCTGTGCGCCGAGACGGGGCTGTCGGAGCGCGCGCTGCAGCGGCTGGTGTCGCGGCGGCTGGGCCTGACGCCGAAGTGGCTGGTGCAGCGCCGCCGCCTGCAGGAGGCGGCCGGCCGGCTGCGCGAGCGGACGACGACGGTGGCCCGGGTGGCCGCCGAGCTCGGCTACGCCGACCAGCCGCACCTCACCCGCGACTTCGCCCGGGTGACCGGCATGACGCCGGGCGAGTTCGCCGCCCGCTACGGGGACCGGTAGCCGCCGTCAGCCGGAGACGACCTGCCGCTCGGGCTCGATCCAGATCGTCACCCGCTCGGTGGTGATGTTCTCCGCCGGGTAGGGCCGCCCGTCGTACTTCTGCGACAGCTCGTCGATCTGCGCGCGCGCCTCCGGGCCGGTGGACGTCTCGGCCACCCGGCCGCGCACCTCGGCGAAGCGGTAGGGGTTGGCCTCGTCGCGGATCGCCAGCGTCACGCGGGCGTCGCGCTGCAGGTTCTCGAACTTGCGCCGTCCGGTCTCGGTGTTGACGTAGACCCGCTGCCCGTCGGTGCCCACCCAGATGTACTGCGTCTGGATGCGCCCGCTGGGCAGCAGGGTGCTGATCGCCGCGTAGTTGGGGCCCTCCGCCAGCTCGCGGGTGACCGGGTGCAGCTCGGGTCCGTCCTGGGTGTCCGCCACGGCGCTGCCCTACCCGCGGCGGGCGCCGCCACGCGCGACGGCCGTGTCGCCGGCCGGTTCGGGACGACGGCGTATCGTCTCCCCCACGCGTCACACAGCCGGCGCTCCGGGGCCTCGCCCCGCCGTCCGAGGGTCCTGCAGCAGCCGGGGCCCCGGTGTCCACCGCCGGCTCCCGCTGTCGGCACCGCCTGCTCGGAGTGACTCGCGTGAACCCCGCGGACGGCCGGCTGTCCGGCGTCCTCCTCGACCTCGGCCTGGTGCCCGTGGACCGGCCGCTGCCGCTGGTGCTCGAGCAGGTGGCCGGCCTGGCCACCGAGGCGCTGGGCGGCCTGCCGGCGGTCTCGGTGACCGTCGTGGGCCCCGACGGCGCGAGCACGGTGGGGACCAGCGCCCAGGTGGCCGCCGACCTCGACGCGGTGCAGTACCGCGCCGGGCGGGGGGCGTGCCTGGAGGCGGCCACCACGGGCGGGCTGCGGGTGCTGCCCGACGCGGTGTCCGAGCGGCGCTGGCCCGAGCTGGCGCGGGCGGCGGTGTCCGCCGACCGCCGGGGGCTGGTCTCGGCGGGCTTCCCCGCCGGCCGGACGGTGCCCGGCGGGCTCAACCTCTACCTGCAGCCGCCCCTGCGGCCCGACGCCGGGCTGCGGGAGCGGGCCGAGCGGTTCGCCGCGCACGCCGCCGTCACCGTGGGCAACGCGGTGCTCCACGGGCGGACCGCCCAGCTGGCCGGGCACCTGCAGCTGGCGCTGGACTCGCGGGCGGTGATCGACCAGGCCAAGGGCATCCTCATGGAGCGCTTCCGGCTGACCGCGGCGCAGGCCTTCGAGGCGCTGACCCGGGTGTCGAACCAGACCAACACCAAGGTGCGCGACGTGGCGGCCGACGTGGTGCAGACCGGGCAGTTCCCGCCGGTCTGAGCCCGCGACACCGTCAGCCGCGCAGGCCCTCGACGACCGCGGCCAGGTCCACCGCGCCCGGGTCGGCCACCCGCTCCGCGGCGGCCTCCATCGTCGCCAGCACCGCGGCGGTGAGCCGGTCGGCGACGCCGGCGCCGCGCAGCGCGTCGCGGATCAGCCGGGCGTCCTTGGTGGCGCCGGGGAGGGCGAAGCTCGGCGGGTACTCGCCGGAGAGCATCAGGCCGCCCTTGAGGTGGGCGTAGGGCGAGTCGACCGGCCCGCCCGCGATGGCGTCGAGGAAGCGCTGCGGGTCCACGCCCAGGCCGCGGGAGAGGGCGATGGCCTGCGCGGCGCCGGTGGTGAGCATGAACAGCCACGAGTTGCAGGCCAGCTTCAGCCGGCTGCCGGCGCCGGCCGCCCCGAGCCAGACGGTCTTCGAGCCGAGCGCGTCGAACACGGGAGCCAGCCGCTCGCGTGCGTCCTCCGGCCCGCTGGCCAGCAGGGTGAGCGCACCCTTCGCGGCGGGCTCCCTGGTGCCGAGCACCGGGCAGTCGACGAGCACGAGGCCGAGCTCCCGGGCGGCCGCGACGGTGCGGTCGGCGCCCTCGACACCGACGGTCGACGTCTGCAGCCACGTCGTCCCGGCGGCGGGCGCGGCCTGCACGACGACGTCGAGCACCGCGTCGGCGTCGATCAGCATGGTGAGCACGACGTCGGCGCCGTCGGCCGCCTCGGCCGGCGTGCCGAACGCCTCGGCGCCGGTGTCGGTGAGCGCCCGCGCCTTGGCCGGGTCGCGGTTCCACATCCGCACGGGCAGGCCGGCCCGCCGCAGCGAGGACACCATCCCGGCGCCCATCGTCCCCGTGCCGAGCACCGCCACCGTCAGGTCCGTCATGCCCCGATCCTGCGGGGCGCGGGAGGCGGGCGCAGGTCAGCCGTGCCAGGCGTGCCCGTGGCTGTGCACGCCGTCGGGCCCGTGCCGCTCGTCGGGCACCGGGCCGCCGTCGTCCGCGACGTGGTCGGCGCCGTCGCGCTCCTCGGCGCGGTTGCGGCGCAGGTCGACCACGCCGAGCGCCAGCGCGGCGGCGGCGCCCAGGACCGACACGCACAGGCCCGCCGCTGCGGCCACCGGGTAGTCGTCGCCGGTGGCCGAGAGCACCAGGTAGAAGAGGCCGGGCAGCGCCGCGGTGCCGACGGCCGCGCCGAAGCGCTGCGCGGTCTGCAGCCCGCCGCCGGCCGAGCCGGCCATGGCCACCGGCACGTCGCGCAGCGTCATCGTGATGTTGGGCGAGATGACGAACCCGCCGCCGAGGCCGCCGACCAGCAGCGCCGGGGCGACCGCCCAGCCGGCCGCCGACGGCGGCACCAGCAGCAGCACGACCGCGGCCGCGGTGAGCCCGACCATGACGCCGACCAGGCCGAACACCGTCAGCCGCCGCCCGTAGCGCTCCACCAGCCGGCCCGCGACGATGGCCGAGCCCGCCGAGCCGAGCGCGAACGGCGTGACCGCCAGCCCCGACTGCAGCGGCGTGTAGCCCAGGCCGGTCTGGAAGAACAGCGCGAAGACCAGCCAGATGCCGCTGAAGCCGACGAAGTACACCGTGCCCAGCGCCGCGCCGATGCCGTACCCCCGGGTCCGGGTGACCAGCCGGGGGTCGAACACCGGCTGCCCGTCGCGGGCGACCACCCGGCGCTCCCAGGCGGCGAACACCGTGAGCAGCAGCGCCCCGACGACGAACAGCCACCACAGCCGGGACAGCCCCCCGGCCTCCGCCTGCACCAGCGGGAACAGCACCGCCAGCGCTCCGGCGCCGAGCAGCAGCACGCCGACGACGTCGATGCGGCCGCGGCCGCCCGACCCGCCGCGCGGCAGCAGCCGCAGCGCCAGCAGGAAGGCGACCACGCCGATGGGCACGTTGACGTAGAACAGCCACCGCCACCCGTCCGGCCCCGAGGCCAGGCCCAGGATCGCCCCGCCGGCGACCGGGCCGACGGCGGTGGAGATGCCGACCGTGGCACCGAACATGCCGAACGCGCGGCCGCGCTCGGCGCCGCGGAACAGCTGCTGGATGAACGCGGAGTTCTGCGGCGCGAGGCACCCGGCGGCCAGGCCCTGCACCAGCCGGGCGGCGACCAGCCAGCCCACCGACGGCGCCGCCCCCGCCGCGGCGCTGGAGACCACGAAGGCGGCCAGCCCGGCGAGGAACAGCCGCCGCCGGCCGAACGCGTCGCCCAGCCGGCCGGCGGGGACGAGCATCAGCCCGAAGGTCAGCGCGTACCCGGAGACCACCCACTGCACGGTGGCCGGGGTGGCGCCGAGGTCGCGCTGCAGCGAGGGCAGCGCCACCGACACGATGCTCACGTCGAGCAGGCTCATGAAGCCGACGACGAGGGTGACCGACAGCGCGCTCCACCGCTTCGGGTCGGGGCGGTACTCCTCCCCCTCGGCGGGCGAGGTGCGGGGGACGTCGGTCGCGGCGCGGGGTGGCACGACGAGGTGCCCTACCCGGTCGTGCGCGACCGACACCCGCCGGCCCGCGCGCCGCGGCCCGCGCGCCGTGCGTCCCGGGCGGCTCAGTCCAGCACGGCGGTGGCGTCGACCTCGACGAGCAGGTCCGGCTCGGCGAGCGCGGCCACCGGCAGGAGGGTCACCGGCCGGGTCAGGTCGCACCCCAGCCGCTCCTGCGCGCGACCCACGCCCTCGCCGAGCGCGGCCAGCTTCGAGGGGTGCCAGTCGACGAGGTAGAGGGTCAGCTTCGCGACGTCGTCGAAGCTGCCGCCGACGGCGTCGAGCGCGGTGGCCACGTTGAGATAGGCCTGCTCGACCTGCGCGGCGAGGTCGCCGGGGCCGACCGGCTCGCCCGTGGCGGTCCGCGCCACCTGGCCGGCCAGGTACACCGTGCGGCTGCCGCGGGCGACGGCCACCTGCCGGTAGACGCCGGGGACGGGAAGGCCGGGCGGGTCGATGAGCTCGACGGTCATGGCTCCTCCTCGGGAGTGACGGGAGCCATAACATAGCGCTGCTATGTCATAATCGTCCAGTGCCCCGACGACCCGACCCGGCCGTGCGCACCCGTCTCGTCGAGCGGGCGGCGCGGATGCTCGCCGACCGCGAGCCGGTGACGCTGCGCGCCCTGGTCGAGGGCACCGGCGCCTCGACGATGGCCGTCTACACCCACTTCGGCGGCATGCCGGGACTGTGGAGCGCCGTCCGGCAGGAGGGCTTCACCCGGCTGGCCGCGCGGCTGGCGGCCGTCCCGCGCACCGCCGACCCGGTGCACGACCTGGTCGCCCTCGGCGTGGCCTACGCACGCAACGCCCTGGACGCACCGGAGCTGTACCGGGCGATGTTCGACGCCCGGGCCGACCTGGCCGACGCCCCGGCCGCCGACGCCACCTTCGACCGGCTCGTCGACGCCGTCGCCCGCGCGCGCGACGAGGGGCGCCTCGCCGCGACGACCGACCCGCGCGCCCTCGCCACCCAGTACTGGGCCGCGGGGCACGGGCTGGTCTCCCTCGTCGTCCAGGGCGTGCTGCCGGCCGACGGCCTCGCGCCCCTGGCCACCGGCACCGCCGTCGCGCTGCTCACCGCCGCCGGCGACGACCCCGGCCGCTGCCGGGCGTCGGTGCAGCGCGCCTGGGCCGCCGGCTGACACAGCGCAAGAACGGTCGGGCGCCCGGACCGTCGCGGTCGCCAGACTCGACGGCGTGACACCACCGGGCCGCGACCGCCTCCGCGAACTGCTCGACGCCGTCCTCGACGAGGACAACCGGACGCTGTCGGACATGGCCGGCGACGCCTACGCCTCGCCGTTCCACTTCAGCCGGCAGGTGTCGGGGGGCGCCGGGGAGTCGCCGGTGGCGCTGCGCCGCCGGGTGGTCCTGGAGCGCGCTGCGTGGCAGCTGCGCCAGGGTGCCTCGGTCACCGACGTCGCCTTCGCCGCCGGGTACGAGTCGGTGGAGGGATTCAGCCGCGCCTTCGCCCGCGCCTACGGCCGCACGCCCGGCTCCCCCGCCCCGGCGACCGGGGGGCGCGACGCGCACTGGCTGCCCGCCCCGAACGGCCTGCACTTCCACCCGCCGTCGTCGCTGTGGGTCAGCGACGAGCCGGTGCGCCGCGGCGGCGACGAGGTGACCGCGCTGATGGTGCACCACGGCGTCGAGGACACCCGCGCCCTGCTGGAGCTGGCCAAGGGGCTGCCCGACGACGAGTACCGCCGGGTCCGCGCCCCCGGGCTGACCGTGCTGGTGTGGGACGGCCCCGAGGAGACGCTGGCCGCCGTCCTGGACACGCTGGTCTGGACCCTCGAGGTCTGGGTCGCCTCCGTCGAGGGGGCCGACCACCCGGTGCGCGGCGCCGACGACGCGGCCGCGCTGCTCGAGCGGCACGACGCGGTCGCCCCCCGCTGGCTGGCCGTCGTCCGCGACGTCGCCCGCCGCGGCGCCTGGAACGACCGGCTGGTCGACGCGCTGTGCGAGCCGCCGGAGAGCTTCGTGCTCGGCAGCGTCGTGGCGCACGTGCTCACGTTCTCCGCGCACCGCCGGCTGCTGGCCCGGCACTGGCTGCGCGCGGCCGGCGTCGCCGTCGACGCCGGCGACCCCATCGAGTGGCTGTCCAGGAGGGACCGATGACCCGCACCGTCTACTACACCGCCACCACGCTCGACGGCTTCATCGCCGGGCCGGGCCACTCGCTGGACTGGCTGCTGTCCCGGGAGAGCGACCAGGAGGGCCCGATGGGCTTCGCCACCTTCGAGAAGTCGCTCGGGGCCCTCGTCATGGGGGCGAGCACCTACCAGTGGGTCCGGGACAACGGCGGCCCCGACGCGTGGAGCTACACCCAGCCGGCCTGGGTGCTCACGCACCGGCAGCTGACCCCCTACGAGGGCGCCGACATCCGGTTCGCCGCCGCCGACACCGCCGAGGAGCTGCGGGCGCTGCACGCCGAGATGACGGCCGCCGCCGGGGACCTCGACGTGTGGGTGGTCGGCGGCGGGCCGGTCGCCGCCCAGCTGGCCGGGGCGGGCCTGCTCGACGAGGTGGTCGTCGCGATCGCGCCGGTCACCCTCGGCGCCGGGATGCCGCTGCTGCCGGCGCACGTGGAGCTGCGGGTGCGCGAGGTCGCCCAGAACGGCGAGTTCGCCTGCGTCCGCTACGACGTCGTCCGGTAGTGCCGGACGTCAGGCGCTGCGGATCACCGAGACGTCGAACTCGACCTGGATGCGGTCGCTGACGAGCCACCCGCCCGTCTCCAGCGCCGTGTTCCAGGTCAGCCCCCACTCGCTGCGCTTGATGGCCAGCGCGCCCTCGAAGCCGACCCGGGTGTTGCCGAAGGGGTCCTTCGCCGAGCCGGTCATGGCGAACTCGACGGTCACCGGGCGGGTGACGTCGCGGATGGTGAGGTCGCCGGTCACCTCGTAGGTGTCGTCGTCGGTCTGCTCGACGTCGGTGGAGGTGAACACCATCTCCGGGAACCGCTCGACGTCGAGGAAGTCCGGCGAGCGCAGGTGCGCGTCCCGGTCGGCCTGGCCGGTGTCGATGCTCGCGGTCCTGATCCGGATCGACACGCTGCTGGCCCCCGGCTTCTGCACGTCGAGGTGCGCCTCGCCGGAGAAGTCGGTGAACGCGCCGCGGACGGTCGTCACCATCGCGTGCCGCGCCCGGATGCCGATCCGGGTGTGCGCCACGTCGATGGTGTAGTCGCCCGTGACGTCGGTCAGCGCGGCCGTCGCCGCGTCGAAGTCGGTGGGGTCGCTCTCTGCTGCCCGGTGCTTCGCCACGTGTCCGTCCTTCCGCCTCGCCGGCACACCATCCTCGCCGATCGTCCCGCCCGGCACACGGGCGGGCTCCGTCCCGCTCAGCCCGAGCCGGGACGGAACGGGTTGCGGCCCGGACGGAACAGCGTCTCCTGGGTGAGGCTGGCGGCCAGCACGCCGTCCCGGGTGGTGATCGAGCCGGTGTACCAGCCGCGCCCGGCGGAGACGGTCGCCGGCACCAGGTCCACCAGCACCCACTCGTCGAGGCGGGCGGGCCGGTGGAACCACAGCGCGTGGTCCAGCGTCGGGCCGGGCGCCGCCTCGTCCTCGGGCAGCGCGGACAGGCCGGTGCCGATGTCGGAGAGGTAGGTGAGCACGCAGGCGTGCAGCAGCGGGTCGTCGGGCAGCGGCACCGTGGCCCGGGACCAGAAGCGCGTCGGCCAGGTCGTGCCCGCGTACGGCTGGGCCGGCCGGCGGCTCTCCATGGTGAACAGCCGGGGCAGCGTGACCGGCGGGCAGTCCTCCGGCGCCTCGGCCGACGGCGCCGCGGACACCTGGCGGTCGGGACCGGCGGTCGGCGCCTGGAACGACGCCGACATCGACAGCACCACCTCACCTCCCTGGACGGCCACCACCCGGCGGGCGGAGAACGAGCCGCCGTCCCGGTCGCGCTCGACCCGGAAGACGGTGGGCCGGGCGGCGTCGCCGGCGCGCAGGAAGTAGCCGTGCAGCGAGTGGGGCAGCCGGTCGGGCGCGACGGTGCGCCCGGCGGCCAGCAGCGCCTGCGCGGCGACCTGGCCGCCGTAGAGCGGGAACGGGTCGGCGAACACCAGCAGGCTGCGGTAGAGGTCCCGGTCGACCTCCTCGAGCGTGAGGACGTCGGTGACCGTGGGGCCGTCTGCTGGCTGCTGCACGACGCGCGACCGTATCCGGGTCCCCGGGCCGCCTGTGCGGGGCGGCCCGGGGCCGCGGGTCAGAGCAGCTCGAGGATGGTGGCGTTGGCCTGGCCGCCGCCCTCGCACATGGTCTGCAGGCCGTAGCGGATGCCGTTGTCGCGCATGTGGTGCACGAGCGTGGTCATGATCCGCGCGCCGGAGCCACCGAGCGGGTGACCCAGCGCGATCGCGCCGCCGTTGGGGTTGAGCGCCTTGGCGTCACCGCCGAGGTCGGCCAGCCACGCCAGCGGCACCGGGGCGAAGGCCTCGTTGACCTCGAACGCGCCGATCTCGTCGATGGACAACCCCGACTTCGCCAGCGCCTTCTGCGTGGCCGGGATCGGCGCGGTGAGCATGACCACCGGGTCGGCGCCGGCCAGCACCGCGGTGTGCACCCGCGCGATGGGGGTCAGGCCCAGCTCGGCGGCCTTCTCCGAGGTGGTCATCAGCAGCGCGGCCGAGCCGTCGGAGATCTGCGAGGAGTTGCCGGCGGTGATCACGCCGTCCTCGGGCCTGAACACCGTCTTGAGCGTGCCGAGCTTCTCCACGGTGGACTCGCGGATGCCCTCGTCCTGGCTGACGACCGTGCCGTCGGGGGTGGTCACCGGGGCGATCTGGGCGTCGAAGCGGCCCTCCGCGCGGGCGGCGGCGGCCTTCTCGTGCGAGGCCACGGAGAACTCGTCGCACTGCTGGCGCGACAGGCCCCACCGCTCGGCGATGGTCTCCGCGCCCAGCCCCTGGTTGATCTGCACGCCGCCGTAGCGCGTGCGGAACCCCTCGCCGAAGGGGTCGGCGCCGGCCCGGGCGGTGCCCATCGGCACCCGCGACATCGACTCCACGCCACCGGCGACGACGACGTCGTACTGGCCCGCGACCAGCCCGGCGGCGGCGAAGTGCACCGACTGCTGCGAGGAGCCGCACTGCCGGTCGACCGTCACGCCGGTCACCGACTCCGGCCAGCCGGCGGCCAGCACCGCGGTCCGCGCGATGTCGAAGGTCTGCTCCCCGACCTGGGACACGCACCCCCAGATGACGTCGTCCACCTCGGCCGGGTCGAGGCCCGCCCGCTGCACCAGCGAGGTCAGCACGTGCGCCGACAGGTCGACCGGGTGCACTCCCGACAGCCCGCCGTTGCGCTTGCCCACCGGCGTGCGCACCGCCTCGACGATCACCGCATCACGCATCGTTGCTCCCCTCGACCAGCTGTGGCTCCCGGCACAGTAACCCGCCGCCGAGGTGTGTCAGCGTCCGCGCCAGACCGGCGCGCGGCGCTCGGCGAAGGCGGTGGCGCCCTCGCGGGCGTCCTCGGAGGAGAACACCGGCTCGATCAGCTCCTGCTGCCGCGCCCAGCCCTCCTCGGCGGTCCAGTCGGCGGTGTGCCGCGCGATCTGCTTGGTGGCCGCCACCGCCAGCGGCCCGTTGGCCGCCACGACCTCGGCCAGCTCGACGGCGGCGTCGAGCGCCCCGCCCTCGTCGACGACCCGGTTCACCAGGCCGACGGCGGCGGCCCGCTCGGCGTCGATCGGCCGGCCGGTCAGCAGCATCTCCATCGCCACCGCGTACGGGACCCGGCGCGGCAGGAACAGCGCCGCGCCGGCCGCGGCCACCAGCGACCGGGTCACCTCGGGCACGCCGAAGCGGGCCGAGCGGCCGGCGACGACGAGGTCGCAGGCGAGCACCAGCTCGAACCCGCCGGCCAGCGCCCAGCCCTCGACCGCGGCCACCAGCGGCTTGCGGGGCGGCGTCTGGGTGATCCCGCACAGCCCCCGGCCCTCGATCGCGGGCCGCTCGCCGCGCAGGAACGCCTTGAGGTCCATGCCGGCCGAGAAGGTGCCGCCGGCGCCGGTGAGCACGCCGGCGCGCAGCTCGTCGGAGCCGTCGAGCTCGTCGACGGCGGCCGCGACGGCCTGCGCCACCGCGCCGTCGAGGGCGTTCTTCGCCTCGGGGCGGTTGATCGTGATGACCTGGACGGCGCCGCGGCGCTCCACCAGTACGGGCTCGGTCACGGGACGGGGCCCCTTCCTCCGCGGCGGGCCGCGGCTCCTGCGCTCCCGGTCAGCGGGGGCGCGACCACTCCTCCAGCACGGCCCGCGCGTCGGCCGGGCCGGCCGGTGCCGGCGCGGGCGGGCCGGCCGGCGTCCGGGAGAACCGCGGCGCGGGCGCGGCCTGCAGCACGCCGTCGACCTCGACGAGCGTGCCGCGGGCGGCCAGGTGCGGGTGCCCGGCGGCCTCGGCCGGGTCGAGCACCGGGGTGACGCAGGCGTCGGTGCCGTCGAACACCGCCTCCCAGTGCGCGCGCGGCCGGCTGGCGAACGCCCCGGCGAACAGCGCCCGCAGCCGCGGCCAGCCGGCCCGGTCCATCTGCGGGGGCAGCTCCTCGGCGGGCAGGCCCAGCCCCGCGAGCAGCGCCGCGTAGAACTGCGGCTCGAGCGCGCCGACCGCCACGTGGCCGCCGTCGGCGCAGCGGTAGACGTCGTAGAAGGGCGCGCCGCCGTCGAGCAGGTTGGTGCCCGGCCGGTCCGACCACGCCCCCTGGCCGCGCAGCGACCACATGAGCTGCGACAGCAGCGCCACGCCGTCGACCATCGCGGCGTCGACCACCTGCCCGCGGCCCGACCTCGACCGCTCGTGCAGCGCGGCCAGCACACCGACCAGCAGCAGCATCGACCCGCCGCCGTAGTCGGCGACCAGGTTCATCGGGAACCGCGGCGACTCGCCCTGGCGGGCCAGCGCGGCGAGCGTGCCGGTCAGGCCCAGGTAGTTGACGTCGTGGCCGACCCGGTCGGCCCACGGGCCGTCCTGCCCCCAGCCGGTCATCCGCGCGACCACCAGCCCGGGGTTGCGGGCCAGGCAGTCGTCGGGGCCCAGGCCCAGCCGCTCGGCCACCCCCGGCCGGAAGACGTCGAGCAGCACGTCGGCGCGGTCCACCAGGCCGAGCACCAGCTCCCGGCCCTCGGGCGTCTTGACGTCGGCGGCGACGGAGCGCCGGCCGCGCAGCACCACGTCGCGGCCGCCGGCGCCCACGGACAGGCCGCCGGAGGGCCGCTCCACCCGGACGACGTCGGCGCCGAGGTCGGCCAGCACCATCGCCGCGTGCGGCCCCGGGCCGATGCCGCCGAGCTCGACGACGCGCAGTCCCGCCAGCGGGCCGGTGCCGCGGTCGCTCACGCCGCGACCCGCAGGTGCCGGTCGAAGAAGCGCAGGATCCGCCCCCAGGCGTCCTCGGCCGAGGGCTGGTGGAACGACAGGCCGGCGATCCGCTCCAGCACGGAGAACGGCCCGACGTCGTGCCGGTTGAGGAAGGAGTGCCCGGCGTCGGGGTACTCCACGACGTCGTGCTCGACGCCGGCCGCGTCGAGCGCCGCCTCCAGCCGCCCGGCCGCGCCGCGCAGCGCCACGTCGCGACGGCCGTAGCTGGCCACCACCGGGCAGGCGCCGCGCAGCACCCGCTCCAGGTCGGCCGGCAGCGGCCCGTAGTTGGGCGCGGAGACGTCGAAGCCGCGGGTGGCGCCGTAGAGCGCGAACCGCCCGCCCATGCAGAAGCCGAGGACGCCGACCCGGCCGGTGCAGTCGTCGCGCCCGGCGAGCAGCCGCCGCGCGGCCTCCAGGTCGCCGAAGGCCGGCCCCTCGCCGCGGGCGAGCGACCGGAACGTCGAGCGCAGGCAGCGCACCGCCCCGCCGGCGGAGAAGAGGTCGGGGGCGACGGCGAGGTAGCCGGCCGCGGCCAGCCGGTCGGCGTGCTGGCGGACGTCGTCGGTCAGCCCGAAGACCTCGTGGACGACGACCACCCCGGGCCAGGGCCCCTCGCCCACGGGAGGCACGGCGAGGTGGGCCCGCAGCCGCGGCGTGCTTCCGCCGCCGGGGATCTCGGTGTTGGGCAGGACGGCCTCCCTGGTCACGGCGCAGCGGGCGCCGCCGACGCTAGCCCGCGGGTGTGTCCGGCGTCTCAGCGGGCCGCCCGGTGGGGGTCGCGGTCACCTCGCGCGGGCCGCCGACGTCGTGGCCGGCCGCGCAGCGCAGCCCGAGCGCGACCGGCGCGCCGCAGTCGCGGTGGGTGAGCGCGAGCGGCGGGGCGCCGTCGCCGGCCAGCCACCGGTCGCCCCACTGCATGAGCGCGACCAGCGCGGGGTGCAGGTCGCGGCCCCGGTCGGTGAGCCGGTACTCGTGCCGCTCCCGCTCGCCCGGCGCCCGGTAGGGCACCCGGACCAGCAGCCCCTCGGCGACCAGCCGGTTCAGCCGGTCGGTGAGCACCGCCTTCGGGGCGCCGAGGGCGCGCTGCAGGTCGGCGAAGCGGCGGACGCCGAGGAATGCCTCGCGCAGCACCAGGAGGCTCCACTTCTCCCCCACGACGGCCAGGGTGCCGGCGACCGAGCAGCGCGCCCGGTCGAAGTCGGGCTCCGGTGGGGCGGCGGTCACGGCTGCAGCCTAGGTCACCCTGGGTTCACTTGACGAACCATGGTGACGGGAGGATGGTTGGAGATGCAGACCCAGCAGTTCGGAGCCGTGATCGGCGTCGCACTGGGGGCCCGCCGGCAGGAGCCGGGTCGCCGGCTCGCGCCGTCGCCCGACGACCGGGGAGGACCCGTCATGACCCGCCTGCGCACCGCCCTCACCTCCGCCCGCGCCGCCCGTGCCCGCCGCCGGGACGACCGGGAGATCGCCCGCGCCCTCGCCGCCGCCCCGACGCTGGAGTCGGCGCACGAGATCGCCGCCCTCGCCACCCGCCGGTGAGCTCCCGCGCCGCTCCGCCGCGGCGCACCTCCCGACCCGACCCCGGAGCCCCTCGCTCCGGGGTCGTGCCGTCTCCGGGTGTGGTCTGCGTCATGTCCGCGCCGATAGGGTGGCTGGCACTCAGTGCCAGCCGGGCGGGTCCCGGCGGTCCGACCGAACGGAGACGACGGTGGCGAACGCGTGGTTCGAGACGGTGGCCGAGGCCCAGCGGAGAGCGAAGCGGCGGCTGCCCAAGGGCGTCTACGGCGCGCTGGTCGCCGGCTCCGAGAAGGGGCTGAGCACCGACGACAACCTGCGCGCCTTCGAGGAGCTCGGCTTCGCCCCGCACACGGCCGGCCTGTCCAACACGCGCGAGATGACCACCCGGGTGATGGGCCAGGACGTGTCCATGCCGGTGCTGATCAGCCCCACCGGGGTCCAGGCCGTGCACCCCGACGGCGAGGTCGCCGTCGCCCGCGCCGCCGCCGCCCGCGGCGTGGCGATGGGCCTGTCCTCCTTCGCCAGCAAGCCGGTCGAGGAGGTCGTGGCCGCCAACCCCAAGACGTTCTTCCAGATGTACTGGGTGGGCACCCGCGACGAGATGCTCGCCCGCATGGACCGCGCCCGGCGGGCCGGCGCCGTCGGCATGATCGCCACCCTCGACTGGTCGTTCGCCTACGGCCGCGACTGGGGCAGCCCGTTCATCCCCTCGAAGATCGACTTCGAGGCCGCCCGGAAGTACGCCCCACAGGTGCTCGTGCGCCCGCGCTGGCTGCTCGACTTCGCCCGCACCGGGCGCATCCCCGACCTCACCGTGCCCAACATGGTCGCCACCCCCGGGGAGGAGGCGCCCACCTTCTTCGGCGCCTACGGCATGTGGATGCAGTCGCCGATGCCGTCGTGGGAGGACGTCGCCTGGCTGCGGTCGCAGTGGGACGGGCCGTTCATGCTCAAGGGCGTCATGCGCGTCGACGACGCCCGCAAGGCCGTCGACGCCGGCGTCACCGCGATCTCGGTGTCCAACCACGGCGGCAACAACCTCGACGGCACCCCCGCCCCCATCCGCGCCCTGCCGGCGGTCGCCGAGGCCGTCGGCGACCAGGTCGAGGTGCTGCTCGACGGCGGCATCCGCCGCGGCAGCGACGTCGCCAAGGCCCTGGCGCTGGGCGCGCGGGCCGTGATGATCGGCCGCGCGTACCTGTGGGGGCTGGCCGCCAACGGCCAGGCCGGCGTGGAGAACGTGCTCGACCTGCTGCGCGACGGCCTGGGGTCGGCGCTGACCGGCCTGGCCCGCGAGTCCACCGCGGACCTCTCGCGCGACGACGTCGTGATCCCGCCCGGCTTCGAGCGGCGGCTCGGGGTCGCCGAGCCCGACGCCCCGGTCGAGACCACCCAGCCGCGCACCCGCACCCGCAAGGTCCAGCCCGCCTGAGGGGAATCCTCCGGGGCGGGTCGCGTTGCACCCTGCAACCAACGTGCACCGCGACGAACGCGCACCGCCCCGGAGGAACCCCTGATGCAGATCCCGCTGTCCGTGCTCGACCTCGCCCCCGTCGCCCGCGGCGAGACGGTGGGCAGCAGCATCGCCGCCAGCGTCGCGCTGGCGCAGCGGGCGGAGGAGACCGGGTACCGGCGGGTCTGGTACGCCGAGCACCACAACATGCGCCACATCGCCTCGTCGGCCACCAGCGTGCTGATCGCGCACGTCGGCGCGCACACCTCGACGATCCGGCTCGGCGCCGGCGGCGTCATGCTGCCCAACCACTCGCCGCTCACCATCGCCGAGCAGTTCGGCACCCTCGAGGCGATGTACCCCGGGCGGATCGACCTGGGCCTGGGCCGGGCGCCGGGCTCGGACCAGAACACCATGTACGCGCTGCGCCGCGACGCGAACTCCGCCGACCGCTTCCCGCAGGACGTGCTCGAGCTGCAGGGCTACCTGACCGGCCACTCCCGCGTCCCCGGCGTCGAGGCCGTCCCCGGCCGGGGGTCGGACGTGCCGCTGTACGTGCTCGGCTCCTCGATGTTCGGCGCGGGCCTGGCCGCCGCCCTCGGCCTGCCCTACGCCTTCGCCTCGCACTTCGCCCCGCAGGCCCTCGAGCCCGCGGTGGCCGCCTACCGCCGCGACTTCCGGCCCTCCGAGCAGCTCGACGCCCCCTACGTCATCGCCGGCGTCAACGCGATCGCGGCGGACTCCGCCGACGCGGCCCGCGCGGCGTTCGAGGCCACCCGGCGGCGGCTGGCCGTCGGGCTGTTCGGCCAGGGCCGCGACCTGACCGACGACGAGGCCGACCTGCTGCTCGCCTCGGGCGCCGGCGTGCACGTCGACCGGATGCTCACCCACACCGCCGCCGGCACCCCCGCCGAGGTGCGCGAGCAGCTCACCGCCTTCGCCCGGCTGGCCGACGCCGACGAGCTCATCGTCGCCCACCAGGCGCCGGGCACCGAGGAGCGGCTGCGCTCGGTCGACCTGGTCGCCGAGGCGATGTCCTCCGTCCCGGCGTAGTCCTCCGCCCCGGCGTGGTCCTGCCGTCCCGGCCCGCACCTGCCGGGGATCGGGAACCGGCTCGGGGAGGATGTCGCGGTGCACCCCGAGACCGTCCTGCTGCTCGTCCTGGCCGGCGTCGCGGTCGTCGTGGCCGCCCGGTGGCTGGGCGACCGGACCGGCCTGCCGTCGGCCGCGCTGCTCACCGTCGCCGGGCTGGTCTACGGGCTGCTGCCCGGACCGAACCTGGCCCTCGATCCCGAGTTCGTCCTCGCCGTGCTGCTGCCGCCGCTGCTCTACAGCGCCGCGCTGGACTCCTCGCTGATCGCCATCCGCGACAACCTGCGCACGGTGGTCGGCCTCTCGGTGCTGCTGGTGCTGGTCACCGCCATGGTCGTCGGCGTCGGGTTCGCGCTGTGGGTGCCCGGGGCGACGCTGGCCGCCGGCGTGGCGCTCGGCGCCGCGGTCGCCCCGCCCGACCCGGTGGCCGCGCTGGCCGTGGGCCGGCGGGTCGGGCTGCCGCCGCGGCTGGTCACGCTCATCCAGGGCGAGGGCCTGCTCAACGACGCCACGGCGCTCACCCTGCTCACCGTCGCGGTCGCGGCGGCCACCGGGAACGGCTTCTCCACCTGGTCGGCGCTGGGCCAGTTCGCGCTGGCGGCGGCCGGCGGCGTGCTGGCC
Organism: Geodermatophilus tzadiensis; assembly: GCF_003002915.1. Lineage (GTDB taxonomy): Bacteria > Actinomycetota > Actinomycetes > Mycobacteriales > Geodermatophilaceae > Geodermatophilus > Geodermatophilus tzadiensis. Next base: position 42,108 of record NZ_PVTG01000004.1, on the reverse strand, counting down.
GGCCTGGCCGTCGCCTACGGCATCCGGCCGCTGCGCCGGCTGCGCCGCGACCCGCTGTCGTCCAACGCGATCTCGCTGGCCACGCCGTTCGCGGCCTACCTGCTGGCCGAGTCGGTGCACGTGTCGGGCGTGCTCGCCGTCGTCGTCGCGGGGCTGGTCATCGGGCACAACGCGCCCTACTGGACCTCCGGCGCCACCCGGCTGCAGACCGACGCGGTGTGGCGGCTGGTCGACTTCCTGCTCGAGGGCGTGGTGTTCCTGCTCATCGGCAACCAGCTGCCGGCGGTCATCGGCGGGCTCGGCGAGCACGCGCCCTCGACCGTGGTCGTCGCCGCCGCGGTCACCGTCGGCGGGGTGCTGCTGGTCCGGCCGCTGTGGCTGTGGCTCACCGAGCACGCCCCGCGGGCGCTGCACCTGCGCCTGGGCGCCGGGCCCGAGGCCGAGGACGGCGACCCGCGCACCCTGCCGCGGCAGCTCTCGGGGCGGGAGATCACCGTGCTCAGCTGGGCCGGCACCCGCGGCGTGATCACCCTGGCGGCGGTCTTCACCCTGCCGCTGACCACCGACGCCGGGGAGCCCTTCCCCGCGCGCGACCTGCTGCTGTTCTGCGCGTTCCTCGCCGTGCTGGTCACCCTGGTCGGGCAGGGCACCACCTTCGCCCCGCTGGTCCGCCGGCTGGGGCTGCGGGCCGACGCGGCCGACGGCGCCCGGCTGCGCAACCAGGCGCGCGTCGCCGCCGTCGAGGCCGGCCTGACCCGGCTCGACGAGCTGCAGGCCGAGCAGCACGACCACGTCGACGACGCGGCGATCGAGTCGGTGCGCGCCGCCCTGCGCACCCGGCTGGACCGCTACCGGCGGCGGCTGGAGGTGCTCAGCGAGGCCGAGGGCGAGATCCCGATGTCGCCGCGGTACGAGGCGGCGCTGCGGGTGCGCCGGGCCGTCATCGACGCCGAGCGCGAGGAGCTGCTGCGCTGGCGCGACCTCGGCCGGCTGCCCGACGAGGGCCTGCGCACGCTGGAGCGCGAGCTCGACCACCAGGAGAACCTGCTGCCCTCCCGGCCCGCCTAGCGCGGGGTGCTCAGCGGGCCGGCCGGTGCGCGTCGAGCCAGGCGACGACGTCGGCGAGGACCTCGTCCTGCTCGGGCTCGTTGTGCGGCTCGTGGTAGAGCCCCTCGTAGACGCGCACCGTCAGGTCGGGCGAGCCGGCGTGCCGGCGCACCACCTCGCTGGCCGACGGCGGCATCAGCCGGTCGTCGCCGCCGTGCAGCACCAGCAGCGGCAGCCGCAGGCCGCGCAGCCGGTCGGGCATGCCGGCCGCGCCGGTCATGATCGCGTGGCCGGTGCGGGCGACCATCCTCCCGGTGTGGTTGAGCGGGTCGGTGCGGTAGGCGGCCACCACCTCGGGGTCGCGGCTGACCGTCTCCGCGTCGAGGGTGAGCACGCCCAGGCCCGGCGCCACCCGGGCGAGCAGCGGCGCGACCACCCGCTGCACCGGGGTGGCCGTGCTGGTGTCGAGGGCCGGCGCGGAGACCACGCCGCCGGCGACGCGCTCGTGCGGCTCGCCGGTGAGGTACTGCAGCGCGACCAGCCCGCCCAGGCTGTGGCCGTAGACGAACAGCGGGACGCCGGGGTGCCGGTCGGCGGCGGCCCGGGCGGTCGCGGCCACGCCCTCCACGGCGGCGGCCAGGCCGAGGATGTCGCCGCGCCGGCCCGGTGAGCGGCCGTGGCCGGGGTGGTCGGGGGCGTAGGACGCGTAGCCGGCCTCCCCCAGCCGCTGGGCCACGTGCGCGTAGCGGCCGCCGTGCTCGTGCGCGCCGTGCACCAGCACGACCACGCCGACCGGGTCGGGCACCGTCCAGCCCTGCCAGTACTGGCCCGTCGGCAGCGTCCCCTGCCCGTGTCGCGTCACGCGTCCTCCTCGTCGGTGCCGACCACCGGCGCGGAGGCTAACCGGCGGACCGGGACCGCGGCCCGCCGGTCAGGGCACGATCGGCTCGACGTCGCGGGTGCAGAACATGCAGACCGACGCGTCGACCGGGATGAAGCTCTTGCAGTGGTCGCACTCCCGGTTGCCCTGGGCGCCGGCGGTCTCGCGGCCGGTGGCCCGGCGGATCGCCTGGACGAGGAACATGATCGTCAGCGCCAGCAGCAGGAAGGACACCAGCGCGGTGAGGAACGACCCGTAGCGGATCTGCGACCCGTTGACGGTGAGCACGAGGGCGGTGAAGTCCGGCTGGCCGAAGACGGCGGCCACCAGCGGCAGGATGACGTCGCCGACCAGCGACTCGACCACCGTGGCGAAGGCGGCCCCGATCGCCAGGCCGACGGCCAGGTCGACGAGGCTGCCGGAGAAGGCGAAGTTGCGGAAGTTAGTCAGCAGCGTGCGCACGGGGTCCTCCCAGCCGGTCCGAGGAGCCGGAGCGTAGGGCGGCCGCGCGGGCCCGTGTGACCCGGACGGGTCACACACCGGAACTGCGCCGGGACCCGGGCGTGTCGCCGCCCCGAGTGGCACCATCGCGGGACAGCGGCGCGCTGGGTCGATCCCCCGGACCAGGGCGCACGAGACGCCGGGAGACCACCGGCTCGGAGGGCCTGTGCTTCCTACGACGACGAGACCCCACCTCCTCGGGAGCCGGCCCGACCTGGACGACTGGCTGGCCGCCGCGGCGGCCCGCTGGCACGCCGCCGACGACGCCGGCGCCGCCGTGCGCGCGGTGGTCACCGACCTCGCCGCGCTCCTGCCGGCCGACGCCGGCGTCTCGGTGGTGCTGCGCGGGGCGGGGCACCGGCCCCGCGACCCGGTCGCCAGCTGCGACCGGGCGGCCACCGTCGACGCCGCGCAGGTCGCCGGCGGCTCCGGTCCCCTGCTCGAGGCGCTCGGCGGCACGCCCGCAGGCAGTGCCGACCTCGCCGGTGACCCGCGCTGGCCGCAACTGGCCTGCGCCGCGGCCGCCACGGGGCTGCGGTCGGCGACCTGCCTGCCGCTGGACACCGGGCGCGAGGTGATCGGGGCGCTGTCGGTGTACGCCGCCGGGGAGGTGCCCGAGCGGACGGCGCTGGGCCCCGTGGCCGCGCACGCGGCCCTGGCGCTGCGCTCCGTCCAGCGCATCGAGCACCTGGCCGTGGCGCTGGCCAGCCGCGACGTCATCGGCCAGGCGAAGGGAGTGCTCATGGAGCGGTACCGGATCACCGCCGACGCCGCCTTCGGCATCCTCGTGCGCGCCTCACAGGACACCCACCGCAAGGTGCGCGACGTCGCCGCACTGGTCACCGAGACCGGGGAGGCACCGGCCGGCCCGCGGCCCGCGGACGACGGCCGGTGAGCCGCGGACGGCACGACTGGGTCGTCCTCGACAGCGAGGAGGCCCACGCCCAGGTGGTCGGCGACTTCGTCGTCGAGGGGGTGCGCGCCGGCGAGTGCGTGCTGCTGACCGGTCTGGGCAGCCGTGAGCCGCGGCTGTGGGCGCGGCTGCGGCGGGCCGGCGTGGTGGCACCGACCTGGGAGCCGAGCGCGACGACCGCGGTGCGGGTGGTGCCTCCCGACCCCGCCCGGCTGCCCGGCTACGTCGACGGCGCCCTGGCCGAGGGCTTTCCCGGTGTCCGGTTCAGCGGTGCCCTGGGGGCGGGCGACAACCCGTTCGAGGAGGTGGTCACCGAGCTGGCCGCCCGGGTGCCCCTGACGGTGCTGTGCCCCTACTTCCGCCACCTGCTGGTCCCCGGGCAGTCGGCCTCGCTGGCCGGCGCGCACGACCACGAGGTGGACGCGACCGCCCTCCACGACGACGGCACGTTCCGGCTGACCCGGACGCCGGAGGGCCTGCGGCTGGCCGGGGAGCTCGACTCGGGCAACGCCGACGCGCTGCGGGCCGTGCTGCGGGCCACGCCCCGGGGCGACGGACGGCCGGCCACCTGGGACGTCGCCGACCTGCGCTTCCTCGACGTCGGCGCGGCCGACTCGCTCGTCGCCGCGGCGGCGGGCCCGCCCGGGCTGGTGCTGGTCGGCGCCTCGCGGCTGACCTCCCGGCTGGTCCGGCTGCTCGCCACCCGCCATCCCGGCCGCTCGGTGCAGGTGGCCCAGGCCGACGGGAGCGGGAGCACGCGGTGAGGACGTCCGGCCCGGACCCCGGCGCGTGGCTGGCGCCGGTCCACCGGTGTGCGTTCCACAGCGGGTCCGCGCAGGCCGGCGCCATCGCCGCGGAGCTGTGCCGCCGGGCGCTGGCCGCGGGGGCGCCGGTGGTGGCGCACGTCGAGGACGCCGTCCGCCGGGTGGTGCGCGCCCACGTGCCGGACGCCGCGGTGGAGTTCGCCTCCCCGCAGGCGCTGCTGGAGTCGCCGATCGACGTGCTGGCCGAGGACTGGCTGCGGCACCGCTCCCGCGGCGCCGACGGGCCGGTCGCGGTGCTGTGCCAGCGGCCGATGGACGACCTCGCGGCGTGGCGACGCGCGGAGGAGCAGACCACCGTCGCCGTCGGCCTGGCGCCCCTGGCGGTGACCTGCCTGGTCGACAGCGTCGCCGCGCCGCCGGACGGCGTGGCGATGGCGCGCGGCACCCACCCGGTGCTGTGGCTCGACGGCCTGGACCTGCCCAACCCGGACCTCACGCTGGTCGCCGCGCCGAGCGACACCGTGCCGGTCACCTCCGCGGTGCTGGACCCGGACACCCCCGCGCACAACCGCCGGTGGTGGCACGACCGGCTGGCCGAGGCCGGGCTGAGCGAGCCGCGGCGCGACGAGCTGGTGCTGGTGCTGCACGAGGCGGTGATCGCCGCGGCGGCGCTCGACGGCGGGCCGGCCGGGGTCCCGGTGCGGCTGCACCACGCGGGGCCGGCCGTCGTCTGCGAGGTGCTCACCCGGCGGCCGTGCGAGCTGCTGCTGCCCTCGATGGTGCCCGCCGACCGCCGGCTGCTCATGCTGTGGCTGGCCGGCAAGGTGTCCCCGGCCGTGACGCTCGCCGCGGTGCCCGAGGGCGGCGGCGCCCGGTTCCTCGTCCGCTCCGAGCCACCCGACCAGGTCTGACGCGGCCGCGGTCACGGGTCGGCAACGGCGCGCCGGGGCCGCGCACCCCCAGCCGGGCGCCGTCGTTGCTGCCGGAGGGGTGGTCGAGGAGTGACCGAGCACGGGGGCGGCGAGGTGGTCGTGGGCACGGTGGACGCGCGGCGGCCGGCCGAGGTGCGGGCGTGGGTGCGCGAGCGGGCCGCGGCCGCCGGGTGCCCGCCCGCCGTGGCCGAGGAGCTCGTGCTGCTCGTGTCGGAGGTCCTGGTCGCCGGCGCCGCCCGCCCCGGCGCCGGGGACGGCGCCCGGCCGGTGCGCGCCGTCGCCGGCGGCCACGGCCTCACGGTCGAGGTGCTGGTGGCGACCCCGCTGCTGCCGCTACCCGGCGCGGACGCCCGGCTCGCGCTGGCCGCCGCGGCGGCGACCGCCACCGTCCTGGACGCCCGGCCCGCCGGCGACGGCGGCCAGTGGGTGCGGGTCACCGCCCGGACGTGACACCGGCCCGGCCCCCGTGCGGGGACCGGGCCGGCGACTCCGTCACGGAGGTGGCCCTCCTGCGGGGTCCCGCCGCGAGCCTGCGAGCGGTGGGGGGCAGGAGGGCGTTCTCCTAGTCCGGCAGGATGCGGCCGAGCAGGCCCTTGACCGTCGAGCCGAGCCGGTAGGACTGCACCAGCCAGGCGTTGCAGACGATGACCGCGCCGGCCAGTGTCGGGACGGCGGCCTGGGTGACCCGCTGCCGCGCCTGCCACTTCTTGATCTCCGCCGGCGTGCCGGCGGAGGGCAGGGTGGCGTCCTTGACCTCGAGGTCGCCGTTCCTGGCCGCCTGCTCGGCCAGCTTGCCGATCTGGGCGCCGGAGTAGGCGGCGTACGCGGTGGCCCCGGCGCCGGCCACGGTCAGCGCCGCCTTGAGGGCGCCGACCGTGCCGTAGCCCTTCTGCAGTGCGAGCCGCTGGCTGTTCGACCGGGTCAGCTGCAGGCCGGTGATGAGTGTGGCCGCGATCCCGCCGAACTGGGCCGGCTGGAAGCGGCTCCAGGCCGAACTGGCCACCCGGACCTTGTCGATCCCCGCGGTGAGGTCGCTGCCGGACTTGTTCACCCCGGCGATGCCCATCACCGAGCCGCCGAACCAGAGGGCGGTGCCGAGGTCGTGCACCGCCTGGACCACGAAGCGGTTGTCGGTCGTCGTCGTCATCGGTCCTCCTGTCGAGCGCCGTCGACGTCCCACTGCTCAGGAGCCCGGTCGCGTCCCGCGACGGCTACCCCGCAGCACGGAGCGGGGAAACGGCCCGGCCGGCTCACTCCGAGGCGCTGGCCGTGGTGCCCTCCGCCTGCTGGCTGCTGCGCGGGCCGATCCACACGGTCTTGGCGTTGGTGAACTCGTACATGCCGAGCTCGGTCAGCTCCCGGCCGTAGCCGCTCTGCTTGACCCCGCCGAAGGGCAGCTCGGGGTAGCTGGTGACCATCCCGTTGACGAACGCCATACCCGCCTGCACGTCGCGGATGAAGGTGGCGCGCTCCTGCTCGTCCTCGCTCCACAGGTTGCTGCCCAGGCCGTAGGGGTGGCTGTTGGCGATCTCGATGGCCTCCTCGAGGGAGTCGACGGTCCACAGCGCCGCGACCGGGCCGAAGACCTCCTCGTCGTAGAGGTCCATCTCGGGGGTGACGCCGGTGAGCAGGGTCGGCCGGTAGAACCAGCCGGGCCCGTCGACCCGCTCGCCGCCGGTGACGACGGTGGCGCCCTTCGCGATGGCGTCGGCCACGTACTTCTCGACGTCCTCCCGGCCGGACTCGGTGGCCAGCGGGCCGACCTGGGTGTCCTCGGCCATCGGGTCCCCGACGACGAGCGCCGACAGCTTCTCGGCGAACAGCCGGGTGAACTCCTCGGCGACGTCGCGGTGCGCGAAGAACCGCTTGGCGGCGATGCAGCTCTGCCCGTTGTTCTGGCAGCGCGCGGTGACGGCGACCTCGGCGGCGCGGTCGAGGTCGGCCGACGGCATGACGATGAAGGGGTCGCTGCCGCCGAGCTCGAGCACGGTCTTCTTGAGCACGTCGCCGGCGATCGAGGCGACCGACTGGCCGGCCGGGGCGCTGCCGGTGAGGGTGGCGGCGGCGACCCGGTCGTCGCGCAGCACCCGCTCGACGGTCTTCGAGCCGACGAGCAGCGTCTGGAACACGTCGGCGGGGAAGCCGGCCTTGCGGAACAGCTCCTCGATGTAGAGCGCGGTCTGCGGCACGTTGCTGGCGTGCTTGAGCAGGCCGACGTTGCCGGCCATCAGCGCCGGCGCGGCGAAGCGCATGGCCTGCCACAGCGGGAAGTTCCAGGGCATGACCGCGAGCACGACGCCGATCGGCTGGTGCACCACGTAGGCGTCCTCCGCGCCGACGGCGCCGGCGTCGGCCGGGCGCGGCTCGAGCATCGCCGGGCCGTGCTCGGCGTAGTAGCGCAGCCCCTTGGCGCACTTGCCGACCTCGGCCTTCGCCGCGGCCAGGGTCTTGCCCATCTCGGTGACCATGAGCTCGGCGACGGCGTCGGTGTCGCCGTCGAGCACGTCGGCGGCCGCGCGCAGCCAGCCGGCGCGTTCCTGCGGGCTGGTCAGCCGGTAGGCGCGGAACGCCTCGACGGCCCGCCCGATCCGCTCGTCGACGGCGTCGTCGGTCAGCGGCTCGTAGGTCTTGAGCGTCTCGCCGGTGGCCGGGTTGATCGTCGCGATGGCCATGTCGGTCCCTCCCGTCCGCGGCGCGCGGGCTGCACGCCTCTCCGGGAGGGGGCCCTACCCGTCTGCGGGCCGGTCACCCACGGCGGCTCAGCCGACCGGCAGGCCCGCCAGCCCGGCCACCAGGCCGAGGGCGGCGCACAGCCCGAGGGTGCGCAGCACCGACCACCGCAGCCGGAACAGCAGGACGGCGGCGACCGCGGCGATGACCACCGCCACCGGCCGCACGCTGGTCGGGTCGGGCAGCTCCAGCGCCAGCGGACCGGCCGTTCCGGTGTCGGAGAACAGCGTGTGGACGGCGAAGTACAGGCCCAGGCTGGCGATGACGCCGACCACCGCCGCGGTGATGCCGGTCAGCGCCGACGACAGCGACCGGTTGCCGCGCAGCCGCTCGATGTAGGGGGCGCCCAGCAGCACGAAGAGGAAGCTCGGCACGAACGTCACCCAGGTGACCAGCAGCGAGGCCACGACCGCCGCGGTCCACGGGTCGAGCCCGCCGGGGGCGCGGAAGGCGCCGAGGAAGGCGACGAACTGCACCACCATGATCAGCGGCCCGGGCGTGGTCTCGGCCAGCGCGAGCCCGCGGACCATCTCACCGGGGGCCAGCCAGCCGTAGGTGGTGACGGCGGCCTGCGCGACGTAGGCCAGCACCGCGTAGGCGCCGCCGAAGGTGACCACCGCGGCGCCGGAGAAGAACAGCCCCTGCTGGGTCAGCGTGCTGCCCGCGCCGGTGAGCAGCGCGACCGCGGCGACCGGCACGCCCCAGGCGAGCAGCCCGACGGCGAGCACGGTGAGGGTGCGGCGGGCGGTGGGGCGCTCGGCGTGCAGGGCGTCGTCGGCGATGACCGGCGGCGGGCCGTCGTCGGCCGGCGCGGGGTGTGCGACGGCCGCGGGCCGCCGGCGGCCGAGCAGCCACCCGGCCAGGCCCGCCACCAGGACGACGACGGGGAACGGGACGGCGAACAGCGCCAGCGCGAGGAAGGCGGCCACGGCGATGGCGACCAGGGCCCGCCCGGTGAGCGCCCGCCTCGCGACGCGCTGCACCGCCTGGGCGACGATCGCGACCACGGCCGGTGCCAGGCCGGCGAACAGCGCGGTGACCGCCACCGTGCTGCCGAAGGCGACGTACACCGCCGACAGCGCCAGCAGGGCGAGCACGCCGGGGAGGACGAACAGGCCGCCCGCGACCAGGCCGCCCCGGGTGCCGTGCAGCAGCCAGCCGACGTAGGTGGCCAGCTGCTGGGCCTCGGGGCCGGGCAGCAGCATGCAGTAGTTCATCGCGTGCAGGAACCGGCGCTGGCCGATCCAGCGGCGCTCGTCGACCAGCTCGCGCTGCATGACCGCGATCTGCCCGGCCGGGCCGCCGAAGGTCTGCAGGGAGACGAGGAACCAGGCGCGGACGGCGGTGCGGAACGGCGGCACCGCGGTGGCGGGGGCCGGTGCGGGCTCCGGTGCGGGCTCCGCGCCAGGGGTCGGTGCGGTGGCCGGGGCGGGGGTGGGCTCGGGGGTCACGGGTCTCCGTCGGGGTCAGGCCGGTTCGCGGCCGAGCAGCAGGCGGCGGCGGGTGAACTCGTAGAGGCCGTCGAACAGCGGGCCGGAGACGGCGAGGGTGCGCTCGTCGTCGCCGGTCATCGACAGGCCCCGCAGCAGGACGTCGAGGCCGGGCGCCTCGGGGGCGTCGAAGAGGCCGTCGTCGAGGTCGGCCTCGTGGACGATCTCGCCGATCCGCCACAGCACGGGGTCGTCGAGGCCGTGCACGCGCAGCACCGTCTCGAAGGAGCAGTCGCCGCCCACGTGGCCGAGCGCCGCGCCGCGCATGTCGAACGCCGTGGCGTCGGCCGGGACGTCGGCGGGGTCGGCGACGAAGACGAACTCGGCGCCGGGGTCGACGAACCGGCGGATGAGCCAGGCGCAGGCGGCGCGGTCGACGTGCACGCCGGCGCGGGTCGCCCACCTCACCGGGCGCTCCCCACCTGGTCACCGGTCGGGGCGACAGCCTCGGCCAGGGCGCGGAGTGCGGCGGCCGCGGCGTCCTTCTCGGCCGGCGGGAAGAAGTCGCGGCGGCCGATGGCCCGCCACTCGCCGCGCAGCCGGCGCAGCGCCCGGGACCGCTCGGCGTCCGGCGCCCCGAGCGCGGCAGCCGCCTCCACGGCCAGTTCCCGGTACTCCTCCGCGCGGGCGGCGGCCATCCCGGCGGCGAGCTCGCGCTCCTGGGCGGTGGTGCTCGGGCGGGCGGTCCAGATGCCCGCCGTCCCCCCTGCGGCGAGGACGTCGTCGGCCAGCCACTCCAGCGACTCGCGGGTGCGGGCGTCGGCGGGGAGCGCCACGACACCGTCGGCGAGCTGGGCGACGCCGAGCCGGCGCAGCCGCCGCCACAGCGTCGTCCGCGGGCCCGAGGGCTCCCGCGGCAGCCGGTAGGAGAGCAGCACCCACTCCCCCGTCGTCGTCACGGCGCAGATGCAACCACGGTTGCAGGACGTCGTCCAGTGCGCAGGGGCGGTCGTCGACCGCGCGAGGCGTCAGCGGTGGCCGTGCCCGGTCGCGGGGTCCGTCAGGCGGCGGGTTGCCGCAGTGGTGGTGCGGTGCGGATCTCGGTGCCGTCGGGTCGCCAGGTGCGCCACCGGCCTTCCGGTTGTCGCTGCACCCGGAAGCCGTGGTGGACCTTAGTGTGGTGCCGCTCGCACAGCAGCGCGGAGTTCTCGAGATTGGTCTCGCCGCCGTCGAGCCAGTGCACCAGGTGGTGCACCTCCGCCCACCACGTCGGTGCTGCGCAGCCGGTGAACACGCAGCCGCCGTCGCGCAGCTCCACCGCGCGGCGCAGGTGCCGGTCGGCCAGCCGGTGTTCCCGGCCCAGGTCCAGCGGGGCCCCGTCGGGACCGAACACGACGCGGGAGACGGTCGCGTCGCAGGCCAGCCAGCGGGCCCGGGCGGCGGAGATGACCGCACCGAACCCCATCCGTCCCGCCTCCGGACCGGTGGCCGGGTCGGCCAGGTCCTCGAGGTCGATGACGACGGCGACGTGCGGCTTCACCGTCCGCAGGGTGGGCAGCGAGCCGGCGGCCAGGGTGGTGTCGCACAGCTGCACCAGCGCGTCGCCGAGGCGCTGGGCGCGGCTGCGCTCGTCCCCGACGGGACGGTCGGCCTGCACGAAAGACTCCAGCGCCGCCTGCAGCTTCTCCCCACCGACCGCGTCGAGCTCGCCCCGCAGGGACAGTGACCCGTCGGCGTGCTTCGCCAGCGTCAACCGCCGGCCCTCGGTGGGGTCGGGCTCGGGCCCGTCGGGATCGAGCCGGGTCAGGTAGTGGCGCACGACGGTGACGAAGTCGGCGTAGCGCTGCTCGATCGCGGCACCGGTGAGCACCGCATCGATCTCGGCCAGCTCCACCCCGCGCTCGGCCGCCGCGGCCAGCCGCTCCGGCGTCAGCGCGGTCGCGGCGACGGCCACGTGCTCGGCGCCGACCAGGCCGGCGTCGTGCGCCTCGGCCAGGGCGGGCAGGTGGTCGAGCACCCGGCCGTTGCCCACGATCCGGGCGGCCGCGGCGGCCGGGAGCCGGCAGTGCCCGGGCAGCCAGGAGCGCATGCTCTTCAGCCCGTCGCGCTCGGCGGCCTGCCGGTGCTCCGCCGCCCGCACCAGGCGGGCCAGCCGGGCGTCCTCGCGGTTGCGAGCGGCGACGGCCGCGGCGATCGCGTCGAGCAGCTCGCCGTCGGACAGACTATCCGCATCCACCGCCGTACCGCTCGAACACATGTACGGATACTACCGCCGACAGGGTCTCGCCGCGACGTGTATCCGCAGCTCAGAGCCGATATCCACAGATCGAGAGGGCGGCTTGACGGGTCGCGGAACGCCCGCAACCCCCGCCGTGATCGTCTCCGATGGGGACGCGCGGGCCGAACCAGCGCCGTGGCTCGGCGGCCGAGCCGCCGAGATCGGAGCCGCCCCCACGCGCCTCTCGCCTCAGGCCTGGGTCGGGCGGCGGGAGCGGAAGTCGCCGCGGCCGGTGTCGCGGCGCCAGTCTTCGAAGGACTCGCCGGTCAGCTCCTCCAGCAGCGCGACGTCGGGCAGCAGCGGGGCCAGGACGGCGCGGCGCACGTCGACCGGCAGCGGCGGCCGCGGCGCGCGACCGGCGTGCAGCGCCGCGAGCAGCGGCCGCGACACCTGCCGCCACACCTCCGGTGGGGCGTAGGCGCCGAGCGCCGCGCCGGCGCGGGCGACCCGGGCCAGCGCCCGGTAGCGCGGCGTGTCGGGGACGTACGGCTTCACGTTCTCCGGCGCGACGGTGTGCGCCACCCCCGGCTCGACGCCCAGGAAGTCGCTGACCCGGTCGAGCGTCTCCCGCGGGGTGTCCACCAGCTGCCGGTAGCGCAGCAGCAGCACCTGCGACCGCGGCAGCAGCGCGTACAGGTCGCGCAGCTGCTCGCCGTAGCGGCCCAGCCCGCGGTAGTGCCAGAACGGCGCCCAGCCGGCGACGACCCGCGACTCCTCCAGCTCCACGGCCCGCGCGAAGTCGGCCTCGGGCTCCAGCCCGTCGGCGCGCAGGTGCACCCAGTTCGACCACGCCCGGTCCACCGGGTCCCGCACGACCGCGATGACGCGCACGTCGGGGACGTCGGCGACCAGCCGCCGCTGCGCCGCCCGGTCGTGGAGGTAGAACGGCGTGCTCTCCCCGCGCACGGTCCCGGGCGGGGCGCCGTCGAACAGCCGCAGGTAGTCCTCGCGGCGCCACACCCACTCCCGCGCGCTGTGCGCGTCGCCCGGTCCGCGCTGGCCGCTGCGCGGCGGCGGCCGGCCGTCGGTCAGGTAGTACTTCGGCTCCTTGACCGGCGACAGGGAGAGGCCCGGGTGGGTGGCCAGGGCCGCGTGCAGCGCCGTCGTCCCGGCCTTCGGTGCTCCGGCGATGACGAACTGCGGCAGCCGGTCGGCGTCGTCGCTCATCGGTCCCCTCCTCGTCCCGGGTGGTCCGGGGTGTACACACGGGGCTCCCCGCCCGAACCCGAGATCGGAGCCCCCGCGTGACCTCGCCAGCGCCCCGCCCGCCGTCGCCCGACCGCTTCTGGGCCGACGCGCAGGTCGTCGTCGAGCCGGAGGACCCGCGCCCGGGCTCGTGGGCCGGCGGCCCGTCGGCGCAGCTGGTCGACGGCACCTGGTGGCTGGCCTACCGGCTGCGCCGCCCGGTCGGCGAGGGCCGCGGCTTCGGCAACGTGGTGGCGCGGTCGGACGACGGCGTGCGCTTCGAGCCGGTCGTCGCCGTCGGCAAGGAGCGGTTCGGCGCCGAGTCGCTCGAGCGCCCCGCCCTGGTGCACACGCCCGAGGGCCACTGGCGGCTCTACGTCAGCTGCGCGACGCCGGGCACGAGGCACTGGCGGGTCGACCTGCTCGAGGCCGACACCGTCGAGGGGCTGGCCACCGCGGAGGCGCGCACCGTGCTCCCCGGCAGCGCCACCGACGCGCCCAAGGACCCGGTGGTCCGCTGGGACGGCGGCGAGTGGCACCTGTGGGCGTCGGTGCACCCGCTCGACGACCCCGACGCCACCGACCGGATGACCACCGAGCACGCCACCAGCCCCGACGGCGTCGACTGGACCTGGCGCGGCACCGCGCTGGCCGGCAGGCCCGGCAGTTGGGACGCCCGCGGGGTGCGGTTCAGCGCGGTCGTCCTCGACGGCCCGCGCACCTGGGCGCTCTACGACGGCCGGGCCACCGCGGCGGAGAACTGGGAGGAGCGCACCGGGCTGGCCGAGCACGACGGCGAGGGCGGCTTCCGCGCCGCGGCCGGCGGGCCGTACCTGCAGAGCCCGCACGCCCCGCACGGGCTGCGCTACGCCGACGTCGTCGCGCTGCCGGACGGCGGGGCGCGGTGGTTCTACGAGGCCACCCGCGCCGACGGCGCGCACGAGCTGCGGACCGTCGTCCTCCCCGCCTGAGCGGCCGGGGCTCGGGCGACCAGGCATCCCACCACCCCTCAAAGCGCACCAATCCGGTCGACTTGACACACTATGCCGCGCCGGGGTCACATGAGCGCGTGGCCCCCGCCCTGACGCTCACCCGCCGGTCCGCCGTGGACCTGCTGCGGGTCGCCAGCGCGCTGTGTCCGGCCGCCTGAGCGCCGACACCCACTCCCTCTGCGCCCACCGCGGCGCGCCCTGCTCAGGAGAACCCCCGTGACCTCGCTGCTGTCCCCTGCCCGCACCACCGCCCGCACCACCGCCCGCGCCACCTCCGTCACCGCGGTGGCCGCCGCCCTGCTCGCCGTCTCCGACGCCTGGCTGCCCCGCGTCGAGTACCGCGAGACCAGCCGCTGGACCGGCCTGCTGCCGACCGCCGACGCCGCCGACCTGCTCGACCCCTCCCTGCACGCCGACCTGGCCGCCGCGCAGGTGTGGCTGCTCACCTGGCTGCCCGGCCAGGGCACGCCGCTGCACGACCACGGTGGCTCCGCCGGGGCCTTCGCGGTCGTCGGCGGGGTGCTCACCGAGGACGTCGTCGGCGGCCGCCCGGGCGACGTCCGCGAGGCGGCCACGGAGCTGTGGGCCGGGCGGGTGCGCCCGTTCGGCCCCCACCACGTGCACCGGGTGACCAACCGCGGGACGCTGCCCGCCGTGAGCGTGCACGTCTACCGTCCCCGGCTGACGCAGATGACCGGCTACCGCCTCGAGGCGGGCACCCTGCTGTCCACCGGCACCGAGCAGGCCGGCGTCGACTGGTGAGCGGGCCGGGACCGCGCCCGCCGGGCGCCAGGAGCGTCGACCAGCTGCTGGCCGAGGCGCGCGAGCGGATCACGCGGGTCACGCCGGCGGAGGCCGCGCGGCGGGTGGCCGACGGCGCGGTGCTCGTCGACATCCGGCCGCAGTGGCAGCGCGAGGCCGACGGCGAGGTGCCCGGCGCGGTCGTCGTCGAGCGCAACCACCTCGAGTGGCGGTTCGACCCGGAGAGCGACGCCCGCCTGCCGCAGGCCACCGGCTACGACGTCGACGTGGTCGTGCTGTGCCAGGAGGGCTACACCTCCAGCCTGGCCGCCGACGCGCTGCGCTCCCTCGGCCTGGCGAAGGCCAGCGACGTCATCGGCGGGCACCGCGCCTGGGTGGCCGACGGGCTGCCCAGCACCGGGGGAACCGCCTAGACCGGTCCGGGGACGGCGGCGCGCGACGGAGGCCGCCGCCGTCCCCGCACCTCAGCTCTTGCTCTTGCCCTGCGCGCTGGAGTGCTCGTGCCGGTCGTCGCCCTTCCGGACGTGGGACGTCTGCTTCGAGGCGCCGGTGGTCACGCCCGCCTCGCTGGGTGACATGCCCTCCTTCTTCGCCTGCCGTGCGGCGGCTCGCTGGGCGTCGGCGTCGTTGTTCTTGCTCATGCCGGGCGGTTACCCGGCGGCGCCGCCCGCCACGCCGGAGAGCACCGCGTAGGTGCGCCGGGCCATGAGGGCGGCGTCGAGGTCGCGCACCGCCCGCGCCCGGGCCCGGGCCCCGAGGTCGGCCCGCCGCGCCGGGTCGGCGAGCAGTTCGCCGATCGCGCGGGCCAGCGCGGTGGCGTCGTCCACCGGCACGACGACGACGTCCTCCCCCGCCACGCGGCGGACCTCGCCGACGTCGGTGCTCACGCACGGCAGACCCTCGGCCATCGCCTCGACGAGCACCAGCGGCCCGGCCTCCACCCGCGAGGAGACGACGAACAGGTCGAGGCCGGCGAGGAAGGCGCGCGCGTCCTCGACCCAGCCCGGGAAGGTGACCGGCAGGCCCGCGGCGGCGGCACGCAGCGCCTCCTCGTCGCGGCCGGCGCCGCCGATGACGGCCTCGAACGGGACGTCGAGCCGGCGCAGCGCCTCGAGCAGCACGTCGAAGCCCTTCTGCGCGGTCAGCCGTCCGAAGGCGCCGATCCGCGGGACCGCACCGCCGGCCGGGCCGGCCGGGTCCGGCGGCAGGTCGGCGCCGTTGGGCACCACGTGCGCCCGCACCGGGTCGACGCCGAGCTCGCCGACCAGCTGGTCGCGGCCCTCCGTCGACGGGCTGACGACCGCGGCCAGCCGCCGGTAGAGGTCGCGCAGCGCCGCCCGCTCCTCCCCCGTCCGCACGTCGCCGACCAGGTGCAGCACGCCGACGGTGGGCGCCACGGCCTGCGCGGCGGCGACGGCGGCGGCGTTGGAGGCGGGGTCGACGAGGTTGACCACCACGACGTCGGGGCGCTGGGCGGCCAGCGCCTCGCGGGTCGCCGGTGCCGCCGCGGTGTGCCGGGTCAGCGGGACGACGGCGCGGTCGACGTCCAGGGACGCGAACCCCGGCGCCACCGGTTCGGCGCACACCAGCGACGCCGTCGCGCCGCAGGCGGACGCACGGCGCAGGTGGTGGGCCAGCCAGACCTCGGCCCCGCCCCAGCCGTCGGAGTCGGCGACGAACGAGACCCTCACGAGGCGGCCAGCTCCAGCGCGGCGCCGGCCACCGCGGCCGGCTCGACGGTCAGCGCGCAGCGGAACTCGATGGGGCAGGCCAGGTGCGGGCAGGGCGCGCAGGCGACCGTCGGCGTCAGCGCCCGGTGCCGCGGGCCGGGGTGCGCCCAGCGCACCGGGTCGCCGGGCAGGAAGACGGTGACGCTGCGGGCGCCGACGGCGGCGGCCAGGTGCGCCGAGCCGGTGTCGTTGCCCACCAGCACCGCGCTGTCGCGCAGCAGCGCGGCCAGCCCGCCCAGGCTGGTGGCGCCGGTGAGGTCCACGGCCGGGGCGCGCATCGCCGCGACCACCCGCGCGGAGACGTCCCGCTCGGCGGGCACCCCGGTGACGACGACCGTGAGCCCCTCGGCGGCCAGCGCGTCGCCCACCGCGGCGTAGCGCCCGACCGGCCAGCGGCGGGTGGGCGCCGACGCGCCGGGGTGCAGCACGGCGTACCGGCCGCGCTCGAGGCCGCGCGCGGCGAGGGTGGCGGCGTGCTCGGCCTCGTCGTCGGGCGTGAGCGGGAAGCCCATGACCGCCTCGCCACCGGGCGGCAGGCCCAGGTGCTCGAGCAGCGCGACGTGCCGGTCGGCCTCGTGCAGGTGCAGCGGGTAGCGCAGGTGCAGGGCCTCCGTGCCGGCCGGCGGGTCCCAGCCGGTGGGCGCGAACCCGCCGGTGAGCCGGGCGCCGAGCGCGGCGGCGACCCCGTTGGCGGCCGGCCGGTCGCCGTAGGCCTGCAGCGCCAGGTCGAACCCGCGGGCGCGGGCGTCGGCGGTGAACGGTGCCCAGCCGGCGGCGTCGACCGGGCCGTCGGGGACGCCCGCCACGCCGGGGAAGGGCAGCAGCGCGACGGGCACGCCGAGCCGCTCGACCACCGGCGCCATGCGGCCGAACGTCACCAGGGTGACCTCGACGTCGGGCCGCGCCGCGCGCAGCCGCCGCAGCGCCGGCACGGTGCACAGCAGGTCCCCCAGCCCCACCCGCAGCCGCACGAGGGCGACGCGGCGGACGGCGGGGTCGGCGAGCGGCGGGGTCACCCGCGCCCCCTTCCCGTGCTGTGTCGCGGACTAACCCGTGGTGCACTACGAGTCCTGCCCCCGAGAAGCCGGAGGTCCCCGCGTGCCCCGCCCCGCCGCCGACCTGCACGTGCTGCGCCTGTGCAGCGTGTTCGAACCGCCGGAGACCCGGCGGCGCGCGGGACCGGGAGCCCTCCCGGGGGAGCTCGACTCCCGGGCGGCCCGCTTCGACCCCATCGGCGGCATGCAGAACCACACCGCGACGCTCACCCGCTGCCTCGACGCCCGGGGCGTGCGGCAGACGGTGGTGACCGCGCGGCTGGCCGGCCCCCGGGGGACGACGCCGCTCGGCCGCGGTGCCCGGGTGCACCGGACCGGGCTGCCGGTGCCGCGGCTGCGCCAGCTGTGGGCGCTGGCCGGGCTGCTCGCGGTGCTGCGCGCCGGGCGGCCGACACCGGTCGACGTCGTGCACGCCCACCAGGGCGAGGACCTCGCGACGCTGCTGCTGGGCCGGCTGGCCGCCCGGGTGCACCGCTGCCCCCTGGTGGTCACGCTGCACTGCAGCGTCGGGCACACGCTCACCGGCCGGGGCCCGAAGGTGCGGCTGCTGCGGGCGCTCGGCGGCCGGGTCGAGCGCGGAGCGCTGTGCCGGGCCGACGCCGTCGTCGTCCTCACCGAGCGCACCGCCGCGGCCGTGCGGGACGACGGCGTGCCGGCCGACCGGCTGTCGACCATCCCCTCGGGCTTCGACCCCTCGCTGTTCACCGGCTCCCCCGCCGACGTGTTCCCCGGGGTGGCGCGGCCGCGGATCGGCTACGTCGGCCGGCTCGCGCCGCAGAAGAGCCCCGGGACGCTGGTCGAGGCGTTCGGCCGGATGCGGGAGGAGGCCGCCCTGGTCGTCGTCGGCGACGGTCCCGACCGGGCGCTGGTGCACCGGCTCGCGGCCACGAGCCCGGCGACCGGCCGGATCACCCTGGCGGGCTTCGTCGAGCACGCGCGGGTGCCCGCGGTGCTGGGCTCCCTCGACGTGCTGGTGCTGCCCTCGGCCTACGAGGAGATGGGCTCGGTGCTCACCGAGGCGATGGCCGCCGGCCTGCCGGTGGTCGCCAGCCGCGTGGGCGGCATCCCCGAGGTGGTGCGGCACGGCGACACCGGCCTGCTGGTGCCCCCCGGCGACGTGGACGCGCTGGCCGCGGCGCTGGACCGGGTGACCGGCGACGCCGCACTGCGGGCGCGGCTGGCCGCCGGGGCGCGGGCCCGGGCGGTCGACTACTCGTGGCCGGCGCTGGCCGGACGGGTGGCCGAGGTCTACGACCGGGTGCTCGGCGTCCCGGCGGTCGAGCAGGCGGCTGCGTGACCGCTCGGGTCGCCGTCCTGGTGCCCGTGCACGACCAGGCGGCCTTCCTGCCGCGCGCGCTGGAGTCGCTGCTCGCCCAGGAGGAGACCGCCTGGGAGGCGGTGGTCGTCGACGACGGGTCGCGCGAGCCGGTCGCCGTCCCCGCCGACCCGCGGCTGCGGCTGGTGCGCACCGCCGACAACCGCGGCCTCGGCGCGGCGCTCAACACCGCGCTGGACGGGACCGCGGCGCCGGTGGTGGCCTACCTGCCCGCCGACGACGTCTGGTTCCCCGCCCACCTGGCCACCCTGCTCGCCGCCCTGGACGGCGGGGCGGTGCTGGCCCGCGCCGACCTGGCCCAGCCCGCCGACACCCCCTACGCGCAGCTGGTGCAGGTCGCGCACCGGCGCACCGCCGACCGCTGGACCGAGCGGGCCGAGCTGGAGACCGACGACCTCGACCGGCTGATGTGGGCGCGGGTCGCCGCCCGGGGGACGACGACGGGCACCGGCCGGGTCACCTGCTCCTGGACGCGGCACCCGGGGCAGCGGTCGCGGGCGATCCGCGAGTCCGCCGACGGCGGCCTCAACGTCTTCCGCACCCGTTACCGGGTGCCCGGGCCGCTGCGCTTCGCCTCCACCGACGGCGGGGGGACCGACGAGGTCGCCCGCTACGCGCGGTTCCGGGAGCGCGCGTACCCGCCGTCACCCGACGGGCTGCGGGTGCTCGTCGTGGGGGAGCTGGCGTTCAACCCCGAGCGGGTGCTGGCGCTGGCCGAGCGCGGCCACGCCCTCACCGGCCTGTGGACCGACCAGGCCCTCGGCGACGCCACCGTCGGGCCGCTGCCCTTCGGCCACGTGCCCGACCTCGACCGCGACCGCTGGCGCGAGGAGGTGGCCGCGCTCTCCCCCGACGTGGTGTGGGCGCAGCTGAACTGGCGGGCCGTGCCCTTCGCGCACGCCGTCCGGGCGGCGTTCCCCGACCTGCCCTTCGTGTGGCACTTCAAGGAGGCCCCGCAGCGCAGCGTCGTCCGCGGGGAGTGGCCGCTGCTGGCCGACCTGGTGTGCGGCGCCGACGCGGTGCTGCTGGCCACCGAGGAGGAGCGCGACTGGTTCGCCCTCGCGCTGTCGGGCCGGGTGGACCCCGCCCGGCTCGGTGTCCTCGACGGCGACCTGCCCAAGCGCGACTGGCTCGACGCGCCGCGCTCGCCCCGGCTGTCCGACGCGGACGGGCAGCCGCACGCCGCCGTCGTCGGCCGGCCCTCGGGGCTGGACCTGGACTGGGTGCTGGCGCTGGCCGACCGTGGCGTGCACACCCACCTCTACGGGCAGGTGCGCGCCCCGGGGCCGACGGGCTCGTGGACCGGCTGGCTGGACGAGGCGCTGGCCCGCGCGCCGGGGTTCGTGCACGTGCACCGCGCCGTCGGGCCGGAGGACTGGGTGCGGGAGCTGTCGCGCCACGACGCCGGCTGGCTGCACCGGTTCGACTCGGCCAACGGCGGCGACCTGCGGCGGGCCGGCTGGGACGACCTCAACTCCCCCGCCCGGCTGCCGGTGCTGCTGGCCGCCGGGCTGCCGCTGCTGCAGCAGGCCAACCCCGGCTCGCTGGTGTCGGTGGAGCGGGTGCTGCGCGCGGACGGGACGGGCCTGTTCTACCGCTCGGCCGACGACGTCGCCGCGGCGCTGCACGGCGAGCTCGCGACCCGGTCGGGGCACGCTGCCGCGACCGCCGCCCGCGAGCGGCACGTGTTCGACGCCCACGCCGACCGCCTCGTCGACCTCTTCCGCTCCGTGACCCGCTAGGTGTCGTACCCCGCTCCTACGGTCGGCGCATGGCGGACGGGCTGCGGTGGGCGGTCACCGACGGGCCGGACGGCACGTCGGCGGTCGAGCTGCCCGCGGACGCCGTCGCGGCGCGCCGGCTGGCCGAGCAGGCCCGCGGCGGCCTCTGGTGCGCGCGGGCGGCCGGCGGCTGCGGCGGGCGGCTGGCGGTGGTCGACGGCGACCCGCCCGGCCTCGGGCACACCGGCGACGACCCGTGCGCCTTCCGCCGCCGGCCGGCAGCGGCCGGGCACGCCTACGACCACCTGCGCTACCGGCCGGCCCTGCTGTCGTGGCTCACCGGGCAGGGGCACCGGCCGCGGGTGCTCCGGGTGCCGGACGCCGCCGGGCACCCGGGCCTGCGCCTCGTCGTCGAGAGCCTGGGCGCGGTGCTGGAGGTCCGGCTCGCGCCGCTGTCCGACACCGCCTGGCGGGCGCGGGACGACCGGGCACGCGGGGCCGCGCGGTCGGTCACCTGGCTCTACGGTCCCGACGCCGACGCCGCCGCGGCCACCGAGGCGAGCGTGCGCGGCGCGGCCCTGTCGCTGCGGCGCCACGACCGCGGCCTGCTCGTCGGGGTGCGGGACGCCGGCGGCGCGGTGCGCTGGGTGCGCCTGGCCGCCTGCTCCCTCACCGCCGACGGCGTCACCGCACCCGGCCTCGAGGACGCCCGCGCGGCGCACGCCCGGCGCACCGCCGAGCGGCAGGAGGCGGCCCGGCGCGCGGCCCGCCGTCCCGCCCGGCGCCCGGCGCGGACGCGCCCCGGCGCCGCGGAGGAGCTGCCCCTCTGGCCGCTGGCCTCGACCGCCTGACGCCCGCCGGGCGCGGTGCGGGCGTCAGGACGGCGTGCCGGTCGGGTGCTCCTCGGGCTCGGGCACCCCGGCCGCGGGTCCCGGCACCTCGACCGCGGCCTCGGCCTCCGGCGCCTCGGGACCGGGCACCGGGGCGGCGGCCCGCCGGTGCACGTGCGGGAGCCGCGCCACGACGCCCGCGGGCAGGTGGACGTGCGGCAGGTGCAGGTGCGGCAGGTGGACGTGCGGGCGCGGCAGGCGCACCTGCGGCACGTGCGGGTGCGGCAGGTGCAGGCTCGGCAGGTGCAGCTGGGCGAGGCGCCCGGACGGCGGCGGCCGGCGGGCCAGCAGCGCGGCGGCACGCAGGCGACGGTTGGCCTCCTCCCGCTGGCGCACCGTCGTCGGCACCGCGCGGTGGTCCCGCTCCCAGCGGGCCGTGTCGCTGCGGGCCAGCACGATCACCAGCGCCGTCGAGGCGGCGAACCCGACCACGGCGACCACCGGCCACCACCACATGACGCCCTCCCCATGAGCGCCGTGCCGCGGGACCCGCGGCGGATGGCCACAGGGTCCACCCGGAACCGGAACCGGACAAGCCGCGGACGCGCGCCACACCGGCGACGCGCCGGAGGAGCCCCGCATCAGAACCGGAGCACGGCCTGCAGCGGTGGGGCGGGCAGGCGGCGCGCGGCGAGGTCGGCGAGCAGCGCCGGCCCGTCCTCGAACGCGACGACGTCGGTGACCAGGTGCCGGCGGACGTCGTCGCCGCGCTCGCGGAGCAGGTCGAGGGTGACGTCGGCCAGCGCCGAGCGCGGCCAGTCGCCGGCCATGCCGCGCGGCACCCGGCCGATCTGCGCGCACACGACCGACAGGCCGTTGTGGTGGAACTCCTCGCCGAGCCGGACCGCCCCGGCGCCGGCCTGGTAGAAGCCCAGGTCGACGACGACGCCCTGCGGCCGCAGCGCCTTGAGCCCGGTGGCCAGGTCGGTGTCGTGGCCGCGGCACTGCAGCACCAGGTCGGCGCCGGCGTCGCCGGGGGCGTGCCGCCAGCGGCGCTTGACCTCGGGCCACGCGCCGGCGTCCACGGTGTCCAGGCCGAGCGCCGCGGCGACGGCGCGCCGTGCGGGCGAGGACTCCGCGACGACGACGTCGGCGGCCCCGTGCCGGACGGCGAGCAGCGCCGACAGCAGCCCGATGACGCCGGCGCCGGTGACCAGCACGTGCCGGTCGCGGACGCCGTCGCCCACCCCGCCGCCGGGGCCGGCGAACTGCGCGGTCGCGTGCAGCAGGCCGTTGACGCAGATCGGGCCCATCTGCGCGAGGTAGACCCCGAGCAGCGGGTCGAGGTCGCCGGGCACCGGCAGCACCGGGGTGGCCGCCGGGTCGGCGCAGCGGCCGGTGCGGTGCCCGTAGGCCATCGCGACCCGGGTGCCCTCGGCGAGGTCAGGGGTGCGGCTCTCGGTGACCAGCCCGACCTCCATGTAGCCCAGCCGGCGCACCGGGTAGCCCGCGGTCGGGCCGTCCGGGGTGAACGAGCGCAGGTCGGCGTCCCAGGACAGCGCGTGGTGCGGGTCGGTGCCGCGCACGATGGCCACCTCGGTGCCGGCGCTGACCCCGCTGTACTCGGTGCGCACCCACGCCTGGCCGGGACCGGGCTCGGGCTCGGTGTCCTCGAGCAGCGCGGGCTCCCCCGGCGCGAGCACGCCGATGCTGCGGACCGGGCGGGTCACGGCCGCACCGTCCCGCCGCCGGACACGGCGACCCGGTCGACCGGCCGGCCGGTGACGGACCCCACCGGTCCGATCCGCGTGCTCACGCGGGTGTCCGTGCCCCTCGCGGCAGCCGGCCAACCCCGGAGGGGTCACCGCCCGGTTTCGGTGGCGGGCGGCCGGGTAGCGCCCGATCAGCCGGCTGCGCCAGCCCGGTAGCAGCGGGCCCGCCCTCCCGGCCGGAGGACGGGCCCGCTGTTCTCGGGGGGTCCGCTAGGAGACGAGCGCCTGCGTCGCCGACTCCTTGAGCTTGGCGTTCGCCCAGCGCATCTGGCGCAGCGTGTCGGGGTGGCAGCGCCGTGCCAGGTCGAACAGGTCGCGCTTGCGCGCGCCCTGCGCGGCCTGGGCGAGCAGCTCCCAGTCCAGCGAGACGCCGGCGGCCTCGCGGTGCACGTGCCGGAGGTCGGCGAGCAGCAGCAGGCCGGGCTCCGGGCGGCGGCCGAGCAGGTCCGACGTCGCCTGCTGGAGCCGCTCGAGCAGACCCGGCTCGCCGTCCGGCTCCGGGTCGAGGTCGAGGCCGAAGTCGCGGCCGATCCGGGCCAGCTCGGTGACGTGCCGCAGCGACCAGGCGGCGACGTCCCGGGCGACGTGGAAGACCTCGTGGTCGGCCTGGTGCCGGTCGGACACCGCGAGCAGCACCTTCCCGAGGTGGTCCTCCGACCGGTGCAGCTCCTCGATGGCCAGCCCGAGCTTCACCGCGCGCCCCCGACGGTCTCCTCGGCCAGCGCGGTCTCGCCACCCCGGGTGGGCGGCACGTCGGCGGCCACGGGCCGGGACGCGGTGGTCGTCGGCGCCGGGGACGGCGTGCCGTCGGAGGCCGCCAGCCGGCTCACCGCCGCCGCCGCCGTCTTGAAGATCGGCTGCTTGGACACCGGGTCCCAGTCGGTCGGGGTGAGCTCGTTGGCGGCCCGCCCCCGCTCCTGCGCGTCGGGCGCGTCCCAGTAGCCGTAGTGGAACGGCAGGAACACCACCCCCGGCCGGATGCCGCTGACCCGCAGCCGCGCCTCGACCCGCCCGCGCGGGGTGCAGACCTCGAGCAGGTCGCCCTCGCCCCAGCCGCGGTCGGCGGCGTCGGACGCCGACATCTCCACCCACACCTCCGGGGCGGCGGCCTGCAGCTGCGGCGCCCGGCCGGTCTTGGTCCGGGTGTGGAACTGGTAGATCGTCCGGCCGGTGACCAGCTGGAAGGGGAACTCCTGGCTGGGCAGCTCGTGCGGCGGCACGTACTCGGCGGCCTTGAGGACCGCCCGGCCGTGGGGGTTGAGCGCCCGGTACTCGGTCTCCTCCAGCGGCGCGCCGGTGACCAGGTCGCGGCCGTAGCTCTCGCAGTGGTCGGGGTCGGCGAAGAACCGCCCGTCGACGTAGAGCCGCTCGGTGCCCTCGGGCGCGTCCTCGGTGACCGGCCACTGGATGCCGTTGCGCTCCCGCAGCTTGGCGTAGGACAGCCCGCTGTAGTCGCACGGCCGGCCGCGGCTGCACTCCTTCCAGCCCTCGAAGGCGCCCTCGGGGTCGCTCCACGTCACCAGCGGGGCGCCGTCCCTGTCCCGCAGGTCGAGCCGGCGCGCGAAGTCGATGAGGACGTCGAGGTCGGCGCGGGCCTCCCCGGGCGGGTCGACCGCCTTCTCCGACAGGTGCACGGTGCGGTCGACGTTGGTGAAGGTGCCGGTCTTCTCGCCCCACGTGGCGGCGGGCAGGACGACGTCGGCCAGCTGCGCGGTCTCGGTGAGGAAGAGGTCCTGGACGACGAGGAACAGCCGCTCCTGGGCCAGGATCGAGCGGATCCGGCCCAGCTCGGGCAGCGACACCGCCGGGTTGGTGGCGGTGACGTACAGGAAGCGCAGC
The DNA here is from genome assembly GCF_003002915.1 of Geodermatophilus tzadiensis. Taxonomy (GTDB): domain Bacteria; phylum Actinomycetota; class Actinomycetes; order Mycobacteriales; family Geodermatophilaceae; genus Geodermatophilus; species Geodermatophilus tzadiensis. The sequence continues at coordinate 17,411 of NZ_PVTG01000004.1, read as the reverse complement.
GACCCCTCCTCGGCGTGCCGGAACATCTGCATCGCGTGGGTGGGCGGCGAGTGGTGCGGGATCGAGAACGGGTCGAGGTGCCACACCCGCGCCAGGTCGGCCACCTGGGCGTCGTTGGACCAGTTGCGGAAGCCGGCCAGGTCGCCGTCGGCACCGGCCTCGCGGGTGTTCTCCGCGGTGGGCTGCCCGTTCATCTGCAGGATCCCGCACCCGGGCTTCCCGAGCATGCCGCGGACCAGGTTGAGGTTGTTCACCTGGACGGCGGCCGCGGTGGCCTGGTGGGACTGGTAGAAGCCCTGCAGCACGGTCGACAGCAGTCGCTCGGCGGTGCCCAGCACGCGGGCGGCCTCGCGGACCTGCGCGGCCGGGACGTCGCACACCTCCTCGGCGACCTCCGGCGGGTAGTCGCGCACCCGCTCCTCGAGCTCCGCGAAGCCGACGGTGTGCGCGTCGACGTACTCCCGGTCGACCCAGCCGTTGCCGATCACCTCGTGCAGCAGCGCGTTCATGAGCACCACGTTCGTGCCGGGCCGCGGCGCCAGGTGCACCGTCGCGGCGCGGGCCACCGGCGTCTCCCGCGGGTCGACGCAGACCACCTGGGGCGGGTGGGGGCCGGCCAGCCGGTCGAGCACGCGCGTCCACAGCACCGACTGCGTCTCGGCCACGTTGTGCCCGAACAGCGCGATGACGTCGCAGTGGTCGACGTCGGTGTAGGAGCCGGGCTGGCCGTCGGAGGCGAAGGTCTCCTTGAGCGCGGCGGCGGCCGTGGCGGTGCACAGCCGGGTGTTGCCGTCGACGTGGTTGGTGCCGATGCCGCCGTGCGCGATGAGCCCGAGCGTGTAGTACTCCTCCAGGAACAGCTGCCCGGAGGTGTAGAAGCCGATCGCGCTGGGGCCCTGCTCGTCGAGGAGCTCGCGGCAGCGGCCGGCGACGGCGTCCATCGCGGTGTCCCAGTCGGTCTCCACCAGCTCCCCGCCGCGACGGATGAGCGGCCGCGTGAGCCGGTCGGGTGAGTGGTTCGCCTGCCAGCCGTAGAGGTCCTTGGGGTCGAGCCGGCCGTGGTTGACCCGGTCCTCGGCACGGCCGCGGACGCCGACGATCCGGCCGTCCTTGACCGCGATGTCCAGGCCGTCGCCGTTGCTGTGCAGGATCGTCGCCGAGGGCACCCAGCGGTCGACGTCGTCGGCGGTCAGCCCGTCGGCCAGGTGGGAGTCCACCCGCGTCGGCCAGGTCTCCCCCGGCCCGTACGGCGTCCGCGTGCCCCACGGCTCCGCGATCCGGTCGGTGCGCGCCATCGTCGGTCCTCTCCTGTCCGGTGACCGGGACGCCGTCACGGTTGCCATCCGGCAATGGTTCCAACCATCGGGCGCGGGTAGGCAGCCGGTCCGGGGCTCGACGCCAGGGCCCGCCCCCGTCCCACCCCGGAGGTGCCGTGGACGTCGTCGACACGCCCACGCCCGAGCTGCAGCCCATGTCGCTCGGCCTGTACGACCTGGTGCACTTCGCGCTCATGGCGGCCGGGTTCGCCCTGTTCGCCTACCTCCTCTACACCTGGGCCAGCCGGGAGGAGGTCGGCCGGCGCTACCGGCCGGCCCTCTACGCCGGCCTGTGCCTCGCGGCGGTCGCGACGGTCAGCTACCTGGTGCTGTTCCTCAAGTGGGACACCGGCTTCACGCTGACCGACGGCGTGTACGAGCCCAACGCCGAGGCGCGGTTCACCGGCTCCACGCGCTACCCCGACTGGGCCGTCACCGTCCCGCTGCTCACCGTCGAGCTCCTCGCGGTCTGCTCGCTGGCCGGCCGCCGGGCCCGCAACCTCCGCGCGACGACGGTGACCGCGGCCTTCCTCATGATCCTCACCGGCTACTTCGGCGCGCAGGTCGTCGCCGACGGCCGGGACCGCACCGCGCTGGTCGTCTGGGGGCTGGTCAGCACCGCGTTCTTCGGCTACCTCGCCGTCGCGCTGATCGGCGCCGTCCGCGCCTCGCTGCCGCACATGGGGACGGAGGCGGCGGTCAGCCTGCGCAACGCCACGATCGTGCTGCTGTCCAGCTTCGGCGTGTACCCGCTCGTCTACGCGATCCCCGTGTTCGCCGACGCCACCCCGGCGTGGGCCGCGACCGTGCAGGTCGCCTACTCCACGGCCGACGTGATCGCCAAGGTCGGCTTCGGTCTGCTGGTCCACAAGGTGGCCCTGCTGCGGACCGCCGAGGACGTCCGGGCCGGCGAGGACACCCACCCCGAGCCGGTGTGGGTCAGCCACGTGCACGAGAGCGACGGCGTGCTGCCCGAGCTCGGCCGGGTCTCCCCCGCGGCCGCGGCCACCCTCCGCGGCGAGCACCACCACGGCGAGCACCACCACGACGAGCACCACCACGGCGAGCACCGCGGGCACGGCGCGACCCGGACGGCGCCCGAGCGGACCTGAGCGTGCGCCCGCTCCCGGACCCGGGGACGGCGGACCGGACCGGCACCCCGTTCGCCGCCCCGGCCCGGGCGGCGACGACCGTGTCGCTGGTAGCCGCGGCCGCCGTGGTCCTCGTCGAGGTCACCGCCGGCTGGGGGGACCGGGCGTGGCTGCCCCTGGTCGGCGGGCTGCTGCTCGGCCTGCCGCACGGCGCCGTCGACCACCTGGTCCCGGCCTACCGGCTGCGGTGGGGACCGGCGCGGCTGGCCGCGTTCGCGCTGGGCTACGCCGCCGTCGCCACGGTCACCTGGGTGCTGTTCACCGCCGCGCCCGGGCCCGCGCTGGCGGTGTTCGTGCTGCTGTCGGCCTGGCACTTCGGCACCGGCGAGACCGCCTTCGCCGACCTGCGCGCCGGCCGGCCGGTCCGCCGGGCCGCGCTGCCCGCGGCGGTGCTCGGCGGCCTGGCGCTGCTGGTGCCCCTCGTGCGCGGGGCGGAGGAGGCGGCGCCGGTGGTGGCCGCGGTGGTGCCGGGCAGCGACGGCACCCTCCCGCCGGGGGTCGGCACCGTGCTGCTCGCGGTGGTGCTGCCCGCCGCGGCCGCCCTCGCCCTCGCGCTGCTGCTGGAGACCCGCTGGACGGAGGCGGCCGAGGTCGGCGCGCTGGCCGTGCTGGTCCTGGTCGCCCCGCCGCTGGCGGCCTTCGGCGTCTACTTCGGTTGCTGGCACGCGGTGCGCCACACCGCCCGGGTGCTGGCCGAGGACCCGGCCAACGTCGCCGACCTGGCCGCGGGCCGGCTGGGTCCACCGCTGCGCCGGTTCGCCGTCGCGGCCGCCCTGCCGACCGTCGCGGTGCTGGCCGTCCTCGCGCTGCTGTGGTCGGCCGCCGGCGGCTGGCGCGGCCTCGTCGCCACCGACCTGCCGCTGCTGGCGGCCCTGACGGTGCCGCACGCGCTGGTGGTGGCCTGGCTCGACCGCCCCGGTCCCGCCCCGGCCCGGGTCCGCGCCCCGTCCGGGCGCGTGGCACGGTGACCGCGTGGTGAACGTCCTGTCGATCCAGTCGCACGTCGCCTACGGGCACGTGGGCAACTCCTCGGCCGTCTTCCCGCTGCAGCGCCTGGGCGTCGAGGTGTGGCCGGTGCACACCGTCCAGTTCTCCAACCACACCGGCTACGGCGCGTGGACCGGGCGGGTGTTCGACGGCCAGGCCGTGGAGGAGGTCGTCGACGGCATCGCCGACCGCGGCGTGCTGGGCACCGCCGACGCCGTCCTGTCCGGGTACCTCGGCTCGGCCGACATCGGGCACGCCGTCGTCGGCACGGTCGGGCGGGTGCGCGCGGCCAACCCCGACGCCGTCTACTGCTGCGACCCGGTCATCGGCGACGTCGGCCGCGGCGTGTTCGTCCGCCCGGGCATCGAGGAGCTCATGCGGGAGGTCGCCGTCCCGGCCGCCGACCTGGTGACCCCCAACCACTACGAGCTCGACCTGCTCGCGCGGACGACGACGCGGTCGCTGGACGAGGTGGAGGACGCCGTCGCGGCCGTGCAGGGGCTGGGCCCGCGGGTGGTGCTGACGACGTCGCTGGTCACCGAGGACACCCCGGACGACGCCGTGGACCTGCTCGCCTCCGAGGGCGGCCGGCACTTCCGGGTACGCACGCCGCGGCTGTCGGTGGCGGTCAACGGCGCCGGTGACGCGATCGCCGCGCTGTTCCTCGCGCACTGGCTCGACACCCGCTCCGCCGGCGAGGCGCTGGGCCGGGCGGCGGCCAGCGTGTGGGGCCTGCTGCGGCGCACCGAGGAGGCCGGGTCGCGGGAGATCCTGCTCGTGGCCGCCCAGGACGAGTTCGTGTCGCCGTCGCGCAGCTTCCCGGTCGAGGAGGTGTAGCGCCGACCCCGGAGGAACGTCGGGCCTCCAGCGGGCGGGTCCGGACCCCGGCGTTCAGCATGGTCGGGTGGAACTGTTCCGGACCAAGCCCGTCGAGCGCCTCGGGGACGAGGGCGGGGAGCCCACCGCCGCCGGGGTGGGCCACCTGCGCAAGCGGCTGTCGGCCCGTCACCTCGTCGGCTTCGGCATCGGCGTGGTCATCGGCACCGGCATCTTCACCCTCACCGGGGTCGCCGCCCGCGACACCGCGGGGCCGGCGGTGGTGGTCTCCTTCGTCATCGCCGGCGTCGTCGCCCTGCTGGCCGCGCTCTGCTACGCCGAGCTCGCCTCCTCCGCCCCGACCGCGGGCAGCGCCTACTCCTACGCCTACGCCACCGCCGGCGAGGTGGTCGCCTGGGTGATCGGCTGGGACCTGTTCCTGGAGTTCGCGCTGGGTGCCGCGGTGGTCGCGCGCGGCTGGTCGGGCTACGTCGGCAACCTGCTCGACCTCCCGCCGTCGCTGTTCGGCGAGGAGGCGGCGGTCAACGTCGGGGCGGCGTCCATCGTGGTGCTGCTGACCGCGGTGGCGGTGCTCGGCATCCGCGAGTCGGCCCGGGTCACCGCGCTGCTCGTCGTCGTCAAGGTCGCCGTCTGCGTGTTCGTCGTGGTGGCCGGCGCCTGGTTCGTGCGGGGCGCCAACCTCACCCCGTTCGTGCCCGAGGGCCGGCCGGCCGAGGGCAGCGGCGGGCTGGCCCAGCCGCTCATCCAGGCCGTCGCCGGCATCGACCCGGTGGTGTTCGGCCTCGGTGGCGTGCTCACCGCGGCGGCCGTCGTCTTCTTCTCCTACACCGGCTTCGAGGCCGTGGCGAACCTGTCGGAGGAGACCCGCCGCCCCGGCCGTGACCTGCCGCTCGGCCTGTTCGGCACCCTGGCCCTGGCCACCGTCCTCTACGTCGGCGTCTCGCTGGTGGTCGTCGGGATGGTCCCCTACGACCGGATCGACCCGGGCGCGCCGATCGCCGACGCGTTCGACCAGGTGGGCCTGGGCTGGGCGTCGGCGCTGATCTCGCTGGCCGCGGTCGCCGGGCTGACCTCGGTGATCCTGGTCGACCTGATCACCGTCGGGCGGATCGGCTTCGCGATGGGCCGCGACGGGCTGCTGCCCCAGTCGGTCGCGCGGGTGAGCCCGCGCACCGGGACGCCGGCGCGGGTCACCGTGCTGTTCGCCGTGCTCGTCCTGGCCATGGCGACGTTCGTGCCGCTGGGCGCGCTGGCCGACCTGGTCAGCATCGGCACGCTGTTCGCCTTCCTGCTGGTGTCGCTCGCCGTCGTCGCGCTGCGCCGCACCCGGCCGGACATGCCCCGGCCGTTCCGGGTGCCGCTGTCCCCCGCGCTGCCACTGCTGTCGGCGCTGGCCTGCCTCTACCTGATGCTCAACCTGAGCATCGAGACCTGGCTGCGGTTCCTCGCCTGGCTGGCGATCGGGCTGGTGTTCTACGCGGTCTACGGCTACCGCCACTCCCGGCTGCGGGACGCCGTCCGCTCGTGACGGCGGGCGGCGGGCGACACGCCCGGACGGCGCACCGGCGACCCCACCGCCGCGCCGGATCCCGTCGCGGGGGGCGGCGGCAGCGGGGATGATGGGCACCATGACCGCTGAGGACCGCGGGGAGCGGGCCGCGGAGCGGGCCGAGACGGCCGGCCGGCGCAGCCGCGAGCTCGCCGAGCGCCTGGCCCGGCTGTCGGCGGGCATGCTGTCGACGGAGCGCGACGCGCGGCGCGCCCACGAGGCGGCCGAGGAGTCGGCGCAGCTCGCCGAGGAGGCCCGGCAGCGGGCGGCCACCGGCCACGAGAACGCCGCCCGCGCCCACGAGGAGGCGGCACGGGTGCACGATGCGGCCGCCGACCGGGGGGTCGGGGACCCGGTGGACCACCGCAGGCGGGCCGTCGAGCACCGCCGGGACGCCGAGACCGACCGCCGCGAGGCACAGGCCGACCGGCACGACCCGACCGGGGGGGCACTCAGTGGATGACCGCGGCGGCACCGGCCCCGCGTCCGACCTGCCCGTGGCGCAGGTCGTCGGCACCCTGGCCGAGCTGTCGGTGGCGCAGGAGGAGCTGCGGGTCGCCGAGGAGGAGCTGCTGGCGCAGCAGGAGGAGATCGCCCGGCTGGTCGAGCGCTACGACGGCGAGCGCCGGTGGCGCGAGCACCTCACCGCCGTCCTCCCGGTCGGGCTGTTCGTCACCGACGGCGCGGGCAAGGTGCTCGAGGCCAACCCGGCGCTCGCCGGGCTGCTGGGCGTCGCCCTCCCCCGCCTGCTCGGCAAGCCGTTCACGGTCTACCTCGCACCGGCCGACGTGCCGGGGTTCCGGGCGGCGGTGCGGGAGCTGGCCGCCGGGGAGGTCGCCGAGCACCGGGCGGCAGTGACCCTCCACGGCCGCAACGGCGTCCGGGCGGAGGCGCTGCTGTCCGGGGTCGCCGAGACCTCCGGCGGCGGCCCGGCCCCGGCGCGCCTGCAGTGGGTGCTCACCACCGACCCGGAGGACGCCGTCCTCCTCGAGCCGCTCCCGGCCACGGAGCCGGCGCCCCCCGGCGACGACGCGGCTCCCATCGGCATCGCCGAGGCGCTCGCCGAGCTCACCCGGCTGGCCTCCGCCGGCGCGGACCGCCGCCAGCTGCTGGGCCGGATGGCCACCCTCGCCCAGCGCGCGGTGCCGTCGTCCTGCTGGGTCAGCGTCACCATCGGCTCCCCCCGCGACCCGCGGTACATCGGCACCGACTCCACCGCGGCCCAGGAGGCCGACGGCCGCCAGATGCGCGCCGACGAGGGTCCGTGCGTCGACGCCTACACCGGCGGCGAGGCCGTCGTCACCGGCGAGCTGCGCACGGACCCCCGCTGGCCGGTGCTGGCCCGGCTGGCCGCGGCCGGTCCGGTCCGCAGCGTGCTGGCCGTCCCGGTGGCGCTGGACGGGGCGCCCACCGGCGTCCTCAACGTCTACTCACCGCGGGTCGACGCGTTCGGCCCGGCCGACCGGCGGGTGGCCGAGCTGGTCGCCCTGGCCGCGGCCGCGGTGCTGCAGGAGGTGGCCGAGCGTGAGTCGCTGCGCCGGCTGACCGCCAACCTCGAGCAGGCGCTCGCCTCGCGCTCGGTCATCGACCAGGCCAAGGGGGTGCTGATGAGCCGGCTCGGGGTCGACGCCGACGACGCGTGGGCCCGCCTGGTGACCCTGTCCAACCGGCTCAACGTCAAGGTGCGCGACCTGGCCCGGCTGGTCGTCGAGGGCCACGCCGACGAGGTCATCGCCGCCGCCGCGCGCTGACCCCGGCCGGGGTCAGGCGTCGGCCGGGTCCATGAGGAGCACGGCACCGCCGCGCCGGCCGGGCGCGGTCGCGAACTCGCTGACCGTCACCCGCACCCGGACGGGACGGCCGCGGCGGTTGACGGCCCCCAGCTCCACCGTCTCGTGGGCCGGGCCGTCACCCCCCACCTGCCGGCGCAGCAGCGGGTGCAGCTGCGACACGGGCAGGCCGATGTCGAGGTTGAGCAGGTACTGCCCGACGGCCTCGTCCTCGCGCACGCCCCACAGGTCCTCGGCCGCGGCGTTCCAGGCGAGCACCTGCAGCTCGGCGTCCACGACGACGACGCCGGCGCGGAAGCTCGACAGCACGCCGGCCATGAACTGGTTGAGGCTGGCGACCTCGTCGGTGCTGGCGCGCAGCTCCTCGTTGGTGGAGTGCAGCTCGTCGTTCATCGACTGCAGCTCCTCGTTCATCGTCTCCAGTTCCTCGTTGGTCGACTGCAGCTCCTCGTTGGTGGTCTCCAGCTCCTCGACCGTCGACTGCAGCTCCTCGTTGGTGGTCTCCAGTTCCTCGTTGGTCGACTGCAGCTCCTCGTAGGCGGTCTCCAGCTGCCGGTTGGCCGACTCGAGCTCCCGCTGCAGCCGCCGGTAGCGGGTGACGTCCTCGAAGGTCACCGTGGTGCCCAGCGGGCCGCCGTCCTCCCGGTACAGGGGGACCACCTGGACGTCGAGGACCAGGGGCTCGCCGCCCGGCTGGTGGCGCTCGACGCCACGCAGCCAGACGCCGCGCCGGCCGGCCACCGCCTCGGCCACCGCCCCCCGCAGCTCCGCCGGCCGGTAGGACACCTCCAGGTCCTGGAAGGGGCGGCCGACGTCGCGCTCGTCGACCCGGAAGAGCCGCTGCGCCTGGTGGTTGGCCATCGCCAGGCGGCCGCCGGCGTCGAGGACCAGCTGGGCGACCGGCGCCGACCGCACCGCCTCCAGGCGCAGCCGGGCGAGGTCGCCGTCGGAGGGGCCGCCGTCGCCCTGCACGAGCGCCGGCCCCGGCCTCCGTTCCACCGCGACGCCGCCGTCCCGCTTGCGGAAGAACCGGCGGGTGAGGTCGACCGGCGCGAACAGCTGGGCGTGCGAGAGGAGCATCTCGGCCTTGCCCAGGAAGAGCACGCCGTTGCGGTTGAGCGCGAAGTGCAGCCGGCTCAGGATCCGGTTCTGCGTCTCGGCGTTGAAGTACATGAGGGTGTTGCGGCACAGCAGCAGGTCGACGTGCGAGATCGGGGCGTCCTGCACCAGGTCGTTGCGGCCGAAGATCACCGCCCGGCGCAGGTCCTTGCGGAAGGCGAACCGGCTGCCCTCCTGGGTGAAGTACCGCCCCGCCTCCTCGGGGGTGAGGCCGGCCATCTCGCGTTCGGTGTACAGCGCCTGCCGGGCCTGGGTCAGCGCCTCCTCGTCGACGTCGGTGGCGTAGATCTTCACCCGCTCGCGGAACTCCCCCTCGCCGAGCGCCTCGGCCAGCAGCATGGCCAGGCTGTAGGCCTCCTGCCCGCTGGCGCACCCGGCGCTCCACAGCCGGATCCGCGGGCCGGCGGTGGCGAGCAGGTCGGGCAGCACCCGCTCGCGCAGGTGCTCCCACGACGGGCGGTCCCGGAAGAAGCCGGTGACGTTGATGAGGATGGTGTTGAACAGCGGGGCGAACTCGTCGGGGTGGACCTCGAGGAAGTCCTGGTACTCGGTCACCGACCCGGTGCCGACCTCGGCCATCCGCCGCCGGACGCGCCGGACCAGGCTCGGCCGCTTGTAGCCGGTGAAGTCGAAGCCGCGGCGCTCGCGGAGGTAGACCAGCAGCGCCTCGAAGTCGGGGTCCAGGCCCGCTGCGGCATCGGCGTCCGCCGCCTCGGCAGCGCCGGCGAGACCGTCGTCGTCGCGCAGGTCGTCGGCCAGCTCGTCGTCGGCGCGCGGCCGCGGGTGCTCGGACACGGGTCAGGACCCCGCCGCCCGCTCGGTCCCGGGGTCGCCCAGGGTGTCGTCGACGTCCTCGGGGACCGCGTCCCCGTGGAGCACCCCGCGCTCAAGCAGCTCCCGGAGCACCCCGGCCGCCTGGTGGGCCTCGTCGTGCCGGCGGCGGAAGGTCTTCGCGCTGTGCCGGTGGCCGCGCTCGGCGGCCCGGTCACCCATGCGGCGGCTCAGCGCGGCCCGCTCCTCGAGCCCGCGCAGCGCCATCCACAGCGCGCCCTCCAGCGCCTGCGCCTGCTCGGCGGCCAGCGCCGCCGGGGACCAGGCGTGTCCCACCCGGCAGCGGAAGCGCTCCATGCCCCCCTCGGCGATGGTGAACAGCGCACCGTGGCAGGTCGGGCAGCCGAACCCGGAGGGGCTGCCGGGCCGGTCGGCGTCGTCCATGGCGTGCGCGTCGAGCTGGGCCATCTCCGTCTCCGTGTCCATCAGCGTCGTCGGCGGCGGCGCGACGGCGGCGTCGACCTCCTGCCGCACCAGCCGGTCGAGCAGCTCCGGCAGGTCCGCCACGGCGGCCACGTGGTCGGCCCGGCCGACCTCGGCCGCGTGCAGCGGCATGCTCGGGTAGAGCGCGTCCGCGGGGTCCTGGGCGACGGCGACCCCGCCGCGGGAGCGGATCGCGATGGTGCCGGCGGTGCCGTCGTCGAGCGCCCCGGAGAGCACCACCCCGACCACCCGCGGGCCGCGGGCCTGCGCGGCCGACCGGAACAGCACGTCGACCGCCGGGCGGTGGCCGTTCTCCCGGGGCCCGCGGGAGAGCAGGACGCGGTCGCCGACGACCAGGAGGTGCCGGTCGGGCACCGCCACGGTCACCGTGCCGGGGACCAGCGGCAGGCCGTCCTCCGCGGCCCGGACCGGGAGCCGGGACACCCGGCCGAGGACCGACGCCAGCGCGCTGCGGCCGGAGGCGGGCATGTGCAGCGCGACGAGGACGGCGGCGGGCAGGTCCTCCGGCAGGCAGGCGCACAGCTCGCGCAACGCCTCGACGCCGCCGGCCGAGGCACCGACCACCACCAGGTCGCGGGTTGCCACGGCGCCTCCGTCCCCTGCGCCGGTCCCCCGAGAACCCGGCGACGCGTCGGGTCAAGCCTAGGGCCACGGGCCCGGTCCCGTTCCGTCGGCGGACGGCCCGCGAGGATGGGGGCGTGGACCTCAACGCCGACCTCGGGGAGTCCTTCGGCGCGTGGACGCTCGGGGACGACGCCGCGATGCTCCCGGTGGTGACGAGCGCCAACGTCGCCTGCGGCTTCCACGCCGGCGACCCGGTGACCCTGCGGCGGGTCTGCGAGGGGGCGGCCGCCGCCGGGGTCAGCGTCGGGGCGCAGGTCTCCTACCGGGACCTCGCGGGCTTCGGCCGCCGCTTCCTCGACGCCGCTCCCGAGGAGCTCACCGCCGACGTCCTCTACCAGCTCGGCGCGCTGGAGGCCTTCGCGCGCGTCGCCGGCACGCGCGTGCGCTACGTCAAGCCGCACGGCGCGCTGTACAACGCGATCGTCACGCACGAGGAGCAGGCGGCCGCGGTGGTCCGCGCGGTCGTCGAGTACGACCGCACGCTGCCGGTGCTCGGGCTGCCCGGGTCGGCGTGGCTGCGGCTGGCGGCCGGGGCCGGGCTGACCACGGTCGCCGAGGCGTTCGCCGACCGCGCGTACACGCCAGAGGGCACGCTGGTGTCGCGCCGGCTGCCCGGCGCGGTGCTGCACGACCCCGACGAGATCGCCCGCCGCTGCGTCGCGATGGCCACCGGCGAGCCGGTGACCGACGTCGAGGGCGGCGCGCTGGTGCTCGCGCCGGAGTCGATCTGCGTGCACGGCGACACCCCGGGCGCGGCCGCCATCGCCCGGCGGGTGCGCGAGGCGCTCACCGGGGCCGGCGTGGCACTGGCCCCGTTCGCGTGATGCGCGTCCTGCCGAGCGGCTCCTCGGCGCTGCTGGTGGAGCTCGACGACCTCGACGCCGTCCTCGGGTTCACCGCCGCGCTGCTGGACCGCGCGGTGCCCGGGGTCGCCGACGTCGTCCCGGCCGCGCGGACGGTCCTGGTGGTGGCCGACGGCGACCTCGCCGGCGTGCGGGCGGCCCTCGAGCGCCTGCCGTGGCGGCCCGGGAGGCAGGGGTCGGGCGAGCGGGTGGAGCTGCCGGTGCACTACGACGGCGCCGACCTCGCCGCGGTCGCGGAGCTGCTGGGCACCGACCCCGACGGCGTGGTCGCGGCGCACACCGGGCGGGAGTGGACGGTGGCCTTCTGCGGCTTCGCGCCGGGGTTCGGCTACTGCACGCCCGACACCGAGCCGTGGGACGTGCCCCGACTGGCCACTCCGCGCACCCGGGTGCCCGCCGGCGCGGTGGGGCTGGCCGGCGGGTTCACCGGCGTCTACCCGCGCGAGTCGCCCGGCGGGTGGCAGCTCGTCGGCCGCACCGACGTCGCGGTGTTCGACCTCGCCCGCGACCCGGCGGCGCTGCTGCGGCCGGGGGTGCGGGTGCGGTTCGTGCCGTGCTGACGGTGCTCGCGCCCGGGCCGCTGACCACGGTGCAGGACCGCGGCCGCCCGGGCCTCGGCGGCATCGGGGTGGGCCGGTCGGGCGCGGCCGACCGCGCGTCGGCGGCGCTGGCCAACCGGCTGGTGGGCAACGACGTCGCCGCGGCGGTGCTCGAGTGCACCCTCGGCGGGCTGACCGTGCGCGCCGGGGCCGACCTGCTCGCCGTCACCACGGGGGCGCGCTGCCCGGGCAGCCCGGTGCACTGCGCGCCCGGCCTGCTCCGGGCGGGCACGGTGCTGGACCTGGGCACGCCGCCGTCCGGGCTGCGGACGTACCTGGCCCTGCGCGGCGGGATCGACGTCCCGCCGGTGCTCGGCTCGCGGTCCACCGACGTGCTGTCCGGCCTCGGGCCGGCGCCGCTGCGGGCCGGTGACGTGCTGCCGGTGGGTGCGCCGTCGGGCCCGCTGCCGGGGGTGGACCTCGCGCCGGTGGCCGACCCGCCGGCCGGGCCGCTGACCGTGCGGCTGCTGCCCGGGCCGCGAGCCGACTGGCTGACCCCGGAGGCGCTGGGCCTGCTCGGGTCCGCGCCGTGGACGGTCACCGCCGACAGCAACCGGGTGGGCCTGCGGCTGGCCGGGCCCGCGCTGGCGCGGCGGGTCTCCGGCGAGCTGCCGAGCGAGGGGCTGGCGCGCGGCGCGCTGCAGGTGCCGCCGTCGGGCGCACCGGTGCTGTTCCTCGCCGACGCGCCCGTGACCGGCGGCTACCCGGTGGCCGGGTACGTGGCCGACGACGACGTCGACCGCTGCGCGCAGCTGCGCCCCGGCCAGACCCTGCGCCTGCGTCCCTGAGCGCGCACGTCCGCGGACGTGCACGGGGCATCTCCCCGGAAGTGCACGGGCATCTCCCCGGAAGTGCACGGGGCATCTCCGCGGATGTGCACGCGTAGACCCGGGGTCGCCGCGGCCGTCGGCACCCGGCAGGGTGGGGACGTCGGCAGCGGGCCGGGCGGAGCAGGAGGGGTCCATGGGCGTCAGGGACAGCGCGGAGTGGCAGGCACTCGCCGACCACCACCGGGAGGTGGGCGACCGGCACCTGCGGGACCTGTTCGCCGAGGACCGCGGGCGCGGCACCGAGCTCACCGTGACCGCCGGGGACCTCTACCTCGACTACTCGAAGAACCGGCTCACTCGCGAGACCGTCCGCCTGCTCGCCGCGCTGGCCGAGTCCGTGGGCCTGCGCGAGCGCACCGAGGCGATGTTCCGCGGCGAGCACGTCAACACCACCGAGGACCGCGCGGTGCTGCACGTGGCGCTGCGCGACCCGGCGACCAGCGGCCTCGACGTCGACGGCCACGACGTCCGGCAGGAGGTGCACGAGGTCCTCGACCGGATGGCGGAGTTCGCCGACCGGGTGCGCAGCGGCGCGTGGACCGGGCACACCGGCGAGCGGATCCGCGCGGTGGTCAACATCGGCATCGGCGGCTCCGACCTCGGCCCGGCCATGGCCTACCTCGCCCTGCGCGACTACTCCGACCGGTCGCTGACCTTCCGCTTCGTCTCGAACATCGACCCGACCGACCTCGCCGAGGCCACCCGCGACCTCGACCCGGCCAGCACGCTGTTCATCGTGGCGTCGAAGACCTTCACCACCCAGGAGACGCTGACCAACGCCACCGAGGCGCGCCGCTGGCTGGTCGAGGGGCTCGGCGGGGACGACGCCGCCGTCGCCCGGCACTTCGTCGCCGTCTCGACCAACGCCGAGAAGGTGGCCGCGTTCGGCATCGACACCGCGAACATGTTCGGCTTCTGGGACTGGGTGGGCGGCCGCTACTCGTTCACCTCGGCGATCGGCCTCTCGCTCATGGTGGCGATCGGGCCGGAGCAGTACCGGGAGCTGCTCGACGGGTTCCACACCGTCGACGAGCACTTCCGCACCGCGCCGTACGAGGAGAACCTGCCGGCGTTGCTGGGCCTGATCTCGGTCTGGTACGTCGACTTCTTCGGCGCGCAGAGCCAGGCGGTGCTGCCCTACTCGCAGTACCTGGCGCGCTTCCCCGCCTACCTGCAGCAGCTGTGCATGGAGTCCAACGGCAAGTCGGTCACCCTGGACGGCTCACCGGTCGACGTCGCCACCGGCGAGGTCGTCTGGGGCGAGCCGGGCACCAACGGCCAGCACGCCTTCTACCAGCTGCTGCACCAGGGCACGGTGCTGGTGCCGGCCGACTTCATCGGGTTCGCGCAGCCCAACCACGACCTCGACGGCATGCACGACCTGTTCCTGGCCAACTTCCTCGCCCAGCCGCGCGCGCTGGCCTTCGGCCGCACCGCCGAGGAGGTCGCCGCCGAGGGGACGGCGGCCGCCGTCGTCCCGCACCGGGTGATGCCGGGCAACCGGCCGTCCAACGCGATCGTCGCGCCGAAGCTGACGCCGTCGGTGCTCGGCCAGCTGGTGGCCGCCTACGAGCACCGGGTCTTCACCCAGGGCGTGGTGTGGGGCGTCAACTCCTTCGACCAGTGGGGCGTGGAGCTGGGCAAGGTGATGGCCAACCAGCTCGCGCCCAAGCTGCAGAGCGAGTCCGCGCCCGAGTACGACGCCGACTCCTCGACCGACGCCCTGGTCCGCCTGCTCCGCGAGGGCCGCGGCCGCCCCGTGTGAGCGCGCCCGGTCTCCGGGCGCTCACCCCTCCCGGCGGAGCTCGTCCAGGATCGGCCCGGCCACCTTGAACGCGTGGTTGGCCGCGGGGACGCCGGCGTAGACGGCCGAGTGCTGGATGACCTCGGCGATCTCCTCGTCGGACAGGCCGTTGTTCCTCGCGGCCCGCACGTGCAGCGCGAACTCGTCCCAGTGCCGCAGCGCGATGGTGATCGACAGGGTCATCAGGCTGCGGTCGCGGCGGGACAGCCCGGGCCGCTGCCAGACGTCGCCCCACGCCACGCGGGTGATGAAGTCCTGGAACCCGGCGGTGAACGGCGTCGTGTTCGCCACCGCCCGGTCCACCCAGGCGTCCCCGAGCACCTCCCGCCGGGTGCGCATCCCCGCCTCGTGACGGGCCGCGTCCGTGGAGAGGTCCGGGTCGCTCACGCGTGGCTCCCCGCCGCGTCGAGGTGACCGAGCAGCGCGCCGGTCACCTCCAGCGGCTGCTCCAGGTTCGGCAGGTGCGCCCCCGGGCTCACCGACACCAGCGACGCCCCGGCGATCCCGTCGGCGATGAGCTGCTGGTGCGGCGGGGGCAGCGCCGGGTCCTCGGCGCCCGAGACCACGAGCGTCGGCGCGGTGATCCGGGCGAGGTCCTCGCGCAGGTCCACCGCGGCCACCACCTCGCAGCACAGCGCGTAGCCCTCGTCGTCCGCGGCGACGATCATCGCCTCCAGCCGGGCCACCAGCTCGGGGTGCGCGGCGGCGTACGCCGGCGTCAGCCAGCGCTGCACCACGGTCGGCGCCAGCGGCGCGGTGCCGCCGGACCGGGCCGCGACGGCCCGGTCGAGGAAGCCCTGCGGGTCCGGCTTGGCCGACGACGCCAGGACGGCCAGCCGGCCGACCCGGTCGGGCTCCCGCGCGGCCAGCCGCAGCGCCGTCATCCCGCCCAGCGACAGGCCGGCCACGTGCGCCCGCCGCGCGCCGAGCCGGTCGAGCAGCGCGACGACGTCGTCCACGAGGTCGTCGAGGGAGTACGGACCGGCCGGCGACGACGACTCGCCGTGCCCCCGCGTGTCGTAGGTGACCACCCGGTAGCGCTCGGCCAGCGCCGGCACCTGCGGGTCCCACATCCCGCGGGTGGCCCCCAGCGAGTTGGAGAGGACGACGACCGGCGCGTCGGCCGGCCCGTCCTCCGTGTACGACACCTCGACGGCGGTCATCCGCGCTCTCCCTCGGTCAGTCGGTCGTGCTCGGCCAGCGCCGCGTCCACCTGCGCGCCGGCCTCGCCCGTGTCGGGTGCGGCCGCGGCGAGCACCGCGGCGGCGTCCACGTCGGTCCGTGCGGCCACCACCCCGGCCAGCGGCCGCCCGCTCTCCCGGGCCTCCCGCACCGCGTCGGCGGCGGCGTCGTGCGCGGCGCCGCGGCCCAGCGACGGGGCCAGCGCCTCGGCCAGCGCGCCGGCCAGCGACCCCTCGCCCGCCGCGGCCACGGTCGCCGCCATCCGGTCGACGTCGGGACGCAGCCCGCGCAGGCTCTCCGCCAGCCACGCCGCCGCCGACCCGACGGCCACCAGCAGGTCGGTCAGCGTCGGCCACTCGCTGTGCCACGCCCCCGCGGCGCGCTCGTGCTCCTGCTCCATCGCGCCCAGCAGCGTGGCCACCAGCCCCGGCGCCCGCCGCGCGCACGCCCGCGCCGAGACCGCCGCCACCGGATTGCGCTTGTGCGGCATCGCCGACGACCCGCCGCGCCCCTCGCCGACCTCGGCGACCTCGGCCACCTCCGACTGGGCCAGCAGCACCACGTCGAGCGCCACGGTGGCCACCACGCCGGCCGCGGCACCGAGCGCCCCGGCCAGGTCGGCCACCGGCAGCCGCACCGTGAACCAGGGGACGGCGGGCGCCACCAGCCCGAGCTCGGCGGCCAGCGCCTCCCGCACCGCGACCCCGGCACCGGACGACGCCGCGAGCGTGCCGACCGCGCCGCCGTACTGCACCGGCAGCGTGGCCACCACCTCGGCCAGCCGCAGCCGCGCGCCGTCCAGGCCGGCCAGCCACCCGGCCGCCTTGAGCCCGAACGTCGTCGGCAGCGCCTGCTGCATGAGCGTCCGGCCCATGACGACGTCGTCCCGGTGCGCGCGGGCCAGCCCGGCGCACCGCTCGGCGGCGGCCGCCAGGTCGGCGTCGACCGCCTGCACCGCCGACCGCGCGAGCAGCACCAGCGCCGTGTCGAGGACGTCCTGGCTGGTCGCGCCCACGTGGACGGCGACCGCGTCGCGCTCCCCCACGGCGTCCTGCAGCGCGCGCACCAGCGGCGGCACCGGGTTGCCCGCGTCGGCCGCCCGGGCGACGACGGTCGCGAGGTCCAGCCGGGAGGGGTCGGCGCACGCCGCGGTCACCGCGTCAGCGGCGGTCGCGGGCACGACGCCGGCCGACGCCGCGGCCCGGGCCAGCGCGGCCTCCGCCTGCAGCAGCGCGCGGATCCAGGCGTCGTCGGAGACGGCCGCCGACGCACCGCCCCGGGCGAACGTGCCGGCGAACAGACCTGTCACGGCTCTCTTCCTACCGGCGGCGGGCCGGGCGCGCGCTCAGACGGCGAAGAAGACCGTCTCGTGCTCGCCCTGCAGGTGCACGTCGAGGCGGTAGCCGTCATCGGTGGGCGTGGCCAGCAGCGTGGCCCGCTGGTCGTCGGTCAGCCCGCGCAGGACGACGTCCTCGGCGTTGGCGT
>NZ_PVTG01000003.1 GCF_003002915.1 Geodermatophilus tzadiensis | reverse complement strand
CATCCCCCCGCAAGCGGGGTTCAGCGTTCGACTTGCATGTGTTAAGCACGCCGCCAGCGTTCGTCCTGAGCCAGGATCAAACTCTCCGTAGATGCTTGATACCAGGCCGAGAACCGCGACCTGACAGATCGCGACATTCATCAACCAAAGGAATCCCACCGCGCCCGAAGACGCGGACGGGGTTACTACTTGGCACTGACTTTCGGCACGCTGTTGAGTTCTCAAGGAGCGGACGCACACCAACTCGACCCTCTCGGGTGTCCTCGGTGGCTTGTTGTCCAACCCTGCGCCCGCACCGGGTGTTCCCTGCTGGGTCCTCCCCGCCGGCCCTCCCGGGCCGTGCGGCGCGCAGAGATGAAGTTACGTGGCTGTCGGACCCGTGTCAAACCGGTCCGCCCGTGACCGTCGACACCGTCTCGGAACCGGCGCGTCACGTGGCGGACACACGCCGGGACGCACTCAGCCGGCGCGGTGGACCCCGGCGACGGCGCGCTTGCCGCGGCGCAGCACGAGCCACCCACCGGGCAGCCAGGCGTCCTCCCCCGGCACCGCGTCGGCGTCGGTCACCCGCTCGTTGTTGAGGTACGCGCCGCCCTCCTTCACGGTGCGGCGGGCGTCGGACAGGCTCGAGGCCAGGCCCGTCTGCTGCAGGAGCTGGGCGACGCTGGGCGTCTCCCCGTCGACGGTGACGCTGCCGGCCTCCCGGAGCGCGGCGCCGAGCGTCTCCGCGCCGAGGGTGCCGAGGTCCTCGCGGCCGAACAGCGCCCGGCCGGCGGCCTCGGCCTGGCGGAGCTCGTCGGGTCCGTGCACCAGGAGCGTCAGCTCCTCCGCGAGTGCCCGCTGCGCCGCGCGCGAGGCCGGGCGCTCCGCGCTCTCGGCCAGCAGCGCGTCGACCTCCGCGGCCGGGCGCTCCGAGAACAGCGGCAGCCAGGTGCGGGCGTCGGCGTCGTCGGCGTTGAGCCAGAACTGGAAGAAGGCGTAGGGCGACGTGAGCTGCGGGTCGAGCCAGACGGTGCCGCCCTCGCTCTTGCCGAACTTCTGCCCGTCGGACTTGGTCACCAGCTGGGTCGACAGTGCGTGCACGGTCGCACCCTCCACGCGGCGGACCAGGTCGATGCCGGCGGTCAGGTTGCCCCACTGGTCCGATCCGCCGGTCTGCAGCGTCACGCCGTGGCCGCGGTACAGCTGCAGGAAGTCGTGGGCCTGCAGGATCTGGTAGCTGAACTCGGTGTAGCTGATGCCGGCCTCGGAGTTCAGCCGGGCCGACACGGCCTCCTTGGCCAGCATCCGGCCGACCCGGAAGTGCTTGCCGAGGTCGCGGAGGAAGTCGATGGCCGACAGCGGCTCGGTCCAGGTCAGGTTGTCGACGTAGACCGGCGCGGCCAGGCCGTCGCGCTCGGCGGGCAGGTCGAGGAAGGGCGCCACCTGGCGGCGGATGCTGTCCACCCAGCCGGCCACCGTCGAGCGGTCGTTGAGCTGCCGCTCCGCGGTCGGTCGCGGGTCGCCGATCAGCCCGGTGGCGCCGCCGACGAGCACGACCGGCCGGTGCCCGGCCCGCTGCAGGGCCCGCAGCACCATGAACTGCACGAGGTGTCCGACGTGCAGGCTCGGCGCGGTGGGGTCGAACCCGCAGTAGTAGGTGACCGGCCCCTCGGCGAGGGCGGCGCGCAGCGCGTCCTCGTCGGTGGACTGGGCGATGAGGCCCCGGCGGTGCAGCTCGGAGAGGACGTCGGTCACGGGACACCATCCTGCCCGGCGGGGCGGCGCCGGCGCGGACCGCCCGGGCGGAAGGGGCTCACCGACGGGGCACCGGTCTCCCAGAACCGCCAGGGCAGCTCGGTGGCCTTGGTGATCCCGACCCGCGGGCCCGCGGAGACACCGTCGGGGCGGTCCCCGGCGTGCAGCCGGACCGGGGCGGCCGGGTCGAGCAGGTCGGTGCCGAGGTCGCCCGGGCCGATGCCGAGCGCCGCGGCGAGACGGGCGGGTCCGCGGGCGAGGTCGCGGGCTGCCCTGGCGGCAGGCCGGCGGACGCGGGCCAGCTCCTCCCCCACCGCCACCTCCCCGGCGCGCAGCAGCACCGCCGAGCCGGTGCCCTCGGGGCCGACGACGACGTTGGCGCACCAGTGCACGCCGTAGCTGAAGTAGACGTAGAGCCGCCCGGGCGGGCCGAACATGATCGCCGCGCGCGGCGTCGGGCCGCGGTGCGAGTGCGCCGCGGGGTCCATCCCCTCCCCCGAGTAGGCCTCGACCTCGGTGAGCCGCACGGCGACGGTGCCCTCGGGCCGGTCGGTGACCACCCAGCAGCCGAGCAGCGCCGGCGCGACGACGTCGACCGGGCCGACCAGCTCCGGGGCCGTGAGCAGCCGGCCGGGAGCGCTCAGAGCGCGGCCGCCACGGGCGAGTCGGCCGCCCAGCGCCCGTGCGCCGCGACGGCCTCCCGCAGCGCGGCCAGCTGCTCGGCGACCCGCTGGGGCGCCGTCCCCCCGCGGGTGCTGCGAGCGGCCAGCGCGCCGCGCACCGACAGCACCGAGCGCACCTCGGGGGTGAGCCGCTCGTCGATGCCGGCCAGCTGGTCGTCGTCGAGCTCGTCGAGCTCGACGCCGGCCTCCTCGCAGACGGCGACCATCGCGCCGGAGATCTCGTGCGCCGAGCGGAACGGGACGCCGCTGCGCACCAGCCACTCGGCGACGTCGGTGGCCAGCGCGAACCCCTGCGGCGCGGCGGCCTCGAGCACCTCGGGGCGCAGGGTGAGCGTGGCGACCATCCCGGTGACGGCGGGCAGCAGGAGGAGGAGCTGCTCGAGTGAGTCGAAGACCGGCTCCTTGTCCTCCTGCAGGTCGCGGTCGTAGGCCAGGGGCAGGCCCTTGAGCACGGTGAGCAGGCCGGTGAGGTTCCCGACGAACCGGCCGGACTTGCCGCGCGCCAGCTCGGCGATGTCGGGGTTCTTCTTCTGCGGCATGATCGACGACCCGGTGGCCCAGGCGTCGTCGAGGCGGGCCCAGCCGAACTCGCTCGAGGTCCAGAGCACCACCTCCTCCCCCAGCCGGGACAGGTGCACGCCCACCATCGCCGCGGCGAAGCAGAACTCCGCGGCGAAGTCGCGGTCGCTGACCGCGTCGATCGAGTTCTCCGCGGCCCGGTCGAAGCCGAGCTCGGCGGCGACGGCGTCGGGGTCCAGCGGCAGCGAGGAGCCGGCCAGCGCGCCGGAGCCGAGCGGGCTGACGGCGGCGCGGCGGTCCCAGTCGAGCAGGCGGTCGACGTCGCGGGCGAAGGCGTGCGCGTGGGCCAGCAGCTGGTGGGCGACGAGCACCGGCTGGGCGTGCTGCAGGTGGGTCATGCCGGGTGCGGGGACGTCGAGGTACCGCTCGGCCAGGCCCATGAGCGCGTACTCCAGCGACGCGAGCTCACCGACCAGCGCCCGGACGTTGTGCCGCAGGTAGAGCCGCAGGTCGGTGGCGACCTGGTCGTTGCGGCTGCGGCCGGCGCGCAGCTTCCCGCCGAGCGCGCCGAGCTTGGCGATCAGGCCGCGCTCGAGCGCCTCGTGCACGTCCTCGTCGGCCTCCACCGGCGCGAAGGTGCCGGCGGCCACCTCGGCGGACAGCTCGGTCAGCGCGCGCACCATCTGCTCGAGCTCGTCGTCGGCGAGCAGGCCGGCGCGGTGCAGCACCCGGGCGTGCGCGCGGGAGCCGGCCAGGTCGTAGGGCGCCAGCCGCCAGTCGACGTCGGTCGACTTCGACAGGGCCGCCATCGCGGGCGAGGGGCCGCCGCCGAAGCGGCCGCCCCAGAGCCGGGTCGAGGACGGGGCCGGGGAGGTCTCCGAGGTCACGGTGCACTCTCCCCCACGCCGTCGAGGGTGGCGGCCGGGGGGTCGGCCGCCGTGCTGCGGGAGGCCAGGGCGCGCAGGCGATCGGCCAGCGCGGCGCCGCCGTCGGGCTGCCGGGACACGACCAGGAGGGTGTCGTCGCCGGCGATGGTGCCGAGCACGTCGGGCAGGCCGACCTTGTCCAGGGCGGAGGCGAGGAACTGCGCGGCACCCGGCGGGGTGCGGACGACGGCGAGGTTGGCGCTGCCCTCGGCGCTGGTGAGCAGGTCGGACAGCAGCCGGGTGAGCCGGGCCGGCGCCGCCTGCGCCGGGCGCAGCGGGGCGTTCTCCGGCGGCAGCACGTAGGACGCCGGGGCGCCGTCGGACCCGCGCAGCTTGACCGCGCCGAGTTCCTCGAGGTCGCGGGAGAGCGTGGCCTGGGTGACCTCGATGCCCGACGCCGCCAGCAGCGCCGCGAGCTGGGTCTGCGAGGTGACCGGCTGCGCCGTGATCAGCTCGCGGATGCGGGCCTGGCGCGCCGAGCGGGTCAGCGCCGTCGTCACCCCGATCGCTCCAGCAGCCAGGTCAGCAGGGCCTTCTGGGCGTGCAGGCGGTTCTCCGCCTCGTCCCACACCGCGCTCTGCGGCCCGTCGATCACCGAGGCGGCGATCTCCTTGCCGCGGTAGGCCGGCAGGCAGTGCAGGACGACGGCGTCGTCGGCGGCGCGGGCGAGCGCGTCGTCGTCCACCGCGTAGGGCAGGAACGGGGCGACGCGGGCGTCGTACTCGTCCTCCTGCCCCATCGACACCCACGTGTCGGTGACCAGGACGTCGGCGCCGTCGGCGGCGGCCGCGGCGTCGGCGGTCCACAGCACCGAGCCGCCCGTCTCCGCCGCGATCTCCGCCGCCCGCTCGAGCACCGCCGGGTCGGGCTGGAACTCCTCGGGCGAGCCGATCCGCACGTGCATGCCGGCGGTCGCGCCGCCCAGCAGGTAGGAGTGCGCCATGTTGTTGGCGCCGTCGCCGAGGTAGCTCAGCGACCGCCCGGGCAGCGAGCCCGTGCGCTCGGCCACCGTCTGCAGGTCGGCGAGGATCTGGCAGGGGTGGAACTCGTCGGTGAGCGCGTTGACCACCGGCACCCGGCTGACCGCCGCCATCGCCTCGATGCGCTCCTGGCCGAAGGTGCGCCAGACGATCGCGGCGACCTGCCGGTCGAGCACCCGGGTGGTGTCCTCCACCGGCTCGCCGCGGCCGAGCTGGCTGGTGCCGGCGTCGACCACCAGCGGGTGACCGCCGAGCTCGGCGACGCCGACGGTGAAGGACACGCGGGTGCGGGTCGAGAGCTTGTCGAACAGCACCGCCACCGCCCGCGGCACGCCGTTGGGGGCGCGCAGCGGGGTGGGTGCCGCCTCGGTGTGGCGGGTGCGCTTGAGCTCGGCGGCCAGCGCGAGCACCTCGGCCTGCTCGGCGGGCGACAGGTCGTCGTCGCGCAGGAGGTGGCGGGTCACTGCCGGCCGGCCGCGTCGAGGGCGGCGGGCAGCGCGGCGACGAAGGCGTCGACCTGCGCGTCGCTGAGCACCAGCGAGGGGGCCAGCCGCAGCACGTCGGGGGCGACGGCGTTGGCGAGGAAGCCGGCCTCGCGCAGCGCGGTCTCCAGCGCCGCCGCGACCGGGGCGGTGAGGACGACGCCGAGCAGCGCGCCGCGCCCGCGGACACCGGACACCGCCGGGGAGCCGAGGCCCTCGATGCCGGCGGTGAACCGGTGCTCGAGCTCCTTGGCCCGCTCGAGCAGGCCCTCGTCGCGGATGGTGTCGAGGACGGCGAGCGCGGCCGCGGCGGCGATCGGGTTGCCGCCGAAGGTGGAGCCGTGCGAGCCGGCGGTCATCAGCTCCGCGGCGTCGCCGAAGGCGAGCGTGGCGCCGAGCGGCAGCCCGCCGCCGATCGCCTTGGCCATGGTGATCAGGTCCGGCTGCAGCCCGTCGGCCTGGGAGGCGAACCAGTGGCCGGTGCGGCCGGTGCCGGTCTGCACCTCGTCGACGGCGAACAGCGCACCGGCGGCCCGCGCGGTCTCCGCCGCCGCGCTCAGGTAGCCCGGCGGCGGGGGCTGCACGCCGCCCTCGCCGAGCATCGGCTCGAGCAGCACCATCGCCGTCCGGTCGGAGACCGCGCCGGCCAACGCGCCGGCGTCGCCGTAGGGCACGTGGCGGACGCCGCCGGGCAGCGGGGCGAACGCGGCGGCCTTACTCGGCTGGCCGGTGAGCGCGAGGGCGCCCATGGTCCGGCCGTGGAAGGCGCCCTCGGCGGTGACCACCTCGGGACGCCCGGTCAGCCGGCTGATCTTGAAGGCGGCCTCGTTGGCCTCGGCGCCGGAGTTGCAGAAGAACACCCGCCCGGGCCGGCCGGCCAGCTCCAGCAGCCGCTCGGCGAGCGTCAGGCCGGGCTCGTGCATGGCCAGGTTGGAGACGTGCCCGAGGGTCTGCGCCTGCCGGGTGATCGCCTCGACCACCCGCGGGTGGGCGTGGCCGAGGATCGTCGTCGCGATGCCGCCGAGCAGGTCGGTGTACTCGCGGCCGTCGACGTCCCAGACGGTGGCGCCCTCGCCGCGGGCGAGCGCGACCGGCGGGACCTTGTAGTTGCCCATCATCACCGCCGACCAGCGGGTGGCCAGCTCCTCGGTGCGGGTCACGGTGCCGGCTCCTCCTGGGTCGGGTCCTGCGCCGGGACGACCATCGTCCCGGTCCCCTCGGTGGTAAACATCTCCAGCAGCAGGGCGTGCGGCGTCCGGCCGTCGACGACGGTCGCCCGCTTCACCCCGCCCTCGACCGCCCGCAGGCAGGCGGCCATCTTCGGGACCATCCCGGCGTCGAGCGTCGGGAGGATCTCGGCGAGCTCGGCGGCGTCGATCTGCTGCACCAGCGAGTCGCGGTCGGGCCAGTCGGCGTAGAGGCCCTCGACGTCGGTGAGCACGACGAGCTTCACCGCGCCGAGCGCCACGGCCACCGCGGCGGCGGCGGTGTCGGCGTTGACGTTGTGCACCACGCCGTCGCGGTCGGGGGCGACGGTGGCGACCACCGGGATCTTGCCGCGCTCGAGCAGCGCGGTGACCGGCGTCGGGTCCACCGCGACCACGTCGCCGACCAGGCCGACGTCGACCGGCTCGCCGTCGACGACCGCGGCGGTGCGCTCGGCGGTGAGCAGGCCGCCGTCCTCGCCGGACAGGCCCACCGCCAGCGGGCCGTGCTGGTTGACCAGGCCGACCACCTCCGGGGTGACCTGGCCGGTGAGCACCATGCGGACCACCTCGATGGTCTCCTCGGTGGTCACCCGCAGGCCGCCGCGGAACTCGCTGGCGATGCCCAGCCGGGTGAGCATCTCGGTGATCTGCGGACCGCCGCCGTGCACGACGACGGGCAGGATGCCGCAGGTCCGCAGGAAGACCATGTCGTCGGCGAAGGCGCGGCGGCACTCGTCGTCGACCATCGCGTGGCCGCCGTACTTGATCACCACGACGTTGCCGTGGAACTCCTTGAGCCAGGGCAGCGCGCCGGTGAGGACGGCGATCCGGCGGGCGTCGCCCTCGGGGTCGTGGGTGCGCATGACCCGGCTGGTGCCGATCCGCCGCTTCGGCGGGGGCACCTCGTCGACGGCGACGTCGGGCGGGGTGGGGTCCTCGTGGGTGTCCGGGTGGGTGCTCACGTCGAGTAGGCCGAGTTCTCGTGCACGTAGGCGAGGGACAGGTCGTTGGTCCAGATCGTCGCCTGCTCGTCGCCGGCCCGGAGGTCGACGTCGATGGTGATCGCGCGGCCGGTGAGGTCGACGCCCTCGCGGGGGTCGCCGATCGCGCCGCCGCGGCAGACGGTGACGCCGTTGATGGTGACGTCGACCCGGTCGGGCTCGAAGGCGGCGTCGGTGGTGCCGATCGCGGCGAGCACCCGGCCCCAGTTCGGGTCGTTGCCGAACAGCGCGGTCTTGAGCAGGTTGTTGCGGGCGCAGGCGCGGCCGGCGGTGAGCGCGTCCTCGACGGTCGCCGCGCCGCGGACGGTGATCGCGATGTCCTTGGTCGAGCCCTCCGCGTCGGCGAGCAGCTGCATCGCCAGGTCGGTGGCCGCGGCGGTGAGCGCCTCGGTGACCTCCTCGGCGCTGGGACTGACGCCGCTGGCACCCGAGGCGAGCACGAGCACCGTGTCGTTGGTGGACAGGCAGCCGTCGGAGTCGACCCGCTCGAAGGAGACCGCGGTGGCCGCCTTCAGCGCGGACTGCAGGGTGCCGGCGTCGACCACCGCGTCGGTGGTGAGGACGACGAGCATCGTGGCCAGGCTCGGCGCGAGCATGCCGGCGCCCTTGGCCATGCCGCCGACCGTCCAGCCGTCCCGGGCCTGCACCGTCGTCTTCGGGACGCTGTCGGTGGTCATGATCGCGCGGGCGGCGTCGTCCCCGCCGTCCGCGCTGAGGGCCTCCGCCGCCGCGGTGACGCCGGCGGTCAGCTTCTCCATCGGCAGCCGGACGCCGATCAGGCCGGTGGAGGCGACGGCCACGTCGACCGCGCCGGTGCCCAGCTGCTGCGCGACGTGCTCGGCGGTGGCGTGGGTGTCGCCGAAGCCCTCGGGGCCGGTGCAGGCGTTGGCCCCGCCGGAGTTGAGCACGACCGCCCGCAGCCGGCCGGTGGACAGCACCTGCCGGCTCCACTGCACCGGCGCGGCCGGGAAGCGGTTGGTGGTGAAGACGGCGGCCGCGGCGTCGCCGGGACCGTCGTTGACGACCAGCGCGACGTCCGGCGCGCCGGAGGACTTCAGCCCCGCGGCGACGCCGGCCGCCCGGAACCCCTGCGGGGCGGTGGTGCTCACGGGGCCACCCCCACGACCGGCAGGCCGGTGGTCTCGGGCAGGCCGAGGGCGAGGTTGGCGCACTGGATCGCCGCTCCCCCGGTGCCCTTGGTCAGGTTGTCGACCGCGGCGACGACCACCAGCCGGCCGGCGTCGGGGTCGACGGCGAGCTGCAGCGCGACGGTGTTGGCGCCGAGCACCTGCGCCGTCGTCGGCCACTGGCCCTTGGGCAGCAGGTGCACGAACGGCTCGTCGGCGTAGGCCTTCTCGTAGGCGGTCCGGACGGCGGCCTCGTCGGCCCCCGCCGCCAGCGGCGCCGAGCAGGTGGCGAGGATGCCCCGGCTCATCGGCACCAGCGTCGGGGTGAAGCTGACGGTCACGTCCCGGCCGGCAGCCCGGGAGAGGTTCTGCACCATCTCCGGCGTGTGCCGGTGCACCCCGCCGACGCCGTAGGCGCTGACCGAGCCCATCACCTCGCTGCCGAGCAGGTGCGGCTTGGCGGACTTCCCCGCGCCGGAGGTGCCGCTGGCGGCCACCACGACCACCTCGGGTCCGACCAGCCCGGCGGCCAGCGCGGGGGCCAGCGCCAGGGTGACCGACGTCGGGTAGCAGCCGGGGACGGCGATCCGCCGGGCGCCGGCCAGCTGCTCGCGCTGGCCGGGGAGCTCGGGCAGACCGTAGGGCCAGGTGCCCGCGTGCTCGGAGCCGTACCACCGCGCCCAGGCGGCGGGGTCGTTGAGCCGGTGGTCGGCGCCGCAGTCGATGACCAGCGTGTCGTCGGCGAGCTGCGCGGCGACCGCGGCGGACTCGCCGTGCGGCAGCGCGAGGACGACCACGTCGTAGCCGGCGAGCAGCGCCGGGTCGCTGGGCCGGACCTCGAGGTCGGCGTAGGGCAGCAGGTGCGGCTGCAGCTCGCCCAGGCGTCGGCCGGCGCTCGAGTTGGCGTGCACCCCGGCCAGCCGGAGGTCCGGGTGCGCGGCCAGTAGCCGGCACACCTCACCCCCCGCGTACCCGGTGGCGCCGGTGACCCCGACCGTCCACGTCTGCCCTGTGCTCACGGTGCATGACCATACATGCCCATGCATGACCGTTCATCCCGGGGTCGGCGGGTGTTCCCCTGAGCATGGTCGTGCTCTGCCCCTCATGTGGGGGCAGAGCACGACCGCGCTCGGGACGACTCCCCGGCCGGGGATGGCCGCGTGCTGCACGCCTGCCTCGCTGGCAGCCGCCGCCCCGAGGAACCCCTGGCGCGGCCTGACGGCGGTCAGCCCAGCGGGTCGGTGTCGCCGTAGGGCACGAGCCGCAGCCGCCGCGCGTCGCCGGACGGCCTGGTCGCGCGCAGGGTGTCCACCGAGTCGACCCCGGCGCGGACGAACCGCCCCGACCAGTGGTCGAGCTCGCCGGCGGCGATGGCGACCACCAGGTCGACGACGTCCTCCGGCCGGGTCCACTCGGTGCGGCCCTCGTGCATCGGCATCGCGCGGGTCATCGCGGTGTCGACCACGCCCGGCGCCAGGTCGAAGGCGCGCACGCCGTGCGCGGACCCGGCCAGGTGGATCGCCTCGGTGATCCGCACCTGCGCGGTCTTGCCCGCCGAGTAGGCGCTGTAGCGCGGGTTGGCCCGCGTGCTGATCCCGCTGGCGAGGTCGACCACCCGGCCGCCGCCGGCCGCGACCATCCCGGGCAGCACGGCGCGGGCGAGCAGGAACGGCCCGCGGACCTGGCTCTCGACCACGGCCCACCACTGGTCGGGGTCGGCCTCCCACAGCGGCACCTCGGCGGCGTCGACGAGGCCGGCGTTGTTGACCAGCAGGCCGACCGGACCGAGGACGCGCGTCACCTCGGCGACGGCGGCGTCGACCGCGGCCCGGTCGGTCACGTCGGCGGGCAGCGCCAGCGTGCGGGCGCCGGTGGCCGCGGCGACGTCGTCCATCGCCGTGCGCAGCCGCTCGGCGCCCCGGGCCAGCCCGGCCACCGCGGCGCCCCGCGCCGCCAGCCCGGCGGCGACGTGCCGGCCGATGCCCGCCGACGCCCCGGTGACGAGCGCGACGAGACCGGTGAGGTCAGGCCCGGACATCACGCACCGCCACTGCGCAGCGTGATCCCCTGCATCTCGACGACGGCGACGATGCCCTCCCGCACCCGGGCCACGTCCTCGGCGGTCAGCGTGCGGTCCGGTGCGCGCAGCACCAGCGACCAGGCCAGCGAACGGGACCCGGCGGGCACCGGCGGGCCGGAGTAGACGTCGAAGAGGCGCACCGCCTCGAACAGCTCCCCCGCTCCCCCGCGCACCAGCGACTCGACGTGCGAGGCGGTGATCTCGTCGGGCACCACGAAGGCCAGGTCGAGGAAGACCGGCGGGAACGTGGAGATCCGCGGGCCGACGGGCACGGCGGCCGGCGGCAGCGCGTCGACGTCGAGCTCCATCGCCGAGGTGCGGGCCGGCAGGTCCAGCGCCGCGCACACCCGCGGGTGCAGCTCACCGGCGTACCCGACGACCCGGTCGTCCACCACCAGCTCGGCGCAGCGGCCGGGGTGCCAGGGCGCCTGCTCACCGGGGCGGACGAACAGCTGCACGCCGGCCGCCGCGGCCACCAGCCGGGCGGCCTGCACGGCGTCGGCCCACCCCGCCGGGCGGCCCGGGCCCCACCAGCCGCGCGGCTCGCGGGCACCGGTCAGCGCGACGGCGACGTGCCAGGGCTGCTCGGGCACCGCGCCGAGCAGCGCGGCGAGGGTGTCGTCGTCGGGCCGGGCGTCGACGCCGGGCAGCGGCGCGGCCGCGCGCGCCCCGCCGGTGAACACCGCCCCGTGCTCGAACAGGGCGACGTCGCGCCGGCCGCGGGCGAGGTTGCGGGCCAGGGTGGCCAGCAGTCCGGGCAGCAGCGTGGTGCGCAGCGCCGGCTCCTCCTCGCTGAGCGGGTTGCGCACGAGCAGCAGCCGGCGGCGCGGGTCGTCGTCGGGCAGGCCGAGGGCGTCCAGGGCCGGCACCCCGACGAAGGGGTAGGACGGCGCCTCCACGTGGCCGGCCTCGGCCAGTGCCCGGCCGACGGCGCGGCGGCGGCGCTGGGTCTCGGTCAGGCCGCGCCCGGGCGGGGCGGTGGGCAGCACCGAGGGGACGTCGTCGTAGCCGGCCAGCCGGACCACCTCCTCGACCAGGTCGGCCGGGTCGGTGAGGTCGGGCCGCCAGGACGGCGGGGTGACGGCGAGGCGGTCGCCGTCGGCGTCCACGGCGCAGCCGACGGCCTCCAGCAGCCCGACCACCTGCGCCGGCGGGTAGGGCACGCCGGCCACCCGGCCCGGGCGGTCGGCGTCCAGGGCGATCGACGGGCGCGGGCCGCGGGTGTCGACGTCGACCAGCGCGCCGACCACCCGGGCGCCGCCGTACTCGGCCAGCAGCTGCGCGGCGCGGGCCAGCGCGGCGACCGTCATCTCCGGGTCGACGCCGCGCTCGAAGCGGCGGGCGGCCTCGCTGGGCAGCCGGTGCCGGCGCGCGGTGCGGGCCACGCCGGTGGGCTCCCAGTGGGCGGCCTCGAGCAGCACGGCGCGGGTGCCGTCGCCGATCTCGGTGGAGGCGCCGCCCATCACCGCGGCCAGGCCGATGGGGCCGGTGTCGTCGGTGATCAGCAGGTCGTCGTCCGACAGCGTGCGGGTGCTGCCGTCGAGGGTGGTCAGCCGCTCGCCCTCGCGGGCCCGGCGGACGACGATCGGGCCGCGCACCGCGTCGCGGTCGAAGGCGTGCATCGGCTGGCCGAGCTCGAGCATCACGTAGTTGGTGACGTCGACGGCCAGCGAGATCGACCGGATGCCCGACTGGGCCAACCGGCGGCGCATCCACCACGGGCTCGGGGCCGCGGGGTCCAGGCCCTCGAGGGCGACCATGGAGAACCGGTCGCAGCGGTCGGCGTCGGCGACCGTGACCTCCCACGCCGGCTCGCCGGACCAGGCCGGCGCCGCGGCGGCGCCCGGGTCGCGCCAGGACACGCCCAGGCCGGTGCCCACCTCGCGGGCCAGGCCGCGCATCGACAGGCAGTAGCCGCGGTCGGGGGTCACCGCGAGCTCGACGACGACGTCGTCGAGGCCCACGACCGAGCGCGCGTCGGCGCCGGGCTCCGGTCCCTCGCCGCCGGTGCCGAGCACCAGGATCCCGGTGTGGTCCTCCCCGGTGCCCAGCTCGCGGGCGGAGCAGATCATCCCGTCGGAGACGTGGTCGTACGTCGTCCGCGCGGCGATCGCGAAGCCGCCGGGCAGCACCGCGCCGGGCAGCGCGACGACGACGGTGTCGTCGACGGCGAAGTTGCGGGCCCCGCAGACGATGCCGCGGGGCTCGGCCTCGCCGACGTCCACCCGGCAGTACCGGATGGGCTTCTTGAAGCCGGTGAGCTCCTCGATCTCGCGCACCCGGCCGACCACCAGCGGGCCGGTGACCTCGGCCGGGCGGTGGACCTCCTCGACCTCCAGGCCCAGGCGGACGAAGGCGGCGTCGAGCTCCTCGACGGTCGTCCCGGCGGGGACGTCGACGTACTCGGCCAGCCAGCCGACGGGGACCCGCATCTAGAGCTCCACTCCGAACGCCTCGGTGAACCGGACGTCGCCCTCGACGATGTCGCGCATGTCGCCGACGCCCGAGCGGAACTGCAGCGCCCGCTCGATGCCGACGCCGAAGGCGAAGCCGCTGTACTCCTCCGGGTCGACGCCGCAGGCCACCAGCACCCGCGGGTTGACCATCCCGCAGCCGCCCCACTCGACCCAGCGCGGGCCGTCGCGGTGCTCGGGGAACCAGACGTCGAACTCCGCCGAGGGCTCGGTGAACGGGAAGTACGACGGCCGCCAGCGGGTGACCGCCTCCGGGCCGAACAGCGACCGGGCGAGGTGGTCGAGCGTGCCGCGCAGGTGCGCCATCGTCAGCCCGCGGTCGACGGCCAGGCCCTCGACCTGGTGGAACACCGGGGTGTGCGTCGCGTCGAGCTCGTCGGTGCGGTAGACCCGCCCGGGCGCGACGACGTACACCGGCGGCGTGCGCGACAGCAGGGTGCGCGCCTGCACCGGGCTGGTGTGCGTGCGCAGCACCAGGCCGGAGTCCTCGGGGGCGACGAAGAAGGTGTCCATCATCGTGCGCGCCGGGTGGTCGCGGCCGATGTTGAGGGCGTCGAAGTTGAACCACTCCGCCTCGAGCTCGGGGCCGTCGGCGACCTCGTAGCCCATGCCGACGAACACGTCGGCGATCCGCTCCTGCAGCGTGGTCAGCGGGTGCCGGGCGCCGCGCGGGCTGCGGTCCCAGGGCAGGGTGACGTCGACCCGCTCCTCGGCCAGCGCGCGGGCGTCGCGCTCGGCCTCCAGCTCGGCCCGGCGGGCGTCGAAGGCCTCGGTGACCGCGACCCGGGCGGCGTTGACCCGCTTGCCGGCGTCGGCGCGGGCGGCCGGGGGCAGCGCGCCGAGCTCGCGGCGGGCCAGCGGGACGGGCGCGCGGTCGCCGAGGTGGGCCGGGCGGACGGCGGCCAGCGCCTCGAGGTCGGCCGCCGCCGCGAAGGCCTCCCGGGCCGCGGCGACCGCCGCGTCGAGGGCCTCGGCCGACAGGGCCGCGACCTGCTTGGGGTCGTAGGGGTCGTTGGCGCCGGACACGGGAGGCCATTCTGCCCGGCACCCGCCCCGGCCCGCCCCCGGGTTCCGGCCGGCCCGCCGATCCCGGCGGGACTGCCTCCTTCGGGGGAACCGGCACCGTCCCGGCGCGGCCACCGGCGGCCGCACGCCGAAGACAGCCGGGTGAGCTCTCCTCCCGAGGCACGGACGCCTCTCGCCGCCGACCCCGTGCTCGCCGACGCCGTCCGCGGCGTGCACAGCGTGTTCCAGCCCATCGTCGAGCTCGACACCGGCCGGGTGGTGGCCTACGAGGCGCTCGCCCGGGGCCCGGTGGGCCCGCTCGAGCGCCCGGACGCGCTGTTCGCCGCGGCCCGCGCCGCCGGCCGGCTGGCCGAGCTGGACGAGGCCTGCCGCGCCGCCGCCTTCCGCGGTGCGGTCGACGCCGCGCTCGTCGCCCCGCTCACCCTGTTCGTCAACGTCGAGCCCGAGGTGCTCGACACCGCGCCGCTGGCCGACCTGCTGGCGATCGCCGAGCGCGCCCCCGGCCGGCTGCGGGTGGTCATGGAGATCACCGAGCGGGCGCTGGCCGCCCGCCCGGCCGAGCTGCTGCGCACGGTGGAGCGGGTGCGCGAGCTGGGCTGGGCCATCGCCGTCGACGACGTCGGCGCCGAGTCGATGTCGCTGGCGTTCCTGCCGCTGCTGTGCCCCGACGTCGTCAAGCTCGACCTGCGCCTGGTGCAGGAGCGGCCCGGTCCCGCCGTCGCCGAGATCATGAACGCGGTGAACGCCTACGCCGAGCGCAGCGGCGCGGTGGTGCTCGCCGAGGGCATCGAGGACGGCGACCACCTGCGCACCGCGCTGGGCCTGGGCGCCACGCTCGGCCAGGGCTGGCTCTTCGGCCGCCCGGCGCCCGGCCCGGCGAGCGGGCTGCCGGTGGGCGAGCTCGTGCTGCCCGGCGCCGGCCGGCCCAGCGGCGCGCTCGCCGAGGAGTCCCCGTTCGCCTGCCTGCCCGACGACGTCCCGCTGCGGCGCGCGCCCAAGGCGCTGCTCATCGAGCTGTCCAAGCAGCTGGAGCGGGAGGCCGCGCGGCTGGGCGAGACCTGCGTGGTGGCCGCGACCTTCCAGGAGGCCCGCCACTTCACCGTCGCCACCACCCGGCGCTACCGCGACCTGGTCGCGCGCACCGGCTTCGTCTGCGCCCTCGGCGAGGACCTGCCGGTGGAGCCGCTGCCGGGCCTGCGCGGGGCCGCGCTGTCGCCGGAGGACCCGGTGCGCGGCGAGTGGGACGTCGCCGTGCTGTCCCCGCACTTCAGCGCCGCGCTACTCGCCCGCGACCTCGGCGACGACGGCCCCGACCTCCAGCGCACCTTCGAGTACGCGCTCACCTACGAGCGGACGACGGTGTCCCGGGCGGCGTCGTCCCTGCTGTCCCGGGTGGCGCCGCGCACCGGTCCGGCCCCCGCGACCACCCCGGCCGGAGCGGCGGCGGCCGTGCCCGCGAGCCGCCCGGCCGCCGGCCTGGCCGTCGGGACGACGAACGCCGAGGTGCTGCTGCGGCGGGCGCTGGAGGCCACGCCGAGCGGGGTCACCGTGGTGGACATGCGGCTGCCCGACCAGCCGATCGTCTACGCCAACCAGGCGTTCCGGGACCTGGCCGGGCTGCCGTCGGAGGACATCCTCGGCCGCAACTGCCGGCTGCTGCAGAGCCCCGAGACCGACCCGGCCGCCGTGGACCGCATCCGCGCCGCGGTCGCCGCCGGCGAGGCCTGCCGCGAGACGGTGCTCAACCTGCGCGGCCCCGACCGCACGCCCTGGTGGAACGAGCTGCACCTGGCGCCGGTGCACGACGCCGACGGCCGGGTGGTGCAGTACATCGGCGTGCAGGTCGACGTCACCGCGCGCGTCGAGGCCGAGCGGGCGCTGGTGCGCGAGCGCGACCGCACGTCGGCCGCGCTGGCGCGCATCCAGGAGCTGGCCTACACCGACCCACTCACCGGCCTGCTCAACCGGCGGCGCCTGGAGGAGCAGGTGGAGGCGGCGATCTGGGAGACCCGGGCCCGCGGCGACGCGCTCGGGCTGCTGTTCGTCGACCTCGACGGGTTCAAGGCGGTCAACGACCGGTTCGGCCACGCCGCCGGCGACGAGCTGCTGCAGGTGGCGGCGCGGCGGCTGCGCGACCGCGTCCGCCGCCGCGACCTGGTGGCCCGGCTGGGTGGTGACGAGTTCCTCGTGGCCCTGCCCGACCTCGCGCCGGAGACCGCGGCCGCCGAGGCCGCCCGGGTGGCCGACGAGCTCGCCGCCTCCCTCGGGCGTCCGGTGGCGCTGCGCGGCACCGAGGTCACCGTCGGCGCGAGCGTCGGGGTGAGCGTCTGCCCGGCCGACGGCGTGGTCTTCGCCGACCTGCTGCACGCCGCCGACCTGCGGATGTACGAGCGCAAGGCGCAGCGCCGGTCCCAGCGGCGGGAGGTGCCGGTCCCGGCGTCCCCGGCGCGGGGCTGACCGGCGGCCGCGCGCGGCGTCCGGCTCAGCGGCCGGCGGCCTCCCGCGCGGCCCGCTCGACCCGCTCGCGGTGGGCGGCGAAGGCCGCCGCGTCGGGCCGGGTCAGGTTGTCGCTGTCCCGGCGCAGGCCGGCGGCGCCGTCGACGCCCTCGCGCAGCACGTCGGCGTGCCCGGTGTGCCGAGCGACCTCGGCGAGCACGTGCACCAGCAGGGTGTGCAGCGTGGGCCGGCGCCGGTCCTCGGGCCACCAGGGCACCTCGCCGGTGGCGTCCAGGCCGAGCGCGGCGACCGTCGCGTCGGCGTGTGCGGTGGCCCGCGCGTACCGGCCGAGCACGTCGTCGCGGCTCTCGTCGGGGCGCGCCCACAGGTCGTCGTCGGGCCCCGCGTCGGGGTCGTCCCAGGGCATCGGCTCGGGGAACGGCCGGCCCAGGACGGCGCCGAGGTAGCCGGCCTCCACGCAGGCGAGGTGCTTGACCAGGCCGAGCAGGTTGGTGCCGGTGGGGGTCAGCGGCCGGCGGACGTCGTACTCCGCGAGCCCCTCGAGCTTCCACAGCAGCGCCTTCCGGGCGCCGGCCAGGTAGCGGTGCAGGGTGGCCTTGGCGGCGTCGTCGTCCACGCCCGTCACCCTGCCAGTCAGCCCGGGGCGAGCTGGGTGGCGTAGAGGCAGATCGCGGCGGCCGCGGCCAGGTTGAGGCTCTCGGCGCGGCCGCGCATGGGGATCCGCACCCGGGCGTCGGCGGCGGCGGCCAGCTCGGGAGGCACACCGCGGGCCTCGTTGCCGAACAGCCACAGCACCGGCCCGGCCAGCACGGCGCCCAGCTCGTCGAGGGCGGTCTCGCCGCCGCCGTCGGCGGCCAGCACGGTGACGCCGCGCTGCTGCACGCCGGCCACCAGCGGCCGGAGCGGCGCGCCGCGGACGACGTCGACGTGGAAGAGGCTGCCCGCGCTGGAGCGCACCGCCTTGCCGCCGTAGGGGTCGGCCGACCCGGCGCCGAAGACGACCGCGCCCGCTCCGCAGGCGTCGGCGGTGCGCAGCACGGTGCCGGCGTTGCCCGGGTCGGCCAGGCCGGCCAGGCCGACGGCGAGCCGCGGTGGCGCGGCCACCAGGTCGTCGGCGGGCACGTCGCGCAGCGCGCAGACGGCGACCAGGCCCTGCGGCGTCACCGTCTCCGACAGCGTGGCGGCGGCCTTCTCGGTGACCAGCCGGACTGGCACCGTCGTCCCGGCGAGCAGGTCGCGGTGCGCGGCGGCGGCGGCCTCGGTGGCGAAGACCTCCCGGACGTCCTCCGGTGCGGTCGCCAGCGCCTCGGACACCGCCTGGCGGCCCTCGGCGAGGAAGGCGCCCGCGGCGTCGCGGCCGGACCGCCGGGTGAGCCTGCGCGCCGCGGCGACCCGCCCGGACCGCTCGGTGAGCAACTCGCCCACGTCGTCCTCCCCTCGTCGTCCCCGCGAGATCGGCGCTCCCGGGGCGATCAGCGCCCCGGAGGCCACGGGACCGGCGATCTCGTCAGCTGGCGGGCGCCGCCGCACACGGCGACGCCGCCGGTGCCGGCCCTCGGGGGACCGGACACCGGCGGCGTCGGAGCGTGCCGGAACGGCTCAGGCGGCCTGCTCGCCGCCGGCCGGGGCCGCGGCGACGGCGGCGCGGGCGGTCTCCACCAGCGCGGCGAAGGCGGCCGGCTCGTTGACCGCGAGCTCGGCGAGCACGCGGCGGTCGAGCTCGATGCCGGCCAGCTTCAGGCCCTGCATGAACCGGTTGTAGGTCATGTCGTTCTGGCGCGCGGCCGCGTTGATGCGGGTGATCCACAGCTTGCGGAAGTCACCCTTGCGCACCTTGCGGTCGCGGTAGTTGTAGGTGGCCGAGTGGAGGATCTGCTCCTTGGCCTTGCGGTACAGACGCGACCGCTGGCCCCGGTAGCCGCTGGCGGCCTCGAGGACGGTCCGGCGCTTCTTCTGGGCGTTGACCGCCCGCTTCACGCGTGCCACGTGAGAGCTCCTTACTGGTTGC
This sequence comes from Geodermatophilus tzadiensis, assembly GCF_003002915.1. Lineage (GTDB taxonomy): Bacteria > Actinomycetota > Actinomycetes > Mycobacteriales > Geodermatophilaceae > Geodermatophilus > Geodermatophilus tzadiensis. The sequence continues at coordinate 329,828 of NZ_PVTG01000003.1, read as the reverse complement.
GGAGGCGGGGGCTCAGATGCCCAGCAGCTTCTTGACGGTCTTGGAGTCGGCGGGGCTCAGGACCTGGTCCTTCTCCAGCCGGCGCTTGCGCCGCGAGGACTTGTGCTCGAACTTGTGCTGGTTGTTCGCCTGCTCGCGCATGATCTTGCCGGTGCCCGTCACGCGCACCCGCTTGGCGGTGCCCTTGTGGGTCTTCTGCTTCGGCATGTCCTCGGTCCTCGTTGGTGTCTGTCGGCGCCGCGCGGCAGCACGGGGCTGCCGCACGGCACCGGCGGTCTGGTGGTGCGGTCCTGCGGTGTGACCGGTCAGGCCGTCGGGGTCTGCCCCTCGGCGGCGCGCTCGGCCTTGGCCTGGCGGCGGGCGCCGTCGGTCGCGGCCTGGTTCCGGTGCGGGGCGATCACCATGACCATGTTGCGGCCGTCCTGCTTCGGGTTGGACTCGACGACGCCCAGCTCGGAGACGTCGGCGGCCAGCCGCTGCAGCAGGCGGTAGCCCATCTCGGGCCGCGACTGCTCGCGACCGCGGAACATCACGGTGATCTTGACCTTGTCGCCGCCCTTGAGGAAGCGCTCGACGTGGCCCTTCTTGGTCTCGTAGTCGTGCGGGTCGATCTTCAGGCGCAGCCGCATCTCCTTGATGACGGTGAGCGCCTGGTTCCGCCGGGCCTCGCGGGCCTTCTGGGCGGACTCGTACTTGAACTTCCCGTAGTCCATCAGCTTGACGACCGGCGGACGGGCCATCGGCGCGACCTCGACGAGGTCCAGCTCGGAGTCCTGCGCCAGGCGCAGCGCCTCGCCGATCGGCACGATGCCGACCTGCTCGCCCTCGGGGCCGACCAGGCGGACCTCGGGGACGCGGATACGGTCGTTGATACGGGGCTCGGTGATGGCCTCTCCTCTGCTCATTCCACGGGAGGAGCCGCGCCCGACCGGGCACCGGGACGACGCGGGCCCCGTGAGCAGGTGCTCACAGGGCCCGTCCGCCGGTGCGGCACGGTCCCACGGGGGGCCGTGCACGTCGCGGAGAGCCGGCCGGGGCGGGCCGGGCTCTCGCGATCCGGGACCTGGGCGCCTCGACGGCGCCAGGTGGGAGCGGGCTCCTCTTGGTCAGCGGCCCGGGGCAGGGCCGCTGGATGGTGGTTCGCGCGCCTCGTGTAGCGGGGAGGCACGCCCATGCTACAGCGTCACGACGGCCCCGGTCATTCCCGGGGGTGACGTGCCTGGGCCCCGAGCAGGGCCGCGCCCTCCTAGTCGTCGTAGAGCAGGGGCGGCGGCGCGGGCTGCCGCGCCCGGGCGGCCGCGTGCAGGGCGCGCAGGCCCTCGACGGCGACCGCCGCCCGCTCGCCGTCGACGGCCTGCACCGCCACGACGGCCATCTCGTCGCCGTTGGCCAGCTCCAGGCTCGCCCAGGCGGCGCCGCGGTCGAAGCGCACCGCGCGGACGACGTCCCAGGGCAGGTCGGCGCGGCCGAGCAGGTTGCGCACCCGCACGCCGGCGGCGTCGGCGTCCACCCGGGGCCGGCCCAGCGCGAGGATCCCGGCACCGAGGAACAGGCCGAGTCCGGCCATCGCCACCTGGTCGGTGGGGCCGAAGGCGACCACCCCGGTCGACGACGACGTCAGCAGCAGGGCGACGACGGTCATCGCGGCCACCACCGCCGCGGCCACCAGCGCGCAGGCCAGCCGGAGCCGGCGCGGGACGGCGGTGACGGGGTCGGGTGCGGCGGGCGGACTGGGCACGCCCTCCATGGTCCCAGGCCGCGGCTGGCAGAGTGCGGGCCGTGGAGGTGACCGGGCACGCCCAGCGGACGGCCTGGCAGGAGCGCGCGGTGCCGCCGGTCGAGGCGGTGCGCCCGGGCCTGTGGTCGGTGCCGGTGCCGATGGGCGGGCCGCTGCGCTGGGTGAACGCCTACGTGCTCGAGCTCGCCGGGGGCGGGCTGGGCCTGGTCGACACCGGCTGGGACGCCGACGACAGCTGGGACGCGCTGCGCGCCGGGCTCGCCGCGATCGGCGGGGACGTCGCCGACGTGCGCGGCGTGCTGGTCACCCACCTGCACTTCGACCACGTCGGACTGGCGCGGCGGGTGCGCGAGGCGTCGGGCGCGTGGGTGGCGATGCACCCGGCCGACGCCACCGGGCTGCGCTCGATGACCGACTCCTCGCCGCAGGAGTCCGCCGAGCGCGAGGTCGCCTTCCTGGTCTCCCTCGGCGCCCCGGAGGACGACGCGCGCAGTGACGCCGGCACCCCCGAGCAGCGCGCCGCCTGGGGACGGCTGGTCCGGCCCGACCGGCTGCTGGAGGACGGCGACCGCGCCGACCTGCCCGGCTGGTCGCTGCGCGCCGTCCACACGCCGGGGCACACCGCCGGCCACCTGTGCTTCGCCGACGAGGCGACCGGGCTGTTCTTCGCCGGCGACCACGTGCTGCCGCGGATCAGCCCCAACATCTCCACCCACGCCGGCGGCGCGGCCGACCCGCTGCGCGACTACCTCGGGTCGCTGGAGGCGGTCGCAGGGCGGGAGGTCGAGGAGGTGCTGCCCGGCCACGAGTGGCGCTTCCGCGGGCTGGCCGAGCGCACCCGCGAGCTGCGCGCGCACCACGAGCGCCGGCTGGCCGAGCTGCTGGCCGCCGTCCGCGAGCACCCCGGCAGCACCCCGTGGGACCTGGCGGCGCACCTGACCTGGTCGCGGCCGTGGTCGGAGTACGAGCGGCGGATGCGGATCTTCGCCGTCACCGAGACCGACGCGCACGTGCGGCTGCTCGCCAGCCGCGGGCTGGTGGTCGGCGACGGCGGCACGGTGCCGCGGTGGCGCGCGGCCCACCTCCGCTGATCGGGCACTAGCCTGGAGCCGCCGGCCGGGTCCTCGAATCGACGGGGTCGCCACGGCCGTCCGCCCCGAGGTGCCCGTGCGCCACGACGCCCCCAGACCCATGCCCCTCGCCGACGAGCTGTCGGTCGTCTCCGCCCGCGTGTCGGGCCTGCTGCTCTCCGAGGAGACCGTCGCCGCCGCGCTCGGTCTCGTCAGCTCGCTGCTCCTCGAGACCGTGCCGGGGGCCACCGGCGCCGGCGTGTCGATCGTGGACCGGTCCGGCCGGCGGACGTCGGGGGCGACCGACCCGCTGGTCGAGCGCGCCGACGCGCTGCAGTACGAGCTCGACGAGGGCCCGTGCCTGGCCGCGGCCGCCGGCCGGACGCTGGTGCGCGTCGACGACCTGCGCACCGACGGCCGCTGGCCCCGCTGGGCAGCCGCGGCCACCGACCTGGGTCTGCTGTCGACCCTGAGCGCGCCCCTGGTGGCCGGGGACCGCGCGCTCGGTGCCCTCAAGGTCTACGGAGGCGGTCCGGGTGTCTTCACCGCGCACGACACGCAGGTGCTCACCCTGTCCGCGGCGCAGGCCGCCCTGCTGGTCACCCACGTGACCGCGCGCGAGCGGGCGCGACGGGCCAGCGACGACCTGCGGCGGGCGGTGGCGGCCCGCGACGTGGTGAGCACCGCGAAGGGCGTGCTCATGGCCCGGCACGGGGTCGGCGAGGAGACGGCGCTGGCCATGCTGCTGTCCCGCTCCGGAGGGGACGCCGGCACGCTGCGGCAGGCGGCCCGGGCGGTGGTCGACTCCGCCGTCCGCCGGCTGCGCTGATGACGACGGCCGAGGACCGGCGGATCCAGCTGCGCGCTGCGTTCGGTCACGCCGACCTCGGGCTCGAGCAGCTGTGGCTGCGGTACTTCGAGCTGGGCGGCGACGCCGACCTGTTCGACCTGGAGGCCTACCTCGACGGGCTGGCGACCCTGCCGGACGTCGACGGCGACCTGCTGGCCGTCGCGGTCAACGAGCGGCTCGACGAGCTCTCCGCGGCCCGCCGGGTGCCCTACTCGCGGCCGCTGCGCCCGCCGCGGCCCACCACCGGCCTGCTCGCGGCGCTGCTCCAGCTGCTGGAGGCCGCCCGCTCCGCTCCGCCCGACCGGCTGGGCGCGCTCGGCGCGCGGGCCGGCCGGGTCCTCGGTGTCGACGTCGCCGTGCACGTCGTCGACCACGAGCAGCGGTGGCTGCTCCGGCTCCCCGACGGCCGGGCGCGCACCGAGCCGGTCGCCGTCGACGGCACCCTGCCCGGCCGGGTCTTCCAGACCGGGCGGCCGCTGCCCTCGGAGTCCGGCGGCGTCCCCCGCCTGTGGGTGCCGTTGCTGGACGGCGCCGACCGGATGGGCGTGCTCGAGGTGCGGGTGGCGGAGGCCCGGGACCTCGAGGACCCCGACCTGCGGGAGCAGTGCGGGTGGCTGGCCTCGATGCTCGCCCACCTGGTCACGTCGATGGGGGTCTACGGCGACGTCCTGGAGCGCACCCGGCGCGGCCGCCCGCGGTCGCCGTCGGCCGAGCTGGTGTGGCAGCAGCTGCCGCCGCTCACCGCCGCGACCGACAGCTTCGTCCTGGCCGGGCTGCTGGAGCCGAGCGCGGACGTCGGCGGGGACGCCTTCGACTACGCGCTCGGCGAGGACGCCGTGTGGATGACCGTGCTCGACGCCATGGGCCACGGCCTCGGCGCCGGTCTGATGAGCGCCGCGAGCCTCGCCGCCGCCCGCAGCACGCGGCGGGCCGGGCGCGGCATCCACGACCAGGCCCGCGCGATCGACGAGGTGATCGAGGCCACGTTCCCCGGTAGCGCCTTCGTCACCGGGGTGCTGGCCGAGCTCGACGTCACCTCCGGGCGGCTGCGGTACGTGCGTGCCGGGCACCCGCCGCCGCTGCTGCTGCGCGACGGGCGGGTGGTCAAGGAGCTGAGCGCGGGCGGACGGGTGCCGTTCGGTCTCGAGAACGCCGGCTTCGGGGTGGCCGAGGAGGTGCTCGAGCCCGGCGACTGGCTGGTGCTCTACACCGACGGCATCACCGAGGCGCGGGACAGCGCCGGGCGGTGGTTCGGCGAGCAGCGGCTGGTCGAGTTCCTGACCCGCGCGGCCGCGGCCGGGCAGCCGCCGCCGGAGACGGTCCGCCGGCTGGTGCACGCGGTCCTCGACCACCAGGACGGCGTGCTGCAGGACGACGCGAGCATCCTCGTCGCGTCCTGGGCCGAGCGCTGAGCGTCCTGGGCGGGGCGCCGGACCTGGTGGGGCGGCTCGTCACACGCCCGCAACGACGGTCGCGGACCATGGGGGCGTGCACCCCTCCCCTGCCGTCCCCGCCCCCGACGAGGCAGCCGCCCCGGCCCCGCTGGCCGGCTACACGGTGGCCGTCACCGCCGCCCGGCGGCGCGAGGAGCTCGGCGCGCTGCTCGACCGGCGGGGTGCCCGCGTCGTCTACGCCCCGGCGATCCGGATCGTGCCGCTCGCCGACGACGCCGAGCTGGTCGCGGCCACCGAGGCGGTGCTCGCCGCGCCGGTCGACCTCGTCGTGGCCACCACCGGCGTCGGGTTCCGCGGGTGGCTGGAGGCCGCCGAGGCGTGGGACCTGCCGCTGGTGGAGCACCTGCGCGGCGCCCGGGTGCTCGCCCGCGGTCCCAAGGCGCGCGGCGCCATCCGCGGCGGCGGGCTGGTGGACGCGTGGTCGCCGGCGTCGGAGTCGTCGGCCGAGGTCCTCGAGCACCTGCTGTCCGGCGCCGAGGGGGCGCTGGCCGGGCGCCGCGTCGCCGTCCAGCTGCACGGCGACCCGCTGCCCGACTTCGTCGCCGCGCTGCGGGCCACCGGTGCCGAGGTGCTGACCGTGCCGGTGTACCGGTGGGTGCTGCCGGAGGACGTCGGGCCGCTGCGCCGGCTGGTCGGCTCGGTCGTGGCCGGGGCGGTGGACGCGGTGACCTTCACCAGCGCGCCGGCGGCGGCGAGCCTGCTGTCGGAGGCCGCCGAGCTGGGGCTGCGCGACGGCGTGGTGGCCGCGCTGTCCGGGCCGGTGCTGCCGGTGGCGGTCGGCCCGGTGACGGCGGCACCGCTGGAGGCGGCCGGGATCCGCACCGTGCAGCCCGAGCGGTCGCGGCTGGGGGCGCTGGCCCGCGAGGTGGTGGCCCGGCTGCCGGAGCGCGACCCGGTGCTGCGGGTGGGGAGCGCCGAGCTGCAGGTGCGCGGCCACGCGGCGGTGCTCGACGGCCGGCTGGTGGAGCTGCCGCCCGGCCCGATCGCGGTGCTGCGGGCGCTGGCCGCCCGCCCGGGGGTCGTCGTCGCCAAGGCCGACATGGGGCGCGGGCTGCCCGGCGGCGGGGACGCCCACGCCGTCGAGATGGCGGTGACCCGGCTGCGCGCCGCGCTCGGTCCCGGGCTGGTGGAGACGGTGGTCAAGCGCGGGTACCGGCTCGCGGTCTGACCCGCGGGGCGCGGGCGCGAGATCTGCACAGTGGTGGCCATCGCGTCCGCGATGGCCACCACCGTGCAGATCTGGCGGGAAGGTGCGGGCGGGAGGAACCCGGTCCCTACACCCCGGCCGTGCGGGCGGTCGGGCGCAGGTAGACCGCCCAGGTGACGACGACGCAGACGGCGTAGAAGGCGATGAACACCAGGTAGGCGGCGTCCCCGCTGCCGGTGGTGAGGAACGACTGGCGGAAGGCCAGGTTGACCAGCACCCCGCCGAAGGCGCCGACCGCGCCGGCGATGCCGATGAGCGCCCCGGACATCCGCAGCGCCCGCCGGTCGGCCACGGCGCCGTCCTCCCCCGCGGCGACCGCCTGCTGGGCCCGGGTGCGGAAGATCGCCGGGATCATCTTGTAGGTCGAGCCGTTGCCGAGGCCGCTGAGCACGAACAGCAGCACGAAGCCGACGACGAACAGCGGCAGCGACCCCACCTGGCTGGCGGTGAACACGACCCCGGCGCCGGCGGCCATCGCCACGAAGTTCCAGCAGGTGATCCGGGCGCCGCCGAAGCGGTCGGCCAGCGAGCCGCCGAGCGGGCGGACGAGGCTGCCCAGCAGCGGTCCCAGCCAGGTCAGCGACGCCGCGGCCAGCGGGGTGGCGAAGTCCGCGGCGAACTGGTTCTGCAGCACCTGGCCGAAGGCGAAGCCGAACCCGATGAACGAGCCGAAGGTGCCGATGTAGAGGAAGGACACCACGTAGGTGTGCGGCTCGCGGGTGGCCTCGCGCATCGCCCGCGGCTGGTTGCGCGCCGTCGTCAGGTTGTCCATGAGCAGGGCCGCGCCGACGGCGGCGACGACGATCAGCGGCAGGTAGACGAGCAGCACGACCCGTGGGTGCTCGACGCCGGCGGTGGCCAGCACCAGCAGGCCGACGAGCTGGATGACCGGGACGCCGAGGTTGCCGCCGCCGGCGTTGAGGCCCAGGGCCCAGCCCTTGAGCCGGTCGGGGTAGAAGGCGTTGATGTTGGCCATCGAGCTGGCGAAGTTGCCGCCGCCGACCCCGGCCAGGCAGGAGACGACCAGCAGCGTCGTGTAGCTGACGCCGGGCTCGAGGACGACGGCCGTGGCGATCGTCGGGACCAGCAGCAGGGCGGCGCTGACGACGGTCCAGGTGCGGCCGCCGAAGCGGGCCACGGCGAAGGTGTAGGGCAGCCGGACGAAGGCGCCCAGCGCGGTGGGCAGCGTGGTGAGCAGGAACTTGCCGGCCGGGTCGATGCCGTAGACCGACTCGGGGAGGAACAGCACGACGACCGACCACAGGCTCCAGATCGAGAAGCCGACGTGCTCGGAGAACACGGAGAAGAAGAGGTTGCGGCGGGCGACCCGCTTGCCGGTGGACTCCCAGAAGGCCGGGTCCTCCGGGCGCCAGTCGTCGATCCACCGCCCACCGCGCGGCGGGGCGGGCGCGGCGACGGCGGGCGGTGCGGTGCGCGTGGGGGCGGCCATGCGCAGCAGCGTCGCGGGCGGCGGTTTCCCCGCCGTCGCCGTCGGGAGCACCTCGTGTTCCGTTGTGCTCACCGACCCTGCCCCGCTGTGGTGAGGGTCCCGGCGCCGGGCCGACAGGACGGGCCGGGAACGACGATGATCCAGGCGTGGAGCACGTGGAGGTCGCGCCCGGGCGCGCGCTGGTGGAGTCCGGCGAGCTGGTGGCCGGCTCGATGGCGCGGTCGGCGGCCGGGCTGCTGTTCGACGGTGCGGCGGCGCGCGTGCGCCTCGACGACCGGCTCGCCGCGTGGCTGCGGCGGACGGCGACGGCGGCCGACGCCGACCTGCCCGCCCCGGTCCCGCGCCGGGGCCGCTGCCGCGCCGGTGCGGCCCTGGCCTTCGCCGCCGAGCTGTCGGTCACCCGCGCCGCGCAGGGCCGGTCGGTGCGCGCCGACGGCTTCCTCGCCCCCGGCCCGGGCGAGCGGGCGCCGGCCGACGAGCTGGCCGAGGCCGTGGTGCTGGCGGCCGCGGACACGACCGAGGAGTGGCGGGTCCGGCACCTGGGCTACCTGCTGGCCGAGGCCGCCGTCTCCCCCGACCTGGACGCCGACGTCGTGCACCGCGGGCTGCGGCTGGCCGGCGAGCTGACCGGCCGGCAGCTGGTGCTGCTGGCCGCCGTCGGCCGGCGCGAGCGGCTGCCGCTGCCGATGACGCCGGTGCCGCAGGACCCGCGCGGCTGGACGGCGTGGGGCGCGCTCGAGGACCTCACCGACCTGCAGCGCCGCGGCCTGCTCGACCCGCCGCCGGCCTCGCCCCGTCCCGGCGGCGCGGCCCTCCCCCGGCTGCGCCCGGCCGACCTGCGGCCGACCCGCCGCGGCGTGCTGGTGCACCGGCTGCTGGCGCTGGACTTCGTCCGCGACGAGGCGGTCACCGCCGCGCTGGCCGACCTCGGCTGAGCAGCCCGCGCACCGGCCCGTTGATCGGGGCTCCGGCGCGGTGCGACCATCGCGGCCGTGTCCGGCTCCGCCGCCGATCGGCTGGCCCGGCTGGCCGACGGCTACCTGGTCACCCAGCTGCTGCACACCGCCGTCGCCCTGGGCGTGCCCGACGCGCTGGCCAGGGGGCCGCGTGACGCCGTCGACCTGGCGGGCGAGCTCGGCGCGCGGCCCGGCCCGCTGCACCGGGTGCTGCGCGGGCTGGCCGCCGAGGACGTGCTCGCCGAGACCGGGGACGGCCGGTTCGCCCTGACCGACACCGGCCGGCTGCTGCGCACCGGGGTGCCCGGCTCGCTGCGCGACTGGGTGTCCACACGCGGGGAGCTGTACTTCGGCGCGGCCGCCGGGCTGCCGACGGCGGTGCGGGACGGCGGGACGCCGTACGAGACGGTCCACGGCCTCCCGTTCTTCGCGCACCTGTCGGCCGACGCGTCCCGGCTGGCGACCTTCCAGGCGGCGATGGCCGACCGGTCGGCGCGCGAGGCCGGCGCGGTCGTCGCCGCCTACGACCTGACCGGCTGCTCCTCGGTGGTGGACGTCGGCGGGGGCCGCGGGACGCTGCTGCGCACGGTCCGCGACGGCCTCCCGGGCTCCGACGTCGTGCTCTTCGACCTGCCCGAGGTCGTCGCCGACAGCGACCTCCCGGCCGTGGGCGGCGACTTCTTCGCCGAGGTCCCCGCCGGTGCCGACGCCTACCTGCTCTCCCGCGTCCTGCACGACTGGGACGACGACGCCGCGGTGCGCGTGCTGTGCACCTGCCGGGCGGCCATGCGGCCGGACTCGGTGCTGCTCGTGGTGGAGGCGGTGCTGCCCGAGCGGGCTGCCGACGACCCGGCCGCGGTGCGCATGGACCTGTACATGCTCCTGCTGCTGCACGGCCGCGAGCGCACCGCAGCCGAGTACGCCGCCCTGTGCACGGCGGCGGGGCTGCGGCTCACGCGCGACGTGCCGACCGACGCCGGCGTGCACGTGCTCGAGACGCGCCCCGCCTGAGCCCTCCCCTCGGGTCCGGGACCGGGCGGGCACCATGACCGGTGTGGACGACGGCGCCCGCGACCCGGTGACCTACGACCACTACGCCCACGTGACGGGGCCGTTCTTCCACGGGACGAGGGCCGCCCTCGCCGTGGGCGACGAGCTGGTCCCCGGCCGCGGGTCGAACTTCCAGGCCGGCCGGGTGGTGGACCACGTCTACTTCTCGGCGCTGGTCGACACCGCCGCCTGGGGAGCGGAGCTGGCGACCGCGCTGGCCGGGAGCGAGGAGCGGGGGCACGTCTACGTCGTGGAGCCCCTCGGGCCCTTCGAGGACGACCCGAACGTGACCGACAAGCGGTTCCCGGGCAACCCCACGAGGTCCTACCGCACCCGCTCGCCGCTGCGCGTCGTCGGGGAGGTCGAGGACTGGGAGGGGCACGCTTCGGAGGCGCTCGAGGGGATGCTGGCCGGCCTGGCCCGGCTGCGGGAGCAGGGCCTCGACGTCATCGAGGACTAGCGGTGGTCGTCCTCCGAGTCGCCGATCGCACCGATGAGTCGGGGCAGTCCGCGGCGTCTACGCACGAGCGTGGCGCGGGCCGCGCGTCGGCCGGCGACGGTCAGGAGCTCGCACGTGGAGGACCAGCCGATGAACCTGCTCGCTCGCCGGATGTTCGAGCTCGTCGAGCCGATCGGTGTCATCCCGTACTCGGCCGACGAACCCAACGAGGCGATGTTCGCCCTGGGGTTCACCGACTACTGGGACACCTACTTCGCCGGGCGGGCGGCACCCCTGGGGCTCGTCCCGGCGGAGGTGGTGGACGCGCTCTTCTACAACTTCGCCCCGGGCGAGGTGGCCCGCCACATCCCGGGGGTGTGGCGGACCACCACGCCGGGAGCGGCCATCGCAGCTCGCCGGTCGGGCTGCGTGAAGGCGCTGCGTCGGGTCCTCGGCGACCGCGTCGAGTCCCCCGCCTTCGCCCGCGCCGCCGACCTGCTGACCACGGCGGCGACCAGTGCCCCGGTCGAGGGCCGGCCCATGTACGCCGCGCTCCGCGCGATCCCGGTCCCCGACGACGCGGGAGCCCGCCTCTTCCACGCGGCGTCCCTCCTGCGCGAGCACCGTGGCGACGGGCACATCGCGGCCCTGATGGTCGAGGGCGTGGGCGGGCTCGAGGCCCACGTCCTCCTCGCCCTCGACACGGGCCTCCCGGCGGAGGGGTTCGGCCGCCTCCACCACCTCCCGGCAGCCCAGCTCGCCGCCGTGGTCGACGGGATGCGCGACCGCGGCCTCGTCGGGGACGACGGCTGGCTGAGCGGACGGGGTCGGGCCGTCAGGCAGCGGGTCGAGGCGCTCACCGACGACCTCGCGGCCAGGCCCTACGAGGCCCTCGAGCCCGACGAGCTCGACGAGCTCGTGGCCGCCGCCGAGCCGCTCGCCGCGCTGCTGCTCGCCGCCCAGGACTAGGACGACGTCGCTCGTGCCGGGCCGCCGGCCTGTCCGGCGTCCGCGGACACGCCGACCGCGATGTGTGCACGCGACGCGGACCAGGGAGGTCCCGGACCGCGCTGCGTGCACACGGCGCTCAGGTCTCGACGACGAGCAGCCCGTCGACCTCGCGCACCGGGTACCGCGTCACCGGGGGCACGCCGGCGGTGGAGCTGCCGTCGGTCCACCGGAAGCCGTAGAGGTGCAGCGGGCAGACCAGCACGTCGGGGTCGGTCTGCCCGTCGGCGAGCGGGCCGCCGGCGTGCGGGCAGGCGGCCTGGGTGGCGTGCAGCGAGCCGTCGCGCAGCCGGAAGACGGCGACCTGCACCCCGCCGGCGACGAACGCCCGGCCCTCCCCCGGCGGCACGTCCTCCGCGCGGCCGACCGTGTGCGCCCGGACGCCGGTGGGCGCCTCGAGCCGCGTGTCGGTGACGCTCATCGGACCGGCACCAGCGGCAGCGGGAGCAGCGGCAGCGCTGCCCGGAACTGGCCGGGGGTCGCCGGCTCGCGCCCGTCCTGGCCCCACGGGTCGGTGTAGGCGTCGATCGAGCGCTGCATGCCGGCGTCGAGGTCGGCGCCGATGCCCTCGGCGTCGTCCACCACCACCGACCGGACCCGCTCCAGTCCCACCCGCGGCACGAAGTCGTAGGTCCGCTCCAGCCAGTTCGCGTGCTCGCGGTAGTACTGCAGGAACCGGCCCACCAGCGTGAGCACCTCCTGCGGGGAGCCGACGGTGGCCAGCAGGTCGCCCTTGCGCACGGTGGCCCCGGCGGCACCGCCGACGTACACCTCCCACCGGCCGCTGCCCACGGCGACCACGCCGACGTCCTTGACGTAGGCCTCGGCGCAGTTGCGCGGGCAGCCGACCACGGCCATCTTGATCTTCGCCGGGCTCTCGATGCCCTGGAAGCGGGTCTCCAGGTCGATGCCCAGCTGGGTGGAGTCGTCGAGGCCGAAGCGGCAGAAGTCGCTGCCCACGCAGGTCTTCACCGTGCGCATGCTCTTGCCGTAGGCGTACCCCGACGGCATGCCGAGGTCGGCCCACACGGCGGGGAGGTCCTCCTTGCGGACGCCGAGCAGGTCGATCCGCTGCCCGCCGGTCACCTTGACCATCGGGACCTCGTACTTCTCGGCGACGTCGGCGATCCGCCGCAGCTGCGCCGGCGTCGTCACCCCGCCCTTCATCTGCGGGACGACGGAGAACGTGCCGTCGCGCTGGATGTTGGCGTGCACGCGGTCGTTGACGAACTCGGCGTCCTTCTCCCGGACGAGGTCGGTGCCCCAGACCGTCTTGAGCAGCGAGGCCAGGCCCATCTTCGACCGGGCGTCCTCCCTGCCGCCGGGGGCGAGCGCGGCGAACACGGCCGACACGCTGCGCAGCTCCCGCTCGCGGATCGCCGCGACCAGCGCGGGCTTGGCCAGCGGGACGCCGGGCACGTAGTACGCGGCGGCGGGGTCCTCGGCGACGTCGCCGTCGGCGGCCCACTCCACGACCTGCTTGACCAGCGCCTTGCACGAGCCGCAGCCCTTGCCGGCGCGGGTGCGGTCCATGACCGCGCCGACGCTGCCGCAGCCGTCGGCGACCGCGCCGCAGATGGCGCCCTTGGTGACCCCGTTGCAGTTGCACACCTGGGAGTCGGCCGGCAGGTCCGCGACGCCGACCTCCTCCCGGCCGTCGGAGAGGTCGACCAGCAGCCGGATGCGCTCCTCGGGCAGCGCGGTGCCGCGGTCGAAGGCCTGGGTCAGGTAGGCGACCTTGCGGGTGTCGCCGAGCAGGGTGGCGCCGACCAGCCGGTCGTCGCGCACGACCACCGACAGGTGCACGCCCCGCTTCGGCTCGGAGATGACCAGGACCTCGTCGGAGTCCCGCTCGGGGGTGCTCACGCCCATGACGGCGACGTCGACCCCGGCCACCTTGAGCTTCGTCGCCGTCCGGCTGCCGTGGTACTCCGCCGTCGGGTCGGTGCCGGTGAGCACGTCGGCGAGCACCCGCGCGTGCTCCCAGGCGGGCGCGACCAGGCCGTACACCGCGCCGCGGTGCTGGGCGCACTCGCCGATGGCGTAGACGTCGGGGTCGTCGGTGCGCAGCTGGTCGTCGACGACGACGCCGCGCTCGACCTCCAGCCCGGAGCGGACGGCGACGTCGGTGTGCGGGCGGACGCCGGCGGCGACGACGAGCAGGTCGCAGTCCAGCCGCCGGCCGTCCCTGAGCAGCACGCCCTCGACGTGCCCGTCGCCGAGCACCTCGGTGGCCAGCACGTCGAGGTGCACGGTGATGCCGAGCGACGCCACGCTGCGCTCGAGGACGGCGCCGGCCTCCCGGGAGAGCTGGGCGTTCATCAGCCAGGGCATCGCGTGCACCAGGTCGACCTCGAGCCCGTGGCCCTGCAGCGCGCGGGCGGCCTCCAGCCCCAGCAGCCCGCCGCCCAGGACGACGGCCCGCCGGCAGCAGGAGGTGGCGGCGAGCATCGCGCGGGTCTCGTCGATGGTGCGGAACCCGTACACGCCGGGCAGCAGGCCGCCGTCGTCGGTGCGCACCCCGGCCATCGGCGGGACGAAGCTGTGGCTGCCGGTGGCCAGCACCAGGTGGTCGTAGGCGGTGCTGCTGCCGTCGGCGGCGTGGACGACCTTGGCGGCGGTGTCGACCCGCTCGACCCGGACGCCGGCGCGCAGGGTGACCCCGTTGTCGGCGTACCAGTCGTGGCTGTTGAGGACGATCTCGTCCTCGGCCGTCTCCCCGGCCAGCACCGGGCTGAGCATGATCCGGTTGTAGGTGCCGTGCGGCTCGTCGCCGAACACGGTGATCCGGAACTGCTCGCCGCCGCCGCGCTCGAGCACCTCCTCGACGAGGCGGGCGCCGGCCATGCCGTTGCCCACGACGACGAGGCGGGCGCGGGGGTCGAGGTCGCCGTCCAGCGAGAGGGAGGTCAGCCCCTCCGGGCGGCCGCCCAGGACGCGCATCAGACCTCCACCAGGCCCAGGTCGACGACGAGGTCGCCGGTGACGCCCTCGGGCGCGGCGGCGTGCAGCTCGACCACGCAGCCACCGGGCAGGTCCTCGACCACCCGCAGGGGCACGTGCACGTCGCCCCTGGCGCCGATCGGGAACCAGCGCACCGGCTCGCCGTCGCGGACGAGCAGCACGTACACCAGCTCGCCGGTGGAGTTGCCGCCGCGGAAGTACAGCGCCTGGGCGGTGGCGCCGGCGGGCACCTGGTAGCGCAGCGCCGGGTCGACCGGGCCCGGCTTGGCCAGGCCCTCCCCGGTCAGCGGGAACACGCCCTGCAGGAACTTCGGGCTGCTTCTCACGGGATGGCTCCTCCTCGGGCTCCGGGACGGGTGCCGGGGTTCGGGGGACGGGGGTCGGGTGTGCGGCCGCGGCACGGGCTGGGCCGCGGCGTCCGGCGGCGGGATGCGCTCGGCGGGGCCGCCGACGCGGGTGACGGCGACCGCGCAGACCTTGAAGGCGGGCATCCGGCTGGTCGGGTCGAGCGCGGGGTCGGTGAGCGCGTTGGCGCTGGAGCCGCCGCCCCAGTGGAAGGGCACGAAGACGACGTCGGGGCGGATGGCGTCGGTGACCGCGGCGGCGAAGCGGGCGCGGCCGCGGCGGGTGGCCAGCTCGACGACGTCGTCGTGCGCGACGCCGAGCCGGCGGGCCAGGTCGGGGTGGATCTCCGCCCGCGGGGTGGGCGCGACCAGCGCCAGGCTGCGCGACCGCCGGGTCTGGGTGCCGGACTGGTACTGCGCGAGCACCCGGCCGGTGGTCAGCACGTACGGGTACTCCTCGTCGGGGGGCTCGTGGGCCTCGACGTGGTGCACGGCGACGAACCGCGCCCGGCCGTCGGGGGTGGCGAACCGCTCGGTGAACAGCCGCGGCGTCCCCGGGTGACCCGGTGCGGGACACGGCCAGAAGACGCCCTGCTCGGCGTCGATGCGGTCGTAGGTGATGCCGGAGTAGTCGGCGGTGCCCCCGGCGCTGGCCCGGCGGAGCTCGGCGAAGACGGTCTCGGGGTCGGCGGAGAAGCCCCGCACGCCGAGGCGCTCGGCCAGCTCGGCGAGCAGCTGCAGGTCGTCGCGGACGCCCTCGGGCGGGTCCAGGGCGCGCCGGCGGCGGATCACCCGGCCCTCGAGGTTGGTCATCGTCCCCGACTCCTCGGCCCACATCGCGCTGGGCAGCACGACGTCGGCGAGCTCGGCGGTCTCGGAGAGGAAGAAGTCGCTGACGGCGAGGAAGTCGAGGTCGCGCAGCCGGCTGACCACCCGGCGGGCGTCGGGCGCGGACACGGCGACGTTGGAGGCGAGCACCAGCAGCGTGCGGACACCGCCGTCGGTGCCGAGGGCGTCGAGCAGCTCGAAGGCGCTGCGGCCCGGCCGCGGCAGGTCGTCGGGGTCGACACCCCAGACCGCGGCGACGTGCGCGCGGTCGGCGGGGTCGGTGAGCCTGCGGTAGCCGGGCAGCTGGTCGGCCTTCTGCCCGTGCTCGCGGCCGCCCTGCCCGTTGCCCTGGCCGGTGACGGTGCCCCAGCCGCTGCCGGGCCGGCCGGGCAGCCCGAGGGCCAGGGCCAGGTTCAGCCACGCGGTCGCGGTGTCGGTGCCGGAGCGGTGCTGCTCGGCGCCGCGGGCGGTGAGCACGATCGCGCGCTCCGCGCGGGCGAGCGCCCGCACGACCTGCCGCTGCTGGGCCACCGGCACGCCGGTGAGCCGCTCGACCCGGTCGGGCCAGTAGCCGGCCACGGCGTCGCGGACGGCGTCGAAGCCGGTGGTGCGCGCGGCGACGTACTCCGCGTCGACCAGCCCCTCGGCGATCGCGACGTGCAGCAGCCCGTTGGCCAGCGCCAGGTCGGTGCCCGGCAGCGGCTGCAGGTGCAGGCCCGCGCCGCGGGCGGTCGCCGTCCGCCGGGGGTCGACGACGACGTGCAGCGCGCCGCGGGCCCGGCCGGCGTCGAGGTGCTGCCCCGCGGGAGGCATCGTGTCGGCGGGGTTGCTGCCCACCAGCACCACGACGTCGGCCTCGGCGACGTCGGCCAGCGGGAAGGGCAGCCCGCGGTCGAGACCGAAGGCGCGGGTGGCCGCGGCCGCCGCCGAGGACATGCAGAACCGGCCGTTGTAGTCGATCGCGCTGGTGCGCAGCGCGACGCGGGCGAACCGGCCGAACTGGTAGGCCTGCTCGTTGGTCAGCCCGCCGCCGCCGAAGCAGCCGACGGCGTCGCGGCCGTGCTCGGCCTGGGTCCGCCCGATCGCGGTCACCACCCGGTCGAGCGCCTCGTCCCAGGGAGCCTCGACCAGCGGACTGGTGCGGTCGCCGGGGACGGCGCGGACCAGCGGCCGGGTCAGCCGCTCCGGGTGGTCGAGCAGCTCGTGCGCCGACCAGCCCTTGGCGCACAGCCCACCGCGGTTGGTCGGGAAGTCCAGCGGGACCAGGGTCGCCGGCCGGTCGCCGGCGGTCACCGCCATGCCGCACTGCAGCGAGCAGTAGGGGCAGTGGGTCTCGGTGGTCCGCGTGCGGGGACCGGCCGGGACGGCACCGGGGACGACGGCTGCGGGCACGCCTGTAGAGGCTGCTGCGGCCCGGTTTCCCCGCCGCCACGACGACGTCAACCCTGCGTTCCGGTGACCTCACGGCGGGGCCGGGCCGGCGGTGCGGCCGGGCCCGGGCACCCGTGGTGTCATGGCAGCCATGAGCGAGCCGGGCAGCAGCGAGACGGGCCCGACGGTCCACATCGGCGTCCCCGTCGTCCGGCCGGCCGAGCCGCGCGACGTCCCCCGGATCGCGGCCACCCTCACCGTCTCCCTGGCCGAGTCGCGCTGGGTGCGCTGGGCGCTGCCCGTGGACGGCCGGACGCAGCGGCTGACCCGGCTGGCCGAGCTCGACGCGCACCGCGGCGTGACCACCGGCACCGCCTGGGTGAGCGAGGACGTCGACGCCGTCGCCTCGTGGGAGGCCCCGGAGGGAGCGGCCGCGCCGCTGCCGCCCGACGTCGCGACGGCGCTGGAGCGCGAGCTGCCCCGGCTGCACGCCGACCGCGCCGACGCCGTCGCCCGCACCGACGCCGCGCTCGCCGCGGCCCTGCCCGACGGGCCGCACTGGCGGCTGCGCGCGCTGGCCACCCGGCCGCGGTCGCGGCGCCGCGGGCTGGGCGGCGCGGTGCTCGAGCCGGCGCTGCGGCGCTGCGACGACGAGGGCGTGCCCGCGGTGCTGGTGGCGCCGGCCTGGGCGGTGGTGCGCTGGGCGCGGGCGCTGGGCTTCGAGGTGACGACGGCGACCCGCTCGGCCGACGGCCAGCTGCCGCTGTGGGTCGCCGTCCGGCAGCCCGGCGTCCCGATGCCGGAGGTCTGAGGGTCAGTCCCAGCCGCCGCGCCGGCGCTTGAGCTCCCCCCGGCGCTTCTTCGCCGCGATCCGCCGCTCCTGCGAGCCCCGCGTCGGCGTCGTGCGGCGGCGGGCCGGGGGCGGGGGCGCCAGCGCGGCGCGCAGCACGGCGGCCAGCCGCTCGCGGGCGGCCTGCCGGTTGCGCAGCTGCTGGCGGTGCTCGCTCGCGGCGATGGTGAGGACGCCGTCGACGAGCCGGCCGCCCAGCCGCTGCTGCAGCCTCGACCGCTGCGCCTCGCTCAGGCCCGGCAGCTCCAGGGGGGACACCGACAGCTCGACCCGCGAGTCGGCGGTGTTCACGCCCTGCCCGCCCGGTCCCGACGAGCGGGAGAACCGCCACGACAGCGCGCCGGCCGGGACGACGAGGGAGCCGGTGACCGGGAGGTCGCCGGGCGTGTCGTCGCTGGCGGGCACGGTGTCCAGTCTGGCGGTCTCGGTTCAGGCGGGCACGGGCGGGACGACGGCGGCGAGCAGCCGGCGCACCACCGCGGCGTCGCCGTCGACCCGCAGGTCGCCCGCCGCCAGCGCGGCGTCGAGGGGGCGTCGCCCGAAGGCCACGGGGCGCAGCACGGCGGCGGGTCCGGCGAGGGAGGCGTCGGCACCCGGGGCCGCGCCGCGGACCGCGCTCAGCCGCCCGTCGCCGACGGTGAGGGCGATCCGGTCGGTGCCGGCGGGTTCCTCCACCCGGAGCTCCACCCGCGCGGACCAGCCCGCGAGCCGGGCCGGGTCGACGGTGGTGCGCAGGGCCAGCACGAACGCGTCGGTGCCGAGCTCGCCCGCCGACGTCTGGACGGTGCGCGACCCCCAGCGGCCGAGCGCGAGCAGGACGTCGTCGAGCGCGCGCCCGCGGTCGGTGAGCTCGTACACCCGGCCGCCCACGGGCGGCCCGGTTCCCGACCGGGTCACGAGGCCGGCCGCCTCGAGGTCGCGCAGGCGCTGGCTGAGCACCGTGGGGCTGCTCCCCGGCAGGCCGCGGGCGAGGTCGGTGTACCGCTTGGGACCGAGCAGCAGCTCCCGGACGACGAGCAGCGCCCAGCGCTCCCCCACCACGTCGAGAGCCCGTGCGATCCCGCACGGGTCGTCGTAGCTGCGGCGGTCCGGCACGCCGCGACGGTACCCCTTGCGCTACGGATCTCCTAGTGGTTACTACTTCTTACGTAGCGACTACCGCAGAGGAGGCGGCCATGGGCACCGTCACGATCGTCGAGCACGTCAGCCTGGACGGTGTCGTGCAGGCACCGGGCGCCCCGGACGAGGACACCCGGGGCGGCTTCGCCCACGGCGGCTGGTTCGGGCCCTACGTCGACTCCGTCCTCGGCGAGGTGATGGGCCGCGGGTTGGCCGCCGAGGGCGGGATGCTGTTCGGCCGCCGCACCTACGAGTCGCTGCAGGCGGCCTGGGCCGGGACCACCGACAACCCGTTCGGCCCGGTGCTCGACGCCAAGCCGAAGTACGTCGCCTCCCGCGACACCGGCTACACGCCCACGTGGGTCAACTCGACCCTGCTCGCCGGCGACGCCGCGGACACGGTCGCCGAGCTCAAGGCCGCCACCGACCTGGACCTCACCGTGCTCGGCAGCCCCGACCTGCTGGCCACCCTGCTGCCCGCGGGCCTGGTCGACGACGCCTGGCTGACCGTCGCCCCGGTCGCGCTCGGCTGCGGGCGCACCCTGTTCCCGGCGGGAGCGCACCTGCGCTGGGAGCTCGTCGAGTCCGTGGCGACCACCACCGGCGTCGTGGCGAACCACTACCGGTTCGCGGGCTGAGTCCCGGACGCCGTCCCGCACCCGGACGGCGGGCGCGCTCAGGCGGCGGCGGGCACCGGGTCGGCGCCGCCGGTGGCGCGCGGGTGACAGCGCAGCAGCCGGCGCAGGGTGAGCCAGGTCCCGCGGCGGGCGCCGTGCCGCTGCAGCGCCTCGACGGCGTAGGCGGAGCAGGTGGGGCTGAACGCGCAGCACGGTGGCCGCCGCGGGCTGATCTCGCGCTGGTAGACGCGGACGGCGGCGACCAGCCGGTCAGCCAGGCGCGACCCGCGGGTGCCGGTGCCGGCGGCGTGCACGTGCCGCGCCGTCGTCGGCACCAGGAACAGGCCCTCGACGCCGCAGCCGATGGCGTTGGCCAGGCAGCAGCCGGTGTTGAGGAAGAGCAGGTCGCGCAGGCAGCTGCCGTCGCGGTCGTACCCCCGGCGGTAGCGGCCCGGCGGGGGCCCGTAGGCGTAGCGCGGTCCCCAGCCCGGCCGGGGCCCGTACCCGCGGCGACGACGGCGGGGACCCCAGCCACTGCTCCAGATGAACACCACGGTCCGATCCTGCGGGTCACGGCCGCCGGGTGCAGGACGGGAGGATGGGGCCGTGACCCCGCCGCTCGCCGATGCCCTCGCCGATGCCCTCGCAGATGCCCTGGCCGCCGGACCCGTCGTCCTCGACGGCGGGCTGTCCACCGAGCTGGAGGCGCGCGGGCACGACGTGTCCTCGGCGCTGTGGTCGGCCCGGCTGCTGCGCGACGAGCCCGACGCGGTGGTCGGGGCGCACGCCGCCTTCGCCGCGGCCGGCGCCCAGGTGGCGACGACGGCCAGCTACCAGGCGACCGTGGAGGGGTTCGGCGCGGCCGGCATCGGCCGGGACGAGGCGCTGGGGCTGGTGGCCCGCTCGGTGGAGCTGGCCCGCCGGGGCGCCCCCGGGAGCTGGGTGGCCGGCTCGGTGGGGCCCTACGGCGCGGCGCTGGCCGACGGGTCGGAGTACACCGGCGCCTACGCCGACCGGCTCTCGGTGGCCGACCTGCGCGCGTTCCACCGGCCGCGGATGGCCGCGCTCGCCGAGGCCGGCGCCGACGTGCTGGCCTGCGAGACCGTGCCGGCGGCCGCCGAGGCGGAGGCGCTGCTGGCCGAGGCCACCGACCTCGGCGTGCCCGTGTGGCTGTCGCTGACCACGGTCGTGGGCGCCGACGGCGTGGCCCGCACCCGGCGCGGGGAGCCGGCGGGCGAGGTGTTCGCGATGGCCCGCGGCGTCGACGTCGTGGTGGCCGTGGGGGTGAACTGCGTGCCGCCGGACGCGGTGGGCCCGTCGCTGGCGGCCGCGGCGTCGTCCGGGAAGCCGCTGGTGGCCTATCCCAACAGCGGCGAGGGCTGGGACGCCGTCGGCCGGCGGTGGACCGGGACCGGCGGGGTCGACGCCGGCGCCGTCCCGGGGTGGGTCGGCGCCGGCGCCCGGCTGGTCGGCGGCTGCTGCCGGGTGGGCCCCGCGGGCATCGCCGGGCTCGCGGCGATGATCAGGTGACCTGCAGAAGGACCTCCCTGCCCCCCACCGCTCGCGAGCTCGCGGCGGGCCCCTGCAGGGAGGCCGTCGCCTGCCCCCTCAGAGGATCGGGTTGCCGCCGGTGACGGCGACGCGGGCGCCCGAGACGTAGGACGCCTCGTCGCTGGCCAGCAGCACGTACACAGGCGCCAGCTCGGCCGGCTGCCCGGCGCGGCCCATCGGCACCTGCTGGCCGAAGCTGGCCACCTTCTCCTCGGGCATGGTCGCGGGGATCAGCGGGGTCCACACCGGTCCGGGCGCCACGCTGTTGGCCCGGATGCCCTTGTCGGCGTACATCTGCGCGAGGCTCGCCGTGAAGTTGGCGATCCCGGACTTGGTCATTGCATAGGGCGCCAGGCTGGGGCTCGGCATGTCGGAGTTCACCGACGACGAGTTGATGATCGACCCGCCCGAGGGCATGTGCGGGATCGCGTCCTTGCACAGCACGAACATCGCCGTGAGGTTGGTGGCGACGGTGTGGTCCCACTCCTCGTCGGAGACCTCGTCCAGGGTGTCGTGCGACATCTGGAAGGCGGCGTTGTTGACCAGGACGTCGACCTTGCCGAACTCCTCGACGGCCTTCGGGATGATCGTCTTGGCGTGCGCCCGGTCGGAGAGGTCACCGGCGACGAGCACGCACTTGCGGCCGGCCTCGCGCACGTACTTCGCCGTGTCCTCGGCGTCCTCGTGCTCGGAGAGGTAGGAGATGAGGACGTCGGCGCCCTCGCGGGCGAAGGCGATCGCGACCGCGCGGCCGATGCCGCTGTCGCCGCCGGTGATGACGGCGGCCTTGCCGGTGAGCTTGCCCGAGCCGCGGTAGGTCTCCTCACCGTGGTCGGGCTTGGGGTCCATCTCGCCCAGCGTCCCGGGCGGGGTCTGCTGCTGCTCGGGCTGGCTCTCGGGGCGGGGTGACGACACGGGTTCTCCTCGGGGTGGGGGCGGGCGGGCGCCGGGGTCGTCTCCCCCGGCACCGCGTCGCCGTCCCGCCTACCCGTGTCCCGCGGCGGGGAACCCGCCGTCCGTCGTCAGGACGCGCGCGGGGGCGCGGCGGCCGCCACCGGCGGCAGCTCCCAGCGCATCTCCATGTGCCGTCGGCCGGCCCGGTCGGTCACCGGCACCCAGCGGATCATCGGACGTTCCTCGACACGCATCGTCGCGCCACCTCTCGTTAACCTGCCGTTCACCTTTCCACGTGTCTTCGGCACGGGCCAGCGACTCCCCGAGGGGTCGTGACCCGATCGTGACCTCGGACGTCCGGGTGTCCCAGGCGCGGAGCCCCGGTGTCCGCCCGAGCGGCGCCCCGGCCGCCTGGCACGCTGGACGCACGATGACCGCGACCGCGCCCCTCCCCCTGCTCGACGACCCCGGCGACCTCTCGGCGCTGCGGACCCGCGGCGACGACCCCGACGAGCTGTTCACCGCCTTCGCCGCCTGGGCCGACGATGGCGGCACGCCGCTGTACCCGCACCAGGAGGAGGCGCTGATCGAGCTGGTCAGCGGCGCGAACGTCGTCCTCGCGACGCCCACCGGCTCGGGCAAGTCGCTGGTGGCCACCGGCGCGCAGTACGCCGCGCTGGCCGCCGGACGGCGCAGCTTCTACACCGCCCCGATCAAGGCGCTGGTCAGCGAGAAGTTCTTCGCCCTGTGCGGCGTCTTCGGCGCGGCCAACGTCGGCATGCTCACCGGCGACGCGAGCGTCAACGCCGGGGCGCCGGTCATCGCCTGCACCGCCGAGGTGCTGGCCAACGTGGCGCTGTGCGAGGGCGCGGACGCCGACATCGGCCTGGTCGTCATGGACGAGTTCCACTTCTACGGCGACCCCGACCGCGGCTGGGCCTGGCAGGTGCCGCTGCTGGAGCTGCCCCGCGCCCAGTTCCTGCTGATGAGCGCCACCCTCGGCAACACCGACGCGCTGCGCGAGGACCTCACCCGCCGCACCGGCCGGCCGACCGCGCTGGTCGCCGGCGCCGAGCGCCCGGTGCCACTGCACCACTACTACGCGACGACGCCGGCCCACGAGACCATCCAGGAACTGCTCGACACGCAGCAGGCGCCCGTCTACGTCGTCCACTTCACCCAGGCGCAGGCGCTGGAGCGGGCGCAGGCGCTGATGAGCGTCAACGTCTGCACCCGGGAGGAGAAGGCCGCGATCGCCGAGACGATCGGCGGTTTCCGGTTCACCTCCGCCTTCGGGACGACGCTGTCGCGGCTGGTGCGCCACGGCATCGGCGTCCACCACGCCGGGATGCTGCCCAAGTACCGGCGGCTGGTCGAGCAGCTGGCCCAGGCCGGGCTGCTCAAGGTCATCTGCGGCACCGACACCCTCGGCGTCGGCATCAACGTGCCGATCCGCACCGTGCTGTTCTCCGCGCTGTCGAAGTACGACGGCACCCGCACCCGGCTGCTCAACGCCCGGGAGTTCCACCAGATCGCCGGCCGGGCCGGCCGCGCCGGCTACGACACCGCCGGCACCGTCGTCGTCCAGGCGCCCGAGCACGAGGTGGAGAACCTCAAGCAGTTCGCCAAGGTGGCCGACGACCCGAAGAAGCGCCGCAAGCTGGTGCGCCGGAAGGCGCCCGAGGGCTCGGTGCCGTGGTCGAAGGCGACGATGGAGCGGCTGGTGGCCGCCGAGCCCGAGCCGCTGACCAGCCACATGCGGGTGACGACGGCGGTGCTGCTCGACGTCGTCGACCGGCCCGGCGACCCGGTCGCGGCGCTGCGCCGGCTGCTCACCGACAACC
This sequence comes from Geodermatophilus tzadiensis, assembly GCF_003002915.1. Taxonomy (GTDB): domain Bacteria; phylum Actinomycetota; class Actinomycetes; order Mycobacteriales; family Geodermatophilaceae; genus Geodermatophilus; species Geodermatophilus tzadiensis. The sequence goes on along the minus strand of NZ_PVTG01000003.1, from coordinate 306,224 downwards.
ACGAGCCGCGCAGGCGGCAGCTCAGGCTGGTGCGCGAGGCGGTCGGCATCGCCCGCTCCCTGCTGCAGGCCGGCGTGCTCGAGCGCCTCGACGAGCCCGACCCCGACGGGCGGCGCTTCCGGCTGACGGTCGACCTGCCGCCGGACTTCGCCCTCAACCAGCAGCTGTCGACCTTCGCGCTGGCCGCCATCGAGCTGCTCGACCCCGACTCCGACACCTACGCCCTCGACGTCGTCAGCGTGGTCGAGGCGACCCTGGACGACCCTCGGCAGGTGCTCGCCGCGCAGCTGAACAAGGCCCGCGGCGAGGCCGTGGCGCAGATGAAGGCCGAGGGCATCGAGTACGACGAGCGCATCGAGCTGCTCGACGACGTCAGCTACCCCAAGCCGCTCGAGGAGCTGCTCGGGCACGCCTTCGAGGTCTACGTGCGCAGCAACCCGTGGGCCGCCGACGCGCACCTGTCGCCGAAGTCGGTCGTCCGCGAGATGTGGGAGCGGGCGATGACGTTCAAGGAGTTCGTCTCCACCTACGGCCTGACCCGCGCCGAGGGGGCGGTGCTGCGCTACCTGTCCGACGCGGTCAAGGCGCTGCGCAGCGGGGTCCCGGCGGCCGCCCGCACCGAGGAGGTCACCGACCTCGTCGAGTGGCTCGGCGAGCTGGTGCGGCAGGTGGACTCCAGCCTGCTCGACGAGTGGGAGCAGCTGACCAGCCCCGACCGACCCCTCGACGAGCCGGTCGCCGTCCCGGCCCGGGCGCGGCCGCTGACCGGCAACGAGCGGGCGTTCACCGCGATGGTGCGCAACGCGCTGTTCCAGCGGGTGCAGCTGTGGGCGCGGCGGCGCTGGTACGACCTCGGCGAGCTCGACGCCGGCTCCGGCTGGGACGCCGAGCGCTGGGGCGAGGTGGTCCGCGGCTACTTCGCCGAGCACGACGAGCTGGGCACCGGCGCCGACGCCCGCGGCCCGGCGCTGCTGGTGTGGGACCGCAGCGAGCCCGGCGTCTGGCGGGTGCGGCAGATCCTCGACGACCCGGCCGGCGACCACGACTGGGGCATCGACGCCGAGGTCGACCTGGCCGCCTCCGACGAGGCCGGCGAGCTCGTGCTGCGGGTCCTGGACGCCGGCCGCAAGGACGCCTGAGCGCCGTCCGGGCCGCCGGTGCGTGCGCGCGGTCACACCGGGGCGGTGTGCCAGGCTCGGCGGCGGTGACCGCATGACCGTGCCCGAGATGCTGGCGGTGCTCGCCGCGGGCGCGGCCGCCGGCAGCATCAACGCCGTCGTCGGGTCGGGGACGCTGGTGACCTTCCCGGTGCTGCTGGCCACCGGGCTGCCGCCGGTCACCGCCACGGTCACCAACACCCTCGGCCTGGTCCCGGGCAGCGTCAGCGGCGCCGTGGGCTACCGGCGCGAGCTCGCCGGCCAGCGCCCGCTGCTGCTGCGGCTGCTGCCGGCCTCGGTGCTCGGCGCGCTGACCGGTGCCGCGCTGCTGCTGCACCTGCCGGCGGCGGCGTTCGAGGCGGTCGTGCCCGCGCTGGTCGGGCTGGCGGTCGTGCTGGTCGCCGTCCAGCCGCTGCTCTCGCGCCGGCTGGCCGCGCGGCAGGTCGCCGGCGGCACCGCCCCGCGCGGCCTGCGCCTGGCCGGGCTGGTCGCCGCGGCCTACGCCACCGGCAGCTACGGCGGCTACTTCGCCGCCAGCCAGGGCGTGCTGCAGGTGGGCCTGTTCGGCCTGCTGCTGCCCGAGCCGCTGCAGCGGCTCAACGCGCTGAAGAACGTGCTCACCTCCGCGGTCAACGGCGTCGCCGCGCTGGCCTACGTCGTGGTCGCCACCGACCGGGTCGACTGGACGGCGGCCGCGCTGGTCGCCGGGGGCTCGGTGGTCGGCGGCACGGTGGGCGCGCGGTACGGCCGGCGGCTGCCCTCGGTGGTGCTGCGGACGGCGATCGTCGTGCTCGGCTGCGTCGCGGTCGGGGTGCTGGTGTCGCGGTGACCGTCGTCGAGGCGCTGCTGCTGGTGCTGGCCGGCGTGGGCGCGGGGCTGGCCGGCAGCGTCGCGGGGCTGGCCTCGCTGGTCAGCTACCCGGCGCTGCTGGCCACCGGGCTGCCGCCGGTGACGGCCAACGTGACCAACACCGTGGCCCTGGTGCTCACCAGCGTCGGGTCGATCAGCGCGTCCCGGCCGGAGCTGACCGGGCAGGGCCGGCGGCTGCTGCCCCTGGTCGCCGCCGCGGTCCTCGGCGGCGCGACGGGCGCCGCGCTGCTGCTGCTCACGCCGGCCGAGGCGTTCGAGCGGGCGGTGCCGGTGCTCATCGGCGGCGCCGCGCTGGCCATCCTGCTGCAGCGCCCGCCGCGGGAGCTGGCCGAGGAGGGCGCCCGCGCGCACCGGCGGCGCGACCCGTGGTGGCTGGTGGCGGGGACCGCCGTGGTCGCCGTCTACGGCGGCTACTTCGGCGCGGCCGCCGGGGTGCTGCTCCTGGCGCTGTTCCTGCTCGGCACCGGCGAGCCGCTGCCCCGGGGCAACGCGTTCAAGAACGTCACGCTGGGTGCGGCCAACGCGGTGGCCGCGGTGGGCTTCGTGCTGCTCTCCCCGGTGGCCTGGAGCGCGGCGCTGCCGCTGGCGCTGGGCTGCCTCGTCGGCGGCCGGCTCGGCCCGCGGGTGGTGCGGCGGGCGCCGCAGGGGGCGCTGCGCCGGCTGATCGCGCTGGCCGGGCTGGGGCTGGCGGTCGTGCTGGCGGTCGACGCCTACCGGTGACCTGGGTGGACCGACCGGGGACCCCGCGGGCAGGCTGTCCCCGGGTCCACCAGCCGGGACGGGACCCACGGGGACGAGGACGACGAGGACGACGAGGTCGAGGGAGCCGACGGTGACGATGAGCGACGCGGCGGGACGCTTCCTGGAGGCGCTGCGCGTGCCGGCCGAGCCCGGCGAGGACGGCCCGGAGATGGTGCCCTCGCGGCTGTGCCGCGCGTGCGCCGAGGCCGTCGGGGTGGACGGCGCCGCGCTGAGCATCCACGAAGGCGCGGGCCTGCGGACGCCGATCGGGGCCAGCGACCCGACGACCTCGCACGCCGAGCAGCTGCAGTTCACCGCCGGCGACGGCCCGTGCCTGCGCGCCCACGACACCGGCAGCGCCATCGTCTTCGACATCGAGGACATCAACCGCAACTGGCCCTCGCTGCACGCGGCCCTGCTCGGCGAGACGCCCTACCGCGCCGTCTACTCGGTGCCGCTGGCCCCGCCGCTGGGGCCGACGGTGATCGTCGACCTCTACGCCCGCGACCTGGCCACGCTCACCGCGGTGCCGCGCGACGACGTCGAGGCGGTCGTGGTGACGATGACCGAGGAGCTGGTGCGCTCCTCCGGCGCCGTGGCGAGCGACGAGAGCTCGGCCCGCTGGTGGGACTCCCCCGACGCCCGCCGCCGCAACCGGGTGTGGCAGGCCACCGGCGTGGCGACGGTCGCGCTGGGCCTCGACGTCGTCGACACCCTCGCGGTGCTGCGGGCGCACGCCTTCGCCACCGGCCGGGTGGTCGACGACGTCGCCGAGGACATCGTCTCCGGCCGGCTGGACCCGGTCGAGCTGCGCGAGCCCGTCGCCGGCGAGTGAGCCGGCGCGGGCCCGCTCAGCGGGCGGTGTAGGCGGCCAGGAACAGCACGAACGCGCTGCTGCCCAGCAGCAGCCGGGCCGGGGTCAGCCCGTTGATCAGCCCGGCGGTGGCCTCCACCCAGGCGGGGCGCACGGCGGCCTCGCGCGCGCCCCGGCGCACCAGCCGCACCTCGTCGGCCAGCAGCGCCGCGGCCGCGCCCAGCATGGTCAGCCCGACGACGAGGAAGGCCAGCGACAACCCCTCGGCGAACCCGTCGGCCCGCCCGCCGAGCACCCAGACGGCGACCAGCCCGGCGAGCAGCCCCAGCACGGCACCGGCGACCGGCGCCCACGGGCCCATGCGGGTGAGCGGGTCCCGCCGCCGCGGGCGGACCACCGGCGGCGCGGGCGGCCTGCCGCTCACCGGGCCGGTGGCGTGCGGGCCGGCGTCGTCGGCGGCCGCGGGCGCGACGGCGTGAGACGGCACCGGCGCCGTGCCGACGGCGCTCGCCCCGCTCGCTCCCGCCCCTCCGGCGGGCGCCGACCCCGGCGCGGTGGCCGGCCCGGTGGGCACGGGCGACGGCGGGCCCGGCGGCGGGACGGGCCCGGCGGCCGCGGAGGGAGCGGAGGGGGCCGGGGCGGAGGAGGCGGGGGCGGACGGCGCGGGGGCCACGGGATCGGACATCGGTGATCACGCTAGGCGCGCCCCCCGACGGACCCGACGAGGCCCCCGGGCGCGGCGGCCATCGGGGCGTGTCCCCGGCGCGGGAGCACGTGCCGTCGTCCACGCGCGACCCGACGTCACGGACGGGCGTCAGAGCAGGCGGCGGCTGTCCTCCGCGACCACCCGCAGCCAGCGGTACCCGTAGCCGTCGAGGGTCAGCTCCACCGCGCCGCCGTCCCCCACCGGGGTCGACTGGGTGACCAGCAGGTCCTCCAGGCGGTGGGAGGCGTCGCAGCCCTCGAGGGTCAGCGGCACCACCCGCGGCTCCGGGCCGAGGTTGTGCACCGCGACCACCGTGCCGTCGTCCCAGGTGGACAGGTGGGCCAGCACCTCCGGGTGCGGCTGGTCGAGGACGCGGAAGGCGCCCCAGCCGAGCTCCGGCGACTCGCGGTAGCGACGGACGAGCAGCGTGACGAAGGAGAGCATCGAGTCCTCGTCGCGGCGCTGGTCGGCGACGTTGACGAACTCGGGCGCGAAGCCGCCGTCGACCACCGGGCCGGGCAGCCGGTCGGGGTCGGCCGTGGAGAAGCCGCCGTTGGGCCCCGACGTCCACTGCATCGGCGTGCGGACGGCGAGGCGGCCCTCGGCGGAGAGGTCCTCGCCCATGCCGATCTCCTCGCCGTAGAAGAGCACCGGCGTGCCGGGGAGGCTGAACAGCAGGCTGTAGACCATGCGGACCCGTCGCGGGTCGCCGTCGAGCATCGGGGGCAGCCGGCGGCGCAGGCCGCGGCCGTAGACCTGCATCCGCTCCTCGGGCCCGAAGGCGGCGAAGACCTCCTTCCGCTCGTCCTCCGTGAGCTTGTCGAGGGTGAGCTCGTCGTGGTTGCGCACGAAGGTGGCCCACTGGCTGTCGGGGTCGACCTCGGGGCGCGAGGTGAGCGCGGTGGCGAGCGGGCCGGCGTCGCCGCGGGCCAGCGACAGGTACATCGCCTGCATGCCGACGAAGTCGAACAGCATGGTCAGTTCGTCGCCGTCGTCCCCGCCGAAGAACTCCCGCTGCTGCTCGTGCGGCAGGTTCACCTCGCCGAGCAGCACGCCGCTGCCGGTGCGCCGGCCGACGAAGGCGCGCAGCGCCCGCAGGTACTCGTGCGGGTCGGGGAAGCCCTCGCTGTCGGCGCCGCCCTCGGTCTCGAGGAAGAAGGGGACGGCGTCGACGCGGAAGCCCGACAGGCCCAGCTGCAGCCAGAAGCCCATGATCTTGGCGACCTCGTCGCGGACCCGCGGGTTGGTGACGTCGAGGTCGGGCTGCTCCTTGTAGAAGCGGTGCAGGTACCACTCCCCCGTCGGCTCGTTGAACGTCCAGACCGAGTCCTCCTGGTCGGGGAAGACCACCTGGTCGCTGGTGTCCGGCGGCTCGTCGTCGCGCCACACGTAGAAGTCGTGGAAGGGGTCGTCGCGGCTCTGCCGCGCCCGCTGGAACCACGGGTGCTGGATCGAGGTGTGGTTGACGACGAGGTCGGCGATCACCCGGATGCCGCGGTCGTTGGCCGTGCGGATGACCTCGACCAGGTCGCCGTGGGTGCCCAGCCGCGGGTCGACGCCGTAGAAGTCGGTGATGTCGTAGCCGTCGTCGCGCTCGGCGGTCGGGTAGAAGGGCATCAGCCACAGGCAGGTGACGCCGAGGCCGGCCAGGTGGTCGATGCGCTGGGCGAGGCCGGCGAAGTCACCGCACCCGTCGCCGTCCCAGTCAAGGTAGGTCTCGACGTCGAGGCAGTAGACGACCGCGGTCTTCCACCACACGTCGGCGGTGTCGGTGATCTTCACGTTCGGATCCCCTCAGCTCGGGGTGGGCGGGACGTCGAGGTGGCAGTTCTTGCCGCCGGCACGCGCGGACACGCCGGCCCGGGCGGCACCGGGTGCCCTCTCGGCGGCGGCGGGGTCAGGGCGGGGTCGGGCGGCCCTCCGGCAGCACCGTGGGCGCCCCGGGCTCGGGCTCCTGCCGCGGGCGGCGCGGCCCGCCGGGGCCGTCGAGTGCCACGGCGGGCTCGGGCCGGGTGACGCCGAGCTGCGGCAGCACGTGCTCGCCGAACGCGTCGAGGAAGGGCTTCTGCTCCTTGCCCACGTGGTGCAGGTAGACCTCGTCGAAGCCGAGCTCGACGTACTCGGCCAGCCAGGCGGCGTGCCGGCCGAGGTCCGAACTCACCCGGACGGCGCCCTCGACGGCCTCCTGCGGCGTGTACGCGCTGGCCTGCTCGAAGGCCTCCGGGCCGTCGAGGTCCCAGCACAGCGGCGGCGGGAAGGTGTTGGTGAACCACTGGTCGTAGGCGATCTGCCTCGCCCGGTCCGGGTCGGGGTCCCAGCACAGGTGCACCTGCAGCACGAGCCGGCCCTGGCCGCCGGCGTCCCGGTAGGCGCCGACGAGCTCGCGCAGCGTGTCGTGCGGCTGGTTGATGGTGATGAACCCGTCGGCCCAGTCGGCGTGCCGGCGCGCGGTCGGGACGCTCATCACCGGGCCGATGAGCGCGGGCTGCTGCTCGGGCAGCGACCAGATCCGCGCCCGCTCGACGTCGACCAGCCCGCGGTGGGTGACCTCCTCGCCGGCCAGCAGGGCGCGGATGACGTCGACGCACTCGCGCAGCCGGGCGTCGCGCACCCGCTTGGGCGGCCACGGGGTGCCGGTGATCCGCTCGTTCATCACCTGCCCGCTGCCCAGCGCCATCCAGAACCGGCCGGGGAACATCGCCGCCAGCGTCGCCGCGCCCTGGGCGATGACCGCCGGGTGGTAGCGCTGCCCCGGCGCGTTGACCACTCCGCAGGGCAGGCCGGTGGTGGCCAGCGCCGCGCCCAGCCAGGACCAGGCGAAGCCCGAGTGCCCCTGGTGGGAGTTCCAGGGCGCGAAGTGGTCGGAGCACATCGCCGCGGTGAAGCCCACCTCCTCCGCGTGCTGGACGGCGGCCAGCAGCTCGGCCGGGTGGACCTGCTCGTGCGAGTTGTGGAAGCCGATCACGGTCACCGTGCGTGCCTACCGCAGCCGGGGGCCCGCGGCCACGGGACCGGGGTGTGCCGGAACGCTCAGCGCAGCAGGGCGGCCACCCGCGCGGGGTCGGTGGCCACGGCGAGGTGGGCGCCGCGGCCGTCCCCGGCGACCGGCCAGCCACGGTCCCGGGCGGCCGCGGCGTCCCCGTCGTAGGCCGGTGACAGGTGCACGTAGCGCGCCTCGGCGGCCAGGGGCGGCACCGGGACGCCGGTCGACCACAGGTCCGCCGGTAGCCGGTGCCCCTCGGCGAGGACGGCGGCCCGCACGCCGGCGTCGGGGACCAGCCCGGCCATCGCGTCGGGGCCCCACCACGTCGTCCAGTCGGCCACCCGGCCGTCGTCGCCCACCAGCGGCGCCACCCGCTCCCGCACGCCGGCCGGCCACCGCGCCGTCCCCGCGGCCGGCGGCAGGACCGCGTCGAGCCAGACCGCCCGGCGGGCGCCGGAGGCCTCGGCGAGCAGCGGGAGCGCGATGCCCGCGCCGGAGAACCCGACGACGACGTCCGCCGGCCCCACCACCGCGGCCCAGCGCTGCGCCCACCCGGCGGCCGAGGGACGCCCGGCCGCCGGGTCCGGCACGTGCGCCCGCAGGTCGGGGACGGCGACCGTGGCCCCGCCCGCGCGCAGCCGCGCGGCGAGCGGGCCGAGCACCGCGGGGCCGAGCAGCGGCGGGTGCACGAGCAGCAGCCGGTCCACGGCCTCAGGGTGCCGCACGCAGCGCGGCGACCCACCACTCGACCGCGGGCACCGACGGCTCGAACGGCGGCCGGCCGTGGAGCACGCCGAGCAGCTGCCAGTACCGCTCGACGCGGGCGTCGGTGAAGGTGGCCAGCCGGTCGGCGAGCGCGGCGCGGCGGCCCGGGTCGTCCTCCCGGCCGTCGTCGAGCAGCTCGGCCACCAGCGCCTCCGCGGCGGGGCTGCCCGGCGGCACGCCGTCGGCGAGCGCGCCGCGGCCCAGCGTCTGGAGGCGGCCGGCGTCGACCCCGGGGTCGGGGTCCTCCGGGCCGCCACCGGCACCGGCCACCGCCATCTCGCGCACCCGCGCCGCGAACCCGTCGTCGGCGACCAGGCGGGCCAGCTCCAGCCAGGCGGCCACCTGCTCGGCGGTCGGCTCCTCGGGCAGCTCGGCGGGCAGCGAGCGCATGGGCGCGGCCAGCCCGGCGCCGGGGGCGTCGTCAGGCAGGCCGGCGAAGGCGCGGTCGACGAATGCGTCGACGATCCGCTGCCGCTCGCGGGCGGACAGCGCGGCCAGGTCGGACACGATCCTCATCTCCTCGGTCGGGGTGCCGGCGTGCACGACGGCCTGCAGCAGCGTCCGGCGCAGCCGCAGCAGGCGGATCTCGGCGTCGAGGGCGCGCACGTGCTCGGCGGCGACGTCGGCCACGGTGCGGCGGGCGGCCAGCAGCTCGCGGACGGCGGGCAGCCCGAGCCCGAGGCCGCGCAGGGTGTGCACCAGGTCCAGGCGGGCCACGGCGGCGGCGTCGTAGAGCCGGTAGCCGCCGGCCGAGCGGACCGGCGGGTCGACCAGCCCGGCGTCGGACCAGAACCGCACGGTGCGCACCGGGACGCCGAGCCGGGCGGCCACCTCGCCGATGGTCAGCAGGACCCCCTCCACGGGCCCGACCCTGCACCCTCCACCCGCTGGAGGGTCCAGACGTAAGCGGCACCACTCCGTCCCCTGCTGCGATCACCCCCTCGGCCCCGGAGGATCGAGGGGTGACACGCACCCCCGACACCGACCGGTGGGGCATCGACGCCACCTGGCTCGACGCCCTGGACGAGGAACACGAGGTCGCCCAGGCCACCATCGAGCGCCTGCGGGAGGTGATCGGCGAGCCGCCGGAGGACCTCGAGCACCGGGCGCCCATCGTCGCGCGACCCGGCGACGTCCTCGAGGTCGACGAGGCCGAGGTGACCCTCGAGGACGGCTCGACCCGGCACGTGGACGGCGAGCTGCCCGACGACTTCCCGCTGGGCTACCACTGGCTGCAGGCGCCAGGCGGGCCGCGCCGCCGGCTGGTCGTCTCGCCCGGCCGGTGCTGGCTGCCCGAGGACCGCGCCTGGGGCTGGGCGGTGCAGCTCTACGCCACCCGCAGCCGCGGCAGCTGGGGCATCGGCGACCTCGCCGACCTGCGCGCCGTCCGCGAGATGGCCGCCGACCAGGGCGCCGGCTTCGTGCTGGTCAACCCGTTGCACGCCGTCGCCCCCACGCCGCAGCAGGAGGCCAGCCCCTACCTGCCGGCCACCCGCCGCTTCCGCAACCCCCTCTACCTGCGGGTGGAGGAGGTCCCCGGCGCCGACCGCGTCGACCTCGACGGCGACGCCGGGCGCGCGCTGTCCGACGGCGAGCTGGTCGACCGCGACGCGATCTGGGCCCGCAAGCGCGAGGCGCTGCGCCGCGTCTTCGACGCCGCCGGGCGCGACGAGCCCGCCTTCCCCGAGTGGTGGTGGTTCCAGGGGCAGAAGCTGCAGGACTGGGCCACCTGGTGCGCGCTGGCCGACGTCCACGGCCCCGACTGGCACACGTGGCCCGAGGAGCTGCGCGACCCGCGCGGCGAGGCCGTCGGCCGCTTCGTCGCCGAGCACGAGCGCGACGTCGCCTTCCACGCCTGGCTGCAGTGGTGCCTGTCGCGGCAGCTCGAGCGGGCCACCGAGGGCATGACCGTCATCCAGGACCTGCCGATCGGCGTGGCCGGCGGCGGCGCCGACGCCTGGACCTGGCAGGGCGTGCTCGCCCAGGGCGCCACGGTCGGCGCCCCGCCCGACGAGTTCAACGCGCAGGGCCAGGACTGGGGCTCCCCGCCGCTGGTGCCCTGGCGCCTGCAGGAGGCGGACTACGAGCCGTTCGTCGAGTCCATCCGCGCCACCATGGCCGGCGCCGGCGGGCTGCGCATCGACCACGTCATGGGCCTGTTCCGGCTGTGGTGGGTGCCCACCGGCGGCAGCGCGGCCGACGGCGCCTACGTCCGCTACCCGGCCGAGGACCTGCTCGACATCGTCGCGCTGGAGAGCCACCGGGCGCAGGCCGTCGTCGTGGGCGAGGACCTGGGCACCGTCGAGGACGGCGTCCGCGAGGCCATGGCCGAGCACGGCATCCTCAGCTACCGGCTGCTGTGGTTCGAGGACGACGACCCCACCGAGTGGCCCGCCGAGGCGATGGCCGCGATCACCACGCACGACCTGCCCACGGTGGCCGGCCTGTGGAGCGGCGCCGACCTCGAGGAGCAGCGGCGGTACGGCACGGGCACCGACGAGGAGCTCGAGCGCGGCCGGCGGTCGCTGCTGGAGCGGCTGCCGGGCGTGCGGAGGAACGCCAGGCCGGAGACGGCGGTGAGGCGGGCGCACGAGCTGCTGGCCCGGGCGCCGTCGCTGCTGCTGTCGGCCACCCTCGACGACGCCGTCGCCGAGCGGCGCCGGCCCAACGTGCCCGGCACCACCGACCGGCCCAACTGGTCGCTGCCGCTGCCGGTGCCGGTCGAGGACCTGCCGGCGCACCCGCTGCTGCAGGAGGTGGCCCGGACGCTGGGCGAGGGCGTGACCCGTACCAGCGACCCGGAGGAGGACGCCCTCGGCGAGCAGCCCGGCGGCGAGGCCCGCACGGGGTGAGACGCACGACCGGCGTGGTCCCTCCGCGGGCCCGCGCCGGTCGCGGCTCGACAGGGCCGTCGCGTCGAACGCGTGTTCGACGGGCGTGCCAGACTGCCGGGGTGGCTGGCGGGATGCACCGGGGCAGGTCACGGCCGTCGCTGGGCGAGCGGGCCGCCGACTCCGGCGTCCGACCGGCACCCGTCCCCGGGCCGGCGGCCGACCCGCCTCCGCGGCGGGAGGACGGGACCGGCCGGCACTGCTGGGTGCACGCCCCGCCCGGCGCACCCGGCACGGTGCCCGGGCTGCTCGTCGAGTGGCGCCAGCGGCCGGAGGGCTGGCAGGGCCGCGTCGCCTACGCCGTCCCCGGACCGCACGGGCCGGTGCTCGTCGAGGCCTGGCTGCCGGCGGGCTCGCTCCAGCAGCGCTGACGGGTTTCCCCCGTCACGGGACGGCTATGGGCTCCCGTGGACACCCGACCACGGAGGACCGCGATGACCACCCCACCCGACCGCCCGACCCTCGACGACGTCATGGACACCGAGGAGTCGGCACCCAGGACGCGCCAGGAGCACGGCAAGGCCGACCCGCGGCCGAGCGACGACGCGCTGCAGCACCGCACCGAGCAGGAGCGGCAGGCCGTCGGCTCCGACGACGCCGACCCGGCCGGCGCGGAGTTCCACGCCGCCACGGACTAGGAGGAGGACCTCCCTGCCCCCCACCGCTCGCACGCTCGCGGCGGGCCCCCTGCAGGGAGGCCGTTCCGGCATGTCACCGGGCGGGCTCCGGACGGCGGTCCGGCGCCCGCCCGCGCGCGGTCAGCGGCCCGGCAGGCGGCGGCTGCGACCGAGCAGCAGCGCGAGCACCAGCGCCCCGGCAATGCCGGTGCCGGCGACGGCGGCCGCGCCCGGCCAGCCAGCGTCCGCCCACGCCCGGCCGGCCACGGTGCCGCCCACCGACGAGCCGACGTAGTACCAGAACGAGTACAGCGAGGCGGCCTGCCCGACCGGCCGCTCCCCCAGCGCCGCCCGTGCCGCCACCCACCCGCTGGCCACCCCGTGCGCGGCGAAGAAGCCCACGGTGAGCACCGCCAGCCCCGCGACGAAGACCCCCAGCGGCTCGGCCAGCGTCAGCAGCAGCCCGCCGCCGGTGAGCACGATCGCCACCGGGACGACGACCCGCCGGCCCACCCGCTCGGCGAGCGCACCGGCCACCGGGGAGCTCACCGAGCCGAGCAGGTAGGTGAGGAAGACCAGCCCGGCCAGCGCCGGCGAGAGCCCGTACGGCGGCGCCTCCAGCCGGAAGGTGCCCGCGTTGTAGACCGCGACGAAGCCGCCCATGAGCAGCGCGGCCAGCCCGTAGAGGCCCAGCAGCACCGGGTCGCCGACGCCGCGGGCCAGCTGCTGAAGCACCGGCGTCCCGCGGGGCACCGGCACGAAGCGCCGCGACGCCGGCAGCAGCAGCCAGACCGCGGCCGTGCAGGCCACCGCCAGCCCGGCGGTCGCACCGAGCGCCGCGCGCCAGCCGCCCAGGTCGGCCAGCGCCCCGGCCAGCAGCCGGCCGCTGAGGCCGCCGATCGCCGTGCCGCCGACGAACAGCCCGATGGCCCGCGAGCTCACCGAGGCGTCGAGCTCCTCCCGCAGGTAGGCCACCCCGACGGCGGGCAGCCCGGCCAGCGCGAACCCCTGCAGCACGCGCAGCACCAGCAGCGGCTCCCACGCCGGCACCAGTGCCAGGAGCACCGCCAGCACGGTGGCCGCGGCCAGCGCCGCGCGCAGGACGGCGGTGCGCCCGACGCGGTCCGACAGCGGCCCCAGCACCAGCAGGCCCACGGCGAGCCCCGCCGTCGCCCCGGAGACCGACAGCGTCGCGGCGGCCGGGGTGACGGCGAAGGCACGGGTCAGCTCGGGCAGCAGGGCCTGCGGGGCGTAGAGGACGGCGAAGACGGCCAGCCCGGCGAGGAAGACCGCCGTCGACGCGCGGCGCAGCCCCGGCTCCCCGGCGCGGTGCCCCCGCGGCAGCCGGTCCGCGCCGCTCAGCGCCGCGGACGGGGTCGGCGGTCGGGGCACGGCACGCGGCCATCGTGCCCTGCTGGTGGGATGGGCCGGTGACCCGCCTGCAGCCCGCCGACGTCGCCTGCTGGGTGGTGAAGACCGCGCGCCCGCCCTCGGCCGTCGTCCCCGGGTGGCGGCCCGGCGAGGAGCGGACGGTCAGCCGCTGCCTGTACCGGTCCTACCGGCTCGGGCTGGTCGCGCCCGGGGACCCCTGCCTGCTGTGGCTCTCCGGCCGCGACCGCCCGGGCGTGCACGCCACCGGGGTGGTCGCGGGCGAGGTCGGCGAGGACGGGAGCGGGCCGCTGGTGCACGTGCGGCTGACCCTGCTGGCCGAGCCGGTACCGCGCGCCGACCTGCTGGCCGACCCCGGGTTCGCCGACGCCGAGGTGCTCCGGGTGCCCGCCGGCGGCAACCCCTCCTACCTGAGCCCCGCCCAGCACGCCGCCCTCCTCGCCCACCTCCCCTGATCGCGGCCGGCCGGCCCGGGGGGCTGGGACCATGGGGCGTGTGCCGATGAGACGGATCGCCTGGGGCGCGCTCGCCTGGGTGCTGACCCTGCAGTTCTTCGTCGTCGAGACGGTCGTGCAGCTCCGCGCCGGGCTGCCCTACTCGCGGTCGGCCGACACCATCAGCGCCCTCGGCGACGTCACCTGGCCCGGGCACACGCTGATGAACGCCTCGTTCGTCGTGCAGGCCGGGCTCATCGGCGCCGGCGCGGTGGCGCTGCTGCCGGCGCTGCGCGGCCGGGCGGCCCGCCCCGCGGTCGCGCTGCTGGGCGCGGCCGCGCTCGGCGTCCTGCTGGTGGGCGTCTTCCCCCGGCTGACCTCGCCGAGCCTGCACACCGCCGGCGCCGCCCTGTACCTCGTCGGCGGGGCGGCCGGTCTGGTCGCGCTGGCCTACGCCGTCCGCCCGTGGTCGGAGGCGGTGGGGACGACGCTGGCGCTGCTGGGCCTGCTCGGCGCCGCGACGACGGTCTTCTACGGCGCCGGGGTGGTCGGGCTGCTCGGCGCGGGCGGCACCGAGCGGGTCGCGGCCTACGTGGTCCCGATCGGCCTGGCGCTGACCGGGCCCGCGCTGTGGCGGCTCACCCGCACCCGCGAGGAGCCCGCGACCGGCCGGCCCACCCGCCGCCAGCTGCGCGCCGCGGAGCGCGAGCGGGAGCGGGCGGCGCGGGTCCGCCGGGAGGCCGAGCGCGACGACGCCCTGCAGGCCCTCGCCCGCCGGGCCGAGCCCGCCCCGGGACGCTCCCCCGCCGCGCCGCCGCCGGCCGACCCGCACGACGACCTCGCCGACGACCACGCCGACGACGACCTCGACCCCGACGACCCCTGGGCCGGCCCCCGCCGCCGCTGACCCGGTCGCGGTCGTCCCGCGCCCCGGCCACGATGGGCGCATGACCGGACCCACGATGGAGGAGCTCTCCGCCGACGAGTGCTCCCGGCTGCTCGCCACCCAGGAGATCGGCCGGCTCGCCGTCAACGCCGAGCACCACCCGCTGGTGTTCCCGGTCAACTACGCGGTCGACGGGACGACGATCGTCATCCGCACCGCGCCGGGCACCAAGCTGGCCGCCGCCGACCACGCCAACGTCACCTTCGAGGTCGACGAGATCGACCGGCGCACCCGCAGCGGCTGGAGCGTGCTGGTCCGCGGCGTCGCCGAGGAGGTCGGTCCCGGCCACCGCGCCGACCTGGTGGCCCGCACCGAGGCCACCGGCGTGCAGCCGTGGGCACCGGGCGAGCACGGGCGGTGGCTGCGGCTGATCCCGACGTCCGTCACCGGGCGGCGGATCGTGCCCGGCGAGCTGCCGCCCGCGGTGGACCCGCGCGCCTACCTCTGAGGAAGGACCTCCGCGCCCCGGCCGCGGGGAGGCCCGCGTCGGTCCCCTGCACGGGGGCCGTCCCGGCCGCTCCCCGGGCTGCCGCCGGGCGCACCCGGCCGCGGCTGCGGGCCAGCGCCACCCCGGCCAGGCACACCGCGCCCCCGGCCACGGCCGGCGCGGGCGGCACCTCGTCGAGCAGCAGCCACGACAGCAGCACCACCAGCGGCGGCACGAGGTAGGTGGTGACGCCCAGCCGGCCCGCCGGGACCCGCGCCAGCGCGTACGCCCAGGTGCTGAAGGCCAGCGCCGTCGGCACCACGCCGAGGTAGACCGTGCCGAGGACCGACGACGCCGGGGCGACGGCCAGCTCGGCCGCCAGCGCCCCCGACCACGGCAGGCAGCACACCGCCCCGACCGCGCAGGCCGTCAGCGTCACCTGCAGCGGCGGCAGCCGGCGCAGCACCGGCTTCTGCGCCACCACGCCCACCGCGTAGGTCACCGCGGCGAGCAGGCACAGCACGACGCCGAGCACGTCGGTGCGGCCGTCCCGGCCGGCGACGCCGATGAGCAGCACCCCGGCGAAGGCGACGACCAGCCCGGCGACCAGCCGGCCGGGGAAGCCCTCGCCGAGCACCAGGCCGGCGAGCACGGCGATGAGGATCGGCCCGGTGTTGACCAGCATCGCCGTCGTCCCGGCGTCGAGGTGCTGCTCGGCGGCGTTGAGCGCGACGTTGTAGACGCCGAACCAGCCCACCCCGCACAGCACCAGCAGTGCCCACTCGCGCCGCGTCGGGGCCACCCAGCCGCGCCCCAGCGACAGCAGCGCGAGCACCGCCGTCCCGACCAGCAGCCGGCCCAGTGCCAGCGCGCCGGGCGAGAGGTCCTGCCCCACCGCGCGGATGCCGATGAACGCCGACGCCCAGGCCAGCACGGTGACGACGACGGCGGCCAGCACCGGCACGGCAGGGGAACGGGTCACACCCGGACCCTAGGGACCGCCGGCCGCCCGGTGCCGGCGGTTGCCGGACGTGGCAGCCGCGGCGCGGAGATCGGCAGGAACGGCCCGGTCCCTAGGCGGAGAGGTGCTGGCCGCGGAGGTGCTCGGCGTAGGTGCGCCGGCCGCGGGCGGCCCGCGCGGAGGGCAGCACGCTCCCCTCGCGGAAGGCGGCGCTGAGCTTGCCGGGCAGCGGGGTGGACACCACGTGGACGTTCGGCTCGCGCGCGGCCGCCCACGCCCGGGCCAGGTCGGCCGCGGACAGCGCCTCCGGCCCGCCGAACTCGACGACGTCGCCCACCGGCGGCCCGCCGGCCACCTCGGTGAGGAAGCCGGCGGCCTCGGCGACGTCGACCGGGGCGGCCTGCCAGCCCATCGGCACCGGCAGCACCGGCCCGCGGCGCGCGGTGGCCAGCATCTCGTCGATGAACGGGTGGAACTGGGTGATGCGCGCCAGCGTCACCGGGAGCCCCGAGGCCAGCAGCACCTGCTCGGCGGCGAACTTGGCGCGGTAGTAGCCGAAGGGCACCCGGTCGACGCCGACGATCGAGACGTAGACCAGGTGCTGCAGCCGGTCGCGGTCGACCGCCTGCACCAGCCGGCGGGTGCCGGCGACGTCGACCTGCCACGGGTCGCCGCGCGGGTCGCTGGCCGCGTGCACGACCAGCTCCGACCCGCCCACCGCCGCCGCCAGGTCGCGCCCGGTCGCGAGGTCGCCGCGGACCCCGCCCGGACCCGTCCCGCGACGCGACATCTGCCGCACCTGGTGCCCGGCTGCCTGCAGCGCGGGGACCAGCGCGCGGCCGAGCTGACCACTGCCTCCGGTGACCAGTACCTGCACGCCCGACAGTGTGGCCGGGACCGGTCCCTCCCGTCCGCACGGCGCGCCCTGACCGACCGATTCCTCGTGGGCGATACCGTGGCCCCCCGTGACGTCGACCGACCCGACCCTCCTCACGCCGACGGCCGATGCCCCGACGCCCAGCCCCCTGGCCGCCGGCGCGACCCGGCGGATCGGCCTGCTGGTCCGCGACGCGCGCCGGCACCGCGGGCTGACCCAGCAGCAGCTCGCCGAGCGGCTGGGCACCAGCCAGAGCGACGTGGCCCGCATCGAGCAGGGCGGGCAGAACCTGACCCTCGAGCTGCTCGGCCGGCTCTCCGACGCCCTCGACAGCGAGCTGATCAGCGTGGGACCGGCCGGCCCGACCCACCTGCGGGTGACCGGCGGGACCCCGCTGCGCGGCAGCGTCACGGTGAAGTCGTCGAAGAACGCCGCCGTCGCGCTGCTGTGCGCCTCGCTGCTCAACCGCGGCCGGACGACGCTGCGCAACGTGGCCCGCATCGTCGAGGTGGACCGCATCCTCGACGTGCTGCGCTCGATCGGCGTCTCGGCCACGTGGGACGGCGCCGGCCGCGACCTGACCCTCGTCGTCCCCGACGAGCTCGACCTCGCCGGCATCGACGCCGACGCCGCCCGCCGCACCCGCAGCATCATCATGTTCCTGGGCCCGCTGCTGCACCGGGCGCGCACCTTCCGGCTGCCCTACGCCGGCGGCTGCGACCTCGGTACCCGCACCGTCGAGCCGCACATGATCGCGCTGCGCCCCTTCGGCCTGGCGGTCGAGGCGCACGCGGGCGAGTACCACGCCGCCGTCGAGCCCCGGGCCACCGCGCGGCGCACCATCGTGCTGACCGAGCGCGGCGACACCGTCACCGAGAACGCGCTGCTGGCCGCCGCCCGCACCGACGGCACCACGGTCATCCGCAACGCCAGCTCCAACTACATGGTCCAGGACCTGTGCCTGTACCTGCAGCTGCTCGGCGTCGGCGTCGAGGGCCTCGGGACGACGACGCTGACCGTGCACGGCCGGCCGGTGCTCGACGCCGACGTCGACTACACGATCAGCGAGGACCCGGTGGAGGCGATGAGCCTGCTCACCGCGGGCATCGTCACCGGCTCGGAGCTGACCGTGCGCCGCGCCCCGGTCGAGTTCCTCGAGATCGAGCTGGCCGTGCTGGCCGAGATGGGTCTGCGGTACACGCTCTCCCCGGAGTACCGCGCCGACAACGGCCACACCCGGCTGGCCGACGTCACCATCTCGCCGTCGCAGCTCAAGGCGCCGATCGACAAGATCCACCCGATGCCGTTCCCGGGCCTCAACATCGACCACCTGCCGTTCTTCGCGGTGATCGCGGCCTCGGCCACCGGCTCGACGCTCATCCACGACTGGGTCTACGACAACCGGGCCATCCACCTGTCGGACCTGACCCGGCTGGGCGCCGACGTGCGGCTGATGGACCCGCACCGCGTGCTGGTCACCGGCCCGACCCGCTGGCGCAGCGCCGAGGTGGTCTGCCCGCCGGCGCTGCGGCCGGCCGTCTGCATCCTGCTGGCGATGCTGGCCGCGCGGGGCACCTCGGTGCTGCGCAACGTCGACATCATCGCCCGCGGCTACGAGCACCTCTACGAGCGCCTGGTCGAGATGGGCGCCTCGATCGAGGTCTTCTCCGACTGAGGAAGGACCACCCCTCCCCCCACGCCTCGCTCCGCTCGGCGCGGGCCCCTGAGGGGTGGCCGTTCCCGTACGTCACCTCTCCTGGGCGGTGGGCCGGACCAGCACCTCGTTGACCGCGACGTGCGGCGGCTGGGTGACGACGTAGACGATCGCGCGGGCGACGTCCTCGGCCTGCAGCGGCGTCATCTCGGTGTACATGCGCTGCGAGGCGGCCTTCGCGTCGGGCTGGGTGATGTGGTCGGTGAGCTCGGTGGCCACCGCGCCGGGCTCGACCAGCGAGATCCGCACGCCGCTCGTGGTCACCTCCTGGCGCAGCGACTCGCTGAAGGCGTTCACCGCCCACTTGCTGGCGTTGTAGACCCCGGCGCCCTTGCGGGCGGTGCGGCCGGCGACGCTGGAGATGTTGACCACGTCGCCCGAGCCCTGCTCGAGCATCCCGTCGATCGCGGCGTGGGTCAGGTACATCAGGCCGAGCACGTTGGTGGACAGCATCCGCCGCCAGTCCTCGACGTCGGCGCCGACGATCGTGCCGAGCAGCATCACGCCGGCGTTGTTGACCAGGACGTCGAGGCCGCCGAGCTCCTCCCGCGTGCGGCGGACGGCGTCGCGGCAGGCCGCCTCGTCGGTGACGTCGAGGTCGAGGGTCAGCACCCGCGCGCCGTCGTCCCGGAGCTTGGCCGCCAGCGCGTCGAGCCGGTCGGCACGGCGGGCGCCGATCGCGACGGCGGCCCCGGCCGCGGCGAGCGCGACGGCGGTGGCCTCGCCGATCCCCGAGGAGGCCCCGGTGACCAGGGCGACCCTCCCGTCGAGCGGCCTGGTGCTGGCGGTCATGCGGCCCTCCTCCCGGTGCCGCCCGGTGCGGCCCCCCGGCCAGCCTGCGCCCGCCCGCGCGATCCGGCAGCGCGGACCACCCGGAACGAGACCGGGCGCTCCCGGTGGTTCCCAACGCCCCCACACCGGGTCTAGGACCTCCCCATGACGACGCGACGCGGGTTCCTCCTGGGCGCCGGAGCGGGCGCCGCCGGGCTGGCGGTCGGCGCCACCGGCGGCGCGCTCGTCGCGAGCCAGGACGACGAGGTGCGGCGCCGGGCGACGGCGCACGCCGAGGAGCGCTTCTTCGAGGCCGCCGGCGCGGCGGACGAGGGCGAGGGCGTGGCCCGGCTCGGCACCCGCCGGGTCGTCTGGAACACCACGGTCTCCGAGCCGGTCGCGGCGATCACCTTCGACGACGGGCCGACGCCGGAGTACACCCCGCGGATCCTCGACGCGCTCGACCGGGCCGGCGTCACGGCGACGTTCAACGTCATGGGCTGGAACGGCGTCCACCACCCCGACGTGCTGCGCGACGTGGTGGCCGCCGGGCACGAGATCGGCAACCACACCTGGACCCACCGGGACCTCACCACGCTCACCCAGCAGGAGACCCGGGAGGAGATGGTGCGCTGCAAGGACGAGGTCGAGGCCCTGCTCGGGCAGCCGTTCACCAGCTTCCGGCCGCCCCGCGGTGAGCTGACCGGCTACGCGCTGCGCATCGCCGCCGAGCTCGGCTACGACACCTTCATCTGGTCGGTCACCCGCGGGCCGGGGGACAAGAAGGAGGTCACCGAGATCGAGGACTACATGGGGCAGACGGTCGCCGCCGGGGACGTCCTGGGCCTGCACGACGGCATCGGCCGGGGCACCTTCGACCCGCAGGCCGCCTTCGCCGTCGCGCTGGCCGAGCGGCGCGAGCTGGAGGTGCGGGCGCTGCCGTCCGCGCTGCAGCAGGTCGCCGACCGCGGCATCACCCTGGTCAGCGCCAACCGGCTGCTCGAGCGCAGCACGGCCGAGCCGGTCGGGGGCAGTCCGCCGCCGGCACCCGACGGCGAGTGAGCGGCCTTCAGACCCGCACGACCACCCCGCGGCGCAGCAGCGCGGCGCACAGCGCCCACGTCGCCACGACGGAGAGCACCGGGTAGAGCCAGGCGGACACGGCCGCCCCGGCGACCGCGGTGACCCAGCCGTCGACCGCCGGCTGCACCGCGGGCGCGAGGAGCGCGCGGAACACGACCTCGGAGAAGACGAACGCGACGATCGCCTCGGTCCCCAGCACCTCGAACGGCCGGAACGGGCGCGTCACTCCCCGCTGGTCGACCAGCCAGTGCAGCAGCGCCAGCGCCAGCAGCGCGATGCCGCCGGTGACCAGCACGAACGAGGGCGACCACAGCCGCTTGTTCACCGGCACCAGGGGCGTGAGCGCCCACCCCGCGGCTCCCAGCGCGGCACCGCCCGCGATCAGCCGGACCAGGGCCGCCCGCCCCGGGCCCGACCGCAGCGCCCGCCCGGCGAGCACGCCGAGGAAGACGGTCACCGCGCCGCCCGGGTAGGAGTGCGGCGCCTCGGCGGAGAAGCGCAGGCCGAGGGCGGCGTCCCCGGCCTGTCCCCACGACCGGTCCGGGCCGTCGCCCAGGACCACCGTGAGGAGGCACAGCCCCGCCAGCACGCCGGCGGCGACGGGCACCTGCACCGGGCGGGGCAGCCGGAGCAGCGACCAGCACAGCAGGTAGGCCCCCGCGACGTGGCCGAGGACGCCCAGCCCGGCGGTCGGTGAGCCGTACTTGGCCGTGACGACGAGCCAGCCGAGGACGGCGAGCGTCGCCACCCGGGTCAGCGCGGCCCGGGGCCGGCCGGACCGCCGGGAGAACGGCACCGAGACACCCACCACCAGGAGGAAGACCGGGAAGACGACGTCGGCGACGTGCAGCCCGTCCCACGCGACGTGCTCGAACTGGTCGGGGATCGCGGCGTTGCCGCGGTTGTCGACGAGGAGCATCCCGACGACGGCGAGCCCGCGCAGCACGTCGACCCCGCGCAGCCGGGGTCGCGGGTGCACGGCGGCCGCCTCGTCGGGGACCCCCGGTCGCGCCGCCACGTCCCCACGCTAGGACCGTGCCGCCCCGGCCCTCACCCCTCCGGCAGCTCGACGCCGAAGCCGGACACGGCCAGCCGCAGCAGCACCGGCCCGCCGCGCTGCAGGTCGGCCACCCGTGCGGCGCTGACCTCCTCCAGCTGGGCCACCCGCCGCGCGAGCGCCTCCGGGCCGGCCAGCCGCGCCTCGTGCAGGGCCATCGTGTTGGCCCAGACCTTGCGCCGCGACTCCCGCAGCAGCACCCGCGCCGCGGTCCGGTTCGCCCCGGCCATCACCCGGTCGACCACGGTCCGCCGGGAGCCCGCGGCCTGCAGGGCGACGTCCTCGTGCGCCACCCGGCCGGCCAGGACGGCGTCGATCCGCTCGTGGTCGCGGCGCCGGCTCTCGGACACCGCGGGGTCGGCGAGGTCCGCCGGCCCGATGACCCGCACCAGCGACTGCGGCAGGTCGAAGTTGATGTGCGCGTTCATGCCGAGCAGCACGTGCCCCTCGGGCCGGGTCCGGGGGTCGGTGCCGAAGGCCGCCCGCCACGGCGCCGGGGGCGACGCCGGGTCGCGGCGGTGCGCCTCGAGGGCGTCGAGGTAGAACTCCGCGAAGTCGACGTCCCAGGCGGTCACCCAGGCCGGGTCCTCGAACAGCCCCCCGTCGATCGCGGCGTCCACGGCCTCGGTGGTGCGCAGGTAGGTGCCGAGGAAGAACCGGCCGGGGTCGCCGTCGGCCTCGAGCTCATCGAGCAGCGCCCGCATCCGGCCGACGAGCTCCTCCACCGGTGCGGTCACCCCGCAGATGCTGCCCGAGCGCGGACGGCCCCGCGCTGCGGGCAGGTCCTGCGTCAGACCAGCGCGTCGTAGCCGTCGTCGGGCGGCAGGAGGCCGGAGTCGACCGGTGGCCGGTGCGGCTGGTCCAGGCCGCGCATCCGGGCCGCGTGCAGCGCCAGGAGCAGGTTCAGCCGCAGCGTGGGGTCGGTGGTGAAGGGCCCGAGCAGCCGCTCCAGCTTGCCGATGCGGTAGCGCATCGTGTTGTAGTGGAAGTGCAGCCGGCGCGCGGACTCCGCGACGTTGAGGTTGGTCTCCAGCAGCACCCGCAGCGTCTCCCGCAGGTCGGCCGAGTCGGGGTCGGAGGCGTCGGCGAGCGTGCCGAGCACCTCGTCGACGTAGGACCGCAGCTCGGTCGAGTCGGGGATGAGCGAGAGCAGCCGGAAGACGCCGAGCTGGTCGAAGTGGGTGACCGCCGTCGGCCCGTGGATCTCCTGTCCCACGCCGAGGGCCCGCTGCGCCTGCTGGTGGGCCTCCCCCAGCGCCGACAGCGACAGCGCCGGCCGGCCGATGCCGGTGGCCAGCACGCGGCCCACCCGGCGCACGCGCGCGTTGACCCGCGAGGTGACCGCGGTGACCAGCGCGGTGATGTCCTCGGGCGTGCGCTCGTCGAGCGGCAGCACCGTGACGATCTCGGTGGACAGCCCCGCCACCGCGGCACCGGACACCTCCGACTCCAGGGCCGCCCGCCAGCCGTCGGCCAGCCGGTCGAGGACGTCGAGGGCGCGGGTGGGGTCGGCCTGCGGGTCGGCGGCGGTCTCGGTGGCGGTCACCAGGACGGCGACCGGCCCGTCGAGCCGCCAGCCGAACGACCGGGTCTGCGCCAGCGCCCGCTCGGTGTGCCGCAGCGACCCGGCGACCAGCCGCCGCACCAGGTCGCCCTGGAAGCGCAGCTCGACCGAGTGCACCGCCTGCTGGCGGATGACCGACAGCGCGGAGACGACGGCGGCCCGCTCGAGCACGCCGCCGGCGCCGACCACCATCTGCCCGCTGCGGTGCACCGCGACCAGCCAGCCGTGCCGCTGGTCGCCGGCCATGATCGGGGCGACGGCGTACTCCCCCACCCCACCGGGCAGCTCGTGGTGGCCCGGGACGAGCAGGATGCCGTCGGCCGGGGACAGGTCGGCGTCGGCGAGCACGTCGGCCGGGGTGACGACGGTCTGGTCGGCGCGCACGCCCGAGACGCGGCTCGAGGGCGCCATCATCGCCAGCTCGTCCTCGGCCTCGGCGTCGAGCAGCCACAGCCAGTCGCTGATCTCGGCGACGTCGTCGGAGGGGCCCGCGGTGGTGACGATCTCCCGGTCGGGGCCCAGCCCCAGCACCGCCGCGCCCTCCAGGAACGTGGCCAGCTGCTCGGTGACCTCGGCCAGCCCGCCGCCGGAGAGGGCGACGTCGATGAACTGGTCGTGCATGCGGGCGGAGAGCACCAGGGCCTCGCCCTGCTTGCGCACCACCGCGCCGAGCACCTCGGAGACCGCCTCGTCGAGCCGGACCGTGGCCGGCAGCGCCACCACCGGCAGCGACCGCCGGTCGGCCTCGGCCAGCACCTCGCCGGGCACCGGCGGCGGCCCCTCGGTGCGCCGGTAGGCCAGCGCCGCGGTGCCCAGGTGGTCGAGGCGCTCGACCAGCGCCCGGCAGTCGGCGGGGTCGGCCGGGGGGAGCCGGGCGCCGAGCACGACCACGACGTCGGGGCCGGCGGCGGCCAGCGGGGCGGTGGGGTCGTCGACGACCATGTGCCGGACGGTCCGCTCCAGGCCCGCCCGGCCCGCGACCACCTCCGCACCGGCCAGGCGGGGCAGGCGCAGGGCCTCGTCCACCCGCAGGCCCACCCGGTCGCGCCAGCCCGAGCGGTCGTCCCGGGGCTGGCCGGAGCGGCCGCCGCCGGCCTGGTACCGGCCGCGGGGGAACGACAGCGGCGCCGTGGGGTACGACCCTGAGGCCAGGTAGGCCTCACCCTGAGTCACGACTCGCCCTCCTCGTCGGCCGCCCGATGTCTCCAGTTGCAGGAACCTGGCATGTGTGCCTGGACGGCCGCCCCCATTCTTGGCCACATTCGCCATACGAGGACGTGCGACGCGCCGCTTAGCTTCGAGACCCGGTCCGTTCCGTCCGCTGGATGGTAGGCGGTCGCCGCACCTGGCGCCCCGCCCACTCCGGCGGAGGGACCGGACCGGTCGGGGGCCCTGAGCGGAGGGTCGCCTCCGACCTGTCACGGCGAAGGGCCAGACATGCGCACGATCGACCACAACCCTCACGGCTCGGGGGCCGCCGTCCAGGGCCGTGCCGCCCGTGCCGGTCTCCCCACGATCCCCCTCCCCCGCGCGGCCCAGGACGCGGTCCGGACGGGCGCACCCGTCCGGACGCCCTCCGCGGTGCCGGCCTCGGCCAGCACGGGGGTCGCCGACCTCCTGCGCGGGCCGGTCCGCCACGCGCGCGTGCTCATGAGCGCGCCGGCCGCGGTGTACCTGCAGGTGCCCACCGAGCGCGGCAGCGACGTGGTCGGTGTGCTGACCAGCGACGCGGCGCGGCTGCCGCTGGGCTGCGTGCTGTTCCGGCCGAGCAACGGCCGCCCGCTGGTCACCGTGCCCAGCGGTGCACCCGCCGAGGTCGGCGGCGGCCGGATCGTGGTCGGCGACCTCGTCGTCCGCGCGGCGGCGTGGTGGGACCCGCGGCCCCGGCTGCCCAGCCCGCGCCCGGCGCTGCTGCCCGAGGGCGTGCGCCAGCTGCGCAACACCCTCTACGGCGAGGGCGTGCCGCACAGCGCGTTCACCCTGCCGGGCCTGCCCGGGGGTCCGGGCGGTCCGCTGGCCGCGCTGCGCGGCGCCGTCCGCCGGGCCGACCTCGACGCCGCGCTGCGCACCGCGGTGCGGCTGGTCGGCCTCGGCCCCGGCCTCACCCCGGCCGGTGACGACGTCATGGCCGGCACGATGGCCGGGCTGGTGCTGCTCGGGCACCCGGCCGCCGAGCGCTTCTCCGCCGGCGTGCACGCCCTGGCCGCCGGGCGGACCACCGAGCTCTCCCGGGCCCTGCTGCGGCACGCCGCGGCCGGGCGGGTGAGCGGCGAGTACGCGGCCGTGCTGGCCGGCCTGGTCGGTGAGCGCCCGCTGGGCCCGGCGATCGAGGGCCTGCTGGCCACCGGCTCGACCAGCGGCCGGGCCATGGCGCTGGGCCTGTGCACCGCCATCGACCTGGTCGACCGCACCCTCCGGGTGCGCTGACCCCGACCGGCGCCGGCACGACGGCGGCCCCCTCCCGGCTCGGGAGGGGGCCGCTGCCGCGTGCGGCGGTGAGTCCCGCGGCGGGTCTCGTCCTGACGGACGAGCACGGTCAGGGCCGTGGGCGCGACGGCGCTGGTGCACGTGCTGAGGAACGGGCCGGGCACCAGCAGCAGGCACGTCTGCTCCAGCGGCTCGCACCGCGACGAGCCCGACACCCCGTGGCTGGACGACCGGGCGACCAGGCCCGCATGAGCGCGCCGGCGCGTCAGTCGGGCAGCTGGTCCACGACGCCGACGGGGCCGGGCAGCAGCGGGCCCAGCGCGTCCCACTCGGCGATCCGGCAGCCGTCGGTGCGGGCGTGGTCGCGGTCCACGGGAGCCCCGCGCCAGGTGCCGGTCACCCGGGCGGTCTGCGGCCCGCCGTAGACCTCGGTGCAGGCTCGGTCGGTCGGCGGCGCGGCGAACGGGTCGTCGAGACCGGCCAGGTGCGCGCAGGCCCCGGCCGGGTCGGGGTGGTCGCCGCCCGGGACGTCGCCGCACGTCAGCGTGTACCGCTCCACCGGGCTGCCGTCGCCGCGGTCGACCTCAACGGTGAGCGCGTCACCCGCCGCCGTCGCCGGGCCGGTGGTCCCGGGCGCGGCGCCCGACCCCCGCTCCGCGCACGCGGCGCACAGCAGCACCGCCACGAGGACGAGAACCGCACTCGTGGCCCCCGTGCATGGTCCCGCCGCGAGCCCCGGTGAGGTGCTGGAACGGCCCCCTTCAGGAACCCGCGCCGAGCGTGCGAGGCGTGGGGGGAAGGGTGGTCCTTCATCAGATGCGGCAGGCGTGGATGCTGGTGACCAGGATGGCGCGGGCGCCGAGCTCCCAGAGCTCGTCCATCACCCGGTTGGTGTCGTTCTGGCGGACCATCGCCCGCACCGCCGACCAGCCCTCGGTCTGCAGCGGGCTGACCGTCGGCCCCTCGAGGCCGGGCGTCAGCGCGGTGGCCCGGGCCAGCAGCTCGTTGGGGCAGTCGTAGTCGAGCATCACGTACTGCCGGGCGACCAGGACGCCGCGCAGCCGCCGCCGCAGCTGGGCGACGGCGGGGATCTCCTCGGCGCCCTCCCGGCGGACGAGCACCGCCTCGCTGGTGAGGACCGGCTCGCCGATGATCCGCAGCCCCGCGGCGCGCAGCGTCGTCCCGGTCTCGACGACGTCGCAGACCGCGTCGGCCACGCCCAGCCGGCAGGCGGTCTCCACCGCGCCGTCGAGCTTGACCACGCCGGCCTTGATGCCGGACTCCTCGAGGAAGCGCTGCAGCAGCACCGGGTAGGCGGTGGCGATGCGCCGGCCGGCCAGCTGCTCGACGGAGTCGATGGCCGACTCCACGGGGCTGGCGAAGCGGAAGGAGGACCGGCCGAAGCCCAGCGGCATGACCTCGACGGCGCTCGGGCCCTCCCCGTCGGCGGGGGCGGTCTCGAGCATCATGTCGCGGCCGGTGATGCCGACGTCGAGGGTGCCGGAGGCGACGTAGACGGCGATGTCGCGCGGCCGCAGGTAGAAGAACTCGGTGTCACTGTCGGGGTCGTAGACGGCGAGGTCCTTGGTGCTGCGGCGCTGCCGGTAGCCGCTCTCGGCCAGCATCGCCGCCGCGGGCTCGCTCAGGGCGCCCTTGTTGGGAACGGCGACACGCAACACGGTAGGACTCCTCGGGTCGGCGGTGCAGGCTCGGCCCTCCTGCAGGGGCCCGCCGCGAGCCTGCGAGCGGTGGGGGGCAGGAGGGTCCTTTCTCAGAGGTGGGTGTAGACGTCGTCGAGGGACAGGCCGCGGGCGAGCATGAGGACCTGCACCCGGTAGAGCAGCTGGCTGATCTCCTCCGCCGTCCGCTCGGGCCCCTCGTGCTCGGCGGCCATCCACGACTCGGCGGCCTCCTCGACCACCTTCTTGCCGGCCGCGTGCACGCCGTCGCGGACGGCGGTCACGGTGCCCGACGCGGGGTCGCCGGCCGCGACCTTGCCCGACAGCTCGGCGAACAGCTCGTCGAAGGTCTTCACGCCAGCCCCTGCCCGACGGCCGGGGTGGCCTGGAAACCGGTGGTGCGCGGCGGGGGCCGCA
This sequence comes from Geodermatophilus tzadiensis, assembly GCF_003002915.1. Classification (GTDB taxonomy): domain Bacteria; phylum Actinomycetota; class Actinomycetes; order Mycobacteriales; family Geodermatophilaceae; genus Geodermatophilus; species Geodermatophilus tzadiensis. The sequence continues at coordinate 278,934 of NZ_PVTG01000003.1, read as the reverse complement.
GCGAGCGGAGGGTCAGCGCGGTGGCCAGCGCGGCGATCGCGGCCTCCCAGCCCTTGTCCTCGACCGAGCCGGGCAGTCCCGAGCGGTCGCGGGCCTGCTCCTCGGTGTCGCAGGTGAGCACGCCGTTGCCGACCGGCTTGCCGGCGTCGAGCGCGACCCGGGTCAGCCCCGCGGTGACGGCGTCGCACACGTACTCGAAGTGCGGCGTGCCGCCCCGGATGACCACCCCGAGCGCGACGACGGCGTCGTGCCGCTCCGCGAGCGCCTGGGCGACCACCGGCAGCTCCACCGCGCCGGGCGCGCGCACGACGGTGGGCCGGGGCACGCCGCTGGCGCGGGCCGCCTCGACCGCGCGGGCCAGCAGGCTGTCGGTGATCTCGGCGTGCCAGGTGGTGGCCACGATGCCCAGGGAGAGGCCCGCGGCGTCGACGGCGCCCGCCTCGGGCCGGCCGGTGCCGCTCACAGCTGCTGCTCCGTCTGCCGGAGGGGGACGTCGGTGCCGGGCACGGTGGCCGCGGCCGGGACGTCGGCGGGGCCGGACTCGGTCTCGGGCTCGATGATGTCGAGCAGGTGGCCCATCCGGTCGCGCTTGGTGCGCAGGTAGGCCAGGTTCTCGGCGGTGACGTGGCTGGGCAGCGGCACCCGGCCGGTCACCTTGAGGCCGTAGCCCTCCAGGCCCGCGCGCTTGGCCGGGTTGTTGGTCAGCAGCCGCATGGTGTGCACGCCGAGGTCGACGAGGATCTGCGCGCCGGTGCCGTAGTCGCGGGCGTCGGCGGGCAGGCCCAGGTCGAGGTTGGCGTCGACGGTGTCGGCCCCGGAGTCCTGCAGCTGGTAGGCCTGCAGCTTGTGCAGCAGGCCGATCCCCCGGCCCTCGTGCCCGCGGATGTAGAGCACGATGCCGCGGCCCTCGTGGGCGACGGCGGCCAGCGCGGCCTGCAGCTGGGGACCGCAGTCGCAGCGCAGCGACCCGAAGACGTCGCCGGTGAGGCACTCGGAGTGCACGCGCACCAGCACGTCCTCGCCGTCGCCGACGTCGCCGTAGACGAAGGCGACGTGCTCGCGCTCGTCGTAGGAGCTGCGGTAGCCGACCGCGGTGAAGGTGCCCGGCGCCAGCGGCACGGTGGCCTCGGCGACCCGCTCGACCAGCTTGTCGAACCGCTTGCGGTAGGCGATGAGGTCGGCGATGGAGATCAGGCACAGGTCGTGCTCGTCGGCGAAGACGCGCAGCTCCTCGGCGCGGGCCATGCCGGTGGGGTCCTTCTCGCTGACCAGCTCGCACAGCGTCCCCGAGGGGCGCAGGCCGGCGAGGACGGCGAGGTCGACGGCGGCCTCGGTGTGGCCGGGCCGGCGCAGCACGCCGCCGTCCTTGGCCCGCAGCGGCACGATGTGGCCGGGCCGGGCGAGGTCGGCCGAGGAGGTCTGCGCGTCGGCGAGCAGCCGGATGGTGTGCGCGCGGTCGCTGGCCGAGATGCCGGTGGTGATGCCCTCGCGGGCGTCGACGGTGACGGTGTAGGCGGTGCCCCGGCGGTCCTGGTTGACCCGGAACATCGGCGGCAGGTCGAGCCGGTCGGCGTCGGCCTCGGTGACCGAGACGCAGATGTAGCCCGAGGTGTAGCGGACCATGAACGCGACCAGCTCGGGGGTGGCCAGCTCCGAGGCGAAGATCAGGTCGCCCTCGTTCTCGCGGTCCTCGTCGTCGATGACGACGACGGGCCGGCCGGCCTTGACCGCCGCGATCGCGGTCTCGACGGAGTCCAGGCGGACGGGATCGGTCACGATCGCGCTCCCAGCAGGCGTTCCACGTACTTGGCGATCACGTCGACCTCCAGGTTGACCGGGTCTCCCGGGGCGCGTCCGCCCAGCGTGGTCTCGCGCAGGGTGGTGGGGATGAGGCTGACCTCGAACCAGGGCTCGGGGTCGTCGGCGGCGCTGAGCGCGCTGACGGTGAGGGAGACGCCGTCGACGGTGATCGAGCCCTTCTCGACGACGTAGCGGGCCAGCTCCGGGGGCAGCGCGACCCGCACGACCTCCCAGTGCTCGGCCGGGGTGCGCGCGAGCACCGTGCCGACGCCGTCGACGTGGCCCTGCACGACGTGCCCGCCCAGCCGCCCGCCCGCGGCGACGGCCCGCTCGAGGTTGACCGGGTCGCCGGCGGCCAGGGCGCCGAGGCTGCTGCGGCGCAGCGTCTCGCCCATGACGTCGGTGCTCCACTCCTGCCCGTCGCTGGCGGTCACGGTCAGGCAGACGCCGTTGACCGAGATCGAGTCGCCCAGGGCGACGTCCTCCAGCACGCGGCGCGCGCGGATGCGCAGGACCGCGGCGTCGCCGGCCTCCTCGCGCGCGGCGAGGGAGCCGACCTCCTCGACGATGCCGGTGAACACCTCAGCCCCTCCCGTCCACGTGCCCTCGGCTCCCAGTGTGACGGGTGGGCCGCAGGCGGATCTGCACGTCCCCGCCGAGGCGGGTGACGTCCCGTACCTCGAGGGCAAGCGCGCCGGCGATCGTCGGGATTCCCAGGTCCCCCACCAGCGAGGGACCGGCGCCGAGGAGCTTGGGGGCCAGGTGGACGACGGCCTCGTCGACCAGGCCGGCGCGCAGGAAGGCCGCGGCGAGCGTGGGGCCGCCCTCGAGCAGCACCCGGCGCACGCCGCGGTCGAACAGCTCGGCCAGCAGCTCGGCCGGCGACCCGGCCCGGCTGACGTGGGTGGGCGCGGCGTCGTCGAGCACCCGCGCGGTGGCCGGCACGCGGCCGCGGCGGTCGTGCACCACGCGCAGCGGCTGGCGGGCGGTGTCGCGGCCGTCGGCGTCGCGGACGGTGAGCTGCGGGTCGTCGGTCAGCACGGTCCCCGAGCCGACGAGGACGGCGTCGCAGGTGGCACGCAGCGCGTGCACCGCGGCGCGGGCGGTCGCCCCGGTGATCCAGCGGCTGGTGCCGTCGGCAGCGGCGACCCGCCCGTCGAGGGTGGCGCCGACCTTCCAGACCACCTGCGGGCGCTGCTCGCGGACGCCGGTCAGCCACGCGGCCAGCGCGCCCTCCTCGGCCTCCTGCTGCTCGACGCCGACCTCGACGTCCACCCCGGCCTCCCGCAGCCGCCGGGCGCCGCCGACGGCGAGCCGGGTGGGCTCGGGCACGGCGACGACGACCCGGGCCACGCCGGCGGCCAGCAGCGCGTCGGCGCAGGGGCCGGTGCGGCCGGTGTGCGCGCACGGCTCGAGGGTGACGACGGCGGTGCCGCCGCGGGCCCGCTCGCCGGCCTGCGCCAGCGCGTGCACCTCGGCGTGCGGGCCGCCGGGCGGGGAGGTGGCGCCCTCCCCCGCGACCGCGCCGTCGGCGTCGAGGACGACGGCGCCGACGGCCGGGTTGGGGCTGGTGGTGCCGAGGACGGACAGCCCGAGCTCGCGCGCCCGGGCCATCGCGGACTGCTCCTGCGGCGTCACCCGGCGGCCGCCGACGCGGCCTGCGCGCGGAGGGCGGCGATGGCGCGGGCGGGGTCGTCGGCGCCGTAGACGGCCGAGCCGGCCACGAAGACGTCGGCGCCCGCGGCGGCGGCCTGCTCGACGGTGTCGGCGTTGATGCCGCCGTCGACCTCGACGAACAGCCGCAGGTGGCCGGTGTCGACCAGCTGCCGTGCGCGGCGGACCTTGGGCAGCACGTCGGCGATGAACGACTGGCCGCCGAAGCCCGGCTCGACGGTCATCACCAGCAGGGTGTCGAAGTCGCGCAGGACGTCCTCGTAGTCCTCCAGCGGCGTCCCCGGCTTGATCGCCAGGCCGGCCAGCGCCCCGGCGGCGCGGATGTCGCGCGCGACGTCGCGGGGGTCGCCGGTGCAGGCCTCGGCGTGCACGGTGACGTTGCGGGCGCCCAGCTCGGCGTAGCCCGGCGCCCACCGCTCGGGCGCCTCGATCATCAGGTGGCAGTCCAGCGGCACCGGGCTGACCGCCTGGATGGCCTCGACCACGGGTCGGCCCAGGGTCAGGTTGGGCACGAAATGGGCGTCCATGACGTCGACGTGCAGCCAGTCGGCGTCGGCGACCCGGGCCACCTCGTCGGCCAGCCGGGCGAAGTCCGCGGAGAGCAGGCTGGGGGCGATCATCGGGGTGCGGGGCACGTCCGCCGAGTCTAGGTGCGGGGTGATCACCCCTCCCGGCCGCGGTCGCGCTCCCCGCGAGAGCTGCACACTCGCGCCCTTCGCGGCGCCGATGACCACGAGTGTGCAGATCTCGCGCGGGGGTGGGCGACGTGGCTGGGGAGCCGGGGCACGGCGGGGCAGGCCGGGCGACGGAGGCCGGGCGCGCGAGGCCCGGCTCCACCGCGGGCGGCTCAGCGGGTGCGGCGGAGCAGCGCCAGGAACATCGCGTCGGTGCCGTGCCGGTGCGGCCACAGCTGCGCGTAGGACCCCCGCCCGACCCCGGGCACACCGTCGAGCAGCGGGGCCACGGGCAGCAATTCGACGTCGTCCCGGGCGGCCGCGGCGTCGGCCACGGCGACGGTCTCGGCGGCGTGCGGCGAGCAGGTCACGTAGGCCACCACGCCGCCGGGCCGCACCGAGGCCAGCGCCGAGTCGAGCAGCGCCGTCTGCAGCTCCACCAGGGGGCCGACGTCGTCCGGTCCGCGCCGCCAGCGCACCTCGGGACGGCGGCGCAGCGCCCCCAGCCCGGTGCACGGCGCGTCGAGCAGCACGCGGTCGAAGGAGCCGGGCGCCCACGGCGGCTCGCGGCCGTCGGCCACCAGCACCTCGACGTCGTCCTCGCCGGCCAGCGCGCCGCGGACCAGCTCGGCACGGTGCGGCGCACGGTCGGCGGCGGTCAGGTGCACCCCGGCCGGGCGGACGGCGGCCAGCAGCCCGGCCTTGCCGCCGGGGCCGGCGCAGACGTCGAGCCAGCGCGCGTCGGGCCCCTCCAGCGGCGCCCGGGGGAGCAGCAGCGCGGCGAGCTGGCTGCCCTCGTCCTGCACCGCGGCCGCGCCCGAGCGCACCGACGGCAGCCGCCCGGGGTCTCCCCCGCCGAGGCGCACCGCGTACGGCGACCACGGCCCGGGCGTCCCGCCGGACTCCTCGGCGAGTGCGCCGCGGTCCACGTGCCGCGCGACGAGGTGCACCTCGGGGGCGGCGTCGTCGGCGAGCAGCGCGGCCTCGAGCTCGGCGTCCCCGCCGAGGGCCTCGCGCCAGGCGCTCACGATCCACTCGGGGTGGTCGGTGGCCAGCGCGAGGCGCCGGTCGCCGTCGGCGCCGAGCCGCGCCAGCCAGGCGGCGCGGTCGCCGCCGGCGGCCACCCGGCGCAGCACGGCGTTGGCCAGGCCCGAGGGGCCGGGCCCCACGATGGCGCGGGCGAGGTCGACGGTGGTGGCGACGGCGGCGTGCGCGGGCACCCGGAGGTCGAGCAGCTGGTAGGCGCCGAGCCGGAGCAGGTCGAGCAGCCGGCGGTCGAGGTCGGCCAGCGGCCGGTCGACCAGCGTGGCGAGGACGGCGTCGAGGGTGCCCTGCGCGCGCAGCGCCCCGTAGGCCAGCTGGGTGGCGAAGGCGGCGTCGCGCGGCTCGAGGTCGCGCTCGCGCAGCAGCTGCGGCAGCAGCAGGTTGGCGTAGGCCTCCCGCGCGGAGACGCCGTCGAGCACGTCGTAGGCGGTCAGCCGGGCGCCGTCGAGGGGTGCGCGGCGGGGCGGACGGCGGTCCCGCCGTCCCCCGCGGGGGCCGGCCGGGCGCCGGGGCGGGCCGCTCACGCCCCGAACCGCTCGCCGGGCGCCGGGCGCGCGCCGCGGGCCCAGTCGGGCGCCGGGTGCCGGCGCTTGCCGGCGGGCTGCACCTCGCCGAGCCGCACCGCGCCGCGGCCGGTGCCCACCACGACCCCGCTGGAGCCCACAGACACCTCGCCGGGCGCCAGGCCCGGGGACGTCGGCAGCGGCTCGACCGGGCCCAGGCGGAACCGCTCGCCGCGCCACGTCGTCCACGCGCCCGGGGCCGGGGTCACGCCGCGGACCCGCCGGTCGACGACGTGCGCCGGCAGCGCCCAGTCCACCCGGGCGTCGGCGGTCTCGATCCGCGGCGCGAGGCTGACCCCGTCGGCCGGCTGGGGCTGCGGGACGAGCGAGCCTGCGGCGATGCCGTCGAGGGTGGCCACCAGCAGCCGGGCGCCGCTGAGGGCGAGCCGGCCGAGCAGGTCGCCGGCGGTGTCGCGCGGGCCGATCGGCTCGGTGACCACGCCGAACACCGGCCCGGTGTCCAGGCCCTGCTCGAGCCGGAAGGTGCAGGCGCCGGTGACCTCGTCGCCGGCCATGACCGCGTGCTGCACCGGCGCGGCGCCGCGCCAGGCCGGCAGCAGCGAGAAGTGCAGGTTGACCCAGCCGTGCGCGGGCAGGTCGAGCGCCGCGGGCGGGACCAGCGCGCCATAGGCGACGACGGGCGCGCAGTCGACGGCGAGGCCGGCGAGCTGCTCGAGGAACTGCGGCTCCCGCGGCGAGCGCGGCTGCAGGACGGGGACGCCGGCGGCGTCGGCGCGCTCGGCGACCGGCGAGCGGCTGACCGTGCGGCCGCGGCCGGAGCGGGCGTCGGGCCGGGTGAGGACGGCGGCCACCTCGTGCCCGGAGGCCAGCAGCGCGTCCAGCGAGGGGACGGCGGCCTCCGGCGTCCCGGCGAACAGGAGCCTCAGTGGGGGCTCACCTCCACGCGCGGGACCCAGGCGCCCATGCCGGTCCACTCGGCCTCGGCCAGCGCGGCGAGGGCGGCGGCCCGCGCCTCGGGGTCGAGCCGGTCGACGAACAGCACGCCGTCGAGGTGGTCGACCTCGTGCTGCACCGCGCGGGCGAGCAGGTGCGAGCCCTCCACCCGGACCGGGTCGCCGTGCTGGTCCCAGCCGGTGGCGACGACGTGCAGGTGGCGGCGGCAGTCGAAGCGGTAGCCCGGGATGGACAGGCAGCCCTCGGGCGCCTCCTCGGTCTCCTCGCCGACGAGGTCGACCGAGGGGTTGACGAGGTGGCCGACCTCGCCGTCGACGTACCAGGTGAACACCCGCAGCCCGACGCCGATCTGCGGCGCGGCCAGCCCGGCCCCGCCGGCGGCGTGCATGGTCTCGGTCAGGTCGGTGACCAGCCGGCGCAGCTCGGCGTCGAAGTCGACGACGGGGGCGGCGGGCCTGTGCAGGACCGGGTCGCCGAGCAGCCGGATGGGGGTGACGCTCACCGGCCCAGCGTATGCGGCCCTCCTGCAGGGGCCCGCCGCGAGCCTGCGAGTGGCGGGGGGCAGGAGGGTCCTTCCTCAGACCAGCTCGAGGGGGTCGAGCTGGACGCGCACGTGCTCGCCGGCCTTCCGCGCGCTGCGCACGCCCTGCACCTCGGCCAGCGCGGTGGCCAGCGCCAGGCCCTCGCCGCGCGGCACCCGCACCAGGTAGCGCTCCCGCTCCCCCTCCTGGCCGGGGCGCGGGGGTTCGGGCACCGGACCGAGCAGGTCGGCGTCGGCGGGCAGGCGGGCGGCGGTGAGGAACTCCGCCAGCGCCGCCGGTGAGCCGGACAGCGCCGCCATCCGGGTGGCCGGCGGGAAGCCCAGCGCCCGGCGGTCGGCGAGCTCGCGCTCGGCCAGCCAGCCCGGGTCCCAGCGCACGAGGGCCTGGACGACGGGGTGGGCGGCGTCGGCGGCGACGACCACCGAGCCGTGCGGGCGCACCAGCGTGGCGGCGTTCGCCCAGCGGCGCAGCGTCTCCTCCCCCGCCCGCAGGTCCGCCCGGCCGAGCAGGGCCCACGAGTCGAGCAGCAGCGCCGCGCCGTAGCCGCCCTCGGCGACCGGCTCGGCGCCCGGGGTGGCCACCACCAGCGACGGCCCGGCCGGCACCGACGGCAGGACGCCCGACGTCCGCCCCGACACCCGCACCGGCGCGCCGGGGAACGCCCGGCCCAGCTCCTCGGCGGTGCGGGCCGCGCCGACGACGGAGGCGCGCAGCTTCGTCCCGTGGCAGTGCGGGCAGTCGAACGTGGCCGCCGGGCGGGCGCACCAGCGGCAGGCCGGCACCCGCGACGCGCCCGGCCCCGGCGTCGGGGAGATGCCCAGCGGGCCCCGGCACACCGCGCACCGGGCGGGCGCCCGGCAGCGGTCGCAGGCCAGCCCGGGCGCGTAGCCGGCGCGGGGCACCTGGACGAGCACCGGCGCGCCCTCGGCCAGCGTCGCCCGGGCCACCCGGTGGGCGAGGCTGGGCAGCCGGGCGGTGCGGGCGGCCGGATCGCGGGCCAGCTCGGAGTCCTCGCCGAGGGCCTGCACGCGGGGTGCGGCGGCGCGCAGGGTGGCCCGGTCGGCGGCCAGCTCGTGCGCCCAGCCGCTGTCGAGGAGCAGCTGCGCCTCCGCGGTGCGCGCGGTGGCCGCGACGACGGCGGCGCACGAGGCCAGGTGCGCGCGGTGCAGGAGCACGTCGCGGGCGTGCGCGTAGGGCGCGCGGGGCTCGGCGTGCAGGTCGTCGCCGTCGTCCCAGACGGCCACCAGGCCCAGGTCGGCGACCGGCGCGAACACCGCGGCGCGGGTGCCGAGCACCACCCGGGCGCTGCCGCGGACGGCGTCGAGGAAGCGCCGGTAGCGCGCGTCGGGGGCGGCGTCGGCGCGCAGCACGACGAAGGAGCCCGCCGGCAGCCGGGCGGTGGCCGCCGCCTCCAGCCGGTCGAGGTCGCGGCCGTCGGGGACGACGACGAGCGCGCCGCGCCCCCCGGACAGGGCGGCCTGGCACAGCTCGGCCAGCCGGGCCGGCCAGTCCTCGCCGGGCAGCGCCGTCCACACCGCGCGGGCCGGGCGCCCCTCGGCGACGGCGGACAGCAGGGAGGGCCCGGCCGGGTAGCGGGCGAACCCGGCCGGGTCCGGCGGCGCGGGCGGCGGCGGGGCCTCCCCCGGGGGGCGCTTCTCGGCGGCGGCCCGGCGGGGCGGGATGGCCAGCCGCAGCACGTCGGTCAGGGTGCCGGCCCAGCGCTGCGCCACCGAGCGGGCCAGCGCGGCCACCTCCGGGGTGAGCACCGGCTCCGGCGAGACCAGCTTGGCCAGCGGCGCGAGCTTCCGCCCGGAGTCGCTGGCGTCGGCCAGCTCGAGCACGACGCCGTCCACCAGCTGGCCGGCGAAGCGCACCCGCACCCGGCAGCCCGCCCGCACCTGCCCGGCCAGTTCGTCGGGGACGGCGTAGTCGAAGGGCCGGTCCAGGTGCGCGAGCGGCACGTCGACGACGACCCGCGCCACCCGCGGCGCCCCCTCGGGCGCGGGGACGGCGGGGTCGGTGGGCACGTGGTCGCACGCTACCCACCGGCTCCGACGGGACCGGGCACTCAGGCGTCGGTGCCGCGCTCGATGCCGAGGGTGGCCAGCAGGTCCTCGTGGAACTGGATCCAGACCAGGTGCAGCGAGTCGCGGTCGTGCCCGTCAACCCAGCCGCGCTCGCCGGCGTCCACCCGCCGCAGCGCCGCGGCGTAGAGGCCGGGGTAGCCGCCGAAGCGGGCCAGCAGCGCGCCCAGCTCGGCGCAGAGCCCGGCGAACTCCGCCCCGGCCGACCGCAGCGTGCGCAGCACCCGCTCGTCCCACCGCCAGTCGGTGTGGTCGTTGAACGCCATCGGGTCGAGCCGGGTGGGGTGCAGCTGCCAGTCGGTGCAGGCGGCGCCGAAGCGGCGGTTCAGCGGCCGGAAGCGGGCGTGCACGTCGGTCACGGCGTCCCGGGCGCCGAGCGCGTCGAGCTCGGCGGCGAGCCGGCGCTCCCCCTCCGCGCGGCCGGCGTCGAGCAGCGACCAGCCCTCGCTGCCGCCGAAGGCCAGCCGGCGCACCCAGCCGCGGGCCTCGGCGTCGAGCAGGGCCTCCTCGACGGCGTCCCGCGCGAGGCCGTAGCGGCCGGCGACGCGGGCGGTCGTCGGGAAGCCCAGCACCCGGACGCCGTGCAGGGCGAGGTCGGCGGGCGCGGTGGCGGTGGTCACCGCTCCTCCACCCGGCTGCTGACGCGGTCGAAGCGCTGCTGCGCCGCCTGTGGTGAGGCCAGCCCGAGCGCCGCGGAGATCCGCGACCACGAGAGCCCGGTGGCGCGCGCGGTGAGCAGGAGGCCGGCCTCGAGCTGGTCGGCCTCGGCGCGAACGGCGGGCAGCAGCGCGAGCGCGGCGAGCAGCGCGTCGTCGTCGAGGTCACCGGTCCCGGCACGCCACAGGGCGAACCGGACGAGGTCGGCCGCGGCCGGCGGCTGGGCGCCGCGCAGCCACGGCGCCCGCGGCAGCGTGCCGGCCCCCGCGTCGAGCAGGCGGGCGGCGGCGTCAGCCTCGCGCGCGGCGCGGGCCTGGTCGTCGGCAGGAGGCACGACGACCAGGCTCACACCTCAACGATCCGTTGTCAACACTCCGTTGAGATCCGTCGGCACCCGGTTCAGGCGCCGACGGCGGACCGCAGCGCCTCGACCCGGTCGGTGCGCTCCCACGGCAGCTCGACGTCGGTGCGGCCGAAGTGGCCGTAGGCGGCGGTCGGCCCGTAGATCGGCCGCAGCAGGTCCAGGTCGCGCACGATCGCGCCGGGACGCAGGTCGAACACGGTGGTGACCGCCTTCTCCAGGACGTCGTCGGCCACCGTGCCGGTGCCGTGCGTGTCGACGAACAGGCCCACCGGGTGGGCGGCGCCGATCGCGTAGGCCACCTGCACCTCGCAGCGACGGGCCAGGCCCGCGGCGACGACGTTCTTGGCCACCCAGCGCATGGCGTAGGCGCCGGAGCGGTCGACCTTCGAGGGGTCCTTGCCGGAGAACGCGCCGCCGCCGTGACGGGCCATCCCGCCGTAGGTGTCGACGATGATCTTGCGGCCGGTCAGCCCGGCATCGCCCATCGGGCCGCCGATGACGAACTTGCCGGTGGGGTTGACCAGCAGCCGGTAGCCGTCGGTGGGCAGGCCCAGGGCCTGCAGCTCGGGCTCCACGACGAGCTCCTGCACGTCGGGGGTGAGCAGCTGCTCGATGGAGATGTCCTCGGCGTGCTGCGAGGAGACGACGACGGTGTCGACGCCGACCGGCCGGTCGTCCTCGTAGACGACGGTGACCTGGGTCTTGCCGTCGGGCCGCAGGTAGGGCACCGAGCCGTCCTTGCGGACCGCCGACAGCCGGCGCGCGAGCCGGTGGGCGAGCGCGATGGGCAGCGGCATGAGCTCGGGGGTCTCGTCGGTGGCGTAGCCGAACATCAGGCCCTGGTCGCCGGCGCCCTGGCGCTCGATCTCGTCGTCGGCCGCGCCGGTGGTGCGCGCCTCGTAGGCGGTGTCCACGCCCTGGGCGATGTCGGGCGACTGCGCGCCGATGGAGACGCTCACGCCGCACGAGGCGCCGTCGAAGCCCTTGCGCGAGGAGTCGTAGCCGATGCCGAGGATGGTCCGGCGCACGACGTCGGCGATGTCGACGTAGCCGGCGGTGGTGACCTCGCCGGCGATGTGCACCTGGCCGGTGGTGATCAGCGTCTCGACGGCGACCCGGCTGCGCGGGTCCTGGTCGAGCATCTGGTCGAGGATCGCGTCGCTGATCTGGTCGGCGATCTTGTCCGGGTGGCCCTCGGTCACCGACTCGGACGTGAAGAGGCGGCGTGGCACTCGGATCTCCCTGCTTCGGCGACGTGGTCCGGCGCGCCAGGCGCGCCGTCGGGTCACGTTACCGGCGCTGCCGGGCGGGTGGCATCCGACGGGGTCAGGGCAGCCGCGGGAGGACGGTCTGCCACACCGCCGCGGCGACGGCGTCCTTGGTCCCGTGCGGGATCTCGGTGGCCGAGCCGTCGGCGGCGAGCACCACCGCGGCGTTGTCCGGCCGGCCGAACACCCCACCGCCGGAGACGTCGTTGACCACCAGCAGGTCGCACCCCTTGCGGGCCAGCTTGGCGCGGGCGTGGGCGAGCACGTCGCCGGCCTCGTCGCCGGTCTCGGCGGCGAACCCGACCACCAGCTGGCCGGGCGCCCGCTTGGTGACCAGCTCGGCGAGCACGTCGGGGTTGCGCACCAGCGGGACGGCGGCGGGCTCGCTCGCGCTGTCCTTCTTCAGCTTGGTGGCCGCGACGGTGGCCGGCCGGAAGTCGGCGACCGCGGCGGTCATGACCACCACGTCGGCTGTCACTCCCCCGCCCGACCCGGCCTCGGCGAGCACCGCCGCGCGCAGCTCCTCCGCCGTCCCGACCGGCACCACCCGGACCCCGAACGGCGCGGGCAGGTCGACGTTGGCGGCCACCAGGGTGACCTCGGCTCCCCGGCCGGCCGCGACCCGGGCCAGCGCCCAGCCCTGCCGGCCCGAGGAGCGGTTGCCCAGGTAGCGCACCGGGTCGAGGGGCTCGCGGGTGCCGCCGGCGCTGACGACGACGCGGCGGCCGGTGAGGTCGGCGCGAAGCGCGCCCGCCCCGGCGGTCAGCGCCACCTGGGCCAGTGCGGCGACGTCGTGCGGCTCGGGCAGCCGGCCGGGACCGGAGTCGGGCCCGGTGAGCCGGCCGACGGCGGGCGGCAGCACGATCGAGCCGCGGCGGCGCAGCGTGGCCACGTTGTCCTGGGTGGCCGGGTGCAGCCACATCTCGGTGTGCATCGCCGGGACGAACACCACCGGGCAGTGCGCGGTGAGCAGCGTGGCGGTGAGCAGGTCGTCGGCGCGCCCCGCGGCCGCGCGGGCGAGCAGGTCGGCCGTGGCCGGGGCGACGACGACGAGGTCGGCGGTCTGCCCGATGCGCACGTGGGCGACCTCGGGGACGTCGGACCACACGTCGGTGGTCACCGGGTGGCCCGACAGCGCCTCGAAGGTCGCCGCGCCGACGAAGTTCAGCGCGCCCGGCGTGGGGACGACGCGCACGTCGTGGCCGGCCTCGGTCAGCGCGCGCAACAGCAGCGCCGCCTTGTACGCGGCCACGCCGCCGGCCACACCCAGCACGATCCGGCTCATGGGCACGATCCTCCACACGCGACGAGGCACCCGGCTACCGCCGGGTGCCTCGTCACCGGTCCGGGTGTGGCCCCCTTGCGGGGTCCCGCCGCGAGCTCGCGAGTGGCGGGGGGCAAGGGGGTCCTGTCTCAGTTCTCGCCGGCGGTGTGGGTGAGCAGGCCCTCGTTGATCTCGCGCAGCGCGATGGAGAGCGGCTTCTCCTGCGGGGCGGTGTCGACCAGCGGGCCGACGTACTCCAGCAGGCCCTCGGAGAGCTGGCTGTAGTAGGCGTTGATCTGACGCGCGCGCTTGGCGGCGAAGATCACCAGGCCGTACTTGCTGCTGGTGCGCTCGAGCAGCTCGTCGATCGGCGGGTTGGTGATGCCCTCGGGGGCGGGTGCGACTCCGGACACGGGCGGGCGTGCTCCTCGTTCGGTCGGTGGGAGTGAGGGGCCTCGGACGGCCGGTCACTCGGAGGCGCCGACCGACCTCCCGGACGACGGCGCAGTCAGCAAGCCTACCAACTCGTCCGCGGCCCGGGTGACGTCGTCGTTGACCACCACGGCGTCGAACTCCCCCGCGGCGTCCAGCTCGGCCTGCGCGATGGCCAGCCGGCGCTCCTGCACGGCCGGCGGCTCGGAGCCGCGGCCGGCCAGCCGGCTCCGGAGCTCGGCCCAGGACGGCGGCGCCAGGAAGACCAGCTGCGCCTCCGGCGCACGGGCCCGCACCTGGCGCGCGCCCTGCAGCTCGATCTCCAGCAGGGCCGGCGCCCCGGTGGCGAGTCGCTCGCGCACCGGGGCAGCCGGCGTGCCGTAGCGGTTGCCCGCGTACTCGGCCCACTCCAGCAGGCCGTCCTCGGCGACCAGCCGGTCGAACTCGGCGCCGGTGAGGAAGTGGTAGTGCACCCCGTCGACCTCACCGGGCCGGCGGGCCCGGGTGGTGACCGACACCGACACCCACACCTCGGGGTGCCGGCGGCGGACCTCGGCGACGACGGTGCCCTTGCCGACCCCGGAGGGACCGGAGAGCACCGTCAGGCGCGCCGTGGCGGGTGGATCGGGTGCTTCGGGCAACGCGTCGTCCTCGTCGGTGCTGCGGAGGTGGGGTCGGCCCCGGCTCAGGCGGTCGAGTCGGCGGGCACCTGCTCGGCGACCACCTGCTCCCCACCGAACTCCGCCTCGAGCGCCCGGCGCTGGTTGGCGCCCAGGCCGCGGACCCGGCGGGTCGGGGAGATCTCGAGCCGCTCCATGATCTTCGCAGCCCGCGCCTTGCCGACACCGGGCAGGCTCTCCAGCACCGCGGAGACCCGCATCTTGCCGATCACCTCGTCGGTGTCCCCCTGGCGGAGGACGTCACCGACCGTCGTGCCCTTGCTCTTGAGCCGCTCGCGGAGCTCGGCGCGCGCCTTGCGGGCGGCGGCGGCCTTCTCCAGTGCGGCGGCGCGTTGTTCGGGGGACAGGTCAGGGAGAGGCATGGTGCGTCCGATCGTGTCGTCGCCGGTCGGACCGGCGTCTCTGTGCTGTGTCGCGGTGGTGCTGCCGCGGGTCCGGCCCCCGTGTGCTCGGGCCCGGCGATCAACCTAGTAACCGGGAATCCGCAGGTCACGCGCCCGGCGGCCGAGCTTTTCGCCCTCCGGACGTCCGGCGGTCACGCTCCGTCGACTGGTCGGATGACGGACGGTGAGAGTGCCTGGTCAGAGGGCTTACGAAACCAGCACGTCCGACGACCGCCCGGATCCCGACACGCCCGTGCGGTCCGGCGCGACACGCCGGACGCGTCCGGTCACGCCGCCGCCGGACGCCGTCCCGGGCGGCGGCCGGGCAGCCACCCGACGGCCGGGTCGCGCCTCACGCGGCCAGCTCCTCGGCCCAGCGGGCCGCGGCCGCCCGCAGCGCGGCCGGGTCGGGCCCGGCGGCGAGCACGTCCCGGGACACGGTGGGCACCACGGCGCCGTCCCGCCCGAACAGCCGGCGCAGGTCGGCCGCCGACCCGCCCTGCGCGCCCAGCCCGGGGGCGAGCACCGGCCCGCCGAGGCCGGTCAGGTCGACGTCGAGGTCGCGCAGCGTCGCCCCCACGACGACGCCGAAGCTGCCGGTGCCGGCGCCCCAGCGGCTCGACAGGTCGCGCACCGCGGCGGGGTCCGGCAGCGGGTCGCCGACGACCCACCCCGGGGTGTTCCAGCCGCGCACCGTGTCGACGACGACCTGCGCCACCGACCGCTCCCCCACCAGCGCGTGCTGCAGCGTGCCGGCGTCGGGGTTCGACGTGCGCGCCAGCACGAACAGCCCGCCCCCGTGCGCCCGCGCGGTGTCCACGGCCGGCTGCAGGGAGCCCGGGCCGAGGTAGGGGCTGACGGTCAGCGCGTCGACGGCGAGCGGGTGGTCGGGGCGCAGCACGTCGGCGTAGGCGTCCATCGTCGAGCCGATGTCCCCGCGCTTGGCGTCGAGCAGCACCAGCGCGCCGGCGGACCGGGCGCGGGCCACGCCGTCCTCCAGCACGGCCAGGCCGCGCGAGCCGTGCCGCTCGTAGAAGGCGCTCTGCGGCTTGAGGACGGCGACGGTGCCGGCCAGCGCGTCGACGACCGCGTCGGTGAACCGGCGCAGCCCGTCGGCGTCGTCGGGCAGGTCCCAGCGCTCGAGCAGGGGCGCGTGCGGGTCGATGCCCACGCACAGTGGCCCGCGCGCGGCGACGGCCTCGGCCAGCCGCTGCCCGAACGGCGCGCTCACCGCGGCACCGACCGCGGGAGGGTGTCGCCGAGGGCGGCGACGCAGTCGCGGGCGAGGAACGGGTCGGCGAAGGCACCCGAGGCCGACTGCACGGCGTCGGCGCCGGCCGCCCACAGCGCCTCGAACGACGCCACGTCGGTGACCCCGCCCATCGCCAGCACGTCGAAGCGGTGCCCGCCGGCCTCGCGCAGCGCGACCAGCCGGCGGGTGAGGTCGAGCGCCTGCCCGCGGACGGCCGCCCCGGACAGCCCGGCCACCGCCCGGCCGGGGAAGGTCGGCTCGCCGTCGCCGCGCACCACCCGGCCGGCCACCGTGTTGATGGCCGCGACGCCGTCGACCAGCGGCGCGAGCCCGGGGACCAGCGCGGCGAGCCGGTCCTCGTCGAGCCAGGAGATCTTGGCGACCAGGCCGGTTCGGTCGCCGAGCGCGCGGCGCACGCCCTCGACGACGGCCAGCGTGGCGCCGGCGTCCAGGCACAGCGGCGGCTTCACGCCGTCGGCCGACGCGCTCAGGGTGTTGGGGCAGGACAGGTTCAGCTCGACCACGGTCGCGCCGGCCTCCTCGGCCAGCCGCGCCGTCGCGGCGAAGTCGTCCACCAGGTCGGTGCCGTCGCCGGACCCCATGACGCTGACCAGCAGCAGCTGGTCGTCGTCGACGGCGGCCAGCGAGCGCTCGAGGTCGGCCATCCACTCCTCCGGCGCGGGCGAGGGGACGCCGAAGGAGTTGACCGTGCTCACCCGCGGGTCGCCGGGCGCCACCCAGTCCCACGGGTCGGACACCACCGCGTCGCCGGGCGGCCGCGGGGCGAAGGTCCAGTTGGGCTGCGCGTTGGGCTCGTGGGCGCGGCTGCGCACCGTCTTGTAGGTGAGCACGCTGAACCCGTTGCGGGCGTGGTAGCGCACCCACTCCTCGCCGCCGTTGAGCACGCACGCCGGCACGCCCACCGGGAAGGCGACGTCGCGGCCGAGCACCCGCCAGCGGCGGTCGCCGGCGCGCGGCCGCTCCGGCAGCCGCGGGCCGACCGGCGTCCGCAGGTTGTCGCGGTAGGAGCCCAGCAGGTCGTAGGACGGTGTGCGCACCCCGTGCGCGGCCAGCAGCCCGCCGTGGCCGGCGAAGAACAGCACGCGGGTGAGCAGCGGCAGGTCGGCGTCACCGGCCTCCCCCGCCGCCAGCCGGGCGGCCAGGCCCTCGGCGTCGGCCCGCAGCGCGCCGAGCTCCGCGGCCGGCGGCGTGGCGAACCGGGTGACGCCGGCGAGGAAGGCCGCCGGCAGGCGGTCGAGCAGCCCGCGGGCGGCCAGCTCGTCGCGCACCCGCGCGACCACGGTCACGGGCGCGGTGCCAGGCCGGCGTGGACCTCCTGCAGGCTGCGCACCCGGAGGTCGCCGCGCCGCAGCGCCTCGACGCCCTGCACCGCCGCGGCCAGCCCCTGCACCGTGGTGATGCACGGGATCCCGGCGGCGACGGCGGCCGTGCGGATCTCGTAGCCGTCCAGCCGCGGCCCGCTGTTGCCCGGCGACCCGAACGGCGTGTTGACGACGATGTCGACGTCGCCGGCCTGGATGCGCTCGACCACGTTGCCCGGGCCCTCGCTGTACTTGCCGACCACCTCGCAGGCGACCCCGTTGCGGCGCAGCACCCGCGCGGTGCCCGCGGTGGCCAGCACCCGGAAGCCGAGGTCGGCCAGCCGCTTGACCGGGAAGACGGCGGCCCGCTTGTCCCGGTTGGCCACCGACACGAACACCGACCCCGACGTCGGCAGCGAGCCGTAGGCGGCCGTCTGCGACTTGGCGAACGCGGTGCCGAAGCCGTCGTCGAGGCCCATGACCTCGCCGGTGGACTTCATCTCCGGCGACAGCACGGTGTCCACGCCGTGGCCCTCGACGGTGCGGAACCGGTGGAAGGGCAGCACCGCCTCCTTGACCGCGATCGGCGCGTCCTCGGGCAGGTCGGTGCCGTCGCCGGTGGCCGGCAGCACCCCAGCGCCGCGCAGGTCGGCGATGGACTCCCCGACGGCGATGCGGGCCGCGGCCTTGGCCAGCTGCACGGCGGTCGCCTTGGACACGAACGGCACCGTGCGGCTGGCGCGGGGGTTGGCCTCGAGCACGTACAGGACGTCGTCCTTGAGCGCGTACTGCACGTTCATCAGCCCGCGGACGCCGATGCGGGCCGCCAGCGCCTCGGTGGCGGCCCGGATCCCGGCGAGGTCGGCCGAGCCCAGGGTGATCGGCGGCAGCGCGCACGCGGAGTCGCCGGAGTGGATGCCCGCCTCCTCGATGTGCTCCATGACCCCGCCGAGGTAGAGCTCGGCGCCGTCGTAGAGCGCGTCGACGTCGATCTCGACGGCGTCCTCCAGGAACCGGTCGACCAGCACCGGGTGGGCGGGGCTGACGTCGGTGGCCTTGGCGATGTAGGCCTCGAGTGTGGCGTCGTCGTAGACGATCTCCATGCCCCGCCCGCCGAGCACGTAGGAGGGGCGCACCAGCACCGGGTAGCCGATGCCCGCGGCGATCTCCCGCGCCTCGGCGAAGGTGGTCGCGGTGCCGTGCTCCGGCGCCCGGAGGGCGGCGTCGGCGAGCACCCGGGAGAACGCGCCCCGGTCCTCGGCGTCGTCGATGGCCTCCGGCGAGGTGCCCAGCACCGGCACACCCGCGTCCTTGAGCCGCTGCGCCAGGCCCAGCGGCGTCTGCCCGCCGAGGGTGCAGACGACCCCCGCGACGGGACCGGCGGCGCGCTCGGCCTCGACCACCTCGAGGACGTCCTCGAAGGTCAGCGGCTCGAAGTAGAGCCGGTCGGCGGTGTCGTAGTCGGTGGAGACCGTCTCGGGGTTGCAGTTGACCATCACGGCCTCGTAGCCGGCGTCCTGCAGCGCCATGACCGCGTGCACGCACGAGTAGTCGAACTCGATGCCCTGCCCGATCCGGTTGGGCCCCGACCCCAGGATGAGCACGGCCGGCTTCTCGCGCGGCTCGACCTCGGTCTCCTCGTCGTAGGACGAGTAGTGGTAGGGCGTGCGCGCGGCGAACTCCGCGGCGCAGGTGTCCACGGTCTTGAACACCGGCCGGATGCCCAGCCGCCAGCGCAGGCTGCGGACGCCGTCCTCGCCGGCGAGCTCGGGCCGCAGCGCCGCCACCTGCCGGTCGGACAGCCCGTGCCGCTTGGCCCGGCGCAGCAGCTCCGGGGTGAGCGCCGGCGCGTCGCGGACCTCGGCGGCGACCTCGCGCACCAGCGCGACCTGGTCGACGAACCACGGGTCGAAGCCGCTGGCCTCGGCGACCTGCTCCACCGTGGCGCCGGCGGCCAGCGCGGCCTCGGCGGTGTAGAGCCGGCCGTCGACCGGCGTGCGCAGCGCCTCGAGCAGCTCGGCGGCCGAGCGGCCGTCGGGCTGTCCCGTCCAGAAGCCGGCCACCGTGGTCTCGGTGGACCGCATCGCCTTGCCGAGCGCCTCGGGGAAGTTGCGGCCCAGCGCCATGGCCTCGCCGACGCTCTTCATCGTGGTGGTCAGCCGCGGGTCGGCGCCGGGGAACTTCTCGAACGCGAACCGCGGGATCTTCACCACGACGTAGTCCAGCGCCGGCTCGAAGCTGGCCGGGGTGACGCCGGTGATGTCGTTGGTGATCTCGTCGAGGGTGTAGCCGATGGCCAGCTTCGCGGCGATCTTGGCGATCGGGAAGCCGGTGGCCTTCGACGCCAGCGCGCTGGACCGGGACACCCGCGGGTTCATCTCGATGACGACCAGGCGCCCGTCGGCCGGGTTGACGGCGAACTGGATGTTGCAGCCGCCGGTGTCGACGCCGACCTCGCGCAGCACCGCGATGCCCACGTCGCGCATCCGCTGGTACTCGACGTCGGTGAGCGTCATCGCCGGGGCGACGGTCACCGAGTCGCCGGTGTGCACGCCCATCGCGTCGACGTTCTCGATCGAGCAGATGACGACCACGTTGTCGCTGCGGTCGCGCATCAGCTCGAGCTCGTACTCCTTCCAGCCGAGCACCGACTCCTCGATCAGCACGGTGTGCACCGGGGAGTCGGTCAGGCCGTGCGCGGCCATCCGGCGCAGCATCGGCTCGTCGGTGGCGAACCCGGAGCCCAGGCCGCCCATGGTGAAGCTGGGCCGGATGACGACCGGGTAGCCCACCTCGGCGGCGGTCTCCAGTGCCTCCTCGACGCTGCCGCACACCCGCGAGCGGGGGGCGTCGGCGCCGATCGAGCGCACGATGTCCTTGAACATCTGCCGGTCCTCGCCGCGGTTGATCGCGTCGACGTCGGCGCCGATGAGCCGCACGCCGTAGCGCTCCAGCGTGCCGTTCTCGTACAGGCCGATCGCGATGTTGAGCGCGGTCTGCCCGCCGAGGGTGGCCAGCAGTGCGTCGGGCCGCTCCTTGGCGATCACCTGCTCGACGAACTCCGGCGTCAGCGGCTCGACGTAGGTGGCGTCGGCGACGTCGGGGTCGGTCATGATCGTCGCCGGGTTGCTGTTGACCAGGCTGACCCGCAGGCCCTCGCTGCGCAGCACGCGGCAGGCCTGGGTGCCGGAGTAGTCGAACTCGGCGGCCTGGCCGATGAGGATCGGCCCGGAGCCGATGACCAGGACGTGCGAGATGTCGGTGCGCTTGGGCATCAGGCCCTCTCCCCGGTGCTGTGCTCGACGGTGGTCGCGGGGCTGACGGCCGGGCCCCCGTCGCGGACGGACTGCATGAGGTCGACGAACCGGCCGAAGAGCGGCGCGGCGTCGTGCGGGCCGGCGGCGGACTCCGGGTGGAACTGCACGCTGAACGCCGGGGCGTCGAGGAGCCGCAGGCCCTCCACCACGTCGTCGTTGAGGCCCACGTGGCTGACCTCGACCCGCCCGTACGGGGTGTCGGTGCTGCGGTCCAGCGGCGCGTCGACGGCGAAGCCGTGGTTGTGGCTGGTCACCCGCACGGTGCCGCTGACCCGGTCGAGCACCGGCTGGTTGAGGCCCCGGTGGCCGAAGCGCAGCTTGTAGGTGCCCAGGCCCAGCGCGCGGCCGAGGATCTGGTTGCCGAAGCAGATGCCGAACAGCGGCCGGCCGGCGTCGAGCACGCCGCGCACCGCGGCCACGGCGTAGTCGGCCGCGGCCGGGTCGCCGGGTCCGTTGGACAGGAAGACGCCGTCGGGACCGTGCTCGAGCAGGTCGGCCGCCGTCGCCGTCGAGGGCAGCACGTGCGTCTCGACGCCGAGCGCGGCCAGGTGCCGCGGGGTGGCGGTCTTGATGCCCAGGTCGAGCGCGGCGATGGTGAACCGCGTCTCCCCCGCCGCCGGGACGACGTAGGGCTCCCGCGTGCTGACCTGCGGGGCGAGGTCGGCGCCGGCCATGCCCTCGGCGGCGCGGACCCGCGCGAGCAGCGCGTCGGCGTCGGCCGACTCGCTGCTGATGCCGGCGCGCATGGCACCGCGCTCGCGCAGGTGGCGGGTGAGTGCGCGGGTGTCGATGCCGCTGATGCCGACGACGCCCTGGGCGCGCAGCTCGTCGTCGAGGCTGCCGGTGGCCCGCCAGTTGGCCGGGCGGCGGGCGGGGTCGCGGACGACGAAGCCGGCGACCCACATGCGGCGGCTCTCGTCGTCCTCGACGTTGACGCCGGTGTTGCCGATGTGCGGCGCGGTCATGGTGACGATCTGGCCCGCGTAGCTCGGGTCGGTCAGCGTCTCCTGGTAGCCGGTCATGCCGGTGGCGAACACCGCCTCGCCGACCGTCGTCCCGACCGTGCCGTAGGCCTCGCCGCGGAAGGTCCGCCCGTCCTCCAGGACGAGGATCGCCTCGCTCACTCCACTGCCTTTCCGTCCAGGACGGTCGCCTCGCCCCGCAGGAACGTGGCGACCACGCGGCCGGGCAGCTCCCGGCCGGCGTAGGGGGTGTTGCGGCTGCGGCTGGCCAGCGCGGCCGGGTCGACGGTGACCCGGGCGGCGGGGTCGAGCAGCAGCAGGTTGGCCGGCTCGCCGGGGGCGATCGGCCGGCCGTGACCGTCCAGCCGGCCGATGGCCGCCGGGCGCACCGACATCCGGTCGGCGACCCCGGCCCAGTCGAGCAGGCCGGGCTCCACCAGCGTCTGGAGGACGACCGACAGCGCCTGCTCCAGCCCGAGCATGCCGGGCCGGGCGGAGGCCCACTCGCTCTCCTTGTCCTCCACCGCGTGCGGCGCGTGGTCGGTGGCGACGGCGTCGATGGTGCCGTCGGCCAGGCCGGCGCGCAGCGCGTGCACGTCCTCGTCGGTGCGCAGCGGCGGGTTGACCTTGAACACCGGGTCGTAGCTCTCGGCGCACGCCTCGGTGAGCAGCAGGTGGTGCGGGGTGACCTCGGCGGTCACCTGCACGCCGCGCGACTTGGCCCACCGCAGGATCTCCACCGACCCGGCGGTGGAGACGTGGCAGACGTGCAGCCGCGCGCCCACGTGCTGGGCCAGCAGCACGTCGCGGGCGATGACGGCCTCCTCGGCGGCGGCCGGCCAGCCGGTCAGCCCCAGCCGCGCGGAGCGGTCGCCCTCGTTCATCTGCGCGCCGACGGTGAGCCGCGGCTCCTCGGCGTGCTGGGCGACGACGCCGTCGAGGGCCTTGACGTACTCCAGCGCGCGGCGCATGAGCGCGGGGTCGGCGACGCAGTGCCCGTCGTCGGAGAACACCCGCACCCGGGCGGCGGAGTCGGCCATCGCGCCGAGCTCGGCCAGCCGCTCGCCGCGCAGCCCGACGGTCACCGCGCCCACCGGGACGACGTCGACCAGCCCGGCCTGCTGGCCCAGTCGCCACACCTGCTCGACCACGCCCGCGGTGTCGGCGACCGGGTCGGTGTTGGCCATGGCGTGCACCGCCGTGTAGCCGCCCAGCGCCGCGGCACGGCTGCCGGTCTCGACGGTCTCGGCGTCCTCGCGGCCCGGTTCGCGCAGGTGGGTGTGCAGGTCGACCAGGCCGGGCAGCGCGACCAGCCCGTCGGCGTCGACGACGGTCGCGCCGGTCGCCGACAGCCGCTCGCCGACCGCGGCGATCCGCCCGTCCTCCAGCAGCAGGTCGGCAGGGTCGCCGCCGAGGACGCGCGCCCCCTTGACGATCGTGGTCACGCGTTCCCTCCGAGCAGCAGGTACAGGACGGCCATGCGCACGCTGACGCCGTTGCCGACCTGCTCGACGATGGTCGAGCGGACCGAGTCGGCGACGTCGGCGGCGATCTCCATGCCGCGGTTCATCGGGCCGGGGTGCATGACGATCGCGTCGTCGCCCAGCGCGGCCATCCGCACGGCGTCGAGGCCGTAGCGGCGGCTGTACTCGCGGGCGCTGGGGAAGAACGAGGCGTTCATCCGCTCCAGCTGGACCCGCAGCATCATCACGACGTCGGCCTTGGGCAGCACCGCGTCGAGGTCGTAGGAGACGGTCACCGGCCAGGAGCCCACGCCGACCGGCAGCAGCGTCGGCGGGGCCACCAGGGTGACCTCGGCGCCGAGCGTGGTGAGCAGCCAGACGTTGGAGCGGGCCACCCGGCTGTGCAGCACGTCGCCTACGACGGCCACCCGGACGCCGTCGAGGCGGCCCAGCCGGCGCCGGATCGTGTACGCGTCCAGGAGCGCCTGGGTCGGGTGCTCGTGGGTGCCGTCGCCGGCGTTGACGACGCTGCCGCGGACCCAGTTCGCCAGCCGGTGCGGGGCACCGCTGGCGGAGTGGCGGACGACGATGGCGTCGCTGCCCATCGCCTCCAGCGTGAGCGCGGTGTCCTTGAGGCTCTCGCCCTTGGAGACGCTGCTGCCCTTGGCGCTGAAGTTGATCACGTCGGCGGACAGCCGCTTGGCCGCCAGCTCGAAGGAGATGCGGGTGCGGGTGGAGTCCTCGTAGAAGAGGTTGACCACGGTGCGGCCGCGCAGGGTGGGCAGCTTCTTGACCTCGCGGCCGGCCAGCGCCTGGTCGATCTGGGCGGCGGTGTCGAGGACGAGGGTGGCGTCGGCGCGGTCGAGGTCGGCCGCCTCCAGCAGGTGCCGCTTCACCCGGCTCCCTCCGTCACCAGCACCTCATCGGTGCCGTCGGTCTCGGCCAGGTGCACCCGCACCTTCTGCGCGCGCGAGGTGGGCAGGTTCTTGCCGACGTAGTCGGCGCGGATCGGCAGCTCGCGGTGGCCGCGGTCGACCAGCACCGCGAGCTGCACCGCCCGGGGCCGGCCGAGGTCGCGCAGCGCGTCCAGCGCCGCGCGCACCGAGCGGCCGGAGAACAGCACGTCGTCGACGAGGACGACCAGGCGGCCGTCGACCCCCGCCGGCGGCAGCACCGTGTCCTCCAGCGCACGGACGCCGCGCAGCCGCAGGTCGTCGCGGTAGAGGGTGATGTCGACGGTGCCGGTGTCGACGCGGGCGCCCGAGAAGGCCTCGACGCGGGCGGCGAGCCGGCGGGCCAGCGGGGCGCCGCGGGTGGGGATGCCGACGAGCACGAGGTCGGCGAGTGAGTCGCCGGCCTTCTCGATCAGCTGGTGGGCCATCCGGTCGACCACGCGGGCGACGTCGGCGGGGCCGAGCAGGACGGTGGACTCGGGCACGGGCACGGGCGAGCCGGCCATCGGGCCTCCTTCCCCGCCTCACGGGACGGGTCGTTAAAGGAGTGGGTGGACCGGGGGGAACGGTACTGCACCCGGTCGTGTGACCGTCGTCGCCCGCCGCAGTCCCGCAGGTGGGAGCGGGTGTCCCCGGTTGAGCCGAGAGGATGAGGCCGCTGTCGTCTCGTCGGATTCCCCAGTACGCTGCGTGACGACAATGACCAGATCACGACGGACAGTGAGCGGACACTCATGAGCACCGACTACTCGCGGGCCCTCGGTGCCCGGTTGCGCGCCATCCGCAACCAGCAGGGCCTCTCCCTGCAGGGTGTGGAGGACAAGTCGCACGGCCGCTGGAAAGCCGTCGTCGTCGGCTCCTACGAGCGCGGCGACCGGGCGGTGACCGTGCAGCGGCTCTCCGAGCTGGCGGTCTTCTACGGCGTGCCGGTGTCGGAGCTGCTGCCCGACCCGCGGCCGTCGTCGGCCGTGACGTCGACGACGAAGATCGTGCTGAACCTGGAGTCGCTGGGCTCGCTGCCCGCCGACGAGGCCGGCCCGCTGGCCCGCTACGCCTCGACCATCCAGGCGCAGCGCCACGACTACAACGGCAAGGTGCTGTCCATCCGCGCCGAGGACCTCAAGTCGCTGGCGATCATCTACGACATGAGCCCCGACGAGCTGACCACCCGGCTCATCGAGTGGGGCGTGCTCAACCCCGGCATGGACGGCGCCGCGCTGATGGCCGACGACGAGGACGAGGGCTGGGGCGACCGCCGCCGCGGCCCGCGCTGACGGAGGACCCCTCCGGCGGGTCACCAGGCCCGCTCCGGCTGCTGCCGGGGCGGGCCTCGCCGTGTCCGGTCCGCGCCGTCGACGGCGTGTGCACGCAGCGCGGTCGGAGCGTCCGTCCGGCGACGTCGTGTGCGCGAACCGGCCTCGTCGGGACGACGGCTGGCCCGACAGGCGCACGGTCGCGGCCGCGGTTCTCACCGCCGGTGGTGTCGCCGCCACTCCTGCAGCGGCACCCCGTCGACGAGCAGCTCGGCCCCGCCGATCTCGTCGCGCACCCGGTACAGCAGCGTCTGCTGGTCGGCGGCCAGCGCCCGCTCCCGCCGTTCGACGTCCGGGGTGACCGGCTCGCCGTCGATCTCGCGCGCCGCCAGGACCTCCCACCGAGCCGCCCAGCCGGCCAGCCGCTCGGAGAGCCCGGTGCTCAGGCCGAGACGCTCGCCGTCGAGCACGTCCACCCCGAGGACGCCTGGTGACCGGTCGACCAGCGGGAAGCCGTAGCCGTGGTCGATCTCCCCCGAGACGACGGTCGGCGGCTCACCCGGGTCCGCGTCGCCGGCACGTGGCTCCCGGGGCCGGTGTCGTCGCGCCACGGCGTCGACCGTGCCAGACGTGTCTCACCGGCAGCAACCGGACGGCTGCGGAGCGCGCGGAACTGTCGGTGGGTGCCCCTAGCGTCCGGGCTGCGCCGGTCGACGGCGCACTGACGCGAGGAGCACCCATGAGCACGACCCCGCCGGTCGCCCTGCCCGACCGTGAC
This sequence comes from Geodermatophilus tzadiensis, assembly GCF_003002915.1. Lineage (GTDB taxonomy): Bacteria > Actinomycetota > Actinomycetes > Mycobacteriales > Geodermatophilaceae > Geodermatophilus > Geodermatophilus tzadiensis. The sequence goes on along the minus strand of NZ_PVTG01000003.1, from coordinate 253,290 downwards.
CTGCTGCTCGCCGTCCGCCGCCGGGAGGCGCTGCGCCGGGCACGCCGGAGGCACTCCAGCGCACGGATGGCCGCGATGCTGGCCGCGGTGGCCGCCGGCCACCGCGGCTGACCACCCGGCGACCGAGGACAGCGCCGCCGCAGGCCGGCCGGGTCAGACGGAGTGCAGCCCCGCTCTCCTGGCGCTGCGCCCGTCGGGCCGCCCTTGGGCCCGGGCCGACCGGTGACGGGGCCCGCTCGACGACAGCGCGCCCCCCAGGTCGGTCCGGCCGGTGATCCCCAGTTTGGCGTAGACGTGGGCGAGGTGCGCCTCGACCGTGCGGACGGACACCACCAGCTCGTCGGCGATGTCCTGGTTGCTCAGCCCTCGCGCCGCCAGCTGCGCCACCTGCTCCTCACGGGAGGTGAGCCCCGGCGGGAGCCGGTCGTCAGGCCCGATGACGTGCACCAGCCCGCACGCCCGGGTCAGTGTCTCCGCGCGCGACCGGGACAGGACCGCGGCGTGGCGGTTCCCCATGCGCTCGTGCGCCGCGGCCGCCTCGGCCGCAGCCCCGGCAGCGGACATCAGCACGCCGATCTCGTGGAGGCGATGGCTGACCCGGTCGAGCTCGTCGCCGGACGATCGCACGCCGGCGCGCGCCCACTGTGCCACCGCCTCCACCAGGGAGGAGTCCAGCCGCCCGGCGAGCCGCTCTGCGCGCTCGACGACCTCGCGCGCCCGGCCGAACTGCAGCGCGCTGGCCAGCAGCACCGCCTCGACGGCCGGCTGCCCCTGGTCGGCGGCGATCCCGGCCGCGTCCAGCGCCCGGGCCCCGGCGTCGGACCGCCGTCCCTCAGCAGCCGCGAGCCACGCCTCCGCCAGCCGTGCGAACGGCTGGAAGACCGTCGCCGTCGCCGTCGCCGTCGCCGTCTCCCCCTCGACCAGGGAACGTGCCGCCTCGAGGTCACCGACCTGCCCGTGGGCCGTGGCCGTCAGCGCCGTGCACAACGGGAGGAAGCCCGCCGGGTCCTGCTCCTCGAGACCGGACAGGGCCTCCTGCAGCCAGCGCAGGGCCACCCGAGGTCGCCCGGCCGCCAGCGCGGCCCAGCCGCGGTGCAGGCAGGCGATGGCGTCCCCGGCCCACTCCGGGGAGACGAGGTTGCGCCGGTACAGCTCGGCCGTCCGGCGCTCCAGCTCCTCGACCCGCCCGCCGAGGTGCAGGGACAGGACCTCCGCCTGGGCCAGCGCGACGCGCACGAAGGTCAGTTCACGGCCGGCCGGCAGGGCCTCGAGCGCCGCCCACCCGGCCCGGACGGTGCTCAGGGCGCGACCCGTCCGGCCGGTCACCGCCAGACCCGCCGCGGTGGCGGCAGCCGCCAGGGGCTCGGCGAGCCCGGTCGGCGCCGACGCGAGCACGGAGGAGCCGAGCCGCACCGCCTCCGCGGGGTCCCCGCCGAGAAAGGCCAGGACCGCCTCGGTCGCAGCGAGGACCGCCCGCCCGTCGGGCGAGGTGATCGTGGCGGTGGCGGCACGCAGCGCGGCGGCGGCGTCGTCGGCCCGTCCCTGGCCGGAGAAGAGGACGAGCACCTCGATGCTCGCCAGCCGGGCCCGGTCCTCGTCCGAGTCGGCCACCAGCACGGCCTGGTGGGCCAGCTCGGCGCTGCGCGCCGTCTGGCCCTGCCACCAGGCCGCCTCGACCAGCGCGAGGTGCGCCTGCGCCCCGCCCCCGGCGGCGATGCCGGCCCGCGCGAGCCGCTCGGCCAGCGGGAACTCCTGCCTCCCGGCGGCGCGCAGAGCGGCCGTCGCGAGGACGGCGGCATCGGGCGAGGGCAGGGCGTCGTCCAGCATCAGCGCACCGCGGCGGACCCACTCCTCGGGGGACCCGGCGGCCGCCCGGACGGCCAACCCCTGGCGGATGGTCCGCAGCACCGCCTCCGGAGCGCGACGGCGGACGACCTCGGTGAACAGCGGGTGGGCGGCCCGGACCTCGCCGTCCCGGTCGGTGTCGGCGTCGACGACCAGCCCTCGACGCTGCAGCGACGCGACGGCCTCGAAGCTGCTGAACTCGGCGACCTCGTGGACGCTGGTCGGCTCGGCGGTGGCCAGCACCTCCATCGCCCGCCACTCCTCGGGTTCGAGGTCCCCGAGCTGGGCCAGGACGATCTCCACGAGGCGCGGGGACGGGACCACGGCCCCCTCCCACCGCCACAGAGCCCGGTGGCGGTGCAGCCGCCCGGACCGCAGCCCGTCCTCCAGCAGCTCACGCAGGTACTGCGGATGGCCCTCGCTGAGCCGCCACAGCCGCTGGCAGGTCCGACTGTCGACGTCTCCCTCCAGCACTGCGGCGACCAGGCGGTTGGCGTCGTCTCGTCCCAGCGGCGCCACGTCGAGCCGAGTCGCCAGCTCGTCCTTCCACAGCTGCGAGGAGGGGTCGACACGGTGGGGCTGGGTGCGCACGGCCAGGACCAGGGTCACCCCGCCGGTCGCCGCCACCTGGTGCAGGAGCGTCACCGACAGGGGGTCGAGGAACTGGGCGTCGTCCACGCCCAGGACCGGCGCGGGTCCGGTCCGGTCCCCCGCGATGGCCTGGGCCGCCAGCTGGAGGAGCGGCAGGGGGTCGGGGGTCGCCGCCTCGATCGTCGGCAGCAGCGGCGCCAGGGCGCCGAGGGGGACGGCCGCCGCTGCGGGGGACGCCGCAGCGGCGCGGGTGGGCCGCCCGCGGTGGCGGGCCATGGTCAGCGCCTCACGCAACAGCCGCGTGCGGCCGACCCCCGCCGGTCCGGCGATCACGACGCTGCGGGCCGGGTCGGCGTCCAGCGCTGCTGCGATGGCTGCGCACTCCTCGTCCCGCCCGACGAGCGGCCACAGGATGGGCTCCATCAGCCGGAGGAGTGGGCCGACCACCTCCTGGCCGGTGCACCCGGCCGACTCCGTCCTCGTGCGGCCTCCCGGCCCGCCGACGTGTGCTCCTGGCTCATGGCTTCCCCCCGAGTCGACCGGCGCCGACACCGACGCCGACGGTAGACGTGGCACCGGCTCCACTGGACGTTCTCGTTCCTCGACACCGGACGGTGCCGGCTGCGCACCGCTCCCCCCGTCGGGTCCTCACTCCGGATCGCGCGCCGATGACGGAGTGTCCGCGGCCGGCTCGGGCGCCCACGTGAGCACGAGACACTCCGGCTCCTGCCCAATCTCCGCCGGCACGTACCGCGGTGGCAGGGCAGTCAGCAGGTCACGCAGCGCGGTGACCACGGCCGGCGACCCGGTCGACAGGCCGTCCAGCCGGGTGATCTCGATGTCGAGGTACGGCGTCCCGGCGTCCGGGCCGGCCCAACCAGGGCCCGGGGCGAGGGTCAGGTCGTGCCCGGCCGTCAGGGCCGCCAGAGCTCCCAGCACCTGCTCGTCGACCGCGCCGTCCCGCAGGGCCGCGCGGACCTCGTCAGGGGCCTCAAGCCGGGGGTTGCCCGCCAGTGAGCCGCCGTACGCCTGCCGCGCCGCGAACGCGGCGGCCGCCGCCTCCTGCGCAGCCGCCGCCCGCGCGGCGCCCTCGGCCTCGGCCTCACGCTCGCGCTCCTCGGCGTGTGCCGACCGCGTGACCACCAGCGCCGACGGCCCCGTGCCGAACCGGACCTGCGGGGTCCCCACCGCCGGGGGGACCCCCACCTCGACCGTCCACTCCGCGGTCGCCGCGGCGCCGGAGCCGGCCCGGGCCAGCCGGTCGGGTGCCACACCGTCACTGACGAGGTCGCCCCAGAGCGGTGCGGGGACGGACACGGTGCCCTGGCCCGCCTCTGGTCCTCGCAGCCAGTCGGCGAGCGCGGCATGCGGCAGTGGGACCGCCTGCCCGGGCTGGAAGAGCACGCCGACGACGACGAGCACCACGGCCGGGACGACGGCGAGCCCCCGCAGGAGGGGGTGCGGCCGCTGCGGCACGGGGACGCGCACCACGCCGTCGACGAGCACCGCCGTCAGCACGACCGTGGCGACGACACCGAGCACCGCGGCGCTGCCGGCTCCCTCCCAGGGCAGGACGGCCAGGACGAGCAGCGCCCCCGTGCCCGCGGCGGGGACGCGCATCCGCCGCACCGCGAGCGCGGTGACCACGACGATCGCCGCCACGAGCACGAGGACCGTCCGCTCGGCCGGGTCCAGCGGACGCCCTACCCGCCCCGCGGGGACCACCGCGGCGACGATCCCGACCACGGCCAGCAGGAGGGCCGCCGCAGACCACCGCAGGGCGGTCCGCCGGACGTCGTCGGGACGGCGGTGCCGAGGGGCGGTGGCGGGGAGGCGGCTGTGGCGTCCTGCGACGGCGTCCTCCCGCACCGGCCACCACGGCAGCCGGGACCAGGGCCGGGAACCCGCGGCGAGCACGACCGCCGCGCCGACGGCGAACGGCACGGCGACCAGCGGCTCGGTGACCACGCCCACGACGACCGCGAGGACGCCGGCGCCCCGGGTGGCGAGGTGGCGCGCCCGGCCCAGGACGACCAGCCCCAACGCCGTCCACGCGGCCCCGAGGACGGCCGGACCGGCCGCGGCCAGCTCGCTCACCGCCGGGCCCATGGCCGCCACGGCCGCGAGCGGCAGGACGACGGCCAGCGGCCGCAGGCGGTGCTGGAGGACGAGGCCGACCAGGCAGGCGACCAGCACGGCCGTGGCCAGCACGGACAGCTCACGCGCCGCGGCGACGGGCGTGGCCTCCTCGAAGGCGCCGCTCACAGTGGCGTAGAGGGTCAGCTGGGCGTGCGCGAGCCACTCCCCCGCCCCGACCGGCGGGCCGGTCACGCCGTGGACGGTGGCCAGTGCGGCGTCCGCCAGCGCCGTCTCCTCAGCGGTCGCCGGACGGGTGGCGGCGACCGCGGCCACCCGGGCGATCAGCGCGCAGCCGGCCGCCGCCACCGCGACCAGCGCCGCGACGCGGCGCAGGGTCGCTGCCGTGTCCGGGCTGATCCGGCTCGCGGCGCCGCGGGCGCGGCGCTTCTGCCGGACGACGTCGACCAGCATCCACAGGATCAGCACGGTGCCGACCCAGGGCAGCGCGAGGAGCAGCACCTGGAACACGCCGAGCGACGTGGTGACGACGTCGCCACCGCGAACCGCGGCGTCGAGACCCTGCAGGTAGTCCTGCAGTGACCGCCAGGCTGCGGGGATCAGCCGGGGCGCGGCGAGGAGGAACAGGACCAGCCACAGGACCAGGGTCGGGACGACCAGCAGGACCCAGAGGACCACCGTCCGGCGGGCGCGGGGCTTGAGCTCGGCCACCCTCGGGTGCACCGGCCGGCCCGGGATCGCGCTGAGCAACGCCGGCTTGACGTAGCCGAAGAGGTCGGGGACGCCCACCAGGTCGGCCAGGATGTAGTAGCCGTCCAGCCGGATGGACGGGAGGAACTGCCAGGCCGTCTCGACGTGCATCCCCACGAGGGCGAGCAGGAGCCAGGGCTCACCGGTGCGGAGGTAGACCAGGCCCAGGACGGCCAGGCTGATGGCGTCGAAGTAGACACCCCCGAGGTCGGTGCGCAGGCGCCCGACCCGGCCGAGCCGGTAGCTGTCGGTGACGTCGCTGTAGAGGGCCGGCCAGACGATGTAGATGCCCACCCCGACGTTGCCGGGGCGGGCGCCGCCGTAGCGGCAGGCGGTGACGTGGCCGAACTCGTGGATCGCCCCGGTCACCACGGTGATCCCGAGGACCACCAGCAGCAGGGACGGGCGCTCGACGACCGCCTGGACGCCGGCGACGGACTGCGCCAGTAGGTCGCCGCCGGCGATGATCGTGACGTCGACGGCCACGAAGGCGGCCACGAGGACCGTCCACACCGGCCGGGCGAACAGCGGCTGGAGGACGCGCCCGATCCGGTCGGCAACACCGGCGGGGATCACCCCGGCGCGGTAGCGCAGGGCCAGGAGGAGGTCGTTGCGGACCGGCATCGGGACGGGCGCGGAACCGACCGGCTGGGCTCCACCGGCCGCCCCGTCCGGGCTCCTCCCGTCCACGGGTGTGCCGCTGTCCGGGAGGGCGCCGGCGTCCGGGAGGGTGCCGGAGTCCGGCCCCTCCGTGCTGACGGCGACGATCCCCGCGGGGTACAGCCGCTCCTCGACGAGGAACCGCACGTCGTCCTCGGTGAGTTCCTGGCCCAGCTCGGCGTTGACCGTCTCGGCGATCCGCCGCGCGTCGCGGCCGTCGAGGGCGCAGGCCACCCCGTACAGCAGCCGGGGCAGCTGCATCGTCTGGCCGTCGACCCGCTGGATGAGGTACTTGGGCTCCTGGTAGGCCGAGTCCTGGTACTCCCCGAGCAACTCGGTGCCCGCGGTCAGCCCGTACAGGCGGTGCCCGTTCTCGGTCGCCGGAGCGAGGACCTGCGCCACGCTCGTCAACTCCGTCCCTGGGGAGGTCGTCGGGGATCCGGGCGCGCGGGCCCGGGTGTGCCAGGAGGGGCGGCCACCAGGACCGCCCCTCCCGGCACGGGGACGTCAGCCGCCGACGTTGCTGCCCGCGAGGGCGATGGCCTGGGCGACGTTGGTCTGGGTGCCGCCGAAGTTGATGTTGCCGGCGTTGACGGCGATCGCGATGGACACGTTGCCCACCTGGTTGAGGGCGACGACCCTCCCGCCGCCGCCGCGCTTCATCGTGGTGCGTGCCGGCAGCAGCTCGATCTTCTGGTCCTCGAACACGGTGTCTCCTCAGGATCGGTACTGATGTGGAGGCCACCAGGGAGGAGGATCGCCAGCGATCGCCGCCGGACCCACCCACTGGCCCCCGTGACCTGCCGATTCCGGCCGCGGTCCGGCTCGACGGCGGAAGTCTTGGCTCGTCAGGACCGGGCGACAACGGTGGGCGGCACCTATCTGGGCCCGCCCCGTTCCCCTACCCCGCGCGGCCGGGGTACGGAGGCCGGCCGGCCCGGCCACGTACCCCCTAGGCCGCCGTCACCGAGGTCTGCACCGCCGGACGGCGAGGCCACCGGCGCACGGGTCGGCGTGGTATCCGTAACGGCTGGACTCCGTTCGCCGGCACGGCACCGGGCCGGCCCGGTCCACACACGGCAGGAGGGGCGGCCGATGCCGACCGCCCCTCCCGTCGCACGCGGGACTGCGTCCCGCGCAGCCGTCATCAGCCGCCGACGAAGATGTTGCTGCCCGCGGCGGCTGCGGCCACCGCGATGTTGGCCTGGTCGCCGAAGAGGTTGACGTTGCCGACGTTGGCGGCGGCCGCGACCGCGGTGTTGCCGCTCTGGTTGATGAGGGTGAACCCGCCACCGCCGCGCTTCATCGTGGTGCGCGCCGGCAGCAGCTCGATCTTCTGGTCCTCGAACACGGTGGTCTCCTCGGGATCCGATCCGACAGGGAAGTGCCAGCGACGGGACTCCGGCCGGTTCTCACCGCGTCCCTCACCTGGCCTCGGGTCACCGCCCCCGGCCGCGGTCCGGGGACGACGCCCGGAAGTCTCGGGCGGTGCCCGACACCCCGACAACGGTGGGCGACACCTATCTCGTCTCCCCGGCGCACGGACAGGACCGCGCCCGGGCACTGCCGGCGCCCGTCGACCACCTACGTCCAGGAGGGCGGCCGCGCACGAGGAGGGGCGGCCGCGACGCGGCCGCCCCTCCGGTCTGCTGGCGTGCGAGGTGCTCGGTCGCGCGACCTCGTCAGCCGCCGATGAACACGTTGCTGCCGGCCAGCGCGACCGCGCCCGCGACGTTCAGCTGGTCGCCGCCCACGTTGACGTTGCCTGCGTTGAGGGCGACCGCCTCGGCGTAGTTGAAGCTCTGGTTGACTACGGTGACCCCGCCACCGCCGCGCTTCATCGTGGTGCGCGCCGGCAGCAGCTCGATCTTCTGGTCCTCGAACACGGTGGTCTCCTCGGGATCCGATCCGACAGGGAAGTGCCAGCGACGGGACTCCGGCCGGTTCTCACCGCGCCCCTCACCTGGCCTCGGGTCACCGCCCCCGGCCGCGGTCCGGGGACGACGCCCGGAAGTCTCGGGCGGTACCCGACACCCCGACAACGGTGGGCGACACGTATCTCGCACCGACCGGCCCCGTACTCCTGCGGTCCCGGCTACTGCTCCCGGCGCCTGCTCACCTACGGCCGTGACCGCGTCCACCGATCCTCCCCGGGGCGGTGACCAGGGCTCTTGCGCAGGCACCCGGGCCCGTGCTGCCCTCGGCGTATGGGACGCCTCGTCCGTTCCCTCGCAGCCGTGCTCGCCCCTGGGTTACTGGCGCTGGTGACCGCCTGCTCCAGTTCCTTCTCCTCGTGGAGCAGCGGTTGGGCGGGGAGCAGCTCGTCCGCCGCGAGCAGCTCCTCGCGCGTGGTGTCGTCGTCCGCGGTGGCGGGTTCTGGTCGGCTGAGTGCGGTGTCCTGCTCGGGGAGCACGTGCTCGGTCACCCTCGGCGGTGCCGGCGCCCGGGCCCACGTGCTGGCGTCGACGATCGCGTTCGGCGCCATCACCGACGGCCGGGCCACCCTGCGGGTCGGCGGCCGCGACGTGACGCTGGCCCGCGGCGACGAGGTCACCACCGACTCACTCCGGCTGGTCTGCACGGACGTCACCCGGGACACCGTGGCCCTGACGGTCGAGCGGCGCTGACCTGACCGCGGTCAGGAGGAGGTGGGCACCTCGGCGTCGAGGATGGCGCCGAGGACGCCGTTGACGTAGGCCGGCGAGTCGTCGGTCGACAGTGCCCGGGCCAGCTCCACCGCCTCGTCGATGACCACCGCGTCGGGCACGTCGTCGGCCCAGAGCAACTCGAAGACGGCCATCCGCAGGATCGCCCGGTCGACGTCGGGCAGCCGCTCGAGCGACCAGCCCCGGGCGTGCCGCCCGATCAGCTCGTCGATGCGCTCGGCGTGCGCCGCGACGCCCTCCACCAGCCGGACCGCGTGGTCGGGCACCGGCGGGGAGGGGTCGGCGATGCGCTCGCGGAGCAGCTCCACCGGGTCGGCGCCGCGCAGGTCGGCCTCGTAGAGGACGTCGACGGCGCGCTTGCGCGCCTTGGTGCGGGCAGCCATGTCAGCGGTGCGGGACCGGGGTGGGCGTCAGTTGGCGCGGCCGAGGTACCGGCCGTCGCGGGTGTCGACCTTGAGCCTGTCGCCGGTGTTGACGAACAGCGGCACGTTGATCTGCGCGCCGGTCTCCAGGGTGGCGGGCTTGGTGCCGCCGGTGGAGCGGTCGCCCTGCAGGCCCGGGTCGGTGTGCTCGACGACGAGCTCCATGGTCACCGGGAGCTCCACGTACAGCGGCGTGCCCTCGTGGACGGCGACGACGGCCTCGGTGTTCTCCAGCAGGTAGTCCGCGCCGGAGCCCACGGTGTCGGTCGGCACGTGGATCTGGTCGAACGTCTCGCCGTCCATGAAGACGAAGTCGGTGCCGTCCTTGTACAGGTACGTCATGTTCCGCTTGTCGACGGTGGCGGTCTCGACCTTGGTGCCGGCGTTGAAGGTCTTGTCGACGACCTTGCCCGAGAGCACGTTCTTCAGCGTCGTCCGGACGAACGCGCCGCCCTTGCCGGGCTTGACGTGCTGGAACTCGGTGACGGACCACAGCTGGCCGTCGAGGTTGAGGACCATGCCGTTCTTGAGGTCGTTGGTGGTAGCCATCTAGAGGACCAGCAGTTCCTTGCTCGTGAGGGTCAACAACTCGGGCGCGTCCGCCGTGACGACGAGCGTGTCCTCGATCCGGACACCGCCGTGGCCGGGGAGGTAGACCCCTGGCTCCACGGTGACGGCCATGCCGGCGGCCAGACTACCCGCGCCCAGCGGGCCGATGCCCGGCGCCTCGTGGATCTCCAGGCCCACGCCGTGCCCCAGCCCGTGGGTGAAGTGCTCGGCGTGCCCGCCGGCGGCGATGACGTCGCGCGAGGCCGCGTCGACGGCGACGACGTCGGCGCCGACCGCCAGCGCCGCCCGCCCCGCCGCCTGGGCCTCGGCCACGAGCGCGTACACCTCCCGCTGCCAGTCGGCGGCGTGCCCGAGGACCAGCGTGCGGGTCATGTCGGAGTGGTAGCCGTCGACGGTGGCGCCGAAGTCCAGCTTGAGGAGGTCGCCGCCGCGCAGCTCGGTGCCGTCGGGCCGGTGGTGCGGGATCGCCGAGTTCGCGCCGGCGGCCACGATCGTCTCGAACGACGGCGCCTCGGCGCCCAGCGCCAGCATCCGGGCGTCGAGCTCGCGGCCGACCTGCAGCTCGGTGCGCCCGGGCCGCAGCGCCCCCTCGGCGGCCAGCTCGGCCAGCGCCCGGTCGGCCACCGCGCAGGCCCGGCGCAGCGCCTCGACCTCCGTCTCGTCCTTGACCGCGCGCAGCTCCTCGACCGCCCGGCGGACGCTGACCAGCTCGGGCACCGTCGCGCCGGCGGCGGCGTCGACGAGCACCCGCTCGAGCTGGCCGAGGCCGTCGACGGTGACCTCGTGGCTCTCGTAGCCGATCCGGCCCGCGCCGCCGCGCACCGCCTCGCGGGCGAGCCCGGCCACGGTCGCCCGGTCGACGAGCAGCTCGACGTCGGGCACCTGGGTGCCGGCCTGGGTGGTGTAGCGGCCGTCGGTGCCGAAGACGTCGGCCCCGTCGCTGCGCAGCAGCAGCGCGCCGTTGGAGCCGGTGAACCCGGTCAGGTAGCGCACGTTGAGCAGGGTGGTCACGAGGACGGCGTCCAGGCCGCGCGCGGCCGCGGTCGCCCGCAGCCGCTCCCGACGCTCGGCCGCGCGACTCATCGGGCGCCCCGCGCGGCCAGGTAGCGCAGCGCCAGCTCGTAGCCCTGCACGCCCAGCCCGGCGATGACGCCGTCGGCCACCCGCGAGACGTAGGAGTGGTGCCGGAACTCCTCGCGCCGGTGGATGTTGGTGATGTGCACCTCGACGACCGGGGCGTGCACGGCGGCCAGCGCGTCGTGCAGCACCACGGAGGTGTGCGACCAGCCGCCCGGGTTGATGATGATCGGGTCGCCGGCGTCGGTGGCCTCGTGGATCCAGCCGAGCAGCTCGCCCTCGGAGTCGGTCTGGCGCACCCGCGCGGCCACGCCGAGGGTGCGCGCGGTCTCCTCGACCAGCGCGACGAGCATCGCGTACGTCGTCGTCCCGTACTTCTCCGGCTCGCGCGTCCCGAGCCGGCCGAGGTTGGCGCCGTTGAGCACCTGGACGGTCACGCTGGGTCCTCCGAGACTGCGGCCCACGCCGCGTCGAGCCAGGCCTGGTCGGGGTCGGCGAGGATGCGCGGGTTGCCCAGGCCGTCGAGGACGACGAACCGCTGCCGCCCGTCCGAGGCCTTCTTCTTGTCCCTGCGCATCACCGCCTGCAGCGCGGCCCAGTCGCCGCGGTAGCGGGTGGGCAGGCCCATCGCCGCGACGAGCGAGCGGTGCCGGTCGACCTCGGCGGGGGTCAGCAGCCCCGCCTGCCCGGCCAGCTCGGCGGCGAACACCAGCCCGACGGCGACCGCCTCGCCGTGCCGCCAGCCGAAGTCCTCGACCCGCTCGATCGCGTGCCCGAGCGTGTGCCCGTAGTTGAGGAACTCGCGCACCCCGGTGTCGTGGAGGTCCTCCCCCACGGCCGCGGCCTTCACTGCCACGCTGCGCTCGATGAGCTCCTCGGTGTCGCGGCGGCCGGTGGGGTCGGCGGTGAGCAGGTCGAGGATGCCGGCGTCGGCGATGAGGCCGCACTTGACCACCTCGGCCATGCCGGACCGGAACTCCGCCTCCGGGAGCCCGGCGAGCACGTCGGTGTCGGCGAGCACGCCGGCCGGCGGGTGGAACGCGCCGACGAGGTTCTTGCCGGCGGCGGTGTTGATGCCGGTCTTGCCGCCGACCGCGGCGTCGACCATGCCGAGCACGCTGGTGGGCACCTGCACCACGCGGACGCCGCGCAGCCAGGTGGCCGCGACGAACCCGGCGAGGTCGGTGACCGCTCCCCCGCCGACGCCCACGACGGCGTCGGAGCGGGTGAGCCCGAGCCGGCCGAGCTCGTCCCACACGCGGGCCGCGACCTCGGCGGTCTTGGCCGCCTCCCCGTCGGGGACGACGACGGCCTCGGCGGCGACCCCGGCGGTCTGCAGCGTCTCGACGGCGGCCCCGGCGAGCGCGGCCAGCGGCGGGGCGTGCACGACGGCGGCCCGCGCGGTGCCGGCCAGCAGGAGGGCGAGCTTGGCCTGCGCGCCGGGGCCGATCACGACCTCGTAGGGCTGCTCCCCGGCGACGGTCACCCGCCTCACGCGTCGGCCCCGGCGGGCAGCGCGGCCAGCACCTCGGCGACGACGTCCTGCGGGTCGCGGCCGCCGGTGGGCACCACCACGGTGGCCACCTCGGCGTAGAGCGGCGCCCGATGCTCGAGCAGGGTGCGCAGCATCGCCCGCGGGTTGACCCCGAGGATCGGGCGGTCACGGGCGAGCCCGGCGCGGCGGGCCGCCGAGGGCAGGTCGACGTCGAGGTGGACGACGGTGCCGCCGGCCCGGCCGTAGGCCACCAGCAGTGCCCGGCTGCCCGCGCTGAGCACCGCGCCGCCGCCGAGGGCCAGCACGCCGTCGTGCTCGGCCAGCGCCCGGGCCACCGCCTGCTCCTCCAGTGCGCGGAAGTGCGGCTCGCCGGAGCTGACGAACAGGTCGGCGACGGTGGTGCCGGCGGCGGCCTCGACGTCGGCGTCGGTGTCGCGGAAGGGCAGGCCCAGGGCGGCCGCGACCGCCGTCCCGACGGTGGTCTTGCCCGACGCGGGCGGGCCGACGAGGACCAGCAGCGGCGCGCTCACCGGTACGGGAGGGCGTCGAGGTAGGCCTGGGCGTTGCGGCGGGTCTCGGCCACCGAGTCGCCGCCGAACTTCTCCAGCGCGGCGTCGGCGAGGGTGAGGGCGACCATCGCCTCCATCACCACCGACCCGCGGGGCACCGCGCAGGCGTCGCTGCGCTGGTTGATGGCCACGGCGGCGTCCCCGGTGGCGACGTCGACGGTGGCCAGCGCGCGCGGCACGGTGGAGATCGGCTTCATCGCGGCGCGCACCCGCAGCACCTCGCCGTTGGTCATGCCGCCCTCGATGCCACCGGCGCGGTCGGTGACCCGCCGGAGCCGGCCGTCGGTGCTGACGATCTCGTCGTGGGCGACCGAGCCGCGGCGGCGGGCGGTCTCCAGGCCGTCGCCGACCTCGACCGCCTTGACCGACTGCACGCCCATGAGCGCGGCGGCCAGGCGGGAGTCGAGCCGGCGGTCCCAGTGCACGTGGCTGCCCAGGCCCGGCGGCAGGCCGTGGACGACGACCTCGACGACCCCGCCGAGGGTGTCGCCGTTCTTCCGGGCGTCGTCGACCTCGGCCACCATCACCTCGCTGGTGGCCGGGTCGGCGCAGCGCACCGGGTCCTCGTCGATGCGCGGGTTGTCCTGCGGGCCGGGCAGCACGCCGTCGGGGACGGTGACCGGGCCGATGCCCACGACGTGGCTGACCACCTCGACGCCCAGCGCCTGGCGGAGGAACGCCTTGGCGACCGCGCCGAGGGCGACGCGGGCGGCGGTCTCGCGGGCACTGGCGCGCTCGAGCACCGGGCGGGCGTCGTCGAAGCCGTACTTCTGCATGCCGGCGAGGTCGGCGTGGCCGGGACGCGGGCGGGTCAGCGGGGCGTTGCGCGCCTGGCCGGCGAGCACCTCCGGGTCGACCGGGTCGGCGGCCATGACCGTCTGCCACTTGGGCCACTCGGTGTTGCCGACCTGCACCGCGATCGGCCCGCCCTGGGTGAGCCCGTGCCGGACGCCGCCGGTGAGGGTGACGGTGTCCTGCTCGAAGGACATCCGGGCACCGCGGCCGTGGCCGAGACGGCGGCGGGCGAGGTCGACGTCGAGGTCGGCGGTCTGCACCTGCACGCCGGCGGGCAGCCCCTCGAGGATGGCGGTGAGCTGCTGGCCGTGCGACTCACCGGCGGTCAGCCAGCGCAACATGCCGAGGATTGTGCCAGCCGACCCTGCGGCGACCGCCCGCGGCGGGGGCCGCCACGATCAGGTCACCTGATCATCGCGCGGCGGTCCTCACCCCAGCGGGCCCTCGATCAGCAGGGCGAGGACCGCACCGAGCAGCAGCGGCGGGCCGAAGGGCAGGGCGGTGCGCCACCCGGCCCGGCGGGACGCCACCAGGACCAGCGAGACCACCGCGCCACTGAGCAGGCCGAGGAAGACGCCGGCCAGCAGCACGCCCCACCCGGCCCAGCCGAGCACCAGCCCCAGGAGCGCGAGCAGCTTGACGTCGCCGAGGCCGAGACCCGACGGGGCGGCCAGCGCGGCCAGGAGCGCGACGCCCCCGGCCGCGGCCGCGGCGAGCAGCGCCCGCAGCAGCGCCGGCCAGGTGCCGAGGACGGCGGCGTCGGCCAGCAGCGCGGCGGCGCAGACGGCGGCGGCCGGGACGGTGACCCGGTCGGGCAGCCGGTGGACGGCGAGGTCGACCTGCGCCAGGACGACGGCGGCCGCGGCGGCCCAGCCCAGCGCCAGCGTCGCCGGGCGGGCGCCGGTGAGCAGCACCGCCCCGCACAGCAGCACGGCGAGGACCACGGCGCTGAGCACGGCCCGGGCCCGGCCGGACCGCGCGGCGGGGTCCCGGGCGGCGAGGCGGACGGCGGTTCGGGCGAGCAGCGGGCCGGCCGCGGCCGCGACCAGCAGCGCGGCCGCGAGCAGGACCGCGGGCGGGACGGTCGGGGTCAGCGGGCGTCCAGCGCGGCCCGCATCGCGCCGATCGGCGCCGGCTGCCCGGTCAGCAGCTCCACCTGCACGGTGGCCTGCCAGAACAGCACCTCGATGCCGCTGATCACCGCGGTCCCGGCGGCGTGCGCCCGCTCGGCCAGCGGCGTGGGCCACGGCGCGTAGAGGACGTCGAGCAGCGTCTGCCCCGCCCGCCACTCCAACCGGGCGAGGTCGGGGTGCGCGCCGATGGGCACCGTACTGACCACCACCGGCGCCTCGACCGGCCCGGCCGCCAGCGGCGCGACGGCGGCCTCCACCCCGAGCGCGCCGAGCACCCGGACGACGTCGGCGGCGCGGTCGGGCGCCCGGACGAGGACGTCGACGTGCTCGGCGCCGAGCTCGGCCAGCGCCACGGCCGCCGCGGCCGCCGTCCCCCCGGCGCCGACGATCGCCGCGTGCGCGACCCGCTCGACGCCGCCGGTCTGCAGCGCCATGCCGACGCCGTGGACGTCGGTGTTCTCCGCCCGCCAGCCCTCGCCGGTGTGCACGAGGGTGTTGGCCGCACCGAGCAGCCGCGGCAGCGGGTCGACGGTGTCGGCGACCGCGACCGCCGCCTGCTTGCACGGCATGGTCACCGAGAACCCGCGCCACTCCGGGCCCAGGCCGGCCAGCAGCACGGGCAGGTCCTCGGGGCCGAGGTCGAGCCGGTCGTAGGTCCAGCCGGTCAGGCCGAGGGCGGCGTAGGCCGCGCGGTGCAGCAGCGGCGACAGGGAGTGCGCGACCGGGCGGCCGAGGACGGCCGCCCGGCCGGGCAGGTCCGGATCGGGCACCGGCCGGTCAGCCACCGCACCCGAGGCCGGCATCGGCGCACCGCTGCCGCGCGGCCTGGAACTGCGCGTAGTCGGCGGTGAAGAAGTGCCGGCCGTCCTCGGACTCGAGCACGTAGTAGAGGAAGTCCCCGGCGCTCGGCGCCAGCGCCGCCTCCAGGCTGGCCTCGCCCGGCGAGCTGATCGGGGTCGGCGGCAGCCCGGCCCGCGTGCGGGTGTTGTAGGGGCTGTCGGTCTGCAGGTCGGTGACGGTGAGGTCGTTGCCGTTCTTCTGCAGGCCGTACGCCAGCGTGGCGTCGATGCCGAGCGGGATGCCCTGCGCGAGCCGGTTGTAGACGACCTGCGCCACGTTCGCCCGCTCCTCGTCCAGGCGGGTCTCCGACTGGATCATCGAGGCGACGACGACCACGTCGTACACCGAGCGGCCCGACGCGGCGGCCCGCTGCTCGAGCTGCAGGTCGGTGGCGACCTCGGTGAACCGGCCGACCATGCCGCGCAGCACGTCGGTGGGGGTGTCGCCGGGCTCGACGTCGTAGGTGGCCGGGAAGAGGAAGCCCTCGAGCTGGCCGTTGGCGTAGGCCGGCAGGCCCAGCGCGGCGGTGTCGGCAGCGGCCGCCTGCACCTCCTCGACCGGCAGGCCGGTGGCCTCGGCGACCCGCTGCAGGGTGGCGCTGAGGGTGAAGCCCTCGGGCACGGTGACCCGCGAGACGAGCCGGCTCTCCGGGTCGAGCAGCAGGTCCAGCGCCGCCTGGCCGCTCATCTGCGCGCGCAGCGAGTAGACGCCGGGCTGGATGCCCATCGAGGCGGGGTCGGCCTCGGCGGCCTCCACGAACGGCTCGGCGGAGGCGATGACGTCCTGGTCGACCAGCGTGCGGGCGATGTCGCTGAGGGTGTCGCCGCCGCCGATGCGGACCTCGACGGTGCCGGTGCCCGCGCCTGCGTAGTCCTGCGCCTCGGGGTTGACCAGGCCGATGAGCGCCCGCCCGCCGAGGACGATGCCGGCGACGAGGCCGGCGAGGACCAGCAGCACGAGCACGTTGACCAGCGGGGCCCGCCGGCGGCGCCCGTTCCGCGTGCCGCGCCGGCTGCCGCCGTGGTCGTCGGCGTGCCCGGTGAGGTGGGCGGCGAGCGGGTCGTCGTGGTGCTCGTCGTGCGGGTGCCCGTCGTCGTGGTACTCGTCGTGGGACCCGTCGTCGTGCGCGTCGCGGGCGGCGGCCCGGCGGGCCCGGCGCCCGCGGCGCCGGCGTTCCTCGGGCCGGCCGCCGCCGACGACGTCGAGGCCGCCGGTGGCGTCCTCGTCGTCCCAGGGCTCGTCGTGGTCGGCGTGCGCGTCGGTGGCCCGCGGCGCCTGCGCGGGGGCGTCGACGGCCTCGATGTGCGCGGTGTCGGCGTGCCCGCCGTCGTCGATGTGCGCGGTGTCGCCCTCGGAGCGGCGGGGCAGCTTGGACCAGGCCCCCGGCGGGCGCGGCGGGAGGCCGGGCGCCGGCGACGGCGAGCGCTGCCCGCCGGGCAGCGGGCCGGTGCGGTCGTCACCGTCGCTGGGAGCGGAGTGCCGGCCGCTGAGCGACGGGGAGCGGTCGAGCAGCCCGGCCCCGCGCCCGGACTGGCCGGGCACCGGTCCCAGGGGCAGCTGCGTCGTGCGCGGGACGTCGGCGGCCCGGTTGCCGTACCAGGCGCCGGCCTGACCGGTGGCGCCGAGGACGTCGGATCCCGCGTGCCGGCCCCGCCCGTACGGCGGGACCGGACCGTTCACGAGCGCCCCCGCTGGGCGTCCAGATAGGCCTGGAGGATGACCACGGCGGCGGCCTGGTCGATCACGGGGCGCTGGGCACGGCTGTCGAGCCCGTTCGCGCGCAGGGAACTGGCTGCGGTCACGGTGGAGAGCCTCTCGTCGACGAGGTGCACGGGCACGCTGCCGATGCGCCCGGCGAGTGACCGAGAGTAGGCACGCGCCTCCCGTGCGGAGGCGCCCGACGCACCCGAGAGGTGCCTCGGCTCCCCCACGATCACCTCTGTCACCTCGTGCTCCACCACGAGCGCGGCGATCCGGTCGAGGTCGCCGCCGTCACGGCGGCGCTCGACGGTCTCCAGCGGGCTGGCCAGCGTGCCGGTCGGGTCCGACAGCGCGACGCCGATCCGCACCGTGCCGACGTCGATGCCCAGCCGCCGTCCCTGGCGGGTCCGCCGCGGGGGCAGCGGCAGACCGGCGGGCAGGCCCTGGGAGAGGTCGATCTCGGTGGTCTCGTTGGACACCGGCGGGAACCCCGCGCGCAGGTCGATCTGCTCGGTCGGGTGGTGCACCGGCTGCTGCGGCGGCGTCCGCCGCGGGCGCGACGGCGGCACCGCCGGACGGCCCTGCTGGCGCCGCTCGCTCACGTCGCCGGTCTCGTCGGGGCGCTGCTCGGGCACTCCGGTCACCTCCCTGCGGCGGTCGCGACCGCCTGTTCGCCCGCCTGGAGAGCGGCGGGGATGCCGCTGGCGTCCGTGCCGCCGCCCTGCGCGACGTCGGCCTTGCCGCCGCCGCGGCCGCCCACCAGCGGGGTGACCGTCTTCACCAGGTCCCCCGCCGAGAGACCGCGCGCCTGCGCGGCCGGGGTCAGTGCGGCGACCACAGCCACCTTGCCCCCGGCCTCCGAGGCGAGCAAGACGACACCCGGGCGCTCGCCCAGCCGCCCGCGGACGTCGAGGGCCAGGGTGCGCAGGTCGCCGCCGGCCAGCCCCGCGGGCGCGGCGGTGACGACGGCGACGCCGTCGACGTCGCGGGCGTCGGCGGCCAGCTGCCCGGCCGCCGCCTTCGTCTGGGCGGCGCGCAGCTCGGCGATCTCGCGGTCGGTCTCGCGCAGCCGGGACAGGATGCCGCCGACCCGGTCGAGCAGGCCGTCGGTGGGCGACTTGAGCAGCTCGCCGAGCTGGCGGACCAGGTCGCGCTCGCGGGCCAGGTAGCGGAAGCCCTCCAGGCCGACGACGGCCTCCACGCGGCGTGACCCCGACCCGACCGACGACTCGCCGGTCAGCGCCAGCGTGCCGATCTGCGCCGATCCCGCGACGTGCGTGCCACCACAGAGCTCGCGCGACCACGGCCCGCCGATCTCCACGACGCGCACCTGCTCGCCGTAGGTCTCGCCGAACAGCGCCAGCGCCCCGATGGCCTGCGCCTCGGGCAGCGTCATGTAGCGGGCGCTGACCCGGTGGTCGGCGCGGACGGCGGCGTTGGCGACGTCCTCGACGTCGGCGCGCTGCTGGTGGGTGAGCGCGCCCTGCCAGGCGAAGTCCAGCCGCAGGTAGCCGGGGCGGTTGTAGGAGCCGGACTGCAGCGCCTGCGGGCCGAGCACCTGGCGGAGCGCCGCGTGCACGACGTGGGTGCCCGAGTGCGCCTGGCAGGCCGACAGCCGCCACTCGCGGTCGACCTCGGCGGCCAGCTCCGCGCCCTGCGCCAGCGCCCCCTCGAGCACCCGCACCTGGTGCACGACCAGCCCCTTGACCGGGCGCTGCACGTCGAGCACCTCGGCGCGGCCGCCGTCCCAGGTCAGCGTGCCGGCGTCGGCCACCTGGCCGCCGGACTCGGCGTAGAACGGCGTGCGGTCGAGGACGACGCGCACGATCTCGCCCGCCCGGGCCTCGGCCGCGCCGCCGTCCTCGCCGTCGAGCTCGGACACGACGCCCAGCACGCGGGAGTCGGTGCGCAGGGTGTCGTAGGCCCGCCAGTCGGTGGGACCGTGCTCGGCGAGCAGCCGGCGGTAGGCCAGGACGTCGACCGAGCCGGTGCGCTTGGCGCGGGCGTCGGCGCGGGCCCGGTCGCGCTGCTGCTGCATGAGCGCGCGGAAGCCCGCCTCGTCGACGGTCACGCCCTGCTCGGCGGCCATCTCGAGGGTGACGTCGATGGGGAACCCGTAGGTGTCGTGCAGCGAGAAGGCCTGCTCGCCGGACAGCGCGGGGGTGCCGGCGGCCTTGGCCTCGCGGACGGCGGTGTCGAACAGCGCCGTCCCCGAGGACAGCGTGCGGCGGAACGCCTCCTCCTCGGCGTAGGCGACCGCGGCGATCCGGTCGAAGTCGGTGGCCAGCTCCGGGTAGCTGGCGCTCATCGCGTCGCGGGACACCGGCAGCAACTCGGGCAGCGTGGCGGTGTCGACGCCGAGCAGCCGCATGGACCGGACGGCGCGGCGCAGCAGCCGGCGCAGGATGTAGCCGCGGCCCTCGTTGCCGGGGGTGACGCCGTCGCCGATGAGCATCAGGCCGCTGCGGACGTGGTCGGCGACCACGCGCAGCCGCACGTCGGCCTCGTGGTCCTTGCCGTACGTCACCCCGGCGAGCTCGGCGCCGCGGCGCAGCACCGGGGCCACCTCGTCGATCTCGTACATGTTGTCGACGCCCTGCAGCAGGTAGGCCACCCGCTCCAGGCCCATGCCGGTGTCGATGTTCTTCTTCGGCAGCTCGCCGACGACCCGGAAGTCCTCCTTGCTCCGGACGTCGGTGAGCTCGTACTGCATGAAGACGAGGTTCCAGATCTCGAGGAACCGGTCGCCGGCGGTGTCGACCAGCGGGCCGCCGTCCGGGCCGAACTCCGGGCCGCGGTCGAAGTAGATCTCCGAGCACGGGCCACCGGGGCCGTCGGCGCCGGTGTGCCAGTAGTTGTCCTTCTTGCCCAGCCGCTGGATGCGGTCCTTCGGCAGCCCGGCGATGCGGTGCCAGGCGTCGGCGGCCTCGTCGTCGTCGAGGTAGACGGTCACCCAGATCCGGTCGGGGTCGAAGCCCAGCCCGCCGTCGGCCACCGCTCCGGTCACCAGCTCCCAGGCGTGCTGGACGGCGCCGTCCTTGAAGTAGTCGCCGAAGGAGAAGTTGCCGTTCATCTGGAAGAACGTGCCGTGCCGGGTGGTCTTGCCCACCTCCTCGATGTCGAGGGTGCGCACGCACTTCTGCACGCTGGTGGCCCGCGGGAAGGGCGCGGGCTCACGGCCGGTGAGGTACGGGATGAAGGGCACCATCCCGGCGACGGTGAACAGCAGCGAGGGGTCGGGCGAGACCAGCGAGGCGCTGGGGACGACGGTGTGGCCGCGCTGCTCGAAGTGCTGCAGGAAGCGGCGGCGGATCTCGGCGGTCTGCATCAGTGCTCGGGTCTCCTGCGGGCGGTGGCGGCGGCGCGGTCGGCGCGCGGTCGCCGGGAGGTCAGCGGTCGGCGGGTCAGGCGCCGTGCCGCCCGGTGCGCCCGGGGAGCATCCCCCCGGGCAGCTGTGCCTGGTCGCGCTCGGGCAGCGGCGCGTCGAGGCCGGTGCCGCTGCGCAGCTCCTCCTCGCGGGCCGCGGCGGCGGCGCGGACGTCGGCACCGAAGTCGCCGATGGCGTCGGCGAGGTCGCGCAGGCCCTCGGCGATCGAGGCGCCGATCCCGGCCGGCGTCATCCGCTCGGCGGCGCGGGACACCTTGCGGACGACGAGGGCGCCGATGGTGATGCCCATGGCCAGCCAGAACAGCCGGCGCATCAGGCGGCCCGCCGGGCGGCACGGCGCTCGCGGCGCGCGGTCTTGTCACGGGCGGCGGCCTCGGCGATGGCCTGGCCCTCGCGGCGCTTCCTGGTCGCGCTGCGCACGCCGTAGCTGAACGCCGCGACCTTGATCAGCGGGCTGCCGACGGTGGCGGCCACGACGCTGGTCAGGGCCGCGACGTTGCTCGACACGTTGGCCGCGTTGCCGGTGATGTCGTCGACCCGCTCGAGGTTGCTGTTGACCTGGGCGATCGTGGTCTGGGCCTGGCCCAGGATCGGCTGGCTCTGCTCGCGCACCTGCCGGATGGTCAGCGTGGTCTCGTCCAGCGTCCGCCCCAGCTTGAGCAGCGGGACGGCCAGCAGCACCACCAGCAGCACCAGCGCCAGGGCGGCGATCAGTCCGGCCCACTCTCCTGCGGACACGCGGCGTCTCCTCGTCTCGTCGTGCGACCGGTCGGCACGACCGGCGTGGTCACAGTAGTCGCGGCCCTCCGCGGTCAGCGGACGCGCCGGAGGATGGCCCGCAGCTTCGCCAGCCGCGCCCCGATCCCGGCCTCCGCGCCCCGGCCGGTGGGCCGGTAGTAGTCGCGCCCGACCAGCGCGTCGGGCGGGTACTGCTGCGGCACGATCCCCTCGGGCGCGTCGTGCGGGTACACGTAGGTCTTCCCGTGGCCGAGCTTCTCCGCCCCCGCGTAGTGCGCGTCGCGCAACCCCGGGGGCACCGGCCCGGCCAGGCCCGAGCGCACGTCGGCCACCGACTCGCCGATCGCCACGGTGACCGCGTTGGACTTCGGTGCGGTGGCCAGGTGGACGACGGCCTGCGCCAGCGGGAAGTGCCCCTCGGGCATGCCGATGAAGGCGACCGCGTCGGCCGCGGCGACCGCCGTCTGCAGCGCCGTGGGGTCGGCCATCCCGATGTCCTCGCTCGCCGCGATCACCAGCCGCCGCGCGATGAAGCGCGGGTCCTCCCCCGCCACGACCATCCGCGCCAGGTAGTGCAGCGCGGCGTCGACGTCGCTGCCGCGGATCGACTTGATCAGCGCGCTGGCGACGTCGTAGTGCGCGTCGCCCTGCCGGTCGTAGCGGACGGCGGCCTGCGCGACCGCCGTCTCCAGGGTGACGAGGTCGATCTCGGCCGCCCCGGCCGCGCGGGCGGCGCCGGCGCCGGACTCCAGCGCGGTCAGCGCCTTGCGGGCGTCGCCGCCGGCGACCCGGACCAGGTGCTCCTCGGCCTCGGCGGAGAGCGTCACCGCGCC
The DNA here is from genome assembly GCF_003002915.1 of Geodermatophilus tzadiensis. GTDB lineage: Bacteria > Actinomycetota > Actinomycetes > Mycobacteriales > Geodermatophilaceae > Geodermatophilus > Geodermatophilus tzadiensis. Next base: position 231,120 of record NZ_PVTG01000003.1, on the reverse strand, counting down.
GGCCAGGCCGCGCTCGCTGGTCAGCGCCCGGCGCAGGACCGCGCGGACGTCGTCGTCGGACAGTGGCTGCAGGGCCAGGACCAGCGAGCGCGAGAGCAGCGGGCCGACCACGGAGAAGAAGGGGTTCTCGGTGGTGGCGGCGATCAGGCTGACGATCCGGTCCTCGACGGCCGACAGCAGCGAGTCCTGCTGGGTCTTGGAGAACCGGTGCACCTCGTCGATGAACAGCACCGTGCGCCGTCCGGCGTAGGTGAGCTCCCGCTTGGCGCTCGAGATGACCGCGCGGACCTCCTTGACGCCCGCGTCGAGCGCCGACAGCTGCACGAACTGCCGCTTGGTGGCCAGCGAGATGACGTGCGCCAGCGTCGTCTTGCCGGTGCCCGGGGGGCCGTAGAGGACCAGCGACATCGGCTCGTCGGCCTCGACCAGGCGGCGCAGCGGCGCCCGGGGGCCGAGCAGGTGCGACTGGCCGACGACCTCGTCGAGCGAGTGCGGGCGCATCCGCACCGCCAGCGGCGAGCCCGGGTCGACGGCCTCGCCGCCGGCCTCCACCGGCTCGTCGAACAGGGACGTCACGGGTAGCGACGCTACCCGCGGGGCACGACAGCCCCGTGCAGCAGCGACGCATCGGAGACCGTCCCGTCAGCGCCATCGGGCTCGGGGCGATGCCCCTGTCCACCAAGACCGACCGGCCGTCCCGCGAGGACGCCGTCGCCACCGTGCACGCCGCGCTGGACGCCGGCGTCACCCTGATCGACACCGCCGACGCGTACGCCGCCGACGAGTCGGAGTTCGGGCACAACGAGTCGCTCGTGGCCGAGGCGCTGGCCTCCTACGGCGCCTCGGACGTGCTGGTGGCGACCAAGGGCGGGCACACCCGCCAGGGCAGCGACTGGCTGCTCGACGGGTCGCCGGCCCACCTGCGGCGGGCCTGCGAGGCCTCGTTGCGGCGGCTGGGCGTGGACGCCATCGGGCTCTACCAGTTCCACCGGCCCGACCCGGGCACGCCCTGGGCGGACTCGATGGGCGCCCTGCGGCAGCTCGCCGACGACGGCCTGGTGCAGATGGTGGGCATCTCCAACGCCGACGTCGCGCAGATCGACGTCGCCCGCTCGATCGTGGGCCCGGCGCTGGCGAGCGTGCAGAACCAGTTCTCGCCCGGCTGGCGCTTCTCCGCCGACGAGGTGGCGCACTGCGCGGCGCACGGGCTGGCGTTCCTCCCGTGGAGCCCGTTCGGCGGGGTGTCGGCGGCCGGGTCGCTGGACGCGACCGCGCCGGCCTTCGCGGAGGTGGCCGCGGAGCTCGGCGTCTCGGTGTACCGGGTGACGCTGGCCTGGCACCTGGCCCAGGCCGACGTCGTCGTGCCGATCCCCGGTGCCTCGCGGCCGGCGTCCATCCAGGACTCCGCCGCCGCGGCGGACCTGGAGCTGAGCGCCGAGCAGCTGGCCCGCCTCGACGGCTGACGCCCTCCGGCCGCCGAGTGGGCAGTAGCGGTCGCCGACACGGTCGAGCACGCCGGTTACAGCGGCAGCAACTGCTCACTCGGCGGCCGGTGTCCACCGGGCGCCACGCCGTCCACGGACGTCGACGCCGCGACCACCGCAGCCGCGGGCGCCCGCAGGGTCGCCGGGTGGCCCACGAACTGGCACCCGTCTACACCCGGCAGCAGGGCCGCGAGGCCGGGCTGACCCGCGCGCAGCTCCGGGACGACGGCATCCGGGTCACCCGGGGCGCCTACGTCTCGCGGTCGGTCCCCCTGTCCCTGCACACCGCGTGCCGCGCCGTCCTGCCGGTCCTGCCCGCTGGCGCTGCCTTCTCGCACCGGACCGCCGCGGGGCTCCTGGGTGCACCCGTCCGGCACGACTGGCCGCTCGAGGTCTGCCTGCCTCCGGGCGCCTACCGTCCGCGGCGGCGGAGGCTGCGGGTGCACGTGCGCGACCTGCTGCCCGCGGACCTGACCCGGCAGGAGGGGCTGCCGGTCACCGGCGGTGCGCAGACGTGGCTCGACCTGGCGGCCGTCCTCCCGGCGCCCGACCTGGTCGCGATCGGGGACGCGCTGTCGCGGGCGGGGCACCTCGACCCCGAGGGGCTGACCCACCGCCTGGCGCGGGCGGACGGCGTGCGGGGCGTCGTCCGGGCCCGGGAGTGGGCACCGCTGCTGACGGCGGAGTCGATGTCCCGCGCGGAGAGCGTCGTCCGCTGTGTGCTGATCGCGGGCGGTCTCCCTCACCCTGTACCTCAGGTCGAGATCCGCGACCGGCGCGGCCGGGTCGTCGCGCAGCGACCTGGGGTGGCCGCGGTGGCGGGTCGCGATCGAGTACGAGGGCCGGCAGCACGCCGACCCCGACCGGTTCGGCCGGGACGTCGACCGCTACTCACTCATGGCGGCCGACGGGTGGCTCGTCGTCCGCTACGCCGCCGTGCACCTGCGCCGGCCGGAGGTCGTCGTGGACCGCGCGGCGCGGGCGCTGGGCAGCCGCGGCGCCACCTGGTGAGCGCGAGTGAGCAGTCGTGGTCGTCGACACGCGACGACACGCCGCGGCGAGCGACCACGACTGCTCAGTCGGTGGAAGGCGAACCCTCAGCCGGTCGGGTCGGAGGGACCCGGCGCGCCGGGCTGACCGGGCAGCGGCGGCTCCTCGGCCACCGCGTCGATGCCGGCCTCCTTGCGCTGCGCGTCGGTGATCGGCGTCGGCGCCCCGGTCAGCGGGTCGTAGCCGGCCCCGGTCTTCGGGAACGCGATCACCTCGCGGATCGAGTCGACGCCGGCCAGCAGCGCGGTCAGCCGGTCCCAGCCCAGCGCGGCGCCGGCGTGCGGCGGCGGGCCGTAGGCGAACGCCTCGAGGAAGAAGCCGAACCGCTCGCGGGCCTCCTCGCGCGACATGCCGAGGGTCTCGAACACCCGCTCCTGCAGCTCGGGGTCGGCGATCCGGACCGAGCCGCTGGCCAGCTCGTTGCCGTTGACCACCAGGTCGTAGGCGTCCGACAGCGCGCCGGCCTTGTCCTCGGCGAAGCGGTCGCGCCACTCGGGGGTGGGCGAGGTGAAGGGGTGGTGCATGAACGTCCAGTCGCCGTCCTCGGTCTCCTCGAACATCGGGAAGTCGACGACGAACAGGAACGACCACGACCCCGGCGCGATGAGCTCCAGCCGCCGGGCGATCTCGTTGCGCGCCGCGCCGAGCAGCTCCTGCGACGACCGGCGCGGACCGGCCGCGAAGAACACGCAGTCGCCGGGCGAGGCGCCCACGGCCTCGACCAGCCCGGCACGCTCGGCGTCGGAGATGTTCTTGGCCACGGGCCCGCCGAGGGTGCCGTCCTCGGCGACCGTCACGTAGGCCAGGCCGCGGTAGCCGCGCGAGCGGGCCCAGTCCTGCCACGCGTCGAACGCCCGCCGCGGCTGCGCCCCGCCGCCGGGCATGACCACCGCGCCGACGTAGGGCGCCTGGAACACCCGGAACGGCGTGTCGGCGAAGTAGGCGGTCAGCTCGGTCAGCTCGATGCCGAAGCGGAGGTCGGGCTTGTCCGACCCGAAGCGGTCCATCGCCTCGCGGTAGGTCATCCGCGGGATCTCGGGCACCTCGTAGGAGGCCAGCTCCGACCACAGCGCGCGGACGACGTCCTCCACGATGGCCAGGACGTCGTCGCGCTCGACGAAGCTCATCTCGAAGTCGAGCTGGGTGAACTCCGGCTGCCGGTCGGCGCGGAAGTCCTCGTCCCGGAAGCAGCGGGCGATCTGGTAGTAGCGCTCCAGGCCACCGATCATCAGCAGCTGCTTGAACAGCTGCGGCGACTGCGGCAGCGCGTACCACTTCCCCGGCTGCAGCCGCACCGGCACGAGGAAGTCGCGCGCGCCCTCGGGCGTGGAGCGGGTGAGGTCCGGCGTCTCGACCTCGGTGAAGCCGTGGCGCGCCATGACCCCGCGGGCGACCCGGTTGACCTCGCTGCGCAGCCGCAGGATCCGGGCCGGGCCCTGCCGGCGCAGGTCGAGGTAGCGGTACTTGTAGCGGACGTCGTCGCTGGCGGCCTGGTCGGTCTCGATCGGGAACGGCAGCGGCGCGGCCGGCGAGAGCACCCGCAGCTCGGTGGCGGCCACCTCGATCTCACCCGTCGGCAGCTCCGGGTTCTCGTTGCCCGCCGGCCGCTGCCGCACCTCCCCGGTCACCAGCACGCAGAACTCGTTGCGGAGGGAGTGCGCCTCCTCCTCGCGGACGACGACCTGGACGTAGCCCGAGGCGTCGCGCAGGTCGACGAAGACGACGCCGCCGTGGTCGCGCCGGCGGGCCACCCAGCCGGCGAGGGTGACGGGAGAACCGGCGTCGGACGCGCGCAACGTGCCGGCGTCGTGGGTGCGGAGCACTAGAGGGCCTTTCGCAGGGGGAGGGTCACCAGCGGTCGTGCACGTGCTGCCGGATGCGCTCGTCGTAGAGCCGCTCGAGGTCGGCGAGCTCGGCGTCGGAAAGCGGCGGGAGGCCGGCGGCCTCGACGTTGCTCCGCACCTGGCCGACCCGGCTGGCGCCCGGGATGACCGACGTGACGCCGGGCTGCTGGACGACCCACCGCAGGGCCACCGCCGCCGGCGCCCGGTCCCCCGCGATCTCGACGAACTCGCGGGCCGCGGCGACGCCGACGTCGTAGGGCACGCCGGCGAAGGTCTCGCCGACGTCGAAGGCCTCGCCCTGGCGGTTGTAGTTCCGGTGGTCGTCGGCGCCGAACGTCGTCGACTCGGTGAAGCGGCCCGACAGCAGGCCGCTGGCCAGCGGCACCCGCGCCAGGACGCCGACGCCGCGCTCGGCGGCGGCCGGCAGCAGCTGCTCCAGCGGCTTGCGGCGGAAGACGTTCAGGATCACCTGGATCGACTGCACGCCGGGGTGCTCGAGGGCGGTGAGCCCCTCGGCGACGGTCTCCACCGAGACGCCGTAGGCCGCGATCGCCTGCTCCTCGACGAGGGCGTCCAGCGCGTCGTACACCCGCTGGTCGGAGTAGACGGCCGTCGGCGGGCAGTGCAGCTGCACCAGGTCGAGGGTGTCGACGCCGAGGTTGCGCCGCGACCGGTCGATCCAGGCCCGCAGGTTCTCGGGGGTGTACTGCGCGGCCTCGAACGGGTCGGCCCGGCGGCCGGCCTTGGTGGCCACGAACGGCCGCTCCGACCGGGTGGCCAGCGCCGTGCGGATCCGCTCCTCGCTGCGCCCGTCGCCGTAGACGTCGGCGGTGTCGAGCAGGGTCACCCCGGCGTCGAGGGCGGCGTCGAGCACGCCGGCCGCGGTCTCCTCGTCGACCTCGCCCCAGTCACCGCCCAGCTGCCAGGTGCCCAGGCCGACGACGGAGACCTCCGCGCCGGTCCGTCCGAGGGGTCGGGTCTCCATCACGCAGTCACCACGTCCTTCAGCGCCTGGAACAGCTCACCCACGGGGACGGCGCGCTGCTCCCCCGTGCGCAGGTCCTTGAGCTGGCCGACGCCGTCGGCCAGGTCCCGCTCGCCGACGACCACCGCGTGCGTCGCACCCGAGCGGTCGGCCGCCTTCATCGCGCCCTTGAGCCGCAGGTCGCCGTAGACGGTGTCGGCCGACACGCCGGCCGCGCGGAGCTGTCCGACCAGCCGCACCGCCAGCCGCTTGGCCTCCGCCCCCAGCGGCACGACGAACGCCTGCACACCGGCGGACGCGGCGACGTCGAGCCCCTCGGCCTGCACCGCCAGCAGCGTCCGGTCGACGCCGACGGCGTACCCGATGCCGGAGACGTCGGGCCCGCCGAGCGCGGCCGAGAGCCCGTCGTAGCGGCCGCCGCCGCCGATCGCGGACTGGGCGCCGAGGCCGTGGTGCACGAACTCGAAGGTGGTCTTGGTGTAGTAGTCCAGCCCGCGCACCAGCCGCGGCGCCTCGGTCCAGGTCACGCCGAGGTCGGTGAGGTGCTGGCGGACGGCGTCGTAGTGCGCCCTGGTGGAGTCCGACAGGTGGTCGACCATGAGCGGCGCGTCGTCGAGCTGGGCCTGCACCTCCGGGCGCTTGTCGTCGAGCACCCGCAGCGGGTTGATCTCCGCCCGGCGGCGCGTCTCCTCGTCGAGGTCGAGCTTCTCCAGGTGGGCGACGAGCAGCTCGCGGTACTGCGGGCGGCAGGTGGCGTCGCCCAGCGAGGTGAGCAGCAGCTCGAAGTCGGTCAGCCCCAGGTCGCGGAACCCCTGCACGCCCAGGGCCACCACCTCGGCGTCCAGCGCCGGGTCGTCGACGCCGAGGGCCTCCATGTCGACCTGGGTGAAGTGCCGGTAGCGCCCCGCCTGCGGCCGCTCGTAGCGGAAGGCCGAGCCCACGGTCCACAGCTTCACCGGGAGCGCGCCGGTGTGCAGCCGGTGCTCGATGAACGCGCGCACCAGCCCGGCGGTGAGCTCGGGGCGCAGCGTCAGCGACCGGCCGCCGCGGTCGTCGAAGGTGTACATCTCCTTGGTGACGACGTCGGTGGACTCACCCACGCCGCGGGAGAAGACCTCGGTGTGCTCGAACACCGGCGTCTCGACGTAGCCGTAGCCGGCCCGCCGCAGCGGTGCGGTGAGCGTGTCGCGGACGGCGAGGAAGCGCGCCGAGTCCGGGGGCAGGACGTCGAAGGCGCCCTTCGGGGCGGTCATCCCGCTCACAGCCCCCGCCCCCTCGGGGCCGCCGCGCCGGCCTCGGCCAGGTAGGGGTTGGTCGCCCGCTCGCGGCCGATCGTGGTGGCCGGGCCGTGGCCGGGCAGCACGACCGTGGCGTCGTCCAGCGGCAGCACGACGTCGCGCAGCGAGGCGAGCATCGCCTCCCAGGACCCGCCGGGCAGGTCCACCCGGCCCACCGACCCGGCGAAGAGCACGTCGCCGGCCAGCAGCCCGGGGGCCTCCCCCAGGTCGAGGGAGAACACGACCGAACCCTGCGTGTGCCCGGGCGCGTGCCGCACGGTCAGCTCCACGCCGGCCAGCGACAGCACGGCGCCGTCGTCGAGCGGGCGCACCTCCGACGGGTCGGGCAGCGCGACCCCGCTGATCAGCGGCGCGAGCGCCGGGCCGTGCCAGCGCGCCGGGTCGGCGAGCATCCCGTGGTCGTCGGGGTGCAGGTAGGCGGGGATGTCGTACCCCTCGCACACCGGCAGCACGGAGAAGGTGTGGTCGAGGTGGCCGTGGGTGAGGACGACGGCGACCGGCTTGAGGCCGTCCTCGGCCAGCATGCGGGCCAGCGGCTCGACCGCGTCCATCCCGGGGTCGACGACGACGCACTCCGACCGGGGCCCGGAGGCGACGGCGTAGCAGTTGGTGCCGAAGGCGCCGGCCGGGAACGAGCGGATGAGCACCCGTGCAGGTTACGCGGGTGATCTCACGCCCCTCCGGTCCGGCGACCGGGCCGGCTCAGGGAGCGCACCTACACTCGCGGCCGAGCAGCGGGGCACCGCGCGGCGCGCCCGGGACCGGGCAGCGGCGCCGCAGGGAGGCAGGCCCCGCCGAGCAGCCGCCCGTCCGAGGAGTGTCCGTCCCGTGCCGACCAACAAGCAGCGCCGCGTCGCCGCGCAGCGCCGTCTGCAGCGCCAGCTCGAGCGCCGCGCCGAGCTCGCCCGCAGGCGCCGCCGCAACCTGCTCGTCGTGGTGACCGTCCTCGCCGTGGTCCTGGTGGCCGGGGCGGTGGCGCTGGTCGCGGGCCTGGGCGGGGACGACGACCCCGGCGCCGCGGCCGCCTCGAGCAGCAGCACCAGCGCCGCCGCGGAGGCCACCGCGGCCCCGGCCACCACGAACGCCGACGGCACGGTCGGCTGCACCTACGTCCCCGACACGTCGGGCAACAGCAACCTGGTCGAGGCCGGCACCCCGCCCGACCCGGCCGCCACGCCGGCCACCGGCACCGTCTCGCTGCTGATGAGCACCTCACAGGGCGAGATCCCGCTGACCCTCGACCGGGCGAAGGCGCCGTGCGCGGCCGCCAGCTTCGCCTACCTGGCCCAGCAGCGGTTCTTCGACGGCAGCCCCTGCCACCGCGAGGTGAACGCGGAGAGCTTCGGCGTGCTGCAGTGCGGCGACCCGACCGGCACCGGCCAGGGCGGCCCGACGTACAAGTTCGCCGAGGAGGTCACCCCGGAGACCACCTACCCGCGCGGCACGATCGCGATGGCCAACAGCGGCTCCCCCGGTTCCACCGGCAGCCAGTTCTTCCTCGTGTTCACCGACTCGCAGCTCCCGCCGGACTACACGGTGGTGGGCACCGTCGACGAGGCCGGCCTGGCCGTGCTCGACACCATCGCCGCGGCGGGCAACGACGGCTCGTTCGAGCCCAGCCCCGGCGGCGGCGCCCCGAACCTGCCGGTCACCATCGACTCGATGACCGTCGTCGCGTGAGCCGCCGGCGCGCGGCCGGGCTGGCCGCCGCGCTGCTGTCGCTGGCGGCGTGCGGCGGCACGGTGTCCGGCGGGGCGAGCCCCACGGCGGAGGCCGGCGGCGGCGCCGCCGGCGGGGGCGGCACGGCGGGGTCGACGGCGGCCTGCGACTGGGTGGCCGCGCGCTCGGGCAACCCCTACGCCGTCGAGGTGCCTCCGCCTCCGGACGAGGTGCCCGCCGAGGGCACCGCGGCGCTGCGGGTGGGCACCAGCCTCGGCGAGCTGACGCTCACCCTCGACCGCGCGGGCGCCCCGTGCGCGGCGGCGAGCATGCTGCACCTGGCCGCGGAGGGCTTCTTCGACGGGTCGGCCTGCCACCGCGAGGTCGACAGCGAGGGCCTGCAGGTGCTCCAGTGCGGCGACCCCACCGGCACCGGCGCGGGCGGGCCCACCTACGCCTTCCCCACCGACGTCGACGGCGACGAGACCTACCCCCGGGGGACGGTGGCGATGGCCAACAGCGGGCAGGGCCTCGACGGCAGCCAGTTCTTCCTCGTGTGGGGCGACAGCCTCCTGCCGCCGGACTACACCGTCGTCGGCACGGTCGACGACGCCGGGCTGGCGGTGCTCGACCAGGTCGCGGCCAACGGCAACGACGGCTCGCTGGACCCCAGCCCGGGCGGCGGGGCCCCCACGGTCCCGGTGACCCTGACGTCGGTGACCCCGGTCCCGTGAGCGACCCCGACCCGTACGCCGGCTCCCACGAGGACCCCTACGCCGGCTTCCCGAGGGGCTTCTTCGACCGCGACGACGAGTCCCCGGACCCGCTCTTCTACGGCCCGCCGCGGCTGGTCACCCACATCGACGACGCCGCGATCGCCGCCGTCGGCGAGCTCTACGCCGAGCTCGGCATCGACGGGGCCGCCCCGGGGCCCCGCCGCGTGCTCGACCTCATGTCCTCGTGGGTCTCGCACTTCCGCACCCCGCCGGCCGAGCTGGTCGTGCTGGGCCTCAACGCCGAGGAGCTGGCCGCCAACCCGGCGGCCACCGAGCGGCTGGTGCACGACCTCAACGCCGACCCCCGGCTGCCGCTGCCCGACGACGACGTCGACGCCGCCGTCTGCTGCGTGTCGATCGACTACCTGACCCGCCCCGTCGAGGTGCTGGCCGAGGTCGGCCGGGTGCTGCGCCCCGGTGGCCCGCTGGCGGTCACCTTCAGCAACCGCTGCTTCCCCACCAAGGCCGTCCGCGGCTGGCTGTACACCGACGACGTGCAGCACGGGGCGATCGTCGCCGAGCTGGTGCGCCGCACCGGCCGGTTCACCGAGCCCGAGGTCTCGCTCCGCACCCGCCCGGGCGCCGGCGACCCGCTGTACGCGGTGGTGGCCCGGGCCCGCTGAGCCGGGGTCAGGTGAGGTCCTCGACCTCGACGTCGACCGCGGCCACCGGCAGCCCGAGGGTCGCCCCGGCCACCGCCGCGACGCGGGCCCGCACCCGGTCCGCGAGCTCGGGCAGCGGCACCCCGGCGCGGGCGGTCACCGCGACCGACACGCGCAGCACGCCTCCCCCGGCGGCCACCCGGCACCGGCCGGCCCGGACGTCGCCGGCCGACTCCACCGCCGCGCGCACCACCCGCAGCACCGCCGCCTCGGCCACCTCGACCCGGGCCCCGGGGACGGCGGAGAGCACCACCGGCGCCCCGGAGGGCCGCGGCTCGGCGCGGACGGCGTCCATCACCCGCCGCAGCAGCGCCGGCGGGGGCACCAGCGAGGCGTCCTCGCGGCGGGCGGCCGCGGTGGCGGCGGCCAGCACCTCGGACACCGGACCGTCGTCGTGCACCTCGTCGTCGTGCACCGCGTCGTCGTGCACCGCGTCGTCCGGCACTGCCTGGTCCGGCTCGCCGGGGGTCAGCGCCACGCGGTCATCGCCTCCGCCAGGTCGGCCCGGGCCCGCGCCAGGCGCCCGCGCACCGCCACCGGGGTGGTCCCGAGCGCCTCGGCGATCTCGGCGTAGGAGCGCTCGTGCAGCTCGCGGAGCACCCAGACCGCGCGCTGCTCCGGCGTCAGGCCGCGCAGCGCCGCGGCCAGGGCGTGCACGCCGGCGGCGGCCTCCACCACCCGCTGCGGCTGGTCGCCGGGGCGCGGGTCCGGCAGCTGCTCGAACGCGTCGGCGGGCAGCGCACGGCGGTCGCGCAGCCGGTTGAGGCAGCGGTTGGTGGCGGCCCGGTAGAGCCAGCCGCCCACGGCCGCGTCGTCGCGCAGCTCCGGCAGCCGACGCCAGGCGGTCACGAACACGTCCTGCACCACGTCCTCGGCCTCCTGCCGGTCGTCGAGCACCCGCACCGCCAGCCGGTACAGCGGCGCCTGGTGGCGCCGCACCAGCGCCTCGAAGGCACCGGCGTCACCCGCCCGCGCCCGGGCGGCCAGCTCGCCGTCCGGGACGGGGTGGTGACCCGCGTCCGGCGCCGCGGCGCTCAGTCCGCCCCCTCGTGCACCCGGCCACTGTGGCAGCGCCCGCCCGGTCCGGCAGCGCAGTGGCCGGCCGGTGACCCTGCGTACCGGCACCACGAGGTGGCGCGCATCACAGGACGGATCGGCGGTGAGCGCGTGACGACCCGGGAACTGGTGGGTCCTACCTGATGTCACGACATCCGATGCCGCACAACGGATCCCAGGAGGAACGACATGAGCGCCCCCACCACCACGTCCACCGCCACGTCGACCAGCAGCACCGCGGTCGCCACCAAGCAGAACGCCGGCACCTCGACCGGCACACAGCTGACCAGCTCGCAGGGCCGGACCACGATCGCCGACACCGTCGTCTCCAAGATCGCCGGCATGGCCGCCCGCGAGGTCAACGGCGTGTACCGCCTCGGCGGCGGCGTGGCCCGCGCCTTCGGCGCCATCCGCGAGCGCATCCCCGGCTCGGGCGGCCCGAACGTCTCCCAGGGCGTCTCGGTCGAGGTCGGCGAGACCCAGGCCGCCGTGGACATCGACATCGTCGCCGAGTACGGCGTCCCGATCGCCGACCTGGCCACCGGCATCCGCCGCAACGTGATCACCAGCCTGGAGCGGATGACCGGTCTGGAGGTCGTCGAGGTGAACATCAGCGTCAACGACGTCCACCTGCCCACCGACGACGACGCCGAGCAGCCGCAGCCCAGCCGCGTCGCGTGACGTCCCCCGGCACCGTCGTCGGCGGCACCCTCGTCGACGGGATCGACGTCGACCTGCTGGCGGCCGCGGTGGCCGCCTGCCCCGTGGTGGCCCGGCTGACCGCCGGCCCCGCGGGCGCGGGCGTCTACCTGCCGGGCCGCCGGGTGGCCGGCGTCGCCGTCCGCCCGCAGCTGGGCGGCGACCCGGCCCGGGTGGCGGTGCACGTCGTCGCACGGGCGGGGGTGCCGGTCCGGGAGGTCGCCGACCAGGTGCGGGCGGCGGTCGGCACCGTCGCACCGGGCTCGCCGGTCGACGTCGCCGTCGAGGACGTCGAGGACCCCGCTGCCGCGGACGGCTCGCCGTGAGCCCGCCCGGCGGCCCCGCGCCGGACGACGCCCGCGCCCGGCGGCGCGCGGAACGGGCGTGGATCCGCACGCACCACCCCGACGTCGGCGGCGACCCCGCCGCCTTCGCCGCGGGGCTGGCCGCGCTCCGGGCCGGCCACCTGCCGGCGAGCGACGCCCCGCCCCGGCCGCGGGTCACCGTCGTCCGCAGCCGCGGGCCGCGCGCCTGGCTGCGGCACCTGCTCGCCCCGCGGCGCCCGCCCCGCGCCCGCCCCCTCCGCTGACCCCTCAGGAGATCCCCATGCGCCCCAGCCTCGTCGGCCTGCTGGTCGGCCTCGTCCTCGGTCTCGCCGGTGCCTTCGGCGGGTTCGACGCCTTCCTGCTCGTCGCCGTCCTCGGCGCCGTCGGCCTCCTCGTCGGCCAGGTCGTCGAGGGCCGCGTCGACCTGTCCGCCTACCTCAGCGGCACCGGGGGACGGCGGTGACCGCGACGCCGGCGGGCGCGTCCGCGTCGGGCACCGTGGCCGACGCGCCGCGCGGCGAGCTCGACGGCCGCGGCCGGCTGGTCGTGGCCGACCGGGTCGTGGAGCGGATCGCCGCGCAGGCCGCCGCGGAGGTGGACCGGGCCACCGGGTCGCCGCGCCGGCTCCTCGGCGTCGCGGTCGGCTCCGCGGAGGACCGCCCGCAGGTCGACGCCCGCGTCGACTGGCCGGTCGCGACCGTCTCGGTGGTCATGTCGGTCGCCTGGCCCGCGCCGGTGCTCGAGGTGACCGAGCAGGTGCGCCGGCACGTCACCGAGCGGCTGGCCGCCCTGGCCGGCGTGCGCACCGCGGGCGTCGACATCCGGGTCACGGCCCTGCCCGGCCCGCGCTCCCGTGACCGGCGGGTGAGCTGACGTGCGCGCGGTCGACCGCGTCCTCGCCGTCCTGCTCGCCGTCGCCGGCCTGCTGCTCGGCGTCCTCGTCGTCGTCGAGGTCGTCGCCGCCGCCGTCGGTCGCGGTCCGGTCGCGCTGCCCTACGGCGCGGTGGCGGCCTGGCTGCGCGAGACGCCGTGGTCGGCGGGCGCCGCGGTCGCCGTCGCCGTGGGGCTGCTCGTGCTCGGCCTGCTGCTCCTCGTGGCCGAGCTGACGCCCCGCCGGCGCACCGACCTCGTGCTCACCGGCACCGACCCCGCGGTGACCACCACGCTGTCCACCCGCAGCCTGGGCCACGTCCTCGAGGCCGCCGCCACCGCCACCCCCGGCGTCGAGCGGGCCACCGCCCGTGCCCGGGCCCGCCGCGCCCGGCTGTCGGTGCGCGTGGCGCTGCGCGACGCCGACGAGGTGGCGCGCGTCGGGCGCGAGGCGCAGGCCCACGCGACCGCGGCGCTCGAGGAGCTGCGGCTGCGCCGGACGCCGCGGCTGCGGGTCCGCACCCGACAGGAGGCCCGATGACCACCACTGAGGACCGCCCGGCGCCCGCCCCTGCCCCCGGCGGGACGGCCGGCCCGGCCGCGCTGCTCCCGCGCACCCGCGCCCGCGGCGTCGTCCGCGCGAACCGGGTCGTGCTGGCCCTGCTCGGGCTGCTGCTGGCCGCGGCCGGCGCCGCCGCGCTCGCCGTCGTCCTGGGGCTGTTCGGCTCCCGGCTGGCCGACCGGCCGGTGCTCGACACCCCGGTCGCCGGGTTCGTGGACGCCCGCCCCTGGGCCTGGCCGGTGGTCGGCGTGGCCGGGGCCCTGCTGGCGCTGCTGTGCCTCCGGTGGCTGCTGGCCCAGGCGCGGTCCGACCGCGTCACCCGGCTGCCGCTGGCCCGCGACCCGCGGCGCGGTGACACCGAGCTCGACGCCGCCGCGCTCACCGGGGCGGTCGAGGACGAGGTCGAGGGCTACCACGGCGTCACCCGCGCCCGCGCCGGTCTGTCGGGGGCCGCGACCGCGCCGCTGCTCACCCTCACGGTCACCCTCGACGGGCGGGTCGACGCCGGGGAGCTGCACACCCGCGTCGTCGACAGCGCCATCGCGCACGCCCGGCAGGCGCTGGGCCGGCCGGACCTGCCCGCCCGAGTGGAGCTGGTGCTGCCCCGCCGGACCCGCCGCGACGTCCGCTGACGGAGGCCGCACTCAGGCGGTGACGCGCTCGACGTCGAAGACGCCCTCCACGTTGCGCACGGTCTGCAGCACCGCGCCGAGGTGGGCCGGGTCGGCCAGCTCGAAGGTGAACCGGCTGACCGCCACCCGGTCGCGGCTGGTCTGCACCGACGCCGACAGGATGTTGACCCGCTCGTCGGCCAGCGCCTTGGTGACGTCGGAGAGCAGGCGGTGCCGGTCGAGCGCCTCGACCTGGATCGACACCAGGAACACCGACCCCGGCTGGCTGGCCCACTCCACCTCGACCAGCCGCTCGGGCTTGCGCTGGAGGTCGCCGGCGTTGGTGCAGTCGGTGCGGTGCACGCTGACGCCGCCGCCGCGGGTGACGAAGCCGAGGATCTCGTCGCCGGGCACCGGGGTGCAGCACTTGGCGAGCTTGGCCCACACGTCGCTCATCCCGTGCACCACGACGCCGGGGTCGCCGCTGGCGGGGCGCCGGTGCGCCGCCCGGCGGGTGGGGATGGCGGTCTCGGCGATGTCCTCGACGGCACCCTCGGCGCCGCCGAGCGCGGTCATCAGCTTCTCCACCACCGAGGCGGCGGAGATCTGGTTCTCCCCGACGGCGGCGTAGAGCGCGGTGACGTCGGCGTGGCGCAGGTCCTTGGCCAGCGTGGCCAGCGCGTCGCCGCCGAGCAGCCGCTGCAGCGGCAGCCCGGACTTGCGCATGGCCCGGGTCAGGGCCTCCTTGCCGGCCTCCACCGCGTCGTCGCGGCGCTCCTTGGTGAACCACTGCCGGATCTTGGTGCGGGCCCGCGACGACCCGACGAAGCCCAGCCAGTCCTTCGACGGGCCGGCCGTGGGCGAGCGGGAGGTGAACACCTCGACGACGTCGCCGTTGGACAGCGTGCTGTCCAGGCTGACCAGCGCCCCGTTGACCCGGGCGCCGATGCAGCGGTGCCCCACCTCGGTGTGCACCGCGTAGGCGAAGTCCACCGGCGTGGACTGCCCGGGCAGGCTGATGACGTCGCCCTTGGGCGTGAAGACGAAGACCTCCTGGGGCCCGAGGTCGTAGCGCAGCGTCTCGAGGAACTCGCCGGGCTCCTGCGCCTCGCGCTGCCAGTCCAGCAGCTGGCGCAGCCACAGCATGTCGTCGGGCGAGCCGATCTTGGCCGCACCCATCTCCCCGGCGCTGGGGCGACCGCCCGCGCGGGCCTTCTCCTTGTACTTCCAGTGCGCGGCGATGCCGTACTCGGCGGTGCGGTGCATGTCGTGCGTGCGGATCTGCAGCTCGACCGGCTTGCCCTGCGGGCCGATCACGGTCGTGTGCAGCGACTGGTACATGTTGAACTTCGGCATCGCGACGAAGTCCTTGAACCGCCCGGGGACCGGCTGCCAGTGGGCGTGCATGATGCCCAGCGCGGCGTAGCAGTCGCGCACGGTGTCGACCAGGATGCGGATGCCGACGAGGTCCCAGATGTCGGTGAAGTCCCGGCCGCGGACGATCATCTTCTGGTAGATCGAGTAGTAGTGCTTGGGCCGGCCGGTGACGACGGCCTCGATGCCGGCGGCCTTGAGCTGCTCGGTGACCGCCGCGGTGACCTCGGCGAGATAGGTGTCGCGCGACGGCGCCCGCTCGGCGACCAGCCGGACGATCTCGTCGTAGCGCTTGGGGTAGAGCGTGGCGAAGGCGAGGTCCTCGAGCTCCCACTTGATGGTGTTCATGCCCAGGCGGTGGGCCAGCGGGGCGAGGATCTCCAGCGTCTCGCGCGCCTTCTTCTCCTGCTTCTCCGGCGGGAGGAAGCGCAGGGTGCGCATGTTGTGCAGCCGGTCGGCGAGCTTGATGACCAGCACCCGCGGGTCGCGGGCCATCGCGACGATCATCTTGCGGATCGTCTCGGCCTGGGCGGCGTCGCCCAGCTTCACCTTGTCGATCTTGGTGACGCCGTCGACGAGGTGGGCCACCTCGGGGCCGAAGTCGGCGCTGATCGCCTCCAACGTCGCGCCGGTGTCCTCGACGGTGTCGTGCAGCAGCGCGGCCACCAGCGTGGTGGTGTCCATCCCGAGCCCGGCGAGGATGGTGGCCACGGCCAGCGGGTGGGTGATGTAGGGGTCGCCGCTCTTGCGCTTCTGGGTGGCGTGCGCGGCCTCGGCGACGTCGTAGGCCCGCTGCAGCAGGACCAGGTCGGCCTTGGGGTGGCTCTGCCGGTGCAGCGCCGCCAGCGGCTCGAGCACCGGGCGGACCGGCCCGCCGCGCTGGCCGGCGACGATGCGCCGGGCCAGTCGGTCGCGCACCCGGCGCGGGCGGGGGGCGCTGGTCTCGCCCTCGGCCGGCGGCTCGCTGCCGACGTCGTCGGGACGGCGGACGAGGGGGCGGCTGGGCAGCGGGGCCCGCTGGTCCGGCGACGTGCCGCCCGGCTCCTCGGGTCGCGCGGCAGCCACTCCGGTGGCGGGCGCGTCGGGGGACACGGCGGCTCCTGCGCGGCTGAGGAGGTGAGACCCTCCCCATGCTAGCCGTGAGCAGCTCGTCCGCGGCCCGACCGGGCGGGAGAGCTCGCCCTCAGGTGGCCCAGAGGGAGTGGACGGCGTGCGGGGCCAGCCGCGCGCGTCCGCCCAGCTCGGTCAGCTCGATGACCACCGACACCGCGGTCACCACCGCGCCGAGCTCCTCGACCAGCGCCAGCGCCGCGGCCAGGGTGCCGCCGGTGGCCAGGACGTCGTCGACGAGCAGCACCCGCTGGCCGGCCCGCAGCGAGTCGGTGTGCATCTCGATGCTCGCCGTGCCGTACTCGAGGGCGTAGTCGGCGCTGACCCGCTCCCGCGGCAGCTTGCCGGCCTTGCGGACGGGGACGACCCCGACGCCGGCGTGCAGCGCCACCGCGGCGGCCAGCAGGAACCCGCGGGCCTCGACGCCGACGACGACGTCGAAGCCCGGGTCGGACGCGCCGCGGTCGTCGGCGTGCGCCACCGCGGCGGCGCGGGGATCGGCCTGCTGCGGCGCGGCCAGGCCCTCGACCATCCGCCGGAACGCCGCACCGTGGGCGAACACCGGCGTCAGGTCGCGGAAGAGCACCCCCGGCGTCGGGAAGTCGGGGACGTCGACGGCGAGCGTCGCGATGAGCTCCTCGAGCGGGAGCTCGGCCTCCGGTGCGCTCACCGGCGTCGCTTGGCGCCGGGGCGGCCGCCGGCGCGCTGGGGACGCTGCCCCGGCCGCGGCGCGGCGGTGGCGCCCCGCGGCCCGGGGGTGCGGGCGGGCTCCGGCGCCACCGAGGACGGCGACTCGACGACGACGTCGGCCTGCGCCGGGCCCAGCGCGCCGGGGTCGCGCTCGGCCAGCGCCACCCCGCCGCGGGCGGGGCCGCGGGTGCGGCGGGCGCTGGCGACGGTGCCCGCGGGGGCGCGGGTCCCCTGGCGGGCGGCGGAGGACCGGCGGGCCAGCACGCGCCGGCGCAGCGCCTGCACCTCCGGCTCGCGCTCCTTGAGGTCGGCGACGATCGGCGTGGCCAGGAAGATCGACGAGTAGGCGCCCGCGGCCAGGCCGACGAAGAGCACCAGCGCGAGGTCCTTGAGCGTGCCCACGCCGAGCAGGCCGGCGCCGACGAACAGCAGCCCGGCCACCGGCAGCAGCGCGATGACCGAGGTGTTGATCGAGCGCATCAGCGTCTGGTTGACCGCCAGGTTGGCCGCCTCGCCCCAGGTCATCCGGGCGCTGGCGGACAGACCCCGGGTGTTCTCGTCGACCTTGTCGAAGACCACGACGGTGTCGTAGAGCGAGAACCCGAGGATGGTGAGCAGGCCGATGACGGTGGAGGGCGTGACCTCGAAGCCGATGAGCGAGTAGACGCCGGCGGTGACCACCAGGTCGTGCAGCAGCGCGAGGATGGCGCCGATCGCCATCTTGGGCTGGAACCGGATCGCCAGGAACGCGATGACCGCGACGAGGAACACCGCGAGGGCCAGCAGCGCCTGGTCGGTGATGTCCTGTCCCCACTCGGCGCTCACCGACTCGGGGCTGACCTGGTCGGGGGTGATGCCGACGGTGCCGGCGACGGCCTCGACCACGGCCCGCTCGCCGGCGTTGTCCAGGGCGCCGGTGCGCAGCAGGATCTCGCTGCCGCCCACCACCTGGGCCGAGGCGACGTCGGCGCCGGCCTCGGTGGCCGCCTCGCGGACCTCCGTGAGCTCGGCGGTGGTGCCGGGCAGCCGGAAGCTGTTGCCGCCGGCGAAGTCGATGCCGAAGTTGAAGCCGCGGAAGACCATCGAGGCGATGCAGACGAGCACGACGACCGCGGTGACCTTGTAGATCAGCCGGCTGCGGCCGACGACGTCGAGGCCGGCCTCGCCGTTGTAGAGCCGGTTGACCAGCGACGCGCGCCTCTGCGGACGGCGCACCCCGCCCTCGGCCGGCAGGCCCGCCTCGGCCAGCGCCGCGTCGTCCGCGGCCGCCGCGGCGTCCTCGGTCGCCGATCCCGCCGCGTCGCCCGCGCGGGCCTCGTCGGCGTCGGTGCCCACGGGCACCTCGGTGTCGTGCTCGCGGCTCATGCCTGGCTCCTGTCCTGCGGGCGGCGGGCGCCGGACCCGGCGCCGACGAGCTCCCGCTCGGCGGCGGGCGCCTGCGCGGCGGCGTGGCTCGAGCGGTCGACCCTGCCGAGGCCGGAGAACCGGCTCCGGCCGAACGCCCGGTAGCGGGCCAGCACGGCCATCAGCGGGTGGGTGAAGAGGAAGACGACGATCAGGTCGAGCACCGTGGACAGGCCCAGGGTGAACGCGAAGCCCTTCACGTCGCCGATGGCCAGCCAGTAGAGGATCGCCGCGGCCAGGAAGCTGACCGCGTCGGCCGACAGGATCGTGCGGCGGGCCCGCACCCAGGCGCGCGGCACCGCCGAGCGCAGCGTGCGGCCCTCGCGGACCTCGTCCTTGAGGCGCTCGAAGTAGACGACGAAGGAGTCGGCGGTGATGCCGATGGAGACGATGAACCCGGCGATGCCGGCGAGGCTGAGCGTGAAGCCGATCTCGCGGCCCAGCAGCACGAGGCTGGCGTAGACGACCACCGCCGACAGGAACAGGCTGGCGATCATCACCAGGCCCAGCAGCCGGTAGTAGACCAGTGCGTAGACGAAGACCAGTGCGATGCCGATGGCGCCGGCGATCAGGCCCGCCCGCAGCTGCTCGGAGCCCAGCTCGGTGGAGATCGACTGGGCGGTCGCCTGGGTGAAGGTGAGCGGCAGCGCGCCGTAGCGCAGCTGGTTGGCCAGCTCCTCGGCGCTCTGCTGGTCGAAGGACCCCTGGATGGTCGTCTGGCCGTTGATCGCGTTCTGGATGGTGGGCGCGGAGACCACGCGCCCGTCGAGGGTGAAGGCGACGTTGCTGCCGATGTTGGCTGCGGTGTACGCCGCCCAGGTGGCCCGGCCCTCGCTCTTGAAGTCGAGCAGCACGACCCACTCGCCGGTGGTCTGCTGCGTGCCGGCGCTGGCGTCGGCGATGTCGGTGCCCTCGAGGATCGCCGGGCCGAGCAGGTACTTCTGCGTGCCGTCCTCGCTGCAGGCCGCGACGTGGTCGATCGACCGGTCGACGCTGCCGGTGACCTCCTCGGGCGAGCAGGTCAGCGTCGCGTACTGGGCGGCCGCCTCCTCCTGGGTCACCGCGGGCGCGTCGGGGGCGGGGATGGAGGGGTCCTCCACCGCGCCGTCGGTCGGCGCCGCGCTGTCGGTGGGTGCCGCGCTGTCGGTGGGTGCCGCGCCGTCGGTCGGGGTCGCGGCGTCGCTCGGCGTGGCGGCGTCCGACGGCTGCGCGCCGTCGGTGGTCTCGGCCGGTGCGGCCGGCTCGGGGCCGCCCAGCACCGGGCGGAAGCGCAGCTGCGCCGTCTGGCCGAGCTCGCGCGCCTGCTCGCCGTCGTCACCGGGCACCGAGATGACGATGTTCGAGTCGCCCTCGGTGACCACCTCGGCCTCGGCCACGCCCAGGCCGTTGACCCGCTGCTCGATGATCTGGCGGGCCAGCTCGAGGTCCTCGGGGTCGGGCGCCTGCCCGTCCGGCGTCCGGGCCGAGAGCGTGACGGTGGTGCCGCCGCGCAGGTCCAGACCCAGCTGCGGAGTCCGGTCGCTGCCGGTGAGGAAGATGAGGCCGTACATCACGGCGATGATCAGCACCAGCGCCGCGAAGTAGCGGCGCGCGGGCAGGGCGCGGTTGGCCACGGGTGGGACTCCGCTCAGAGGGTCTTGCCGCTGGGGCCGTCCCCGGGACGGTCGTCCCGGGACGGCGTGTCGTCGACGACCGGGTCGACGACGGTCTCGCCGGTGGCCACCGGGCCGGCGAGGTCACCGGCCGGCGGGCGCACCTGCAGGACCGCCTGCCGGGCGTAGGTCACCACGACGCCCGGGGCGATCTCGACCTGGATGGTGGCCGGGTCGGCGATGCCGGCCACCGTGCCGTGGACGCCGCCGGCCATGGTGACCGGGACGCCGACGGCCAGCGCCGACTGCGTCTGCTGCTGCTGGCGCTTGCGCGCCCGGTTGGGCAGCACGATCAGCGCCACGAAGGCCAGCACGAGCAGGAGGAGGGGGAACAGTTCCACGACGGTGGTGCCTCTCTACCGCGCTCGCGTGCACGCGGTCGGTGCGGTCCGGGTCGGGACCGCTCGGGTACGTCGGTCACGGCGCGCACGGCGACCGGTCGCCGATCCCGCAGGTCGCGCGGCCGGGACCGGTCGACCCGAGGGGTCGAGTTGCGCGCCAGCGCGGACGAGTCTAGGCGTCGAACAACGGTTCCGACGACGAACCCGGGTCACGCGGGACTGCTGTGACACCTCCGAGGGGGATCCCGCCGCGCGGCACCGGCCGGCCGAGGTGCTGCCAGGCCGCCTCGGTGGCCACCCGCCCGCGCGGCGTGCGCGCCAGCAGGCCGGCCCGCACGAGGAAGGGCTCGCAGACCTCCTCGACGGTGTGCGACTCCTCCCCCACCGCGACGGCCAGGGTGCTGACGCCCACCGGGCCGCCGGAGAAGCGGCTCACCAGCGCCTCGAGCACCGCGCGGTCGAGCCGGTCGAGGCCGAGGTCGTCGACGTCGTAGAGGGCGAGCGCGGCCCGGGCGACCGCGCGGGTCACCCGCCCGTCGGCCTCGACCTCGGCGTAGTCGCGCACCCGGCGCAGCAGCCGGTTGGCGATGCGGGGCGTCCCGCGGGAGCGGCGGGCGATCTCGGCCGAGCCGTCGTCGGTGAGCTCGACGCCGAGCAGCTCGGCGCTGCGGGCCAGCACCAGCTGCAGCTCGGCCGGCTCGTAGAACTCCATCTGGCCGACGAAGCCGAACCGGTCGCGCAGCGGCCCGGTCAGCAGCCCGGCCCGGGTGGTGGCGCCGACCAGGGTGAACGGGTTGATCTCCAGCGGGATGGCGGTGGCACCCGGGCCCTTGCCGACGACGACGTCGACCCGGAAGTCCTCCATCGCCATGTACAGCAGCTCCTCGGCGGGCCGGGCGATGCGGTGGATCTCGTCGATGAACAGCACGTCGCCGGGGCCGAGGTTGGACAGCATCGCCGCGAGGTCGCCGGAGCGCTCGATCGCCGGGCCGCTGGTGATCTTCACCGAGGTGCCGAGCTCAGAGCCGATGATCAGCGCGAGACTGGTCTTGCCCAGCCCCGGCGGACCCGACAGCAGCACGTGGTCCGGCGGCCGGCCCCGGCGCTTGGCGCCCTCGAGCACCAGCGCGAGCTGGCGGGCCACCTTGGGCTGGCCGATGAAGTCGGTCAGCGAGTGCGGCCGCAGCGCCGACTCGACCACCCGCTCCTCGTCGCCGGCCTGCGGGCTGACGCCGAACTCGTGGCCCGGCCCGGACTCGACCTCGCCGGTCAGCGACCGGTCGAACGGCGCGCTCACGACCGACCCAGCAGCTGCAGGGCCTGCCGCAGCAGCGCGGCGACGTCGACCCGGCCGGTGGCGGCCTGCTGCTCGTCGGCCACCGGGGCCAGCGCGGCCAGCGCGGTGTCGGCCTCACGGCTGCTCCAGCCCAGCCCGACCAGCGCCGAGGTCAGCTGGTCGCGCCAGGGCGCCACCGGGGTGAACGGCGCGGCGCCGCCCGGCAGCGGCGGGCCGTCGAGCTGGGTGTCGGTGGTGGTGGCGCCCAGCCGGTCGCGCAGCTCGAGGATCAGCCGCTCGGCGCCCTTCTTGCCGATGCCGGGCACCTGCATGAGCGCCTTGACGTCGGCCATCGACACCGCGCGCCGCACCTCCCGCGGCGGGTGGATGGCCAGCACCGCCTGGGCCAGCCGCGGCCCGACCCCGTTGGCGGTCTGCAGCAGCTCGAACAGCTGCCGCTCGTCGTCGTCGGCGAAGCCGTAGAGGGTGAGGGAGTCCTCCCGGACGACCAGGCTGGTGGCCAGCCGGGCCTGCTCCCCCACGGTCAGCCGCGCGATGGTGCCGGGGGTGCACTGCACCGCCAGGCCCACGCCGCCGACCTCGACCACCGCGCCGTCGGGCGACACCGCGGCCACCCGGCCGTTCACCGACGCGATCACCGCGACACCCCCTGCCAGCGCGGCAGCGTGCGCTGCACCACGGGCGCGCCGATGCCGCCGGCGAGCGCGGCCGAGCGCAGCCGCTGCTGGGCCGGCCCGCGCCACACGTGGCAGACCGCGAGCGCCAGCGCGTCGGCGGCGTCGGCCGGCTTGGGGGCGGCCGCGAGGCCCAGCACCCGGGTGACCATGAGGGTGACCTGCTCCTTGTCCGCGCGGCCGTTGCCGGAGATGGCGGCCTTGACCTCGCTGGGCGTGTGCCAGGCGACCGGCCGGTCGGCCTGCGCGGCGGCCAGCGCCGCGACCCCGGCCGCCTGGGCGGTGCCGGTGGCGGTGCCCTTGTTGTTCTGGGTGAACACCCGCTCGATGGCCACCACGTCGGGCCGGTGCTCCCGCAGCAGAGCCGTGACCTGGGTGTGCAGCTCCAGCAGCCGCAGCTCCAGGTCGAGGTCGGCGGAGCTGCGGATCACGCCCACGCCGACGGCGGCCGGGCGCGCGCCGGGGCGGCCGTCGACCACGCCCCAGCCGCACCGGGTCAGCCCCGGGTCGATCCCGAGCACCCGCATGGCGCTGCTCCCCACCGACGTCTCCCCCTGGCCGAACTGGTGTTCGACCGAGGCTAACCGCCGCGACCGACACGGGGAACGGCGACACGCCTGGTGACGGACCGGAACGGCCCCTCTGCAGGACCCCGCCGCGAGCCTGCGAGCGGTGGGGGGCAGAGGGGTCCTTCACCCGACGCGCTCGAGCACCTCGTCGGAGACGTCGTAGTTGGCGTAGACGTTCTGCACGTCGTCGCAGTCCTCGAGGGCGTCGATGAGGCGGAACACCTTGCCGGCGCCCTCCTCGTCGAGCTCGACGGTGACGCTGGGGACGAACCCGGCCTCGGCCGAGTCGTAGTCGATGCCGGCGTCCTGCAGCGCGGTGCGGACGGCGACGAGGTCGGTCGGCTCGCAGACGACCTCGAAGGTGTCGCCGAGGTCGCGGACCTCCTCGGCGCCGGCGTCGAGGACGGCCATGAGCACGGTGTCCTCGTCCACGCCGTCGGCCGCGGGCACGACGACGACGCCCTTGCGCGTGAACAGGTAGGACACCGAGCCCGGGTCGGCCATCGAGCCGCCGTTGCGGGTCATCGCGGTGCGCACCTCGGAGGCCGACCGGTTCTTGTTGTCGGTGAGGCACTCGACGAGCACCGCCACGCCGCCGGCGGCGTAGCCCTCGTAGGTGATGGAGAGGTACTCGACGCCGCCGGCCTCGGCACCGGAGCCGCGCTTGACCGCGCGGTCGATGTTGTCGTTGGGGACCGAGGACTTCTTGGCCTTCTGGATGGCGTCGTACAGCGTCGGGTTGCCGGCCGGGTCACCGCCACCCGTGCGCGCCGCGACCTCGACGTTCTTGATCAGCTTGGCGAACAGCTTGCCGCGCTTGGCGTCGATGGCGGCCTTCTTGTGCTTCGTGGTCGCCCACTTGGAATGGCCGCTCACTGCTCTCCTCCGGGGTCGGGGGCGCCGGCTCCGGCGCCACTGGGGACGGCCACCGCCCGGCCGACCGCGGCCGCCTGCCGCACGACGTCCACGAACAGCGCGTGGACCCGGGTGTCCCCGGTCAGCTCCGGGTGGAAGCTGGTGGCCACGACGTCGCCCTGGCGCACCGCGACGATCCTACCGTCGGCCGCTCCGCCGACGACCCGCCCGAGGACCTCGACGTCCGGCCCGGCCTCCTCCACCCACGGCGCGCGGATGAACACCGCCGACAGCGGGCCGCCGGGCACGCCGGCCAGCTCGACCCGCGACTCGAAGGACTCCGCCTGCCGGCCGAAGGCGTTGCGCCGCACCGTCACGTCGAGGGCGCCGAGGGTCGGCTGGCCGGGCGGGGCGTCGAGCAGCCGCCCGGCCAGCAGCACCAGGCCAGCGCAGGTGCCGTAGGCCGGCAGCCCGCCGCGGACGGCGTCGCGCAGCGGCTCGAGCAGCCCGGTGCGGACGGCGAGCGTGGTCATCGTCGTCGACTCCCCGCCCGGCAGCACCAGCCCGTCGACGCCGGCCAGCTCCTCCGGGCGCCGCACCGGCACCGCCTCGGCGCCCAGCGCGGTCAGGACGGCGAGGTGCTCCCGGACGTCGCCCTGCAGCGCGAGGACGCCGATGCGGACACGCTCCGGGGGTGTGGCGCTCACCAGCCGCGGGCGGCGAAGCGCTGGGAGTCGGGCAGCGTGTCGACGCTGATGCCCACCATCGGCTCGCCCAGCCCGCGGGACACCTTGGCGATCACCGCCGGGTCGTCGGCGAACGTGGTGGCCTGCACGATGGCCGCGGCCCGCTGGGCGGGGTCGCCGGACTTGAAGATGCCGGAGCCGACGAACACGCCCTCGGCGCCCAGCTGCACCATCATCGCCGCGTCGGCGGGGGTGGCGATGCCGCCGGCGGTGAACAGCACGACCGGCAGCGTGCCGGCGCGGGCCACCTCGACCACCAGGTCGTGCGGCGCGCGCAGCTCCTTGGCCGCCACGAACAGCTCGGTCTCGTCGAGCGTCGTCAGCCGCCGGATGCCGGCGCGGATCGCGCGCATGTGCCGGGTGGCCTCGACGACGTTGCCGGTGCCGGCCTCGCCCTTGCTGCGGATCATCGCCGCGCCCTCGGCGATCCGGCGCAGCGCCTCGCCCAGGTCGGTGGCGCCGCAGACGAACGGCACGGTGAACGCGTGCTTGTCGATGTGGTGGGCCTCGTCGGCGGGGGTGAGCACCTCGGACTCGTCGACGTAGTCCACGCCGAGGGCCTGCAGCACCTGGGCCTCGACGAAGTGCCCGATGCGGGCCTTGGCCATCACCGGGATGGAGACCGCGTCGATGATCCCCTGCACCACGTCCGGGTCGCTCATCCGCGCGATGCCGCCCTGGGCGCGGATGTCGGCGGGCACCCGCTCGAGGGCCATGACCGCGACCGCGCCGGCGTCCTCGGCGATGCGGGCCTGCTCGGGGGTGACGACGTCCATGATGACGCCGCCCTTGAGCTGCTCGGCCAGGCCGCGCTTGACGCGGTCGGTGCCCGTGGTGGGCGTGGCGGGGACGTCGGCGTGCGAGGACACGGGCTGCTCCAGGTCGCGTGGGGTGGCCGGCCGGGGAGGCGCTCGGCCGCCGCCATGGTAGGTCGCCTCAGCGGGCGACCGGTCCGGCGCCGCTGGTGACGGCGTCCAGGCCGTCCTCGACGTCGAAGAAGCGCGGCAGCGGGCGGTCGGCGTGCAGGCGCAGCAGCCGCGGGAACCGGTGCAGCCGCAGCAGGTGGGTGTCGCGGACGGCGTCGTTGTAGAAGCGCCTCGCCAGGCCCATGCGCGCGTCGGCCTCGGCCAGCTCGGTGAGCAGCCGCGCGGGCACCCCGGGCAGCTCGTCGGGCAGCGTGCGCAGCTCCCGGCCGAGGGTGTTCTCGGCCAGCTCGCGGTCGCCGGTGCGCGGCTGCCGGGCGTCGTGGGCGGCGGTCTTGAGCCGGGTGGCGCGGTCCTCCCCGAGCGCCGCGGAGTGCTCCGAGGCCAGGTCGGCGGCGAGCGCGGCGCGCTGCTGCAGCCGGGTGTCGAGCACCGACCAGGCGCGGGCGACCCGGCTCTCGAGGCGGCGCAGCCGGGTCAGCGTCCACGCCGTCCAGGCCAGCAGGAGGACGGCGACGCCCGCGGCGAGCAGCAACCAGGCGCCGGGCGTCACGACCGCCCACGCTAGCGGCGCGGCCTCCGGAACGGGGACGCCCACACCCCGTCGGGGGCACCGGCGGCGGCGAGGTCCGCGTCCTCGGCGGCGGTGACCGCGCCGGTCCCGGCGAGGACGACGGTCTCGTAGACGTCGAGGACCCGGCGGGCCACGACCTGCCAGTCGTAGCCGGCGGCCGCCTCCTGCCCGGCCGCCGACAGCCGCGCGCGGCGGTCGGGGTCGGCGAGCAGGTCCGACAGCGCCCGGGCGAGCGCCGTGCTGTCGCCGCGGCGCACCAGCACGCCGGCCGCGCCGTCCTCCAGCACCCGCGCGAACGCGTCGAGGTCGCTGGCCACGATCGGCGCCCCGGCGGCCATGGCCTCGATGAGCACCACGCCGAAGGACTCGCCGAGCAGGTTGGGGGCGCAGTACACGTCGACCGAGCGGAGGAAGGCGGCCTTCTCGGCCTCGGAGACCTCCCCGAGCACCACCACCGAGGGTGCGAGGTCCTCGCCCAGCCCGTCGCGCAGGGCGTCGGGGTCGCCCCGGCCGGCGACCAGCAGCCGCGCGCCGGGGTGCTCCCGGACGACGGTGCGCATCGCTTCCAGCAGCACCGGCAGGCCCTTGCGCGGCTCGTCGTAGCGGCCGAGGAAGCCGACGGTCGGGCCGTCGCCGCCCCGGGCGACCCCGGGCAGCGTCGGCCCCTGCGCGAAGGAGGCCACGTGCACGCCGTTGGGGATGATCACCGCGTCGCCGCCGAGGTGCTCGACCTGCACCCGCCGGGCGAAGTCGGAGACGGCGATCCGGCCGCTGATCCGCTCCAGCCAGGGCCGCACGAGCGGGCCGAAGGTGGCCAGCCACTTGGAGCGCACCGTGGCGGCGTGGAAGGTGGCCACGATCGGGCCGGTGGCGATCATGCAGACCAGCAGCCCGGTCGACGGCGGGGCCGGGTCGTGCACGTGGACGACGTCGAAGCGCCCCTCGCGCAGCCACCGGCGCACCCGGGACGCCGACACCGGGCCGAACTGCAGGCTGGCCATCGAGCCGTTGTAGGGGATCGGCACGGTGCGCCCGGCGAAGGTGAGCCAGGGGTCGGTGAGGGACTCCTCCCGCTCGGCCGGGGTGAGCACCTCGACGTGGTGGCCGAACCCGCGCAGCGTCTCGGCGAGGTCGCGCACGTGGTACTGCACGCCGCCGGGGACGTCCCACTGGTAGGGGCAGACCAGGCCGATGCGCATCAGCCGCGCTCCCCCGCCGGCGGGTCGGGCGGCACGTCGGCCCAGACCCGGCCGAGGACGTGCCAGTCCTCGGGCTGCCGGGCGATGCCGTCGCTGAACGCGTCGGCCACGCCCTGCATCGCGTGCTGCACCCGGTCGCGCAGCCGGGTCCCGCCGTCGAGGGGCACCTCCGGGTGCACCTCGTGCACCCAGCCCCGCTCGCTGAACCGCGAGACGGCCGGGTGCAGCGCCGCCCCGGTCTGCGCCGCGAGCAGGGCCGGGCCGCCGGGCATCGTGGCGCGGCGGCCGAAGAGGTCGACCGGCACGCCGCCGCCGCCCAGGTCGCGGTCGACCAGCAGGCAGACCGACCCGCCGGCCTCGAGCCACTCGCGCAGCACGGCGGAGCTCGGCCGCGGGCCGCCGGTCAGCGGCACCACCCGCATGCCCAGGGTCTCCCGGTAGGCGAGGAAGCGCGCGTACAGCGACTCCGGGCGCAGCCGCTCGGCGACGGTCAGGAACGGCCCGCCGAGCCAGTCGACCAGCCAGACACCGGCGGCGTCCCAGTTGCCGCTGTGCGGCAGCGCCACGACCACCGGCCGCCCCTGGTCGCGGGCGCGGGCGAGGTGCTCCTGCCCGGGCAGCAGCGTGTCGCGCAGGATCCGCGCGGTGCCCAGGCGGGGCAGGCGGAACGCCTCCTGCCAGTAGCGCGCGTAGGAGCGCACCGCGCGGACGGTGAGCGCGTCGAGCTCGTCGGCGTCCAGCTTGCCGCCGGTGGCCACCCGCAGGTTGGCGCGCAGCTGGCGCACCCCGCGGCCCTCGCGCCCGGCCGCCCACCGCCCGGCCGCGTCGAAGGCGCCGCGGGCCACCGGCTCGGGCACCCGCTGGACGGCCTGCCAGCCGGCGGCGTAGCCCAGGTCGGTGAGGCGGGCGGCGACGCGGGCGCGCACGCCGCTCACCGCGCCGGTGCCGACGCCGTCGGGGCCGCCTTCCCCCGGGCCCCGCGGTGGACGGCGGCGATGCGCTGCGCCACCGTGATCGCGCCCCCGACGACCGACAGCCACAGCCCCACGTCGACGAGGTACGGCAGGCCCAGGCCGGTCAGGCCGGTGCCGGTGAGCACCAGGATCAGCCGCTCGGTGCGCTCCACCAGCCCGACGTCGCACGGGATGCCCACCCCCTCCGCGCGGGCCTTGGTGTAGCTGGTGAGCACGCCGAGGACCAGGGCCACGAGGGCCAGCAGCGCCAGCAGCCGGTCGTCGCCGGCGCCGGTGTACCACCAGACCAGGGCGCCGAAGACGGCGGCGTCCACGGCCCGGTCGCAGGTGGAGTCGAGCACCGCGCCGAACGCCGACCCGCCGCCGCGGGCGCGGGCCAGCGCGCCGTCGAGCATGTCGAGCAGCACGAAGACCGTGACGGTGGCCGCGCCCCAGAACAGCTGCCCGTGCGCGATGAGCAGCACCGCGCCGGCGATGGCGCCGAGCGTCCCGGTGACGGTGACCATGTCGGGGGTGACCCCGGCCCGCGCCAGCCGGGTGACCACCGGCGCCCAGAACCGGCCGACGGCGGCGCGGGCGCCCTGTCCCAGCACGTCAGTCCCCCTGCACCGGGGCCGAGGCCGGCCAGGACCGGGCGAGCAGTGCCCGCGTCTCGGCGAGCACCTGGGGCAGCACCCGGGTCAGCCCGATGACGGGCATGAAGTTGGTGTCGCCGCCCCAGCGCGGCACCGCGTGCTGGTGCAGGTGGTCGGCGATGCCCGCGCCGGCCACGGCGCCCTGGTTCATGCCGATGTTGAAGCCGTGCGCGCCGGTCACCTCTCGCACCACCCGCATCGCCGTCTGCGTGAACGCGCCCAGCTCGGCGACCTCGGCGGCGGTGAGGTCGGTGTAGTCGGGCACGTGCCGGTAGGGGACCACCATGAGGTGCCCGGCGTTGTAGGGATAGAGGTTGAGCACCGCGAACACCGTCGCGCCGCGGGCGACGACCAGCCCCTCCTCGTCCGGCATGGCCGGGATGAGGCAGAACGGGCAGTCGTGCTCACCGGTCGGCTTGCCCTCGCCGCGGATGTAGGCCATCCGGTACGGCGTCCACAGGTGCTCGAAGACGGTGGCCGGGCCGCCGTCGTCGCTGGAGACCGGGACGGCGAAGCCGTCCGGGCCGATGGTCACGCCCGCCCCAGCGGCGTCTCGGCGGTCGGGTCGGCGTTGTGCCGGGCGGCCACCCAGGCGGCGACGGCGTCGACGGCGTCGGCCACCGGCACCCCGTTGCGCTGGCTGCCGTCGCGGAAGCGGAAGGAGACCGCGCCGGCCTCGGCATCGGTGGCCCCGGCGATGAGCACGAAGGGCACCTTCTGCTTGCTGGCGTTGCGGATCTTCTTCTGCATGCGGTCGTCGGAGTCGTCGACCTCGACCCGGATGCCCCGCTCGCGCAGCCGCAGGGCGACGTCGCCGAGGTAGGGGACCTGGTCGTCGGTGACCGGGACCGCCGTCACCTGCACCGGCGCGAGCCACGCGGGGAACGCGCCGGCGTAGTGCTCGGTGAGGACGGCGAAGAACCGCTCGATCGAGCCGAACAGCGCCCGGTGCAGCATGACCGGCCGCTGCCGCGAGCCGTCGGCGGCGGTGTACTGCAGGGCGAAGCGCTCGGGCAGGTTGAAGTCGACCTGGATGGTCGACATCTGCCAGCTGCGGCCGATCGCGTCGCGGGCCTGCACGGAGATCTTCGGGCCGTAGAACGCCGCGCCGCCGGGGTCGGGCACCAGCTCCAGGCCGGAGTCCAGGGCCGCCTGCCGCAGCGCCTCGGTGGCGACCTCCCAGCTCTCGTCCGAGCCCACCGACTTCTGCGGGTCGCGGGTGGACAGCTCCAGGTAGAAGTCCGACAGGCCGTAGTCGGCGAGCAGCCCGAGCACGAAGTCGAGCAGGCTGCGCAGCTCCCCGCCCATCTGCTCGGGGGTGCAGTAGATGTGCGCGTCGTCCTGGGTGAAGCCGCGGGCCCGGGTCAGCCCGTGGACCACGCCGGACTTCTCGTAGCGGTACACCGTGCCGAACTCGAACAGCCGCAGCGGCAGCTCGCGGTAGGACCGGCCGCGGGACCCGAACACCAGGTTGTGCATCGGGCAGTTCATCGGCTTGAGGTAGTAGTCCTGCCCCTGCCGGCGGACGGCGCCCTCGGCGTCGCGCTCCTCGTCGAGCTGCATGGGCGGGTACATGCCCTCGGCGTACCAGTCCAGGTGACCGGAGACCTGGAACAGCCGCGCCTTGCTGATGTGCGGGGTGTTGACGAAGGAGTAGCCGGCCTCCTCGTGCCGCCGGCGGCTGTAGGCCTCCAGCTCGCGCCGGACGACGCCGCCCTTCGGGTGGAACACCGCCAGGCCCGACCCGATCTCGTCGGGGAAGCTGAACAGGTCCAGCTCCGCGCCCAGCCGCCGGTGGTCGCGGCGCTCGGCCTCGGCCAGCTGCTCCAGGTACGCCTTCTGCGCCTCGCGGCTCTCCCACGCCGTGCCGTAGACGCGCTGCAGCTGCGGGTTCTTCTCGCTGCCGCGCCAGTAGGCGGCGGCCGAGCGCATGAGGCCGAACGCCGGGATGCCCGAGGTGCGCGGCAGGTGCGGACCGCGGCACAGGTCGGTCCACACCCGGTCGCCGGTGCGGGCGTCGAGGTTGTCGTACATGGTCAGCTGGGCGCCGCCGACCTCGACGTCGGCGCCCTCGGTGTCGCCGGCGCCGCCCTTGAGCCCGATCAGCTCGAGCTTGTAGGGCTCGTGCGCGAGCTCGGCGCGGGCGTCGTCGTCGGCGATCTCGCGGCGGGAGAACCGCTGGCCGGCCTTCACGATCTGCTGCATGCGCTTCTCCAGCGCCTGCAGGTCCTCGGGCGTGAACGGCTTCTCGGGGTCGAAGTCGTAGTAGAAGCCGTTCTCCACCGGCGGGCCGATGCCCAGCCGGGTGCCGGGGAAGAGGTCCTGCACCGCCTGGGCGAGGACGTGCGCGGTGGAGTGGCGGATGACGGCGCGGCCCTCGGGGCTGGCGGCCGCCACCGGCTCGACCTCGGCGTCGGCCTCGGGGGTCCAGGCGAGGTCGCGCAGGTCGCCGGAGGCCAGGTCGCGGACGACGACGGCGCCGTCGGGACCCTTGAGCGCGACCCCGGCGTCCTTGAGCGCCTGCTCGGCCGTGGTCCCGGCCGGCACCCGGATCGGGGCGGCGGCGGCGGGGGTGGGCGCGGCGGACACGGGGTCTCCTGGGGGTCGTTCGGGGTGCCGGTCGGCGTCCGTCCGTCGGGGACGGGCACCGGCCAGCGTATCGACCGTCCGCCCCCGGCCCGGAGACCCGACTACGCCGGGACGACGTCGTCGCCGACGGCCACCGCACCCGGCTCGACCACCTCGGCGTACACGCCCAGGCAGTGCTTCGGCAGGCGGGTGACCTCCAGCACCGCCGAGCCGAGCCGCAGCCGGCGGCCCACCCACGCCCGCTCCAGCTCGCGGGAGGGGTCCCCCGGCAGGTCGAGCAGCAGGTTGGCGCGCGGGTCCTCGGCGCCGCAGCCGGCCGGGACGACGCCGGCGGCCGCGAGGTCGAGGGCCTGCCGGGACACCAGGTGCACCGCGGCGGAGCCGTCGGGCCGGGCGGTCAGCGGCTCGAGGCGCACCGGCCGGCCGAGCGCGGCGGTGACGGCGGCGGCGTCGGCGGCCGGGTCCCCGGTGGCGGCGACGCCGGCCAGGGCCGGGGCGTCCCTCCCGCGCAGCACCCGGCCGGCCTCGTCCACGGCGGCCCAGGCCCGGTCACCGGCCAGCCCCTCGGGGTCGACGTCGGCGCGCGGCAGCGCCGTCCCGGCGCACCCGCGCACGGGGTAGACCGAGATGCCGACGACGGTGCCCGCGCTCACGCCGCCACGCTACGGCGGGCGTTCGGGCCACGGGGCTCGGGCGGCGGGGCTCAGGCGGCCAGGCCACCGCGGCGGCGCAGCCGGCGCAGCTGGGACTCCAGGTAGGGCCGGGCCCGGCGCTGCCCGCCGCGGACGGCGATCGCCTCGGCCAGCTGGGTGAGGATGCGCGCGAGCCGCGCCTCGTCGGCCGGCCAGCCCCGCCGCAGGCACTCCTCCAGCCACTCGACGGGCGCGGTGTGCCCGCGCTCGGCGTTGCAGCGGCGGCAGGCGGCGACCTCGTTCTCCAGCCACGACGGCCCGCCCTTGACCCGCGGCACCACGTGCTCGGTCGTGGGGGTCACCTGCCCGGAGAGCGCGCGGCCGCACCAGATGCAGGTGGGGCCGTCCCGCTCCACGGCCGCCTCCAGGCGCGCGGCCCTGTCCAGTGCCATCTCCCCCATGGTGCGCCCGGACGACCCGGGGCGCCCGAGGGACCGGCCCCCCGGCGGGTCCCCCCACCGATGAGAAACGGGATCGGCCAGTGTCTGACCCCACGACACCGACCGAGCGGCCGCCAGGGCCGACCGACACGCGAGGAGCACGACATGGGCGCCATCCGGGTGCACGAGTTCACCACCGTCGACGGGGTGGTCGACGTCCCGATGTGGACCGTCGACTACGGCTTCCCCGACGACCTGTCCGAGTCGATCGGGGCGCTCACCGCCGCCTCCTCGGGGATCCTGCTGGGCCGCACGACCTTCGAGATGTTCGCCCCGGCCTGGTCGACGCGGACCGTCGAGGAGGACCCGGGCGCGCCGTTCTTCAACGACACGACCAAGTACGTCGTGTCCTCCACGCTTCCCGACGCCGCCGCCGTGTGGCGCAACTCCGAGGCGCTCGGCGGCTACGACCCCGACCGGATCCGCGAGCTGAAGGCCGACCGCGACCTCTACGTCAGCGGCAGCGCCACGCTGGTGCGCGCGCTGGTCGCCGACGGCCTGGCCGACGAGCTGCACCTCTACGTCTACCCGGTCGCGCTCGGCGAGGGCATCCGGCTGTTCCCCGAGGGGACGTCGCACAAGCTCTCGCTGCTCGACGTCGAGAAGCTGAGCAACGGCGTCGCGCACCTGACCTACGGCCCCGCCTGACCCACCCGGACCCCGAGGGGCCGGTCCCGCGGGACCCGGCCCCTCGGCGCCCACTCCGCGCTCCCCAGGCGCTCACTCGGCGACGACCGGCGCCCCCACGCGGATCTCGCCGTCGGTGAGGACGTCGGCGCGCAGCCCGCCGCGGTGGATGAGCGGCCGCAGCGTGCCCGGCCCGCTGAGCCGGTCGAGGTGCACGCAGGGCTCGCACAGCCGGCGCCCCTCGCACAGCACCTCGCCGACGCGGAAGCGCCGCCCGACCAGCGCGTTGACGTCGATGCCCCGGGTGAGCACGTTGCGCCGGGTGCCGGCGAGGTCCAGCGGCACCCCGGCCGCGGCCAGCTCGTCGAGCACCTCGGCGGCCACCAGCGTCAGGTCGTAGCCGGGGCGCCGCCCGGCGCGGGGGCTGAAGGTGCCGGCCCCCACCGCGTAGCGGTCGCCGTCGAGACCGCGGCCTGCGCGGGCGTGCGCGACGTCGAGCAGCCGCATCGGCGCCTCCGCGGCCGGCGCCACGGCGAGCCCCTCGACGGTGCCGCGCAGCACCTCCGCGACCGGACCGCGGCGCGGCACCGGGTCGAGCGAGGCGACGGCGTGGGCCTCGCGGATGCGCAGGTCCGCGGTGGCCCGGCCGAGCAGCGCCGGCGTCTGCGGGCTGAGCACGACGCCCGGCGGGGTGCCGAAGGCCAGCACGGCCGCCGCGCCGCCCCCCGCGCCACCCCCCGTGCCGCCGTCCTCCTGCTCGACGACGGCGATCCACCACCCCGGCCACTGGAAGCGCACCGGGTCGGCGATCGGCACCAGCCCCGAGCCGTGCCCGGCCAGCCAGCCGCGCCAGGCGCCCAGGGCGTGCGCCAGGTCCTCACCGGGCGCCGGCAGGTCGGTCACCGCCACCTCGGTGACCGAGGCCAGGCACGCGGCGAACCCCCGGGCAAGGGCGCTCGCCGGGGGGCCGGGCGGGAGCTCGACGTCGATCACGGGTCCTCCAGGGGATCGGCCGGCCGGTGGGCGGGCGGCGCCGCTCAGGCGCCGCCCACCCCGCGGACGGCGAGGGACACGGCGAGGAGGGTCATCACGGCGGCGATGACGCCGTCGAGGACCCGCCAGGCGGCCGGGCGGGCGAACACCGGCCGCAGCAGGCGCGCGCCGAAGCCCAGACCGGTGAACCACAGCACGCTGCCCAGCCCGGCGCCGGCGGCGAACTCCCACCGGTGCTCGCCGTAGGTGGAGGCCGTCGAGCCGAGCAGCACCACGGTGTCGAGGTAGACGTGCGGGTTGAGCCAGGTCAGGGCCAGGCAGGTGCCCACGGTGACCGCGAGGCCGGTGCGCACGCCGGCGGCGTCGGGCAGCAGGACTCCGGGACGCAGCGCCCGCCGCGCGGCCAGCACGCCGTAGCCGAGCAGGAAGGCCGCACCGGCGAAGCAGACCACCGGGACCAGCCACGGCAGCCGCTCCAGGGCGGCCCCGGCCCCCAGCACGCCGGCGAGGATGAGCACCACGTCGGAGAGCGCGCACACCGCCACCACCGCGGCCACGTGCTCGAGGCGCAGGCCCTGCCGCAGGACGAAGGCGTTCTGCGCACCGATGGCGACGATCAGCCCCAGGCCGAGCGCGAACCCGGACGCGACAGCGAGCAGGGCGGGGGTGGTGAGCACGCCGTCGACGCTACGAACCGCCGAAAGTGCAGTCCAGCTACAGATCCTGATGCGTCGTTAGCATCGCTGTCCGTGGACCTCGACCTGGCCCAACTGCGGGCCCTGGACGCCACCGTCCGCGGCGGCACGCTGGAGGCGGCCGCCCGGGCGTTGCACGTGACCCCGTCGGCGATCAGCCAGCGGCTGCGCGCGCTGGAGGTGGCGACCGGCCGGATCCTGCTGGTGCGGACCAAGCCGGTGCAGGTGACCGAGTCGGGACAGGCGGTGCTGCGCCTGGCGCGGCAGGTGGACCTGCTCGCCGCCGACGTCGCCCGCGAGCTCGGCGGCGAGGAGTCGTCGGCGGTGCCCACGCTGCCGATCGCGGTCAACGCCGACTCGATGGCCACCTGGGTGCTGCCCGCGCTGGCGCCGCTGGCCGGCGAGGTCTGCTTCGACCTGCACCGCGAGGACCAGGAGCACACCAGCGCCCTGCTGCGCGCCGGCACCGTCATGGCCGCGGTGACCGCGGAGGCCGAGCCGGTGCCCGGCTGCACCGCCACCCGCCTCGGCGGCATGCGCTACCGGCCGGCGGCCACGCCCGCGTTCGTGCGGCGCTGGTTCCCCGCCGGGCCCACCGCGGAGGCGCTGGTCCGCGCCCCGGTCGTCGTCTTCGACCGCAAGGACGACCTGCAGGACCGCTACCTGCACGCCCGCGCCGGTGCCGGCGTCTCCCCGCCGGTGCACTTCGTCCCCGCCGCGGCGGACTTCGTCACCGCCGTCGCCCTGGGCCTGGGCTGGGGGATGGTGCCCGACCTGCAGGCGCGCGGGACCGCCGCGGAGCTGGTCGCCCTCGACGACCCGGTCGACGTCGTCCTGCACTGGCAGCAGTGGCGGCTGCGGTCGGCCACCCTCGACCGGGTGCGCGACGCCGTGCTGGCGGCCGCCGCCCGCGAGCTGGACCGGCCCGCCCGCTGACGGGGCCGGGAACGCCGAGGGGCCGGGCACCCGGTCTCCCGGTGTGCCCGGCCCCTCGTGCCGGTGGGCGATACTGGGTTCGAACCAGTGACCTCTTCGGTGTGAACGAAGCGCTCTACCACTGAGCCAATCGCCCGCTGCGCCGACCATGATGCCAGACGCTCACCGCCACAGCGGCACCCACCCCGGCACCCAGTGCGGCACGCCCATGAGGTGCAGCACGACGACGAGCGCGCCGTAGACGAAGGCCGCCGTCAGCAGCCCCACCGCCAGGCGGACCCACACCGGCTGCCGCCCGAGCCACTCGGTCCAGGCCGAGACGCGGCGCTTGGTGAACTCCAGCAGCCGCTCGGCCCACATGAACTCGGTGGCGAGCACGAACAGGCCGGCGATGACGGTGAGCCAGCCCGGGCCGGGCAGCGGGATGGTGACCAGGCCGGCGGCGACCACGAGCCCGCCGACGATCCCGACGCCCACGCGGTAGGCGGAGTCCACCGACCGGCGGGCGGCCACCCGCCGGCGCCAACGGGTCTCGGCGACCCGCTCGCGCAGGCTGTGGTGCCCGTCCTGGTCGAAGTGCGCCCGCCGCTCCTCCGCGGTGGGGCGGGCCCGCCGCTCCCGCGGGGGCGCCGTGTCCTGTCCGCTCAGCTGGTCACCTGCCCGCTCGCCACCACGTCCGACGGTTCCGCCGGAGCCTGCCGACCGGGCTCGATGCTGATGGCGTAGCCCTCGTAGTCGTCGAGACCGGTCGAGGCGGAGCCTACGGTCCGCAGGTCGGTCTGTGAGGAGACCACGTCGAAGGTGCCCAGCGGCACGGGGGTCTCCCCCGCCACGCCCCAGACCACGTACGTGCTGTCGCTGCTGTCGTTGACGGTCAGCCCGTCGGTGACCACCTGCAGCCGGCCGTCGCGGGCCACCACGGTGGCCACGGCCGCCCCGTCGTCGTCGACGACCGGCGCGATGGCCGCCCGCCCGGGCTGCAGCAGCGACTCGAGGACCTCGGCCTGCTCGGTGGCGAGCGACCGCGCGTCGTCGCGCGCCGCCCCGAGGACGACCACCCAGGTGCCCAGCGCCAGGATCGCGGCGACCGCCGCGGCCACCAGCGCGTTGGGCAGCACCCGCCGCCACGCCGTCCGCTCGGCCTCCGCGGCCGCCGGGGCGTGGCCGGGGAACCCGGTGGCCACCGGCGGCGGGTCGGTGCGGCGGCGCCCGCCGGGCCGGCCGGCAGCGGGCGCGGCCGGCACGGAGGGGCCGTCCCCGGCGACGGCGGCGCCGGCGACGGCGTCCCCGACGGCGCTGGGCGGGGGCGGCAGCTGCTCGGTGCGCTCCACCGCGGCGCGCAGCCGGTCGCGGAGGTCGTCGGAGGGCTCGGCCGGCGGCAGGTCGCCGGCCATCGCCGCCATCACCTCGGAGGTCTCGGCGACGGTGCGGGCGCAGCGCGGGCAGCCGGGCAGGTGCGCGCCGAAGACGGCCTCGTCCTCGGGCTCGAGGGCGTGCAGCGCCCAGCCGACGGCGAGCTCGTCGAAGATCTCGTGCGGGTCGGGGCGGGTGCTCACCGGGCGGCGCCCCCGTCCACTGCCGCGGGGCCGCTCAGCGCGCCCCCGGCGCTCGCGCCGGCCACGACGCCCAGCTCCTCCTTCAGCCGGCGCATCCCGGCCAGCATGCGGGTCTTGACCGTGCCCAGCGGGGCGCGGGTGAGGGCGGCGACCTCCCGCTGCGTGTAGCCGCCGTAGTAGGCCAGCGTCAGGGCCTCCCGCTGCGCGTCGGGCAGCGCGCTCAGCGCGGTGCGCACCCGCTCGGAGACCACCCGCGCCCAGGCCTCGTCCTCGACGTCCCGCGCGCTGGTCGGCGCGGTCAGGGCCAGGTCGTCCTCGGCGCGGGACTGCCGCCGCCGGTGGGACTCCTCGCGGCGGACCGCGTCGACCGCCTTGTGGTGGACCATCGCCATGAACCAGGAGGAGAAGCTGCCCCGGGAGCGGTCGTAGGCGTACGGGTCGCGCCACACGGTGAGGAACACGTCCTGGACGACGTCCTCGGCCAGCGTGTCCTCGGCGAGGATCCGCCGGGCCAGCGCGAAGGCGGGACGGCGGAACCGCTCGTACAGGTCGTCGACGGCACCCCGGTCACCGGCGCGCACGCGCGAGACGAGGTCCGCGTCACCGGAGTCGCCCTCCGGACGTCGTGCCGGACGCGTCACGGCTCCCATGGTCACACGTCACGTTCGACAGGCACACTGATCCCGGTTCACCACGCCGTAGAACGGGTAGCGGACGGACACCCGGTCGGATGACACGTCCGGGCTCCGGGATGCGCATCATCCCGGCGTGCCGGTCGTTGGAGAGGTCATGTCGCAGCACGCTTCCCCCGGGTACTCGGTCCCCACGACGTTGCACCTGGTCGGCCCGACGTCGTGGACGGAGGTCCCGGCGGTCCTCACCTACGAGGCGCGCGACCCGTTCGCCGTCCGCATCGGTTTCGGGGAGGCCGGGGACCCCGACGACGGGATCACCTGGCTGCTCAGCCGCGAGCTGCTCGTGGCCGGGCTGGACCGCCCCGCCGGCGAGGGCGACGTCCGGCTGTGGCCGGCGCGCACCAGCGGTGACGTGCTCTACCTGCACCTGCGCGCGCCCTCGGGCGAGGCGCTGTTCGAGCTGTCGCGGGCGACGGTCGCCGCCTTCCTGCTGCAGACCGAGGCGCTGGTGCCCACCGGCCAGGAGACCGCGGCCCTCGACGTGGACCAGGAGCTGGCCGTCCTGCTGTCCGGCGGCGGCGCCGACCCCGCGACCGGCTGACCGCCGGGGACCCCCCGTGGGACCTCCTCGCGGGGTCGGGTATGGTTCTCCCCGTACGACAGCAACGCGGACGTGGCTCAGTTGGTAGAGCATCACCTTGCCAAGGTGAGGGTCGCGGGTTCGAATCCCGTCGTCCGCTCGGGACCTCGGGCGCTGGTCGCGAGACCGGCGCCCGTGTGTGCGGTGGAGTGGCCGAGAGGCGAGGCAACGGCCTGCAAAGCCGTCTACACGGGTTCAAATCCCGTCTCCACCTCGCCTCCGCGCCGAGGGTGGAGCGGGCCGGTCGGCAGACCGGACTCGGGCGATTGGCTCAGTGGTAGAGCGCTACCTTGACACGGTAGAGGTCACTGGTTCGAACCCAGTATCGCCCACCGCAGCAGGGCCCCAGGTCGACGACCTGGGGCCCTGCGCGTTCCCGGGGTCGGCCCCTGCCGATCAGGGCGTCCGCGGTGCCACCCGCTCGGCCCAGAAGCGCTCCACCTGCCCGGCCAGCGCGTCGGGGTCGCCGCTGTTGTCCAGCACGACGTCGGCCACGGCCCGGCGCTGCTCGTCGGTGGCCTGGGCGGCGATCCGCGCGCGGGCGTCGTCCTCCCCCAGCCCGCGCTGCGCCAGCCGCGCCACCCGGGTCTCCAGGTCGGCCTCGACGACGAGCACGAGGTCGTACTGGCCGGCTTGGCCGGTCTCGACGAGCAGGGGCACGTCCTGGACGACGACGGCGTCCGGGGCGGCCCGCGCGACGACCTCCTGCGCCCGGGCGCGCACCAGCGGGTGCACGATGCCGTCGAGACGGGCCCGGGCCTCGGGGTCGGCGAAGACGACCGACGCCAGCGCCGCCCGGTCCAGCGCGCCGTCCGGGGTCAGCACCCCCGGGCCGAAGGCACCGACGACGGCGGCCAGGCCCGGCGTGCCCGGCTCGACGACCTCGCGGGCGATCCGGTCGGCGTCGACGACCACCGCCCCGCGGGCCGCCAGGAGCGCGGCGACCGTGCTCTTGCCCGAGCCGATCCCGCCGGTCAGTCCGATGCGCAGCATGCACGGACCGTAACCAGCACACGGGGCGCGGTCACGGACGGGTAACACCCGCCCGACCCGCCCGGCGCGTCGCACCAGTCACACGCGTCACTCCTCATAACGTCCGCCCCGTCGGTTCCCCACGGAGGGGGACGCAGCCGAGAGAGGCAGGCACTGACGATGTCGCAGTCCCGCACCGCCGTCGCGACGGTCTCCGCGGCCCCCCGCACCCCGGGCCGGCACCGGGTCGAGCGCGCCGGCGGCGTCCGGGTGGCCGACCTGCCCGCCGTCCGCGAGCGCCTGGCTGCGCGCGGGGTCACCACCTCTCGGCGCTCCGCCTTCCTGCGGTGGCTGTTCGACGCCGCCCCGGCCGGCCGGCACACCTGGCAGGCGCTGACCGCCGCCGGCGGCCGGCCGCGCACCGCCTTCGCCATCATCCTGAGCCTCTGAGCTCCTGAGCCGGGCTCGGCCCGCCCGGACGGGGAAGCCGGGCGGGCCGATGCCCTCCACCGCCGGTGCCGCGCCCCCACTGACGCCTCGTGCCCCGCGACCGACCGCGGACACGACAGAGGCCCAGGACCTCACGGGTCCTGGGCCTCTGTCGTCGATCGGACCGTCAGGCGACGGTCAGCAGGTCACTCCCCGCCGGCGAGCTTGGCCCGCAGCGCGGCGAGCGCCTCGTCGCTGGCGAGCGTGCCGCCACCACCGGTCGCGGTGTCGCCACCGGTCGCGGTGTCACCGCCGGAGGAGTAGTTGCCCCCGGCAGCGGCCTCGGCGTCGGCCTCGCGGGCCGCGGCGATCTGCTTGCGGTGCGCCTCGAAGCGGGCCTGGG
Organism: Geodermatophilus tzadiensis; assembly: GCF_003002915.1. Classification (GTDB taxonomy): domain Bacteria; phylum Actinomycetota; class Actinomycetes; order Mycobacteriales; family Geodermatophilaceae; genus Geodermatophilus; species Geodermatophilus tzadiensis. The sequence goes on along the minus strand of NZ_PVTG01000003.1, from coordinate 190,614 downwards.
CCTCGGCGTACTGCCGCTCCCAGGTCTCGCGGGCCTCGTCGTAGCCCTCGAGCCACTCCCCGGTCTCCGGGTCGAAGCCCTCGGGGTAGATGTAGTTGCCCTGCTCGTCGTACGAGGCGGCCATGCCGTAGGCGGCGGGGTCGAACTGCTCCTCGTCGCCGATGACGCCCTCGTTGGCCTGCTTGAGCGACAGCGAGATGCGGCGCCGGTCGAGGTCGATGTCGATGACCTTGACCAGGATCTCGTCGCCGACCTGCACGACCTGCTCGGGGATCTCCACGTGGCGCTCGGCCAGCTCGGAGATGTGCACCAGGCCCTCGATGCCCTCGTCGACCCGGACGAACGCGCCGAAGGGCACCAGCTTGGTGACCTTGCCGGGCACGACCTGGCCGATCTGGTGGGTGCGGGCGAACTGACGCCACGGGTCCTCCTGCGTCGCCTTCAGCGACAGGGAGACCCGCTCGCGGTCGAGGTCGACGTCGAGGACCTCGACGGTGACCTCCTGGCCCACCTCGACGACCTCGGAGGGGTGGTCGATGTGCTTCCAGGACAGCTCGGAGACGTGCACGAGGCCGTCCACGCCGCCCAGGTCGACGAACGCGCCGAAGTTGACGATCGAGGAGACGACGCCGGTGCGCACCTGGCCGCGGGCGAGCTTGTTGAGGAACTCGCTGCGGACCTCGGACTGCGTCTGCTCCAGCCACTGCCGGCGGGAGAGGACGACGTTGTTCCGGTTCTTGTCGAGCTCGATGATCTTCGCCTCGAGCTCGCGGCCCACGTAGGGCTGCAGGTCGCGGACGCGGCGCATCTCGACCAGCGAGGCGGGGAGGAACCCGCGCAGGCCGATGTCGAGGATGAGACCGCCCTTGACGACCTCGATGACGGTGCCGGTGACGACCTCGTCGGCTTCCTTCTTCGCCTCGATCGTGCCCCAGGCGCGCTCGTACTGGGCGCGCTTCTTGGACAGGATCAGGCGGCCTTCCTTGTCCTCCTTCTGGAGGACGAGGGCTTCCACCTCGTCGCCGACGGTGACGACCTCGTGGGGGTCGACGTCGTGCTTGATGGACAGCTCGCGCGAGGGGATGACGCCCTCGGTCTTGTAGCCGATGTCCAGCAGCACCTCGTCCCGGTCGACCTTGACGATCACGCCTTCGACGATGTCGCCGTCGTTGAAGTACTTGATGGTCTGGTCGATCGCGGCGAGGAAGTCCTCGGCGGTGCCGATGTCGTTCACCGCGATCTGGGGGGTGCTGTCAGGACGGACCTGGGTGGAGGTCATGTGGTCGAGTGCTCCGGACGGGGGGATGCGTAGGGACAGGACACCGCGGCCGGGTGACCGCGGGAGCGGGGGAAGCCGGCACGCGCCGACCCCTTGCGGAGCACAGCACTGACAGACCTCTGGCGCGCTCCCCATGGTACGGACGCGGGCGCGCGCGGGTCCACCTGGGTCGACACCCGCCAGGACCGCCGCGGCGTGTCACCATCGGCGTGTCATGAGCCCGCCGACCGCGCTGCCGCTGGGCCCCGACGGCTACCCCGCCGCCGGCGGCGTCGAGCGGCGCCCCGCGGGCCCCGAGGAGTCGGCGCGGGCCAACCGCGGCTGGTGGGACGCCGCGGCGCCGGCCTACCTCGCCGAGCACGGCGCCGACCTCGGCGACGTGGACTTCCTGTGGTGCCCCGAGGGGCTGCGCGAGGCCGACGCGCACCTGCTCGGCGACGTCGCCGGGCGCCGGGTGCTGGAGGTCGGCTGCGGCTCGGCGCCCTGCGCGCGGTGGCTGCGCCGGGCGGGGGCCGACGTCCTCGCGCTCGACGTGTCCGCCGGCATGCTGGCCCGGGCCGCCGAGCTCAACCGCGCCACCGGCCTGCCCGTCCCGCTGCTGCAGGCCGACGTCGGGGCGCTGCCGCTGGCCGACGCGTCGGTCGACGTCGTCTGCTCGGCGTTCGGCGGGCTGCCGTTCGTCGCCGACGTCGAGGGGGCGCTGGCCGAGGTGGCGCGGGTGCTGCGGCCGGGCGGGCGTGTCGCGGCGTCGGTCAACCACCCGTTCCGCTGGCCGCTGCCCGACTCCCCCGACCCCGACGACCTGCGGGTGGTGTCCTCCTACTTCGACCGGCGGCCCTACGTGGAGACCGACGGCGCGGGGCGGACCGTCTACGTCGAGCACCACCGCACGGTGGGCGACTGGGTGCGCGCGGTCGTCGGCGCCGGTCTGGTGCTCGACGACCTGGTCGAGCCCGAGTGGACACCCGGCCGCACCGAGGTGTGGGGACAGTGGTCCCCGGAGCGGGGCGCGCTCGTCCCCGGCACCCTGGTCCTGGTGGCGCACCGACCCTGACTCTCGACCTGAGCTCGAGGGCAGGGTGGCCCGCTGCTAGTGGGCGGCGGCGTCCCAGCTGGCGCCGTAGCCGACCGAGACCTCCAGGGGCACCGACAGCTGGGCGGCGCCGGCCATCTCCCGGCGCACCAGCGCCTCGAGCGCGGCCCGCTCCCCCGGCGCCACCTCGAGCACGAGCTCGTCGTGCACCTGCAGCAGCACCCGGGAGGACAGGCCCTCGGCGGTGATCGCCCGGTCGACGCCGAGCATCGCCACCTTGATGACGTCGGCGGCCGACCCCTGGATGGGGGCGTTGAGGGCCATCCGCTCGGCCATCTGCCGCCGCTGCCCGTTGTCGCTGGTCAGGTCGGGCAGGTAGCGGCGGCGGCCCAGCGTCGTCTCGGTGTAGCCGGTCTGGCGGGCGTCGTCGACGACGCCGTCGAGGTACTCGCGGATCCCGCCGAAGCGCTCGAAGTAGGCGTGCATCTGCTCGCGCGCCTCCTCGGTGGAGATGCGCAGCTGCTGGGCCAGGCCGTAGGCGGAGAGCCCGTAGGCCAGGCCGTAGCTCATCGCCTTGATCCGGCGGCGCATCTCCGGGTCGACGTCCTCGATCGGGATGTCGTAGGCCCGGGACGCGACGAAGGAGTGCAGGTCCTCCCCCGACGTGAAGGCCTCGATGAGCCCCTCGTCGCCGGACAGGTGGGCCATGATCCGCATCTCGATCTGGCTGTAGTCGGCGGTCATCAGCGACTCGAAGCCCTGGCCGACCACGAACGCCTGGCGGATCCGCCGGCCCTCGGCGGTGCGGATCGGGATGTTCTGCAGGTTCGGGTCGGTGGAGGACAACCGGCCGGTGGCGGCGATCGTCTGCTGGTAGGTGGTGTGGATGCGGCCGACGTCGTCGACCATCGGGATCAGGCCGTCGAGAACCGTGCGCAGCCGGGTGACGTCGCGGTGGCGCAGCAGGTGCTCGAGGAACGGGTGCCCGGTCTGCGCCAGCAGGTAGGTCAGCGCGTCGGCGTCGGTGGTGTAGCCGCTCTTGATCTTCTTGGTCTTCGGCAGGCCCAGCTCGTCGAACAGCACCGCCTGCAGCTGCTTGGGCGAGCCCAGGTTGATCTCGTGCCCGATGACGGCGTAGGCCTCGGCGGCCGCGGCGGCCACGCCCTCGGCGAACTCGCGCTGCAGCTCGTGCAGCAGGTCGGTGTCGACGGCGATGCCGGTGCGCTCCAGGCCGGCGAGCACGCGGGTGAGCGGCAGCTCGATCTCGCCGAGCAGGGAGTCGCCGCCGCGCTGCCCGAGCACCTGCTCGAGGGCGTCGGAGAGGTCGTTGACCGCGACGGCCTTGAGCACGTCGGCGTGCGCGGCCTCGGCGGCGAGGTCGGCCTCGCTCGGGCCCATCCCGTCGAGGGTGAGCTGGCTGTCGGGGGCGGCGGTGTCCTTGAGCTCGCGGCGCAGGTAGCGCACCGCCAGGTCACCCAGGTCGAAGGACCGCTGGCCGGGCAGCGCCAGGTAGGCGGCCAGCGCCGTGTCGCTCACCAGGCCCTGCAGGTCCCAGCCGCGCGCCCACACCGCCAGCAGCGGGCCCTTGACGTCGTGGGCGACCTTCTCCGTGGCCGGGTCGGCCAGCCAGTCGGCCAGCGCCCGCTCGTCGGCGGCGTCGAGGTCGGGGCCGGCGTCGACGAAGACGGCGTGGTCGTCGGCGGCGGCCAGCGCCAGGCCGGTCAGCTCGCCGGTGCCCCGCCCCCAGGTGCCGCGGAAGACCACGCCGGTGCGCCCGGTGCGGGCGTGCGCGTCCAGCCACGCGGCCAGCTCCCCGGCGGGGACGTCGTCGGCGGTGACGTCGAAGCCGCCCTCGACCTCGGGCTCGGCGCTGGTCAGCGTGGCGAACAGCCGGTCGCGCAGCACCCGGAACTGCAGGTTGTCGAAGAGGGTGTGCACCTCGTTGCGGTCCCAGGGGCGCACGGCGAGGTCCTGCGGGCCCACCTCGAGGGGCACCTGCCGGTCGAGCTCGGTGAGCCGGCGGTTCTGCAGCACCGAGGACAGGTGCTCGCGCAGCTTCTCGCCGACCTTGCCCTTCACCGTGTCGACCCGGTCGACGAGCTCGTCGAGGGAGCCGTACTCGCGGACCCACTTGGCCGCGGTCTTCTCCCCCACGCTCGGGATGCTGGGCAGGTTGTCGCTCGGGTCGCCCCGCAGCGCCGCGAAGTCGGGGTACTGGCGCGGTGTCAGCCCGTACCGGGCCTCGACCTCCTCCGGGGTGAACCGGGTCAGGTCGGAGACGCCCTTGCGCGGGTAGAGCACGGTGACGTGCTCGTCCACCAGCTGCAGCGCGTCCCGGTCGCCGGTGCAGATGAGCACGTCCATGCCCTGCTCGACGGCCTGCACGGTGAGCGTGGCGATGACGTCGTCGGCCTCGAAGCCCTCCGCGGTGACCACCGGGACGTGCAGCGCGCCCAGCACCTCCTGGATGAGGCTGACCTGGCCGCGGAAGTCGGTCGGGCTCTCGGTGCGGTTGGCCTTGTACTCCGCGTAGATCTCGCTGCGGAAGGTCTTGCGGCCGACGTCGAAGGCGACCGCCAGGTGCGTGGGCTGCTCGTCGCGCAGCACGTTGATCAGCATCGACGTGAAGCCGTAGACGGCGTTGGTCGGCTGGCCCGTCGTGGTGGAGAAGTTCTCCACCGGCAGGGCGAAGAAGGCGCGGTAGGCCAGCGAGTGCCCGTCGAGGAGCAGCAGCCGCGGCCGCGTCCCGGGACTCGAGGGGGCGGTGGGCGCGGGGGTGGTCACCGGTGCGGACATCGCCGCGATCCTAGTTCCGGGCGCCGACGGTCAGGGCCCGCGCCGGGGGTCACCGCCGGCGCTGGTTACCGTGCCCGGTGTGACGACGTCTCCTCCGGACTGGCTGCCGGCGGTGGCCCGCAGCCCGCTCGACGACAAGCTGGGCATCGAGATCGTCGACTACTCCCCCGACCGGCTGGTGGCGACGATGCCGGTCGCGGGCAACGAGCAGCCCTACGGCCTGCTGCACGGGGGCGCCACCTGCGCGCTGGTGGAGTCCCTGGGGTCCTGGGCGGCCGTGATCGGGGCCGGCCCGGGCCGGCGGGTCGTGGGCGTGGAGCTCAACGCCAGCTACCTGCGGGCGGCCACCGCGGGCACGGTGACCGCCGTGTGCACGCCGGTGCGCCGCGGCCGGACGCTGTCGACCTTCCTCGTCGAGGTCACCGACGACCGGGGGCGGACGACGGCCAGCGCCCGGCTGACCTGCGCGATCCTCTAGCGCCCCCGGGTCAGCCCTCGGCCACCGCGCCGTAGGGGACCAGGCCGCGCGGGACCGGACGGCGGCGCGGCACCGGCCGCCGCGGCACCGGCACCCCGCCGCGCTGCCAGGCGGCCAGCGACCGCAGCAGCGTCTCCCGCGGCACGATCCGCCGGGTGGTCAGCGGCGCGAACCCCATCCGCGCGAAGAACCGCTGCCGCTCGGCCTCGTGCCCCCCGACCGCGGCCACGACGTGCTCGGCGCCCACGTCGCCGGCGTGCGCGGCGGCCGCGGCCAGCAGCGCCGCCCCGACCCCGCGCCGCCGGTGGTCCCGGTGCACGACGAGGTTGTCGACGGTCACCTGGGGGACGCCGAGCAGCGCGGAGAGCGGGTCGAGCCCGAGCACCGCCAGGCCGACGGCGACCTCCCCGGCCGACCCGCTGCCGTCCCGCGCGTTCGCGCCGGGCAGCACGGCCAGGACGACGACGTGCGCGGGGTCGGCCAGCAGCCGGCGGAAGCCCGCGGCGGCCGCGGCGCCGGGCGTCTGCCCGGTGAGGACGCCCTCGGCGTGCGCCTCGACGCGGTGCTGGCGCACGAGCGCCAGGACGGCGGGCAGGTCGCCCGGACGTGCCGTGCGCGTGACCACGCCGGACCGCTGACCGGTACCTGACACGGTGTCCTCCCCTTGGACGGTGCCGCGAGCCTGCACCCACGACGACCGCGCGCCGCTGCGACGCGCCGGTCGCGCGCACACGGGCGGTCACCCGCGCGTGTCGCGCTTCGGTCACAGGTGGGCGACGAGGGAACGGCAAGGCGACGCCGCTGGGTTACCGTCCGGACTCCACTGCCACGACCAGGGAGGTTGTGTGAGGCACCCGTCAGCCCGTGCCGGGCGGACCAGGGACGCCCGGGGCGCGATCCGCTCCGGCCCCGGGACGGCCGCCAGCCGGGTGCTGCTCCGGCTCCTGCTGGTCCTCGTCGCCGCGTGCGGCCTGGCCGTCCTCGTCCCCGGCACCGCCGGCGCCGAGGGCGAGCAGGTCATCGGCACCCTGCAGACCAGCCGCAGCGGCCCCATCGAGGGCATCGAGGTCACCGTCACCACCGCCGACGGCGACGACGTCGACACCGCCGAGACCGACGACGAGGGCCGCTTCGCCGTCGACCTCCCCGGTCCCGGCCAGTACGTCGTCTCCATCGACGCCGACTCGCTCCCCGACGGCGTGGTCATCACCGGGGAGGACAGCCGCACGATCACCGTCGACGCCGGACGGCGCCAGCCGGTGCAGTTCGGCCTCAACGACGGCAGCACCGGGTCCGGCGGCGGCAACGTCCGCGCCATCCAGCTGTTCGTCGACGGCCTGCGCTTCGGCCTGCTCATCGCGATCTCCGCGGTCGGCCTGTCGCTGATCTTCGGCACCACCGGCCTGACCAACTTCGCGCACGGCGAGCTGGTGACCATCGGCGCGCTGTTCGCCTGGTGGGTCAACGTCGGCCTGGGCGTGCCGATCATCCCGGCCGCGATCATCGCCATGATCGGCGGCGCGGCCTTCGGCGCCCTCAACGAACTCGGCCTGTGGCGGCCGCTGCGCCGTCGTGGCACCGGCCTGGTCGCCGCGCTGGTCGTCTCGATCGGCCTGTCGCTGCTGCTGCGCTACCTCATCCAGATCCTCTACGGCGGTGACTCCAACCCCTACACGGGCCTGGGCGCCTCGCGGGCGGTCGACTACGGCCTGTTCCGCCTGACCAACCAGTCCCTGGTGTCGATCGTCATCTCGGTCGTCGTCCTGGTGCTGGTGGCCGTGATGCTGCAGCGCACGAAGATCGGCAAGGCCATGCGCGCGGTCGCCGACAACCGCGACCTGGCCGCCTCGTCGGGCATCAACGTCAACCGGGTGATCCTGGTCGTCTGGATGATGGGCGGCTCGCTCGCGGCCCTGGGCGGCGTGCTGCTCGGGCTGTCCGACCAGGTCCGCTGGGACATGGGCTTCCAGCTGCTGCTGCTGATGTTCGCCGGCGTCACGCTCGGCGGCCTGGGCACGGCCTACGGCGCCCTGGTGGGCAGCGTCATCGTCGGCGTCTTCGTGCAGATGTCGACGCTGGTCATCCCGAACGACGTCAAGTACGTCGGCGGGCTGCTGCTCCTCATCGTCATCCTCGTCATCCGGCCCCAGGGGATCCTGGGCAGCCGCGCACGGATCGGCTGAGCCATGGGCGACCTCATCAACGCGCTCGCCGTCGCCGGCAAGTCGGCGCTCGGCTTCCAGGCGGTGTTCTTCGCGCTGCTGGCCATCGGCCTCAACGTGCACTTCGGCTACACCGGCCTGCTGAACTTCGGCCAGATCGGCTTCGCCCTGCTCGGCGGGTTCGGCATCGCCATCTCGGTGAGCCAGTGGGGCCTGAACTTCTGGGTCGGCGTGCTCGTCGGCCTGGGCGCGGCCGTCGTCCTGGCGCTGCTGCTGGGCCTGCCGACCCTGCGGCTGCGGGCGGACTACCTCGCCATCGCGACCATCGCGACGGCGGAGGGACTGAGACTGCTCTTCCGGTCGGTGTCGGCCAGCGGGGTCACCGGCGGCACGCGGGGCCTGTCCGCCTTCAACGGCGACTTCGTCTCCCTCGCGCCGTGGGACACCGGTCAGCGGTACTCGATCCTGGGCACCCGGTGGAGCGGCGGCGAGCTGTGGGTGGCGCTGGTCGGCTGGGTGCTGGTGGCGCTGCTGTGCCTGCTCGTGTGGCTGCTCGTGCGCAGTCCGTGGGGCCGGGTGCTCAAGGCCATCCGCGAGGACGAGGACGCCGTCCGCGCGCTGGGCAAGAACGTCTACCTCTACAAGATGCAGTCGCTGGTGCTCGGCGGCGTCATCGGCGCCCTCGGTGGGATGGTGTACGTGGTGGGCACCGGCGCGGCGAACCCCGACCAGTTCCAGAACGCCAACACGTTCCTCGCCTACGCCGTGCTCATCCTGGGCGGCGCCGCCCGCGTCCTCGGCCCGGTGGTGGGCGCGGTCATCCTGCTGTTCGTGATCCAGTTCGCCGACACCGGTCTGCGGGCACTGATCAGCAACGGGATCATCCCCGAGGGACTGCTCTCCGCCACCGACGTGGCGCAGATCCGCTTCGTCCTGGTGGGGCTGGGCCTGATGCTGCTGCTCGTCTTCCGGCCGCAGGGCATCTTCGGCGACCGACGAGAGGTGATGCTCGATGCCCGCTGAGAACACCCCCACCGGCGCGCACGCCGCGTCGCTGGGCAAGGGCTCCCCGGCCGGCGGCCGCGCGCCCCAGCGGCTGGCCCAGGCCGCGCTGCGCGACGTGCCGTGGGAGGTCGGCGTCGCCAAGCCCGACCCGGCGATCGTCGTCGAGAACGTCACCCGCACCTTCGGCGGCCTGACCGCGGTGTCGGTCGACCGCCTGGAGGTCCAGCGCGGCGGCATCACCGGCCTGATCGGGCCCAACGGCGCCGGCAAGACGACGCTGTTCAACCTGCTCACCGGGTTCGACCAGCCCAACACCGGGACCTGGTCGTTCGACGGGCGCCCGCTGGGCAAGCTGGCGCCGCACCAGGTGGCCCGGCTCGGCGTCGTCCGCACCTTCCAGCTCACCAAGGCGCTCTCGCGCCTCACGGTGCTGGAGAACATGCTGCTCGGCGCCCAGGGGCAGCGGGGCGAGAGCTTCCTGCGCGCCCTGGTGCCCGGCACCTGGCGGTCGCAGGAGAAGGCGAACACCGAGAAGGCGCTGGACCTGCTGCGGCGGTTCAAGCTCGACGCCAAGAAGGACGAGTTCGCCGGCACCCTCTCCGGCGGTCAGCGCAAGCTCCTGGAGATGGCGCGGGCGCTGATGAGCGACCCGCAGGTCGTCATGCTCGACGAGCCGATGGCCGGCGTGAACCCGGCGCTCACCCAGAGCCTGCTCGGCCACGTCAAGGACCTCCGCGAGGAGGGCATGACGGTGATCTTCGTCGAGCACGACATGGACGTCGTCCGCGACATCAGCGACTGGGTCGTCGTCATGGCCGCCGGCCGGGTGATCGCCGAGGGCCCGCCGGAGTCGATCAGCCAGAACCAGGCCGTCGTCGACGCCTACCTCGGCGCGCACCACGACGCGCCGCTCACCGTCGAGGAGGAGGACCAGGTCCTCGCCGAGGCCGAGCGGCGGATCGCGCACGAGGAGAACGGTGAGGTCATCGACTCCGACACCACCACCCGGGGAGAGGGACGATGAGCGAGCCGCTGTTCGAGGTCGACGAGTCCGGCGAGGACGTCACCCGCGCCGACGAGGCGGCCGCCGGGAGCGCCGAGCTCTCCCCGGCGGAGAAGGCCGCCACCCGGGAGGAGCACCTGCGCCTGGCCGAGGGCGCCCTGGTGCGCGCCGACGACCTGGTCGCCGGCTACGTGCCCGGCGTCAACATCCTGCGCGGGTGCGACTTCTACCTGCAGGAGGGCGAGCTCGTCGGCATCATCGGCCCGAACGGGGCCGGGAAGTCGACGCTGCTCAAGACCCTCTTCGGGCTCATCCCCGTGCGCTCGGGGCAGGTGTCGCTGCGGGGTGAGGACATCACCTCCGCCCCGGCGCACCGGCTGGTCTCGCTCGGTGTGGGCTACGTGCCGCAGAACAACAACGTGTTCCCCTCGCTGACCATCGAGGAGAACATGCAGATGGGCGTCTACCTGCGGTCGAAGACGTTCAAGGACCGCTTCGACTACGTCGTCGACCTCTTCCCGCTGCTCGGCGAGCGGCGCAAGGGCAAGGCCGGGTCGCTGTCGGGCGGCGAGCGGCAGATGGTGGCCATGGGCCGGGCGCTCATGATGGACCCGTCGGTGCTGCTGCTCGACGAGCCCTCGGCCGGTCTGTCGCCGGCCTACCAGGACGAGGTGTTCATCCGCTGCCGCCGGATCAACGCCACCGGCGTCTCGATCATCATGGTCGAGCAGAACGCCCGCCGCTGCCTGCAGATCTGCGACCGCGGCTACGTCCTCGACCAGGGCCGCAACGCCTACACCGACACCGGCCGCTCGCTGATGACCGACCCGAAGGTCATCGAGCTCTACCTGGGGACCCTCGCCAAGGCGCAGTGACCCCCTGACGGCACCGGAGGCCGGCGTCCCCCAGGGGCGCCGGCCTCCGTGCTGGGTAGCCCGGGGAGGTGAACTGGACATGGGACCTCCGGGCCTCCGACGGCGGGATGAACGGCCTGGACTTCTGCCGGGCGCTGACGGCCGGGGGCTTCTCGCGCGTGCTGGTGCACGCCGCCCCCGCCCGCCTCACCGTGCGCGTGACCGCTGACGACGACACCGTGGTCGCACGCGGCGAGGCCGACCGGGACGGCGACTACTCCCCCGTCACGCTGCTCGAGCTCACCGACGGCCGACCGCGCCGCACCGAGGTGTGGCCCGACGAGAGCCACGTGGGCCTGCCCGTGCTGCTGCCCGGTGGTGAGGTGGGCGTGCTGCTGCGCTGGGAGCACGCGCCCGACCGGACCTGGTGGCGCTGGGCGGTGGAGTTCTCCAACCACCGCGGCCGCCCGGCCGACTGGGCGCCGGAGGGCCAGCGCCTGCGGCGCTGACACGACAGCGGCCCGGCACCCGCGAGGGGTACCGGGCCGCTGCCCGAGAGGAGGACCACATCAGCGCTGTGCCGTCACAGCGCCTGCCAGCTCAGCGCTGCGGGCCGATGCCGTTCTCGTTGAGCCCCTGGATGATGCGCGAGGACTCGTTGAACCCGATGACGACGATGCCGTCGGGGTTGAGGTCCACCATCTGCTGGACCTCCGCGTCGAAGTTCGCCGCGTTGGGGTCGTAGATCACGTTCACGACCTGGTCCTCGCTCAGACCGCCGGCGAGCAGGTTCTCGCGGGTGTTCTCCGCGAGGCCGTTCCCGTAGGAGTCGTTGCGGGCGAGGATGCCGATGGTGTTGTTGCCGTCGGCGGCGAGCAGGTCGGCCAGGGCGCGGGCCTGCAGCACGTCCGGCGGGGCGGTGCGGAAGTACAGCCCGTTGTCGTTGTACGTCGTGAACTGGTCCGACGTGTTGGCGGGGCTGATCTGCATGACGCCGGCCGCGGTGATCCGGTCGATCACGTTGAGGCTGACGGTCGAGGACGCCGCACCGACGATCGCGTTGACGCCGGCCTGCAGCAGGCGGTCGACGGTCTGCGTGGCGGTGTCGGTCGTCGCGTCGCCCGAGTCACCCTCCTCGAGGCGGACCTCCTGGCCGAGGACGCCACCGGCGGCGTTGATCTCCTGGACGGCCAGGCGGGCGCCGGCGACCTCCGGGGGGCCGAGGAAGGCGAGGTCGCCGGTCAGCGGCAGCAGGGTGCCGACGACGAGCTGCTCACCGGTGGTGCCGGGAGCCGCGGGCGCCGGGCCCTCGTCGGTGGTGGCGTTGGCCTCGTCGCCGGCCAGGACGAACTCGGTCTGCGAGTCGTCGATGGCGTTGTCGTCGCCGAACTGCTGGATGCCGAAGCTCGCCGCGGCGGGCTCACCGGCGTCCACGAAGGCCAGCGGGCCGCTGATGCCGTCGTAGTCGGGGTTGCCCCCGGCGTTGACGATGTCGATGCAGGCCTGGAAGGTGTCGCACTTCTCGCCACCGGTGGTGGTGCCGTTGACGTAGGCCTTGAAGACGTTGGCGTCGTTGGTGCCGGCCAGCTGGGCGGCCAGGGCGGTGATGACGATGGCGTCGTAGGTCTCGCCCGCGTAGTTGAACGTGTTGCCCAGGTTCGGGTCGACCTGGAGGAGGCGGTCGGTGAAGTCCCCGGACAGCTCGGTGAGCGGCAGGGTGCCCTTCATGCCGGCCAGGGCGCCCTGCTCCTCGAAGTCCTCGCCGAGGGTGGAGCCCATGTTGCCGTCGGTGCCGTAGATGTTGACCTGCTTCTCGCCGCCACCAGAGGCGTCGCCGCCCGACTCGCTGCCGCCGTCGTCCCCGCCACCGCACGCGGTGAGGGCGACGAGCGCGGCTGAGGTGACGGCGATGCTGCGGGCGTAGGTACGCGTGCGCATCCAGCAACTCCCAGTTGTCGTACGTCGGTCCGCGGCCGGGCGTGAGGGCCCGGCCCCGTCAGTCCGCAGACGCTAACTGCTGCCCACTGCCGCGGAGCCGGACAGCCGGAACCGTGACGAGGTCGTGACCTCGCCCGATCCGGTCGGGTGACCGCCGTCGCTCAGGAGGGTGCACCGTCCGCGGGCACGGGTGCGTCGGGCGACAGGATCCGCTCGGCGAGGGCCTTCATCGACGTCCGCTCGTTCATCGCGGTGCGCTGGATGAAGCGGAAGGCCTCGGCCTCGGTCATGCCCTCGCGGCTCATCAGCACGCCCTTGGCCTTCTCCACGACCTTGCGCGTCTCCAGCCGCTCCTCGAGGGTGCGCACCTCGCCGTCGAGCGCGGCGATCTCGGTGAACCGGGCGCGGGCCACCTCGATGGCCGGCACGAGGTCGTTCTTGGAGAACGGCTTGACCAGGTAGGCCATGGCACCGGCGTCGCGGGCCCGCTCGACCAGCTCGCGCTGGCTGAAGGCGGTCAGCACGATCACCGGGGCGATGCGCGAGGCGGCGATCTGCTCGGCGGCGGCCAGGCCGTCGAGGACCGGCATCTGGATGTCGAGGATGACCAGGTCGGGCGAGAGCTCCCGGGCCCGGTCGACGGCGGTCTGCCCGTCACCGGCCTCGGCGACGACGACGTACCCCTCCTCCTCGAGCATCTCCTTGAGGTCGAGGCGGATGAGTGCCTCGTCCTCGGCGATGAGGACCCGGGTCGGCTCGCTGCTCACGGGCGCAGAGCCTAGCGATGACGGGCGGTGGCGGCGTCCCGGTTAGGCTGCTGGCGCCGTGACCTCGGTCGCGGTGAGGTGACCGGCCCCCGTACCCCAATCGGCAGAGGGAGCGGACTCAAAACCCGCGCAGTGTGCGTTCGAGTCGCACCGGGGGCACTCTGCTCATCGTCGGCCTACCGGCCGACACCGCGGCCAGGAGCCGTCCCCGGCCTGCGTGGAGCTCACCCCGGCACTCGTCGCGGAGGCCTCCGGCCCCGACTCCTCGCACCGCCTCGCGGGGCGGCTTGCGTCCCAGCGTCGTCGTCCTGCGTCGCCTCGCTCCTCACGGACCCCTCCGGGGCCCGTTCGTCGCGGGCAATACGGTGACGGGGTGAGCGAGCCCGTGCCCCACATGACCCCCGAGCAGTTCCGGCAGCACGGTCACGAGGTGGTCGACTGGATCGCCGACTACTGGTCGCGCCTGGAGTCCTTCCCGGTGCGCTCGCGGGTCTCCCCCGGCGACGTCCGGGCCGCGCTGCCGCCGTCGGCACCCGAGCAGGGCGAGCCGTTCTCCGCCGTCCTGGCCGACCTCGACCGCGTCGTCCTGCCGGGGGTCACCCACTGGCAGCACCCCGGGTTCCTCGCCTACTTCCCGGCCAACACCTCCGGGCCGTCCGTGCTCGGCGACCTGCTCTCGGCGGGCCTGGGCGTGCAGGGCATGTCGTGGGTGACCAGCCCGGCGGCGACCGAGCTCGAGCAGCACGTCCTCGACTGGCTCGCCGACCTGCTGGGCCTGCCCGCCGCCTACCGGTCCACGGGCACCGGCGGCGGCGTCGTCCAGGACTCCAGCTCCGGGGCCAACCTCGTGGCGCTGCTCGCGGCGCTGCACCGGGCCAGCGGCGGCGGCACCGTGCGGCACGGCGTCCGGCCCGAGGAGTACACCGTCTACGTCTCCTCGGAGACGCACTCGTCGATGGAGAAGGCCGCGCGCATCGCCGGCCTGGGCACCGACGCGGTGCGGGTCGTGGAGGTCGACGGCGACCTCGCGATGCGCCCGCAGGCCCTGCGGGCCCGGGTGGAGCGCGACGTCGCCCGCGGGTTCCGCCCGGTGCTGGTCTGCGCCACGGTCGGGACGACGTCGACCACCGCCGTCGACCCGCTCGCCGAGCTCGGCCCGATCTGCCGCGACCACGGGGTGTGGCTGCACGTGGACGCCGCCTACGCGGGCGTGGCCGCCGTCGCCCCCGAGCTGCGCGCGCTGCAGGCCGGCGTCGAGTGGGCCGACAGCTACACCACCGACGCGCACAAGTGGCTGCTCACCGGCTTCGACGCCACCCTCTTCTGGGTCGCCGACCGCGCCGCGCTCACCGGCGCGCTGGCGATCCTGCCCGAGTACCTGCGCAACGCCGCCACCGACGCGGGCGCGGTCGTCGACTACCGCGACTGGCAGGTCGAGCTCGGCCGCCGCTTCCGCGCGCTCAAGCTGTGGGCGGTGTTGCGCTGGTACGGCGCGGAGGGGCTGCGGGCGCACGTGCGCTCCGGGGTGGCACTGGCGCAGGAGCTGGCCGCCTGGGCCGACGCCGACGACCGCTTCGACGTCGTCACACCGCACCCGCTGTCGCTGGTCTGCCTGCAGCCGCGGTGGCCGGCCGACGTGGACTCCGACGTCGCCACCATGACGCTGCTCGAGCGGCTCAACGACGGCGGCGAGGTCTACCTGACCCACACCGGCGTGCGCGGCCGGGTGGTGCTGCGGGTGGCCATCGGCGCGCCGACGACGACGCGGGCGCACGTCGAGCGCGCCTGGGCGCTGCTGTGCGAGGGACACGACTGGCTGGCCGCCGACTTCGCCGAGCAGGCCGCCGAGCGCGCCCGGGCCGAGGCCGAGCGCAAGGCCGAGGCGGAGCGGGAGGCCGAGGCCGGACGCCGGGCGGCGGAGGCCCGGCGTCAGGCGGCGGAGGCCGAGCGCCGGGCCGCGGAGCAGCAGGCGGCGGAGGCCGAGCGGGAGCCGGTCACTCCCCCAGTGACCGGATGAGCCCCTCCTGGGCGACCGTGGCCACGTGCGTGCCGTCGGCCGTCCAGATGCTGCCGAAGCACAGCGCGCGGCCGGAGGAGGCCGCCGGGCTGTCGGTCTCGTAGAGGAACCACTCGTCGGCGCGCACCGGCGCGTGGAACCACACGGCGTGGTCGAGGCTGGCGCCGACGTAGCGGCCGCCCCAGCCGCCGCCGACCCGCGCCAGGCCGGCCGACAGCAGGGTGAGGTCGGTGACGAAGGTCAGCGCCGCGGCGTGCACGGCGGGGTCCTCCGGCAACCTGCCGGCCACCCGGAACCACGCGTGCGACTGGGTGTCCGGCGGCGACTTGGGGTCCGGCGCGAACGGGTCGGCCAGCGGGCGCTGCTCCACCGCGCGGCTGATCTCCAGGGCCGGCGCCGCGAGGTCGCCGTGGCCGGCCGCGTGGTCGGCCAGCGACCGCAGCTCATCCGGGCCGGGGACCTCCGGCATGGGTCGGGCGTGCGCGACGACGGCGTGCTCGCCGCCGTGGAAGTCGGCGGTCAGCGCGAAGACGGCGACGTCCTCCCCCTTGCGGCGCTGGCAGGCGATCACCCGGCGGGTGGAGAACGACCGGCCGTCGCGGATCCGCTCGACCCGGTAGCGCAGCTCCTCGTGCGGGTCCCCGGGCCGCAGGAAGTAGGCGTGCAGCGAGTGCACCCCGCGCTCCCCCGGCACGGTCAGCCCGGCCGCCATGAGCGCCTGCCCGGCGACCTGCCCGCCGAAGATGCGCTGCAGGCGGGTGCTGGGCGTGCGGCCGACGAAGACGTCGGGGTCCCGCTCCTCGAGGCCGAGGACGGTCATGAGGGCGGCGGCCTGGTCGCCACCGCTCACGAGTCGGTCCCCACCTCGTGGACGCGGATGAGGTTGGTCGACCCGGGGGTGTTGGGCGGGCTGCCCGCGACGACGACGACGCGGTCGCCCTCGCGGAGCCGGCCGATGGACAGCAGGGAGAAGTCGACCTGGCGGACCATGTCGTCGGTGTGCTGCACCGAGGGCACGAGGAAGGTCTCCACGCCCCAGGACAGCGCCAGCTGGCTGCGGACCCGCGGGTCGACGGTGAAGGCCAGCAGCGGCTGCCGGGGATGCAGCGCGGCCAGCCGGCGGGCGCTGTCGCCGGTCTGGGTGAACGTCGCGAGTGCCTTGACGCCCATCGCCTCGGCGATGTCGCGGGCGGCGCGCACGATCGCCCCGGAGCGGGAGCGCGACTTGCGGTGCAGGTCGGGCACCCACGCCTCGTCGCTCTCGACGGCGTCGATGATCCGCTCCATCGTGCGGACGGCGCCGATGGCGTAGCGCCCCACCGACGTCTCCCCCGACAGCATCACCGCGTCGGCGCCGTCGAGGACGGCGTTGGCGACGTCGGAGGCCTCGGCGCGGGTGGGCCGCGAGTTCTCGATCATCGACTCGAGCATCTGGGTGGCCACGATGACCGGCTTGTTGCGCTCGCGGGCGGCCTGCACGGCGCGCTTCTGCACCAGCGGCACGGTCTCGAGGGGCAGCTCCACGCCGAGGTCGCCGCGGGCCACCATGATCCCGTCGAAGGCCTCGACGATCGCCTCCAGGTTCTCCACCGCCTCGGGCTTCTCCAGCTTGGCGATGACCGGGACGCTGATGTCCTCCTGGCGCATGATGTCGCGCACCAGCTCGACGTCGGCCGGGGAGCGGACGAACGACAGGGCGATGAAGTCGACCGAGAGGTGCAGGGCGAAGCGCAGGTCCTCCTCGTCCTTGTCCGACAGCGCGGGGACGCTCACCGCGACACCGGGCAGCGACAGACCCTTGTTGTTCGACACCTGGCCGCCCTCGACCACCAGGCACCACACGTCGGGGCCGTCGACGTTGACCACGGACAGCGCCAGCTTGCCGTCGTCGACCAGCAGCCGGTCGCCCACGCGGGCGTCGGCGGCCAGGCCCTTGTAGGTGGTCGAGACCCGCTCGGCGGTGCCCTCGACGTCGTCGACGGTGATGCACACCCGGCTGCCGGTCTCCCAGGTGACCGGGCCGTCGGCGAAGGTGCCGAGACGGATCTTGGGGCCCTGCAGGTCGGCCAGGACGGCGACGGCGTGGCCGGTCCGGTCGGAGGCCTGGCGCACCTTGAGGTAGGAGGCCTCGTGGTCGGCGTGCGACCCGTGGCTGAAGTTGAGCCGGGCGACGTCCATGCCCGACTCGACGAGGGCGGTGATCTGCTCGAGGGAGCTGGTGGCCGGGCCCAGGGTGCAGACGATCTTCGCGCGGCGGGACATGGGGAGAACGCTAGTGGTCGCCCCTGTGGGCCCGTGGAACGGGCAGGGGCCGGTCCCGCGGTGTCGCGGGACCGGCCCCCGGCCGTCGGTGGGGCTCCCTCGGTGGGAGCTCCCCTCTCAGCGCAGCGCGACCGCCGTGGGGGTGACCGGGCGCGGCAGCATGGAGCTGCCGGTCAGGTACGTGTCGACGGCGCCGGCGGCCGCGCGGCCCTCGGCGATGGCCCACACGATGAGCGACTGGCCGCGGCCGGCGTCACCGGCGACGAACACCCCGGGCACGGTGGCCATGAACTCGCCGTCGCGGGCGACGTTGCCCCGGGCGTCGAGCTCCAGCCCGAGGGTCTCCACCAGGCCCTCGCGCTGGGCGCCGGTGAAGCCCATGGCCAGCAGCACCAGCTGGGCGGGCAGCTCGCGCTCGGTGCCCTCGACCTTCTCGAAGCGGCCCTCGACCCGGCGCACCTCGTGGATGAGCAGGGCGCGCACGCGGCCCTCGTCGTCGCCGAGGAAGCGCTCGGTGTTGACCGAGTACAGCCGCTCGCCGCCCTCCTCGTGGGCCGAGGAGATGCGCATGATCATCGGGTAGGTCGGCCAGGGGTTGCCCTCGGCGCGCTTGTCCGGCGGCGCCGGCATGATCTCCAGCTGGGTCACCGAGCGGGCGCCCTGCCGGTGCGAGGTGCCCAGGCAGTCGGCGCCGGTGTCCCCGCCGCCGATGATCACGACGTCGAGCCCCTTGGCGCTGATCGGCGGGTCGTCGAGCTCGCCGAGCGCCTGCCGGTTGCCGAAGGGCAGGAACTCCATCGCCAGGTGGATGCCGGCGAGCTCGCGGCCCGGCACGGGCAGGTCGCGGCCGACGGTGGCCCCGCCGGCGAGCACGACGGCGTCGAACTCGCCGCGCAGCTGCTCGGCCGACAGGTCGCCCTCACCGCTGCCACCGACCTCGACGCCGGTGACGAAGCGGGTGCCCTCGGCGCGCATCTGGTCCAGCCGCCGGTCCAGGACGGACTTCTCCATCTTGAACTCGGGGATGCCGTAGCGGAGCAGCCCGCCCACCTTGTCCGCGCGCTCGTAGACGGTGACGTCGTGCCCGGCGCGGGTGAGCTGCTGCGCGGCGGCCAGCCCCGCCGGGCCGGACCCGACGACGGCGACCTTCCGGCCGGTGCGCTCGGCGGGGGCCTGCGGCTCGACGAAGCCCCGCTCGAAGGCCTGGTCGATGATCTCCCACTCGATCTGCTTGATCGTGACCGGCGAGTCCTGCAGGTTCAGCACGCAGGAGCCCTCGCACGGGGCGGGGCACAGCTTCCCGGTGAACTCCGGGAAGTTGTTCGTCGCGTGCAGCCGCTCGATGGCCTCGCGCCAGTCGTCGCGGCGGGCGAGGTCGTTCCACTCCGGGATGAGGTTGCCCAGCGGGCAGCCGTGGTGGCAGAACGGGATGCCGCAGTCCATGCACCGGGCGGCCTGCTGGCGCAGCGCCGCGACCGGGTAGACCGCGTCCTCCCCGCTCTGCCGGGAGAGGTAGACGTCCTTCCAGTCCAGGATGCGGACGTCGACGGGCCGCCGCGGCGGCATGGCCCGCTCGTACTTCAGGAACCCCGTGGAGTCAGCCACGTGCGGCCTCCATCACTGCTCGGTCGACGTCGGTACCGGCGGCCTCGGCGGCGCGCCGGGCCTCGAGTGCGCGGCGGTAGTCGCGCGGCATGATCGTGCTGAACTGCCCGGACCAGCGGCCCCAGTCGGCCAGCAGCGCGGCGGCCACCGGCGACTCGGTCTCGGCCTGGTAGCGGACCAGGACCTCGCGCAGCCACTGCGCGGACGCCACGTCCAGCGGCTCGACGTCCACCATCTCGGGGTTGACCCGGTGGCGGGCCAGGTCGAGCACGTAGCCGATGCCGCCGGACATGCCGGCCGCCACGTTGCGCCCGGTCGGCCCGAGGATCACCGCGCGGCCGCCGGTCATGTACTCCAGCGCGTGGTCGCCGGCGCCCTCGACGACGGCCAGCGCGCCGGAGTTGCGCACGCAGAACCGCTCACCGACGCGGCCGCGCAGGAACAGCTCCCCGCCGGTCGCGCCGTAGCCGATGACGTTGCCGGCGATGACGTTGTCCTCGGCGGCGAAGGTCGCCTCGCGCGCCGGGCGGACCACGATGCGCCCGCCCGACAGTCCCTTGCCGACGTAGTCGTTGGCGTCCCCGAGCAGCCGCATGGTGATCCCGCGCGGCACGAAGGCGCCGAAGGACTGGCCGGCCGACCCGGTGAAGGTCAGGTCGATCGTGCCGTCGGGCAGGCCCTCGCCGCCGAAGCGGCGGGTGACCATCGAGCCGAGCATCGTGCCGACGGTGCGGTTCACGTTGCGCACCGGCAGCTCGAGGGTGACCGGCCGCGCGTCGAGCAGGGCGCCCTCGCACAGCTGGATCAGCGTCTGGTCCAGGGCGACGTCGAGGCCGTGGTCCTGGGTGCGGACGGCGCGCCGCGGCGTCCCCTCGGGCAGCTCGGGCAGCGCCAGCATCCGGGACAGGTCCAGCCCGCGGGCCTTCCAGTGGTCGACGGCGTTCCGGGTGTCGAGCAGCTCGACGTGGCCGACGGCCTCGTCGACCGAGCGGAAGCCCAGCTCGGCGAGGTAGCCCCGCACCTGCTCGGCGAGGAACTCGAAGAAGGTCACCACGAACTCGGGCCGGCCGGTGAACCGCTTGCGCAGCTCCGGGTTCTGGGTGGCCACGCCGACCGGGCAGGTGTCGAGGTGGCAGACCCGCATCATGATGCAGCCGGAGACGACCAGCGGGGCGGTGGCGAAGCCGTACTCCTCGGCGCCGAGCAGCATCGCGACCATGACGTCGCGGCCGGTCTTCATCTGGCCGTCGACCTGCACCACGATCCGGTCGCGCAGGCCGTTGGCCAGCAGCGTCTGCTGCGTCTCGGCCAGGCCCAGCTCCCAGGGCGAGCCCGCGTGCTTCAGCGAGGTCAGCGGCGCGGCCCCGGTGCCGCCGTCGTGCCCGGAGATGAGCACCACGTCGGCGTGGGCCTTGCTGACGCCGGCCGCGACCGTCCCGACGCCGACCTCGGCGACCAGCTTGACGTTGACCCGCGCCTCGGTGTTGGCGTTCTTCAGGTCGTGGATCAGCTGTTTGAGGTCCTCGATCGAGTAGATGTCGTGGTGCGGCGGCGGGCTGATGAGGCCGACGCCCGGCGTCGAGTGCCGGGTGCGGGCGACCCACGGGTAGACCTTGCCGCCGGGCAGCTGGCCGCCCTCGCCGGGCTTGGCGCCCTGCGCCATCTTGATCTGGATGTCGTCGGAGTTGACCAGGTACTCGCTGGTGACGCCGAAGCGGCCGCTGGCCACCTGCTTGATCGCCGAGCGGCGCAGGTCGCCGTTGGGGTCGGGCACGAACCGGTCGGGGTCCTCGCCGCCCTCACCGGTGTTGGACCGCCCGCCGAGCCGGTTCATCGCGATGGCGAGGGTCTCGTGCGCCTCCTGCGAGATGGAGCCGTAGCTCATCGCGCCGGTCTGAAAGCGCTTGACGATCTCGCTGGCCGGCTCGACCTCCTCCAGCGGCACCGGCTCGCGCACGCCGGTCCTGAGCGTGAACAGGCCGCGCAGCGTGGCGGCGTCCTCCGACAGCTGGTCGACCGTCTGCGTGTAGCGCTCGAAGACCTCGAACTGCCGCGAGCGGGTGGAGTGCTGCAGGAGGAACACCGTCTCGGGGTTGAACAGGTGCACCTCGCCCTCGCGGCGCCACTGGTACTCCCCGCCGGTCTCCAGCCGGCGGTGCGCCCGCTCGGTCGGGTTCTCCGGGTAGGCGCGCCGGTGCCGCATGGCGACCTCCTCGGCGAGCACGTCGACGCCCACGCCGCCCAGGGGCGCGGAGGTGCCGGTGAAGTACTCGTCGACGACCTCCTGTGACAGGCCGACCGCCTCGAAGATCTGCGCCATCGTGTACGAGCCGACGGTGCTGATGCCCATCTTGCTCATGACCTTCAGGACGCCCTTGCCCAGCGCCTTGACCACGTTGCGCACCGCCTGCGCCGGCTGGACGCCGGTGAGCACGCCGTCGCGGATGAGGTCCTCGATCGACTCGAAGGCCAGGTAGGGGTTGACCGCGGCCGCGCCGTAGCCGAGCAGCAGCGCGACGTGGTGCACCTCGCGGCAGTCGCCGGACTCGACGACCAGGCCGACCTCCATGCGGGTGCGCTCGCGCACCAGCTGGTGGTGGACGGCGGCGGTCATCAGCAGCGACGGGATCGGCGCCCGCCGCTCGTCGCAGTCGCGGTCGGAGAGCACGATGACCCGCGCGCCGGCCGCGATCGCCCGGCTGACCTTGCTGCGCAGCTCCTCGACCGCCTGCACCAGCGCGGGCCCGCCGCCGGTGACGTCGAAGTGGCCGGTGATCCGCACCGCGGCGAAGCCGGGCAGGTCGCCGTCGTCGTCGATGTGCAGGATCTTGGCCAGCTCGTCGTTGTCGATGACCGGGTAGGGCAGGAACACCTGCCGGCAGGACGCGGGGGTGGCCTTCAGCAGGTTCTGCTCGGGACCGAAGGTGCGGCCCAGGCTGGTCACCAGCTCCTCGCGGATGGCGTCCAGCGGCGGGTTGGTCACCTGGGCGAACAGCTGCCCGAAGTAGTCGTAGAGCAGCCGGGAGCGGTCCGACAGCGCCGCGATCGGGGTGTCGGTGCCCATCGAGCCGATCGGCTCGGCGCCCGAGGACGCCATCGGGGTGAGCAGGACGCGCAGGTCCTCCTCGGTGTAGCCGAACAGCAGCTGCCGGCGGACGACAGACTCGTGGCTGGGCCGGGCCCGCCGCCGCTCGGGCAGCGAGGGCAGGTGCACCAGGCCGGCGTGCAGCCAGTCCTCGTAGGGGTGCTCGGCGGCCAGGGCGCCCTTGACCTCCTCGTCGGAGACGATCCGCCCGGAGGCGGTGTCGACGAGGAACATCCGGCCCGGCTGCAGCCGGCCCTTGGCGACGACGTCACCCGCCGGGATCTCCAGCACGCCGGCCTCGCTGGCGAGCACGACCAGGTCGTCCTTCGTCCGCCACCAGCGCCCCGGGCGCAGGCCGTTGCGGTCGAGGACCGCGCCGACGATCGTGCCGTCGGTGAACGCCACGCAGGCCGGCCCGTCCCAGGGCTCCATGATCGAGGAGTGGAACCGGTAGAAGGCCCGGCGGGCCGGGTCCATCTCGTCGTGGTTCTCCCACGCCTCCGGGATCATCATCAGGACGGCGTGCGGCAGTGACCGGCCCGACAGGTGCAGCAGCTCGAGCACCTCGTCGAAGGTGGCCGAGTCGCTGAAGTCGCTCGCGGTGACCGGGAAGACCCGCTCCAGGCCGAGCTCGGCGGCCGGGCCGGCGGGGCCGTCGAACAGCTCGGTCTCGAGCTTGGCCTCGCGGGCGCGCATCCGGTTGCGGTTGCCCTTGATGGTGTTGATCTCGCCGTTGTGGGCGATGAACCGGAACGGGTGGGCCAGCGGCCAGCTGGGGAAGGTGTTGGTGGAGAACCGGCTGTGCACCAGGGCGATCGCCGACTCGTAGCGCTCGTCGCGCAGGTCGGGGAAGAAGGCCGGCAGCTGGTCGGTGGTCAGCATGCCCTTGTAGGTGATGGTGCGCGAGGACAGCGACACCACGTACATCGAGCTGCCGGCCTCGCGGGCCTCCCGCTCGGCGCGCTTGCGCAGCACGAAGGAGCGCCGCTCGAGGCGGGTGACGCCGTTGACCGACACCGGGCCGCCGAACGCCGCCGCGTCGGCGCGGGCGCCCATGGTCTCGGCGACGAAGAGCTGGGCGAAGTGCGGCATGACCGCGCGGGCGGTGGGCCCGAGGTCGGCGCCGTCGGGGTCGACCGGCACGTCGCGCCAGCCGAGGACGGTCAGGCCCTCCTCGGCGGCGATGCGCGCGACGTCGGCGTGGCGGGCGGCCCGCTCCTCGGCGTCGACGGGCAGGAAGGCGATGCCGACGGAGTACTCCCCCACCGGCGGCAGGTCGAAGTCGACGCTGGCGCGCAGCAGCCGGTCGGGCACCTGGGTGAGGATCCCGGCGCCGTCCCCGGAGTTGGGCTCGGCGCCGGCGGCGCCGCGGTGGTCGAGGTTGTGCAGCGCGGTCAGGCCGGCGGCCACGATCGAGCGCGAGCTGCGGCCCCGGGCGTCGGCCACGAGGGCGACGCCGCAGGCGTCCGAGTCGTTGGCCGGGTCGTAGAGACCGGCGGCCGGCGGCACGGCCGAGAACGGCACGGCCTGGGGGGCGGGGGTGTGGGACCCGGACATGATCACTCCCGTCGTCGGCCGTCGCGCCGTCGCGCGGGCGACGGGGCGGGGGCAGGGGTGCCCGGCCGGTGGTCAAGGGGGCGGTGCGGCGGAGGTGCAGGCGGAGGACTGCGGTGAGCCGACGACCGGCCGGGACACGGTGGCCCGGGCAGGTCCGGCTCGCGAGCCCCACGGGGGTGGTGCCGTGGGGTCGTCGTCCGCGGGGCAGCGCTGGCCCGGTTCCGACACGGAGGACCACCCAGGATCGCTGGGCGGTCTGCACAGGAGGGTACACAGCGGGGACACCGGGTCCCCGCCGTCAGATCGCCGCTGCGGCGCGTCCCCTCAGGGCGTGCCCGGCGTGTCGTGAGACCGGTCACGCACCCGGTCCGACGCGTCGGCGTCGGTGCTGGTGGGGGCCTCGCCGGTCCCCTCCGCGGCGACCGGCGGGGTGTCGCCGTCGTCACCCTCACCGCGGTGCAGGACCTCCCGGGGACGGCCGCGCTGCCACACCAGGTAGGCCACCGCGAGCAGCCCGACCACCGCGGCGGTGAACACGTTGAGCCGCACGCCGAGGACCGTGTTGGCCGGGTCGATGCGCAGCAGCTCGATCCAGAACCGGCCGGCGCAGTAGAGCGCCACGTAGAGGGCGAAGGCGCGGCCGTGGGAGAGCCGGAAGCGGCGGTCGGCCCAGACGACGACGGCCGCGGCGGCGAGGTTCCACAGCAGCTCGTAGAGGAACGCCGGGTGGAAGGTGCCGAGCACGATCGGCTGCCCGTCGGCGCCGAGCACCGCCTCCCGCCCGTCCCACTCGTGGATCCGCAGCGCCCACGGCAGGTCGGTGGGGCCGCCGTAGAGCTCGTTGTTGAACCAGTTGCCCAGCCGGCCGACCGCCTGGGCCACCAGCAGGCCCGGGGCGATGGCGTCGCCGAAGGCCGGCAGCGGGATGCCGCGACGGCGGCAGGCGATCCACGCACCGACCCCGCCCAGGGCGATGGCGCCCCAGATGCCCAGGCCGCCCTCCCAGATGGCGAAGGCGCGCAGCGGGTCGCCGTCCTCGCCGAAGTAGGGCTGGGGCGTGCTGACGACGTGGTACAGCCGGCCGCCGAGGATGCCGAAGGGCACCGCCCAGACGGCGATGTCGAGCACCTCGCCGGGGCGGCCGCCGCGGGCCACCCACCGCTTCTCGGCGATCCAGCAGGCGGCCACGATGCCGGCGATGATGCACAGCGCGTAGGCCCGGACGGGGAACGGCCCCAGCTCCCAGACGCCCTGGGTGGGGCTGGGGATCACCGCGAGCGGGGTCACCGCGACACCGTCGAGCGGCGCCGGACGCCCTCGGCCAGCTGCGCCGACAGGGCGCGCACGCCCTCGGGGCCGCGGCCCTCGAGCAGCTCGCGCACGTAGGCCGACCCGACGATGACGCCGTCGGCGAAGGTCGCGACCTCGGCGGCCTGGTCGCCGTCGGAGACGCCGAGGCCCACGCAGACCGGCTTGTCGGTGACCGCGCGGGTGCGGGCCACCAGCCGCTCGGCGGCGTCACCGACCGTGGCGCGGGTGCCGGTGACGCCCATGGTGGAGGCGGCGTACACGAACCCGCGGCAGGCCTCCGTGGTGGCGCGCAGCCGGGCGTCGGTGGACGACGGCGCGACCAGGAAGACGCGGTCGAGGCCGGCGGCGTCCGAGGCGGCCAGCCACGGCCCGGCCTCGTCGGGGATGAGGTCGGGGGTGATGGCCCCCGCTCCCCCGGCCGCGGCCAGGTCGGTGGCGAACCGGTCGACGCCGTAGCGCTCGATCGGGTTCCAGTAGCTCATCACCACCGGGACCGCGCCGGCCGCGGCGACCGCCTCGACCGCGCGCAGCACGTCGCGCATGCCCACGCCCGCGCGGACGGCGACGTCGACGGCCTGCTGGATGACCGGGCCGTCCATGCCCGGGTCGCTGTAGGGGACGCCGATCTCCACGACGTCGGCCCCGCCCTCGACCGCGGCGGTCATCGCGGCGATCGAGTCCTCGACCGTCGGGTGGCCCACCGGCAGGTAGGCGACGAGGGCGGCGCGGCCCTCGGCGCGGGCCGCCCCGATGCGGTCCTCCAGCGCACTCACGCCTGGCTCCCCGCGTGCCGGCCGGCGACCGCGTCGCCGGAGGTGACCGCGCCCTCGGTGGGCCGCTGGTCGGTGTCCATGCCGGGACCGGGGTCGACCTCGGTGCGGTCGCCCAGCCCGAACCAGCGCGAGGCGGTCTCGACGTCCTTGTCCCCGCGCCCGGAGAGGTTGACCAGCAGCAGGGCGTCCGGCCCGAGCTCGCGGCCCAGCCGCACCGCCCCGGCCAGCGCGTGCGCGGACTCGATCGCCGGGATGATGCCCTCGGTGCGCGACAGCAGCGCGAAGGCCTCCATGGCCTCGGCGTCGGTGACCGGCCGGTACTCGGCGCGGCCGACGTCGTGCAGGTACGAGTGCTCGGGGCCCACGCCCGGGTAGTCCAGGCCGGCGCTGATCGAGTGCGACTCGACGGTCTGCCCGTTGTCGTCCTGCAGCAGGTAGGAGCGGGCGCCGTGCAGCACGCCGGGTGAGCCGCCGGTGATCGTCGCCGCGTGCCGGCCGGTCTCGACGCCGTCGCCGGCCGCCTCCAGGCCCACCAGCCGCACGCCCTCGTCGGGGACGAACGCGGTGAAGATCCCGATCGCGTTCGAGCCGCCGCCGACGCAGGCGAGGACGGCGTCGGGCAGCCGGCCCTCGCGCTCGAGCACCTGGGCGCGGGCCTCGTCGCCGATGACCCGCTGGAACTCGCGGACCATGAGCGGGAAGGGGTGCGGGCCCGCGACGGTGCCGAAGACGTAGTTGGTGGTCTCGACGTTGGTCACCCAGTCGCGGAAGGCCTCGTTGATGGCGTCCTTGAGGGTGCGCGAGCCGGTGGTCACCGGGATGACCTCGGCGCCCAGCAGCCGCATCCGGGCGACGTTGAGCGCCTGGCGGCGGGTGTCCTCCTCGCCCATGTAGACGGTGCAGGACAGGCCCATGAGCGCGGCGGCGGTGGCGGTGGCGACGCCGTGCTGGCCGGCGCCGGTCTCGGCGATGACCCGCTGCTTGCCGATGCGCCTGGTGAGCAGCGCCTGGCCCAGCACGTTGTTGATCTTGTGCGAGCCGGTGTGGTTGAGGTCCTCGCGCTTGAGCAGCACCCGGGCGCCGCCGCAGTGCTCGGCGAACCGCGGCACCTCGGTGACCGGGCTCGGGCGGCCGGTGTAGTCGCGCTGCAGGGCGGCGAACTCCTCGACGAAGGCCGGGTCCACGCGCATCGCCTCGAAGGCGGCGGTGAGGTCGTCGAGCGCCGCGATCAGGGCCTCGGGGACGAAGCGGCCGCCGAAGACACCGAAGTGGCCGGTGGCGTCGGGCCACGCGGGGTGCGCCGACTCGAGTCGCTGCTCGGGGAGGTGCACGGCGCTGGTCGTCATGACCCCAGCGTAAGGACCTCCCGGCCCCCCACCCCTCGCAGGCTCGCGGCGGGTCCCTGCCGGGAGGCCGGGCTAGCGCGTCGTGCGGGGGGTGGCGGGGTGCGACCCGGCGGTGACCAGGTCGGCCACGGCCTGGCGGGCGTCGCCGGCGGTGACCAGGCCCTCGCCCACGAGGACGGCGTCGGCACCGGCGGCGGCGTAGGCGATGAGGTCGTGCGGGCCGCGGACGCCGGACTCGGCGATCTTGACCACCTCGGAGGGCAGGCCCGGCGCGATCCGCTCGAAGGTCGACCGGTCGACCGCCAGCGTGGTGAGGTCGCGGGCGTTGACGCCGATCACCGCGGCGCCGGCCGACAGCGCCCGGTCGGCCTCGGCCTCGGTGTGCACCTCGACCAGCGCGGTCATGCCCAGCGACTCGACCCGCTCGAGCAGGCCGGTGAGCGCGTTCTGCTCGAGCGCGGCGACGATGAGCAGGACGACGTCGGCACCGTGGGCGCGCGCCTCGTGCACCTGGTAGCTGCTGACCACGAAGTCCTTGCACAGCACCGGCACGTCGACGGCGGCGCGGACGGCGGCCAGGTCGGCGTGCGAGCCGCCGAAGCGGCGCCGCTCGGTGAGCACGCTGATGACCCGGGCGCCGCCGGCGGCGTACTGCGCGGCGAGGACGGCGGGGTCGGGGATGTCGGCCAGCGCGCCCTTGCTGGGGCTGCGGCGCTTGACCTCGGCGATGACGCCGACGCCGGGCTCGCGCAGGGCGGCGAGGGCGTCGCGGGCCGGGCGGGCGTCGCGGGCGGCGGCCTTCACCTCGGGCAGCGGGGTGGCCGCCTCGCGCGCCGCGACGTCCTCACGGACGCCGGCGACGATCTCGTCGAGGACGGTCACTCCGCCTCCTCGCTGGGTGCTCGTGGGGTCCGTCCCGGCTGCTCCGGGGCCTGCCGGGTGGCTGGCCCCACTCTAGGCGCGACGTCCGGGGGGTCCCGTCGCAGGGTCGTCGGCGGGGTCTTCGGTCGGGTCGTCGCCGCGGTCGAGGGCACGCCAGGCGTCGAGCGCGCGCTCCTCGTCGGTGCGGGCGCGGGCCGGTGCCGGCGCGGCCGCGCCGGGCGCCCGCTCGTAGCGGCGGCCCATGCCCGGCCACCGGTGCCCGCGGGCGAGCACGAGCAGCCCGGTGGCCAGTGCGAGCACCGCGGCGACCAGGCACAGCACCGGCCAGCCGGCGGCCAGGTCGGTGCTCGCGGTCTCCCCCGGCGCCCGCGGCGCGGCCGGCGGGCCGCTGAGCAGCACGCGGGCCGCCGACCAGCCGAGCGCTCCCCCGGCCGCGGCCACCAGGACGCCCACCGCGGCGCGGGCGGCACCCCGGACGGCGAGGACGGCGACCGCGCCGGCCAGCAGCACCAGGCCCGAGGCGGTGACCAGCGGCGCGACGTCGGACCCGCTGAGGACCTCGGTGACCGGCGGCAGCGGCGCACGTCGCGTGACGTCGACGGTCGCCCAGGTCTGGCCCCCGGCCGCCAGCGCCAGCGCGCCGGCCAGCGCGCAGCCGGCCAGCGCCGTCCCGAGCTCCCGGCGCGCCGTCACCGGACCTCCCGCATGCCCTCCGCGGTCGCGATCGCCGACAGCACCGCCCGCGCCTTGTGCCGGGTCTCGGCCTCCTCGGTGGCCGGGTCGCTGTCGGCGACGACCCCCGCGCCGGCCTGCACGTAGGCGCGGCCCTGGTGCAGCACGGCGGTGCGGATGGCGATGGCCATGTCCATGTCGCCGCCGGCGTCGAGGTAGCCGACGGTGCCGGCGTACAGCGCCCGCCGGGTGGGCTCGAGGGACTCGATGATCTCCATGGCCCGCGGCTTGGGGGCCCCGGAGACGGTGCCGGCCGGGAAGGTCGCGTCGAAGACGTCGAGCGCGTCGCGGCCGGGGGCGACCTCACCGGACACCGTCGACACCAGGTGCATGACGTGGCTGTAGAGCTCGACCCGCATGAAGTCGGGCACCTCGACCGTGCCGGGCACGCAGACCCGGCCGAGGTCGTTGCGCGCCAGGTCGACCAGCATCACGTGCTCGGCGCGCTCCTTGGGGTCGGCCAGCAGCCCCTCGGCGAGCCGCACGTCCTCCTCCTCCGTGGCGCCGCGCGGGCGGGTGCCGGCCGGTGGGTGCACCACCGCGCCGGTGCCGGTGACGGTGACCAGCGCCTCGGGCGAGGAGCCGACGACGTCGAACGGCGACTCGCGCCCGGCGAAGCGCAGCAGGTACATGTACGGCGAGGGGTTGGTGGCGCGCAGCACGCGGTAGAGGTCGAGCGCGTCGACGTCGGTCTCGGTCTCGAAGCGCTGGGCCAGCACCACCTGGAAGGCGTCGCCGGCGCGGATGTGCTCGCGGACGGTCTCCACCCCGGCCTCGTACTGCCCCGGCGCCATGGTGCTGCGCACCGGCGGCGGCTCGGCCGGGGTGAACGCGGCCACGCCCGGCGGCACCGCCTTGGTCAGGTCGGCGGTCATCGCGTCGAGCCGGGCGACCGCGTCGTCCCAGGCCGCGCCGGGGTCGGCGGCGTCGTGCGTGCCGGACAGCGCGTTGGCGATGAGCAGCACGGTGCCGTCGGTGTGGTCGAGGACGGCGAGGTCGGTCACCAGCGTGAGCGCGAGCTCCGGCATGCCGAGGTCGTCGGTGGCGGTCGAGGGCAGCCGCTCCAGCCGCCGGACGACGTCGTAGCCGAGGTAGCCGACCAGCCCGCCGGTGAGCCGCGGCAGGTCGGGACGGCGCGGCGAGCGCAGCCGGCGGGCCAGCGTGCGGACGGCGGCCAGCGGGTCGGCGGGCAGGTCGTCGGTCAGGCCGGGCAGCGGGTCGCCGAGCCAGACGGTGGCGCCGTCGCGCTCGGTGAGCACACCGGCGGAGCGGACGCCGACGAAGCTGTAGCGAGACCACCGCTTGCCCTGCTCGGCGGACTCCAGCAGCACCGTGCCGGGGCGGTTGCCGGCCAGCTTGCGGTAGACGCCGACGGCGGTCTCGCCGTCGGCGAGCAGCCGCCGGGTGACCGGGACCACCGGCTGGTCCAGGCCGGCGAACTCCTCCCGCGACGGGCTGGTCTCACCGAGCCGCACGGCTGACCTCCAGCGGGCGGGAGAAGCAGGAGCGCGCGCCGGTGTGGCAGGCCGGGCCCTCCTGGTCGACGAGCAGCAGCAGCGCGTCGCCGTCGCAGTCCAGGCGCACGTCGCGCACCCACTGGCGGTGGCCGGAGGTCTCGCCCTTCACCCAGTACTCGCGCCGGCTGCGCGACCAGTAGGTGGCCCGGCCGGTGGTCAGGGTGCGCCGCAGCGCCTCGTCGTCCATCCAGGCGACCATGAGCACCTCGCCGGTGTCGTGCTGCTGGACGACGGCGGCGACCAGCCCGGCGGGGTCGCGGCGCAGCAGCGCGGCGACCGCGGGGTCCAGCGCGGGGACGGCAGCGGGGTCGGCGGTGGGGTCGGCGGTGGGCACGCCCCCGATCGTCCCACCGGGCCGGGGCCGCCCCGGTCGGCGGCCCCGGGCGGTCAGCCGGCGGCGGGCCCGGCGCCGTCGGCCCAGCGCCGGGCGTCCCGGACGAGCAGCAGGCCCAGGCCCACGCCCGGCAGGACGGCGTAGAAGAGCACCAGGACGACCAGCACCCCGACCGGGCCGGGGCCGGCGACGCCGTCGGCGAGGCCGTCGAGGGTGAGCAGCCGCACCGCCCAGTACAGGGCGATGGCCAGCTGCGCGCCGAGCGCGGCGAGCAGCGTCGTCCAGGACGCCCGGCCGCGGCGGTTGAGCAGCAGGACGCCGCCGACGACGAGGGCGACCGCCGAGAGCAGCTGGACCACGGAGAGCACGGTCGCCTCGGTGACCAGGCGCTCGGCCTCGCCGCTGCTCTGCGCGCCCAGGACCGCCAGCGTGCCGAGGGTGCTGGCGAGCAGCAGCACGTAGGCCGAGGACAGCGCGACGACGCCGGCCTGGACGAAGCCCAGCACCGCGGCGGTGGTGACCTGCCCGGGGCGGCGCGGCCGTGGTGGCGGCGGGCCCCACGGCAGGACGGCGGGCGGGTACCCGGGCGCCCAGCCGTAGGCGGGCGGCGGGGAGGCGGCCGCGACGGCGTACGACGGGGGCGCGGTGACCGGTGGGCCGGTGTACCCGGCCGGGTCGGTCGGCGCGGACGGGTCGGCCCAGGGGCTGCTCACAGCGCCGCCGCCAGCGCCCGGCCGGCCACCCGGCCGGAGAACAGGCAGCCCCCGAGGAAGGTACCCTCCAGCGAGCGGTAGCCGTGCATGCCGCCGCCACCGAAGCCGGCGACCTCCCCGGCGGCGTACAGGCCGGGGAACACCTCGCCGCCGGGCCGCAGCACCCGGCCGGACAGGTCGGTCTCCAGCCCGCCGAGGGTCTTGCGGGTGAGCAGGTTGAGCCGGACGGCGATCAGCGGGCCGGCCTCGGGCTCGAGCAGCCGGTGCGGCGGCGCGACCCGGATGAGCTTGTCGCCGAGGTAGCTGCGCGCCCCGCGGACGGCGGTCAGCTGCAGGTCCTTGGTGAACTCGTTGGCCACCTCGCGGTCGCGGGCGAGCACCTCGCGCTCGACGGTGGCCAGGTCGACCTCGGGGCGGCCGCCGGTGACGCGGTTCATCCCGGCGACCAGCTCGGGCAGCGTCGTGGCGGTGACGAAGTCCTCGCCGCGGTCGAGGAAGGCCTGCACCGGCGCGGACACCCCGGCCCGCACCCGGTTGAGCAGCAGCCGGACGTCGCGGCCGGTCAGGTCCGGGTTCTGCTCGGAGCCCGAGAGCGCGAACTCCTTCTCGACGATCTTCCTCGTCGCGACGAACCAGGTGTGCTCGTGACCGGTCTGCCCGATGTGGGCCAGCGTGCCCAGGGTGTCGAACCCGGGGAACAGCGGCACCGGCAGCCGCCGGCCGGTGGCGTCGAGCCACAGCGACGAGGGCCCGGGCAGGATGCGGATGCCGTGCCGCGCCCACACCGGCGAGTGGTTGGCGATGCCCTCGGTGTAGTGCCACATGCGGTCGCGGTTGACCAGGTTCGCCCCGGCCTTCTCGGTGGCCTCCAGCATCAGCCCGTCGACGTGCGCCGGGACGCCGGACAGCAGCCGCTGCGGCACCGGGCCCAGGCGCGCCGGCCAGTTGCGGCGGACCAGGTCGTGGTTGCCGCCGATCCCGCCGGAGGTGACGACGACGGCCTGCGCGGACAGCTCGAAGGGCGCCACCTCGGCGCGGGAGCTGGCCTCCCCGCGGGCGGCGTCGCTGGGCTCGAGCACCGCGCCGCGGACGCCGGTGACCGTGCCGCCGTCGACCACCAGCTCGGTCACCCGGTGGCGGAAGCGCAGCTCGACCAGGCCGCGGTCGACGGCGGCGCGCACCCGCCGGGCGAACGGCTCGACGAGCCCGGGCCCGGTCCCCCACACGATGTGGAAGCGGGGCACGGAGTTGCCGTGGCCGGTGGCGGTGTACCCGCCGCGCTCGGCCCAGCCGACGACCGGGAAGAAGCCGACGCCCTGCTCGCGCAGCCACGCCCGCTTCTCACCGGCGGCGAAGTCCAGGTAGGCCTCGGCCCACTGGCGCGGCCAGTGGTCCTCGGGGCGGTCGAAGGCGGCGGTGCCGAACCAGTCCTGGCGGGCCAGCTCGAGGGAGTCGCGCACCCGCAGCCGCCGCTGCTCCGGCGAGTCGACGAGGAACAGGCCGCCGAAGGACCACCACGCCTGCCCGCCGAAGGACGCCTCGGGCTCCTGCTCCAGCAGCACCACCCGCCGGCCGGCGTCGGCCAGCTCGGCGGTGGCCACCAGCCCGGCCAGGCCGGACCCGACCACGACGACGTCTGTGTCTGTCACGGGCGGCACGCTAGCGGCCCGCGGCCCCGCCCCGGCCCGTCCCCGCCGGCCGCGCCGCCGGTGTCCTCCGTGCGGGGCGGGTCCACTCCCGGATCGGGCGGCCGAGGGCCAGCACGAGGGCGCCGACCGGGCCGGCGAGCAGCAGCAGCGCCCAGCCGACGGACCCGCCGTCCCCGAGCGCGCCGAACAGCCCCGCGACGCCGAGCAGCAGCAGGGCCGGGAGCACGGCGGCGACGGCGAGCACCAGCCAGCCGCGCCCGCGGCCGAGGAGCACCAGGACGGCCCCGGCGACGGCGAGCAGCGCCAGCCCGGCGGACACGACCACGTACCAGTGCCAGCCCGGGTCCGGCTCGAGCAGCAGCCAGCCGAGGTAGAGGTCCTCGGCGGCGACCAGCAGTCCGAAGACGAACGCGAACGGGGCGGCCAGCGGGCGCCCCGCGGGCGGCGGAGGAGCGGCCCGGCGGACGGCCGGCGACGGGGCGGCCGCCCGCGGGGAGCGGCGGGTCGTCGTCCGGCGGGGTGGCGGCGGCACGGCGGGCGGCCCGGAGGTCAGTCCGCGGCGCCGGCGCGCGGGCGGCCGGCCAGCCACTCCCCGGCGGGCGGGGTCATCGCCAGGACCGCGGCCACCAGCGGGCAGACGACCAGGACAAACGGCCAGACGCCCACCGACTGGCCGACCCGGGCGGCCATGCCGAGCACCAGCCCGGTCACCGCGAGCGACGCGGCGGCGGCGGCCACGAGCGGCCAGCGCCCGCGGCGGGTGAGCAGCAGGACGATGCCGGCCAGCTCGAGCACCGGCGGGGCGATGAGCAGGAGGGTCCACCAGTCCCGGCCGCCGGCGTCGCTCCCGAGCAGGACGGCGGTGGCCGCGACGAGGGCCAGCGGCAGCACCCCGATGCCCGCGACGACGGCGGCGACGAGCACGAGGACGGGCATCCCGGAGGGCAGCCGGGCGGACGTCGTCACGATCGGCAGCGTATGGGAGGACCCGGCGGCACAGCGCTCAGCCGACGCGCTCGGGGGTGCCCGCCGAGGAGCGGCGCCAGGAGGCGTGCAGCCGGGCGTACGGGCCGACGACGTCGACCAGGTCGGCGTGCGTGCCGCGCTGCACCACCCGGCCGGCGTCGACGACGAGCACCTCGTCGGCGCGCTCGGCGGTCGAGAGCCGGTGCGCGATGGTCAGCGTCGTCCGGCCCTCGGTGAGCCGCTCCAGCGCGTGCGTGATCCGCCGCTCGGTGGCCGGGTCGACGGCGCTGGTGGCCTCGTCGAGCACGAGCAGGTCGGGCGCGGCCACGTGCGCGCGGGCGATGGCGACCAGCTGCCGCTCCCCCGCCGACAGCGACTCGCCGCGCTGGCCGACCGGGGTGGCGACGCCCTCGGGCAGGCCGGCCAGCCAGTCCCCCAGGCCGAGCTCCTCGAGGGCCGCGGCGACCTGCGCGTCGGAGAGACCCGGACGGCCGTAGCGCACGTTGTCGGCGACGGTCGCGTCGAAGAGGAAGCCGTCCTGCGGCACCATGCCCACCCGCCGGCGCAGCGAGGCGAAGGCGACCTCGGTCAGCGGCACCCAGCCGGCGGCGTCCGAGCCGAGCAGCACCCGCCCCTCGGTGGGGTCCATGAGCCGGGTGACCAGCTTGGCGAACGTCGTCTTGCCCGAGCCGGTCTCCCCGACGACGGCGTAGCTGCGCTGCGGGGCGAGGGCCAGGTCGACGCCGTCGAGGGCGGGGCGGGCGCCGGGCGCGTAGCGGAAGGTGACGTGCTCGAGCCGCACGCCGAGCGGCCCGTCGGGCAGCGCGAGCGCCGAGCCGGTGGCGGCGGGGTCGCGGACGTCGGGCTCGGTGTCGAGGACGTCGAGGACGCGGCGGAACCCGGCGATGGCGTTCTGGCCCTCGTTGAGCACCTCGGTGGCGGTCTGCACCGGGGCGACGAACAGGGTGACGAGGAACAGGAACGCGACGAGCGTGCCGGCGGTGATCTCCCCGGCCAGCCCGAGCAGGACGCCGACGACGATCACGGCGGCGTTGGCGAGCGCGGCCACGAACTCGCCGCTGACGAACACCGCCGCGGTGACCTTCTGCGCGTCGACCTGGGCGCGGTAGTGCCGGCCGATGGAGCGGTCGAGGCGGGCCGCCGTCCGCTCGCGGATGCCGTAGGCGCGCACCGTCGGGGCGCCGACGACGGACTCCGACACCGCGGCGAGGACGTCGCCGACCCGCTCGCGGACGACGCCGTAGGCGAGGTGCAGCCGGCGGGCGAACCAGCGGACGGCGATCGCCAGCGGCACGAAGCAGACGACCACCAGCAGGGTG
Organism: Geodermatophilus tzadiensis; assembly: GCF_003002915.1. GTDB lineage: Bacteria > Actinomycetota > Actinomycetes > Mycobacteriales > Geodermatophilaceae > Geodermatophilus > Geodermatophilus tzadiensis. The sequence continues at coordinate 155,210 of NZ_PVTG01000003.1, read as the reverse complement.
AGCTGCCAGGAGTAGACGGCCATGACGACGGTCGCCACGACCAGCTGGCCGAGGCTCACCACGCCGATGACGCCGCCCCACTGCATGAAGGTGGACAGCTGGTCGACGTCGCTGGTGACGCGGGAGACCAGCGAGCCGCGGCGCTGCCCCTGCTGGTGCAGGACCGACAGGTCGTGCACGTGCCGGAACGCCCGGGAGCGCAGCCCGGCGAGCGCGGTCTCGGTGGTGCGGAACAGCCGGACGTTCATCCGGTACACCGCCACGCCGGTGACCAGCACGACCCCGGCGCAGACGAGCACCAGCGTGCGGACCAGGCCGAGGTCGGGACCGCCGGGGGCGAGCAGGCCGCGGTCGATGACCTGCTGGACGGCGATCGGCACGACCACCCGCCCGGCGGTGGCCACCAGCGCGAGCGCGAAGGTGGCCGGCAGGCCGCGACGGAACTCCGGCAGCATCCGCAGGCCGCGGCGCAGCGTGGCGACCGCGCCCTCCCGCGGCTCGGCGACGGCGGCGCTCACGCCGCCACCTCCGCCTGGGAGTAGGCGCGGACGAGGGCGGCGTAACCCGGCACGGTGGCCAGCAGCTGCTCGTGGCTGCCGCGGGCGGTGACCCGGCCGTCCTCCATCCACACCACCTCGTCGGCGAGCGCGATGGTGGCCTGCCGGTAGGCGATCACGACCACCGTGGCGGGCCGCTCGCTGGAGCGCAAGGCGTCGAGGATGCGCGCCTCGACGGCGGGGTCGACGGCGCTGGTGGCGTCGTCGAGGACCAGCAGCCGCGGCCGGCGGACGACGGCGCGGGCCAGCGCCAGCCGCTGCCGCTGACCGCCCGAGAGCGTGGCGCCGCGCTCGCCGACGCGGGTGTCGAGGCCCTCGGGCAGCCGGTCGACGAACTCGTCGGCCGCGGCCACCCGCAGCGCCGCGCGGACCTCCTCGTCGGAGAAGTCGCCGCCCAGGGTGACGTTGCCGCGCACCGTGTCGTCGAAGAGGAAGGTGCCCTGGGGGACGAACGCGGCCTGGCCGCTGACCTCGCCCTCGCGCAGCCGGCGCACGTCGACGCCGTCGAGGAGCACCTCGCCGCGGACGGGGTCGACCAGCCGCACCAGCAGCCCGGCCAGCGTGGACTTGCCGGAGCCGGTCGGCCCGACGACGGCGACCGTGCTGCCGGCGGCGACGTCGAAGGTGACGCCGGAGAGCACCGGCCGGTCGGCGCCGTCGAAGACGTGGTCGACCGCGCGCAGGCCCAGGCCCGCCCCGCCGGTCCCGGTGGCGGCGGTCTCCGGGCCGTGCGGGGTCTCGCCGGTGGCGTCGAGGACGGGGGTGACCCGGTCGAAGCCGGCGAGCGCGCGCGGCAGGTCGGCGAGCACCCAGCCGATCGCGCGGATGGGCAGCGCGAGCAGGGTGAACAGGTAGGCGATGCTCACCAGGTCACCGGCGTCGGTGGCGCCGGACGCGACCCGACCGGCGCCGACCAGCAGCACGGCGAGCGTGCCGAGGTTGGGCAGCGCCTCCATGAGCGGGTCGAACAGCCCGCGCACCCGGCCCACGGCGACCAGCCCGTCGCGCAGCTCCTCCGCGCGCTCGGTGAACCGGACGCTCTCGACGTCCTCGCGGCCGAGGGTCTTGACCACCAGGCCCGCGTCGAAGCTCTCGTGCGCGATCTCGCTGACCTCGGCGCGCAGCTGCTGGGCGCGCTGCATGCGCGGGCTCATCACCTGGGAGTAGACGGCGTTGAGGACGAAGACCAGCGGGAAGACGACCAGGCCGACCAGCGCCAGCAGCGGGTCGGTGAGGACCAGCGCGACGACGGTGATCGCGATCATGACCAGCGTCCCGCAGGCGAAGGGCAGCGGGGAGACGAAGTACCAGGCGGACTCGACGTCGGAGTTGGCGTTGCTCAGCAACTGGCCGGTCGGGTGGCGCTGGTGCCAGGCGAGCGGCAGCCGCAGGTACTGCCCGGTGACGCGGCGGCGGTAGTCGGCCTGCAGCCGGTAGGCCATGATCCCGGCGAACAGCCGGCGGCCGAGGATGCCGAGGATCTTGAGGACGGCGACGCCCAGGAGCACCGTGACGGCGAGGGTGAGCGCGCCGGCGGTGGTGTCGCCGTCGGCGAAGGCCGGGAGGACGACGCGGTCGGTGATGCCGCCGATGACGAAGGCCGACAGCACGCTCATGCCCGCGTAGAGGCTGCTGGCCAGGACGGCCAGGGTGAACATCCCCGGCTGCTCGCGGATGGCCAGGCCGATGTGGCGCATCCCCCGCCGGACGACGGCGTCTCGGGCGCGGGGCACGGATCTCCTCGGGGTGGTGCGACGACGGCGGCGCTCCACACGTCGTCAGCCAGGCTAACCATCTTCCCGACGGAGGGCGCGGCGTTTTCCGGGTGGGCGAGATCGGTAACCCCGAGCGGTGACCGATGCTTCCCGCCCGCTCGCCGCCCGTGAGCGCGCCGACCTCGCCGACCTGCTCGACGCGCTCGGCCCGGACGCGCCCACCTGCTGCGAGGGGTGGACGACGGCGCACCTGGCCGCGCACCTGGTCACCCGCGACCGCCGGCCGGACGCCGGGCCCGGCTACGCGCTCGAGCGCACGCCCGTCGGCGACCGGCTGCACGCCCACTCGGTCCGGCTGGAGGAGCGGCTGCGGACCTCGACGCCCTATCCCGAGCTGGTGGCCCGGGTGCGGTCGGGCCCGCCGCGGTGGCTGCCGATGGGCTGGCCGGGGCTGGGCGACGTCGTCAATGGCGTCGAGTTCGCCGTCCACCACGAGGACGCGCGCCGCGCGCAGCCCGGCTGGGAGCCCCGGGCGCTGCCGCTGCGCGACGCCGACACGCTCTGGGGCGCGGCGCAGCTGTTCGCCCGCGCCGCGGCTCCCCGCCACCCCGGCGGGCTGGTGCTCCAGCGCAGCGACGTCCCCGGGCCGGGAAAGCGCATCCGCGCGGGGTCGTCGCCGACCACAGTCGAGGGCGAGCCGCTGGAGGTGCTGCTGTGGGCCACCGGCCGCACGGACGTCGCCCGGGTGGCCGTGCGGGGCGGCGCGCCGGCCAGCTGAGCCCGGTCAGCCCAGCGGCGTGTCCCGCTCGTGCCGGACGGGGGCGCCGGCCTGCGCCAGCGCGGCCTTGACGTCGCCGATCCGCAGCGTGCCGAAGTGGAAGACGCTGGCGGCGAGCACCGCGTCGGCGCCGGCCGCCACCGCCGGCGGGAAGTGCTCGACCGCCCCGGCGCCCCCGCTGGCGACCACCGGCACGGTCACCTCGCGGCGCACCGCGCGGATCAGCTCGGTGTCGAAGCCGGCGCGGGTGCCGTCGGCGTCCATGGAGTTGAGCAGCACCTCCCCCACCCCGAGCCCGGCGGCCTGCACCACCCACTCGACGGCGTCGCGGCCGGTGCCCCGGCGCCCGCCGTGGGTGGTGATCTCGAAGCCGGAGTCGGTGGCCGCGCCGTCGCGCACCCGGCGGGCGTCGAGGGAGAGCACGAGCACCTGGTTGCCGAAGCGGTCGGCGATCTCGCTGATCAGCTCCGGCCGGGCGACGGCGGCGGTGTTCACCGCGACCTTGTCCGCGCCGGCCCGCAGCAGCCGGTCGACGTCGTCGGCACTGCGCACGCCACCGCCGACGGTGAGCGGGATGAACACGCTCTCGGCGGTGCGCCGCACGACGTCGTAGGTGGTCTCGCGGTCGCCGGAGCTGGCGGTGATGTCGAGGAAGGTGAGCTCGTCGGCGCCCTCGGCGTCGTAGACGCGGGCCATCTCGACCGGGTCGCCGGCGTCGCGCAGGTCGACGAAGTTGACGCCCTTGACCACCCGGCCGGCGTCGACGTCCAGGCACGGGATGACCCGCACGGCGAGGGTCACGCCGACTTCACCGCGTCGGCCTCGACCTCGACGAGCATGTCGGGGTGCAGCAGGGCGGCCACGCCGATCATCGCGGTGGCCGGGCGGACGGCGCCGAACACCTCGCCGTGCACCCGCCCGACCTCCTCCCAGCGGGAGGTGTCGGTGACGTACATGCGGGTGCGGACGACGTCGGCGGCGGTCAGACCGGCCGACTCCAGCGCGTCGACCAGCACGCCGAACGCGACCCGCGCCTGCGCGGCCACGTCGCCGGGGTGGACGACCTCGCCGTCGACGGTGGCGGTGCAGCCGCTGACCCACGCCTGCGACCCGGCGACGACGACCCGGCTGTAGCCGACGACGTCCTCCCAGGGGCCGCCGGAGCCGATCCGCCGCACGGTCACGACGCCGCCTCGCGGGTGACGGCCAGCGCCTCGGGCAGCGTGAAGGCGCCCGCGTAGAGCGCCTTGCCCACGATGGCGCCCTCGACGCCGACGGCGGTCAGCCCGGCCAGCGCGCGGACGTCGTCGAGCGAGCTGACCCCGCCGGAGGCGACCACCGGCTTCGGGGTGGCGGCGCAGACCTCGCGCAGCAGGTCGAGGTTGGGGCCGCGCAGCGTGCCGTCCTTGGTGATGTCGGTGACCACGTAGCGGGCGCAGCCCTCGGCGTCGAGGCGGGCGAGGGTCTCGTAGAGCTCGCCGCCCTCGCGGGTCCAGCCGCGGGCGGCCAGCCGGGTGCCGCGCACGTCGAGGCCGACGGCGATGCGGTCGCCGTGCTCGGCGATCGCGCGGGCGCACCACTCGGGCGACTCCAGCGCGGCCGTGCCGAGGTTGACGCGGCGGCAGCCGGTGGCCAGGGCCGCGGCCAGCGACGCGTCGTCGCGGATGCCGCCGGAGAGCTCGACGTCGACGTCGAGCGCGCCGACGACGCGGGCCAGCAGCTCGCGGTTGCTGCCCCGGCCGAAGGCGGCGTCGAGGTCGACGAGGTGCACCCACTCGGCGCCGTCGCGCTGCCACTGCAGGGCGGCCTCCAGCGGGTCGCCGTAGGCGGTCTCGCTGCCGGCCTCCCCCTGCACGAGGCGGACGGCCTGGCCGTCGGCGACGTCGACGGCGGGGAGCAGCTGCAGGGTCGGCACGGCGTCCAGCCTAGGGACCGGCCGGCTGTGGCCCGGCCCACCCGGTGCAGGCTGCCGGGTGTGGAGTTCGCCGACGTCGTCCGCAGGCGCCGCATGGTGCGCGACTACGACCCCGACCGGCCGGTGCCGCCGGAGGTGCGCGAGCGGCTGCTCGCGCACGCGGTCCGAGCGCCGTCGGCCGGGTTCACCCAGGGCTGGGCGTTCCTCGTGCTCGAGGAGCCGGCCGACCGGGAGCTGTTCTGGTCGGTGACCGCCGGCCCCGGTGCCCCCGACGCGTGGCTGACCCGGATGCGGCGGGCACCGCTGCTCGTCGTCCCGCTGTCGTCCAAGGACGCCTACCTCGACCGCTACGCCGAGCCGGACAAGGGCTGGACCGACCGCGACCCCGCCGGTGTCGCTGCCCGCTGGCCGGTGCCCTACTGGGACGTCGACGCGGGCATGGCCGCCCTCATGGTGCTGCTGACCGCCGTCGACGAGGGGCTCGGCGCCTGCTTCTTCGGCGTCCCGGCCGAGCGGGTGGACCCCTTCCGCGCCGCGTTCGGGATCCCCGGGACCCACCGGCCGGTCGGCGTCGTGTCGGTCGGGTACCCGGGCGCGGACGACCGGCGCTCGCCGTCGCTGCGCCGGGGCCGGCGGGCGCTGGAGGAGGTCGTGCACCGCGGCCGGTGGACGCCGGCTGGTTGACTGCCCGCCCGTGACCTCCTCCTCGCGCGCCGTCCTCGTCACCGGTGGCTCCCGCGGCATCGGCCGCGCGATCGCCCGGGCCTTCGCCGAGCGGGGCGACCGGGTGGCCGTGCACTGGGGGGCCTCGCGCGCCCGCGCCGAGGAAGTGCTCGCCGAGCTGCCCGGGTCCGGGCACGTGCTGGTGCAGGCCGACCTGGCCGACGCCGACTCGGTGGGGACGATGGTCGACACGGCCGCCGACGCGCTGGGCGGGCTGGACGTGCTGGTCAACAACGCCGGCGTCTTCGTGGCCTCGCCGCCGCTGACCTCCTCCTACGAGCACTGGCAGCAGGTGTGGGCGCAGACGCTCGCGGTGAACCTGGTGGGGGCGGCCAACGCCACCTTCCGCGCCGTGCCGCACCTGCGGGCCGCCGGGGGCGGGGCGGTGGTGAACGTGTCCAGCCGCGGGGCGTTCCGGGGCGAGCCGGACAACCCGGCGTACGGCGCGTCGAAGGCCGGCATGAACGCCTTCGCCCAGTCGATGGCGCTCGCGCTGGCGCCGCTGGGCATCGCGGTGACCGCCGTGGCGCCGGGCTTCGTGCAGACCGAGATGGCGCGGGAGGTGCTCGACGGCCCCGGCGGGGACGCCGTCCGCGCGCAGTCGCCGTTCGGCCGGGTGGCGCGGCCGGAGGAGGTCGCCGCGGCGGTGCTGTGGCTGGCCTCGCCGGAGGCGCGGTTCAGCACCGGGACGATCGTGGACGTGAACGGGGCGTCCTACCTGCGCAGCTGACCGGCGCCGCCGCGGGATGAGCGCGGTCTCACCGGCGTCTCACCGCGGCGTCACCGGGACGGACGACGGTCGGCGGGTGGACCCCGCGCTGCTCGCCCCGACCGCCCTCCCCCCGTCGTGGCCGCCGTCGCTGCAGGTGCTGCTCGGCGAGCCGGCGGGCGACGTGTGGGCGGCCGTCCTCGGACCGCTGGGCGGCCGGCTGCGCAGCCTCACCGCGAGCACGGTGACGCTGCGGCCCGACGCGGCGGCGACCGTGCGCTACGGCGCCGTCGTCGACTGGGCCGACGGCCGGGCGACGCGGGAGTCGCTGGCGGCCACGACGGGGGCCGAGGTGCCGCCGGGCGCCGCGGTGCTCGAGGGTGCCGCGCCCGACGGCCGGCCGGTGACCGTGGGGCTGTGGCGGTGGCCGCTGGACCCGGCGCTGCCCGGGCTGGCGTGGGCGGCGTCGGCGGCCCGCACCGCGGAGCGGCTGGCCGGCCTGGGTCTGGACGTCGGCAGCCCGCGGCTGCGGCTGCGCGCCTACCGGCCCGGCCGGCGGGCGGTGGTCGAGGTGACCTCGCCCGCGGGGTGCTGGTTCCTCAAGGTGGTCCGCCCCGCGGCGGTGGCCGACCTCGCCGACCGGCACCGGCGGCTCGCGGCGTCCGTGCCGGTCCCGCCGGTGCTCGCGGCCACCGACGACGGCGTGGTCGTGCTGCCCGGCCTGCCGGGGACGCCGATGCGGACGGCGCTGGCCGGCGACCCGGCCGCGCTGCCGGACCCGGCGGCGCTGGAGGCGCTGCTCGACGCGCTGCCGCCCGTCGGGTCCGCGGGACGGCGGGACCCGGCTGACCCGGTGCCGCGGGTGCGGGCGCACGCGACGGTGCTGGGGATGGTCTGCCCCGGCCTGGCGCCGCGGCTGGACCGGCTGGTGGCGGCGGTCGGTGCGGCGGCGGGGACGCACCCGGTGGTGCCGGTGCACGGCGACTTCTACGAGGCGCAGCTGCTCGTGTCCGAGGGAGCGGTGAGCGGCCTGCTCGACGTCGACACCGCCGGGCCGGGCGCGCGCATCGACGACTGGGCGACGCTGCTGGCGCACCTGGCGCTGCTCGAGCGGCTGGGCGGGCCCGGCCCGGTGGCCGCCTACCGGGCGCGGGTGCAGGCGCTGCTGGCCGGGCGGCTGCCGGCCGGTGAGCTGGCGGCGCGGGTGGCCGGGGTGCTCGTCGGGCTGGCGACCGGCCCGTTCCGGGTGCAGCAGGCCGGCTGGGCCGCGGCCACGGAGGCCCGGGTGGCGCTGGCCGAGGAGTGGGTGAGCGGTTCCCCGTCCCGGTGAGAGCGCCCTCACCGGGGTCTCCCGGTCGCCTCACCCGCGCCGGGCACCGTCGGGACCGACACCGAGACAGCACCGAACGAGGAGGAACACCGTGACCACTCGCCCCGCCACCTGGAAGGTCGTCACCCTCGGCACCGCGCTCACCGGCCTGGGTCTGGTCGGCGCGGGGGTCGCCACCGCCGGCGACGACGGCGGCGGTGCGGCCCAGCAGCCGGCCGCCGTCGCCCCGGCCGCCGTGGACGACACCCCGGACAGCACCCCGGACACCGCGCCCGCCGACGCCTCGCCGGAGACCGCGGACTCGCCGACCGAGAGCGCCGTCGACACCCCCGGCGAGACCCCGGACACCGCCACCCCCGACGACACGCTCACCCCGGACGACACCCCGGACGCCTGAGCCGCACGACACGCCACGGCCCCGGTCCCGCGGAGGGACCGGGGTCGTGGCGCGTCCGGGGGCCGTGGCGCGTCCGGGGCCGGGCGGCTCAGGCGGCGGCGAGCCGGTACCCCATGCCGCGCACCGTCTCGATCCGCTCCGCGCCGAGCTTCCGGCGCAGGTAGCGCACGTAGACGTCGACGACGTTGGAGCCCGGGTCGAAGTCGTAGCCCCACACGTGGCTGAGCAGCTGCTCGCGGGCGAGCACCTGGCCGGGGTGGCGCAGGAAGGTCTCGGCGAGGGCGAACTCGCGGGCCGAGAGGTCGACGGTGCGGCCGCCCACGCTGGCCCGCCGGGTGCGCAGGTCCAGCGACAGGTCGCCGACCGACAGCACGGTCACCTCGCCCTGCCGGGCGCCGGCCAGGCGCAGCCGCACCCGCGCGAGCAGCTCCTCGAAGCGGAAGGGCTTGGGCACGTAGTCGTCGGCGCCGCCCTCGAGCCCGGCCACGGTGTCCTGGACGCTGTCGCGCGCGGTCAGCACGATGACCGGCACCGCGCACCGCTCGGCGCGCAGGGCCCGCAGCACCGCGAACCCGTCGAGCACGGGCAGGCCGATGTCGAGGACGACGAGGTCGAACTCGCCGCTGCGGGCGCGGTCGAGGGCGGTGAGCCCGTCGCCGACGACCGCGGTGGCGAACCCGTTGGCCCGCAGGCCCTTCTCGACGAACGCGGCGATGCGCGGCTCGTCCTCGGCGATCAGCACCCGGCTCACCGGGTTCCTCCCTCGGTCGGGGCCGCCGGCACCTCGGCCCCCGCTCCGGCCGGCGGCGGGGTGGCGAGCGGGTCGTCGCCGGTGCCGGCGGCGGGGTCGCTGGTGGGGACGGCGTCGGGGTCGGTGCCGGCGTCCCGTGGCGGTGCGGGGCGGGCCGGCAGGACGAGGGTGAACGTCGCCCCGTCGCCGGGCCGGCTGTGCAGCTCCACGCGGCCGCCGTGCGCCGCGGCGATGGCCTGCACGATCGACAGGCCCAGGCCCGCGCCGTCGCTGCGGCGGGCGCCGGAGCCGCCGCGAGCGAAGCGCTCGAAGACGCGCGCCTGGTCGGCCTCGGCGATCCCGGGACCGGTGTCGTCGACCCACACGAGCAGCTGTCCGCCGGTGAGCCGGCTGCCCAGCACGATCCGGTCGCCGGGCGCGGTGTAGCGGGCGGCGTTGTCGGCGAGCGCGACCACGGCCTGGGTCAGCCGCTGCGGGTCGAGCAGCAGGTCGGCGCGTGCCAGGGCACCGAGCTGCCAGTCGCGGTCCCCCAGGCGCTGCACCTTGCCGAAGACCTCGGCGGTGAGCTCGGCGACGTCGACCGGCTGGGGCCGCACGAACTCCGGCTGCTCGGCCCGGGCGAGCAGCAGCAGCTCGGAGACCATGCGGTTCATCCGCTCGAGCTCGTCGTCGACGAGGGCGACGGTCTGCCGGACGTCGTCGGGGTCGGCGGGGTCGAGCACGTCGAGGTGGCCGCGGACGATGGTGATCGGCGTCCGCAGCTCGTGGCCGGCGTCGTCGAGGAAGCGGCGCTGGGCGGCCACGCCGGTCTCGACCCGGTCGAGCATGGCGTTGACGGCGACGGCGAGGTCGGTGAGCTCGTCGGGCGGGCGGCCGTCGACGGGGATGCGCCCGGACAGGTCGGTCTCGGTGATGCCCTGCGCGGTGTGCGCGACGGCGCGCACGGGCGCGAGCACCCGCCCGGCGACCACCCAGGCGCCGGCCGCCGCGAGCAGCAGCGTCACCGCGCCGACGCCGAGCATGAGTGTGGCGGTGTCGTCGGCGGCCTGGCGCTCCTGGTCGGCGAAGTAGGCGACGACGGCCACGCCGCGCGACGGGTCGCCCTCCAGCGACACCGGGACGGCGAGGTAGCGCACCTCCCCCGCCCCGCTGGCGTAGCGGCCCGACGTCGTCTGCTCGACCGAGGCGACCAGCCGGGTGAACGCGGTGTCCTCGCTGAGCAGGACGGGCGCCTCGATGCGGCTCTGGAAGCGGTACCCGCCGTCGACGTAGCCGAGGAACTTCTCGTTCGGCCGGGCGAGGTTGTAGGTGATCATCGTCTGGAGGACGTCGGCGACCGAGCGGAACGGCTCGCCGCTGCGGGGGTCGACGTTGCCCTCGATGATCCGGCGGAACTCGCCGACCTCGGCGGTCAGCGCGACGTCCATGCGCTCGTTGGTGGCCCGCACCAGCAGCTGCCAGGTGACCAGGGTGACCACGGCCAGCGCCATCAGGACCATCAGCAGGACCCAGCCGATGATCCGCGTGCGGGCGGCGCGGGGCGCCAGGCGTCGGCGGGCGCGGGCGCGCCACCCGGCCGGCTGCCGCTCAGTCGTCACCGTCGTCGGTGTCCCCTGCTCCGTCATCGTCGTCATCGTCGTCGTCGGGCAGCGGCGGTGGGGGGACGACGTCGGTCGGCTGCGGCGCGGGCGCCGGTGCGGGGGTGGGTGCCGGGACGGGGTCGGGTGCCGGTGTCAGGTCGGGCGGCTCCGCCGGTGTCCCGTCGTCGACCGAGGGGGCGGCGGGGGTGTCGCGGGCCGGGATGTCGATCGGCGCCGGGACCGTGGTCTGCCCCGCGCCGTTGCCCTCGCCGGAGCCGCCGAGCAGCGCCCAGGCCGTCCCGCCGGCGAGCAGCCCGACGGCGAGGCTGGCCAGCACGGCGAGCAGCAGGCGGGAGCGCATGCCGCCGAGCCTCGGCGGGGCCGGTGACGGACCCGTGAGAGTCGGATGAGAGGCCTCTCATGGCTCCGGTCGCCCGCGTTCCGGTCCGCGAGCCGCTCAGAAGGGGCAGCCGGACGGTCCGGGCGGCACGCCGCCGTCCAGCAGACGTCGGTCCCCACCGCTCGGCGGAGGCCTGCTCCCGACCGTGGACGGCTCCGGCGCCCCTGTGGCGCTGGCGGCAGCACCCGGTGCGGGTCGGTGACCCGGGTGACGCCGGAGGGCGTGGTCACCTCGAGCCGCCCTCCGGGCAGCAGCCGGAGGCGCCAGCCACGGGCGTGGGTCTTGAGCCGGTGGTGCCTGCGGCACAGGCAGCACAGGTTGTCGCAGTGGGTGTGGCCCCACGGCCAGGGCACGACGTGGTCGGCGTCGACGCGGCCCACCGGCCGGGTGCAGTGCGGGTGCCGGCATCTGCGGTCACGGACGTGGGTGAACTGGCGTTGTCCTCTGCTGGGCCGGTACCTCGTGGTCGGCGGCGGGCGTCGCAGGCCCGCTCCGCGGGCTCCGCGTCCCAGTGCGCGGCGGGTGCCGACCGCCACCAGGTCGCCGGCGCGGTCGTGCAGCGCGAAGACGAGGCTGCCGCCGTCGGGCCGTTGCAGTCCCAGTGAGTCCACCTGGGCGAGCAGTTCGCGGCACTCGGCGGCGCTCACCGGGTGACCGTCGACCTCGGCCGGTTCGTCCCCGCCCTGCAGCGTCGACAGGTGCGCGTGCACGACCAGGGAGATCCCGACGACCGGGCGGTCGACCCACGGGCGGAGCACGAGGTCCTGGAGCACCTCCGCGCGCAACTGCCCGATCGGGCGCTCGTCGCCGTCGGCACGCAGCTGCCGGGCCAGGCCGTCGATGGCCTTGCCGCAGGCGGCCGCGGCAGGGAGCGTGAGGTCGGCGGCCAGGCGGGCCATCCCGTCCTCGGTGGCCCACCAGCGCACGTCGGCGTCGGCCCGGGCCCGCCGGTGTCGCTGCTCCCAGGCCGCGGGGTCGAGTCGGTCGATGCAGCGGCGGGTGCTCGCGCGCAGGTCGGTCGGCGTCTGCCCCGGCGCCCGGGCCAGCACCCGGGCCTCGACCCGGGCGGCCAGCTCGTCCTCGAGCGGCCCGAGCAGGTCGACGATCACGTCGGCCCGCGCCTCGTCGATCTCGCCGCGGGCCAGCAGGTCGAGCGTCGCCAGGAAGCGCGACGTCAACGCCAGGGACGTGCGGATGACCCGGCCCGCCCGTCGCTCGCCGTAGGGGTGGACCAGCGCGAGCTCGCAGGGCAACCACTCGCTGACGTCCATGACCTCGGGCACCGGGCGGCTGCCGTCGGCGGGGCGCTGTGCGGCGAGCTGGCTGACGAGCTCCACCCGCTCGGCGGCCAGGGCGGCAGCTCGCCGCTCGGCGAGCTGCAGGAGGCGGACCACCCAGTGGTCGGGCAGGACGGCGCGCTCGGCGCTGCCCGGCGGGCGCATCCGAAACATGAACTCGTCCGTGGACGGCAGGGGCCCGATCGACGCGCGCAGCTCCTCCCGGGACACGGGTGAGCCATCGTCGGCGAAGCAGCCGAGGGACCGCACCGTCCCGTTGGGGAGGACCTCCGCACTTTCGTACACGCGTTCGATCCTATCGGGGGGAACCTCCTGTGCACCGAGTGAATCCGCAGGTCAAGCCGCCGTCCACAGATCTGACGTGCGCCTTGCGCGCCCCACACGTGCACTGAACCGTCGCGGCCATCCCGGGTCGGAGACGAGCCACCGTCGGCATCGGCGGTTCCATCAGGGACCACATCGTCACGACCTGTACACGACCCGACTCGAGCACGCGGCCGGGACTTGACGTTGCACTTGCATTTTGCAAGTGTCGCCCGCATGAGCCTCTTCATCACCTGCCCGGTCGAGAGCGTCGAGCGCGCGACCGCCTTCTACACCGCCCTCGGCTGGACCCTCAACGCCGAGATGTCCGATCACAACGTGTCCTGCTTCGCGATCGCGCCCGAGCAGTACGTCATGCTCGGCAGCCGCGAGATGTACGCGAGCGTCGGCGGGGTCGAGGAGCTGGTCGGCGGACCACGCACGCCCTCGAAGGTCACCGTCTCGTTCGACCTGGGCAGCCGCGAGGCGGTCGACGAGCTCACCGAGCGCGCCGGCGCCGCAGGCGGGCGGATCGGTGACACCGACGACTACCCCTTCATGTACCAGCGCCAGTTCGACGACCTCGACGGCTACCACTACTCGCCGTTCTGGATGAAGCCGGACGCCGATCCGACCGCGTGAGCGACCTCGCCGCGGCCCTCGACGTCGTCGGAGCCCGGTGGGCTCTCCTGGTCGTGGAGAGACTGCTCGACGGGCCGCAGCGCTACGGCGATCTGCAGCGCGACCTCGGAGTGCCGACGAACATGCTCGCGACCCGCCTGCGCGAGCTCGAAGCGGCCGGCGTGCTGACCCGTCTGCCGCTCCGGCACAACACCCGGGCCTACGCGCTGACCGATCGCGGGCTTGCCTTGCGCGAGGCGATCGTCGCGCTCGCACGCTGGGGCGCCGAGCAGGCCTAGGCGTGGCGTGGGATCGCGATGCGCTCCAGGGACCGCGCCGGGGCGGAGCCTGTCTCATGGTGGGCCGCTCAGGGACACCGGCCAAGTCGCGAGACAGGTGACTCAAGCCTGAGCGTCCATGTGGGCCTGATCAGCGTGGCCACTCGAGGACCCGGCCTCTTCCCACCGCCCGTTCTCGTCCTCCTGGAAGAAGACGACGTACTCGTAGTCGCCGTTGACGAAGAGGTTCACTGCGACCCTCTTGGTCGAGACGATCACCGAGTCGACCCGGGCGTCGGCTGCTGACGACCACTCGGACAGGGCGAGGCGCACCAGCCGCTGCTGCTCAGCAGGGTCGAGGTCGCCCTGAGTGCCCACCTCCAGAGGCTATGGCGACTGTCGTCCATGGGCCGAGCCCTGTCTCATCGTGGGCCGCTCAGAGACACGGGCGTGCTGGCTCAGCGGGCGGCCTACGGGACACGCGGCTTCCCGACCACCGGTTGATAGGCCGGCAGCCGGGCGCTCGACGACACTCGTGATCGTCAGGCGTCGCGGCGGCGCAGGAGTAGCCAGGCGCCGAGCAGCGCCGCCGCCCCCCAGCCGGCCAGGACCACCAGCCCCACGGCTGGGCCGAAGACGTCGATGGGCCGGTCGTGCAGCCGGAGGGCGACCTGGCCGGCGCGGTCGGGGAGGAAGACCGCGGCCCGCTGCAGGCCGGGGACGAGCTCGAGGACCGGGGAGACGAGGAAGAACAGCGGCACGAGCAGGCTCAGCGCCGCGGTCTGGTCGCGCAGCACCAGGCCCACGCCCATGCAGACGACGGCGAGCAGCGTCGGGTAGAGCGCGGCGGCGGCGGTGGCGCGCAGCATGCCAGGAGTGGCCAGGCCGACTGCGTACTCGCCCATGAACGCCTGGGTGGCCAGCAGCGTGACGACCGCGGTGACCGCGGCGGTGGCCAGCACCAGGCCAGCGCCGACGGCGACCTTCGCCGCGAGGAACACCCCACGGCGGGGTACGGCGGTCAGCGAGGCGTGGACGGTGCGGTGCGTGTACTCGCTCGCGGTGAGCAGCACAGCGAAGGCGATGACGGCGACGTGACCGAAGTTGAGCCCGTAGAAGGCCAGGACGCCGGGGTCGTACTCGGCTCCGTCCAGCCGGGCCTGCTCGACGCCGATCGCGGCCGCGACGCCGGTGCTGACGGCGACCACGACGAGGACGTAACCGGCGAGCGCCACGCGGGTCGACCACAGGCTGGTGGCCTTGATCCACTCGGCGCGGAGGGCGGCGGTGAGGGTCATGGTCGGGCGACCTCCTCGCGGGGAGCAGCGGTCGGGACGGGGGCGGTGAGGGCGAGGAACGCGTCCTCCAGGGAGCGGGCGCCGTCGCGGCGCAGCTCCAGCAGCGGGATGCCGTGGCGGGCGGCGACCTCACCGAGCCGGCGCTCAGCGATCCCGCCCACCGCCAGCGCCCCGCCGGCGAGGTCGACCTCGGCACCGGTGGCCCTGAGCACTCCGGCCAGCCGCTCCGGCTCCGGCGTGCGGACCCGCAGCCGGGGCCCGCCCTGTCCGGCCACGAACTCCGCCAACGGCATGTCGGCCAGCAGTCGACCGCGGCCGACGACCAGCAGGTGATCGGCGGTCAACCCCACCTCCCCCATCAGGTGGCTGGAGACGACCACGGTGCGTCCCTCGGCGGCCAGGTCGCGCAGGAAGCCGCGCAGCCAGCGGATGCCCTCGGGGTCCAGCCCGTTGGTCGGCTCGTCGAGCAGCAGCACCGGCGGGTCGCCGAGCAGCGCGGCGGCGATCCCGAGGCGCTGGCGCATGCCCAGCGAGTAGCCGCGGACGCGGCGGCCGGCGTCGGCGGACAGGTCGACCAGCCGCAGGACGTCGGCGACCCGGCGGGACGGGATGCGGTTGCTGGCGGCCAGCCAGCGCAGGTGGTCCCGGCCGGTGCGGCCGGGGTGCGGAGCGCTGCTGTCCAGCAGCGCTCCGACCGCGTGCAGCGGCGCGGGCAGGTCGGCGTAGGCGCGGCCGTCGACACGAGCGGTGCCCCCGGTCGGCCGGTCCAGGCCCAGCAGCATCCGCAGCGTGGTGGACTTGCCGGCCCCGTTGCGGCCGAGGAAGGCGGTGACGACGCCGGGGGCGACGTCGAAGGTCAGCTCATCGACCGCCACCACCGAGCCGTACCGCCTGGTCAAGCTGCGCACTTCGATCATGCCGTCACGGTGGCCGCCGGTGACGTCCCCGCGGATCCCTCTCGCGGTCCGACCTCCTCCCTCTCCAGCGGGAGGTCCGCCACCGGTCGGCTGGGGGAGGATCGGCCGGTGCGCACGCTGCTCCGGCCGCTGACCAGCAGGTCGACCTGGGCGCGGGTGCTGCACCTGGCGATCGGGTTGTGGTTCGCCGTCGTCTGCGCGTTCGTGTGGCCCGGGCTGCCGGACGCGTCGGTGCACAGCCTCGCCGGGCTGTACCTGGCGCCGCTGCCGGTGCTGGCCGTGCTGGCCTGCGTGCCGCTGGTCCGCCGGAGCGAGGGCGTGCAGGCCCGGGCGCTGCTGTTGCCCGGCGACGACCAGATCACCGTGGAGCCCTCTCGGACCTGGTCCGACCGCGGCCGGCTGCTGGGCTGGCTGTTCGCCCGGGTGGGGCTCGGCGTGCTCGCCGGCCAGCTGACCGCTCTCGCCATCGCGGTCGCCTGGTCACTGCTGCGGTCCTCGCCGGCAGCCCCTGACCTGCCCGGCTGGGCCGGGATGCTGTTGGCGGCCGTCGTGGTGCTCGCGCTGGGCTACGCGCTCGCCGGCCTGGGCGGGGTCGCTGCCGCGGTCGCCCGGCACCTGCTGCACCCGTCGCCGGCCGAGCGGCTGGCCGCGGCCGAGGCCCGCTCGGAGCGGCTGCTCGAGCGCGCCCGGTTGGCGGCCGAGCTGCACGACTCGATCGGCCACGCCCTGACGGTCACCCTGCTGCAGGCCGGCGCGGCACGGGAGGTCGCCGACCGCGACCCGGTGTTCGTCGACCGGGCCCTCGCCGCGATCGAGGACAGCGCCCGGCACGCGGCCGCCGATCTGGACCGGGTGCTCGCCTTGCTGCGCCGGGAGGGCTCACCGGCGCTGCACGCGCCGACCCTGGCCGATGCCGGCGGGTTGGTGCGTGCCGCGGAGGCCGCCGGTGCCGTCGTGGACGCCGAGTTCACCGGGCCGGTGGCCGAACTGCCTCCGGCGCTGTCCCGGGAGGCCTACCGGATCGCGCAGGAGGCGCTGACCAACGCGCTGCGGCACGCCGGCCCGGTGCCCGTCCGGCTACGGATCGCCGTCGCCCGCGACGCGGTGCGGCTGGAGGTGGTCAACCCACTGCCCGTGCCGGCCCCAGCCGGCGGCCGCAGGGGCAGCGGCGTGCGTGGACTGCACGAGCGCGCCGCAGTCCTCGGTGGCTCGGCCGAGGCCGGGCCGGTGGCCGGCGAGTGGCGGGTGGCCGTCCGGCTCCCGCTGGCCGGTGTGACATGAACACCCGGGTGCTGCTCGTCGACGACGAGGAGCTGGTGCGCGGCGGACTGCGGGCCATCCTCGACGCGCAGGACGACCTGGAGGTCGTCGGCGAGGGGGCCGACGGGGCTGTCGTGGTCCCCCTGGTCGCCTTGCTGCGGCCCGACGTCGTCGTCCTCGACATCCGGATGCCGCTGGTCGACGGCATCCAGGCCACCCGTGACCTGCGCCGCCGACTGGACGCGCCGCCGCGCATCCTGGTGTTGACGACCTTCGCCGATGACGAGAACGTCTACGCCGCGCTGCATGCCGGCGCGGACGGTTTCCTGCCCAAGCGCGCCCGGCCCACGGAGATCGTCGACGCCGTGCGCGTCGTCGCCCGAGGCGAGAGCCTGCTGTTCCCGGCAGCCATCAGGTCCCTGGCCGCCCGACACGCGACTCCTCGGGCCCGTGCCGGCACCGCGGTCGTCGACCTGACCCCGCGGGAACGGGAGATCCTGCGACTGGTGGCTGGCGGGTTGTCCAACGGCGAGATCGCCAACGAGCTGTTCCTGGGTGTGCAGACCGTCAAGACCCACGTCAGCAGCCTGCTCCGCAAACTCGGCGCCAGGGACCGCACACAGGCGGTGATCGCCGCGTACGAGTCCGGGCTCGTCCCGTTGTGAGCCCCACCGCCCGGAACCGCGCACCTGTGCCACCCGAGGGCGGAGTCGGACCGCCACAGCAGCACGCCGGGAACCAATCCGAACCCCTCGACCCGAACCGCGGCCGCTCCTGACAGCGCCGCCCCGGCGCCCGCCGCGGCGGCTGTCCCATGGTGGGCCGCTCCGGGACACCGGCGTCACCGGGCCCGCGGATCCTCCACAGGACTGACCTACGCGGGCGGAGCGAAGAACTCGAGCGGAAGGCCGTCCGGGTCCCGGAACGAGAGGCCGAAGCCGTAGCCGGCCTCCTCGATCCCGCCGTGCCGGATCCCGAGCTCGTCGAGCCGGGCGGCCCACTGCGCCAGCTCGCCCTGGTCGGCGCATGCGAAGGAGAGGTGGTCGAGGCCCGGTCGACGCTCGTCGAACGGCACGTCGTCGAGGCCGTCCGGGAACTGGTGCAGACCGACCAGCGTGTCGCCCAGCGACCACACGACGTGCCGGAACGGACCGGTGTCCTCGTCCAGGACCGGCTCGGCGCCGAACAGCCGCCGATACCAGGGCACGCTCCGCTCGAGATCGGCGACCGTGAGGGCGACGTGGGCGATGCGGGGGAACGACATGGTGGAGCCTCTCCAGGCTGGAACCTCCCGGCGAAGGTCGTGCTGCATCGTGTGGAGTCCAGGTCGACGCGTCAAGGGCCGCGCGTCCCCGGACCCGGCGCCGCCGCCTGGACCCGCTGCTCGACCGCAGACGGCCCCGGAGACGTCAGAGGCCGCCGAGGGATCCTCGTCGCGTCGAGCGCCGGGCACCAGCGACAGCATCGCCACGACGACCACCGCACCGGTCCGCCTGACCGACCTCCCCGGTCAGTACAGCCGGCACTCGACCGAGGCAACGTCTTCCCCGTGGGCGCTCGAGGACCGGCAGCACCCACCACGCACACCGTGCGCCGGACGGGCCCCAGTCAGCCGAGCTCCGTCGTCGCCCCCACGACCACGAGGTCGGAGCTGTGCGTGCCCGCCGCGTCGACGCCGGGCGGCCGCGGCTCGAAGCCCGGCAGCCCGGACAGCCCGTCGCTGCCGTCGACCGCCCGCAGCGTCAGCGGCCCGTCGCCGTCCACGGTGACGGTCGCCTCGACGCCCGCGGCCGGCGGCGCGTGGAAGGTCAGCCACAGGCGGTCCTCGCCGAGCGCGTCGTCCGGGACGTCCCGGGCCTCGGCGCGCGCGCCGACCACCCGCCCGCCGTCGGTCCGCAGGTCGAGCACCACCAGCCGGACGTCGCGCTGCGGCCGCACCCGCACGGTCACCGTGCGCCGGCCGTCCGCGACCCGGTCCTCGAGCACCTGGACCGTCGACGGCGGCAGGCCGGCCGGTTCCGCCTGCCCGACCGCGACCGCGCGGCCGGCGAGGTAGGGGTAGTCGTGCGGCAGCGTCCGCGGCGTGCCGACGTAGCGCGCGGTGTACTCCCCCGGCTGCGCCTCGGTGCTGGCCCACCACGCCTCGCCGGTGTCGGCCTCCAGCGCGTAGACCAGCTGGCTGGGCACCGGGTGCTGCTGGTCGAACCGGTCGACGGCGATCCCCACCACGGTCAGCGCGACCACCAGCACCGCGGCCACACCCGGCACCGCCAGCGCGCGCAGCCGCCCGGGACCGGCCGGGAACAGCTCCTCGACCACCGGCAGCAGCGCGAGCACCAGCAGCGTCGTCACCGCCGCCGGCGCCGCCCCGCCCGCCAGCCCCAGGGCCGGGAAGAACAGCGCCACGGTCGGCGCCAGCACCACGACGGCGACCGTCCCGGCGACCACCCCGCCCGCCAGCCGCAGCGGCCGCGACGACCCCGGCAGCAGCCCGGCGAGCACCCCGGCCAGCGCGGGCAGCGCCGCCAGGTACGAGCCGCCGGGCGCCATGGCGGCGAGCACGGCGGCGAGGACGGCGAGCAGCGCCAGCGCGCCGGTCCGCAGCGCCGGGGCACCGAGCCGTCGCCGCAGCAGCGCGTACCAGGCGAGCACCACGAGCAGGACGACGGCGACCGCCGCCAGCCGGAACCACCCCGGCCGCCACGGGTCGATCATGGACGCGTACCCCGGCCGCACCAGCACCAGCAGCCGCCACAGCCCGACCACACCGAGCGGCGCGAGCACCAGCGGCACGACGGCGGCGGCCGCGCCCAGCAGCGTCCGCGGCAGCGGCGACCCCCGGCGCCGGTCGACGACGGCCAGCGCGACCACCCCGAGCACCGCCGCCCCGGCCAGCGGCCACACCAGCCACCCGGGGTAGCGGGCCAGCCCCGACAGCAGCGGGAAGTAGGTGGCGTCGCCGTCGCCGGGCCGGGCGAGGTCGGTCAGGTCGGCGTCGCCGAGCTCCCGGGTCAGCGCCAGGGTGTTGTCGCCGAGCGCCTGCAGGGTGCCCCGGTCCAGCCGGGACGGGGTGTCCTGCGGCGTGTGGTACGCCGCGTTGCCGTCGATGAAGGCGGTGTTGAGGCCGGTGAAGCCCCGCGCCAGCAGCACGCTGAAGTCGGTGTCGTTGGGCAGCGTCCGGTACACCTCGACGGCGAAGCTGCTGGCCACCGGGTGCGGCGCCGCGGCGGCGTACCGGGCGGCCAGGCCCGCGTTGCCCTGCGACGTCTCGAACGTGATCGGCGGGCCGGTGGTGCCGCGCGCCTCCAGGTTGAGCACGACGCCGCCCTGCGGGGCCAGCGGGTGGCTGGCGGCGAACGCCTCCGCGCCGCAGAGGCAGGCCTCCTCCGCGTCGGTGAGCACCACGACGACGTCGTTGCGCAGCGGCTCGCCCTCCCCCAGCGCCCGCACCGTCTCCAGGAGCGCGGCCACGCCGGCGGTGTCGTCACTGGCGCCCGGGCCGGTCTCGACGGAGTCGGTGTGCGCCACCAGGAACAGCCGCCCGGTGGGCTCGGTGCCCGGCAGGACGGCGACGACGTTGCGCACCCGTGCCATCTCGGCCGCGCCCGGCCCGGACTGCCAGGTGCCGACGGCGTTCTGCACGCGGGTGTCCAGGCCCAGCCCGGTGAGCGTGGAGACCAGCCCGTCGACCACCCGCTGGTGCGCGTCGCTGCCCGCCACGTGCGTCTCCGCGGCGAACCGCTCGACGTGCTCGAACGCCCGCGCCGCGCTGAACGACGGCGCCGGTGCGTCGGCCGGCGCCGGGGACGGCGGCTGCAGCGCCAGCACGCTCCACGCCGCCAGTCCGGCCAGCAGGGCCAGTGCGAGGAGCGGGGCGAGCAGCCCCCGCTCGGGGACGGGGGGACGGGCGGCGGGCAACGGGTCCTCCTCGACCGGGCCGGGACCGGGTCACCCTAGGTCGGGCGGGGGGACACTCCGGGGATGCCGGCCGTGCTCCTCCCGCGTCGCGCCGGTCGGCGCACCAACCTCGGCCTGCTCGCCCTCCTCCTGCTCGCCGGGGGCACCGGGGTGCTCGCCTTCGGCGTCGGGACGCCGCTGCCGGCCCGGCTGGTGACCGCCGCGCACGGCGCCGCGGGACTGGGTCTGCTGCTGCTCGTGCCGTGGAAGGGCGTCGTCGTCCGGCGGTCGCGGACCCGCACCGCCGGCCGCCGCGATCCCACCGCCGCCTGGGTGCTGGCCGTCCTGGTGGTGCTCACGCTGGTCACCGGCGTCGCGCACACCGTCGCCGGACCGGCGGCGTCCCTCGGCGGCGTGGGCGTGCTGCTGGTGCACGTCGCGGTGGGCGTGGGCACCGGCGCGCTGCTGGCCGTGCACGTCGCCGGCAGCCGCCAGCGCCCGCGGCGGGCGGACCTGTCGAGGCGGGCGCTGCTGCGCGCCGGCGGGCTGGCGGTCGGCGCCGTGGCGCTGTGGGGCGCGGTCGAGGGCGGCCTGCGGCTGACCGGCGCGCCGGGCGGACGGCGCCGGGGCACCGGCTCGCACGAGCTCGGCAGCGGGGACCCGGCCGCGATGCCGGTCACCCAGTGGTTCACCGACACCGTCCCCGACGACGCGGGCGACACCGTCGAGCTGGTCGCCGGCGGCCGCACCACCCGGCTGCGCGCCGCCGACCTCGACCGCGGCGACCGCGTGACCGCCGTCCTCGACTGCACCGGCGGCTGGTACGCCGAGCAGGAGTGGCGCGGCGTGCGGCTGGACCGGCTGCTGGCCGGACTCGACCTGCCCGACGGCGGCAGCGTCGACGTCGTCGGCGTCACCGGGTACCGCCGGCGGCTGTCGCTGGCCGACGCCGGGTCGCTGCTGCTGGCCACCCACTGCGCGGGCCGGCCGCTGTCGACCGGGCACGGGGCGCCGGTGCGGCTGGTGGCGCCGGGGCGGCGCGGCTACTGGTGGGTGAAGTGGGTGCGGCGGGTCGAGGTGGTCGACGCGCCGTGGTGGGCACAGCCGCCGGTGCCCCTGCAGTGACTCAGAGGGTGCCGAGCCAGTTGGTGAGCAGCTGCGCGCCGGCGTCGCCGCTCTTCTCCGGGTGGAACTGGGTGGCCGACAGCGCGACGTTCTCCACCCCGGCGACGAACCGGTCGCCGTGCTCGGCCCAGGTCACCTTCGGCGGGGCCAGCCGCGAGGGCGGGCCGTCCTGGCCGAGGGGGAACTCGCGCACGCCGTAGGAGTGCACGAAGTAGAAGCGCTCGTCGGCCAGGCCGGCGAACAGCACGCTGTCCGCGGGCGCGGAGACGGTGTTCCACCCCATGTGCGGCAGCACCGGCGCCGCGAGCTGCTCGACCGTGCCGGGCCACTCGCCGCAGCCCTCGGCGTCGTGGCCGTGCTCGACGCCGCGCTCGAAGAGCACCTGCATGCCCACGCAGATGCCGAGCACCG
Organism: Geodermatophilus tzadiensis; assembly: GCF_003002915.1. Lineage (GTDB taxonomy): Bacteria > Actinomycetota > Actinomycetes > Mycobacteriales > Geodermatophilaceae > Geodermatophilus > Geodermatophilus tzadiensis. The sequence continues at coordinate 132,947 of NZ_PVTG01000003.1, read as the reverse complement.
GGCGCCCGCCGGCCAGCCGGCGGCCGATCGTGCGGGGCCCGTCGACGGCGCGCAGCTCCTGCATGCAGTGCGCGAAGGCGCCGACCCCGGGGACGACGAGACCGTCGGCCTCCAGCGCCGCGTCCCGGTCGGCGGTCACGGTGACGTCGGCGCCGACCCGGCTCAGCGCCCGCTCGGCCGACCGCAGGTTGCCCGACCCGTAGTCGAGGACGACCACCTTCTTCACGTTCGCCACGGTACCGAGCAGCGCGGGGAGGGCCGGCCGTGTTCCCGGTCCCGGTCTCCGGGCGCACCCACCCCGGCGGGGTACGCCCCGGTCCCCCGAGCCGCCCGGGTCAGGAGTCGAAGGGCAGCACGGTGAGCTCGGGCCAGACGGCCTGCCAGCGGGCGGCCTTGGCCTCGTAGACCCCCCGCGGCGCGGGGCTGTGCGGGTTGGGCCGCACGACCATGCCGAGGAGGTCGTCGAGGCCGTACGGCGCGTACAGCCGCGGGCCGTCGTCGGCCACGGTCACGCCGACGGCGCAGCAGACGGCGGCGAAGGCGTCGATCGCCTGCCGGCAGTCGCGGAAGGGCGCCGGCGCGGCGGTGCCGAAGCGGTCGGCGTACCAGAGGTGCACCCGCGCCTCGTTGCGCACCTCGACCGGCACCGGCACGTCCGCGAAGAGGTCCGCGGCGCGGCGGATGACGGCGTCCTCGGCGTCCCAGGAGGTGTCGGCGTCCCAGTAGAAGAGGTCGGCGTCGCGGACGCCGGTGCCCGGCGGCCGGCCGGCGAGCCCGTTCCACGCCGTCTGGAACAGCACCCCGGCGGTCAGCCACCAGTCGCCGACCCCGAGGGCCGGTGCTCGCTGGAGCACCCCCGCCACCACCGGGTCGGCCAGGACCAGCGCCAGGAACCGGTTCCTCAGATCAATCGCAGGATCCCCGACGCCGTCGCCAGCAGCGCCGCCACCAGCAGGACGACGGCGAACAGGACCTGCGGGCCGGTGCGGCCCTTCGTGTCGTGGTCGGCCCGCCAGATGCTCCACGCCCCGCCGAGCAGGAAGCCGCCGACCACGACGAGGACGGCGCCGAACGACACCTAGAGCGCGCCCTTGGTGGAGGGCACCCCGGCGACCCGCGGGTCGATCGCGACGGCGGTGCGCAGCGCCCGGGCCAGCGCCTTGAACTGGCCCTCGACGATGTGGTGGGCGTCGCGGCCGGCGTAGAGCACCCGCACGTGCAGGGTGATCCGCGCGTTGAACGCGAACGACTCGAGCACGTGCTTGGTGAGCGACGTCGGGTAGTCCGGCCCGATCATCGGCGTCATCGTCTCGGGCTCGGCGTGCACGAAGTACGGCCGGCCCGACAGGTCGACGGCAGCCTGCACGAGGACCTCGTCCATCGGGATCGTGGCGTCGCCGTAGCGGGTGATGCCCTGCTTGTCCCCGAGCGCCTCGCCGAAGGCCTGGCCGAGCGCGATCGCGACGTCCTCGACGGTGTGGTGGGCGTCGATGTGCAGGTCGCCGTCGGCCCGGACGGTGAGGTCGATGCCGCTGTGCCGGGACAGCGCGGTCAGCATGTGGTCGTAGAAGCCGACGCCGGTGCTGATCGAGCTCCTGCCGGTGCCATCGAGGTCCAGCTCGACGACCAGCTTGGTCTCGCTGGTGGCGCGCTCCACGCGGGCGGTACGGCTCATGGGTCTCAGTCTCCCAGGCGGTGGTCGGGGGCGATCTCGCCCAGGGCGGCGAGGAAGGCGTCGGTCTCCGCGGGCGTCCCGGCGGTGACCCGCAGCCAGCCGGGGATGCCCACGTCCCGCACCAGCACGTCGCGGTCGAGCAGCGCCTGCCAGGCGGCGGGCGCGTCGGCGAAGCGGCCGAACAGCACGAAGTTGGCGTCGCTGGGCACGCTGGTCAGGCCCAGCCCGGGCAGCGCGGCGACGATCCGGTCGCGCTGGTCCTTGACCGCGTCCACGGTGGCCAGCAGGGCGTCGGTGTGCGCGAGCGCGGCCCGCGCGGCGGCCTGGGTCAGCGAGGACAGGTGGTAGGGCAGCCGGACGAGCTGGACGGCGTCGACGACGGCGGGGTCGGCGGCGAGGTAGCCCAGCCGCAGCCCCGCCATGCCGAACGCCTTGCTCATCGTGCGGCTGACCACCAGCCGCGGGCGGCCCGGCAGCAGGGTGAGCGCCGACGGCGTCCCGGTGCGGGCGAACTCCGCGTACGCCTCGTCGACGACGACCACGCCCTCGGTGGCGTCGTGGAGCTGCTCGATCGTCTCCAGCGCGACCGCGGTGCCCGTCGGGTTGTTGGGGCTGGTCACGAAGACGACGTCGGGGCGCACCTCGCGCACCTGGGCGACGGCCTGCGCGGCGTCGATGGTGAAGTCCGCGCGCCGGTGGCCGTCCACCCACGCCGTCCCGGTGCCGGCCGAGATGATCGGGTGCATCGAGTACGACGGCGTGAAGCCCAGCGCCGTCCGCCCGGCCCCGCCGAAGGCCTGCAGCAGCTGCTGCAGCACCTCGTTGCTGCCGTTGGCCGCCCACACCTGCGCCGGGTCGATCCGCTCCCCGCCGCGGGACAGGTAGGCGGCGAGGTCGGCGCGCAGGGCGACGGCGTCGCGGTCGGGGTAGCGGTTGAGGTCGACCGCGGCGTGCCCGAGCGCCTCGCCGAGGGTCGCCAGCAGCTCGTCGGGCAGCGGGTGCGGGTTCTCGTTGGTGTTGAGCCGGTGGGAGACCCGCAGCTGCGGGGCGCCGTAGGGCGTGCGGCCGCGCAGCTCCGGCCGCAGCGGGAGCTGGTCCAGCGACGTCCGGGGAGTGGCCGTCACGAGCGCTGCCGGAGCCGGACGGCGGCGGCGTGCGCGGGCAGGTCCTCGGCGTGGGCGAGCGCGTCGACGTGCCCGGCGACCTCGGCGAGGGCCTGCTCGTCGTACTCGACGACGTGGACGCCGCGCAGGAACGTCTGCACGCTCAGGCCCGACGAGTGCCGGGCGCAGCCGCCGGTGGGCAGCACGTGGTTGGAGCCGGCGATGTAGTCGCCCAGCGAGACCGGCGACCAGGCGCCGACGAACACCGCGCCGGCGTTGCGCACCCGCAGCGCCACGGCGCGGGCGTCCCGGGTCTGGATCTCCAGGTGCTCCGCGGCATAGGCGTCGACGACGGCGAGGCCGGCGTCGACGTCGTCGACCAGCACGATCCCCGACTGGCTGCCGTCGAGCGCGGTGAGGATCCGGTCGGAGTGCTTGGTGGCCGCGACCTGCGCCGGCACGAGGTCGAGGACGGCGTCGGCGAGCGCCTCGCTCGTCGTCACCAGGACCGCACCGGCCAGCGGGTCGTGCTCGGCCTGGCTGATCAGGTCGGCGGCGACGTGCACCGGGTCGGCGGTGTCGTCGGCGAGGATGGCGACCTCGGTCGGGCCGGCCTCGGAGTCGATGCCGATCAGCCCGCGCAGCAGCCGCTTGGCGGCGGTGACGTAGACGTTGCCCGGCCCGGTGACCAGGTCGACCGGCTCGCAGGCGCCCGCGCCGTAGCCGAACACGGCGATCGCCTGCGCCCCGCCGACGGCGTGCACCTCCGTCACGCCGAGCAGCGCGCACGCGGCCAGCACGCCGGTGTCGGGCAGCCCGCCGTTGTCCCGCTGCGGCGGCGAGGCGACCGCGATCGACTCGACGCCGGCGATCTGCGCCGGGACGACGTTCATCACCACGCTGGACAGCAGCGGCGCCAGCCCGCCGGGCACGTAGAGGCCCACCCGGCGCACCGGCACCCACCGCTCGGTGACCGTGCCGCCGCGCACGACCTGGGTGGTGACGTCGGTGCGGGCCTGGTCGGCGTGCACGCGGCGCACCCGCGCGATGGACTCCTCCAGCGCGGCGCGCACGGTGGGGTCGAGGCCGTCGAGGGCGGCCTGCAGCGCCGCGGGCGGGACGGTGAAGTCCTCGGCGTCGACGCCGTCGAGGCGGGCGGTGATCTCGCGGACCGCCTGGGCGCCGCGCAGGCGGACGTCCTCGCACAGCGGGCGGACGGTGGCCAGCACCGCGTCGATGTCGGTGGCGGCGCGGGGCAGCAGGCCGGCCAGGTCGCGGACCCCCGGCAGCGCGGAGCCGCGCAGGTCGATGCGGGCGAGCACGGGGACCTCCGGGGAGAGTTCGGGGAGATCTCCAGGGTAGTAGCGGCGGCCCCGCCGCTCGTCACCGCCGCCGGTCCGGCGCCGCGCCCGTAGGCTCTCGGCGTGGGCGACCTCATCCCGCTGTTCCCGCTCGGGTCGCCGCTGTTCCCGGGGATCGTGCTGCCGCTGCAGGTGTTCGAGCCCCGGTACCGGGCGCTGGTCCGCGACCTGCTGGCCCTGCCCGAGGACCGCGGCCGGCGCTTCGGCGTGGTCGCGATCCGCCAGGGCTGGGAGGTCGAGCGGGTGGCGCCGGCCGAGGCGCTCTACGACGTCGGCTGCACCGCGGAGCTGCAGGTGGTGCGGCCGCAGCCCGACGGCGGGTTCCGGGTGATGACCGTGGGCGGCGACCGGTTCCGGCTGCTCGACGTCGTCGTCGGCGGCGAGGGCGAGGGCGACACGCCCTACCTGCGCGCCGAGGTGGAGTGGCTGACCGAGGAGGAGGCCGCCGAGGAGGCGGCCGGCGACCAGGAGCAGGTCCTGGGCTCCCCAGCCGCCGGTGGTGCCGGGCTGGACGAGGGCCTGGTGCGCGAGGTGGCCAGCGGGTCGCTCGGCGTGCTGGAGCGCGGCGTCGGCGGGCTGTTCACCCGCTACGTCGCCGCGGTCGCCGCCCTGCAGACCGGCGTGGAGGAGACCGCCGCGGCGGGCGAGGCGGAGGAGCTGGCCGGCGCGGAGACGCTGCTCGAGGCGGTGGCCGGCGACCCCCGGGCGCTGTCCTACCTGGTGGCGTCGGCGGCCCTGCTGACCACCGAGGACCGGCAGTCGCTGCTGGCCGAGTCGGCCACCCGCCGCCGGCTGGTGGCCGAGGCCCGGATGCTGCGCCGGGAGCTGACCCTGCTGGAGGCCGTGGGCGCGGTGCCCGCGCCGCTGCACCAGTTCGCCGGCCCGCTCGGCCTCAACTGATCGAGGACCACCTCTCCCCCACGTCTCGCACGCTCGGCGCGGGCCCCTGAGAGGTGGCCGTTCCAGGCACTCACCAGGCTCGCGGCGGGGCCCTGCAGGAAGTCGTTCCAGCACGTCACCCGCGGCCGAGGTCGTCGCTGCTGGCGAACAGCGCGGCGACGACGTAGACCAGCAGCGCGCAGAACGGCGCGACCGCCAGCGCGGGCAGCGAGGACAGCTCGAGGCCCGTGGTCACCCGCGCGCCGACGTCGGCCAGCTGCGCCGCGGTGGGGCCGGGCGCCAGCCCCTCCCCCAGCCGCCAGGCCAGCACCCCGGCCAGCGCGGTCCCCAGCGCCGTGGCGAGCAGCCAGGCCAGGCCGCGGCGCCGGCGCACCGCCCAGGCCACGCCGCCGGCGAGCAGCCCGAGGCCGGCGAGGACGAGCACCAGGACGGCGTCGTCGCCCACGAGCAGCTCCGCCGACGGGCGCCCCACCGGCACCGCGCCGCCCTCGACGACCTCGAAGCGGGCCCGCGGCGCCAGCCACACCCACAGCAGCCCGGCCGGCAGTCCGCTCAGCGCCAGCAGCCCGGCCCACACCGCGGCGCCGCGCAGGTCCGACCGCAGCTCGGCCCGCCACCCGCCCCAGCGGGCGGGGGCCGCCGCGGCGACGACCGTCGGCACGACCGAGCCGCCGTGGGCGAGACCGCCGTGCGTCAGACCGCCGTGGGTCAGAGCGCCGTGGCCCGCACCGCCGTGGGACACCGACGGGCCGTCGGGGACCGGGGAGGGACTGCTCACGACCCCCAGTGAACCCGTCCGCCCGGGGACACGCTCACAGCAGGGCGACGCTGGTGGGTCCCAGCAGCGCCTTGATGTCGCCCATCAGCGCCGTGCTCGGCCGCACCCGCAGCCCCTGGTCGAGCCGCAGCACCGTCTCCCGGCCGCCGTTGACCAGCTTCAGGTGCACCTCGGTGGTGCCCGGGTGGCTCCCCAGCACCTCCCGCAGCCGCTCGACCACCGGCGGGGTGCACCGGGCCGCGGCCATCTGCACCAGCACCGGGCCGCGCGGCCCCTCGGTGAGCTCCGGGATGGTCACCTCGGAGCCGAACAGCGAGGGCTGGTCGTCGCGGCGGCTGATCCGGCCCTTGACCACGATGATCTGGTCGCGGACGACCTTCTCCGACACCTCGGCCCAGGTCTTGGGGAAGAACAGCACCTCGATGCCGGACTCCAGGTCCTCCAGCGTCGCGATGGCCCAGGGTGCGCCCTGCTTGTTGGTGCGCGGGGCGACCGAGGTGAGGATGCCGGCGATGGTGACGTTGGCGCCGTCCTCGACCCCGCCGGCGTTGATCTCCGCGATCGGGGTGTCGGCGTTGGCGGCGAGCACGTGCTCGACGCCGTGCAACGGGTGGTCGGAGACGTAGAGGCCGAGCATGTCGCGCTCGAAGACCAGCCGCTCGGACTTCGACCAGTCCGCCGTGGGGACGGCGATGTCCAGCGCGCCGCCGAACGGGTCGTCCCCGCCGCCGTCGCCGCCGAAGCTGCCGAACAGGTCGAACTGGCCCTCGGCCTCCTTGCGCTTGAGCGACATGGCGGCGTCCACGGCCTGGGCGTGGATGGCGGCGATGCCCTGCCGCGAGTGGCCGAGGGAGTCGAAGGCGCCGGCCTTGGCGAGGGACTCGACGACCTTCTTGTTGCAGGCGACGGTGTCGATCTTGCGCATGAAGTCGGCGAAGTCCTTGAACGCGCCCTTCTCCTCGCGCGCCCGGACGATCGAGTCGACGACGTTGGTGCCCACGTTGCGCACCGAGGCCAGGCCGAAGCGGATGTCGGTGCCGACGGCGGTGAAGTCCCACGAGGACTCGTTGACGTCGGGCGGGAGCACCTTGATGCCCATGCGCCGGCACTCGGCCAGGTAGATCGGCCGGCGGTCCTTGTCGTCGCCGACGCTGGTGAGCAGGCCGGCCATGTACTCGGCCGGGTAGTTGGCCTTGAGGTAGGCGGTCCAGTAGCTGACCAGGCCGTAGGCGGCGGAGTGGGCCTTGTTGAACGCGTAGTCGGCGAACGGGACGAGGATGTCCCACAGGGTCTTGATCGCCGCGTCGGAGTAGCCGCGCTCCTTCATCCCGGCCTCGAAGCCGACGAACTCCGCGTCGAGGACCGACTTCTTCTTCTTGCCCATCGCGCGGCGCAGCAGGTCGGCCTTGCCGAGGGAGTACCCGGCGACCTTCTGCGCGATCGCCATGACCTGCTCCTGGTACACGATCAGGCCGTAGGTGCCGCCGAGGATCTCCTCGAGCGGCTCGGCCAGCTCGGGGTGGATCGGCGTGATCTCCTGCTGGCCGTTCTTGCGCAGCGCGTAGTTGGTGTGCGAGTTCGCGCCCATCGGGCCGGGCCGGTAGAGCGCGCCGACGGCGGAGATGTCCTCGAAGTTGTCCGGCCGCATGAGCCGCAGCAGCGAGCGCATCGGCCCGCCGTCGAACTGGAAGACCCCGAGGGTGTCCCCGCGGGCCAGCAGGTCGTAGGTGGCCTTGTCGGTGAGGTCCTTGCTGATCTCGTCGAGGTCGATCGGCTCCTTGCCGTTGAGCTCGATGTTGCGCAGCGCGTCGTCGATGACCGTGAGGTTGCGCAGGCCCAGGAAGTCCATCTTGAGCAGGCCGAGCGTCTCGCAGGTCGGGTAGTCGAACTGCGTGATGATCGCGCCGTCGGCCTCGCGCCGCATGATCGGGATCGAGTCGATCAGCGGGAAGCGGCCGATGATGACGCCGGCGGCGTGCACGCCCCACTGGCGCTTGAGGCCCTCGAGCTTGCGGGCCTGGTCGACCACCTCGGCCGCACCCGGGTCGGACTCGTAGCGGGCGCGGAACTCCGCCGCCTCCTTGTAGCGCGGGTGGGCCGGGTCGAAGACCCCCGACAGCGGGATGCCCTTGCCCATCACGTCCGGGGGCATGAGCTTGGTCAGCTCGTCGCCCACCGAGTAGGGCCGGTCGAGCACGCGCGCGGCGTCCTTGATCGCGGCCTTGGCCTTGATCGTCCCGTAGGTGACGATCTGGCTGACCCGCTCCTCGCCGTACTTCTGCGAGACGTACTGGATGACCTCGCCGCGGCGGCGGTCGTCGAAGTCGATGTCGACGTCGGGCATCGAGACGCGCTCGGGGTTGAGGAACCGCTCGAAGATCAGCCCGTGCGCCAGCGGGTCGAGGTCGGTGATGCCCATCGCGTAGGCGGCCAGCGAGCCGGCGGCCGAGCCACGGCCGGGACCGACGCGGATGCCGTTGTCCTTGGCCCAGTTGATGAAGTCGGCGACCACGAGGAAGTACCCCGGGAAGCCCATCTGGGTGATGATCCCGACCTCGTAGTCGGCCTGCTTGCGCACGTGGTCGGGGATGCCGTTCGGGTAGCGCTTGTGCAGGCCCCGCTCGACCTCCTTGACGAACCAGGAGGTCTCGTCCTCCCCGGGCGGCAGCGGGAACCGGGGCATCAGGTCGGCGCCCTCGGTGAACTCCACCTCGCACTGCTCGGCGACCAGCAGCGTGTTGTCGCACGCCGCGGCGAGGTCACCGGGGAACAGCGCCCGCATCTCCTCGGCGCTCTTGAGGTAGTAGCCGTCGCCGTTGAACTTGAAGCGGTTGGTCTCGTTGAGCCGCGCGCCGGTCTGGATGCACAGCAGGGCGTCGTGGGCCTCGGCGTCCTCCTTGCGCGTGTAGTGCAGGTCGTTGGTCGCCAGCAGCGGGATGCCGAGCTCCTGCGCGATCTTCATGAGCTGCGGGCGGGTCTTCTGCTCGATGGTCAGGCCGTGGTCCATCAGCTCGGCGTAGAAGTTGCCCTTGCCGAAGATGTCCTGGAAGTCGGCGGCGGCCTGCCGGGCGCGGTCGTACTTGCCCGCGCGCAGCCACATGTTGACCTCGCCCGACGGGCAGCCGGTGGTGGCGATGAGGCCCGTGCCGTAGCGCTCGAGCAGGTCGCGGTCGAAGCGCGGCTTGCGGTACTGGCCCTCGAGGCTGGCCATCGAGGAGATGCGGAAGAGGTTGTGCATCCCCTCGGTGGTGCGGGCCAGCAGCGTCATGTGCGTGTAGGCGGCCTTGCCGCGGGAGGACCCGCCCTCGCCGTCCTCGTCGACGAGGTTGTCGCCGAAGTCGAAGGGCGCGCGGTCGAACCGCGAGCCGGGCGTGTAGTAGCCCTCCATGCCGATGATCGGCTTCACGCCGGCGGCCTTGGCCTGCTTGTAGAAGTCGTAGGCGCCGAACACGTTGCCGTGGTCGGTCATCGCCAGTGCCGGCATGCCGTACTCGGCGGCGGCCTTCGTGACCTCGGGCAGCTTGGCCGCCCCGTCGAGCATCGAGTACTCGGTGTGGGTGTGCAGGTGCACGAACGAGCCGGTCGCTGCTCGATGGCCTGGGCTGCTCACGGTGCTGCGGCGCTCCTCACGGGTCGTGCTGGCCCAGCCGTCGGGTGCTCCGGCGGGCGACCGGCGGGGAAGACCGGGCGGTGCGGTGCGACGACCGACGGCGGCCCGGGCCGGTGCCTGCGATCCTCGCACTGGGGACTGTCTACGCCGAGGGTCTGACAGGACGTGTCTCGGCCCGGGAGCGCGGCCACGGCGGTCCGCGTGCGCACCGTCACAGCGGCGGGAGCGGGGGCTACAGGCGGCGGCGCATCGTCACGTGGCGGATGCCGGCCTCCTCGTACTCCCCGCCCACGGCCGTGTAGCCGGCCCGCTCGTAGAAGCCGCGGGCGGTGACCTGGGCGTGCAGCTCGACCTCCGGCAGGCCGCGTGCCGCGGCCTGCCGGTGCAGCTCGGCGAGCACCGCGGCGCCGTACCCGCCGCCGCGGGCGGCCGCGTCGACCGCCATCCGGCCGACCACCGCGCGCCCGCCGCGCTCGAGCAGCCGGCCGGTGGCCACGACCCGCCCCTCGGCGTCGAGGGCGACGGCGTGCACGGCGGTGGCGTCGGCGGCGTCCTGCTCGACCTCGGGCGGCACGCCCTGCTCCTCGACGAAGACCCGGGTGCGCAGCGCCACCACCGCCGGCCAGTCGGCGGCGCCGGCCACGCGGGCGGTGGGCCGGCCGGTCACGCGGCCGCTCCGCCGGCCGCCCGGGGCGCGGGCAGCCCGCCGGGCAGCGCCGAGGCCGGCACCAGCAGGAAGCGCAGGTCCACCGCGGCGTGCAGCACGACGGGCAGCAGCAGCGAGCCGGTGTCGAGGTAGAGCGCGGCGAACACCCCGCCGAGGACGCCGGTGAGCACCACGCCCGGCAGCCCCTGGTAGGCGTGCGCCAGGCCGAAGGCCACCGCCGCGACCAGCACGAGCACCGGCGACGGCAGGTCCGGGGCGACCGCCGCCGCGACGGCGAGGAAGAAGCCTCGGTAGAGCCACTCCTCGCACACGCCGGCGGTCACCCCGACGACGCCGAACAGCCGCCGCTCCGACGGGGTCCGCGGCAGCAGCGCCAGGGTCGCGTGCCCCTCCGGCTCGGCGTGCCGGCCCTCGCCCGGCCGCGGTGCCCGCACCAGCGCCCCGCCGCGCAGCGCGCGCACCGAGACGAACGAGAGCACCAGCACCAGCACGGTCGCCGTCCCGGTGACCGGCCCGGGCCAGCCGGTGGGCCAGGCCAGCCCGACGGCGGCGGCGTCCACGCCCGGGGCGGACAGCCACAGCACGACGGCGAGCACCGCCAACCCCCACTCGAGCACCAGCAGCCGCCGGTAGAACGACCGCCGCGCGGAGGCGTCGGTGCGCAGCCGGCCCTCGAACCGGCGGTGCAGCACGTGCCCGACCAGCGGCTCGCCGGCCACGAGGTAGCCGGCCACGACGACGGCCGAGAGCGCCGCCGGCCCGAAGGCGGCGAGCTCGTCGGGCAGCGCGGTCACGGGGCGGCGCTCACCGGGTGAGGGACACCGCCTCAGGACTCGGCGCGCAGCACGGCCAGCGCGCCGGCCAGGTCGGACGGGTAGGCGCTGGTGAACTCCACCCAGTGCCCGTCGGCCGGGTGGGCGAAGCCCAGCCGCACCGCGTGCAGCCACTGCCGGGAGACGCCCAGCCGGGCGGCCAGGGTCGGGTCGGCGCCGTAGGTGGCGTCGCCGACGCAGGGGTGGCGCATCGCGGAGAAGTGCACGCGGATCTGGTGGGTGCGCCCGGTCTCGAGGTGGATGTCGACCAGGCTGGCCGCGGGGAAGGCCTCGATGACCTCGTAGTGCGTCACCGACGGCCGCCCGCCGCTGACGACGGCGAAGCGCCAGTCGTGCCGCGGGTGCCGGTCGATCGGGGCGTCGATGGTGCCGCGCGAGGGGTCGGGGTGGCCCTGCACGAGCGCGTGGTAGCCCTTGTCGACCGTGCGCTCCTTGAACGCGGCCTTGAGCACGGTGTAGGCGCGCTCGCTCTTGGCCACGACCATCAGGCCGGTGGTGGCGGCGTCCAGGCGGTGCACCACGCCCTGCCGCTCGGGAGCGCCGGAGGTGGAGACGCGGTAGCCGCCCGCGGCCAGCCCGCCGACGACCGTGGGTCCCTCCCACCCGGGACTGGGGTGCGCGGCCACGCCGACCGGCTTGTCGACGACCACGACGTCGTCGTCGTCGTGGACGACGGTCAGCCCGGGCACCGGCTCCGGCGCCGGGGGCTCGCCGGGCGGCGGGGGCAGCTCGACCTCCAGCCAGCTGCCGCCGGTGAGCCGGTCGCCCTTGCCGCGCGCGCGGCCGTCGACCCACACCTTGTCGGCGTCGGCGAGCTCGGCGGCGACCGCGCGCGACAGGCCGAACAGCCGCGCCAGGGCCTGGTCGACCCGCTGGCCCTCGAGCCCGTCGGGGACCGGCAGCGCGCGGTGCAGCCCGGAGGAGGTCACGTCCGTCATCGTCCCAGGTCGCGGCGGTCAGTCGCGGGCGACCGCGTCGTCCCCGCGGTCGCTGCCGGGGGTGCCGCTGGCGGTGCCGCTGCGGGTGCTGCTGCGGGTGCCGTCGAACTCGACGCCGCGCAGTGCCAGCACGGCGCCGAGCACGCCGCCGCAGACGATGGCCGAGTCGGCCAGGTTGAAGATCGGGTAGACCTCGCCGTCGGGCGCGAAGACCGACACGAAGTCGACGACGCCGCCGCGGAGGAAGCCGGGGTCGCGGAACACCCGGTCGACGAGGTTGCCCACCGCGCCGCCGAGCACGAGGCCCAGGGCCACCGCCCAGCCCAGCGAGGCCAGCCGCCGCGCCGTCCGCACGATCACCACGGCGACCGCCACGGCGATGAGGGTGAACACCACGGTGAAGCCCTCGGCGAAGGAGAACGCGGCGCCGGTGTTGCGCGCCTGGGTCAGGTACACCAGCCCGCCGAGCACGCGGATGTCCGCGCCGGGCGCGATGGTGGCCACGACGAGCAGCTTGGTGGCCAGGTCGGCGAGCAGGACCAGCGCGGCGAGCGTGAGCAGCAGCCGGGTGCGGGGACGGCGGACCGCCGTCGTCCCCTCGGGGACGGCGGGCGGCTGGGCGGGCTCGTCGGTCAGGGCCGGGTCTCCTGCTCACGGGTCGGGGGCACTGCGGCGTCGTCCGACGATAGCCGCGGCCGGTCCCGCAGCCGCTGCAGACACCGGCCGGCCCCGCCACCCGAGGGCCGGGTGAGACATCTCACAGCGACCGGGACGCATCTCACACCGTGAACGAGGCGTGTCCGGACCGTTTCCCGCCGATGGTCGGAGGTGGCACACGTCCACGTCAGGAAGGCAGTCGTGTCCACCGACCTCGCTTCAGCCACCGACCCCGACGTCGTACTCGTCGGCGGCGGCGTCATGAGCGCGACCCTGGCGTCGCTGCTCGGTGTCGTCGCCCCCGAGTGGAGCGTCACCGTGTTCGAGTCCGCGGCCGAGGTGGCCGGCGAGAGCTCGGACGCGTGGAACAACGCCGGCACCGGCCACGCCGCGCTGTGCGAGCTCAACTACACGCCGGCCGGTCCCGACGGGCGGGTGGACACCACCAAGGCGCGGGCGATCAACGAGCAGTTCCAGGTCTCGCGCCAGTTCTGGTCGCACCTGGTGCGCACCGGGCTGACCGGCTCGCCCAAGGACTTCATCACGCCGGTCCCGCACGTCAGCTTCGTCACCGGCGAGCAGGGCCGTACCTACATGCGCAACCGGCACGCCGCGCTGTCGGCCGAGCCGCTGTTCACCGGCCTGGAGTACACCGACGACCCGGCCGAGCTGGCCTCCTGGGTGCCGCTGGTCATGGACGGCCGCGACCCGCAGCAGGTCGTCGCCGCGACCCGGTCGGTGGCCGGCACCGACGTCAACTTCGGCGCGCTCACCCGGCTGCTGCTCGCCCAGGGCGAGGCCCGCGGCGTGCAGGTGCACACCCACCAGCGGGTCACCGACCTCGACCGGCTGCCCGACGGCCGCTGGAAGGTCACCGTCACCGACAAGCGGACCGGCGAGGACCGCACGCTGCGCACCCGGTTCGTCTTCGTCGGCGCCGGCGGTGGCGCGCTGCCGCTGCTGCAGAAGGCCGCCATCCCCGAGATCCGCGGCTTCGGCGGCTTCCCGGTCAGCGGCAAGTTCCTGCGCACCCGCTCACCCGAGCTGGTCACCAGGCACCAGGCCAAGGTCTACGGCCAGGCCGCCGTCGGCGCGCCGCCGATGTCGGTGCCGCACCTGGACCTGCGCCTGGTCGACGGCGAGTACTCGCTGCTGTTCGGCCCCTACGCGGGCTGGTCGCCGAAGTTCCTCAAGGCGGGGTCGGTCTTCGACCTGCCGCTGTCGGTCAAGCCGAACAACCTCGGCTCCATGCTCGGCGTCGGCCGCACCGAGCTCGCGCTGACCAAGTACCTCGTCACCGAGGTGCTGGCCTCCCGCAGCGCCAAGCACCGCACGCTGCAGGCGTTCGTGCCGCTGGCCGAGCAGGGCGACTGGGAGATGATCACCGCGGGCCAGCGGGTGCAGGTCATCAAGGCCGACCCGAAGACCGGCAGGGGCGTGCTGCAGTTCGGCACCGAGCTGATCGTCGGCTCCGACGGCTCCATCGCCGGCCTGCTCGGCGCCTCGCCCGGTGCCTCGACCGCCGTCTCGGCGATGCTCACCCTGGTCGAGCGGTGCTTCCCCGACCGGGTCGCCGCCCGCCGTGCGGCGCTCGAGGAGGCCATCCCCTCCTACGGCCGCGACCTCTCCCGCGACCCGGCCCTGCTGGCCGCCGTCCGCGAGGAGACCACCCGCACCCTGGAGCTCAACGGCTGACCCCTCCGGTGCACTTCCGCGGACGTGCCCGGGTGCAACTCCGCGGAAGTGCACCGGCGGCATCACGCCGGTCGCCGGTCGAGTGCGGCGCGGACGCGCGCCACGACGTCGTCCAGCGCGCGCAGGTCGTGCGCCGCCACGCGGACGACCGTCCAGCCGGCCGCGACGAGGCGGGCGAGCCGGGCGTCGTCGACGACGATCTGCACGCCGTCGAAGTGGTGTGCCCCCTCGTACTCGACGATCACCCGCTGCTCCGGCCAGGCGAGGTCGACCCGGGCCAGCCACCGACCGCCCTCGACGACCTCGTACTGCGGCACCGGTGCCGGCAGGCCCGCCAGGACGCAGGCGACCCGCACCCACGACTCCGGCGGCGACTCGCTGCGCGCGTCGGCCAGGTCGAGCACCCGCCGCACCCGTCGGCTCGAACACCGCGACGTCCCACGCCGTCCGCAGCGGCGCCGTCCACCGGAAGCCGTAGCCGTCCTCGCGGATCTCGTGCGGACGGAGCTCCACCTGGTGCACGCGGACCCCGGCCGGCCCGCGCCACTCGGCCGGGGCGGGCAGCACGACCGTCACGGTGTCGCGCCAGTCCGGTGCGGGTGCGCCGAGGACCGCGGCGGCCGATCGCCCACCCAGGGCGGCTTCCGGGGGCATGAGCAGCGCCGTCGCGCGGCAGCGCAGCAGGTGGTCGCGGGGGACGGAGGCGTCGGCGTACACCCCGTGCAGGACCCGGACGTAGGGGCCCTCCGCGAGTCGCCGCCGGGTGGTGCGGCCCTCGGCGATGGCCTGGGACCCGACGAAGACGCCCTCGGGTGCGGTCGGTCGCAGCAGCACGCCGTGATGGTGGTGCCACCGACGAGCCGGCGACGGCGTCGTCCACAGGCCGCCGTCGTCCGGTGCGACTCCGCGGAGTCGCACCGGTGCAACTCCGCGGAAGTGCACCGCGCAACTGCGCGGAGGTGCACGGGGGACCTCAGTCGGCCTCGGTCACCGCGCCCTGCTCGCCACGCCAGGAGGCCAGCCGGCCGGCGCGGCTGACCGCGCGCAGCCGCCGCTCGGCCTCCGAGCGGGAGCGGCGGGCCGACACCAGCAGCGCCTGGTCGCCGCGCATCAGCCGGGTGGTGCGGTCGGGCACGAACGAGCGGCCGTCGCGGACGATGAGCACCACCGCGGCGTCCTCGGGCAGCCGCAGCTCGGGCAGGTAGACGCCGTGCAGCCGGGAGCCCTCCGGCACCCGCATCTGCATCAGCTCGGCGTCGAGCTCCTCCAGCGGCGCGGACTCCACCTCGACGTCGCGCGGGGTCAGCGGCGTGGCGATGCCCAGCCGGCGGGCCACCCACGGCAGCGACCAGCCCTGCACGAGGGTGAAGACGACGACCAGCACGAAGACGGTGTCGAAGACGAGCGTGGCCTCGGGCACCTGCGCGGTGAGCGGGAAGGTGGCCAGCACGATGGGCACCGCCCCGCGCAGCCCCGCCCAGGAGATGAACACCTGCTGGGCCCACGGCATCCGGAACCACACCAGGCTGGCCGCCACCGACAGCGGCCGGGCCACCAGCAGCAGCGCCCCGCCGACCAGCAGGGCCGGGCCGATCGCCTCGGGCAGCCGGCCCGGTGAGACGAGCAGCCCGAGCAGCACGAACAGCCCGATCTGGGCCAGCGAGGCCATCCCCTCGGCGAAGCCGATGGAGGCGGCCCGGTGCGGCAGCGCGGCGTTGCCCAGCACCAGCCCGCACAGGTAGACCGCGACGAAGCCCGAGGTGTGCGCCAGCGTCGCCGAGGCGTAGGCCAGCACGCACAGCGCCAGCGTGGCCAGCGGGTAGAAGCCCGACAGCGGCAGGGCCGAGCGGCGCAGCAGCCAGGCACCGGCGGCCCCCAGGGCCACGCCGACCACCGACCCGCCGACCAGCTCGGCCACCACCACGACCGCGGTCACCCACCAGGCGCTCGCCGCCCCGCCGGTCAGCGTGTCGGCCAGGACCATCACCAGCAGGATCACCGGGGCGTCGTTGAGGCCGCTCTCGGCCTCCAGGGCGGCGGCCACCCGGCGCGGCAGCGGCAGCCGGCGCAGCGTGGCGAACACCGCCGCGGCGTCGGTGGAGCTGACGACGGCGCCCAGCAGCAGCGCGAACGGCCAGTCCAGGCCGAGCAGCCAGACGGCTACCGCCGCCGTCGTCGCCACGCTCACCACGACGCCGACGGTGGCCAGCGACAGGCCCGGGCCGATGGCCCGGCGGACGTCGTTCCAGCGGGTGGTCAGCCCGCCCTCGGCGAGGATGACCACGAGCGCGGCGACGCCGAGGGTCTGGGTGAGCGCGAAGTCCTCGAACTGGATGCCGGCGCCGCTCTCCCCCAGCGCGACGCCGAGCGCCAGGTAGAGCAGCAGGCTGGGCAGCCCGAGCCGGTCGGCCAGGCGCAGCGCGATCGCGGCCACCAGGACGACGAGCGCGCCGACGGCGAGGGCGACGGTGACCGTGGTGTTCACCGCCCGCCGCCGATCACGGCGGCAGTCTGTCGTACGCCCGTGCCGCGGCTCTCGCCCCGCTGCCCGAACGCGCTCGACGGCTCGGGGACAATGACGGTGTGAGCTCTCCGTTCCGTGCGCTGCCGCCCCAGGTCGACCTGCCCGCGCTCGAGCAGGACGTCCTGCGGCGCTGGGAGGAGCGCGGCGTCTTCGAGCGGTCGCTGGCCGCGACCGAGGGCCGGCCGCAGTGGGTGTTCTACGAGGGCCCGCCCACCGCCAACGGCCGCCCGGGCACCCACCACATCGAGGCGCGCGCGTTCAAGGACGTCTTCCCGCGCTTCAAGACGATGCAGGGCTGGCACGTGCCCCGCCGCGCCGGCTGGGACTGCCACGGCCTGCCGGTCGAGATCGCCGTGGAGCAGGAGCTCGGGTTCGCCGGCAAGCCGGACATCGAGCGCTACGGCATCGCCGAGTTCAACGCCCGCTGCCGCGAGTCGGTGATGCGGCACGTCGACGCCTTCAGCGACCTCACCCGCCGGATGGGCTACTGGGTGGACATGTCCACCGCCTACTGGACGATGGACCCGCACTACATCGAGAGCGTCTGGTGGTCGCTCAAGCAGGTCTTCGACAAGGGGCTGCTCGTCGAGGACCACCGGGTCGCCCCGTACTGCCCGCGCTGCGGCACCGGCCTGTCCGACCACGAGGTCGCCCAGGGTTACGAGTCGATCACCGACCCGTCGGTGTACGTCCGGCTGCCCGTCACCGACGGCGAGTGGGCCGGCCGGGCCGACCTGCTGGTCTGGACGACGACGCCGTGGACGCTGCCGAGCAACACCGCCGTGGCGGTCAACCCCGACGTGACCTACGTGGTCGCCCGGCGCGGGACGGACACGCTCGTGGTGGCCGAGCCGCTGCTGGGGGACGTCTTCGGCGACCTGGACGACGTCAAGGTGCTCGCCCGCACCCCCGGCCGCGACTGGGAGCGCACGCACTACCGGCGTCCGTTCGCGCTGGTCGACTTCCCCGAGGGGCAGGACGCCCACTTCGTCGTCCTCGCCGACTACGTCACCACCGACGACGGCACCGGCCTGGTGCACCAGTCGCCCGCCTTCGGTGCCGACGACCTCGCCGTCTGCCGCGCCTACGGCCTGCCCGTGGTCAACCCGATCGACGCCTCCGGCCACTTCCTGCCCGAGGTGCCGCTGGTCGGCGGGCACTTCTTCAAGGCCGCCGACGCCGCCCTGGTCGAGGACCTGCAGGCCCGCGGCGTGCTGTGGCGCGAGCAGCGCTACGAGCACAGCTACCCGCACTGCTGGCGCTGCCACACGCCGCTGATGTACTACGCGCAGCCCTCCTGGTACGTGCGCACCAGCGCGGTCAAGGACCAGCTGCTCGCGGAGAACGAGAAGACCCACTGGCACCCCGAGACCATCCAGTGGGGCCGCTACGGCGACTGGCTGAACAACAACGTCGACTGGGCGCTCTCCCGCGACCGGTACTGGGGCACCCCGCTGCCGATCTGGCGCAACGACGCCGACCCCGACCGGATGGTCGTCGTCGGCTCGCTGGCCGAGCTCTCCGAGCTGGCCGGCCGCGACCTGACCGGCCTGGACCCCCACCGGCCCTTCATCGACGAGGTGACCTTCACCCGCCCCGGCGAGGAGGGCACCTACCGGCGGGTGCCGCAGGTCATCGACGCCTGGTACGACTCCGGCTCGATGCCCTTCGCGCAGTGGGGCGCGCCGCACCGCAACCAGGCGGAGTTCGAGGCGTCCTACCCGGCGCAGTTCATCGCCGAGGCGATCGACCAGACCCGCGGCTGGTTCTACTCGCTGATGGCCGTCGGCACGCTGGTGTTCGGGAAGAGCTCCTACGAGGACGTGCTCTGCCTGGGCCACATCCTCGCCGAGGACGGCCGCAAGATGAGCAAGCACCTGGGCAACATCCTCGAGCCCATCCCGCTGATGGACCGGCACGGCGCCGACGCCGTCCGCTGGTTCATGCTGGCCGGCGGCTCGCCCTGGTCGGCGCGGCGGGTCGGGCACGAGACGCTGTCCGAGGTGGTCCGCAAGGTCCTGCTGACCTACTGGAACACCGCCAG
Source organism: Geodermatophilus tzadiensis (assembly GCF_003002915.1). Taxonomy (GTDB): domain Bacteria; phylum Actinomycetota; class Actinomycetes; order Mycobacteriales; family Geodermatophilaceae; genus Geodermatophilus; species Geodermatophilus tzadiensis. The sequence continues at coordinate 114,162 of NZ_PVTG01000003.1, read as the reverse complement.
CTTCCTCACCCTCTACGCCGACACCAACGGCTGGGACCCGGCCGCCTCCCCCGCTCCCCCGCGGGCCGAGCGGCCGCTGCTCGACCGGTGGGCGCTCGCCCAGCTGGCCGCGGTCACCGAGGGCGTCACCGACGCGCTGGAGGCCTTCGACACCCAGGGCGCCGGCCGACTGCTGGCCCAGTTCGTCGACGACCTGTCCAACTGGTACGTGCGCCGCTCGCGCCGGCGGTTCTGGGACGGCGACCCGGCGGCGCTGGGCACGCTGCACGAGGTGCTCGACGGGCTGACCCGCCTGCTGGCGCCGTTCACCCCGTTCCTCACCGACCACGTGTGGACGACGGTGGTCGCACCCGGCCTGCCCGAGGGCGCTCCCGACTCGGTGCACCTGGCCTCGTGGCCGGCCGTCGACGCCGAGGCCCGCGACCCGCAGCTGGTCGCGGAGGTGGACCTCGTCCGGCGGCTGGTCGAGCTGGGCCGCTCGGCGCGCACGTCGGCGAAGGTGCGCACCCGGCAGCCGCTCGGCCGGGCCGTCGTCGCCGCGGCCGGGTACGGCGCGCTCCCCCGCGACCTGGTCGCCGAGGTGGCCGACGAGCTCAACGTCGCCGAGCTGGCCGACCTGTCGGCGGTCGGCGGCGACCTGGTCGACGTCAGCGTCAAGGTCGACTTCCGCGCGGTGGGCCGACGGCTGGGCAAGCAGGTGCAGGCGGTGGCGAGGGCCGTCGCCGCCGCCGACGCCCCCGCGCTGGTCGCCGCCTACCGGGCCGGGACGGCGTCGGTCGAGCTCGACGGCGCGACCGTGCCGTTGGAGGACGGCGACCTGGTGGTCACCGAGACGCCGCGCGAGGGCTGGACGGTGGCCAGCGGGGGCGGGCTGACCGTCGCCCTCGACCTGACCCTCACCCCGGAGCTGGAGCGGGCGGGGCTCTTCCGCGAGGCCGTGCGGCTGGTGCAGGAGGCCCGCAAGAGCAGCGGCCTGGAGGTCAGCGACCGGATCGCGCTGTCGTGGACCGCGGAGGAGCCGATGCGCACGGCGCTGACCGAGCACGCCGAGGCCCTCGGCCGCGAGGTACTGGCGACCACGGTGCGCGAGGGCGGCGTGGAGGGCGGCGCGACCTTCGAGGGGCCGGGCGGCCTGCGCTTCACGATCACCCGCGCCTGACCAGCGGGGGGGGGGCGCGGGGTCAGCCCCGCCCGGCGGACTTGCGGGCGCGGGCGACCCTGGCCAGGTGCCGGTCGGGCGTGCACACGCCGCACGGGGTGAACCCCTCGGCGCGCGCCTCACCCACCGGAAGCGGGATGGTCTCCCGGCCGCCCAGCCACCGGCAGCCGGCGAGGTGGTAGCGCGGGTGCTCGTCCACGACGAGCACCTCGTCGGTCAGGTCGACGACGATCAGCAGGTCGGTGACCTCGACGTCCTCCTCCGCGGGGTCCCCGGACGCGTCGGCGGCGCCGGTGCTCGCCGGGGTCGTGACGGGGTGACCGGTGCCCCGGTCCGCGGTCGCGGCCTCCCCGGGTGGGGGCCCACCCGGTGCCGTCGGCGGCGCGGGCGGGACCGGGGCCGGAGCAGCCGCTGCGGCCGGAGCGCGCAGCCGGGCCACCGCGAGCAGCACCACGGCCAGCCCGCAGGCGGCCACGCAGGCCCAGTACCAACCGGCCACGCCGGTCTGCACGCCGGCGACGAACAGGCCGAGACCGGCGAGGACGAGCAGTCCCGCCGCGAGGATCACCGGCGGCACCCGGCCGCCGGTGACCGCTCGCGTCGGGGACGGCGGTCAGTCGCCGGCATGCCCGATGCGGCGCCCGGTCTGCGCGGAGAAGACGTGCGCCTCGCCCGGACGGATCGCGACGTGCACGACCTCGCCCTTCGCCGGGGGACGTCGGGCGTCGGCCCGCAGGACCAGCGGGCGGTCGGCGGTCTCCCCGGTCTCCGCCCCGGCGTGCAGCTGGCCGTAGGCGAAGGCGTCGGAGCCGAGCTCCTCCACGACCTGGACCTCGACGGGGAAGCCCTCCCCGGGCCCGACGAACTGGACGGCCTCCGGACGGAAGCCGAGCGTGGCGGTCCGGCCGCCCTCCTGGGAGAGGAAGCCCAGCACGTTGCGGGACAGCGGGACCGGGTGCCCGCCGAGGACGGCGCCGCCCTCGCTGAGCGACACCGGGACCAGGTTCATCGCCGGGGACCCGATGAAGCCCGCGACGAACTCGTTGGCCGGCAGGTCGTAGAGGGCGCGGGGCGTGTCCACCTGCTGCAGCAGACCGTCCTTGAGCACCGCCACCCGGTCGCCCATGGTCATGGCCTCGACCTGGTCGTGGGTGACGTAGACCGTCGTCGTCCCGAGCCGGCGCTGCAGGGCCGCGATCTCCGTGCGGGTCTGCACGCGCAGCTTGGCGTCGAGGTTGGACAGCGGCTCGTCCATGAGGAAGACCTGCGGGTTGCGGACGATCGCGCGGCCCATCGCCACGCGCTGCCGCTGGCCGCCGGAGAGCGCCTTGGGCTTGCGGTCGAGGTACTGCTCGAGGTCGAGCAGCCGCGCCGCCTCGCGCACCCGCGTCAGGCGGTCCTCCTTGGACATGCCGGCGATCTTGAGCGCGAACGCCATGTTGTCCGCCACCGTCATGTGCGGGTACAGCGCGTAGTTCTGGAACACCATCGCGATGTCGCGGTCCTTGGGCGGCAGCTTGGTGACGTCCCGGTCACCGATGCGGATGGACCCGTCGGTGACCTCCTCGAGCCCGGCGAGCATCCGCAGGGACGTCGACTTGCCACAACCCGAGGGGCCGACGAGGACGAGGAACTCGCCGTCGGCGATGGAGAGGTCGAGGGCGTCGACCGAGGGGCGGGTCGCCCCGGGGTACACGAGCGTGGCCCGGTCGTAGGTGATGGCGGCCATGGTCTTCCTGATCGTCCCTTCCGCGCCGTTGCAGAGCGCGCCCACTGTGACACGCACCGGTCGCCGCGACCAGCGTCCGGTCCCGACGGCACCCGTCCGCGCCACCGACCGTGACCGGCCCGTGACCTCCCCGGGCCCGGGACCACCCCGACGGGGGTGTTGCGTAACGGTTTCAGCAAGGTGTCGGGCGACTCCGCACGGCGCGGCTTATGGTCCCCCGGCGACCGTGACGCCCGGCACCTGCCCGGCGCGTCCACCGGACCACCGAACCACCGACCACACGCTGCGGGGACCACCGCAGGGAGCTTGAGGAGATCCATGACGATGCGCGCGAGGGGCCGGCGCAACGCCGCGCTGGCCGGCGGCCTGGGCGTGGCACTGGTGCTCGCCGGCTGCGGCGCCAGCGAGACCAGCGGGGGCGGCGGCGGCGACACCGCCGAGGCCTCGGACCTGACCATCGACTGCGCGCCCTACGAGGAGTTCGGCGACCTGGAGGGGGAGACGGTCAGCGTCTACACCTCGATCGTCGACCCCGAGGACCAGCCGCAGATCGACTCCTACGTGCCCTTCGAGGAGTGCACCGGCGTCGAGGTGCAGTACGAGGGCTCGCGCGAGTTCGAGGCGCAGCTCGTCGTCCGCGTGCAGAGCGGCAACGCCCCCGACATCGCCTTCATCCCGCAGCCGGGCCTGCTGGCCACCCTGGTCGGCCAGGGCGCCGTCGTCCCCGCGCCGCAGCAGGTCGAGGCGAACGTCGACGAGTACTGGGACGAGAGCTGGAAGACCTACGGCACCGTGAACGGCGAGTTCTACGCCGCTCCGCTGGGCGCCAACGCCAAGTCCTTCGTCTGGTACTCGCCGTCGGCCTTCGAGGACGCCGGCTACGAGGTCCCGCAGACCTGGGACGAGATGATCGCGCTGTCCGACCAGATCGCCGAGTCCGGCGCCAAGCCGTGGTGCGCCGGCATCGGCTCCGGTGACGCCACCGGCTGGCCGGCCACCGACTGGCTCGAGGACGTCGTCCTGCGCTCGGCGGGCCCCGAGGTCTACGACCAGTGGGTCAGCCACCAGATCCCGTTCAACGACCCCCAGATCGTCGAGGCGCTCGACACCGTCGGCGGCATCCTGAAGAACCCCGACTACGTCAACGGCGGCCTCGGCGAGGTGCAGTCCATCGCCACCACCGAGTTCGGTGACGCGGGCCTGCCCATCCTCGACGGCAGCTGCTTCATGCACCGGCAGGCGTCCTTCTACCAGGCCAACTGGCCGGAGGGCACCGAGGTGGGCGAGGACGGCGACGTCTTCGCCTTCCCGCTGCCGCCCATCGAGGGCGAGTCGGCCCCGGTCCTCGGCGGTGGCGAGTTCACCGCGGCCTTCAACGACGAGCCGGCCACCCAGGCGTTCCAGACCTACCTGTCCTCGGCGGACTGGGCCAACGTCAAGGCCCAGGTCTCCGGCCCGGGCTGGGTCAGCGCCAACACCGGGCTGGACGTGGAGAACCTCGTCTCGCCCATCGACCAGCTCGCCGCCGAGCAGTTCCAGGACCCGAACGCGGTCTTCCGCTTCGACGGCTCGGACCTGATGCCCGGTGAGATCGGCGCCGGTGCGCTCTGGACGGAGCTGACCAACTGGATCGCGAACGACAAGCCGACCCAGCAGGTCCTCACCGACGTCGAGAACGCCTGGCCGGCGGCCTGATCCCCGAGGTCCCGGCAGCCACCGGCTGACGGGACGCGCCCCACCCACCCTGGAGGCCGGGGGGACCACAGCACCGCTGCGGTCCCCCCGGCGTTCCGTTGCCGGAGAGAGGTCGTCAACGGTGCAGTGGTTCCTCGAGGCGAGCACGACGGGGCACAAGATCGCCCTGATGGTGGTCGCCATCCTCCTGTTCGCCGCCGTCATGGGGGCGATCCTGTTCGCGGTCGACCGGCCGCGGCGGGTGCCCAACTGGCTCGTCGCGGCCGGCTTCCTCGGCCCGACCCTCCTGCTGCTGCTGGTCGGGCTGGTGTACCCCGCCCTGGACACCATCCGCGGCTCGTTCTACAGCAAGAACGGCTCGGAGTTCGTCGGCCTGGACAACTACGCCACGGTCTTCTCCGAGCAGAGCTTCCAGCGGGTGCTGCTCAACACCCTCCTCTGGGTGGTGCTGGTGCCGCTGGTGACCACCGGCCTCGGCCTCGTCTACGCCTACCTCGTCGACCGCACGCGGTTCGAGGCGCTGGCCAAGGCGCTGGTGTTCCTGCCCATGGCGATCTCCATGGTCGGCGCCGGCGTCATCTGGAAGTTCGTCTACGAGTACCGCCCCGACCAGCCGGGCGTGAACCAGATCGGCCTGCTCAACCAGCTGCTCGTCCTCGTCGGGATCGAGCCGCAGCAGTTCCTGCTGAACTGGCCGTCGAACACCTTCTACCTGATCGTCGTGATGATCTGGATCCAGGCCGGGTTCGCCATGACCGTGCTGTCGGCGGCCATCAAGGCCATCCCCGACGACATCGTCGAGGCCGCCCGGCTCGACGGCGTCGGCGGCGTCGCGATGTTCCGCTACGTGACCGTGCCCAGCATCCGGCCCGCCCTGGTCGTCGTCCTGACGACGGTGGCGATCGTGACGCTCAAGGTCTTCGACATCGTGCGCACCATGACCGGTGGCCAGTTCGGCACCAGCGTCGTGGCCAACGAGTTCTACACGCAGGCGTTCCGGCAGTTCAACGTCGGTCTCGGCGCGGCCCTCGCCGTCCTGCTGTTCGTGCTGGTCATCCCGATCATCGCGTACAACGTCCGTCAGCTGCGTCTCGCCGAGGAGATCCGATGACCACGACCACCCCGGTCATGGCGCCCGTCCCCGTCGACGAGCGCCGGCTCACCCGCGCCGAGCGCCGCGCGGTCGCCGCCCGGACGAAGTTCAGCTCCCCCGCCGCGTCGGTCATCGCGCTGCTCATCGCGGTGCTGTGGACGGTGCCGACGCTGGGTCTGCTGATCACGTCCTTCCGGCCCGAGCTCGACATCCGCCGCTCGGGCTGGTGGTCGGTGTTCACCGACCCGACGTTCACCCTCGACAACTACAACGAGGTGCTCTACGGCGGCGGGACGAACTTCGCCTCGCTGTTCGTCAACTCGCTGGTCATCACGCTGCCGGCGGTCGTCATCCCGATCACCCTGGCGCTGCTGGCGGCCTACGCGTTCGCCTGGATCGACTTCCCCGGGCGCAACATCCTGTTCGTCGCCGTCTTCGCGCTGCAGGTGGTGCCGATCCAGGTCACGCTCATCCCCCTGCTGACCCTCTACGTCGACACCGGGCTGGCCGGGTCCTTCTGGACCATCTGGCTGTCGCACTCGATCTTCGCCCTGCCGCTGGCGGTCTTCCTGCTGCACAACTTCATGAAGGAGATCCCGGCGTCCCTGGTCGAGGCCGCGCGCATGGACGGCGCCGGCCACGTGAAGATCTTCTTCCAGGTGCTGCTGCCGCTGCTCACGCCGGCGATCGCGGCGTTCAGCGTCTTCCAGTTCCTGTGGGTGTGGAACGACCTGCTCGTGGCGCTGACCTTCGCCGGCGGCGCCCCGGACGTCGTCCCGCTGACCGTGCGGGTGGCCGAGCTGGCCGGCACCCGGGGCTCGGACTGGTACCTGCTGGCGGCGGGCGCGTTCGTGTCCATCGTGCTGCCGCTGGTGGTGTTCCTGAGCCTGCAGCGCTACTTCGTCCGCGGCCTGCTGGCGGGCAGCGTCAAGGGGTGAGGACCCCCTCCTCCCCCACCCCTCGCAAGCTCGGGGTGGGCCCCTAGGAGGGGGCCACCACGCAGAGGGCCCCCGGACGTCGAGTCCGGGGGCCCTTCTGCGGGTGCTGGTGAGCCGGCGGCCTCAGGCCGGGGCGTGCTGGGTCTGCCGGCCGGCCGAGGACGGCTCGGCCGAGCCGCGGGTGTCGAGGTCGCGCAGGTGCGACTCGAGGTAGGAGCGGAACCGCGTGCGGTACTCGCGCTCGAAGGTCCGCAGCTCCTCGATCTTGCGCTCGAGGTTGGCCCGCTTCTCCTCCAGGCCGCCCATGACCTCGGTGTGCCGGCGCTCGGCGTCCTGCTCGAGGGCGGCGGCCTTGGCCCGGGCCTCGCGCTCCATCGTGTCGGCGCGCGTGCGGGCGTCGCTGAGCATCGAGTCGGCGCGGGCGCGCGCCTCGGTGACCATCTGCTCGCTCGTGGCGCGGGCCTCGGCGACCATCCGCTCGCTGTTGCCCTTGGCCGTGGCGACCATCTGGTCGGCCTGCGACTTGGCCTCGTTGACGTAGCGGTCGGCGGTCTCGGAGGCCAGCGCCAGCATGCGGGAGGCCCGCGTGGTGTCGTCCTCGCGCAGGGCCGGGGGCGGCGGCGCGGGGGCCGGCGTCGGTTCGGGGGCGACCGGCTGGGCGGTGACCCGGCCGGTGCTCGAGCCCGCGCGCAGCTCGTTGTTCTCCTCGATGAGCCGGGCCAGCTCGGCCTCGACCACGTCGAGGAACGCGTCGACCTCGTCCTCGTCGTAGCCCCGTTTGCCGATCGGCGGCTTCTTGAAGACGACGTTGTGCACGTCGGCAGGCGTGAGTGGCAACGGGCTCACCTCGGGGTGGACGGCGGGTACGGGTCGGTCGGTCCCACGCGGGGAAGGCGCGGACTCGGGGTCACGCGCTGATGGCGAGCGACAGCGTGATGCTCCGGAGGATGTAGACGGCGATCAGGAGCACCATAAACGCCAGGTCCAGCCGGATGGAGCCCAGGTTCAGGGGCGGGATGACCTTCCGGATGACCTTGAGCGGCGGGTCGGTGGTCGCGTACACGACCTCCAGGCCCGCCGCGACCAGCCCGGAGGGCCGCCAGCTGCGTGCCAGCACCATCACCCAGTCCACGACGAAGCGCGCGAACAGCAGGATGAGGAAGACGAGCAGGACCGACGACACGATCTGCCAGAAGAGAGCCACTGTCCTCGCTCGTGCCGGGGCACCTGGGGTGCCGGGTGGGTCTGACCTCCTGCGCCCCGGCCGACGGCGTCAGGACTGGTCGAAGAACCCGCCCTCGCGGATCTTGGCCTTGTCCTCGGCCGTCACGTCGACGTCCTGCGGGCTGAGCAGGAACACCTTGGCCGTGACCGGCTCGATGCTACCGCGCAGGCCGAAGATGAGGCCCGCAGCGAAGTCCACGAGCCGCCGCGCGTCGGCGTGGTCGAGCTCGGTGAGGTTCATGATGACCGGGCTGCCGTCGCGGAAGGCCTCGCCGATGGCGCGGGCCTCGTTGTAGGTCTTGGGGTGCAGCGTGGTGATCCGGTAGGGCTCGCGCAGCGGGGCCGGGGCGGGGGCCGGCTCGGGGGCAGCGGCCACGGGCTCGCGGGCGGCCAGGCCCGCCGCGGCGCCGGAGCCGACCGGGCCGAGGCGCGCCGGGCCGGAGGACACCGGGGCGACGGGGCCGGCCGGCGGCTGCGCCAGGCCCAGGCGGGTGGCCCCGGCGCGGCGCAGCGCGACCGGCTCCGGGTCGGGCGCCGGCGCCAGCTCCACGCCCCGCGCGCGCTCGCCGGGGCGGCCGGCGTCGCGGTCGTCGTCGTAGCGCCGCTCGTCGAGGCGACGGTCGTCCAGCCGCCGGTCGTCGAGGCGGCGGTCGTCGAGCCGGCGGTCGTCGTAGCGGTCGTACTCGCCGCCGTAGGAGTCGAAGGAGCCGTGCGGGTCGGCGGTGTAGCGGTCGTCGTAGCGGCCCTCGTAGCGCCCGGGGCGGCTGTCGAAGCGGTCGCCCTCGTAGCGGTCGGCCTCGTAGCGGTCGGCCTCATAGGGCCCGGCGGGGTCGGCCTGGCGCGCGTCGTAGCGCCCGTAGGCGCGGGCGTCGTCGTCCTCGACGAGTCCGAGGTAGATGCCCATCTTCCGCATGGCCCCGGCCATCAGACCTCCTCCGGGGCCACCTCTGGTGGGACCCCTGTGACTGGTGTGACTCGGGGCGAGGTTAGGGGTCGCGCGCCGAACAGCGCGGTTCCGACACGCACCAGCGTGGCGCCCGCCGCGATCGCCTCCTCGAGGTCGCCGCTCATGCCGGCCGAGACCTCCGTGGCGCCGGGGTGGTCGGCGCGCAGCCGCTCGGCGAGCGCGGCGAGTCGGGCGAAGGCGGGGCCGGGCTCCTCGCCGCGGGGTGCCACGGCCATGAGCCCGCGCAGCCGCAGCCCGGGCAGCGCTGCGACCTCCCCCGCCAGCGCGGGGACGTCGGCCGGGGCGGCGCCACCGCGCTCGGCCAGCTCGCCGGCCGCGCCGCCGAGGTCGACCTGGACGAAGACGTCGACCGGCCGACCGCGCTCCTCCCCCGCCCGCGACAGCGCCCGCGCCAGCGAGGACCGGTCGAGCGAGTGGACGACGGCGCCGGTGCGCGCCACGGCGGCGGCCTTGTTGCGCTGCAACTGGCCGACGAAGTGCCACTCGAGGGGCAGGTCGGCGAGCGCGGCGGCCTTGGTGGTGAGCTCCTGGGCGCGGTTCTCCCCGAACGCGGTCTGCCCCAGCGCGGCCAGCGCGCGGACGTCGTCGGCCGGCCAGGTCTTGCTCACCGCCAGCAGCGACACGGTGGCGGGGTCGCGGCCGGCGGCGCGGGCGGCGTCGGCGATCCGCTGCCGGACGGCGGCCAGGCGCTCGGCCGGGGTGCTCATGTCCCCGATCCTGCCCCGTGACGGACGGGCGCGGCCCTCCTGCAGGGGACGGGAGCAGGAGGGTCCGTCAACCGAGCCAGGTGACGCCGGCCTGGCGGCCGGTGACGCCGTCGCGGCGGTGGCTGAACAGCCGCCGGTCCTCGACGGTGCAGCGCGGGTCGTGCACCACCTGCGCGACCCCGGCGCGGGTCAGGAGCTCCGCGAGCCCGGCGCGCAGGTCCAGCCCCGGCGTCCCGGTGCGCGTGCGGACGGCGGCCGCCGGTGCCACCCGGGCCACCTCAGCCTGCATGGCCCGGGGCACCTCGTAGTCGGCGCCGCACACGGCCGGCCCCAGCAGCGCGGTGGTGTCGCCCGGGCGGCTGCCGAGCCGGGCCATGGCGGCGAGCGTCGCCGGGACGACGCCCTGCCGGAGCCCCTCCCGGCCGGCGTGCACCGCGGCGACGACGCCGGCGACCGGGTCGGCGAGCAGCACCGGCACGCAGTCGGCGACGAGCACGCACAGCACCAGGCCCGGCGTGCGGGTGACCAGGGCGTCGGTGGCGGGCAGCGGCCCGTCGACCGGCCCGTCGACGACGGCGACGCCGGTGCCGTGGACCTGGTCCATCCACACCAGCCGGTCGCCGGGCACGCCGAGCTCGCGCGCCAGCCGGGCCCGGTTGGCCGCGACGTCGCCCGCGTCGTCGCCGACGTGCCCGCCCAGGTTGAACGCGTCGTAGGGCGGCCGCGACGAGCCGCCCCGCCGGTCGGTGACCACCCGTCGAGGGCGCACCGCCGGCGAGGCGGGTGAGGTGCTGGAACGGCCCCCGTGCAGGGGCCCGCCCCGAGCGGAGCGAGGGGTGGGGGGCACGGGGGTCCTTCTCCTACTGGCGGAGGAACTCCGGGATGTCGAGCTCCTCCTCGAAGTCCTCGTTGCCCAGGGGGCGGCGGCCGGCGGCCGGGGTGGCCGATCCGGTCGCGGCGGCGGCGTTGTGCACCGGCGGCAGCGGCGGGACGGTGAGGCCCCCCTGCGGCGCCGGGCGGACCGGGGCCGGGGTGGCGGCCGGCGCCGGAGGCACCTGGCCGACCAGCCGGTCGCCGGTGGCGCGCGGCAGGCTCGGGGCCGACGGCAGCGACGGCTGGGCGCGCGGCGGCGCCGGTGGGGCGGCCGGCACCGCGGCCACGCCGCCCTCCTTGCGCGCCGAGGGACGGCCGCCGTCGAAGCCCGCGGCGATGACGGTCACCCGCACCTCGTCGCCGAGGGCGTCGTCGATGACCGCGCCGAAGATGATGTTGGCGTCGGCGTGCGCGGCGTCGGAGACCAGCGAGGCGGCCTCGTTGATCTCGAACAGGCCGAGGTCCGAGCCGCCGGAGATCGACAGCAGCACGCCGTGGGCGCCCTCCATCGAGGCCTCCAGCAGCGGGCTGGCGATCGCCTGCTCGGCTGCCAGCAGCGCCCGGTTGTCGCCCCGCGCGCTGCCGATGCCCATGAGCGCCGAGCCCGCCCCGGACATGACCGACTTGACGTCGGCGAAGTCCAGGTTGATCAGGCCGGGGGTGGTGATCAGGTCGGTGATGCCCTGGACACCCGAGAGCAGGACCTGGTCGGCGGTCCGGAAGGCGTCCATGACGCTGACGTTGCGGTCACCGAGCTGCAGCAGCCGGTCGTTGGGGATGACGATGAGCGTGTCGCACTCGTTGCGCAGCTCCTCGATCCCCGACTCGGCCTGCACCGCGCGGCGCTTGCCCTCGAAGGAGAACGGCCGGGTGACCACACCGATGGTCAGCGCGCCGAGCTTGCGGGCGATCGAGGCCACGACGGGCGCGCCGCCGGTGCCGGTGCCACCGCCCTCGCCGGCGGTCACGAAGACCATGTCGGCGCCCTTGAGCACCTCCTCGATCTCCTCGCGGTGGTCCTCGGCGGCCTGACGGCCGACGTCGGGCTGGGCGCCGGCGCCCAGGCCGCGGGTGAGCTCGCGGCCGACGTCGAGCTTGACGTCGGCGTCGCTCATCAGCAGCGCCTGCGCATCGGTGTTGATGGCGATGAACTCGACGCCCTTCAGACCGACCTCGATCATCCGGTTGACCGCGTTCACACCACCGCCGCCGATGCCGACGACCTTGATGACCGCGAGGTAGTTGTGCGGAGGTGTCATGTGGGGCTCCCGACCTCGACCCTCATCCTCAAGTAAAGCCTTATAGTTATGTCAACTGGGTCGACGCGCACGAAGTTAGGTGGGCGTTCACGCGGCCTACAAGCACCCTCCCCGGCCCGGCGTGTCGCAGGAGTCGAACACCACGGACCTCCGGCGACCCGCTGGTCACATCTGCACCACGGTCGGTGACGACCCGCCTGTGCCGAGCCTCAGGTTCGGGTCGAGACCCGCTCCAGGGGCCGTCATGCGGAACTCGACAGGTCATCTGCCGTGTCGGGCGTGTCGCGCCGGTGGGCGTGTCGGCCGCGGCCGTCGTCGCAGCGGTGCGCGCCCGCCCCGACACGCACGGCGACGAGCCGGAGGTCCTCAGCGGAGGACGGCGGCGCCGGGTGCGCTGACGTCGATCGTGCCCGCCGGCTCCAGGGCTCCGGAGGCGAGCTGGGCGAGCAGGGCGACGAGGACGTCGGACTTGCCGGCGGCGTCGTCCGCGCCACCCCACACGACGGTGGTGCCGTCGGCGAGGGTCAGCGTGACGCCCTCGCCGGAGCTCGCCGAGGCGGCCGCCACCTCGCCGCGCACGTCCGCCGGCAGCGAGACCAGCGCGCCGAGCGCCGCGCGCGTGGCCGGGTCGTCGGGACCGGGGTCGGCGACGTCCAGCGGGACGACGCCGGCAGGCGACGGGCCGGTGACGGTGTCGAACAGCACGCCGTCGGCGTCGACGAGGGAGCGGGTGCCGGCCTGCTCGACGACGGCGACCGGTCGCCGCTCGACGACGGTGACGACCACGCTGCGCGGCCAGCCCCGGGTGACCTCCACCGAGGCGACCTGGGGCAGCCGGGCGACGCGACCGGCGGCGGCGTCGACGTCGACCCGCAGCAGCGGCGTGCCCTCGGCCACACCGGCCGCGGTGCGCACCTGCTCGGCGGTCAGCGTGGTGGCGCCGTCGACCCGGACCGTCTGCACGGCCAGCAGCGGGCTGGCCCACACCGCCCACCACACGGCGGCGACCGCCGCGAGGGCGAGGACCACGCGGACCAGCCGGCGGCGGCGCCGCTCGGCCGGGGTGTCGGGCCGCCGGCGGCGGGGCGCCGGCCGGACGACCTCCGCCGGGACCGCGCGCTCCCGGTCGGCGGTCGTGCGGCCGGTGCGGCTCACCGGTCGGGGTCGGCGCCGCCGCCGTTGCCGGTGAGCGCGGCGAGCACCTCGGGGCCGACCATCGAGACGTTGCCGGCGCCCATGGTGATCACCAGGTCGCCGGGACGGGCGCGGGCGGCCAGGGCCGGGGCGGCCGCCGACCAGGAGGGCTCGAAGTGCACCCGCTCGGCCGGCAGCGGCACGGCGTCGGCGACCATGGCGCCGGTGACGCCGGGGACGGGGTCCTCGCGGGCGCCGTAGACGTCCATGACCACGACCTCGTCGGCCAGGCCCAGGGCCTCACCGAAGGCGGCCGCGAACTCGCGGGTCCGGCTGTAGAGGTGCGGCTGGAAGGCCACCACCACGCGGCCCTCCCCCGCCACGGCCCGCGCGGCGCGCAGCTGGGCGGTCACCTCGGTGGGGTGGTGGGCGTAGTCGTCGTAGACCCGCACGCCCGCGGCGGTGCCCTTCAGCTCGAAGCGGCGGTGCACCCCGCCGAAGCGCTCCAGCCCGGCCACCAGCCCCGCCGCGGGCATGCCCAGCTCGAGCCCGGCGAGCAGCGCCGCGGCGCTGTTGCGGGCCATGTGCTCGCCGGGCACCCGGATGCGCACGCGGCCGAGCTCGGTGCCGTCGAGGACGGCGGTCCAGCTGGTGGCGTCCTGGGCGACCTCGAGGTCGACCAGCCGCAGGTCGGCGTCCGCCGCGGTGCCGTAGGTGCGCACCCGCGCCGGCGTCGGGACGCCGCGCAGCCGCGCGGAGCCCGGGTCGTCGGCGCACAGCACGACGAAGCCCGCCGGGTCGAGGGTCTGCAGGAACCGGTCGAAGGCAGCCTCGACCGCGGCCAGGTCGCCGTAGTTGTCCAGGTGGTCGGCCTCGACGTTGGTGACGATCCCCCCGAACGGCGCCAGCAGCAGGAAGGAGCGGTCGCTCTCGTCGGCCTCGGCGACGAAGACGTCGCCCTCCCCCGCGTGCGCGTTGCTGCCCGACTCGTTGAGGTCGCCGCCGATGGCGAAGGAGGCGTCGACGCCGCAGGCCTGCACGGCCACGGTGAGCATCGAGGTGGTCGAGGTCTTGCCGTGGGTGCCGGCGACGGCGACGCTGCGCCGTCCGGCCATCACCACCGCCAGGGCGACCGCGCGGGGCAGCACCCGCAGCCCGCGCTCCCGGGCGGCGGCGAGCTCGGGGTTGTCCTCGCGGATCGCCGAGGACACCACCACGGTGTCGGCGTCGCCGAGGTGCGCGGCGTCGTGGCCGAGCTCCACCCGGGCGCCCAGTGCCCGCAGCGCCAGCAGGGTCGGGGTGTCGCGGCGGTCGCTGCCGGACACGGTCACCCCGCGGGCCAGCAGGATGCGCGCGATGCCGCTCATGCCGGCACCGCCGATCCCGACGAGGTGCACCGCGCCGAGCTCCTCCAGCGCGGGCACCGGCGCGGTCCACGCGGCGGTCGCGTCAGCGGTCACCGGTCGCCACCTCCAGGACGATGTCGGCCAGCCGGTCGTCGGCGTCGGGGACGCCGGCCGCGGCGGCGTGCGCGGCGTACCCGGCCAGGGCTGCGGGGTCGGTGAGCAGCGGGACGAGCGTCGACCCGATCCACGCCGCGGACAGGTCGGCGTCGTCGACCAGGAACCCGCCGCCGGCCTCGACCACCGGCAGCGCGTTGCGCCGCTGCTCGCCGTTGCCGATGGGCAGGGGCACGAACGCGGCGGGCAGGCCGACGGCGGAGAGCTCGGCCACGGTGACCGCGCCCGAGCGGCACAGCGCCAGGTCGGCGGCGGCGTAGGCGAGGTCCATCCGCTCCAGGTAGTCGACGACGGCGTAGGGCGCCTCGCCCGCCGGGCGGGGCGGCACGGTGACGTCGGTGTTCTTGGGGCCGCGGGCGTGCAGCACCTGGATGCCGGCGGCGGTGAGCACGTCGGCCGCGGCGACGGCGGCCCGGTTGAGCGACGCGGCGCCCTGCGACCCGCCGAAGACGAGCAGCGTCGGCCGGTCGGCGTCCAGGCCGAAGGCGGCCCGGGCCTCGGCGCGGCGTGCGGCTCGGTCGAGGGTGGTGATCGACGCGCGCAGCGGCATGCCGACGTGCTCGCCGCGGTGCAGCGGCGTGCCGGGCACGGTGACGGCGACCCGCGCGGCGATCCGGGCACCGACCCGGTTGGCCAGCCCCGGCAGCGCGTTCTGCTCGTGCACGACCACCGGCACGCCCGCCCGGCGCGCGGCGAGGTAGGCCGGCAGCGCGACGTAGCCGCCGAACCCGACGACGACGTCGGCGTCCACCTCACCGAGCAGCGCGCGGGTCTCGGCGACCGAGCGGCGCACCCGGCCGGGCACCCGCAGCAGGTCGAGGGTGGGCCGGCGCGGCAGCGGCACCGGCGGGATCAGCCGCAGGTCGTAGCCGCGCGCCGGGACCAGCCGGGTCTCCATGCCGCGGGCGGTGCCCAGGCAGGTGATCCGCAGGCCGGCGTCCCGGCGGCGCAGCGCGTCGGCCAGCGCGAGCATCGGCTCGATGTGCCCGCCGGTGCCCCCGCCGGCGAGCACGACGCTGCGCGCTCCCCCGGCGGTCACCGGGAGCGTCCCGGGCGGTCGGCCGGGCGGGCCGGCACGCGGTCGCGCTCGGGACGGCGGCCCGGCGACGGCGCGGCGCGCCGGTCGGGCCGCGGCACCTCGGCGGGCCGGCGGACGGGACGGGCGTCGACCGGGCGCCGCGGCAGCGCACCCGGGCGGGCGGCCGGGCCGCCGTCGCCGCGCCCGGGGCGCGACCGGCGGGGCCGGACGGGGTCGACGGCGTGCTCGGGCACCGGCAGCAGCCAGCGGGCCAGGCGGCCGCGCTCGGTGCGCCGGGCGTGCTCGATGGCCTCGGGCTCGGACCGTGCGAAGCGGATGAGGATCCCCACGATGAAGAGGGTGAGCACCAGCGAGGTGCCACCGGCGGACACGAGCGGCAGGGTGACGCCGGTGACCGGGAGCAGGCCGACGACGTACCCCATGTTCATGGCCGCCTGGCCGACCAGCCACACGGTGATGGCCACGCTGGCCAGCTGGACGAAGCGGTCGGCCGCGCGGCGGGCGATGCGGAAGCCGGCGTAGGCCAGCACCGCGTAGAGCGTGACCACCACCAGGCAGCCGAGGAAGCCGAGCTCCTCGCCGATGATCGCGAAGATGTAGTCCGACTCCGCCTCGGGCAGCAGGTTCCACTTCATGGCGCTGTTGCCCAGGCCCACGCCCCACAGCCCGCCGGTGGCCAGCGCGTAGAAGCCGCGGATGGCCTGGAAGCCGGTGTCGGTGGGGTCGGCGAAGGGGTCGAGGAACGCGGTGATCCGCTCCAGCCGGTACGGCGCGGCCCACACCAGGAGGACGACGCCGGTGACGGCGGACGCGCCCAGCACCGACCACACCCGCCACGGCGCCCCGCCCGCCCACAGCAGGCCGAGGAGCACCAGCGCGAGGCTGACCACCGCGCCGAAGTCCGGCTCGAGGATGAGCAGGACGCACAGCACGAGGAAGGCCGGGACCAGCGGCACCAGCAGCGTGCGGACCGTGAGGAGCCGCCCGCGCGCCGCCAGCACGTGCGCGCCCCACAGGGCCAGCACCAGCTTGGACAGCTCCGAGGGCTGGAAGTCGGTGAACCCGAGGCTGATCCAGGCGCGGGAGCCGTTGTACTCGGTGCCGATGCCGGGGACCAGGACGGCGAGCAGCAGGACGGCGACGCCGAGGAGCGCCACCGGCGACCAGCGGCGCACCAGCCCCACCGGCAGCCGCACGGCGATGCCGAGCGCGACCAGGCCCAGTGCGGCGAAGACCAGCTGGTCGAGGCCCGGCTGCCAGGCCGGCTCGTCGTTGAGCGCGGCCTCGATGGCCGAGGCCGAGAACACCATGACCAGGCCGATGGCCAGCAGCAGACCGGCCGCGCCGATGACCAGGTGGCAGCTGGTCATCGGGCCGTCGAGCCAGGCCGGCCCGCGCAACCGGGGCCGGGTGCCGGCGGCTGGGCCGCGGGCGGCGCTCCGGCCGGGCGTGCGTCGGGTGCCGCCGCGGGACGGAGCGGTCCGGCTGTCCATCCGGCCATCGTCGCCGCTGACCGGCCCGCGCCCGTGCAGCCGCAGCGCGTGTCGTGGTGCGGTGCCGGAACGGCCCCCTCGCAGACGAAGGACCCCCGTGCCCCCCACCGCTCCCCGGCTCGCGGCGGGACCCTGCACGAGGGCCGGAGTGCCGGGGACGAGGGGGTCCTTCGTCACAGGCCGGTGACGGTCAGCCAGTCGGCGTAGAACAGGCCGAGGCCGAACGCCACGGCCATCCCGGTGACCAGCCAGAACCGGACGATGACGGTGTTCTCCGCCCACCCGGCCAGCTCGAAGTGGTGGTGCAGCGGGGCCATCCGGAACACCCGCCGGCGGGTGGCGCGGAAGAAGGCCACCTGGATGACCACCGAGAGCGTGACCGCGACGAACAGCCCGCCGAGGACGACGAGCAGCAGCTCGGTGCGGGTGACGATGGCCAGGCCCGCCATCAGGCCGCCCAGGGCCAGCGAGCCGGTGTCGCCCATGAAGATCCGCGCCGGGCTGGTGTTCCACCACAGGAAGCCCAGGCAGGCGCCCATCGCCGCGGCCGCGACCAGGGTGACGTCGAGCGGGTCGCGCACCTGGTAGCAGCCGTCGACCGCGGTGGCGGCGCAGTCGTGGGTGAACTGCCAGAAGCTCATGACGACGTAGGCGCCGAAGACCATGGCCGAGCAGCCCGCGGCGAGCCCGTCGAGGCCGTCGGTGAGGTTGACGGCGTTGGAGAACCCGGCGATGAACAGGTAGGCCAGCACCACGAAGCCGATGGCGCTGAGGAACAGCGGCTGGATGTCGCGGACGTAGGAGACGAACTCCGACGCCGGTGTCACCCCGGCCTCGTCGGGGAAGTTCAGCGCCAGGACGGCGAAGCCCACGCCCACGACGAGCTGGCCGACCAGTTTGGCGGTCTTGTTCAGGCCGAGGCTGCGGCGGTGGCGGATCTTGAGGTAGTCGTCGAGGAAGCCGACGGTGCCCAGGCCCACCAGGAGGAACAGCAGCAGCAGGCCGGTGGCGGTGACCCCGCGGCCGGGCTGGTTGATGACGAACAGGTGGGCGAGCAGGTAGCCCCCGACGGTCGCGCCGACGATGACGGTGCCGCCCATGGTGGGCGTGCCCTTCTTCGACAGGTGCGACTCGGGGCCGTCGTCGCGGATCTCCTGGCCGAAGCCGCGGCGCCGGAACGCGCGCACGGCCAGCGGCGTGCACAGGATCGAGATGATCAGCCCGAACGACGCGGCGACGAGGACGGACTTCACGCGCCTGCCCCGGCGTCGGCACCGAGCAGGTCGGCGGCCAGCAGCTCCAGCCCGTGGGACCGGCTGGCCTTCACCAGCACGACGTCACCGGGCACCAGCACCTCCGTGAGCAGTCGGTGGGCCGCCGCCCGGTCGGGCACGGCCACCGCGGTCTCCCCCGCGCGGGCGCCGGCGGCGGTCGCGCCCGCGACCAGCCCGGCCGCGTCGGACCCGACGGCCACGAGCAGGTCCACCCCGGCGGCCACCGCGTCGCGGCCCAGCCGCTCGTGCTCCGCGCCGGCGGTGGGGCCGAGCTCGGCCATGCCGCCGAGGACGGCGACCCGGCGGCCGGCGGGCATCCCGGTGACGGCGGCCAGCGCGGCCCGCATCGACTCGGGGTTGGCGTTGTAGGCGTCGTTGACCACGGTCACGCCGTCGGCGCGGCGAGTGACCTCCATGCGCCAGCGGCTGCGCGCGGTGGCCGCCGACAGGGCGGTGGCGACGGCGCCCGGCGTCATCCCGGCGGCGATCGCGGCGGCCGCGGCCGACAGCGCGTTGGCCACCTGGTGCTCGCCGACCACCTGCAGCGCCACCGGGTGCTGCTCTCCCCCGGCGACCAGCGTGAACCGGGGCCGGGCCGCCTCGTCGAGCGTGACGCCCGTGGCGCGGACGTCGGCGTCGCCCGAGCGGCCGGTGGTGACCACGCGGGCGCGGGTGCGGGGTGCCATGCCGAGCACCCGGGGGTCGTCGGCGTTGAGCACCGCGGTACCCGACTCGGCCAGCGCCTCGACCAGCTCGCCCTTGGCCAGGGCGACGGCGTCGGCCGAGCCGAACTCGCCCAGGTGCGCCGAGCCGACGTTGAGCACCACGCCGACGTCGGGCCGGGCGACCGCGCACAGCCGGGCGATGTGGCCGACGCCGCGGGCGCCCATCTCCAGCACGAGGAACCGGGTGTCCGCGTCGGCCGAGAGCACGGTCAGCGGCAGGCCGATGTCGTTGTTGTAGGACCCGGGCGGGCTGACCGTGGGCCCGGCCGTGCCGAGCACCTGGCCGAGCAGGTCCTTGGTGGAGGTCTTGCCCGAGGAGCCGGTGATGCCGACGGTCACCAGGTCGCCGCCGGCCAGCCGCCGGTGCACGGCCGCGGCGAGCCGGCCGAGCGCGGCGACGGTGTCGTCGACGACCAGCGCGGGCAGCGGGCCGCCGGGGCGGGTGGTGAGCGCGGCGACGGCGCCGGCGCCGGCTGCCGCCTCCAGGTAGTCGTGGCCGTCGACCCGCTCCCCGGCGACGGCGACGAACAGGTCGCCGGCACCGACGGCGCGCGAGTCGAGGGTCACCCCGGTCACGGTCGCCTCGGCGGCGTGCGGGACGGCGGCACCGACGGCCTGCGCGACCTCGGCGAGGGAGAGCGCGATCACGGGCGGGCCGCCCCGGCGGCGGACGGCAGGGCGGCGATCTCCTCGCGCAGCACCGTGCGGTCGTCGAACGGCGTCACGGTGCCCGCGACCTCCTGACCGGTCTCGTGTCCCTTGCCCGCGACGAGCACGGTGTCGCCGGGTCCGGCCAGCGCCACGGCGCGGGCGATCGCCGCCCGGCGGTCGCCGACCTCCTCCACCGCGTCCCGCCGGTCGGCCGGCACCCCGGCGAGGACGGCGGCGCGGACGGCGGCGGGGTCCTCCGAGCGCGGGTTGTCGTCGGTGACCACCAGGTGGTCGCTGCGGGTGGCCGCGGCCGCCCCCATCGCCGGGCGCTTGCCGGGGTCGCGGTCACCGCCACAGCCGAGCACGGTGATCAGCCTGCCCCGGGTCGCGCCGCGCAGCGCGTCGAGGGCGGTGGCGACGGCGTCGGGGGTGTGCGCGTAGTCGACGACGGCGGTGAACGGCTGGCCGGCGTCGACCGGCTCCATGCGGCCCGGGACGACGGTGCCGGCGATGCCCTCCAGCGCCGCGGCGACCGGCACGCCGACCGCGTCGAGCAGCGCGACGGCGAGCACGGCGTTGGTCACGTTGAACCGGCCGGGCAGCCGCACGCGAGCCGGCCAGCGGCCGCCGGGGCCGGTGAGGGTGAACGCCGAGCCGCCGTCGGGGGCCGCCTCGACGCCGGTCGCCGTCCAGTCGGCGGGACGCCCCTCGGCCGACACGGTGACCGCGCGCCCGCCGAGCTCCCCCGCGAGGCGGCGGCCGTGCTCGTCGTCCACCACGACGACCTCCCGCGCGGCCCGGCCGTCGAACAGCAGCGCCTTGGCCCGGAAGTAGCTCTCGAGGTCGCCGTGGAAGTCGAGGTGGTCCTGGCTGAGGTTGGTGAAGCCGGCCGCCGCGAAGGGCACCCCGCCGACGCGACCCTGCACCAGCGCGTGGCTGGAGACCTCCATGACCACGGCGTCGACGCCGGACTCGAGCATGCTCGCCAGCAGCGCGTGCAGCACCGGCGCCTCGGGGGTGGTGCGCACGCTGGGGAGGGCGGCCTCGCGCCCGTCGCGGGCGCGGGTGCGCGACTGCACCGTGCCGATCAGGCCGGTGGCGCGGCCGGCCGCGGCCAGGCCCGCCTCGACCAGGTAGCTCGTCGTCGTCTTGCCGTTGGTGCCGGTGATCCCGACGACCGGCAGCCGGCGGGCCGGCTCACCGTAGACGCGGGCGGCGACGGCGCCGAGCACGCCGCGGGGGTCGTCGACGACGCACACCGGCAGGCCGGTGGCCGCCGCCTGCTCGCGGCCCGAGGGGTCGGTGAGCACCGCGACGGCGCCGCCGGCGGCCGCGTCGGCGGCGAAGCGCGCGCCGTGCGTGCGGGCGCCGGGCAGCGCGGCGTAGAGGTCACCGGGGCGCACCTCCGGAGAGGCGAGGGTGACGCCGCGGACGGCGGTGCCCGGGTCGCCCTGCACGGGGTTGCCGACCAGGTCGGCCAGCGCGCTGAGGGCGAGCGGGCGGGTCCCCGCTGGCCGGGGCACCGACCCGGGTCCGGTCGGGCTCACGTCGGGCCAATCTACCGGCGGAGCGGCCGCGCCCCGCGCACCCGAGGCTCCTCGGCGCTGCGGCCCTCGGTGCGGCCTCCGCTCAGTCCCCTGCGGCGGCCCGGTCCCGGGCGGCGAGGTCGGCGGCGGTGAGGGGGAAGTCGGGCCGCTCGGTGCCCGAGGGCACCACGTCACCGTTGGTGAGCACCGCGCGCATGACGTCGGCGAACACCGGCGCGGCGACCTGGCCGCCCTCGGCGTCGCTGCTGGGCCGCTCGAGGTCGACGGCGACGACGTACTGCGGGTCGTCGGCCGGGGCGAACCCGACGAAGGTGGTCACGTAGCCACCGCCGGCGTAGCAGTTGCACTCGGGGTTGGGCCGCTGCGCCGTCCCGGTCTTCCCGGCGACCCGGTAGCCCTCGACCTGGGCCAGCGGGGCGGTGCCGCCCGGGCCGACGACGGCCTCGAGCATGTAGGCCAGCGCGTCGGCGGTCTCCTCGCTGACGACGCGGGTGGCCTCGGGGGCCTCCGGCCTCGTCGTCGTCCCGTCCGGGGCGGTGACCGACCCGACCAGCCGCGGCGGGACGCGCACGCCGCCGTTGGCGATGGCCTGGTAGACCGAGGCCATCTGCAGCGTCGTCACCGAGACGCCCTGGCCGATCGGGACGTTGGCCGCGCGGCTCTCGGTCCAGTCGGCGGAGCTCTGCAGCAGGCCACCGCTCTCGCCGGGGAGCTCGATGCCCGTCTTCCCGCCCACCCCGAAGGCGCGCAGGTAGCGCTCGAGCGTCTCGTCGCCCACCGCGCGGCCCAGCATGATCGTGCCGACGTTGCTGGACTTGGCGAGGATGCCGGTGACCGTCCAGTCGACCGGCGGGTGGTCGTGGGCGTCGGTGACGACGACGTCGCCGGCCTCGATGTGGCCGTTGACGCTGAGCACCGTGTCCGGCGTCGCCTTCCCCTCCTCGACGGCCGCGGCCAGGGTGACCGCCTTCATCACCGAGCCGGGCTCGAAGACGTCGGAGACGACCGGGTTGCCGAGCAGCTCGGGGTCGGTGCTGCCGGCCTGCGACGGGTCGTACCCCGGGCAGGAGCCCATCGCGACGACCTCGCCGGTGTGCACGTCGAGCACGACCGCGGAGGCGCGGGTGGTGGCGCCGTCGGCGCAGGCCTCCGCCAGCCGCTGCTCGGTCCGGAACTGCACGTCCTGGTCGACGGTCAGCTCGAGGGTGCTGCCGTCGGTGGCCGGCGTGGACTCGTCGATGCCCGACGGGATGGGGTTGCCCCCGCTGCCCACCTCGACCCGCCGCTGCCCGTCGGCGCCGGCCAGCAGGTCCTCGAAGCGCAGCTCGACGCCGCCCAGGCCGGCGCCGTCGCGGCCCACCCAGCCCACGATCTGCCCGCCGACCGAGCCGGCCGGGTAGAGCCGCACCGGGTCGTCCTCCAGGGAGACGCCGGCCAGGCCGAGCTCCTCGACGGCGTCGGAAGTCTGGGGCGGCACCTGCCGGGCCAGGACGACGTACCGGCCCTCCTCGGTCAGCTGGCCGGTGAGCACGTCGACGGGCGCCTCGAGCAGCGCCGAGAGCGCCAGCGCCGTCCGCTCGGGGTCGTCGACGACGGTGGGGTCGGCCACCACGCGGGAGGCCTCGACGGTGTAGGCGAGGGGGTTGCCGTCGCGGTCGACGACGGCCCCGCGCAGCGCGGCGATCGGGTAGGTGGCCAGCCGGTCCTGCTCGGCGGCGTAGGCGTAGTCGGCGCCGTCCACGCCCTGCAGGAACACCAGCTTGCCGGTGACCACCAGCAGGGGGACGACGACGAGCACCAGGCCCCACCACAGCCGGCGCGGGCCGGCGGTCAGCGGGCGTCCGGCGTGGCGGCTGCCGGGCGGGCGACGGGGGGCGAAGGCGCCGGCACGGGGGGCGCCACCGCGGGGCGCGCCACCGCGGCCGGCGGCCGGCGGCAGCGTCGCGCGGGGGCGCACCGGGACACCGGAGCGGGCGCCGCGGACGGCGGGGCGCGGCGCGGTGCGGCGGCCGGGGTCGCGGGGTGGGACGGCCACGGCTCAGCCCCCCGTCCCGGCCTCGGGCTCGCCGGGCGCGGGCGCCGGCTCGGGGGTGCCGCGCAGCGTGGCGCTGCCGTCGGGGGCGACGACCAGGTAGGCGGCCGCGCCGGCGGGCACGAGGCCGGCGGCGGCGGCCGCGGCGGCGAGCTGGGCGGGCGTGGCGCCGTCGACCACCTGCTTCTCCAGCCGCTGCACCTCCTCGGCCTTCTCGGCGTTGGCGGTGCGCAACGCGGTGGCCTGCAGCGAGTTGACCGCGACGGCGGTGTTGAGCACCAGCAGGCCGAGCGTGGTGAGCACCAGCAGCGCGACGACGAGCAGCACGAACGGGGCCCGGCCGCTGCCGAGGACGCCGCGCCGCGACCGGACGGCGTCGGCGCCGGGGACCAGCCGCAGCACCGGCGCGCTCACGCGTGGCGCGGGTCCGGTCGCCCGGCCGCGGGACGGCCGGGAGGGCAGCGCGCGCAGCGGGCGGGAGGGCAGCGCGCCGGAGGTCTGCACCCGGACGGGCCGGGAGGCCATCGCCGGCGCCGGGCGGGAGGTGGTCGCCGGCTCCGGTCTCGCCGCCTTCGGCACCGGCGCCTTCGGTGCGGGCTTCTTCGGTGCGGGCTTCTTCGGCGCGGGCGTCCGGGGTGCGACGCCCTCGCGGGGCGCGCGGGCGGCGGCGCTCACGCGGCGCGCCGGGTGCGCTCGGCGGCGCGGACGCGGGCCGAGGCGGCGCGCGGGTTGGCGGCCACCTCGGCGTCCGACGGCGGCTCGCCGCCGCGGGTCAGCAGTCGCAGCACCGGCTCGTACTCGGGCAGCCGCACCGGCAGCTCCGGCGGGGTGCGGTCGGTGGCGCCGGCGGCGAGGGTCTGCTTGACGATCCGGTCCTCGAGGGAGTGGAAGGTGATGACGGCGACGCGGCCCCCGACGGCGAGCGCGTCCAGCGCCGCGGGGAGGGCCCGCTGCAGAGCCCCGAGCTCGTCGTTGACCTCGATGCGCAGCGCCTGGAAGGTCCGCTTGGCCGGGTGGCCCCCGGTGCGCCGGGTGGCCGCGGGGATCGCGTCGCGCACGAGGTGGGCCAGGCGCTCGGTGTGGGTGAACGGCGCGCGGGCCCGCTCGCGGACGATGGCGCCGGCGATCCGGGAGGCGAACCGCTCCTCGCCGTAGACCCGCAGCACCCGGGCGAGCTCGGCGGCGGAGTAGGTGTTGACGACGTCGGCGGCGCTGCGCGGGGCCCCGGGGTCCATGCGCATGTCCAGCGGACCGTCACCGGCGTAGCTGAAGCCGCGCTCGGGCCGGTCGAGCTGCAGCGAGGAGACGCCCAGGTCGAACAGCACGGCCTGCACCTCGGTCAGGCCGAGCCGGTCGAGGACGTCGGGCAGCTCGTCGAAGACGGCGGGCACCAGGGTGGCGCGGTCGGTGTGCCCGGCGGCGGCGATGCGGGCGGCGGCCTCGGCGCGGGCCTGCGGGTCGCGGTCCAGCCCGACCAGGCGGAGACCGGGGTGGGCGTCGAGGAGGGCCAGCGCGTGCCCGGCCAGGCCCAGGGTGGCGTCGACGAGGACGGCGCCCTCGGTGGCGCAGGCGGGGCCGAGCAGCTCGGTGACCCGGTCGAGGAGGACGGGCACGTGCACGGGTCGCGCCCGTGCCGCCGAGGCCTGCGGCGCGGGCCGCGTGGGCTCGGGCGTGCTCATCGTCGGCCTCCTCGGGTCGGGCTCCCGCGCCGGGAGGGGTGGGCGCGTCGTCCCCCATGCTCGCGCGGGAGGCGCGTCGTCGGCGGGAGCTCGGCGGCGTGCCGCGTGACGAGTCGGTCGCGACGGTCGGGCGGGCAGCGAGGGGCGGGCAGGCGGGAGGACCCCGCGGCGGCAGGGGCCGGCGGGTGGGGCCGGGTGGGGACCGTGGGGCGGGGTGGGGTCGCCGCGGTGGCGGGGTGGGGACCCCCACCCCCCGCGGGCTCCGCCTGGCGCCGGGGAAGTGCGTCAGGTGGTGCCCGCGGGGAGCGGAGGTCTCCGGAGCCGGTGCCGGCCCGGCCGGCGGCGGGGTGCCGCCCGGTGCGCGGGGACCGAGCCGCGGGGAAGACGGTTCGGGCCGCACCCGGTCGAGCCGCGGGGAAGACGGCTCGCGTCGGGGTGCGCAGGTGGTCGGGGCGACCGGCGGGACGGGGTCAGGACAGCGTGGGCATCCCCTCGCTCTCCATGGCGGCGAAGGCCGCCTCCTGCTCCTCCACGTAGGAGTCCCACGTGGCCTGGTCCCAGATCTCGAAGCGGGTGTCGACGCCCACCACGACCACGTCCCGGTCGAGCTGGGCGTACTGCCGCAGGTTGGCCGGGATGGTGATGCGCCCGGTCTTGTCCGGCTCGACCTCGACCATCGAGCCGAAGCTCATGCGCGCGCGCATGCGGGCCTCGGCGGTGTCGGCGGGGGCCATCTGGGCGGCGGCGGCGCTCTGCTCGGCGACCCGGCTCATGGTCAGGCCGTAGATGCAGCGCTCCTGACCCTTCTTGATCACCATGCCGCCGGCCACCTGGTCACGGAAGCGGACCGGGAGTGCGAGCCGGCCCTTCTCGTCGAGGCGCAACGTGTAGCTGCCGACGAACACCGGATCACCTCCCCCATTGGTCCTCCTCGTGTCCTCAGCGGACCCGGGACGGGCCCTGGCTCCCCACCGCGCCACACACTAACCCACTACGCCCCACCGGACACCACTCGACACCATGTCGTGACCGGCGTCCTCCACCGCCTGCGGTGCAGGTCAGCGACGTGCGACCACCCCGGCGGCGTGCGGTGGGGGCGGGTGGGGTGGGAGGTGGGTCGCGGTGGGGCCGCCGACCCCGCCCGGAGGTCCGCCGGGGGCACCGGGTGGGGACCGCGAGGGCCGCCCGGAGGGCCGCCCGACACGTACCGTGTGGCGCGTGACCGACACCATGCGTGCGGCTGACGGGACCGCGGGGCTGCCGGTCGACGTCGCCACGGAGGGCGCGCGCATCGCGGCCAACGTCTCCCGCGTCGTCCAGGGCAAGCCCGGGGTGGTGCACCTCGCCCTGGTGGTGCTGCTGGCCGAGGGACACCTGCTGGTCGAGGACGTGCCCGGCGTCGGCAAGACGACCCTGGCCAAGGCGCTGGCCGCGTCCGTCGACGCGAGCGTGCGGCGGATCCAGTTCACGCCCGACCTGCTCCCCAGCGACGTCACCGGGGTGTCGGTGTACGACCAGGAGACCCGCGCCTTCGAGTTCAAGCCGGGTGCGGTGTTCGCCAACGTGGTGGTCGCCGACGAGATCAACCGCGCCTCGCCCAAGACCCAGTCGGCGCTGCTGGAGGCCATGGAGGAGCGGCAGGTCACCGTCGACGGGGTCAGCTACGAGCTCGCCGCCCCCTTCCTCGTGGTGGCCACGCAGAACCCGGTGGAGATGGAGGGCACCTACCCCCTCCCCGAGGCGCAGCGCGACCGGTTCACCGCGCGGGTGTCGATGGGCTACCCCGACCGCGAGGCGGAGGTGGCGATGCTCGACGACCGCGGCACCACCGACCCGCTGGCCACCCTCGCCCCGGTGGCCGACGCCGCCACGGTGCGCGCGCTGGTGGCCGCGGTGCAGCAGCTGCACGTCTCCGACGCGATCCGCCGCTACGTCGTCGCCCTGGTCGAGGCCAGCCGCCGCTCCCCCGAGCTACGGCTGGGTGCCTCGCCGCGGGCCGGCCTGCAGCTGCTGCGCACCGCCCGGGCCGCCGCGGCGCTGGCCGGCCGCGACCACGTCCTGCCCGACGACGTCCAGGCCATGGCACAGCCGGTGCTCGCCCACCGGCTGCTGCTCACCCCCGACGCCGCGGCCGCCCGGCGCACGCCCGAGCAGGTGGTGGCCGGGCTGCTGGCGGACGTGCCGGTCCTGCGGGGGCGCTGAGGACCGTGACCGGCCCGCTGCGGACCGCCCTGACGCCGCTCACCCTCCGCGGCCGCTGCCTCGTCGCCGCCGGCCTCACCCTGCTCGGGCTCGCCGCGCTGCTCGGCGAGCGGGCGCTGTCCCAGCTGGCCGTCTTCGTGCTCGCCCTGCCGCTGCTGTCGGCGCTGGCCGTGTCCCGGCAGCGGGTGCGGGTGGCCGCCCGCCGGACGGTCACCCCCGCGCGGGTGCCGCGCGGCGAGGACGCCGAGGTGCTGCTCGAGGTCACCAACGCCGAGCGCCGCACCGGCCGGCTGTGGCTGCTGACCGAGCAGCTGCCCGCCGAGCTGGGCCGCTCCCCCCGCTTCGTCGTCGAGCGGCTGGCCACCGGCGGGACGGCCGCGCTGCG
Source organism: Geodermatophilus tzadiensis (assembly GCF_003002915.1). Taxonomy (GTDB): domain Bacteria; phylum Actinomycetota; class Actinomycetes; order Mycobacteriales; family Geodermatophilaceae; genus Geodermatophilus; species Geodermatophilus tzadiensis. The sequence continues at coordinate 86,837 of NZ_PVTG01000003.1, read as the reverse complement.
CTACCGGGTGCACGGCGGCCGGCGCGGGCGCTACCGGCTCGGCCCGCTGCGGCTGCGGCTGGTCGATCCCTTCGGCCTGGTGCAGCGCACCGCCAGCGGCACCGGCGACGCCCCGCTGCTGGTGGTGCCGCGGGTGCGGGAGCTCGGCCCGGGCGGCCCCGCCGGCGGGCAGGGCGGCGGCGCGGAGGGCGCCCGCCGGTCGATCGCGGTGCACGGCGAGGACGACGTCAGCACCCGGGCGTACCGACACGGCGACGACCTGCGCAAGGTCCACTGGCGGGCCACCGCGCGCACCGGTGAGCTGCAGGTCCGCATGGAGGAGCGGCCGTGGCGGGCCTCGGCCGCGCTGCTGCTGGACACGCGCGTGCGCGCGCACCTGCTGGCCCGCACCGCCGCCCCCGGCGCCGCGGCGGCGCCCGCCGCCCCGGGCCCGCCGGGGGACCCGGCGCCGCCGCCGGACAGCCTCGAGTGGCTGGTGGAGGCCGCGGCCAGCATCGGCAGCCGGCTGGCCGGCCGCGGCGCGGTCCTGCGGGTGGTGACCGAGGCCGGCGAGCTGGCGCCGGGGACCGGACGCGGCGGCCTGGGCCCGGCCGACCTGCTCGACCGGCTGGCCACCCTCACCCCGTCCCGCGGCGCCTCACTCGCCCCGGCGGTCGAGCTGCTCTCCCGGGTGGCCGGCGACGGCCCGGTGGTCGCCCTGCTGGGCACCGTCGGCCCCGACGACCTCGGCGAGCTGGTGGCCGCACGGTCGGGCCCGTCCCGCGACGTCGCCGTCCTGCTCGACGTCACCGGCTGGGCCGACCCGGCCGGCAGCCGCAGCCGGCGGGCCCTGTCGGCGTCCGCCCGCGCGCACCTGACCGGCCAGCTCGAGCAGTCGGCGTCGCTGCTGCGCGGCGCGGGCTGGCAGGTGGTCCACGCGGGGGCCGACCGCAGCGTCGAGTCGGTGTGGGCCGAGCTCGCGCGGGCACGCGGCGTGGCGGCGGGGGTGCCGGCGTGACCGCCCTCGCCCCGCCCCCCGTCCGGACGCCGCCCCCGCCGCCCCGGGCCGACGCGCCGCTGCCGCCGGGGACGCTGCGGCGCGACGGCGGCACCACGCTGGCCGCCGCGACCGCGACCGCGCTGGGCACCTGCTCGCTCGGGCCGGTGTTCGTCCGTCCCGCCTGGTTGCTGCCCGCGCTGGCGGCGATCGCCGTCGTCGGGGCCGGCGGGCTGCTGCTGCGCGCCGCCGGGCCGGCGCTGTGGGCGTGGGCCTCGGGCGGGCGGCCGGCTCCGGCCCGGGTGTCGGCCGTCGCCGTCCCGCTGGTGCCGCTCGGGCAGCTGGGGCTGCTCACCTGCCTGCTGACCGCGCAGTTCGCGCCGGGGCGGGCGCTGGGCGGCTGGCTGCCGACGCCCGTCTCGGTCGACGCCCTGGGCCGCGTGCTGCTCGACGGCTCGGCCGAGATCCGGGAGCAGTCGACCCCGGCGCTGCCGCTGACCGGGCTGCTGGCGCTGACCGTGCTGCTGGTCGGGCTGGTGGCGGTCACCGTCGACCTGGTCGCCGTCGGCGGGCGGCAGCCGGCCCTGGCCGGGCTCGGCCTGCTCGTGCTGTTCTGCGTGCCGGTCAGCACGGTCACCGGGGACGTCGGACTGCTGGCGCTGGCCGCCCCGGCGGCCGGGCTGGCGCTGCTGCTGTGGGCCGACCAGGCGCGGCGGCTGGCCGAGCGTTCCGGGCGGCCGGGCGGCGGGCGGGGCGGGACCGCGGCCGCGGCCACCGCCGGCGTCGCGCTGGTGGCCGGGCTGGTGCTCGGCGCCCTGGTGCCCACCCTCCCCGAGGGCCGGCTGGCGGCGGGCTTCGGCCCCGGCGTCGGGGGCGGCGGCGCCACCGGCACCGCGCTCGACCCCGCGGCGGCGCTGCAGGGACAGCTCACCCTGCCCGAGCCGATCGACCTGCTGCAGGTCGACAGCTCGGTGCTCGATCCCGGCTACCTGCGGGTGGTGACCCTCGACGTGTACGACGCCGAGGAGGGCTGGACGCTGGGCAACCTCGACGGCGAGGCGTCGGTGGCGCAGGACGAGGACCTCGCTCCCCTGCCCGGGGGTCGCGGCGGCCGGGAGGTCGCGGTGTCGGTGACCGCCGTCGGCCACGACGACCGGTTCCTGCCGGTGCCGGCCTCGCCGTTGCGGGTGGACATCGACGACCCCGAGGCCTGGCGGTTCGACCCGGCCACCGGCACGGTGTTCGGCCGCGACGCCACCACCGCCGGCGTCGGCTACACGGTCACCGCCGTCGAGCCGCAGCCCACCGAGGAGGAGCTGCGCGCGTCGGGGCCGCTGCCGGTGGACTCCCCGCTGCGGGAGCGCGACACCGCCCTGCCGCCGCTCGCCCCCGAGGTGACCGAGCTGGTGGCGACGCTCACCGCGGGCGCGGCGACGCCGTACGACGCCGTGCGCGCCATCCACGACTCCTTCTCCCGCCAGAACGGCTTCGTCTACTCCCTCTCGACCGCCCCGGGCACCAGCGGCGACGACCTCGCCGACTTCCTGCGCCTCAAGCAGGGCTACTGCGAGCAGTACGCCGGCGCGATGGCCGCGATGGTCCGCGCCGCCGGCATCCCCGCCCGGGTGGCACTGGGCTACACGCCCGGCCGGGTGCAGCCCGACGGCGGCCGGATGGTGACCAGCGACGACGCGCACGCCTGGGTGGAGGTCTACTTCGACGACCTCGGCTGGATCGCCTTCGACCCGACGCCGATCGACACCGAGCGCGCCGTCGAGCTGCCGTGGGCGCCACGGCCGGCCGACCAGGAGGTCCTGGAGCGGCCGACCGACGTACCGACCGCGCCCACCGCGCCCGCGCCCGCGCCGACTCCGCAGACCGACCGGGTCGACGGCGCCACGCCGCAGGGGCAGGGCGCCACCGCCGACGCCGGCTCGGCCCGCCCGGTGCTGGTCGGCGCGGGGGTGCTCCTCGGGCTGGCCGCACTGGTGGCCGCCCCGGCCGGCGCCCGCGCGCTGCAGCGGCGCCGGCGGCTGGCCGACGGTGGCCCGGCCGCGCTGTGGGACGAGCTGGCGGCCACGGCCCGCGACCTCGGCCTGCCCTGGGACCCGGCCCACACGCCCCGGCAGCAGGCCACCGCCCTGGCCCGGACCCTCGGTGCCGGCCGGGCGCCCGGAGCGGGCGTGCACCGCGCCGGCGCCCCCGGCGCGGCCGACGCTGTCGGGCGGCTGGCGCGCGCGGAGGAGGCGACCAGCTACGGCCGCCCCGGCGCGGCCACCGACCCGGCGCTGCGCGACGCGCTGGCCGCGGCGCGGCGCGGGCTGGTCGCGGCGGTGCCGGCCCGGGTGCGGGTGCGGGCGCTGCTGTGGCCGGCCTCGCTCGGCGACGCCGTCCGCACCGGTGTCGCCGCCCGGGCCCCGCGCCGCCGCAGCACCGCCTGAGGGAGGACCCGGGCGGCGCGGCCCCACCGCTCGCACGCCCGGCGGTGGGCCCCTGCAGCGGGAACCGGGGACGCCGCGCTCAGGCCGCGAGAACGCCGACGGCCGCCGTCCCGGGGGACGGCGGCCGTCGGCGACGGTCGGGGTGCTACTGGTCGTAGCGGCGGCGGAAGCGCTCCTCGAGCCGGTTCTTCAGCGGCTGCCGGCGGGGCTTGCCGCCCCGGCCGCGGGCGGTGCTGCCGCCGCGGGCGCCGGCCGGACCGGCCTCGACCGCGCCGGTGGCGCTGCGGTAGTTGAGGACGCCGAGAGCGGCGCCGCCGAACATCACCAGGAAGCCGAGGACCCCCAGCGGCACGGACGGGGCGACGGCGCCACCGACGAGGACGGCCAGACCCACCAGCACCAGCAGCGCACCGAGTTGCAGCTTCCGCCGGGCCTTGAGCCTGCGATCACCCGTGCGGACGGAGGAGGCGAACTTGGGATCGTCGTCGACGAGGGCGCGCTCGATCTGCTCCAGCAGTCGCTGCTCGTGCTCGGAGAGCGGCACCGCTACCTCCAGGTGGGTCAAGCCAATACCGCCGGGGTCCCCCCGGCGGTACCCACGAGGATACGAGGCGTATGCAGGGTGCGAAAGGCGAGCGCGCGGCGACCCGCCGGGCGGCTTGCGTGATCACCCCCGCGGGTGGTCGCGGACCCGTCGGTCGCCGTCGCGGTGCAGCAGGGTGGCGGGGCGGACGGCGCCGGCACCGAACCGCCGGGCGGCCCGGTCGGCGGCCAGCTCGGCGTCGCGGCGGCCGTGCTCGCGGGCGCCGAGCTCGAGCTGGCGGGGCGCCGACCCGGCGTCCACCAGCCGCTCGGCACGCACGCCGACCAGCCGGATGCGCGCCCGGTCCAGGCCGAGGGCGTCGAAGAGCGCCCGGGCGGTCTCGTACAGCTCCTGCCCGACGTCGGTGGGGACGCCGAGGGTGCGGCTGCGGGTGATCGTGGTGAAGTCGGCGAAGCGGACCTTGATCGTCACGGTGCGGGCCAGCCAGCCCCCCGCGCGCAGCCGGCCCGCCGTCCGCTCCGCCAGCCGCAGCAGCTCCCGGTGGACCACCGCGGGGTCGTCGACGTCGGTGCCGAAGGTCTCCTCGTGCCCGGTGGACCGCTCCGGCTCGTCGGGCACCACCCGCCGCGGGTCGCGGCCCCACGCCAGCTCGTGCAGGTGGCTGCCCGCCGCGGGGCCCACCGCCCGCTGCAGGGTGCGGGCCGGGACGTGCGCGAGGTCACCGACGGTGCGCAGCCCCAGCCGCAGCAGCACCTCCTCGGTCTTCGCGCCCACGCCCCACAGCGCGCCGACCGGCAGCGGGTGCAGGAAGTCGATGACCTCGGCCGGGCGGACGACGAGCAGCCCGTCGGGCTTGGCGCGGGTGGAGGCCAGCTTGGCGACGAACTTGGTGCCGGCCACCCCGACCGAGCAGGTGATGCCCTGCTCGTCGAAGACCCGGGCGCGCAGGTACTCGCCGATCTCGGCGGCGTCGCCCAGCCGGCGGCCGGCACCGGAGACGTCGAGGAACGCCTCGTCCAGGCTCAGCGGCTCCACCAGCGGGGTGATCGAGCGGAACAGCGCCATGACCGACCGGGAGACCTCGGCGTAGAGCGCCACGTCCCCCGGCAGCACGGTGGCCGTGGGGCACAGCCGCAGCGCCCGCGCCGTCGGCATGGCGGCGTGCACGCCGTACGCCCGGGCCTCGTAGGTGGCCGAGGTGACCACCCCGCGGTTGCCCGCGCCGCCCACGATGACCGGGGTGCCGGCCAGCTCGGGGTGCCGGCGCACCTCGACGCTGGCGAAGAAGGCGTCCATGTCGACGTGCAGCACGCCGCACCCCTCCGCCCGCCCCCGCGACGGCGCCACGCCGCACCCCTCTCCTCGAACACCTGTTCGGACCGACCCGGGGAGCGTAGCCGCCCGCCGCGGGCTCCGGCACGCCGTGGGCGGGGTGCCCGCGCGTGTCGTGAAACGGCAGGTCGGGCCATGTGTGGCGGGGTGCCGAACGGGTTAGGTGGGACACGACCGACCGTCGTCCGGCGGACGGTCCCGACCCGGATCCCCGGAGGAGCTCGATGGCGCTCGACGACGACGACATGACCAGCGTGGAGGGTCCGGCCGACAGCGGCGCGGGCGAGGGCACGCCGGGCCACCAGGACGGCGGCGCCGACGGTGGTGCTGACGGCGGCGCGGGTCACGGCCCGGCCGACGGCGGCGCCGCGGGTGGCGGCTCGGACGGTGGCGCCGACGGTGGCGCCGACGGCGGTGCTGACGGTGGCGCCGACGGCGGTGCTGACGGCGGTGCTGACGGCGGCGCGGGTCACGGCCCGGCCGACGGCGGCGCCGCGGGTGGCGGTTCGGACGGCGGTGCCGACGGTGGCGCCGACGGCGGTGCGGACGGTTCGGCCTGAGCCAGGACACGACAGGCACCGGGCCGGGCGGAGGCGACCTCCGCCCGGCCCTGCGCCGGTGCACGCACCTCGACCCGGAGGTCTTCGCCGGGCAGCACTGGTCCCGCCGCCCCCTGCTCGCCCGCGCCGAGGACACCGGTGAGTCCTTCGCCGACCTGCTGACCCTCGCCGACGTCGACGAGCTGCTCTCCCGCCGCGGCCTGCGCACCCCGTTCCTGCGCATCGCCAAGGACGGCCGGGTCGTCGACGCCACGCGCTTCACCAGCTCCGGTGGCGCCGGTGCCGAGGTCGGCGACCAGGTCTCCTCCGACAGCGTGCTGCGGTTGTTCGCCGACGGCAGCACCGTCGTCCTGCAGGGCCTGCACCGGCTCTGGCCGCCGCTGATCGAGTTCGCCGACCAGCTGGCCGCCGACCTCGGGCACCCCACGCAGGTCAACGCCTACGTCACCCCGCCGTCCTCGCGCGGCTTCTCCCCCCACTACGACGTCCACGACGTGTTCGTGCTGCAGGTGGCCGGCGAGAAGCACTGGACGATCCACGAGCCGGTGCTGCCCGACCCGCTGCGCACCCAGCCCTGGACCGACCGGTCGGCCGCGGTCGCCGCCGCCGCGGAGCGCGAGCCGGTGATCGACGCCGTGCTGCGCCCGGGCGACGCCCTCTACCTGCCCCGCGGCTACCTGCACTCGGCGGTGGCGCTCGGCCAGACCAGCGCGCACCTGACCATCGGCGTGCACCCGGTCACCCGCTGGGCGGCCGCGGAGTCGGCGCTGGACCTGGTGCGGGTGCTGGCCGCCGAGGACCGGGAGCTGCGCCGCTCGCTGCCGCTGGGCCTGGACCTGTCCGACCCGGCGTCGGTGCGCGACGAGGTCCGGGCCGCCGTCGCCGCGCTCGGGGACTGGCTGGAGCGGGTGGACCCCGACGAGGTGGCCGACCGGCTGCGCTCGCGGACCTGGGCGCAGGTGCGCCCGGAGCCGGTCGCGCCGCTGGCGCAGGCCACCGCCGCCGCGGCGCTCACGCCCGACTCGGTGCTGCGGCTGCGCCGACGGCTCCGGGTGGCGCTGCGCGAGGCCCCCGGCGACGGGGACCGGGTGGTCCTGCTCGGCGGCCGGCGGCGGCACGAGTTCCCCGCCGCCACGCGGCCCGCGCTGGCCGCGCTGCTGGCCGCCGGCGAGCTCAAGGTCGCCGACCTGACCGGCCTGGACCCCGAGGACCGGCTCACCCTCGCCCGGCGCCTGGTGACCGAGTCGATCGCGCTGGTCGCCGACGCGTCCTCGCCCGGCCGGGGCGGGGTCGACGGCGTCCCGGTCACCGCTCCGGAGCCGGGCCCGACCGGTCCCGGTGCTCCCGCGCCGGACGCCGGCGGGGACGATGGGGAGCGTGCCGACGCCCTCGGGACCGGGTCGTGAGCCCGCGGCCCTGCCCCGGGTGAGCGCCCCGGCCGCCTCCCGCTCGACCCCGGCCGGCCGGCTCGACGCGACCCGGTGCTCGGTGACGGCCGCGGCCCGCGGGGACTCCCCCGTGGGCACGGCCTCCCCGGCGCAGCGCTGGCTGCTCGTCGAGCAGCCCGGGCCGTGGGGACGCGACGCCCTCACCCAGTCCCGCTTCGACGCCGGTGTCGCCGCCCGGCTGTCGGCCCGCGCCCGGGCCGAGGGGGTGCGGGTGCTGCTGGTGCGCCGTCCCGGGGAACGGCTCGCCGACACCGGCCGGCGCTGGGCCTACGCCGACGGCCGGCCCGGCCGCGAGGGGCTGTGGTGGTCGGCGCGGACGGAGGACGCCGACCTGCTCTCGGTCCCCTGGGACGGGTCGGTCGGCGAGCGGGCGGAGGGCCCGACCTACCTGGTCTGCACGCACGGCCAGCACGACGCCTGCTGCGCGCTGCGCGGCCGGCCGCTGGCGCGGGCGATGCCGTCGGCCGACGTGTGGGAGTGCAGCCACCTGGGCGGGTGCCGGTTCGCCTCCAACGTGCTGGTGCTGCCGCACGGCTTCGCCTACGGCGCGGTGCCCGGCGACGGCGCCGACGTGGTGGCCGCGCACGCCCGCGGCGAGGTGGCGCTGCCCTGGCTGCGCGGGCGGGCGGGGCTGGCCATGCCGGCGCAGGCGGCCCAGGCCGCGGCGCGGGAGGCCACCGGGCTGCTCGGCGTCGACGACCTGCCGGTGCGCGGGTCGCGGCGGCTGCCCGGCACCGACGCCGAGGAGGCCGAGGGCGTCGAGCGGTTCGAGGTGGTGCTGGCCGGCCCGACGGGCGACGTCGTCGTCCGGCTGGAGAGCCGGCCGTCGGCCGAGGCGGTGCAGCTGACGTGCCGGGCGACGCACCCGGCGCACTCCCGGGTGTGGACGACGCTGGCGGTGACCGGGTAGGGCTCAGCCCAGCGCGCGGCCGCGGGCCAGCAGCAGCGGGATCGCCAGCTCCGCGTCGGTGAGCGAGCCGTGGTAGGCCACCAGCCGGCTCGGCCCCGGCTCGGACAGGCCGGCGGTGATCGCCCACGGGCCGCGGGCGAGCGCGACGACGTCGCCGATGCGGGCGGCCAGCGCGGGGTCGACCTCGCCGAACACCCCGCTGGCCACCGCCTCCTCGCGGCCGGCGACCCACGCGCGGTCGCCGAGCAGGCCGCGCCAGGCGTCCAGGACGTCGTCGGCGGCCCCGGGGACGGCGTGCACGTAGCGGGCCCGCGGCTCCCCGGCGAGCAGGGCGACGCCGTCGAGCAGCTCGGGCTCGTCGTCGAGGTCGACGCGGGTGTGCACCGGGACGTCGAGCATGCCGTGGTCGGCGGTGACCAGCAGCGCGGCGTCGTCGGGCAGGCCGTCGACGACCTGCTCGACGAGCTTGTCGACGAGCGCCAGCTGCAGCCGCCAGCTGGCGGAGTCGACGCCGCGGACGTGCCCGGTGAGGTCGAGCTCGGGCGTGTAGCCGTAGACCAGGCCGGTGGGCGTCAGGCTCAGCGACTGCAGCACCACGGCGGCCAGGTCACCGGCGCCGACCGTGCCCGAGTAGCCGGCGCCGCGGTAGGCGGCGGTGGACAGCCCCGAGCCGCGGTAGGCGTAGGGGGCGACGGCGGAGACCGGGACGCCGGCCCCGGCGAGCTGCTCGAAGACCGTGGGCCGCGCCTGCCACTGCGCGGGGTCGGGGTCGTCGGCCCACTGCACGTGGTTGAGGGTGCGGTCCTGCCCGGGGACGGCGGTGACGAAGCCGAGGACGCCGTGCCCGCCCGGGGGGACGCCGGTGCCCAGCGTGGTGAGGCTGACCGGGGTGGTGCTCGGGCAGGGGGCGGCGAGGTCTCCGGCGGGGGTCGCCAGGCCGGCGAGGGTCGGGGCGAGCTCGGCGTGCTCGCGCAGCAGGTGCGCGCCGAGGCCGTCGACGAGCAGGACGGCGACCCGGCGGGCGCCGGCCAGGGCCGCGGTGAGGCCGAGCGGGTCGGCCGGCAGCCCGCCGCGGTCGACGTCGACACCGAGGGCGGCGGCCACGCCGGGCAGCACGTCGGCGAGGGTGGCGGTGCCGTACTCCGGGCGGGTCAGACCGGCCGGCAGCGCCGTCACGGGCGCGTGGCCAGGACGTGCAGGCCGGTGGCGACGTCGCGGTAGGGCGAGGTGACCGCCAGCGCGAGCTCCAGCCGGCGGACCGCCTCGGGGTCGGCGCCGGAGGCGGCGTCGAGCAGGTCGGCGACGACGGCGACGCCGCGCCACTCCCCCGGCTCGAGGCCGGCGCCGGTGAGCAGCGCCAGCAGGTCGCCGGGGCCGAAGCGGCGGCGGGCCGGGCGGGTGCGGCTCGGCGCGGGGTCGCGGTCCTCGAGGAGGGCGAGGGCCTCCTTGGGGTGCCCGCCCAGCGCCCGGGCGAGGACGGCGCCGGCGCGGTTGGCGGTGGCGATGCTGACCTGCCCGCCGGGCCGCAGCGCGCGGGTGACCTCGCGGAGGGTGGCCGAGGGGTCGTCGACGACCTCGAGCACCGAGTGGCACAGCGCGAGGTCGTAGCCGCCGCCGGCGCCGTGCCCGTCGTCGAGGGGCAGCTCGTGCAGCAGGTCGCCGTCGCCCTGCAGGCCGCGGACCCGCTCGCCCACCCCGGCGGTCTGCGCCCGGCGCTGGAGGGTGGCCAGGGCGTCGGCGCTGGGGTCGACGACGGTGACCTGGTGGCCGAGCCGGGCGAGCGGGACGGCGAACCCGCCGCTGCCGCCGCCGACGTCGAGGACCCGCAGCGCCGCGCCCGCGGCGACGACCGGGTCGAGCGCGGCCCACACCGCGGCGGTCCGGACGGGCAGCTGCTCGCCGGTGGACGGGGCGGGGGCGCTCACCCGCCCGACCCTACTGGCGGGCGAGAGGTCAGGCCGGGACGCCGTCGGCGGCCTCGCGCATCTCGGCGACGACGATCCGGCGCATCTGCAGCATCGCCTCGGTGGCGCGCTGGGCCCGGCCGGCGTCGGGGTCGGACAGCAGCGCGAACAGCTCGACGGGGATGACCTGCCAGGAGACGCCGAAGCGGTCCTTGAGCCAGCCGCACTGACCCTCCTCGCCGCCGTCGGTCAGGTGGGACCAGTAGTGGTCGACCTCGTCCTGGTCGGCGCAGTGGACCTGGAAGCTGATCGCCTCGGTGAAGGGGAACTGCGGGCCGCCGTTGAGGCCGACGTAGGCCTGGCCGTCGAGGGTGAAGCTCACGGTCATCGCAGTGCCCTCGGGGACCGGCATGTCGGGGCCGTAGCGGGTGACCTGGTCGATGGAGGAGTTCGGGAAGACCGACGTGTAGTACTGCGCGGCCTCCTCGGCGCGGCCGTCGAACCACAGGCACGGGATCTGCTTCGGCATGGCGGGTCCTTCTCTCCGGCGGCCGGCGCGGTACCGGCGTGCAGGAGTAGACCGCGCCGCGGCGTCCCCGTCATCGGAGCGCGCCGCGGGGGGATCGGCGTCGGCGGGTCGGCCCCGGTCACGCCGTCCAGGCCCGCCAGTGCGGCCAGACCAGGTCGGCCAGCGCCGCGTACCCGGCCGCGCCCGGGTGGGCCCCGTCGCCGGCGGCCACCTCCGCCGTCCACACGGGGTCGGCGGCCAGCGCGGCGTGGACGGCGACGTGGGGCACCCCGCGGGCGGCGCACAGCTCGGCGAGGCGGGCGTCGAGCCCGGCGGTGCGGACGTCGTGATCCGCGTCGGCCACCGGTGGCGGGCCGACCACCAGCACCGGCCAGCCGGCAGCGCGGGCTCCGGCCAGCACCGTGTCGAGGGCGGCCACGGAGCGCTCCGGTGCGACCCGCGGGGCGCCGCCCTCGAGCGTGGTGTCGTTGACCCCGAAGGAGACCACCAGCCGCGCGTCCCACTCCCCGGACAGCCGGGGGACGCACTCGGTCGCCCAGCGGGCGGCGACCTCGACGCCGGTCTGCCGGCGCACACCCAGCGGGTAGGCGGTCAGCGGGCGCCCGGCCCGAGCGCTGCGGGCGGCGAGCCGGCCGACCCAGCCGAGGTGCTCGGGGTCGCCGACGCCGGCCGTGAACGAGTCGCCGAGGAAGCAGACGCGCAGGTCCCGGGTCACCGCGGCCATCGTGCCGGACCGGCGGTCGACCGGGGTGGTCCCGCGGCAGGGGACCGCGCCGGGCTCGCGAGGCGTGGGGCAGCGGGGTCCTCCCTCAGTGGCCGGGGCTGCCGGGGCTGGAGTGCCAGAGCTTCCGGGGAGCGGCGGCCGCGGCGCGGCGGGCGGCGGTGGCGGCGTCGTCACCGGCGGGCCTGACGTCGGCGTAGGGCGACATCCGGAAGCCGGTGGGGTGCACCAGCACCGGCTTGACCACCACCGGCCGCGACCCGTGCGAGGCCGCCGCCCCGCTGATCGCCTGCTCTGTGTACTCCCCCGGCGCGGCCATCTGCTCGGCCACCGCCGCCAGCCCGCCGGTCTCCCACGCCTCGTGCAGCGCCGGCAGCTCCCAGGCCCCGGTCGCCCGGATCGACACCCCGCGCGGGCCGGTGCGCCGCAGCACCCCGCGGATCACCAGCAGCCACGAGTGGAACACCGTCGCCGCGTACGGGCCCTGCACGTCCTCGAAGAAGGTCGAGTCGGTGCAGCCGGTGCCGTCGTCGAGGGTCACGAACACCACGCGCCGTCCCGACCGGATGGGCGGGGTCTGGGTGGCCACCTTGACCCCGGCCACCAGCACCTCGGCGCCGCTGCGGCTGCCGAGCAGCTCCCCGGCCGGCACCGCGCCGACCGCGGCCAGGAACGGCCGGTAGAAGTCGACGACGTGCCGGCTGGCGTCCAGCCCGAGCACCTCGAGCTCGGCGCGCACCAGCTCGGCGTCGGTGAACTCGGGCAGCCCCGAACCCGCGCCCCACGAGAGCACGCCGCCCGACAACGCCGTCTCCTCCGCCTCGGAGACGCCGGCGGGGTCCTCGGCGGCGTCACCGGCGTCCCCGGCGTCCCCGGCGCCCCCGGGTGTCTCGAGGCCGAACAGGTCGAGGCTGAGCTGCCCCACCGAGCCGGCCTTCGCGCCGCTGCGGCTCCACCGGTCGAGCTCGCTGATCTGCAGCAGCAGGTCGCGGCGGGTCATCGAGCCGCGGGCGCGGGTGGGCCGGCCGGCCTCCCGGTCGCGCACCCCGAAGCCGTAGAGGGAGTCGAACCCGCCGGCCAGCACGAGCCGCTCGACCACCGGGCGGGACACCGCGGCGCGCGTCCAGAAGTCGGTGAGCGACCGGTAGGGCTGCCCGGCGACGATCCGCCCGACCTCGTCGTCGGAGATGCCCTTGACGTCGGCGAGCGCGAGCCGGATGCCGTAGCGGGAGGGGTCGGGCATGGCCGCCGGCATCCAGTCCGGGCGCTGCCAGTCCGCCCGCCGGTCGGGCTCGCGGTCAGGCTCTCCCCGGTCCGGCGCCGCCAGCCGCTCCACCCGGTAGCTGCCGGTCGAGGCGTTGACGTCGAGGCCGAGCACCCGGATGCCGAAGTTGCGGGCGTCGTCGAGGATCAGCCGCTTCGGGTACATGCCCGGGTCGTGGGTGAGCACCCCGGCGAGGAAGGCCGCCGGGTGGTGGGTCTTGAGCCACGCCGACTGGTAGGTGGGCAGCGCGAAGGCGGCGGCGTGGGCCTTGCAGAAGCCGAACGACCCGAAGGCGACCAGCACCTCCCACACCTGCTCGACCACCTCGACCGGGTAGCGCCGCAGCGCCTCGGGCGCGAACCAGGCCCGCACCTCCGGGTGCAGCTCCTTGTCGCCCAGCGCCCGGCGGGCCTCGTCGGCCTGGGCCAGGTCGCAGCCGGTCATCTGCGCCACGATCTGCAGCACCTGCTCGTGGAAGACCACGACGCCGGCGGTCTGCTCGAGGAACGGCGCGAGGTCGGGGTGCGGGTAGACCGGGTCCCGCCAGCCGTTCCGGGCCAGCAGGAACGGCGTCACCATGTCGCTCTTGACCGGACCGGGCCGGAACAGCGAGATGTCGATGACGATGTCCTCGAACGTCTCCGGCCCGAACTTGCCGACCAGCTCGCGCTGCCCCGGCGACTCGATCTGGAACATGCCGAGGGTCCGGGTGCTGCGGATGAGCTCGAAGGTCGTCGGGTCGTCCCTCGGGATCGCGTCGACGTCGAGGGTCTCGCCGTCGACCCGGGCCACCTCCTCGACGGCGTGCGCGATCGCCGACTGCATCCGGATGCCCAGCAGGTCGAGCTTGAGCAGCCCGAGCTCCTCGACGTCGTCCTTGTCGAACTGGCTCATCGGGTAGCCGAGGAAGCTGTTCTCCACCGGCGTGCGGTCGAGCAGCGTGGCGTCGGAGAGCAGCACACCGCACGGGTGCAGCGCGATGTGCCGGGGCAGCCCGTCGAGCCGGGCGACGAGGTCGAAGAGCAGGTCGAGGTCGCCGGTGCCCCCGCCGCGCCGGGACCCCAGCCTGCTGGCCCGCAGCTCGGGCAGGTCGCGCAGCGCCGCGTGCACCTGGTCGGCCCGGACGTGCGGGAAGGCCTTGGCGACGGCGTCGACCTCGCCCGGCGGCAGCCCGAGCGCGGCACCGACGTCGCGGATGGCGTGCCGCACCCGGTAGGTGTCCATCATCGAGATGCAGCTGACCCGGTGCGCCCCGAAGCGGTCGATCACCGCGTCGTAGACCTCCATCCGCCGGGCGGACTCCACGTCGATGTCGACGTCGGGCAGCTGGTGGCGCAGCGGGGAGAGGAAGCGCTCCATCAGCAGCCCGTAGCGGATCGGGTCGACGTCGGAGATGCCCAGCAGGTAGGTGACCAGGCTGCCCGCGCCCGACCCGCGCGCCGCGGCGCGGACCCTCAGGCTCCTGATGAGGTCGACCACGTCGGCGACGGTGAGGAAGTAGGACGGGTAGCCGAGGGAGTCGATGACGGCCAGCTCGTCGTCCAGCCGCCGGGTGACCTGCGCGGTGGGCGCCATCCCGCGCCGGCCCAGCCCCGCCTCGCAGCGGGCGCGCAGCACCTGCGAGGGACCCATCCCCCGCTCGCCGGGCCGGGTGACGACGTCGAGCTCGGGGTAGCGCACGGTGCCGATGCCGAGGTCCTCGCGGACGTCGACCACGCACTGCTCGGCCAGCCGGGCGGTGCGCTCGAGCAGCCGCAGCGCCGCGTCGCGGTCGGGCCCGGCCAGCTCTGCGGCGACCTCGGCCATCTCCTTGCCCGACTTCAGGTGGCCCTCGGCGGTGCGCCGGTCGACGTGCCGCGCATCGAGGGCGACCAGCCGCCGGGAGGCGTCGAGGACGTCGGCGGTGGGCGCGTCGAGGGCGTCGACGTACCGGACGGCGTTGGTGAGCACCACCGGCACGCCCTGCTCGGCGGCGAAGCGCATCAGCCCCTGCGCCCGGGAGCGGTCGCCCCGGCCGCGGTGGTGCACCAGCTCGACCACCAGCGCGCCCGGGCCGAACACCGAGCGCCAGGCGTCCAGCCGGGCCGCGGCGACGTCGGCCCGGCCGGCGGCCAGCGCCCGGCCCACCGGCGAGTCCGGCCCCAGCACGGCGACCAGCCCCGGGGCGTGCTCGGCGGCCAGCGCCAGCGAGGCCACCGGCTCGCCGCGGGTGCCGCGCAGGTGGGTGGCGCTGGTCAGCCGGCACAGCGCCCGCCAGCCGGCGCCGTCCCGGGCGAGGAAGGTCACCCGGGGCAGCCGGGGGTCGACGCTCGCCCCGCCGCGCGCCGGGCTGCGGCGCGCCGGCCGCACCGGGGCACCCCGGTCCCGCGCCACCCCGGGCACGGTCAGCTCGTCGTCCTCCCCCAGCACGCGCGCCCGGGCCCGCGGCACGGCGGTGTCCACCGCCGGGGCGACCGCGAGGTCGACCCCGAACAGCGGCCGCACCCCGGCCGACCGGCAGGCGAGCGCGAACTTGACCGCGCCGTAGAGGCCGTCACGGTCGGTCAGCGCCAGCGCGCCCATGCCGTGCTCGGCGGCGCGCGCCACCAGGTCGGCGGGGTGGTTGGCCCCGTACCGCAGGGAGTACCCGGAGGCGACGTGGAGGTGGACGAAGGGGTCCCCGCTCACCGCCCGCGGGCGGGACGGTGGGCGGTGCCGCCGACCACGCGCGGGCGCGGGGCGGGCTCGGGCTCGTGGTCGAGGAGGTCCTCGACCACGGTGAGGAAGGAGCCGACGTCGCGGACCAGGTCGTCGGCCTCCCGCTCGGTGACCGCGCGGGACAGCCCGGCCTCGGCCGCGGCCCGCTTGGCCGCGCCGGCGGCGAAGAAGGTGGCCCACTCACCCAGCTCGGGGGCGACCTGGCCGAGCAGCACCCAGGCGCTGCGCGGCCGGCGGCGGCCGCCCTCGGGCCGGGTGCGGGCGGCCAGCACCGCCGCCGCGGCGCGCAGCGCGCCCAGGTGGGCGGTGGCGTAGCGGCGGCGCGGGTCGGTCGAGCCCGCCGCCTCGGCCAGCGCCCGGGTGGCCTGGTCGAGCAGCTGGACGGCGGCCGTCGGCAGCGGCGGGGGCAGGGGCAGCTGGTCGGCCATGACGCGAGCGGCGCCCATCAGTCGTGCACCCGCACGAGCGACCACCGGTTGTCGGCGGCGTCCCAGGACAGGTCGTAGACGCCGGCGAAGCTCATCCGCGACCGCCCGGCCCGCACCGCCTCGACGCGGAAGACCTCGCGGGGTGCGACCAGGTCGGCCGAGGCACCGCCGGCGGCCGGCCGCTGCCACCACGGCGCGGTCTCCACCCAGGAGTCGAGCAGCTCGCCGACGACGTAGCGCCACTGGCCGCGCCAGAACTGCGCCGGACCGAGCGGCCCCCGCTCGACCCGCACCTCCTCGCCGACCCGCTCGCCGACCTCACCCAGCACCCGGCTCATGCCCGACTCCCCACCCCGTGCCCGCGGCCGGCCCGCCCACCGCCCGGGCGGGGAAGGTCCCGGGAGCGGTGGCCGACCGTTCGAACGTCTGTTCGAACACCACGAGTAGACCCGACCTCCGCGGTGTCGTCAAGCCGGACGCACCGGGAGGAGGGACCGGCGTCCTCCTCCCGCCCGTGCGCGGCGGACGGTACGGCGGGGGTCCGACAGCGGTGGCAGGATCGACGCATGAGCCGACCCGTCCACCCCCGGGTGGCCGCGTTCGCCGACCTGCTCTCCCGGGCCGGGGCGAGCGGGCGGGTCCACGAGCTCCCCTCCGGCGCGCACACCGCCGCGGAGGCCGCCGCCGCGCTCGGCGTCCCGATCGGCGCGATCGCCAACAGCCTCGTCTTCGACGTCGACGGCGCCCCGCTGCTGGTCCTCACCAGCGGCGCGCACCGGGTCGACGTCGCCAGGGTCGCCGCGCTGCTCGGCGTCCGGCAGGTCCGGCGCGCCTCGGCCGACTTCGTGCGGGAGCACACCGGCCAGCCGATCGGCGGGGTCGCCCCCCTCGGCCACCCCGGGCCGATCGGCACCCTCGTCGACGTCGAGCTGGCCCGCCACGACCGCGTCTGGGCCGCGGCCGGGCACCCGTCGGCGGTCTTCCCGACCAGCTACGACGAGCTGCTGCGGCTGACCGCCGGCACCGCCGCGGAGGTCGGCGACGGCCCTCCCGAGGCCGCCGAGGACCAGGCGGTGCGCCTCCGGACCGGTCCACCCGCGACCACCCACGACCCCGCCGCCGTGGTGGGCCCGTGAGCGAGGAGAGACACGTGACCGGCACGACACCCGCGACGCGGGTGACCGAGCTGCCCGTCGGCTGGCTGCGCGACCACATGCACGAGGCGCTGGCCATCTACGGCGAGGCGATGGGCTACGACGCCTCGGTGGTCGCCGGCCGCTACGGCTACGCCGTCCAGCACACCGAGCGGCCCGGCTTCCGCGCCGTCGGCGCCTTCGAGGCCGGCGTGGACGGTGAGCGGCTCGTGGGCTTCGGCTACGGCTACCTCGTCGCCCCCGGCCAGTGGTGGCACGACCAGGTGCGCGCCGCGCTCGACCGGCGCACCGCCAAGCGCTGGCTGCCCGGCGCCTTCGAGGTGTGCGAGCTGCACGTGCACCCCGACGCGCAGAGCCGCGGGCTGGGCCGCCGGCTGCTGCACGCCCTGGTCGAGGGCGTCCCGGCCCCGGTGGCGCTGCTGTCGACGCCCGACGCCGACACCAAGGCCTTCCGGCTCTACCACGCCGACGGCTTCGTCGACCTCGCCCGCGCCCACCACTTCCCCGGTGACGCCCGCCCCTTCGCGATCCTCGGCGCCCGGCTCCCGCTGCGCGCCGCCGCGTCCTGACCGGCGTGCCGGCCGGCGGCCGCCCCGCCGACACCGGCGTCGACGCCGTCGCCGATGCCGTCGCCGGTGCCGTGGCCGACGCCGTCGTCGTCGGCGCGGGGCACAACGGCCTGGTCGCGGCCTGCCACCTGGCGCGGGCCGGGCTGACCGTCGAGGTGGTCGAGCGCGACGAGGTGCTCGGCGGCGCGGTGTCCACGGTGGAGCGCTGGCCCGGCGTGCGGGTCGACCGCGGGTCCAGCGCGCACGTCATCGTCCGGCACAGCGGCGTCGTCGAGGAGCTCGACCTCGCCGCGCACGGGCTGCGCTACGTCGACTGCGACCCGTGGGGCTTCGCGCCCGCGCCGGTGCCCGGCGACCCCGGCCCCGACGGCCGGCCGCTGGTCTTCTCCGTCGACCTCGACGCCACCTGCGCCTCCATCGCCGCCGCCTGCGGGGAGGACGACGCCGCCGCCTACCGCCGGTTCGTCGGCGTGTGGGGCCCGCGCAGCCGCGCCGTCGTCGACTCCTTCGGCCGGCAGCCGACCCCGCTGGGCCTGGTCCGCGCCTTCTGGCCGCTCGGCGCGCCCAGCGGCGACGCCCCGCGCACCCCCGGCGGCGACCTCGCCGTCGACTTCCTCGGCTCCGGCGACGCGCTGCTCGACCGCTGGTTCACCAGCGAGCGGCTCAAGGCGGCGCTGGCCTGGTTCGGCGCGCAGTCGGGCCCGCCGATGTCGGAGCCCGGCACCGCGGCGATGGTCGCCTGGGTGGCGCTGCTGCACGACACCCCGCCGGGCCACCCGGTGGGCGGCTCGGGCGGGCTGACCGAGGCGCTGCGCCGGCGGCTGGAGTCCGACGGCGGGCGGGTCACCCTCGGCGACGGCGCGGCGCGCCTGCTGGTCGAGGACGGGCGGGTCGCCGGCGTGGAGACGGAGTCCGGACGGCGGATCGCCGCCCCGGTCGTCGTCGCCGCCTGCCACGTGCTGGCCACCCGCGACCTCGCCGGCGCGCACGCCCCGCCGGCCCTGGCCGCCGCCGCCCCGCCGGTGGGCAACGGCTTCGGCCTGGTGCTGCGCTGCCTCACCGACGCGCTGCCGGCCTACCCCGGCGTCGACCCGGCCGTGTCGGCCCAGGGACTGCAGCTGCTGTGCACCGACCGCGCGCAGCTGGCCGCCGCGCACGGCGACTGGCTGGCCGGCCGGCTGCCGCGCGAGCCGGTGCCGCTGGCGATGTCGTTCTCCGCCAGCGACGACACCCTCGCCCCGCCCGGGCAGCACGTGGTCACCGTGTGGGGGCAGTGGTACCCCTACGACCTCGCCGACGGCGGCGACTGGGACGCCCTCGCCGACGCCGAGGCCGCCCGCCTGGTGGCCGCGGTCGACCGCTTCGCCCCGGGCTTCGCCGACTCGGTGCAGCAGGTGTACGTCCAGACGCCGCTGCTGCTGGAGCGGGAACTGTCGCTGCTGCGGGGCAACGTCATGCACGTGGAGATGGGCCTGGCCAGCATGTTCGCCTTCCGGCCGACGCCGGCGCTGTCGGGCTACCGCGTGCCCGGGCTCGAGGGCCTCTACCTCGCCGGCGCCTCCACCCACCCCGGCGGCGGCGTGTCGGGCAACTCGGGCCGGACGGCGGCGCGCGCCGTGCTCGCCGACCGCCGTCCGCTCGCGCGTGCCCGGAGCCGGGCCGGCCGGGCGCTGCGCGCCGTCCGCTCCCGGTGAGTGCGGCGACGGCGGCCGCCCGGCGGGCGGCGGCACCGGCCGCGCGGCTGCCGCTGGTCCTCGCCGTGGCGGTGGTCCTGGCCGCGATCGCCTACCCGCTGACCGACGGTGGCGGCCGCGACGCGGTGTCCTGGACGATCGTGCTGCTGGGCTCGGCGGTGTCGGTGACCTCGGCCGCCGCCGCGCACGGCGTGCGCACCGGACTGGCGGTACTGGGCCTGGTGGCGGTCACCGCGGTGGCGTTCGAGTCGGTCGGGGTGGCCACCGGGTTCCCCTACGGCCCCTACGCCTACAGCGACGTGCTGGGTCCCACGCTGCTCGGCGTCCCGTTCCTGGTGCCGCTGGCCTGGCTGATGATGGCGTGGCCGAGCTGGGTGCTGGCGCGGCTGCTCACCCGGCGGGCGCGGCCCGGGCGGCAGCGGCCCGCGCGCGTCGTGGTCGCGGCCGCGGTGTTCGCCGCGTGGGACGTGGTGCTCGACCCGCAGCTGGTGCAGGCCGGCTACTGGACGTGGGCGCGCCCGCAGCCGGGCCTGCCCGGCATCGACACCGTGCCGCTGACCAACCTGGCGGGTTGGCTGCTGGCCGGCCTGGTGCTCATGACGCTGCTCGACCTCGTGGTCGCCCGCACCGCGCCGCCCGGGGGCCGGCGCACCGGCGACGCCGCACCGCTGCTGGTGCTCGGGTGGATGACCCTCGGCGGCGCGCTGGCGCACGCGGCCTTCCTCGACCTGCCCGGCTCCGCGGCCTGGGGCGCCGCCCTGGCGGTGCCGGTGCTGGGAACGCTGGCCGTGCAGGCCCGCCGTCGGTGAGCGGCCCGGTCGTCCGGGTCCTGTCCGGCCTGGCGGTCGCGGGCGCCGCGCACGCCGCGGTCAACGCCCGGCTGCTGCGCCGCGCGCCGGCCGACCCGCCGGAGGTGGCCCGGCCGGTCACCGTCGTCGTGCCGGTGCGCGACGAGGAGGCCACGATCGGCGGTTGCCTGGCCGCCGTCCTCGCCTCGGCCGGCGTGCCCGACCTCCGAGTGGTCGTGGTCGACGACGGCTCCACCGACGGCACGGCCGCCGTCGTCCGGGGAGTCGGTGACCGGCGGGTGCGGCTGCTGTCCGCCCCGCCGCCACCCGACGGCTGGCTGGGCAAGCCGCACGCCTGCTGGGTGGGCGCGCAGACGGCCGACGACGGCGTGCTGGTGTTCGTCGACGCCGACGTCCGGCTGGCGCCGCGCGCGCTCGCCGCCGCGGCCTGGCTGCTCGACGCGCACGGCCTGGACCTGGTCTCGCCCTGGCCGCGGCCGGTGGCGGTGTCGGCGGCCGAGCGGCTCGTGCAGCCGCTGTCGCCCTGGCTGTGGCTGACCACGCTGCCGCTGCGGGCCGCCGAGCGCTCGCCGCGGCCGTCGCTGACCGCCGCCAACGGCCAGTTCCTCGCGCTGACCCGCCGCGGCTACCTGCGTGCCCGAGGGCACGCCGCGGTGCGCGACCAGGTGGTGGAGGACGTCGCGCTGGCCCGGGCGGTCAAGCGCGCGGGCGGCCGCGCCGTCCCCGCCGCCGGCGCCGACCTGGCCACCTGCCGGATGTACGACGGCTGGGCGGCGATGCGCGAGGGCTACGGGAAGTCGCTGTGGTCCTCGGTCGGGGGGTCGCCGGCCGCGGGGCTGGCCGCCGCCGCGGTGCTGACCGCCGTCGGGGTGGTGCCGGCGCTGGCCGCGCTGGGCGGCTCCCGCGCCGGGCTGGCCGGCTACCTGGCCGGGGTGGCCGGGCGGGTGGTGGCTGCCGCGGCCACCGGGAGCCGGGTGTGGCCCGACGCGCTGGCCCACCCGGTGTCGCTGCTGGCGCTCGACGTGCTGCTGGCCGGGTCGGTGCGCGGGCACCGTCGCGGCACCCTGACCTGGCGCGGGCGCGCGGTCGGGTGACCCGGGCGAGGATGGGGCGTGACCTCGGCCGACTCCCCCGCCCGCACGACCTTCGACCCCGCGGCGATGAAGCCGTCGGACTTCTACCGGGTCGTCAACTCCGTCGTCGTCCCCCGGCCCATCGCCTGGGTCTGCAGCCGCTCGGCCGAGGGCGTGCACAACCTGGCGCCGCACTCCTTCTACACCGTCGCCTGCGTCAGGCCGCCGGTCGTGCAGTTCACCTCGGTGGGCCGCAAGGACTCGCTGACCAACGTCGAGGCCACCGGCGACTTCACCGTCAACCTGGTGCCCGAGGAGCTCTTCGAGCAGGCCAACGCCACCGGCACCGACTTCCCGTCCGACCAGAGCGAGGCCGAGCACACCGGCGTCCGGCTCGAGCCCAGTGAGAAGGTGGCCGCGCTGCGGGTGGCGCAGTCCCCGGTGGCCATCGAGTGCACGCTGCACTCGACGCTGCGGCTGGGTGACAGCACCGTCGTCTTCGGGCGGGTCGAGTGGATCAGCGTGTACGAGTCCGCCGTCCGCGACGGCCGGCCGCGCATCGAGGAGCTGCGGCCGCTGGCCCGGCTCGGCGGCAACGAGTGGTCGACGATCGGCGAGGTGCGCACCATCCCGCGCATCCCCTACGACACCTGGGCGCAGGACCCCTCGATCGGCGAGCAGGTCCGGGGCGGCTAGCCGCCCGGCGCAGGACGGCGGACCGACCGCGGGGCCGGAGGCTCCCGGTCGAGACGCCGTGGCAGGGCTCAGCGCAGCTCGGGGAGAGCACGTGGCCGCGGTGCGGTCCGGTAGGACCGCGGTGTCAGGGCAGGAAGGCGGCGACCTCGTCGGCGGCCGCGCGGCCGAAGGCGTCGGCGAAGCGGTCGAGGAAGGGCTCGCGGCGCAGCTCGTACTCCTGCGTGCCGACCACCTCGACCGCCTCGGTGGCCACCGCCGAGCCCAGCTGGGTGGCCCGCTCCAGGCCCAGCCCCCACGTGCGGCCGGCGATGAACCCCGCGCGGAAGGCGTCCCCGCCGCCGGTGGGCTCCACCGGCTTGGTCTCGGGCACCGCGATGACCTCGATCGTCTCGGCGCCGGCCTGCCGCACCCGCACGCCCTGCGCGGCGCGGGTGGTCACCCAGGTGCCCACCCGGGCGAGCACCTCGTCGTCGGACCAGCCGGTCTTCTGCAGCAGCAGGGCCGACTCGTACTCGTTGGTGAACAGCAGTTCGGCGCCGTCGACCAGGTCGCGGATCATCTCGCCGTCGGCCCAGGCCAGCTGCTGGCTGGGGTCGGCGGCGAAGGCGGTGCCGCGCTCCCGGCACTCGCGGGTGTGCCGCACCATCGCCGTCGGGTCGTTGGGGCCGACGACGACGAGGTCGGGCTCCCCGACGCGCGCGCACACCGGCGCCAGCTCGATCTGCCCCGCCTCGCTCATCGCGCCCGAGTAGAACGAGGCGATCTGGTTGTTGACCGCGTCGGTGGTGCACACGAAGCGGGCGGTGTGCTTGAGCTCCGACCAGCGCACGTCCCGGGTGTCGACGCCGTGGCGGGTCAGCCAGGCCTCGTAGTCGGCGAAGTCGCTGCCCACCGAGCCGACCAGCACCGGCGAGAGCCCCAGCAGCCCGAGGCCGTAGGCCATGTTGGCGCCCGCACCGCCACGGTGCTGGATGAGGTCGTCGACGAGGAAGGACAGCGACACGTTCTCCATCTGGCCCTCGACGAACTGGTCGGTGAACCGGCCGGGGAAGGTCATCAGGTGGTCGGTGGCGATGGAGCCGGTGACGACGACGGGCACGGGGGCTCCTCAGGACGGCGGCGGGGACGGCGGCGGGAGGGTGGGGCGGCGACGGGAGGTCGGGGAGACGGCGGCGCACGCACACCCTAGGCAGCGCCTCCCCCGGCGCACACCCCGACGGGCGCCGCCGCCCGGGACGGGCCCGCCGACGAGGAGACGGAGCGCAACCGCCTGACCGAGCACGCCGAGGGGACGGTCGGGCCCGTCCTCCGGATCCCACACCGCACACCTGCCTGCCTGGAGGCAGCACCGGCCCGCGGCCCTCGACGCACCGCAGCCCCGGTGCCACACTCGCGCACCTGCCGGGTGGAGAGGAGGTCGAGGTGTACGCGCGACTGAGCAGGTACAGGTTCCGGGTCGAGCACCAGCAGAGATGGGTCGACAACCTCAGACACCTCGATGCCATCCGGCGCAGTGAGGTGCAGGAGGAGCCGGCGGGCCTCGCGCTCGTCGCCGGACTCGACGGGTGCCGCGGGGCCTGGTTCATGGTCCCGGAGGACGACCCCGACTACGAGGAGCTCATCCGAGCCGAGGAGCAACGCATCACGGAGGGCGTCCCCAGCTCCTACGAGCAGAGGGAGGTGGTCTTCTCCCTCTGGGACACGCACGAGCAGGCGATGTCGGTCCGGGAACGACTCGGGGAGCAACTCGCCGGTCTCTTCCAGGACGTGGGCCTCACGTTCGCGGGGCCGCCGGAGACGGAGGTGTTCCGGGTCGACGGCGGCCGACCCTCGTAGTGCGCCGGCCGGCACAGCCTCCTCCGGACGGGCGTCAGTCCCTCAGCGCGCGGCGCAGCGAGAACCCGAGCTGGGCGGTCCCCACCACCCCGAGCAGCGAGCCGACGGCCGCCCCGGCGGTCACCACCGCCGCCGGGACGTCGGCCACCCCGGCCGCCTCGGTCAGCCCGGCCGCGGCGACGATGCCCGCACCGCCCACGGTGAACCCGGTCATCACCACCCGGGTGGGCCGCTCCCACACCGAGATCGACCCGGTCTCGGCCACCCCGGCCTGCCCGGCGCGGGCACGCAGGTAGTCGGGCAGCCAGCACAGCGCACCGAACAGCGCGGCCAGCCAGCCCGGCGCCCCGGCGACCCAGAGGGTGACCGCGTAGCCGGCCTCGGTCAGCCGGTCGACGGCGGAGTCCAGGACGTAGCCGCGCCGCGAGGCCCGCCCACCGGCCAGCGCCAGCGCGCCGTCGAGGGAGTCGAGCAGGCCGGAGAGCCCGACCAGCAGGCCCGCCACGACGAGCCACGCACCACCGGCCACCGCCGGGCCGACGGCGGCCAGCGCGACGAGCAGGCCGAGCGCGGTGGCCCCCAGCGGGGGGAGCCACGCCACCGACCGGGCCAGCGTGTAGGCCAGCGTCAGCCAGCCGTGCACCAGCCGGCTGCCGGCGGGGTCGGTGCCGCCGTGCCACCGCGACCACTCGGCGAGGTACTCGTCGCGGCTCAGCACGGGCGCAGTCTCCCGCAGCGCCTCGCGCGCACCGGGGACAGTGGGGAGGTGCTCGCCGGCCTGTCCCCCGCCCGCCGCCGCCTGGTCCTCGTCCTGCTGGCGCTGCTCGTCACCGCTCTCGCCGCCGCGGCCGCGCTGCTGGTCGTGCGCGGGTCGGACACCCCGGCGCCGGCCGACCCGGTGTCGCAGGAGGAGCCCGGGCCGGTGCTGCTGGTGCCCGGCTACGGCGGCAACGCCGGGTCGCTGGCGTCGCTGGCCCAGCGGCTGACCACCGAGGGCCGCGACGCCACCGTCGTCGACGTCCCCGAGGGCGGCACCGGCGACCTCGCGCTCTCCGCCGCCGCGCTCGACGCCGCGGCCGGGGCGGCGCTGGAGCGCACCGGCGCCGGCAGCGTCGACGTCGTCGGGTACTCCGCCGGCGGCGTCATCGCGCGGGTGTGGGCGGCCGACGGCGGGGCCGGCGTCGCCCGGCGGGTGCTCACCCTCGGCTCCCCGCACCACGGCACCACGCTGGCCGACCTCGCCGAGCGGGTGGCGCCGGGCCAGTGCCCGGAGGCCTGCCGGCAGCTGACCACCGGCAGCCCGCTGCTGGCCGGCCTCAACGCCGGCGACGAGACGCCCGAGGGGCCGACGTGGGTGTCGATCTGGACGACGCAGGACGAGACGGTCACCCCGCCGGACTCCGCGCGCCTCACCGGCGCCCTCAACCTGACCGTGCAGTCGGTGTGCGCGCAGGCCCGGGTGGCCCACGGCCAGCTGCCGCGCGACCCGCTGGTGCAGGCGATGGTCCTGGCCGAGCTGGCGGCCGGGGAGCCGGTGCAGCTGGGCCCGGCCGACTGCGCCCGCCTCGGCGGCTGAGGGCCCGCCACGATCAGTGGAAGGACCTCCCTCCCCCACCGCTCGCAGGCTCGCGGCGGGCCCCTGCAGGGAGGCCGCCTCCCGCGCGCGGGGCGCCGTCAGCTGGTGACGTCCTTCGTCGTGAAGTTCGCCCACGCCGCGGTGAGCAGCACGCCCACGTAGACGCCCTGCAGCGCCAGCCCGCGGACCACGTCGCGCCACAGGACCGGATCGCGGAAGAGGTCGACGAAGGCCAGCCAGTAGCGGGTGGGCAGGTACGGCGCGATCGGCGAGGCGGCGTCCAGGGTGAGCAGCAGCGAGGAGGTCACCAGCACGGCCAGGGCGCCGAGGGCGGCGGCCAGCGGGGAGTCGGTGAGCGTGGAGAAGAACAGCCCGAACGCGGCGACGCCCAGCATCGACACCGCGACGTAGCCGATGGCCAGCAGCGTCCGCCCGGCCAGCTGCTCGGCCGTGAGCGAGGTGCCCGACACCGACGTCCCGGCCGCCACCGGCTGCGCGTCGAACAGCAGCGTGCCCACCAGGTAGCCGACCGCGGCGACCACCACCACCGTCACGAGCACGAAGGCCAGGACGGCGACCAGCTTGGCCACCAGCAGCCGGGTGCGGCCGACCGGGCGGGCGAGCAGGTAGCGCAGCGTGCCGGCCTGCGCCTCCCCGGCGACGGCGTCGCCGCTGACCACCGCGACGGCGATCGGCAGGAACAGCGGCAGCACGATCGCCAGCGCGGCCAGCGGGTAGAGCTGGCCGTTGGTGAGGACGGCGGACAGGAACGGCGGCCCCTCCCCCGGCCGCGGCGCGAGGTCGGTGATCCGCAGCAGCACCGCCACCAGCACCGGCAGCGCGTTGAGCACGGCGATCGTCGTCCAGGTGCGCGGCCGGCCGAAGGTCTTGCGCAGCTCGACGCCGATCACGACCGCTCCACCCGGTCGGTGCTGGCGCCCGCCGCGGCCAGCACCACCTCCTCCAGCGTCGGCCGCTGCAACGCCAGGCCGCGCACCGGCACGCCGGCGCCCACCAGCAGCGCGTTGACCTCCGCCGGGTCCGCCCCGCGCACGACCACCCGGCCGCCGTCGGTCGCCAGCACCCGCCCGTCGAGCACCGCGTGCACCCGCTCGGGCGCCGGGGTGTCGACGACGGTGGCGCCGGTGGGGGCGGTGAGCGTCGCCAGCTGGTCCTGCAGCACCAGCCGGCCGCGGTCGAGCACGCCCACCCGGGTGCACAGCTGCTCGACCTCGGCCAGCAGGTGGCTGGAGAGGAACACCGTCGTCCCGTCGCGGTGCAGGTCGAGCAGCAGCTCGCGGACCTCGTGGATGCCCTGCGGGTCCAGGCCGTTGGTCGGCTCGTCGAGCACCAGCAGCTCCGGACGGCGCAGCAGCGCGCCGGCCAGCCCGAGGCGCTGCCGCATCCCGAGGGAGTAGGCGCCCACCGGACGCCGGCCGACCCCGCCGAGGCCGACCTGGTCGAGCGCCTCGGCGACCCGCCGCCTGCGGTCGCGGCGCCGTCCGCCCGGGCCGGCGGCGTCGAGCAGCGCGAGGTTCGTCGCGCCGGAGAGGTGCCGGTGGTGGGCGGGCCCCTCGATGAGCGCGCCGACCCGGGGCAGCACCCGCCGGCCGGCCCGCGGCATCCGGCCGCCGAGCAGCTCCACCTCGCCGCGGGTGGGCAGCACCAGGCCGAGCAGCATGCGCACCGTCGTCGTCTTGCCCGAGCCGTTGGCGCCGAGGAAGCCGTAGACGTCGCCGGCGCGGACGTCGAGGTCGATGCCGTCGACCGCGCGCACCCGGCCGTACTGCTTGACCAGCCCGCGGGTGACCACCACGGAGGTCACGACGGTGCCCCGGTGAGCGTCGCGGCGGCCTCGGCGAGCGCGTCGGGGGTGACCGTGCCGACGAGCAGGTAGGCGCCGCTGCGGGGCGGCTCGACGAGCACCAGCCCGAGCGGGCCCGCGGTGATGCGGGTGCCGGACCCGTCCCGGACCGCCCCGGGCGCAGCGGCCAGCGTCGAGCGCAGGCCTGCCGCGAGGCGGCCGGGCAGCGGGGCGACCGCCAGCAGGGTCACGCCGCTGCCGTAGAGGCCCACCGTGGCCGGCGCCCCGTCCACCGCGCGCCGGGCCAGGCCGGCCAGCTCGGCGGGGAGCCGGACCGGGGAGAGCTCCCGGTCGGCCGCCTCGCGCAGCAGGCCGCCGGTGTCCTCGCCGGGCAGCACCCGGGCCTCGGCCGGTGGGGTGAAGGCGACGACGCCGGCCGGCGGGGTGGCGAGGTCCACATCGAGGAAGCGGGTGTCGAGCGCGGGGACGGTCGCGCCGTCGGCGACCACCTCGACGGCCAGCGGCAGCCCCGTGCCGCCGTCGACCCAGACGTCCACGCGGGCCACCGACGCGGCGGGCGCGGCCGGCACCAGCCGCAGGCCGAGCGCGTCGCGGCCGGCCACCCGGCGGGCGCCGATCCGCGACAGCTCGTCGTCGGTGGCCTCCGACAGCAGCCGGCGGCCGAGCGCGGCGGGCACGAGGTCGGGCGGGGCGGGCAGCGCCAGCGCGGCCGGGGCGTCGCGGCGGGCCGTGGCCGACTCGAACTCCCACGTCCAGGTGCCGCCGGGGTCGGTGTGCACGCCGGTCTCCCCCGCGGCGCCCACCACGTCGACGCGGTGCTCGTCGGGCCCGCGCCACCAGACGCGCATCGCCGTCCGGTCGCTGAGCAGGTCGGCGACCCCGGGCAGCTGCTCGCTCACCGGCAGGCTCAGCCCGCCGGCGGACACCGCGTACCCGGAGAAGGCCACCCCGGCGCTGGCCACGGCGGCGGCGCGCAGCTCGGCGGCCGGGACGTCGGCGTCCTCGGCCGGCAGCGCGCCGACCAGCGCGGGCAGCGCGAGCAGGACGGCGACCAGCGCGGCGACGACCGCCCACCGGCGGGCCCGCCCGTGTCCCGACATGCGCGCCACGGTACGAGCGCCGCGACGTGATGCCGGCGCGGCACCGGGTATGCGCAGGTCATGGCCCCTCCCCTGAGCGACGCGGTGGTCGTCGACGTGCTGCGCCGGCTCGACCGGCTGACCGCCCCCCTCGTGCAGCGGCTGGGCCGCCCGGCGGAGCTGCCGGCCGCCGACCGCGTCGACTGGTGGGCCGAGCGGGTCTCCCGGGTGGCCGCCGTGGCCGGCGGCCTGCCGCGGCTGGCCGGCCGGCTGGCCGACCTGCTGCCCCTGCAGAACACCGTGGGGACGGCGGTGCAGTCGCTGGTCGTCCTCGGTGTCGCCGGCGAGCACGGCGTCGCCGACCCCGCCGAGCGGGTGTCGCTGCTCTCGCGGGTGCTGCTCGCCCGCGACCTGCCCGCCGAGCGGGTGCGCCCGCTGCTCGAGCGGGTGCGCGGCACCTACACCGAGGCGGCGCTGGGGGTCCGCGAGGACCGCGCCGGGCTGCGCGGCGCCGCGCGCACCATCTGGCGGGCCGCCCGGCTGCTCAGCCGGATCGACGAGGCGCTCGACGCCCGGCCCAAGGGCCGCCTGGGCGCCCGCGCGCTGGCCAACCTGCCCGTGGTCGGCGTCCTGGGCGGCTACGCCGCCGAGCGCGAGGCGCTGCGGCGGGCGGCCCGGCGCACCGCGGAGCTGCTGGAGACCGGCGGCCCGGTCACCGTCTGACCGGGCCGCGCTAGCCGACCGCCAGCGTCGAGGGCACCGACGTGCCGGCGCCGGTGAGGTTGGTGAAGACCTCGCGGGTCGCCGTCGACCGGTTCATGGTGATGAAGTGGATGCCGGGCACGCCCTCGTCCAGCAGCCGCCGGCACATCGCCGTCGCCACCTCGACGCCGTAGGCGCGCACCGCCGCCCTCTGCTCCGGTGACTCGCCGTCGAGCTCGGCGAAGCGGGCGGCCAGCTCCTCGGGGAATGCCTGCCCCGACAGCTGCACGATGCGGGTGATCTGCCGGGCGTTGGTCACCGGCATGACGCCGGCGATGACGGGGACGTCGCAGCCGTGGGCGGCCACCCGGTCGCGCAGCCGCAGGTAGTCCTCGACCCGGAAGAACATCTGGGTGATGGCGAAGTCGGCGCCGGCGCGGCACTTGCGCACGAACATCTCGACGTCGGTGTCGAAGTCCGGCGAGCGCGGGTGCCGCTCGGGGAAGGCGGCGACGCCGACGGAGAAGTCGCCCATCGAGCGGATCAGCTCGACCAGCTCCGAGGCGTACTCCAGCCCCTCGGGGTGCCGGACCCACTCCGCCTGCGGGTCGGCGCCGGGCGGGTCCCCCCGCAGCGCGAGCAGGTTGCGCACCCCGGCGGCGGCCACCCGGCTGACCACGTGCCGCAGCTCGGCGACCGAGTGGTCGACGGCGGTCAGGTGCGCCAGCGGGGTCATCGTCGTCTCGGCGGCGATCCGCTCGGTGACCGCGACCGTGCCCTCGCGGGTGGAGCCACCGGCGCCGTAGGTCACCGACACGAACGACGGCTGCAGCCGTTCCAGCTGCCGCAGCGCCGTCCACAGCTGGGCCTCGCCCTCGGGCGACTTGGGCGGGAAGAACTCGAACGACCACGTGGGCCGCGACGAGGCGAGCAGCTCGCGGACGCTTGGGGTCACGGGTCCCGAGGGTACGTGCGGAACGCGCCGCTGCCCTGCATCCGCCCGGGCGGTCCCGGGAGAAGAGGTGTCTGCGAGTGCTCCCTCAGCGACAGGAGGTCCCGTGGGCAGGAACCCGGGCAGGACGCGCACGACTCGATGGGGCGATACTGGTCGGGTGATCACCGGGGCGGCACAGCAGGAGTCCGTGGTCCGCCCCCTGCCGCCCCCGCTCGCGGCCGCCGACCTGGGCCGGGTCCGCGGCGCGGTCGCGGCCGCGCTCACCGGCTTCCTCGAGGAGCAGCGCACCACGCTGGCCGGCATGGACCCGGTGCTCGAGCCGGTGGTCGACGAGGTGTGCGCGCTGGCCGACGGCGGCAAGCGGCTGCGCCCGGCCTTCGCCTACTGGGGCTGGCGCGGGGTCACCGAGGACGTCAGCGGCCCGGCCGAGGACGACGCCGCGGTGCTCCGCGCGGTCGCCGCGCTGGAGTTCGTGCACGCCAGCGCCCTCGTGCACGACGACGTCATGGACGGCGCGGTGACCCGCCGGGGCCGCCCGGCCACGCACGTCGGGTTCGCCGCGCGGCACGGTGACGGCGGCCTGTCCGGCGACGGGAACACCTTCGGCGTCGGCGCGGCGATCCTCGTCGGCGACCTCGCGCTGGTGTGGTCCGACGAGCTGCTGCGCCGCTCGGGCATCAGCGCCGCCGCCCTCGCCCGCGCCCGATCGGTGTGGGACACGATGCGCACCGAGGTGACCGCCGGGCAGTACCTCGACCTGCTGCGCGCCGCCGGCGGGCTGCCCGGAGCCCAGGGGGCGCTGACCGTGGCCCGCTACAAGAGCGCCGGCTACACCGTGCAGCGGCCGCTGCAGCTCGGTGCCGCGATCGCCGGCGCCGGCCCGCGTGCGGCCGACGTCTACACCGCGATCGGGTTGCCGCTGGGCGAGGCGTTCCAGCTGCGCGACGACGTCCTCGGCGTGTTCGGCGACCCGTCGGTGACCGGCAAGTCCGCCGACGACGACCTGCGCGAGGGCAAGCAGACGCTGCTCATCGCGCTGGCCGAGGAGGAGGCTGACGAGCAGGGCCGGCAGCTGCTGCGCACCTGCCTGGGCAACCCCGACTGCGGGACCGACCAGCTCGACGCGCTGCGCCGCCTCATCGAGGACACCGGCGCCCGCTCGCGGGTGGAGGAGCGGATCGCCGAGCGGACCGCCACCGCACGCACCGCGATCGCTGACGCGCCGATCGCCGTCGAGGCCCGCGCCGCCCTCGACGCGCTCGCCGTCGCCGCGACCTCGCGCACCGCCTGACGTGCGCACCGTCCCCGGACGCACCGACCGCGTCGTCGTCGTCGGCGCCGGGCTCGCGGGCCTGGCGACGGCGCTGCGGCTGCGCGGTGCCGGCCGCGAGGTGACCGTCGTCGAGCGCGGCGAGGGCCCCGGCGGGCGGGCCGGCGTCGTCGCCCGCGACGGCTACGTGCTCGACACCGGCCCGTCGGTGTTCACCGCGCCCGAGCTGGTGGCCGACACGCTGGCCGCCGTCGGCGAGAAGCTGGAGGACCGGCTCGAGCTGGTGCCCCTGCAGACCACCTACCGGGCGCAGTTCGCCGACGGCTCCGCCCTCGACGTGCACGCCGACGTCGACCGCTTCGCCGCCGAGGTCGAGGCGCTGGCCGGCCCGGCCGAGGCCGCCGCGCTGCGCCGCTACCTCGCCGACCTCGCCGAGCTCTACCGGCTGCAGATGGACACCTTCATCGACCGCAACCTCGACACCCCGCTGGACCTGCTCGGCCCGGAGCTGTGGGCGCTGGCCCGCCGGGGCGGTTTCGGGCGGCTGTCGAGCCACGTGGCGCGGTTCTTCACCGACGACCGGCTGCGGCGGCTGTTCAGCTTCCAGGCGCTCTACGCCGGGGTCTCCCCGTTCCGGGCGATCGCCGCCTACGCCGTGATCGCCCAGCTCGACATCGGCGCCGGCGTCTGGCACCCGGTCGGCGGGATCGGCGCCGTCCCCCGTGCGATGGCCGCCGCGGCCGCCGACGCCGGGGTGGTGTTCCGGTACGGCGCGACCGTCGAGGAGCTCGAGCTGCGCGGGCGGCGGGTGACCGGGGTGTGCCTGGCGGGCGGCGAGCGGCTGGCCGCCGACGCCGTCGTGGTCACCACCGACGTCCCCGAGCGGCTGGTGCCGGGCTTCGCGCGGCGCCGCCGGCCGGTGTACTCGCCGTCGTGCGTCACCCTGCACCTGGGCGTGCGCCACGAGCTGCCCGGCCAGGCGCACCACACCATCTCCTTCGGCGCGGCGTGGCAGCAGGTGTTCGACGAGCTGACCCGCGACGGCCGGCCGATGAGCGACCCGAGCCTGCTGGTGAGCTCGCCCTCGCTGACCGACCGGTCGCTGGCCCCCGACGGCGGGCAGGTGCTCAGCGTCGTGGCGCCCGCGCCCAACCTCGACCCGCACAGCGGCGGCAACCCCGGCATCGACTGGGACGCGCTGCTGCCCCGCTACCGCGAGGAGGTGCTCGGCGTGCTCGAGGCCCGCGGCTGGACGGGGATCTCCGACGCGATCGAGGTGGAGCACGTGGACACCCCGCTGACCTGGGCGCGGCAGGGCATGGCCGCCGGCACGCCGTTCGCGCTCGCCCACACCTTCGGCCAGACCGGCCCGTTCCGGACGCCGACGCTGCCCCGCCGCGGCCCGGAGAACGTGGTGCTGGCCGGCTCGTCGGTGCAGCCCGGCGTCGGCGTCCCGATGGTGGTGATCAGCGGCCGGCTGGCCGCCGAGCGGATCACCGGGCCGGTGCGGCGGTGACCGCCACCGAGCGGCCGCTGACGCAGGCCGAGCGGCAGGAGCGGCTCGATGCCGCCTACCGGTTCTGCGCCGCGGTCAACGCCGAGCACGGCAAGAGCTACCACCTGGCCACCCGGCTGCTCACGGCCGACCGCCGTCCGGCGGTCCACGCGCTGTACGCGGCCGCGCGCACCGCCGACGACCTCGTCGACCACCCCGGCGCCGACCCCGAGGCCGACCTGGCCGACTGGTCGCGGGCGCTGCTCGCCGAGCTGGAGGCGGGCTGGTCCGACGACCCGGTGCGGCTGGCCACGGTGCACACCTACCGCCGGTACGGGATCCCGGTCGAGCACCTGGTCGACTTCCTCGCCGCGATGACCAGCGACCTCACCGTCACCGGCTACGCCGACATGGCCGCGCTGGACCGGTACATGTGGGGCTCGGCGTCGGTCATCGGCCTGCAGGTCCTGCCCGTGCTCGGCACCGCCCGCGGCGTGCCGCAGGAGGAGGCCGCGCCGCACGCCATCGCGCTCGGCGAGGCGTTCCAGCTGACCAACTTCCTCCGCGACGTGGCCGAGGACGTCGACCGCGGGCGGGTGTACCTGCCCGCCGACGTCATGGCCGCCCACGGCGTGACCCGCGAGCAGCTCGAGGCCAAGCGGTACGACGCCCGGTTCCGCGCGCTGATGCAGGAGATGGTCGCCATCGTGCGGCGCCGCTACGACGACGCCGCGCCCGGGACGCCGATGCTCGCGCCCGAGTCGCGGGACTGCGTGCGCGCGGCCACCGCCCTCTACGGCGGCATCCTCACCGAGATCGAGCGCGCCGACTACCGGGTGCTGGATCGGCGCGTGACGGTGTCCAAGCCCCGCCGGCTCGGCGTCTTCGCGCGCCGGCTGGCCCGCGCGCAGGCGGCGCGGCTCAGGACGCGGCGCGGCTAGAAGGCGAGGGCCTGCGCGCGCCGGGTGACCTCGGTGTGCCGGTCGCTGCGCAGCGCCTGCACCGGCGTGCCCGGCAGCGAGTCGTCGGCGCGGAAGAGCCACTCGAAGACCTCGGTGTCGCTGAACCCGCCGTCCTTGAGCACGGTGATCAGCCCGGGCAGGTGCTTGAGGACCGCGCCGTCCTGCAGGAAGTCGGCGGGGATGCGGCTGTTGCCGCTGCCCGGGACGGCGAGCAGCTTGTGCTCGCGCAGCAGCTGCCGGACCCGGTTGGGCGAGGTCCCGAGGACCGCGGCCACCTCCTGCGGGGTCATCGTCTGCAGGCTGTCGACGTCCATGGATCCGAGCCTAGGTCGACCCCTGGGCCCGCCGCCGGAGCGGGCTAGGATCGGGGCCGGGCCGTGACTGGCGCATCGAGGTGGGGCACCACCGGGGAGCGGCCTGTACTCCCCCGCCGGGCGCCTGGGCAGAGCCGACCACCGACCGCGCAGGAGCCCACCCATGACCGACGTGACCCCCTCCTTCGACGCCGCCACCGCCTCGGCCGCCTACCGCAGCGCGCTGCAGGTCATCGCCGAGGTCGAGCCCCGCGTCGCCGAGGCGATCGGCGCCGAGCTCGCCGACCAGCGCGACTCGCTCAAGCTGATCGCCAGCGAGAACTACGCCAGCCCCGCCGTCCTGCTGACCATGGGCAACTGGTTCAGCGACAAGTACGCCGAGGGCACCGTCGGGCACCGCTTCTACGCCGGCTGCCAGAACGTCGACACCGTCGAGGCCCTCGCCGCCGAGCACGCCCGCGAGCTGTTCGGCGCCCCGTACGCCTACGTCCAGCCGCACTCGGGCATCGACGCGAACCTGGTCGCCTTCTGGGCCGTGCTCGCGCAGCGGGTCGAGGCGCCCGCGCTGCAGGCGGCCGGGGCCCGGCACGTCAACGACCTCACCGACGAGGACTGGGCCTCCCTGCGGCACGCCCTCGGCGACCAGCGGATGCTCGGCATGAGCCTGGACGCCGGCGGCCACCTCACCCACGGCTTCCGCCCCAACATCAGTGGCAAGATGTTCGCCCAGTCCTCCTACGGCACCGCCCCGGAGACCGGGCTGCTCGACTACGACGTCGTCGCCGCCCGCGCCCGCGAGTTCCGCCCGCTGATCCTGATGGCCGGCTACTCCGCCTACCCGCGCAAGGTCGACTTCGCGCGGATGCGCGAGATCGCCGACGAGGTCGGCGCGACGCTCATCGTGGACATGTCCCACTTCGCCGGCCTGGTCGCCGGGAAGGTCTTCACCGGCGACTTCGACCCGGTGCCGCACGCGCACGTGGTGACCAGCACCAGCCACAAGTCGCTGCGCGGTCCCCGCGGCGGGTTCGTGCTGGCGCAGCCGGAGTACGCGGACGCCGTCGACCGCGGCTGCCCGATGGTGCTCGGCGGCCCGCTGCCGCACGTGATGGCCGCCAAGGCGGTCGCGTTCGCCGAGGCCCGCCGTCCGCAGTTCGCCACGTACGCGCAGGCCGTCGTCGACAACGCCGTGTCCCTCGCCGAGGGGCTGACCCGCCGCGGCGCCCGGCTGGTCACCGGCGGCACCGACAACCACATCGTGCTGCTCGACGTCTCCGGCTACGGGCTGACCGGCCGGCAGGCGGAGTCGGCGCTGCTGGACGCCGGCATCGTCACCAACCGCAACGCGGTCCCGGCCGACCCGAACGGCGCCTGGTACACCTCCGGCGTCCGGCTGGGCACCCCGGCGCTGACCACCCGGGGCTTCGGCGCGGCGGAGTTCGACCGCACCGCCGAGCTGATCGTCGACGTGCTGGCGAACACCACGCCGACGTCGACGCGGGACGGGTCCCCCTCGAAGGCGAAGTACACCGTCGACGGCGGGCTGGCCGACAAGACCCGCGCCGCGGCCGCCGAGCTGGTCGCCGCCCACCCGCTCTACCCGGGCCTCGAGCTGTCCTGAGCGCGACCCCTCCCGTGACCGGTGTGACGGGAGGGTGGCAGGGGCTCGCCGGCCCCGCGTGTGCGGTCCGGACCGGCCACCTGCGCTCCTACACTCGGGCCCGTGGACACCGCCGTGACCGACCCCGTGGTCGGCCTCGTCCTCGAGGGGCGCTACCGCCTCGAGGAGCGGCTGGCGCGCGGCGGCATGTCCACCGTCTACGCCGCCACCGACCTGCGGCTGCACCGCACGGTCGCGGTCAAGGTGATGGCCGAGCACCTCGCGCACGACCCGACGTTCGTCAGCCGGTTCACCCGGGAGGCGCGGGCGGCGGCCATGCTCAGCCACCCCAACGTCGTCTCCGTCAGCGACCAGGGCAGTGACCAGGGGCTGGTCTTCCTGGTCATGGAGCTCGTCCGCGGCCGCACCCTGCGCGACCTGCTGCAGGCCCGCGGCCGGCTCACCGTCGCCGAGGCGTTCGCCGTCCTCGAGCCGGTGCTCGCCGGGCTGACCGCCGCGCACCGCGCCGGGATCGTGCACCGCGACGTCAAGCCGGAGAACGTGCTCATCGGCCACGACGGCACCGTCAAGGTCGCCGACTTCGGCCTGGCCCGCGCGCTCACCGGCACCGGCCAGACCAGCCACACCGGCGGCGTGCTCATCGGCACGGTCGCCTACCTCTCCCCCGAGCAGCTCGAGCGCGGCCGCGCCGACGCGCGCAGCGACGTGTACGCCGCGGGGCTGGTGCTCTTCGAGATGCTCACCGGCCACCCGCCCTACGGCGGCGACACCCCGCTGGCGGTGGCCTACCAGCACGTGCACCACGACGTCCCCGTGCCGTCGGAGGAGGTGCCGGGCGTCCCCTGGCAGGTCGACGAGCTGGTCACGCGCACCACGCGCCGCGAGCCCGCCGTCCGCCCCCTGGACGCCGGCGCCTTCCTGGCCGACCTCGAGGACGTGCGCACCGACCTCGGCCTGGCCCGCGTCCCGGTGCCCACCGGCCGCAGCTCCGCCGGCCCCGGCACCATCCGCCCGACCAACCGGCCCGCCCGGCCGCGCCACCCCAGCGACCCCGGTCCCGGCGATCCGGGCACCGAGGTGCTCGGCGCCGGGCGGTCCTCCCGCGGCCGGGGCACGAGCATGCTGCCCGGCATGGGCGCCGGGCCCACCACCGACGTCGCCGGACGGCGACCTGCGCCGCCGCACACCCGCCCCGGCGTGCCGCCGCACATCCGCCGCCGCCGCGCCCGGCTGGCCGTGGCCGTCGTCCTGCTCCTGGCGGTCACCGTCGGTGCGATCGGCTGGTGGCTGGGCTCGGGCCGCTGGACGACGGTGCCCTCGCTGGAGGGCGCCGACCGCGCGACCGCCGTCGACCTGCTGCAGCAGGCGGGGCTGGACCCGGTGTTCGCCGACGACCAGTTCAGCGAGACCGTCCCCGAGGGGCAGGTCATCTCCGCCGACCCCGACGACGGCGAGGCCATCCGCAACTCCGACGTCGAGCTGGTCGTCTCCAAGGGGCCCGAGCGGTTCACCGTCGACCCCGAGCTGGTCGGACTGCCGCTGGAGGACGTGCAGGCCGCGCTCGCCGAGACGGTGCCCTGGCAGGTCACCGTCCAGGAGGACTACGACGACGACGTCCCGGTGGGGTCGGTCACCGGGTTCGAGCCCGAGGCGGGCACCGAGCTGGCCCGCGACACCCCGCTGACGGTGTACGTCAGCCGCGGCCCGGCGCCGGTCGCGGTGCCCGACGTCGTCGGCCAGAGCCCGGACGCCGCACAGACCAACCTGGAGTCGCTGGGCTTCACCGTCGCCCGCAGCGAGGGCCGCAGCGCCGACGTCGGCACCGGCCAGGTCATGGCGGTCAGCCCGACGCCCGGCGAGGAGGCACCCTTCGGCGCCGAGGTGACCATCCAGGTCTCGATCGGGCTGCCCCAGGTCGCCGTGCCCGACGTGACCGGGATGAGCGAGCGCGAGGCGGTCGCCGCGCTGGACGCCGCGGGCCTGACCCACACCACCTCGACGTTCATCACCGGCGACCGCGTGTACCGGCAGAACCCGGCGGCCGGCACGGTCGTCGACGTCCGCACCGAGGTCAGCCTGCTGCTGAGCTTCGGGTGACGAAGAGCCCCATCGGGGCGCACGTCCAGGTGGCCGGCGGCCTGGCCACCGGCGGGCTGCGCTCCACCGACGACGTCGGTGCCGAGGCGGTGCAGGTCTTCGTCGGCAACCCGCGCGGCTGGAGGCGCAGCGCCGGCGACCCCGCGCAGGACGCCGCGTTCGTCGAGGGCCTGGCCGAGCGCGGCGTCCCGTCGTTCGTGCACACGCCGTTCCTGGTCAACGTCGGCTCCCCCACGCCGGCCACCGTCGACCGCTCCGTGGAGACGATCGCCGCCGACCTCGCCCGCGGCGTGCAGCTCGGCGTGCGCGGCGTCGTCGTGCACGCGGGGTCGGCCGTCGACGAGGACCGCTACGAGGCCGCGCTGCGCCAGCTGCGGGAGCGGCTGCTGCCGGTCCTCGACGCGCTGCCCGACGACGGCCCGCGGCTGCTGGTCGAGCCGACGGCCGGCGGCGGCCGGTCGCTGGCGGCCACCGTGGAGGACCTCGGCCCCTACCTCGCCGCCCTGGACATGCACCCCAAGGTCGGCGTCTGCCTGGACACCTGCCACGCGTGGGCCGCCGGGCACGACCTGGCCACCCCGGGCGGGACGACGGCGACGCTGGACGCGTTGGAGGCGGCCGTCGGCCCCGGGCGGCTCGGGCTGGTGCACGCCAACGACTCCCTCGACGAGCGCGGCTCGAAGCGGGACCGGCACACCACCATCGGCGCGGGCTCGATCGGCGTGGCGGCCTTCGCCGAGCTGCTGGCGCACCCGTCGGTGGCCGGGGTGCCGGTCGTCGTCGAGACGCCCAGCGCCGACCGCGGCCACGCCCGTGACATCGCCCTGCTCCGGGCGCTGCGCGACGGCCGTCCCGCCGACCGGGTCTCCTCGGCCGCCTGACCCACCCGGTCGGCGGACGGCGACACGCCGGTCACGCTGGGCACACGCCTCCTGACTTGCAGTGAACTACGGCACCGCGTTGGGTCGCATCCGCCCGCGACCGCTCGGCCGCGGGAGCCGAACCGAGGAGCCTCCTTGCCCACTCGTCGCACGCTGGTCGCCGGCGCGGTCGCCGCCCTCGCGTCCACCGGCCTCGGCGTCACCGCCGGCCCCGCCGCGGCCGCGCCGGCCGACGGACCGCGCGCCACGTACGTCGTC
Source organism: Geodermatophilus tzadiensis (assembly GCF_003002915.1). Classification (GTDB taxonomy): domain Bacteria; phylum Actinomycetota; class Actinomycetes; order Mycobacteriales; family Geodermatophilaceae; genus Geodermatophilus; species Geodermatophilus tzadiensis. The sequence continues at coordinate 48,217 of NZ_PVTG01000003.1, read as the reverse complement.
ACCGTCGACCGTGCCACCCTTCCCCAGCAGGCGGCGGAGCGGGCTCGCGGACTCGGCGGGTCGATCGACCACGTCTACACCGCGGCGCTGCGCGGCTACGCCGTCACGCTGTCGGAGGCCGCCGCGAGCCGGCTGGCCGCCCAGCCCGGCGTCGTCGCCGTCGAGCGCGACCAGGTGGTCCGCGTGGACGCCACGCAGGACGACGCCACCTGGGGCCTCGACCGCATCGATCAGCAGAACCTGCCGCTCAACCACACGTACACCTCCAACCGCACCGGCGCCGGGGTGACCGCCTACGTCATCGACACCGGCATCCGCTCGACCCACGGCGAGGTCGCCGGCAGCGTCCGGCCGGGCTACAACGCGGTCAGCGGGCGGAACACCACCGAGGACTGCAACGGCCACGGCACCCACGTCGCCGGCACCATCGGCGGCACCACCTACGGGGTGGCGAAGGACGTCACGCTGGTGCCGGTCCGGGTGCTGGGCTGCACCGGCAGCGGGACGACCTCGGGCGTGGTGGCCGGCATCGACTGGGTCACCCGCGACCACGCCGCCGGCGACCCGGCGGTGGCGAACATGAGCCTCGGCGGCGGTCTGAGCAGGGCCATCGACAAGGCGGTCACGGCCTCGATCGCCGACGGCGTCACCTACGCCGTCGCCGCCGGCAACGACAGCGCGAACGCGTGCACCACCTCCCCGGCGAACGTGCCGGCGGCGCTCACCGTGGCCGCCAGTGATTCGGCTGACGCCTCGGCCCCCTTCACCAACCACGGCACCTGCGTGGACCTGTACGCGCCGGGCGTCGGCATCACCAGCGCCTGGCACACGAACGACACGGCGACCAACACCATCAGCGGGACCTCGATGGCCACCCCGCACGTGGCCGGTGTCGCCGCGCTGTACCTGCAGGGCGCGCCGAAGGCCACCCCCGCGACCGTCGCCTCGGCCGTCATCGGCGGCGCGACCCCGGGCAAGATCACCGGCGAGCCCACCGGCACGCCGGACCGGCTGCTGTTCAGCTCCTACTGACGGGCGCGGCGACGGTGTGCGCGGATGCGTGGTCCTGACCGCAGGAACCGCGCATCGGCGCACACCGTCGCCGCGCCGGCGCGACCTCAGCGGTCAAGCAGGTCCGCGAGGACGTCGGCGGCGCGGTCGACGGCGGCGCGATCGACGTCGAGGTGGGTGACCAGCCGGACGCGCCGTCGGCTCACCTGCGACACCAGCACGCCGCGTGCCTTGGCCGCCTCGGCGACGACGGGCGCGGCGACGTCGTCGAGCACCACCATGTTGGTCTCGACCGTGACCGGGTCGACGCCGAGCCGCTTGGCGAGCACCTGGGCGTGCTCGTGGTCCTCGGCCAGCCGGGGCAGGTGGTGGTCCAGCGCGTACAGCCCGGCCGCGGCCAGGACGCCGACCTGCCGCATCCCGCCGCCGAGCCGCTTGCGCCACAGCCGGGCGGCGGCGATGCGCTCGGCCGAGGCCACCAGCACCGAGCCGACCGGCGTCCCCAGGCCCTTGGACAGGCACACCGACGCGGTGTCGGCCAGCCGGCCGTAGGTGGCCAGGTCCAGGCCGGAGGACGCGGCGGCGTTCCAGATGCGCGCGCCGTCGAGGTGGACGGCCACCCCGGCGCCGCGCGACCAGGCGAACAGCCGCTCGAGCTCGGCCAGCGGCTGCACCCGGCCGCCGCCGCGGTTGTGCGTGTTCTCCACGGCGACGGCCGCGGTGGCGGTCAGGTGCCAGTCGTCGCGCGGGCGCACCTGGGCGATGAGCGCGTCGGCGTCGAGCAGGCCGCCGGCGGAGACCACGGTGCGGGTGGAGATGCCGAACACCGCGGCCGCGGCACCCATCTCGTAGGTGACCACGTGCGCGTCGGCGTCGCAGAGCACCTCCTGGCCCGGCTCGCAGACCAGCCGCATGCCGATCTGGTTGCCCATGGTGCCCGAGGGCACGAACAGCGCCGCCTCGTGGCCGAAGAGCTCCGCGACCCGCTCCTCGAGCTCCCGGACTGCGGGGTCCTCGCCGTAGACGTCGTCGCCCACCTCGGCCTCGGCCATGGCCCGGCGCATGCCCGGGGTCGGCCGGGTGACGGTGTCCGAGCGCAGGTCGACGACGGCGGGGTGGGCAGGGGCAGCGAGGTCAGCCACGGAGCATCTCCGCGACCAGGAAGGCCAGCTCCAGGGACTGCCCGGTGTTCAGCCGCGGGTCGCAGGCGGTCTCGTACCGGCTGTTGAGGTCCTCGTCGCTGATCTCCATCGCCCCGCCGAGGCACTCGGTGACGTCCTCACCGGTCAGCTCGACGTGGATGCCGCCGGGCCAGGTGCCCAGCGCCCGGTGGACGGCGAAGAAGCCGAGCACCTCGTCGACGACGCGGTCGAAGTGCCGCGTCTTGTAGCCGGTGGGCGACTCGTGGGTGTTGCCGTGCATCGGGTCGCACTGCCACACGACCTGGTGGCCGCTGGCGGTGACCTTCTCCACGATCGGCGGCAGCACGTCGCGGATCTTCCCGTTGCCCATCCGGCTGATCAGCGTGAGCCGGCCGGGGACGCCGTCGGGGTCGAGCCGCTCGACGAGCTCGGTGGCCTGCTCCGGCGTCGTCGTCGGGCCGATCTTGACGCCGATCGGGTTGGCGATCCGCGACATGAACTCCACGTGCGCGCCGTCGAGCTGGCGGGTGCGCTCACCGATCCACACGAAGTGCGCCGAGGCGGCGTAGGGCCGGCCGTCGTGCACCCGCAGCAGCGCCTGCTCGTAGTCGAGGATCAGCGCCTCGTGGCTGTTGTAGAGCTCCACGCCGCGCAGTGCCGTGTCGTCGACGCCGCAGGCCTTCATGAACGCCAGCGCCCGGTCGATCTCACGGGCGATGACCTCGTACCGGACGCCGGCCGGCGAGGAGGCGACGAAGTCCTTGTTCCAGTCGTGGACGGCGTGCAGGTCGGCCAGCCCGCCGCGGGCGTAGGCCCGGATCATGTTCATCGCCGCCGCCGAGTTGGCGTAGGCGCGCACCAGCCGGTTCGGGTCGGGGACCCGCTTCTCCAGCACCGGCTCCAGCGAGTTGACCATGTCGCCGCGGTAGGAGGGCAGGCCCAGGGCGTCGGTGTCCGACGAGCGCGGCTTGGCGTACTGCCCGGCGACGCGGCCCACCTTCACCACCGGCACGCTGGCGCCGTAGGTGAGCACGACGGCCATCTGCAGCAGCGTGCGGGTGGTGCTCTGCAGGTGCGGCTCGGTGTTGAGGTCGAAGGTCTCCGCGCAGTCGCCGCCCTGCAGCAGGAAGGCCCTGCCCTGGGCGACGTCGGCCAGCCGGCCGCGCAGCTCGTCGACCTCGCTGGGCGCCACGATCGGCGGCACGGTCGACAGCGTGGAGAGCACGGCGTCGAGGGCGGCGCGGTCGGGCCACGTCGGCTGCTGGGCGGCGGGCAGCTCCCGCCACCGGTCGAGGCCGGGCACCAGCTGCGCAGGATCGGGCAGAGTCACGCCCCGAGGGTACGGCGGTGCCCCGGCCCGGCCGACACGCGTCAGCCGAAGAACACCTCCGCCTCGGCGTAGCGCTCCAGCGGCACCAGCTTCAGCCTCGCGGTGGCCTCGGCGATCGGCACCGGGACGACGTCGGTGCCCCGCAGCGCCACCATCACCCCCGACAGCCCCGCCTGGACGGCGTCGACCGCGGCCAGGCCGAAGCGCGTGGCCAGCACCCGGTCGAAGGCCGAGGGCGTGCCGCCGCGCTGGACGTGCCCGAGCACCACCGCCCGCGACTCCCGGCCGGTGCGCTCCTCCAGGACGGCGGCCAGCGCCGCGCCGATGCCGCCGAGCCGGACGTGGCCGAAGGCGTCGGTCTGCCCGGTCGAGGTGACCAGCTCGCCGTCGGCCGGCCGCGCGCCCTCCGACACCACCACGATCGGCGAGTAGCCGGACTCGAAGCGGTGCAGGCAGTGCGCCACCACGGCGTCGACGTCGAACGGCCGCTCCGGGACCAGCACGACGTTGGCCCCGCCGGCCATCCCCGCGTGCAGCGCGATCCACCCGGCGTGCCGGCCCATCACCTCGACCACGAGCGTGCGGTGGTGGCTGTCACCCGTGGTGTGCAGCCGGTCGATGGCCTCCATCGCCACGCCGACGGCGGTGTCGAAGCCGAACGTGTAGTCGGTGCCGTCGAGGTCGTTGTCGATCGTCTTGGGCACGCCGACCACCCGGACGCCGGCGCCGGAGTCGGCCAGCTTGGCGGCGACGCCGAGGGTGTCCTCGCCGCCCACCGGCACCAGCGCGTCGATGCCGTGCGCCGCCAGGCAGCCCAGCACCCGCTCCGGGCCGCCCTCCAGGGCGTAGGGGTTGGTCCGCGAGGTGCCGAGCACCGTGCCGCCGCGGGGCAGCAGTCCGCGGACGGCGGCCAGGTCGAGGGGGACGGCGTCGTCCTCCAGCAGGCCGCGCCAGCCGTCGCGGAACCCGACGACCTCGTCGCCGGAGGCGGTCGCCTTCCGGACGACGGCCCGGATGACGGCGTTGAGACCGGGGCAGTCCCCACCGCCGGTCAGGATCCCGATGCGCACCACGCCTCCTGTGAGGACGAACCGCAGGTCAGGACCGATCCTGCACCAGCCGGGTGACCGCGGTCACCGCCTGTCCCCCGCAGGACGGGCCGGACCGCCTCCGGGGGCCCGCCGGAGGTCTCGCCGCCGTGCCGCTTCGTCCCACCCGTCCCGCCCGCCGCAGCGCCCGGGGTTCCGGTACAGGCGCGGTCGCGTGCTGCCGACCCTGCCGCCGCGTGCCGGGACCACCGGCCGGTCGACAGGGGGATGGCGTGCGGGTGCTCGGACAGTGGGGCATCAGGACGAGGGTGGTGGCACTGGCGGTCGCCAGCGTCACCGCGACGGGTGCGGCGATGGCCGGGGTGAGCGCCTGGCAGAGCGCCCGCTTCGCCGACGAGACCGAGCACTCGGTCGCCGACCTGGTCGAGGCGAGCGTGGCGCGGACCGCGGCCGGGGTGCACGACGTCGTCGCCACCCAGGGCGCGTCCACCGCCGCCCAGGTCGACAGCGACCTCGCCGTCGCGCTGCACGTGCTGGCCACCTCCGGCGGCCTGGCCGTCGACGGGCCCGGCGGGCTCGTGCACTGGGAGGCCGAGAACCAGCTCAGCGGCGAGGTCACGCCCCTGGACCTGCCGCGGGTCACCGTGGGCGGCGCGTGGCTCGGCCAGAACACCGACCCCGCGGTGCCCACCGCCCTGGTCGACCAGGTCGAGGCGCTGGTCGGCGGCACCGCCACGCTGTTCCAGCGCACGCCGTCGGGCGACATGCTCCGCGTGGCCACCAACGTCACCGGCACCACCGGCGCCCGCGCGATCGGCACCTTCATCCCCGCGACGAACCCCGACGGGCAGCCCAACCCGGTGGTGTCCACCGTGCTGTCGGGGCAGACGTACCGCGGCAACGCCTTCGTCGTCGACTCCTGGTACGTCAGCGCCTACACGCCGCTGGTCGACGGCGCCGGCCAGGTGGTCGGCATGCTCTACGTCGGCGAGAAGCAGGAGAACCTGCCGGCCCTCCGGGAGAGCCTGGAGGCCACCACGGTCGGCGAGCACGGCTACGTCGAGGTCCTCGGCGGCACCGGCGACCGCCGCGGCACCGTGCTGGTCAGCCGGGACGGCGCCCGCGACGGCGAGCAGCTGGCCGACGCCACCGACGCCGACGGCCGGCCCTACGTGCAGGAGATCGTCGACGCCGCCCTGGCGCTCGGCGACGGCGAGCAGGCCACCGTCCGCTTCACCGACCCCGACGCCGGCCCGAGCACCGCGCGGGTCACCTACTACGCGCCGTGGGACTGGGTGGTCGTCACCGTGGCCCGCGACGCCGACTTCACCGGCCCGGTCGACCGGCTCGCCGACGGCCGCAGCGCGATGGTCACCGCCCTGGTCGTCGCCGCCGTGCTGGTCGCGCTGCTCGGCGGGCTGGCGGCGTGGCAGGTGGGCCGGCGGCTCACCGCCCCGCTGGAGCAGCTGCGCGCCCGCATGGCCGAGATCGCCGACGGCGAGGGCGACCTCACCCAGCGGATGCCGGTCACCGGGGTCGACGAGGTGGGCCAGCTGTCGGCCGCGTTCAACCGGTTCGTCGACAAGGTGGCCGGGACCGTCCGCGACATCGGCCGCTGCGCCCGCCAGGTCGCCGAGTCGGCCTCCGGCGTCGCGCAGGTGGCCGACGGGCTGGCCGGCCGGGCCGCGCGCAGCCGCGACCAGGCGGAGTCCGCGCACGCCGCGGCCAGCGACATCAGCGCCAGCGTGTCCTCGGCCGCGGCCGGCGCCGAGGAGATGGGCCTGTCCATCTCCGACATCGCCCGCAGCGCCGCCGAGGCCGCCGCGGTGGGCCGGCAGGCCGCCGAGCTCGCCCGGGAGACCGAGACCGCGATCGCCACGCTGGGCACCAGCTCGGCCGAGATCGGCGAGGTCGTCCGCGTCATCGCCGCCGTCGCCGAGCAGACCAACCTGCTGGCGCTCAACGCGACCATCGAGGCCGCGCGGGCCGGGGAGGCGGGCAAGGGGTTCGCCGTCGTCGCCAACGAGGTCAAGGAGCTCGCGCAGGAGGCCGCGCGCGCCAGCGACGACATCGCGCGCCGCGTCGAGGCGATCCAGCACGACACGGGTGCGGCGGTCGGGTCGATCACCCGCATCGCCGAGGTGGTGCACGCGATGAACGACCACCAGCTGACCATCGCCAGCGCGGTCGAGGAGCAGACGGCGACCACCCGCGCGCTGACCCGCAGCGTCGCCGCGGCCGCCGACGGCGCCGGCTCGGTGTCGGGCACGCTCACCGTGGTCAGCGCCGACGCCCGTGACAGCGTCGACGACGTCGACCGGGCCCGCACCAGCGCGGGCGAGCTCGACCGGCTCTCCCAGGAGCTGACCCGGCTGGTGGGCGCCTTCACGGTCTGAGGACGGACCCTCCTGCCCCCCACCCGCTCGCGAGCTCGCGGCGGGCCCCTGCAGGAGGGCCGACGGGGCCGTCCAGGGCCGCTTCCTCAGCGGTCCCGGGCGGCCTCCATCGCGTTCCAGCGGGCGAGGTTGTAGCGGGCGTCGACGAGGGCGTCGTGCGTGCCGGCGGGCTTGGGGGGCAGCTCGGGTCGGCCGGCGTCGTCCCACCGCTGCCGCAGCTCCCGGGTGAACCGGGGCACCGCCCGCGGCAGCGCCGTCATCGGGCCCCACAGCTGGCACAGCGCCACGTGGTCGTAGGCCGCGAACCAGGCCCACAGCTCCACCTCCTCGCCGGGGCCGGTGAGGAAGGCCAGCAGGTCGTCGCGGATGCGCCGGCGGCTGCGCCAGGCCTGGTCGGCCGGCGGGGGCAGCTGGTCGAGGACGTTGCGGCGCACCCACGGGATGGCCCGCCGCTCGTCGAACTCGGTGCTGACCGCGTAGAACTCCCGGCCGGTCTCGTCGACGACGCCGATGGACACCAGGTCGATCGTGGTGCCGTCCTCGATGAACTCGGTGTCGTAGAAGTACCGCCGCACGCCGCCCACGGTAGAGCCGCGCCCGGGTCAGGTCGCCGTCGACGGGGCGCGCCAGACGTCGCCGCGGCGGGCCGGGGCCGTGGCCTCGCGGCGGCGGTCGAGCCAGCGCACCACCGGGCCGGCCGGCACGCCGTGCGGACCGGCCGATCCCGCGGGCCCGCCGCCGGGACGGGACCGCCGCTCAGCCGGCCAGCGTGTCCGGAGCCCGGTCGCCGGCCTCGTCGACGGGCGGCTGCAGTCGGCTGACGACGTCCGAGGCGCTGGCGCCGGTGGCGTCCATGGTCCGCTTGACCGTGGCGCCGTAGACGTCGACGTACTCCTGCCCCGACAGCGTCATGATCTCGTACATGATCTCGTCGGTGATCGACCGCTCGACGAAGCGGTCACCGGCCAGGCCCTCGTAGCGGGAGAAGTCGAGGGGCTCGCCGAAGTGCACGCGGACGCGGACGAGCGTGCGCCCGAACGGGATCCGGCGCGGCGCGTAGGTCATCGCCACGGGGACGACGGGCACGCCGGTCTCCAGCGCCATGCGGGCCACGCCGGTCTTGCCACGGTAGAGCCGGCCGTCGGGCGAGCGGGTGCCCTCCGGGTAGATGCCCAGCAGCCGGCCCTGGCGCAGCATCCGCAGGCCGGTGCGCATCGCCCCCTCCGCGGCGGTGGCGCTGGAGCGGTCGATGGGCACCTGACCGGCGCCGGTGAAGAACGCCCGGCGCAGGAGGCCCTTCACCCCGCGACCGGTGAAGTACTCGGCCTTGGCCAGGAAGGTGACCCGGCGCCGCAGCGACAGCGGCATGAAGATCCAGTCGGCGGCCGCGAGGTGGTTGCTCGCCAGGATCGCGGCGCCGGTGGCCGGCACGTTCTCGCGGCCCTCGACGCGGGGCCGGAACACCAGCTTCGCGACCGGGCCGATCGCCACGAACTTGAGGAACCAGTAGAACAACACGCCTCCCTGTGGAAATGCCAGACTAGGGAGGCGGGAGCCCCGGCGACAATCCGGCAGGGCACCCGCGCGTCGCCACCCCCGCGCGGAACGCCGCCGCCGGACGCCGAGGAGGACTCCCCGTGGTGCCAGACCGGCCGACCCGGCGTCCCCGGGGTGGTGCGTGACCGGCCCGCGCCGCGGCCGCGGCCGGCTCGACAACGGCCTGGACGCCGCGCTCTGGGCGCCGGTGCGCGACGTCGACCCGCGGGTGGGTGAGCACCTGCTCGACGTGCTGCGCGAGGCCGGCATCGCCGCCTACCTGGAGCCGGCCGCCGACGTCGAGCCCTACACCCGCACGGTCACCTACCCCAGCCCGCCGGCCGACCGGCTCTTCGTCGACCGCGCCCGGCTGGGCGAGGGCCGCGCGCTGGTCGACCGGCACGCCGACGAGCACGCCCCCGCCGAGACGGTGCGCCGCCCCGCCCGCCGCGACCTCGACGAGGATGCCGAGTGGGCGCGCATCGTGGCCGCCTACGAGGCCGAGCACGGCCGCACCGTGGTCGAGGACGCCCTGCCGCCGCACGACCCGCCGCCCGCCCGGCCGGAGGTCGCGCAGGAGGAGCGCGAGGAGCACTACGAGCCGCCGCCGGCCCCGCCGGTGCCGCTGCCCTCCCCCTCCACGCTGTACGCGGTGCTGCTGGCCGCCGCCGGCGTGGTGCTGGTGGGCGCGCCCCGGGTGCTCGGCCTGACCACCGACACCGGCCTGGTGCTCGGGGTGGCCGCGCTGGTGGGCAGCGCGGGGCTGTTCCTCTCCCGCATGCGGGAGCGCTCCACCGACGAGGGGGACGACGGCGCCGTCGTCTGAGCGCGTCAGCCGCCGTGCTCGGCGGTGACGGCGGTACGGGCGAGGTCGGCGGCCCCGACCAGGCCGGCCTGGGCGCCCAGCGCCGCGGCCACCACCCGCGGGCCGGGCCGGAAGCCGCGGCCCGGCAGGGCCCGGTCCAGCCGCTCGCGCGCCGGCCGCAGCACCATCTCGCCGAGGACGCTCACCCCGCCGCCGATGACCACGACGTCGGGGTCGAGCACGGTGGCCAGGTCGGCGATGCCCTGCCCGAGCCACTCGCCCACGTCGCTGACGAGGCTGAGCGCCACCGGGTCCCCCTCCGCCGCGGCGCGGGCGACGTCCTCGCCGGTGAGCCGGCCGGCGTCGCCGTCCACCCGGTCGAGCAGCCGGGCCGCGGCGGCCGGCGAGCGGGTGGCGACCTCGCGGGCGGTGGTGGCCAGCGCGCTGCCGCTGGCGTACTGCTCCCAGCAGCCGCGGTTGCCGCACGGGCACAGCCGCCCGTCGGGGACCACGCGCATGTGGCCCCACTCCCCCGCGACGCCGTGGGCGCCGCGCTGCAGCTGCCCGCCGGCCACGATGCCGCCGCCGATCCCGGTGCCCAGGGTGACGCACAGCGCCAGCTCCGCCCCGCGGGCGGCGCCGAAGCGGTACTCGGCCCAGGCGGCGGCGTCGGCGTCGTTGCCCACCCACACCGGCCGCCGCAGCCGGGCGGCGAGGTCGCGGCGCAGCGAGCTGTGCCGCCAGGCCAGGTGCGGGCTGAACAGCACGACGTCGCCGGTGCGGTCGAACCAGCCGGCCGCGCCCACGCCGACGGCGGCCAGCGGCCCGCCGTGCGCCCCGGCCAGCTCGGTGACCACGTCGGCCACCGCGGCCTCGGTCTCGGCGACCGAGGCGGTCGGGGTCGAGCGGCGCGCGGTGTCGAGCACGGTGCCGTCCGGGGCGACCACCCCGCCGGCCACCTTGGTGCCGCCCACGTCGACCCCCAGGGCCGGCAGGGCGGCGGGACCGGCGCTCCCGGTCGTGACCACTCAGCCGATCTCGATGTGCTGCACCGGTGCCGACGCCGGCGGGCCCGCCGCACCGGGCGGCTCCTCCGGCGGCGGCCCCGGTGTCCCGGCCGGCGGTGGCGTCTGCTGCTCGGCGACGGTGCGCAGCGCGGCGGCCGCGGTGGTGAGCGCGTCGGCCAGCGCCTCGGTCACCTCCGGCCGGCGCGCGACGGCGGCCAGGCGGCACACCGGGCACCAGGAGCAGTCGCCGCCCGGGACGTGCCCGGCGCTCCCGGCGTCCGGGCCCGGGTCGGTCTCGGCCCAGGACTGCGCCACCGCCTGCCCCAGCCCGGCGACCACCCGCCGCGCCTGGTCGAGCCAGTCGGCTCCCTCGCTCACCGCGTCCTCCCGCCGTCCTCGCCGGTGTCCCCACCGGCGTCCTCGCTGCTGCGCCTGCCGCCGGACCCGTCGCCGCCGTGGGCCGCCAGCAGGTCGGCCGGCCACAGCCCCGGATCCGCCGCGAACCCGACCTCGAGCCGCGCGGCGGCCGTCCCCGCCCCGGTCAGGCTGCCCGCGGTCACCACGCAGCGCCGCAGCAGCGCGTCGAGGCGCAGCGACCGGCGCGCGCCGGCGGCGGTCACCACCAGCTCGTCCTCCCAGCGGGTCAGCGCCAGGTCCGCCCGCTCGGCGAAGGGCAGCGGCAGGGTCAGCCGCCAGCCACCCTCCACCCGCTCGGGCGCCGGGGGCGCGGGTGCCGCGGACGGGCCGGGCAGGTCGGGCAGGAGGGCGGCGAGCGCGCCGGCGTCCTCCGGCGCGGACGCCGTCTCCGGGACCGCGTGCACCGGCGCGACCCCGGCCAGCGTGTCCAGCGTGGCCTCCTGCTCGGCCAGGCGGGCGGCCCACCAGTCCCCGGCGCCGTCCGCGGGCAGCACGCGCACCAGGACACCGGCGGGGCGCTGCCCGTGCACGGCGAGCGCGGTGACCGCGCGGCGCAGGTCGGCGGCGGCGGCCGGCCGCGGTGGGGCGACCAGCCAGACCGCCGTCGCGCCCGGGTCGGTGAGCGTCTGCCGGTCCAGCAGCGCCTCCAGCTCCGGGACCACGCCGAGTGCCACGTCGGCCGCCCCGCGGCGCAGTGTGCCCGCGCGCACGGCGGCGGTGCGGACGGCGGCCAGCACCCGGACCCGCGTCGGCAGCGCCTGGTCCAGCCACCAGCGCAGCACGCCGGGCAGCGCCACCAGCGCCGCGGCCGCGGTCAGCGGGCCGGCGTCGACGACGACGTCGGTGTCGGCATCGGCGTGGGCGCCGTCGGGCACCCGGCCCAGGGCGGCCAGCAGCGCCAGCTCGCCGGTTCCCGGCAGCGGCACCACCGACGTGGCCGGCGGCAGCGCGAGGCCGGGGACGGCGCCGGTCAGCTCCCCGGCCCGGCCGGCCCAGAAGGCGCCGAAGTCCGCCTGGGGGTCGACCCGGACGACCTCGACGCCGGGCTGCTCCGCCGCGCCGGACGGCGGCCGCTGGCCCGTGACGAGGACGCTGCGGCGCCCGGCGCGAGCCGCGCGGACCGCGGCGGCGGCCGCCAGCGTGGTGGTCCCGGCGCCCCCGGGACCGGTGAAGAGCAGGGTCGGCACGCCCGCTCAGCCCTCGACGCGCTTCTTGAGCTCCTTGAGCGCGGTGTCGAGGATGACCTTCTCCGCCCGCCGCTTGAGCATCCCGATCATCGGTATCGCCATGTCGACGGTGAGCCGGTAGGTCACCTCGGTGCCCCCGGCGGCCTCGGCGAGCGTGTAGGAGCCGTCCTGCCGCTTCATGATCTTGCTGCGCACGAGGGTCCAGGAGACCTGCCGGTCGCCGTCCCAGGTGTAGTCGAGGACGTAGTCGTCGGTGAGCACCGTCGCGTCGATGACGAAGCGCACCCGCCGGGCGCGGCCGTCGGGCCCGGTCTCGAGCACCTCGACGGTCTTGGCCGCGCCGACCCACTGCGGATAGGCCGCGAAGTCGGCGATCACCGCCATCACCTCGGACGCCGGCGCCGAGACGACGATCGACTGGGTGGACTGCTCGGCCATGCGACGAGGCTAGCCGCTCGGCACCGGCCCGCCCGCCGGGCGGCCGACGTGCGGCTACTCACCGGTAGGAGCACCCGGTAGATTCGCGCCGACGTGTCCCGTGGTGGGACCGCGGGCACCGGCGCCCCGGCCGAGCGGGCAGGAAGGACCCAGCGTGCGCGAGTACAGCGTCCCGGCGAGGACCCAGGTGGGCCATGACGCGGCCCTCCCCGACCTGCTGGCGGACAACGTCGCCCGGCACGGCGACGACGTCGGCCTGCGCGTCCAGCGCGGCGGCCGGTGGGAGGACGTCACCTGGCGGGAGTTCGGTGACCAGGTCGCCGGCGTCGCCAAGGGGCTCATCGCCGCCGGCGTCGGCCCCGGCGACCGGGTCGCGCTGCAGGCCAAGACGCGCTACGAGTGGCCGCTGCTCGACTTCGCCATCTGGACCGCCGGCGCGGTCACGGTGCCGGTCTACGAGACCTCCAGCGCGGACCAGGTCGCCTGGATCCTCGCCGACTCCGGCGCGGTCGCCGCCGTCGTCGAGCGGCCCGAGCACGCGGTCGCCGTCGACTCGGTCCGCGAGCAGGCCCCCGACCTCGGGCCGCTCTACGTCATCGAGGACGACGCCGTCGGCGCGCTCACCGCCGCGGGGGCGGGGGTGCCCGACAGCGAGCTGGCGGCCCGCCGCGCCACGCTCGACGCCGACAGCCTGGCCACGCTCATCTACACCAGCGGCACCACCGGCCGGCCGAAGGGCTGCGAGCTCACCCACGGCAACTTCCTGTTCGAGATCGACAACGGGATCACGCTGCTGCACCGGCTCCTCGGCGAGGAGGACTCGCTGCTGCTGTTCATCCCGCTGGCGCACGTGCTGGCGCGGGTGCTGCAGGTGGGCGCGGTGAAGACGCGCACCGTCACCGGTCACACCCCCGACGTGAAGAACCTGGTGGAGGACCTCGGCGCCTTCCAGCCGACCTTCGTGCTCGCCGTCCCGCGGGTGTTCGAGAAGGTCTACAACTCCGCGAAGGCCAAGGCCGACGCCGACGGCAAGGGCCGCATCTTCGACCGGGCGGCGCAGGTCGCCATCGACTGGTCGCGCGCGCAGGACACCGGCGGTCCGGGCCTGGCGCTGCGCGTGCAGCACGCGCTGTTCGACCGGCTGGTCTACGGCAAGCTGCGCGCCGCGCTCGGCGGCCGCTGCAAGGGCGCCATCTCCGGCGGCGCCCCGCTCGGCGAGCGGCTCGGCCACTTCTTCCGCGGCATCGGCGTGACCGTCTACGAGGGCTACGGCCTCACCGAGACGACGGCGGCCGCGTCGGTCAACCACGACGAGGCCGTCCGCATCGGCACCGTCGGCCGGCCGCTGCCCGGCGTCGGCTTCCGCATCGCCGACGACGGCGAGATCCTCATCCGCGGCGGCGTCGTCATGCGCGGCTACTGGAACAACCCGCAGGCCACCGCCGAGGCGATCGACGCCGACGGCTGGTTCGCCACCGGCGACATCGGCGAGATCGACGCCGACGGGTTCCTCCGGATCACCGGGCGCAAGAAGGAGATCCTGGTGACCGCCGGCGGCAAGAACGTCGCCCCCGCGGTCCTCGAGGACCGGCTGCGCGCGCACCGGCTGGTCAGCCAGTGCATCGTCGTGGGCGACCAGCGGCCCTTCATCGCCGCGCTGGTCACCCTCGACGCCGAGGCGCTCCCGCTGTGGCTGCAGTCCAGGGGCAGGTCGGCCGACACCCCGGTCGAGCAGCTGGTCGACGACCCCGACGTCCGGGCCGAGCTCGACGCCGCCGTCGCCGAGGCCAACAAGGCGGTGTCCCAGGCCGAGGCCATCAAGAAGTACCGGGTCCTGGGCACCGACTTCACCGAGGACAACGGGATGCTCACCCCGAGCCTGAAGCTCAAGCGGGCCGTGGTGATGAAGGAGTTCGACGCCGAGGTCGAGGAGCTCTACGCCCGCTGAGACGGGCCCTCGGCGGGCGGGGGCGCGAGCAGGTCGGCGAACGCCGCGGCGATCGTCGTCCACGACCAGCGCTGCTCCACCCACGCCCGGCCGGCCGCGCCCATGGCACGGGCCCGCGCCGGGTCGTCGAGCAGGGCGGTGACGGCGTCGGCGACCGCCGCCGGGTCGCGGGGGTCGCCGACGACGGTGCCGGTCCTCCCGTCGCGGACGGCCTCCGGCGCGCCGCCGGAGGTCCCCGCGACGACCGGCAGCCCGCACGCGGCGGCCTCCAGGTAGACCATGCCGAGCCCCTCGACGTCGAGGCCCCCGCGGCGGGTGCGGCAGGGCATGGCGAAGACGTCGCCGGCCGCGTAGTGCTCGGGCAGCCGGGCGGGGGGCACCGGGCCGGCGAGGACGACCGAGCGCTCCAGGCCGCGCGCGGCGACCTCCCGGCGCAGCTCGGTCTCCAGCGGTCCGCCGCCCACGAGCAGCAGCCGCGCGCCGGGGTGCCGGGCGAGCACCCGGGGCCAGGCGGCGACGAGCACGTCCTGTCCCTTGCGGGGCACCAGGCGGGACACGCACACCACCACCGGTCCCTCGCCCAGCCCGTGCCGGCGGCGCACCCCGCTGCCGTCGGCGGCCGGGGTGAACAGGTCGACGTCGACGCCGGGCGAGAGCTGCGCGAGCTGGGTGCGGCCGGCCAGCGCGGGCGCGAGCCGGCTGTGCGTGTACTCGCTGATGTAGGTGAGGACGTCGAGCCCGCCGGCGATGCGGCGCAGCAGCCCGCGGGCGCCGGGCAGCGCCACCCAGCCGGTCTCGTGGCCGTGCGTGGCGCCGACCAGGTGGCGCACGCCGGCGGCCCGCAGTGAGGGGGCGAGCAGCCCGAGCGGGGCGGCCGCGCCGAAGAAGGCGGCGCTGCACCCGTGCTCCGCGGCCAGCGCGGCGGCGGCGCGGGCGGTGCCCGGCGTGGGCAGCAGCACCCCCGTGTCCCGGCGGACCACCCGGTAGGGCAGTCGCGCGTCGTGCTCCTCCCAGCCCGGCGACCGGGAGGCCAGCACCACCAGCGACTCCGGCGGGCGCCGCTCCAGCAGCGCGGCCACGAAGGTCTGGATGCCGCCCTGCCGCGGCGGGAAGTCGTTGGTGACGACGAGGGTGCGGGGCGGACCGCTCACCGCTCGCCCAGCCGGAGCCAGTCCTCGGCCAGTGCGATCCGCTGCGCCGTCGTCGGGTGCGACCCGAACCACCACTGCCACGGTGCCGGCGGGCTCGGGTCGGACACGTTGGTCTCGGCCAGCCGGCGCTGCATCTCGATGAAGGCGGCGGCGTCGCCGGTGAGGTCGAGCGCGTGCAGGTCGGCGCGGGCCTCGACGTGCCGCGACACCAGGTTCTGCACCGGGGTGGCCACCAGCGAGCCGAGGAGGACCAGCAGCAGCACCAGCGGCACCACGCGGGGGTCCCCGGGTGAGTCCGCCCCGGCGCGGCGCAGCAGCGGCGCCCGGGTCAGCAGCCAGCCGAGCAGGCAGACCCCGGCGGCGGCGCCGAGGGCGCCCAGCAGCGTGCCGGTGAGGACGTCGTCGGTGGCCACGTGGCCCAGCTCGTGGGCGACGATCGACTCGATCTCGGCGGGGGGCACGTCGGCCAGGAGGGTGTCGTAGAGGACGACGCGGCGGGTGGCGCCGAAGCCGGACACGTAGGCGTTGAGCGACGTCGTCCGACGGGACGCGTCGGCGACGAGGACGTCCTGCACCGGCGAGCCGCTCTCCTCGGCCAGCTCCAGCACGTCGGTGCGCAGCTGGCCGGCCGGCAGCGGCTGGAAGGAGTTGAACGCCGGCTGGATGACCACCGGGTAGAGGAACGAGCCGGCCACCACCAGCCCGGCGGCCCCCACCGACGCCCAGGCCCACCACGTGCGCGGCGCGCGGCGGGCCAGCGCGACCAGCACCAGCACGACCAGCGCGGTCAGGCCGGCGTCGATGGCGGTGGAGACACCGACGTCGCGCAGCCACAGCGGCCAGGAGCGGGTGGACAACCCGTACCGGTGCCGGACCACCTCGGCGTAGGCGGCCACCGGCAGCGTGACCAGCCGGCCGACGAGCACCAGCGCGACGGTGCCCAGCAGTACCTGCCAGCCCCACCGCCCGCCCAGCGGCCGGCCGGCCGCGGTCACCAGCCGGCTGCCCAGCCGGGTCAGGCCCAGCAGCGCGGAGGTGACCAGTCCGAGCAGCAGGTTGGCCACCGAGGCGGGGCGGATGGCGGCGGCGAGGGACTCCGCGCGCGCGACGACGGCGGCGGGCAGGCCGGCATCGGCGCTGGCCGGCGTGGCCCCGCCGGGCGGGGTGGGCAGCAGCGTCCAGGGCGTGCGGACGGCGACCACGACGACGAACGCCGTGCCGAGCAGGGCCGCCACGAGGAGGGCGGCCCGAGCGCCGGCCCGGGGCGCCCGGTCCACCCGGCCGATCCTAGGTGCCGTCACGCCCTGGCCCCCGGACACCTCCGGGGACGCCGGGGCCGGGGACCCGTGACGGGTCCCCGGCCCAGGTGCCGTGCCGGATCGGCCTCCTCGCGGGGAGGTCCTCCGTCAAGCGATGCGGCGCATCCCGGTGATGCCGCCCATCGAGTCGACCGACACGACCTTCACCGGCTGGGTGGAGGTGGACGCGTGCACCATCTGGCCGTTGCCGATGTACATCGCCACGTGGCTGACCGGGCTGTAGTAGAAGATGAGGTCACCGGGCTGCAGCTCGGCGCGGCTGACCGCGGTGCCCATCTGCGACTGCATGCGGCTGGAGTGCGGGAGGCTGATTCCCGCCGCCGCGTAGGCGTACTGGGTCAGGCCCGAGCAGTCGAAGGCGTCGGGGCCGCCGGCGCCCCACACGTAGGCGTCACCGACCTGCGCCAGCGCCGTCTGCACCGCGGTCTGCGCCGCGCCGCTGCCCCCGCCGGCCGGGGCCGGGGCGGGAGCCGACGCGGCCGGGGCGGGAGCCGCGGCGGGCCCGGCGCCGGCCGGGGCGCTCTGGCCGACGGAGCCGGCCTGCTGGGCGGCGAGCGCCCGCTGGGCGGCGGCGGCCGCCTCCTGCTCGGCGGCGGTCAGCGCGGCGACCTGCTCCTGGTAGTCGGCGACGTCGTCGCGGAGGCGGTCCTCCTGGGCCGACAGGTCGTCCAGGCTCCGCTGCGCGGCGGTCTCGGCCTGCTCGGCGTCGGCCTGTGCCCGGTGCGCGGCCGCGGCGGCCTCGCCGACCTCGGCCAGGACGTCGGTGGTGTGCCCGGCGATCCGGTCGAGGATGGCCAGTGAGCTGACGAAGTCCTCGGCGGAGTCGCTGGTCATCAGCAGGTCGAGCTCGGCCATCGAGTCGCCGGCGGTGTAGGCGCTGCGGGCGACCTCGCGCAGCCGGCCGTCGAGGGCGTCGAGCTGCGACCGGGCGTCGGCGGCGGCGCGGTCGGCCTGCTCCGCGGCGGCCTGCTGCTGGGCGAGCACCTCGCGGGCCTCGTTGACCTGCTCGGTGACGACCTCGAGGCGGTGCCCGGCCTCGGCGGCGAGCGCGGAGGCCTGCGCGGCCGTGGCGGCCTGCTCGGGGTCGGCGGTGGCGGTGCCGGGGAGGAGGGCCAGCGTGAGGCCGGCGGTGGTCCCCAGGAGCACGGCCCGGCCGAGGCGGCGGACCGGTGAGGGGGTGTGCGGACCGGCAGCCCGGGTGGTGCGGGTGCTGCGGCCGGCGGTGGACTGTGCGCGTGCGTGCCCCAGGGCAGGGCGGGGGGTCGCCACGGTCGGCGGCTCTCCGTTCTTCCTCAGCAACCGCCTACCGAGTTAGCTGACGGGTTCGGGCTGGGAAGACGTGCCCTATCTCCGTGTGCCGGACCGGGTCCGGCGCACACGAGAACTCACCCCAGTGCTGCGGTGGGTCCCCGGCTCACCTCGCGCACGTCCGTGGACGGCGTCCAGTGACTCGGCGGTGTCCGGCCGAGGCCACCTCGCTCGGGTGACGACCACCCGGCCGAACGCGGGTCACCCTACGGACGTGGTGCAGGTGTGACAAACGAGGCCCCCGGTGACTGTGGGGAAGCACACGGCCGGTGGCCGCGCCACGCCGGTGCGCCCACACCGGGGCTCCCACCTGGGCCTCAGCCCGTCCGCCGCCGTCCGCCCGGCCGCGCCGAGCCGGCCGGACGGTGACGCAGCGGAGGCACCAGCCCCCCGTCGGCGAGGGCCCGGACGGCCCGCCGCTCGACGTCGTCGAACTCCACCACCACGCCCGGGCGGGGGGCGTCGTCGCGGTCGGACACCCGGGCGGCCGGGACCGGCGGCACCGGCAGCAGCACGGGCTCGGTGCCCCGCTCCCCCGGCGGTGCCCCCAGCAGGACGGTGACGACGCAGTCGGCGCAGCCGGTGCCGCGCGCGGTGCACGAGTCGCAGTCGATCAGCATGGCCGTGTCCCTCCGGTGGCCCGGCCGCGCCGCCCGGTGCCGGGCCGCGGTCGGGACGGTCTCCCTGTCGGTCGCTGCGCACGCTAGGGACGGCCACCGACAGTCCCGCTCAGCCGCCCGCGTACTCCCAGTGCCAGGGTTCCTCGCGGCCGTTGCCCGGGTCGGCCCAGGCCGGGTGCAGCCAGCCGAACCGGCCGGCGTTGGCCGCCATCCACGCGTACTGCGGGGTGCCGAACCGCTCGATGCCCCCGCACAGGTCCACCGCCAGCCCCCAGCCGTGGTTGCTGGTGCCCGGGACCGCGGCCAGGGCCGGCTTCTCGCCGTACAGGCGCACCTGGGCGGCGTAGGTCCGGTAGGTGTCGGTGGTGCAGACCGGCTGCCCGAACGCCGCGGCGTAGGCCGCGCTCATCGCCCGCCAGGCCGCGGCGGCGTCGCAGCGCAGCGCGTGCCCGGCCACGCCGATCGGGCACAGCGCGCTGGGCGGGATCAGCCCGTTGGGGTAGCCGCCCCACGCGCGGGCGCCGTCGAAGCTGGGTGGGTGGACGCTGGTGCCGCACTCGACGCGCAGCGCGCCGCCGGTGGGTGCGGGCGCCGGCACCTCGGGCCGTGGACCCAGGCTCGGCCGGCCGACGTGCAGGACCTGCTCGGCGGGCAGCCGCCGGACGACGACCGCACCCGCACGCCCGTCGGCGGCCAGCATCGTCTCCCGGTCCAGGGCGATCCCGACGTGGCCCAGGCCCGACTCGGGGGTGCCGAGGAACACCAGGTCGCCGGGCAGCACGTCGGCGAGTTCGACCGGCGTGCTGACGGCGAACAGCGCGGCCTGGTCGGCGGGCAGGTCGATGCCGGCCGCACCGTAGACGGAGGACACCAGCGAGCCGCAGTCCCAGGACTCCGGTCCCGCCGTGCCGGGCGCGTAGGGCCGGCCGAGGGCCTCCATGGCGGCGGTGACCGCGCCGAGCGTCTCGGCCGGCAGCACCAGCAGGGACGTCGGCTGCCGCGGCAGCTGGGCGGCACCGGCCTGCACGCCCCCGCCGGCCGCCCCGACGGGCACCAGCCCGGCCGGCAGTCCGCGCGCGGGGTCGAGCAGCGCCGACGCCGCCGGTGCCTGGACGCCGGCCGCGGCGAGCTGGTCGAGGTGGGCACGCCAGTTGGCCGCCGTCTGCGCGTTGACGTCGCCCTGCGCGCGCTGCAGCTGCTGCAGTTGCCGGTCGACGTCGCCGAGGGCCGCGTCGAGCTCCTCCGTGACCGCCGCGGCGGTGGCCTCCAGGTCGGCGACCTCCCCGGCCAGCCGGTCGGCCCGCCCCTGCGCCTCGGCGAGGGCGGCGTCGGCGGCGCCCTGCTCGGCCAGCGCCGCCTGCCGCTGCCGCTCGGCCCCACCGACGACCGCCGCGGTGTGCGCGTCGACCGCCTCGAGGTAGCCCATCGCGGCCGCGGCGTCCCCGGGGTCCCCGCCGGAGAGCAGCACGGTCAGCGGGGTCGGCGCACCGCCGTCGCGGTAGACCGCCGCGGCGTAGTCGGCCACCACGTCCTGGTACCGCGCCAGCGTCCCCTCGGCGTCGGCGACCACCGCGCGCGCCGCCTCGACGTCGGCCTGGGCGGCGGCCAGCGCGTCCCGCGCGGCGGCCACCTCGGCCTCGCGCTGCTGCAGGTCGGCCTGGACCTCCGCGGCCCGCTGCTGCAGCCGGTCGAGCGCCTCGCTCTCGAGCACGCCGCTGGTGCCGCCGGGCTGGTCGCTGGGCGCGGCCGCGGCCGGGCCGGCGAGGAGCGCGGCGAGGAGGACGGCGGCGAGGACGGCGACCGCGGCGGCGAGGCCGGGCGCCGCCGTCCGCGGCCGGGTCCCGTGGGGCGACCGGGCGCGCATCGGTCCCCCTCCCGACGTGGCGGCCACCGTGGCCCGCCGCGGGATCGTGCCCCGGCCGTCGGGGCGCGCGCCACCACGTGCGGCGCGCCCTCCCTCCCCCGGGCGAGCCGGGCGGGGGTCGGTCCCGCGGCGGGTGCCCCGCGGGACTGTCCGACCCCCGGCCTACCGTCCCGCCGTGCACTTCCCCAGCGCCCGTCCCGGCGGCACCGGGTCCCGGCTGCCCCGTCACGAGCAGGCCGCCGGCCACCCCGGCTCCGCGCCAGCGCAGACCACGATCGAGGAGCTGGGGACGCCGCTGGCGGCGGTCACCTTCGTCGTCGTCGACCTGGAGACGACCGGGGGCTCGCCCAAGGACAGCGCGATCACCGAGATCGGCGCGGTCAAGGTGCGCGCCGGCGAGGTGCTCGGCGAGTTCCAGACGCTGGTGGACCCGGGCTGCGAGGTGCCGCCCTACATCAGCGTGCTCACCGGCATCACCACCGCCATGGTGGCCACCGCCCCGCGCATCGACGCCGTGCTGCCGGCCTTCCTCGAGTTCGCCCGCGGCGCGGTGCTCGTGGCGCACAACGCGCCCTTCGACCTCGGCTTCCTCAAGGCGGCCTGCGAGCAGACCCGCACCGCGTGGCCGGCCGCCGCCTCGGTCGACACCGCCGTCCTCGCCCGCCGGCTGCTGTCCCGCGACGAGGTGCCCAACTGCAAGCTGGCCACCCTCGCGCCGTTCTTCTCCGCCGCCACCTCGCCCTGCCACCGGGCGCTGGACGACGCCCGTGCGACCGTCGACGTGCTCCACGGCCTGTTCGAGCGGCTCGGGCCGCTCGGCGTCACCTCGCTGGAGGAGCTGACCTCCCTCACCCGTCAG
Organism: Geodermatophilus tzadiensis; assembly: GCF_003002915.1. Taxonomy (GTDB): domain Bacteria; phylum Actinomycetota; class Actinomycetes; order Mycobacteriales; family Geodermatophilaceae; genus Geodermatophilus; species Geodermatophilus tzadiensis. Next base: position 26,830 of record NZ_PVTG01000003.1, on the reverse strand, counting down.
GTCGACCCGGAGCGCCGCCGCAAGCGGCACCTGGCCGAGCACGTGCCATCGGGCCCCGGCGTGTACGTCTTCCGCGGTCCGCGCGACGAGCCGCTCTACGTCGGGACGTCGACCGACCTGCGCACCCGGGTGCGCAGCTACTTCTCCTCCAGCGAGCAGCGCAGCCGGATGACCGAGATGGTGGCCCTCGCCCAGCGGGTGGAGGCGCTGCCCTGCGCGCACGACCTGGAGGCCGCCGTCCGGGAGCTGCGGCTGATCGCCGAGCACAAGCCGCGCTACAACCGCCGCTCACGCTTCCCCGAGCGGGCGCTGTGGCTGCGGCTGACCGAGGAGGCCTTCCCCCGCCTGTCGGCGGTGCGGCGGGTGCGGCCGGGGGCGGGGCTGTTCCTCGGCCCGTTCGCCGACCGGCGCGCCGCGGACATGGCGATGGCCGCCGTCCACGAGGCGCTGCCGCTGCGGCAGTGCACCTCGCGGCTGTCCCCGCGCGTGCACACCAGCGCCTGCGCGCTGTTCGGCATGGGCCGCTGTGGCGCCCCGTGCACGGGGGCGCAGTCGGTGGAGGAGTACGCCGCGATCACCGCCGTGCTCCGCGCCGCGGTCGCCGGCGACCCAGGGGCCCTGGTCGCCCCGCTGCTCGACCGCGTCGACCGGCTGGCCGCCGAGCAGCGGTTCGAGGACGCCGCGCTGCTGCGCGACCGGGTCGCCGTCCTCGTCCGCGCCGTCCGCCGGCGGCAGCGGCTGGAGTCGCTGGCCGCCGTCCCGGAGCTCGTGCTGGCCCGCCCCGAGGGCGAGGGCGGCTGGGCGCTGTCGGTCGTGCGCCGCGGGCGGCTCGTGGCCGCCGGCTGCGCCGCCCGCGGGGTGTCGGTGCGCGACACGCTCGGCGGCCTGCGCGCCACCGCGGAGACGCCCACCGGCCCCGACGGCGAGCTCGCCGCGTCGGTCGACGAGACCGAGCTGGTCCTGCGGTGGATGGAGAAGCCGGGGACCCGGCTGGTCGAGGTGCACGGCACGCTGGCCTGCGCCGCGCCGGGCACCGGCGGGCTCAGCGGGTTCCTCGCGCGGGTGGAGGCCGGGCGGGCGCTGCGCGACCCGTTCGCCGACGACCGCCAGCTGGGCACCCGCGCCCGCCCCGAACGCCTCGCCGCCGGCGGGTGACCCGCGGGAACCGCCCGTGACGTGCTGGAACGGCCCCTCGTGGCCCGCCTGCGGCCCCGCTGCAGGGACCCGCCGCGAGCAGGTGACGTGCTGGAACGGCCTGCCTGCAGGGGCCCGCGCCGAGCGGAGCGAGGCGTGGGGGGCAGGAGGGTCCTTCCACTAGCATCCCCGGCGTGATCACCGCCATCGTGATGATCGACGCCGCCACCGACGCCATCGGCGAGGTGGCCCAGGCCGTCGCCGACCTGGACGGCGTCAGCGAGGTCTACTCGGTCGCCGGGGACACCGACCTCGTCGCCATCGTGCGGGTCCGCGAGTTCGAGCAGGTGGCCGAGGTGATCGCCGGCCGGATCAACAAGGTGCCGGGCGTCCTCGAGACCGACACCCACATCGCGTTCCGCGCCTACTCGCGGCACGACCTCGAGGCGGCCTTCTCCCTGGGCTTCGAGAACGCCGACTAGCGGCCGGCGGCCGTCCGGCTGACCTCGACCCAGCGGTCGAGCAGCGCGGCCGCCCGGCCGTCGTCCACGGCCGCGGCGGCCCGGTCGATCCCGCCGGCCAGCGCGGCGGTCAGCTCCCCGCCGCGCTCGTCGAAGGCCACGAGGGCGGCCGCGGCGTTGAGCAACACGGCGTCGCGCACCGGCCCCGCCTCACCGGCGAGGACCCGCCGGAACACCTCGGCGTTGTACGCCGGGTCCCCGCCCCGCAGCGCGTCCGGCCCGGTGGTGGCGATGCCGAGGTCGGCGGGGTCGACGACGCCCGGGGTGACCTCGCCGTCGCGCGCCACCCACACCCGCGACGTCGTCGCGGTGGTGAGCTCGTCGAGGCCGTCGTCCCCGCGGAACACCAGCGCCCGGCTGCCCCGGCCGGCGACCACGGCCGCGAGCACCGGCGCCATGCGGGCGTCGGCGCAGCCGATGGCGGCGGCCACCGGACGGGCCGGGTTGGTCAGCGGGCCGAGGAAGTTGAACACCGTGCCGATGCCCATCTCACGGCGCGGGGCGGCGGTGTGCCGGTAGCCGGGGTGGAAGACCGGCGCGAAGAAGAAGCCGATGCCGGCCTCCTGCACGCAGCGCGCCACGGCCGGGGCCGGGAGGTCGATGACGACGCCGAGGGCCTCGAGGACGTCGGCGGCCCCGGAGGACGACGACGCCGCCCGGTTGCCGTGCTTGGCCACCGGGACGCCGGCCGCCGCGGTGACCACCGCGGCCATCGTGGAGATGTTCACGGTGTGGGCGCCGTCGCCGCCGGTGCCGACGACGTCGACGAACGCGCCGGACAGCTGCACCGGCGTGGCCCGCTCCAGCATCGTGGCCGCCAGCCCGGCGACCTCCGCCGGCGCCTCGCCCTTCGCCCGCAGCGCCACCGCGAAGCCGGCCACCTGCGCCGGCGTGGCCTCCCCGGTCATGATCTCGCGCATCGCCCAGGCGGTGTCCTCGGTGGCGAGGTCCTCACCGGCCAGCAGGCGCGTCAGCAGGCCGGGCCACGACGGCCCGGTGGCGGTGCGCGCGCTCACCGCGAGACGGGACGGCGGGACGGGCCGCGCCCGGCCCGCTCGCGCAGCAGCCCGGCCACGACCTGCGGGGCGGCCAGCGGGTCGACGGGCAGGGCGAGCGTGCCGTCGGCCTGCGACCAGTGCGCCAGCCAGCGGTCGGGCTGCCGGGCGATGAGCACGCAGATCGCGGGGCGGTCGGCGACCTCCACGACCATCTGGCGGGACAGCGCCAGGCCGCCGGTCGGCTGCGCCTCGCCGTCGAGGATGCACAGGTCCACGCCGCCGCCGTCGACGGTGTCGACGACGTCCTCGCCGGTGGCGCACTCGATCCAGGTCAGCGGGCCGACGTCGGGCGCCGGACGGCGGCCGACGGCGGTGCGGACGGCCTCGCGGACCTCGGGCCGGGAGCTGTAGACCAGGACGGTGGCCGGCGCGTCGCTCACGTGCGGGAGCCTAGTGCCCCGGCTCCCCTCCGCCCGGTCCGGACGGCACCCGGACGGGGGACGGTCTCGGCCCGGTCACGGACCAGGCACGCCGTGCCACCCGCGATCGGTGCTGGTCGCCGGCCGGTGACATGATGGGCCCCGTGACAACGGCTCCCGTGGCGAGCAGCACCTTCGACACCTCGCGGGTGCACTCCCTGACCCGACCGAACATGGTCAGCGTCGGCACGATCATCTGGCTCTCCAGCGAGCTGATGTTCTTCGCCGGACTGTTCGCCATGTACTTCACCGCGCGTGCCCGGGCGACCGAGGGCTGGCCGCCGGAACCGACCGAGCTCAACCTGCCCTACGCGCTGGTCTTCACGCTGGTCCTGGTCGCCTCCTCGGTCACCTGCCAGATCGGCGTGTTCGCGGCGGAGAGCGGCAACGTCTACGGCCTGCGCCGGTGGTTCACGATCACCTTCGTCATGGGCCTGGTCTTCGTCCTGGCCCAGGCCAACGAGTACCGGGTGCTGGTCACCGAGCACGCGACCACCATCTCCAGCTCGACCTACGGCTCGGTCTTCTACCTGACGACCGGCTTCCACGCGCTGCACGTCATCGGGGGTCTGGTGGCCTTCGTGTACGTGCTCATCCGGTCCACCATGGGCCGGTTCACGCCGGCACAGGCGACCTCGGCCATCGTGGTCTCCTACTACTGGCACTTCGTCGACGTCGTGTGGGTCGGGCTCTTCGCCACGATCTACCTGATCCGCTAGGGAACCGGTGTCCACCACGAACCCCCAGTCCGACACCCAGCCCGACGAGGGGCCACGCCGGCCCCGCTGGTCGCGGCGGCCGGCCGAGGGCTCCCCGGCGGCCGCCGCCCGGGCCCGCCGCCGCTCCAAGCAGCGTCGCCGGCTGTCCAACGTCGCCGCCCTGATGGCCGGTCTCGTCCTGACCGGCGCCCTCTACTCCACCCTCGCGCCCGGGGCCCAGGCCGCCGACGAGGGCAGCGAGTCCAGCGCCGAGGCCGCCGGTCGCGAGCTCTACGAGCGCAGCTGCATCAGCTGCCACGGCGAGAACCTCGAGGGCGTGCCCAACCGCGGCCCGTCGCTGATCGGCGTGGGCGAGGCCGCCGTCTACTTCCAGGTGCACACCGGCCGCATGCCGCTGGTCCGCCAGGAGGCCCAGGCGCCCGACAAGCCGGCCATCTTCTCCGACGAGGAGATCGACCAGCTGATGGCCTACGTGCAGGCCAACGGCGGCGGCCCGGTGCTGCCCTCCGGCGACCTGCGCGACGGCGACCTGGCCGCCGGCGGTGAGCTATTCCGGCTCAACTGCGCCCAGTGCCACAACTTCGTCGGCGAGGGCGGCGCCCTGTCGTCGGGCAAGTACGCCCCCAGCCTCGAGGACGCCAACGACCTCGAGATCTACGCGGCCATGCTCAGCGGGCCGGAGAACATGCCGATCTTCGGGGACAACCAGCTGACCCCCGAGGAGAAGCGCTCGATCATCAACTACATCCAGACGATCACCGACATGCCCGACCCCGGCGGCGCCGGCATCGGTCGCATCGGCCCGGTGAGCGAGGGCCTGGTCATCTGGGTCGTCGGCGTCGCGGCCCTGCTGTTCGGGATCTTCTGGATGGGGAGCAAGGCGTGACCACGCACGACACCCGCCCCGGCTCGACCGGCGGCGCGGACACCCCGGGCCCGCTGCACGGCGGCCCGGACGACGACTACACGCCCGAGCAGCTGGCCGCCCTCCCCCGAGAGGAGCTCGACCGGCTGGGCGCCCGCTACGACGGGGTGGAGATCCTCCACGTCGAGCCCGGACCTGAGCCGGGCTCGCCGCTGGAGAAGCGGGCCGTCCGCCAGGTCGGCCTCTACTTCGGCCTCGCGGGGCTGTCGGCCTTCGCCTTCGTCGTCGTCTACGCCGGCGCCGGGTGGTTCCTGCCCGACTGGCAGTGGGAGCTCGGCAGCAGCAGCTTCAGCGTGCTGTACACGCCGCTGCTGGGCCTGCTCATGGGCCTGGCGTTCACCTTCTTCGGCGTGGGCCTGGTGCTCTACACCAAGAAACTGCTGCCGCACGAGACCGCCGCCCAGGACAAGCACGACGGCTCGCACTTCGACCGGGTGACCACCGGGGCGACCCTCGTCGGCGGCCTGCACAACAGCGGCCTGAAGCGGCGCAAGCTGATCACCGGCAGCCTGGCCTTCATGGGCGGCGGCCTGGGCCTGATGCTGCTGGCCCCGCTCGGCGGTCTGATCAAGGACCCCAACGAGGGCGACCCGCTGGGCACCACCGAGTGGGCCGAGGGTGTGCGGCTCGTCCGCGACGACGGCACCCCGATCCGCCCGGGCGACCAGGAGCCCGGCTCCCTGGAGACGGTGTTCCCGGCCGTCCCCGAGGGCAACCGGCTCTCCGACGCGGCCACCATGCTCATCCGGCTGCGCCCCGCGCAGCTGGAGCAGGCCGTGCCGCGCAGCGGCCAGGAGGGCTTCGGCTACGGCGACTACGTCGCCTACTCCAAGATCTGCACGCACGCCGGCTGCCCGGTGTCGCTGTACGAGCAGGAGACGAGCCGGATCCTCTGCCCCTGCCACCAGTCGCAGTTCGACGTGACGCAGGGCGCGAAGCCCGTGTTCGGCCCGGCCACCCGGTCGCTCCCCCAGCTGCCGATCACTGTCGACGACGAGGGCTTCTTCGTCGCGCGGAGCGACTACATTGAGGCCGTGGGTCCCACCTACTGGAACCGGGAGCGCATCTGATGGCCCGTACCGCCACCGCGCCAGGCGCGCCGACGACGGCCCTGGGCAAGGCCGCGCTCGAGGTCGACGACCGGCTGATCGTCGCCGGTCCGCTCCGCAGGACGCTCAACAAGGTCTTCCCCGACCACTGGTCGTTCCTGCTCGGCGAGATCGCGCTCTACTCCTTCATCATCCTGCTGCTGACCGGCACGTACCTGACGTTCTTCTTCCAGGCCTCGATGACCGAGGTCGTCTACGACGGCTCGTACGCGCCGCTGCGGGGCATCGACATGTCGATCGCTTACGCCTCGACCCTGGACCTGTCCTTCGACGTCCGCGGCGGCCTGCTCATCCGGCAGATGCACCACTGGGCGGCGCTGCTGTTCATGGCGTCGATCGTCGTCCACATGCTGCGGATCTTCTTCACCGGCGCCTTCCGCCGGCCGCGCGAGACCAACTGGCTCATCGGTGTCGCGCTGCTGATCCTCGGCATCTTCGAGGGGTTCGCCGGCTACTCGATGCCCGACGACCTGCTCTCGGGCACCGGCCTGCGGATCATGTCGGCGATCATCCTGTCGATCCCGGTCATCGGCACCTGGGCGCACTGGGCGGTCTTCGGCGGTGACTACGTCGGCGAGCTGATCGTCGGTCGGCTCTACATCGCCCACGTGCTGATCATCCCGGCGATCCTCCTGGGGCTGATCGCGCTGCACATGCTGATCCTGGTCAAGCAGAAGCACACCCAGTTCCCCGGTCCCGGCCGCACCGAGCACAACGTGATCGGCAACCGCCTCTTCCCGACCTTCGCCGGGAAGGCGACCGGCCTGATGATGGTGGTCTTCGGTGTCGTCGCCGCGCTCGGTGGGCTGGTGCAGATCAACCCGGTGTGGCTGTGGGGCCCGTACAACCCGGCGCAGGTGTCCTCGGCGTCCCAGCCCGACTGGTACGTCATGTTCCTCGACGGGTCGACGCGCCTGTTCCCGGCGTGGGACATCTACCTGCCGGGCAACTACAACATCCCGGCGCTGTTCTGGCCGACGGTGGTCCTGCCGGGCATCATCTTCACGCTCCTGCTGGCCTACCCCATGCTGGAGCGGAAGCTGACCGGCGACACCGCGTCGCACCACCTGCTGCAGCGCCCGCGCGACGTCCCCGTGCGGACCTCGCTGGGCATGATGGCGATCTCGTTCTACGTCGTCCTGCTGCTCTCGGGCGCCAACGACGTCATCGCGGACAAGTTCGACATCAGCCTCAACGCGATGACGTGGATCGGCCGCATCGGTCTGCTGATCGTCCCGCCGATCGCCTACGTGCTGACCTACCGCATCTGCCTGGGTCTGCAGCAGCACGACCGCGAGGTGCTCGAGCACGGCATCGAGACCGGTGTCATCCGCCGGCTGCCGCACGGTGAGTTCATCGAGGTCCACCAGCCGCTCGGCCCGGTGGACGAGCACGGCCACGGCCAGCTGGCCTACGGCGGTGCTCCGGTGCCCAAGAAGATGAACCAGGTGGGCGGCGCCCGCCGGGCCATCCGTGGGTTCTTCTCGCCGATCGAAGAGCCGACCGCGGTCGAGCTCGAGCAGCGCGGGGAGGACCGCGGCCTGGCCACGGCCGAGCCGCAGCGCGAGCTCACCACGAGCGGCCGTCCCGCCGAGGGTGGCCGTCCCTCCGAGGGCGGGCGACCGTCCGAGGGTGGTCGCCCCTCCGAGGGTGGTCGTCCGCAGGAGCCGCGGGACTGATCCTCGCGTGATCGACGCCCCGTAGGGGGCAGCCAGCAGGGCCCCGGTGGACTCCACCGGGGCCCTGCTGCGTCGTGGGGCTCCCGGGCCGTGCACCCCGTGGCGTCCACGAGGTGCACGGGGCCCTCACGGCTCCGCGGTGGACGCCGCGGTCGGCGCCGCGGGACCCACCCGGCCGATGGCGAGCCGGTCGGCCCGTGCGCCGGTCAGGCGGTCACGGACGCGCCGGGTAGCCCAGCGCAGCGAGCAGCCGGCCGTGCGGGGCGGCGTTGGAGTACAGGCCGCCGCCACGGTCGGCGGCACGTCCCCCGGCGCGGTTCGTGAAGCGGCCGCCCGCCTCCTCGACGGGGAGGACCCACGGCGCGTGGTCCCGCGCGTGGTACCGCTCGACCAGGACGGCGTCGATCTCGCCGCGGACGAGCTCGACCAGCCGGAGCGGGCTCACCGGTGCGCGGTCCCCGCTCGGTGGCAGACGGGCCCTGCTCGCGTCGTCCAGGGCGGCGAGCGCCGCGTCCGCCAGCGTCGCCGTCGTGCTGACCGCCAGGCGCCGCGTCTCGCTCCCCCGGCGCGGCCAGGACGACTCGCAGGACCCCTCACCCCGGGTCGCCCACCAGCAGCGCCGCAGCGCCGGGGAGGCCACGACCGCGACCTCCGTGGTGCCCCGCAGCTCCCCCGCCACCTCCGCGGCGGCGAACGCGAGTCGCAGGTCGTCGTGGGCGTCCATCGCCGTCGACGGTAGTGACCGGGCCCGGGTCCCCGGGACGGCGGAGGGCCCTCCCCCGCGGTGCGGGAGAGGGCCCTCCGGTCGGGTGGACGGCGTCAGCTGGACTGCGCGTTCTGCCCCACGTAGTACTCGAACAGCAGCCCGCCGGTGGCGATCAGCAGCGCCACGACGCCGATCATCATCAGCCAGACGTACCAGAAGGCCAGGCCCAGACCGGTGACCGCGGCGGCGAGGGCCAGCCCGAAGGGCCAGTAGCTCGCCGGGCTGAAGAAGCCCAGCTCGCCGGCGCCCTCGGCGATCTCGGCGTCCTTGCGGTCCTCGGGGCGCGGGTCGATGCGGCGGGAGACGAACCAGAAGAACCCGCCGATCAGGCCGGACAGGCCGCCGGAGAGGACCAGCGCCGTGGTGCCGATCGGCTCGCGGGACCAGATGCCGTAGACGGCCGCGGTGACGACGCAGAAGACCGCGATCAGATTGAGAATCAGCGCCTCGACCTTCACGGTCGTCCTCCCTGCGCGTTGGTGGCGGTGGTGGTCACGGGGTCAGCGGGCTCAGTTCGCGGCCTGCTGGTAGTACCCGTCGCCCACGCGGAAGGGGCGGGTCGTCGTCGCCTCGCCCTCCTGGCCGATGGTCTCCAGCGCCTCGCGGGTGTCCTGCCCGGCCTCGCGCGCGGCCAGGTAGGCGTCGTAGTCCTCGCCGCTGACCACGCGGACCTCGAAGTTCATGTAGGCGTGGTAGGCCCCGCACAGCTCGGCGCAGCGGCCGACGTAGGCGCCTTCCTGGGTGGCGCGGACCTCGAAGACGTTGTCCCGGCCGTTCTCGTTGCCCGGGATGACGTCGAGCTTGAAGAGGAACTCCGGCACCCAGAAGGAGTGGATGACGTCGGCGGAGGCGACCTCGAAGCGGACGTCCTGGTCGACCGGCATGACGAGGATCGGGATCTCGTCGGTGGCGCCCACGGTGTTCACCGGCTCGCCGTCGTCACCGGTGGTCTCGGGGTAGACGAACTGCCAGTTCCACTTGAACGCGTTGACCGCGATCGTCGTGTCGGGGTCGTCGCTGCGGTCCTGCACCTTGTTCTGCACGACGACGGTGAAGAAGAACAGGCCCGCGACGATCAGGAACGGGAAGATCGTGTACGCGATCTCGAGCGGCAGGTTGTAGGCCGTCTGCCGCGGGAGCTCGTCGCCCTTCTTCCGGTGGAACAGCACCGACCAGATGATCAGGCCCCAGACCAGGAACCCGACGATCAGTGCGGCGATGACCGAGCCGGTCCACAGCTCGCGGACGCTCTGGGACTGCTCGGTGATGCCCTCGGGGAAACCGAAGCGCCAGAACTCGTTGTTGAGGTCGCACCCGGTGAGGGTGAGCGCCCCCAGGAGACCGAGCGCGGCGACCCGCGCGAGCCTGCTGCGTCGAGCCACTGCTCGCTGCCTCCTCGTTCCTCCACCCGGGTGACCCGGGTGGCTCTCCGGCGCGACCGACCGCGGGGACCCCACGGCGGTCCGTGCGCCGACCTCAGTCTGGGCCGAGACTAACCGACCTCGCAGGACGGGCGGCGACCGGAGACCCGATCACGGCGGGTCGGCCGCCGACCGGGACGGATCCCCCCGCTGACGTGGCCGGGGACGCCCGGCGGACGGGCGCGTCCGGCGGGGTCGTCGCGGCGCGGTGACCCCCCTCACCGCGCCGCCGCCCCGGGCCGTCCGGCGGTTAGAGTCGGAGGCGTGTGGACGCGGCTGCTGACCCCCCGCTGGGTGCTGCTGCACCTGCTCGTCGCCGCGCTCTTCGTCGGCACCTTCTTCCTCGGCTTCTGGCAGCTGGGCAAGGCCGAGGACGGCGGCGGCGCGGTGAACTGGAGCTACGCGCTGCAGTGGCCCCTCTACGGCTTCATGGGCCTGTGGTTCTACGTGCGCATGGTGCGCGAGGAGCTGCACCGCGACCCGGACGAGGACGAGCCCGGCAACGCCGTCGTGCTCTACCAGCGCCCGCGCATCGACACCTCGGGCGACCCCGAGCTGGCCGCGTACAACGCCTACCTCGCCGAGCTGAACGAGCGGGCGCTGGGCCAGCGGGGTCCCGGTGGCCGCTGAGCGCACCGCCGAGCGCAGCCGGCTGCCGCACGCGCTCGCCCGCCGGGTCGGGCAGGGCGTCCCCGCGGCGCTGACCCGCTACCGGGTCATGGCCTGGGTGGTGGGCGTGCTGCTCGTCGCGCTCGTGCTCGTCGCCGTGCCGGTCAAGTACCTCGGCGGCGTCGACGAGCCGGTCGCGGTGATCGGCACCCTGCACGGGTGGCTGTACGCCATCTTCTTCGTGACCGCCTGCGACCTCGCCCTGCGCGCCCGCTGGACGCTGCGCGGCACGGTGCTCATCCTGCTGGCGGGGACGGTCCCGCTCCTGTCCTTCGTCGCCGAGCGGATCGCCACCCGCAAGACCCGCGCCGGCGAGCGCGTCTGATCCCGCCCCGGCCCCCGGCCGGGCTCGAGCCGAGACCTCCGGAGACCTGCGCCCTATGTGCGGCCTGCTGGCCTACCTGTCCACCGACGCCCCCCGGGTCGACGACGACCGTGTCGACGGCGTCCGCGAGGCGCTGCACTGCCTGCACCACCGCGGCCCCGACGACACCGCCGTGTGGTCCGACGCCAACGTCGTCCTGGGCTTCAACCGGTTGTCGATCATCGACGTCGAGGGCAGCCCGCAGCCCCTCCCCTACGCCGGTGACCGCTACCGGATCCTGTTCAACGGCGAGATCTACAACTACGTCGAGCTGCGCGAGGAGCTGGCCGCCGCCGGCGCGCAGCTGGCCACGCACGGCGACACCGAGACGATCGTCGCCGGCTACCACCTGTGGGGTCAGGACGTCGTCCGCCGGCTGCGCGGGATGTTCTCCTTCGTCATCTGGGACACCCACACCCGCACCGCCTTCGGCGCCCGCGACCCGTTCGGCATCAAGCCGCTGTTCACCGCGCGCCTGGCCGACGGCGGCCTGGTCTTCAGCTCGGAGAAGAAGGCCCTGCTGCAACTGCTCGGCGGCAGCGCGGCGGCCGGCGGCGTGGACCCGGCCTCGCTGCAGCACTACCTGACGCTGCAGTACGTGCCCGAGCCCGCGACGCTGCACCGCGGCATCCGTCGGATCGAGAGCGGCACCAGCTTCACCGTCGTCGACGGCGAGCTGTCCACCGCGCGCTACTTCCACCCGGCGTGGCGGCCGCAGCCGGTGCCCGCCGGGGGCGAGCAGGAGCTCTACGACCGCATCGCCGACGTCCTCGACGAGTCGGTGGCCAAGCACATGCGCGCCGACGTCACCGTCGGGTCGTTCCTCTCCAGCGGCATCGACTCGACCGCGATCGCCGCGCTGGCGCACCGCTACAACCCCGACCTGATGACGTTCACGGTCGGCTTCCAGCGGCAGGCGCAGTCGGAGATCGAGATCGCCGCGGAGTCGGCGTCCATCCTGGGCGTGCGGCACGTGCCGGTGGAGGTCACCGCGGAGGAGTTCGCCGCGGCCATCCCCGAGGTCGTCTGGTACCTCGACGACCCGGTCGCCGACCCCGCGCTCGTGCCGCTGTACTTCGTGGCCCGCGAGGCGCGCAAGCACGTGAAGGTCGTGCTCTCCGGTGAGGGCGCCGACGAGCTGTTCGGCGGCTACACCATCTACCGCGAGCCGATCAGCCTGGCCTGGGCGTCGGGGCTGCCCCCCGCCGGCCGCCGCGCGATGGCCCGGATCGCCGACCTGCTCCCCGAGGGCGTCCGCGGCCAGGACCTGCTGCGCCGGGCGGCCACCCCGCTCGAGCAGCGCTACTACGGCAACGCCCGCAACATGCGCGACGAGGAGCTCGCCGCGCTGCTGCCCGGCCGCGACCCCGACCTCTCGCACGTCGCCGTCACCGAGGACCTCTACCGGCGCACCCGCGAGGCCGGCTACGACGACGTGACGGCGATGCAGTACGTCGACCTGTTCACCTGGCTGCGCGGCGACATCCTGGTCAAGGCCGACAAGATGACCATGGCCAACTCCCTCGAGCTGCGGGTGCCCTTCCTCGACCCCGAGGTGTTCGCCGTCGCCAGCTCGCTGCCGGTCGAGCAGCGGGTGCCCCGCCGCGGGGACGCCACCAAGTACGCGCTGCGCCAGGCGATGCGCCAGATCGTCCCGCCGCGGATCATGAACCGGCGCAAGCTGGGCTTCCCCGTGCCGACGGCGGACTTCCTCGCCGGCCCGCTGCACGACTGGGCCCGCGGCATCGTCACCGACAGCCAGACCCAGCAGTGGCTCGACCGCGACGTCGTCCTCGGCCTGCTCGACCGGCTGCGCGCCGAGGAGGTGCCCAGCAAGCGGGTCGCCCGCCAGCTGTGGTCGGTGCTGGTCTTCATGGTCTGGCACGGGATCTTCGTCGAGGAGCGGATCGCCGTCGACGTCCCGGAGACGGTCTACCCGGTCAAGCTCTGACAGACGCGGAACGGCGCCCGTCCCCAGCCGGGGACGGGCGCCGTTCTCGTGTTCAGGCGCGCGGGCTCAGTGGAACGAGTCCCCGCAGGCGCAGGAGCCCTGCGCGTTCGGGTTGTCGATCGTGAAGCCCTGCTTCTCGATGGTGTCGACGAAGTCGATCACCGCGCCGCCCAGGTACGGGCCGCTCATCCGGTCGACGATGACCTCGACGCCACCGAACTCGTAGGTCTGGTCGCCGTCGAGGAACCGCTCGTCGAAGAAGAGCTGGTAGCGCAGGCCGGAGCAGCCACCGGGCTGGACGGCGATGCGCAGACGCAGGTCGTCGCGGCCCTCCTGGTCCAGCAGCGCCTTGACCTTCGAGGCGGCCGGGTCACTCAGCAGCACGCCGGTGCTGCCGGGGGTCTCGGTGTCCTGCACCGTCATGTTCTGTCCTCCCACATCCGAGGGCGTCCGTTGCGCACTCCCTGCCGCGGAGCAACACCGCCGTGGCCGGTGGTGTTCCGATGCCCCTTCCCACTGTACGGCGCGCACCGCGGGGGACCAGTCCCCCGCGAGGACGCACGTAGACTGCCGGCCGTGAAGTTCCGCCTGCCCGGGCGCCGGGACCGCGCCGCCACGACGACCGTCCCGGACGACGCCGCCGACCTGACCCCGCAGCTGGTGAAGGCCACCGGCAAGGGCCGGCCCACGCCCAAGCGCGTCGAGGCCCAGGGTCGCCGTCCCGGTCCCCCGCCGCCGCCTCCGACCACGCGCAAGGAGGCCTACAAGCGGCAGCGGGAGCAGCAGGCGTCACGGCGCGCGCAGACCCGGGCCGGGATGGCGCGCGGCGAGGAGCAGTACCTGCCCGCCCGCGACCGCGGCCCGGTGCGCCGGCTGGTGCGCGACGTCGTCGACGCCCGCCGCAACGCCGGCAGCTTCTTCCTCGGCGTCGCCGCGCTGGTGCTGGTCGGGTACTTCATCCCCAACCCGGCGGTGCAGAGCTACACCGTCTTCGTCTGGTTCTTCTTCTTCCTGGCGATCGTCGTCGACTCGGTGTTCCTCGGCCGGCGGATCAAGAAGAAGGTCCTCGAGCGCTTCCCCGACCAGCCGCACCGCATGCGGGGCCTGGTCTGGTACGGCATCAGCCGCGCCACGATGATCCGCCGGTGGCGGTTCCCGCGCGCCGAGGTGCCCATCGGCGCGGACGTCTGAGCGACCCGACCGGGCAGGCCGATCCCGCGCCGCCGCACTAGCGTCGGGGTACGTGGAGTACCGACGCCTCGGCCGTTCCGGCCTGACCATCTCCGAGATCGCCTACGGCAACTGGCTCACCCACGGGGGCCAGGTCGAGGAGGACGCCGCGCAGGCCTGCGTGCGCGCCGCCCTCGACGCCGGGATCACGACCTTCGACACCGCCGACGTCTACGCCGGCACCCGCGCCGAGTCCGTGCTCGGCCGCGCCCTGGCCGGCCAGCGCCGCGAGGGCCTGGAGGTGTTCACCAAGGTCTACTGGCCCACCGGCCCGGGACCCAACGACCGCGGCCTCGGCCGCAAGCACATCCAGGAGAGCTGCGAGGCCTCGCTGCGGCGGCTGCAGACCGACCACATCGACCTCTACCAGGCGCACCGCTACGACGAGACGGTGCCGCTGGAGGAGACGATGACCGCCTTCGCCGACCTGGTGCGGGCGGGCAAGGTGCTCTACATCGGGGTCTCGGAGTGGCGCGCCGAGGAGATCGCCGCCGGCGCCGCGCTCGCGCGCGACCTCGGCGTCCAGCTCATCAGCAGCCAGCCGCAGTACTCGATGCTGTGGCGGGTCATCGAGGACGAGGTCGTCCCGACGTCGCAGCGCGAGGGCGTCTCGCAGATCGTGTGGTCCCCGCTGGCCCAGGGCGTGCTCACCGGCAAGTACCGCCCCGGCGAGCAGCCGCCCGAGGGCAGCCGCGCCACCGATCCGGAGGCCGGGCGGTTCATCCGGCGGTTCATGACCGACGACGTCCTCACCCGGGTGCAGCAGCTGCGGCCGGTCGCCGACGACCTCGGCCTGTCGATGGCGCAGCTCGCCGTGGCCTGGGTGCTGCAGAACGAGAACGTCGCCGCCGCGATCATCGGCGCGACCCGCCCCGAGCAGGTGCACGACAACGTCAAGGCGGCCGGCGTCCGGCTCGAGGCCGACGTGCTGGCCCGCATCGACGAGGTGCTCGGCGACGTCGTCGAGCGCGACCCGGCGAAGACCGCCCGCGGCTGAGAGAGGACCTCCCTGCCCCCCACCACTCGCACGCTCGCGGTGGGCCCCTGCAGGGAGGCCACCGGCCTGGACCTCTCCTCGAGGTTCAGGCCGGGGCCAGGGCCATCGGGCCGTAGACGCGGGTGTCGCCGTCGAACAGGCTCACCGCGGCCACACCGCGGCCGAGCAGGTCCCGCCAGTTCTCGCCCAGCCAGGACTCGGCGTCGCCCTGGTTGTCCGCCCCCGGCACCTCGACGCCCAGGGCGGCCGGGTCCAGGGGTGCGCCGTCGGAGTCCTCGAGCCGCCACGTCCAGGTCATGCCGCGAGGGTAGGCAGCACCCGGCCCGGGCCGTCGTGTCCGGGGTGTGACCCGCGCCGGGGTTAGCACGGTCCCCGCCGGGCATCTGCAGTCATCGACCGTCCCGCCACCACCGGAGGACCGATGACCACGCCCCCCACGGGCGGCGCCTCGCGCGCGACCCCGCCACCGACGACGACGGAGGAGGCCTCGACCGGCCAGCTGATCAGCCAGCTGACCGAGCAGGTCTCCCGCCTCGTCCGTGACGAGGCCCGGCTGGCCCAGGCCGAGATGACCCAGAAGGCCAAGCGGCTGGGCACCGGGGCGGGCCTGTTCGGCGGCGCGGGCCTGTTCGGCTTCCTCGGGCTGTGCGTCCTGGTGGCGACCTTCGTGCTGCTGCTCGACCTCGTGCTGCCGGCCTGGCTGGCCGCGCTGATCGTCGCCGTCGTCCTGTTCGCCGCCGCCGGCGTGCTCGCCCTGGTCGGCAAGAAGGACGTGCAGAAGGGGACGCCGCCGGTGCCCACCGAGGCGATCGCCAGCACCAAGGCCGACATCGCGACCGTCCGGGAGAGTGCGCGCCGATGAGCACCCCCTCCGGCGCCTCGCGCCCCGACGACACGGCGGGCCAGGGTCCCACCGACCCCGACGCCATCAAGGCCGACATCGAGGCCACCCGCGAGCAGCTCGCCAGCACCGTCGACGAGCTCAGCCACCGCCTCGACGTCCCGGCCCGGGCCAAGGAGGGCGCCGCGCGCGCCCGCGACACCGCCGTCGAGACCTACCGCGAGAGCCCGCCGGCCGTCGCCGGCGCCGGGGCCGCCCTCGTGGGCCTGGTCGGACTGCTCCTCTGGCGGCGCCGGCGCACGC
Organism: Geodermatophilus tzadiensis; assembly: GCF_003002915.1. Lineage (GTDB taxonomy): Bacteria > Actinomycetota > Actinomycetes > Mycobacteriales > Geodermatophilaceae > Geodermatophilus > Geodermatophilus tzadiensis. Next base: position 10,724 of record NZ_PVTG01000003.1, on the reverse strand, counting down.
GCCGCCGCGCGGCGGCCGCCCTGCGCAGCGGGGCCGCCCTGGCCGAGGCGCGGGCCGAGGCGCGCCGTGCCCGCCAGGAGGCGGCCCGTGAGGCCGCCCGGGCCCGCCGGGCGGTCGCGAGGAACGCCAGGACGACGAAGCGGACGTCGCGCCGCAGGGCGAGGAGGGTGCGGTCGTGAGCGAGAGCAGGGGTGCCAGCACGAGCGCGAAGCTGGTCTACCGGCCGGTCGGACTGATCGGCGGCGTCCTCGCCGGCGTCATCTCCGGCGCGGTGTTCAAGCAGGTGTGGAAGCGGGTCTCCGGGGAGGACGACGCCCCCGACGCCCTGCAGAGCGAGTACCGGATGCGCGAGGTGGTGCTCGCCGCCGCCATCCAGGGCGCGATCTTCGCCGCGACGAAGGCCGCCATCGACCGGGCCGGGGCCCGTGGGTTCACCAAGCTGACCGGCAGCTGGCCGGGCGACTGACGCCGGGAGGGACCGGATGACGCGGACACGACCGGACGAGCGAGCGGGTGGGCCACCGGCCCGGCGCCGGGAGAGCGCCGTCGACCGGATCCGCGAGCGGGTCGAGGAGAAGGCGGCCCGGCGGGCGGCGGCCCGCGAGGCGACCGAGCGGACCGCCCGTGGCGAGCACGCGCCCGACCCGGGCCGCGTCCCGCCCGGCGGCCCCTCGCCCCACGAGCTGCCCGGCGTCCACGCCGAGAGGCCCACGCAGATCCCCGCCCGCGGCTGGAAGCAGGTCGTCAAGCGGGCGTGGGCGGAGAACAACGCCGACAACATGCCGATCATCGCCGGCGGCGTCGCGTTCTTCGCCTTCCTGGCGATCTTCCCGGCGCTGATCGCGACGATCTCGATCTACGGCCTGGTCGCCTCGCCGGAGACGGTCGCCGAACAGGTGGAGAGCCTCTCGGCGCAGCTGCCCGACAGCGCGGCGAGCCTGATCGGCGACCAGCTGACGTCGATCACCCAGAACAGCGGCGGCGCGCTCTCGCTGTCGCTGCTGGTCTCGGTGCTCGGCGCGCTGTGGTCGGCCTCGGGTGGCACCGGCAACGTCATCACGGCGGTCAACATCGCCTACGACGAGGTCGAGACCCGCTCGTTCATCAAGCGCAAGGCGCTGGCACTGGGGCTGACCCTCGGCGCGATCGTCTTCGTGCTGGTGACCTTCGCGCTGGTCGCGGTGGTGCCGGCCGTGCTCGACATGCTGCCGCTGGGGGTGGTCGGCACCGTCCTGGCGCAGATCGTGCGCTGGCTGCTGCTGCTGGGGGTGTTCGCCGGCTCCCTCGCCGTCGTCTACCGGGTCGCCCCCGACCGGGACGCCCCGCAGCTGAAGTGGGTGAGCCTGGGCGCCATCGTCGTCACGGTCATCTGGGCGCTGGTGAGCCTGGGCTTCAGCTTCTACGTCAACAACTTCGGGTCCTACGACAAGACGTACGGGACCATCGCCGGCGTCATCGTCCTCATGCTGTGGCTGTACCTCACGTGCTACCTGGTGCTGCTCGGCGCGGAGATCAACTCCGAGGCCGAGCACCAGACGGCGGAGGACACCACCGAGGGCGATCCGGTGCCGATGGGCCAGCGCAACGCCACGATGGCCGACGAGCTGCCCGACCCGCCGGAGCCGACGAAGGAGTCGAAGCAGAAGGCCTGAGCGCCGCTCAGCGCACGTGCGAGGGGACGAACGGCGGCGTCACGACCTCGACCGGCTGCGGACGTCCGCGGACGTCGACAGCCAGCTCCGCCCCGGCCTCGACACCGGCGGCGGTGTCGAGCAGCGCGAGGGCGATGCCGGTGCGCAGGCTGGGCGAGAACGTGCCGCTGGTGACCTCCCCGACCCGGGCGCCCGCAGAGTCGAGCACGGCCATCCCCGGGCGCGGGATGCCCCGGCCGGGCGCGCGCAGGCCCCACAGCAGGCGCGCCGGCCCGGCCTCCCGCTCGGCCAGCAGCGCCTCCCGGCCCCAGAACGCCGGCTTGCGCCAGCCGACGGCCCACCCGCTGCGGGCCTGGTTCGGGGTGACCTGCCGGGACAGCTCGTGGCCGTGCAGCGGGTAGCCCATCTCGGTGCGCAGGGTGTCGCGGGCGCCCAGGCCGCACGGCCGGACGCCCTCGGCCGCGCCGGCCTCCAGCAGCCGGTCCCACAGCGCGCCCGCCCGCTCGGCCGGGGCGAGCAGCTCGTAGCCGTGCTCGCCGGTGTAACCGGTCCGGCAGACGGTGACCTCCTGTCCCTCCCCACCGGCGAAGGCCATGTAGTCCAGGTCGGCGACCAGCCCCGCGGCAGCGAGGACCGCGGCCGACCGGGGACCCTGCACGGCCAGCACGGCGACCTCCTCGTGCCGGTCGGTCACGGTCACCCCCGGCGGCGCCGCGGCGGCCAGCCGGGCCAGCACCTCCTGGGCGTTGGCCGCGTTGGGCACCAGCAGCACGTCGTCGGGGCCGTGCAGGTAGACGATCAGGTCGTCGACCACCCCGCCGGCGTCGGCCTCCCCGTCGGGGACGCAGCACAGCGTGTACTGCGCCCGGCCGGGGCCGATCCGCCCGAGGTCGTTGGTCAGCGCGGCGTCGACGAGAGCCGCCGCGCCCGGGCCGCGGACGGTCCCGGTGCCCAGGTGCGAGACGTCGAAGAGCCCGACCCCCTCGCGCACGGCGGCGTGCTCGGCCAGCACGCCGCCACCGGCGTACTCGATGGGCATCGACCAGCCGCCGAAGTCGGCCAGCTTGGCGCCGGCCGCGACGTGCCGCTCGTGCAGGGGCGAGGTCCGCGGGCTCACTCCCGCACGCTATCCGCCCACGTGCGGCAACGGCCCCCGTGCGGGGACCCGCGCCGAGCCTGCGCGGCGTGGGGGGCACGGGGGCCCTTCTAGGATCGAGCGGTGCCGCCGACGATCACCGCCACCGACCGCCCCCTCGAGAAGACCCCCGCCGACGCCGTCGTCGTCGGCATCGGGAAGGGCACCTCCGGCCCGCTGCCCACGCCGGGCGCGGAGGCCGTCGACCGGCTGCTGGGCGGCCGGCTGATGTCCGCGCTCGCCGACCTCGGTGCCCGCGGGGCCCACGACGAGGTGACCCGGCTGTCCACCCTCGGCCAGGGCCCCTTCCCGGTGGTCGCGGCCGTGGGGCTCGGCGCTCCGGAGGCCACCGGCGGCTACTCCCCCGAGGCGGTCCGCCGGGCGGCGGGCGCCGCCAGCCGGGCGCTGTCCGGGCGCAGCTCGGTCGTCACGCTGCTCGCCGCGGTCGGCGGTGCGCCCGACGCCGAGCGGCTGCACGCCGTCGGCGAGGGCGCGCTGCTGGGTGCCTACGAGTTCACGGCCTACAAGTCCGACCTGCCCGCCGACCGGCCGGCGCCGCCGCGCGAGTTCACCGTCGTCGTCCCCGACGCCGGCGCGGCCAAGGCGCCGCTGACCCGGGTGCGCGCGGTGGCCGACGCCGTCGCGCTCGTGCGCGACCTGGTCAACACCCCGCCCAACGACCTCTTCCCCGCCGAGCTCGCCGCCCGCGGCGCGGAGGCGGGCAAGGCCGCCGGCCTGTCGGTCGAGGTGCTCGACGAGGACGACCTCGTCGCCGGCGGCTACGGCGGCGTGCTGGCCGTGGGCAGCGGCTCGGCGCGCGGGCCCCGCCTGCTGCGGCTGACCTACAGCGGCCGGAAGGCCCGCAAGAAGGTCGCCCTGGTCGGAAAGGGCATCACCTTCGACAGCGGCGGCCTGTCCATCAAGCCGGCCCAGAACATGCACCACATGACCAGCGACATGGCCGGCGCCGCCGCGGTCATCGCCACGGTCTGCCTGGTCGCCCGGCTGGGGCTGCCGGTCGAGGTCACCGCCACCGTCCCGATGGCCGAGAACCTGCCCAGCGGCACCGCCTACCGCCCCGCGGACGTGGTCACCTTCCGCAACGGCAAGAAGGCCGAGATCACCAACACCGACGCCGAGGGACGGGTCGTCCTCGCCGATGCCATCGCCCGCGCCGCCGAGGACTCGCCCGACGTCCTGCTCGAGACCTCGACGCTCACCGGTGCCCAGCTCGTCGCGCTCGGCTCGCGGACGGCCGGCGTCATGGGCAGCGACGACCTGCGCGACGCCGTCGTCGCCGCCAGCCGGCGCAGCGGCGAGCCGATGTGGGCGATGCCGATGCCCGAGGAGCTGCGCCGGGGCATCGACTCCCCGATCGCGGACTTCGTCAACGCCAACGCCGACCGGATGGGCGGGATGCTCGTCGGGGCGCACTTCCTCGCCGAGTTCGTGCCCGCCGGCCTGCCGTGGGCGCACATCGACATCGCCGGCCCGAGCTACAACACCGGGTCCCCGTGGGGCTACACGCCCAAGGGCGGCACCGGCGTGCCGGTGCGCACGTTGCTGGCCACCATCGAGGACTTGCTCGCCGGCTGACCCGCGCCACCGGCGGGGCGCCCGCGCCGTCCCCGGCGACGTGCGCCCCGCCGCGGTCGCCGCCCTCGGCCGGACGATCTCCGGAGTGGCAGGATGGGCGCGGACCATCCCCCGTTCGGACGAACGGGGCAATCCACGGACTTCGAGGAGCACGTCGTGAGCGCACCCACCTCCCCCGCCGACCTGGTCATCCTCGGTGGTGGCTCGGGTGGCTACGCCGCAGCGCTGCGGGCGGCCGAGCTCGGGTTGTCGGTCGTCCTGATCGAGAAGGACAAGGTCGGCGGCACCTGCCTGCACCGGGGCTGCATCCCCACCAAGGCGCTGCTGCACAGCGGCGAGATCGCCGACCAGGCCCGCGAGGGCGAGCAGTTCGGCGTCAAGACCTCGCTGGCCGGCATCGACATGGACGGGGTCAACGCCTACAAGGACGGCGTCATCTCCCGGCTCTACAAGGGCCTGCAGGGGCTGATCAAGAGCCGCAAGATCACCTACGTCGAGGGCGAGGGCCGGCTGGTCTCCCCCACCGCCGTGTCGGTGAACGGGGAGACCTACGAGGGCCGCCACGTCCTGCTGGCCACCGGCTCCTACTCCCGCAGCATCCCGGGCGTCGAGCTCGACGGCGTCCGCGTCATCGACAGCGAGCAGGCCCTCGGGCTCGACCGCGTGCCGACCTCGGCGATCATCCTCGGCGGCGGCGTCATCGGCTGCGAGTTCGCCAGCGCCTGGAAGTCCTTCGGCGTCGACGTGACGATCATCGAGGGCCTCAAGCACCTCGTCCCCCTGGAGGACGAGAGCTCCTCCAAGCTGCTCGAGCGGGCGTTCCGCCGCCGGAAGATCAACTTCGAGCTCGGCAACCTCGTCTCGTCGGTCCAGAACACCGAGAACGGCGTGAAGGTCAGCCTGCAGAACGGCAAGGAGTTCGAGGCCGAGATCGTGCTGGTCGCCGTCGGCCGGGGCCCGGTCAGCCAGGGCCTGGGCTACGAGGAGGCCGGCGTCGCGATGGACCGCGGCTACGTGCTGGTCGACGAGTACTGCCAGACCAACGTCCCGACCATCTCCGCCGTCGGCGACCTGATCCCCACCCTGCAGCTCGCCCACGTCGGCTTCGGCGAGGGCATCCTCGTCGCCGAGCGCCTCGCCGGGCTGCCGGTCGTGCCGATCGACTACGCCGGCGTCCCGCGGGTCACCTACTCGGAGCCCGAGGTGGCCTCGGTGGGCCTCACCGAGGTCCAGGCCCGCGAGAAGTACGGCGACGACGTCGAGACCCTCGTCTACGACCTCGGCGGCAACGGGCGCAGCCAGATCCTCAAGACCCAGGGCGCGGTCAAGCTGATCCGCCAGAAGGACGGGCCGGTCGTCGGCGTGCACATGGTCGGCAGCCGGGTCGGCGAGCTCGTCGCCGAGGCCCAGCTCATCTTCAACTGGGAGGCCCTGCCCGACGAGGTGGCCGCCCTGATCCACCCGCACCCGACGCAGAGCGAGGCCATCGGCGAGGCCCACCTGGCCCTGGCCGGCAAGCCCCTGCACGCGCACAGCTGACCGAGCACCCCGTCTCCCCCACCGCCACCACGAAGGAGCCCTGCCCCGATGCCGACCTCCGTCACCATGCCCGCCCTGGGCGAGAGCGTCACCGAGGGCACGGTCACCCGATGGCTCAAGCAGGAGGGTGAGCAGGTCGAGGTCGACGAGCCCCTCCTCGAGGTGTCGACCGACAAGGTCGACACCGAGATCCCCTCGCCCGCCGCGGGCGTCCTCAGCCGGATCCTGGTGTCGGAGGACGAGACCGTCGAGGTCGGCGCCGAGCTCGCGGTGATCGGCGGGGAGGGCGACGGGGACGGCGCCGGCGGTCCGGCGTCCGCGGACGACCAGGACACCCCGCAGACGCCGGACCAGCAGGTCGACGACGCCGGCCCCGCCCCGCAGGAGCAGCAGGCCGCGCCCCAGCAGGAGCAGCAGCCGGAGCCCGCGCCGGCCTCGGCCGACAGCGGTGGCGGTGGCGGTGGCGGCGAGGGGACGCCGGTGACCATGCCGGCGCTCGGCGAGAGCGTCACCGAGGGCACGGTCACCCGCTGGTTGAAGGCCGTCGGTGACGAGGTCAGCGCCGACGAGCCGCTGCTGGAGGTCTCCACCGACAAGGTCGACACCGAGATCCCCGCGCCGGTGTCCGGCACGCTGCTGGAGATCACGGTCAACGAGGACGAGACCGTCGAGGTCGGCGCGCAGCTGGCCGTCATCGGCAGCGGTGCCGCGGCGAGCGCCCCCGCGCCGTCCGCTCCCGCCCCGGCGCCCGCTCAGCAGGACACGCCCGTCACGCAGCCGGCGGCACCGCGGCAGGAGCCTCCGGCGCCCGCGCCCCCCGGCCCCCCGCCGTCGGTCCCGGCCGGTGCCGACTACGGCTCCGGTGCCGCCGAGACGGTCGCCGAGCAGCAGAGCACCCCTCCGTCCCAGCCGCGCCCGGCCTCCTCCGGCGGGCAGGGCCCGGCGCCGGCGCCCGCGCCCGCTCCGGCACCCGCTGACGGTGCGGGCACCTACGTCACCCCGCTGGTGCGCCGCCTGGCCGCCGAGCACGGGGTCGACCTGAAGTCGGTCACCGGCACCGGTGTCGGCGGGCGGATCCGCAAGCAGGACGTGCTCGCGGCCGCCGAGCAGGCCGCCGCCCCGGCTCCGGCCGCGGAGGCCGCCCCGGCTCCGGCTGCCGCCGGTGGCCGTCCGGCCACCCCGTCGCCGGCCGCCCAGCCCGACCCGTCGCTGCGGGGCCGCACCGAGAAGATGTCCCGCCTGCGCAAGGTCATCGCCCAGCGGATGGTCGAGTCGCTCGCGGTCAGCGCCCAGCTGACCACCGTGGTCGAGGTCGACATCACCCGGATCGCCAAGCTGCGCGACCGGGCCAAGGCGGACTTCCAGGCACGCGAGGGCGTCAAGCTGTCGTTCCTGCCGTTCTTCGCCAAGGCGGCCGTCGAGGCGCTCAAGGCCCACCCGGCCGTGAACTCCTCGGTGGACATGGAGGCCGGCACGGTCACCTACCACGACGCGGAGAACCTCGGCGTCGCGGTGGACACCGAGCGCGGCCTGCTGGTGCCGGTCATCCGCGAAGCCGGTGACCTGAGCATCGGCGGCCTGGCCCGCAAGATCTCCGACCTGGCCGAGCGCACCCGGCTCAACAAGGTGACCCCCGACGAGCTGGGCGGCGGCACGTTCACGCTGACCAACACCGGCAGCCGCGGCGCCCTGTTCGACACGCCGATCATCAACCAGCCGCAGGTGGCGATCCTGGGCACCGGCAGCGTGGTGAAGCGTCCGGTGGTCGTGCAGGACCCCGACCTCGGCGAGGTCATCGCGGTCCGGTCGATGGTCTACCTGGCCCTCACCTACGACCACCGGATCGTCGACGGCGCTGACGCCGCCCGCTTCCTCACCACGGTCAAGGACCGGTTGGAGGCAGGTCAGTTCGAGGGCGAGCTCGGTCTCGCCTGACGTCCCCCGGTCGGGCCCCGGCGTGCGCGCCGGGGCCCGTCCGTGTCCCGGCCAGGGGGATCGAGGAGGGTCATGAAGATCGCGGTCACCGGCGCGTCCGGACTCATCGGCAACGCCCTGGTCCCCGCCCTGCGGGCCGACGGGCACGAGGTCATCCGCCTGGTCCGCCGCACCCCCCGCACCGCCGACGAACACCGCTGGGAGCCCCAGCACCACTCCATCGACGCCACGCTGCTGCGCGACGTCGACGCGGTGGTCAACCTGGCCGGTACGCCGATCCGCCCGCGCCCCTTCACCGAGGGCTACCGCCGGGACGTCCTCGGCAGCCGGGTCGACAGCACCCGCACCCTCAGCGAGGCGCTGGCGACCGTCGCCGCCGAGGAACCCGGTCGCCGCCGGGTGCTGCTGTCGGCGTCGGCCGTCGGCTACTACGGCGACACCGGCGACCGCGTCACCGACGAGCAGGGCCCGGCCGGCGACGACTTCCTGGCCCGCGTCTGCGTGCAGTGGGAGGACGCCACCCGCCCGGCCGCCGACGCCGGGGTGCGCGTGGCCACCCTGCGCACCGGGCTCGTCATCGGCCGCGGCGCGATGCTGGTGCGGATCCTCGGCACCGTGTTCCGCGCCGGGCTCGGTGGCCGCATGGGCTCGGGCCGCCAGTACTGGCCGTGGATCGGCCTGGCCGACGAGGTCGGCGCCATCCGCTTCCTGCTCACCGCCGACGGGGTGTCCGGCCCGGTGAACCTGACCGGTCCCGACCCGGTGACCAACGCCGACTTCGTGCGGGACCTCGCCCGGGCCGTGCACCGGCCGGCCGTCCTCCCGGTGCCCGCGCCGGTGATCCGGCTGGCCCTGGGCGAGTTCGGCCGCTCCAGCGTCCTGGCCGGGCAGCGCGCCGTCCCCGCGAAGCTGCAGGCCGCCGGCTACCGCTTCACCCATCCCGACCTGCCCGCGGCACTGCGCGACGCCCTCGCCCGAGGCTGACCGGCCTCACGTCAGCCGCCCGGCCGACTCGATCCGCCAGCCCCCGGGGGTGCGGACCAGCACCATGCTGACCGGGGTCCGCTCCCGACCGGCCTCGGTCCGCCGGGGCACGCCGCCGGGATCGTCGACGGCGACGACGTCGTAGGACGGCCAGCTGTCCACCAGCCGCAGCACCACCCGGCCGCCGGCGTCAGGCAGGCCGGTCGCCGTCACCTCCTCCACGACGGGCCGGAAGCCGCGCAGCACCTCGCCGGAGGCCGCGAGCGCCTCCACGTAGGCGCGGTCGGCGGCGAGCAGGGCGCTGTCCGGTGTGTAGACGTCCCCGAGCCCCGCCGCGGACGCGCTGGACAGCGCCTCGGCCCGGCGTGCGTAGAGCCCGGTGAGGACGGTCGGCCAGTCGGCGTCCGCCGTGCCGGGTCCGGCTGCGGGTGGCGGCGAGGAGGTCGGCTCGGACGAGGGAGTCGGCTCGGGTGAGGGGGTCCGGGCGGTGGACGGGGCGGGTGGGGGTGACGGGGCCGAGACGGACGACGTGCCGGGCGAGCCCGCGGTCGCCGCAGCCATCGCGGCGGCGGGTCCGTCGGCACCCCCGGGACCGGACCGGGTCCACACCGTCCCCAGCCAGACGGCGCCGACCACGAGCCCGGCCACGCCGAGGGCCACCGCGGCGCGCCGCAGCAGCGGGCCGCCCGGCCGGGGCAGGCGGAGCAGGCGGCGCGGAGCCGGCCGGACCTCCCGCGGCGGCGGGCGCCGGTGCCGTCCGGGGACCTCGTGGGTGAGCTCGGTGCGCGGGACCCGTCCGGCACCCGCATCCGCAGCGGCCCCGTCCGCGGGAGACAGGAGCACGGGCTCGGGACGGCAGGCGTGCCGGAGGTCCAGCGCGAACGCCGCCGCCGAGCCCCGGTCGTGCGGATCGGGTGACAGGCCGCGGGCGACGACCTCCAGCAGCGCGGGTGGAGCTCCCGGGGTCAGCTCGGCGAGGTCGGGCAGCTCCGCGGTCGCGGCCACGGCGAGGGTGTCGGCCGGGGTCGCCGCGTTCCACGGCGCCACCCCGGTCAGGGCGTGGAAGGCCGCGGCCGCGACACCGAAGACGTCCGACGCCGGGCCCGGTGCCGCACCGCGTGCGACGGCGGGGTCGACGTAGGCCGGCGTGACCGCGCCCGCGGCCTCCTCCCCCAGCACCCGGGCCACCCCCAGGTCGGTCAGCACCGGACGGCCCTCGGCGGTGAAGACGACGTTGCCCGGGGACAGGTCACCGTGCACGACGCCCTGCCCGTGGGCGCAGGCCAGCGCCGCTGCCACCGGCGCGAGCGCGGTCACCACCTCCCCGGGTCGCAGCCGGCCGCGCCGGGCCAGCAGGTCGGCCAGGCTGCCGCCCTCGAGCAGGTCGAGGACGAGCGCGACCCGGGCCGGTCCGCCGCGGCGCGGCTGGTGCACCACCTCGTGCAGCCGGACCAGGTGCGGGTGGTCCAGCGCGCCGAGCAGCGCCGCCTCGCGCGCCTGCCGCTCGGCGTCCCCGGCGAGGAGGACCTTGACGGCCACGGGTCGGCCGCCGGCCCGGGGAACCGCCCGCCAGACCTCACCCGAGCCCCCTCGGCCGAGCAGCCGCTCGAGCCGGTAACCGGGCACGGCGGGCGGCCGCAGGGCGCCGTCGGGCGGGCCGGCGGGGTCCGGGGAGGCAGGCACGGCGGCGACGGTAGGACGCCCGGGCGCCGGCCCGCTCCGTCCGTCCACAGGCCGCAGCGGCGTCCACAGCCCCTGTCCCGGACGGGTGGGGCGGGCGGTGACCACCTAGACGAGTAAGTCCTATCGACCCGAAGGGTCGAAGGGCGCTGTAGACGCGGACGGAGGGTGTTCAGGCTCGGGTTGTGACGACCGACCTCAAC